>JAXMCQ010000052.1:0-1797 GCA_046349315.1 Hyphomicrobiales bacterium | reverse complement strand
TTTCGGCCACAATCTTAAGGCCATCGACGGCCCGGCCAAGACCGCCTGGTTCACCCAGACGGACGCAGATGGCCGCACGCAGACGATCGAAAGGCGCTTCGACATGATCCATGTCGTGCCGCCGCAATCGGCGCCGGACTTCATCCGCGTGAGTCCGCTCGCCAACGCTGCCGGCTGGGTCGATGTCGATCAGTATACGTTGCGCCACAAGAATTATGAGAACATCTACAGCCTCGGCGACGTCATGAGCGCGCCCAACGCCAAGACTGCGGCGGCCGCCCGCAAACAGGCCCCTGTCGTAGCCGAGAATGTTTTGGTCGACATGGGCCTCGTTAGCGAACCGCGCAATGCCGTCTATGATGGCTATGGATCCTGCCCCTTGACCGTCGAAAAGGGTAAAATCGTGCTCGCTGAATTCGGCTATGGCGGCAAGCGCCTGCCCAGCTTTCCCAAATGGATCATTGATGATCTCAAGCCGAGCCGTACTGCTTGGTTCTTGAAAGAGCGCGTGCTTCCGCCGGTCTACTGGCGTGCCATGCTGCGCGGTCGCGAATATCTTGCAAAGCCCGCTCACCAGGCTTGAGTTGAAGGCGACCAATGCAGGATGCAGCGAAGACTGCGGTGGCGGCAGAGCCGGATAGCGCGCCGAACCGGTCAGGCGTCGATAGGATTCGCGATCTCATTCCGGCGCTGGCCTGGGCACGCAATTACCGGTGGAGCGAATTTTCCGGCGATCTCACGGCGGCGATCATCGTCACCATCATGCTGATCCCGCAATCCCTTGCCTATGCCATGCTGGCGGGATTGCCGCCCGAAATCGGCCTTTATGCGAGCATCCTGCCGCTTGTTGCCTACGCCCTTTTCGGCACCAGCCGCACGCTTGCGGTGGGGCCGGTCGCCATTGTTTCGTTGATGACGGCGACCGCGGCCGGTTCGGTCGCCGCTCAAGGTTCGGTGGAGTACCTGACGGCCGCCATCCTGCTCGCCGCTCTTTCAGGTCTGATGCTGGTTGCGATGGGCCTGTTCCGGCTAGGTTTCATCGCAAATTTTCTCAGCCACCCGGTCATTGCCGGCTTCATTGCCTCTTCGGGAATTCTCATTGCGGTCGGGCAATTGCGCCATCTCTTTGGGATCAGCGCTGGCGGCCAGACGTTGCAGACGATGCTTGCATCGCTCGGCCACCACATTGCCGAGATCAACGGGTTTACGGCAACGATCGGTATACTCTCGCTCGCGGCCCTGGTGTTGGCCCGGCGCTATTTGAAGCACGTACTGACCTTCATCGGCATGCTGCCGCGCGCAGCCGATGCAGTCGCAAGATCGGGTCCCGTTTTTGTCGTCATAGCGGCAACGCTCGCCGTTGCCGGACTCGCGCTGAGGGCGAAGGGCGTTGCGGTCGTGGGATCAATACCGGCCGGGCTTCCACCGATTACATTGCCAGGCATCGATCTCGACCTCGTGCTGCAACTGGCTCTGCCGGCCTTCATGATCAGCCTTGTCGGCTTCGTAGAATCGGTATCCGTCGGCCAGACGCTGGCCGCCAAGCGCCGGCAGCGGATCGAGCCCAATCAGGAATTGATCGGATTGGGTGTCGCCAACATCGCCTCGGCGATCTCCAGTGGCTTTCCGGTGACCGGTGGATTTGCGCGGTCAGTGGTGAATTTTGGCGCCGGTGCCGAAACACCCGCCGCGGGAGCCTTCGCGGCTGTCGGCATTGCGCTCGCCACATTGTATTTGACGCCCTATCTCGCCGACCTGCCGCAAGCGACGCTCGCCGCCACGATCATCGTGGCCGTC
>JAXMCQ010000051.1:0-1869 GCA_046349315.1 Hyphomicrobiales bacterium | reverse complement strand
GGGTGCCGGCACCGGAAGAGAGCTTTTGCGAGGAGCGATCGCAGCTTGCACTGGTGCGTATGTCGCTTTTGCCTGGCACAGTGTCCAAAGGGCAAAAAACATGAGGTGACCGAGCCGAAAGACTGCACAAACCGGCCGTTGGAGCGGCCGCAGCGAAAGTTCACCTCGTCCGCAGTGCGGACCTCAGACACTAAAGAAATCGAGCACCCGCAGCGAATGGCCGGTCTGGAGAAGCTGCAACGCGGCGCTCGGCGTCGGGATGAAGGTCCGCTTTGGGCCGCCCTTGTCAAGGCGACCCCTCGCTTCAGATTTCTACGGCTTCAGCGATTGCGAGCGCGTCTTCCAGTTCGACGCCAAGATATCGCACCGTGCTGTCCATCTTGGTGTGCCCAAGCAACAATTGAACGGCGCGGAGATTGCCGGTCTTGCGGTAGATCTGCGCGACCTTGGTCCGGCGCATCGTATGGGTGCCATAGGATGTTGGCTCCAACCCGATCGATGTGACCCAATCTCGGACCAGCCGGGCATACTGACGGGTCGAGATATGCAGCCTTTCGTGAAAGCGGCCCGGCCACAGATGTTCCGACCCGATCATCAAGGGATTATTAAGCCAGGCCGTGATCGATTTGCGCGTTCCCTCGGTGATCTCGAAGCGAACCGGTTTCCGGGTCTTGCTCTGGATGATCGAGGCCCGTTCCTTGACCTGGCCGGCCGCGTAAACATCAGCAACCCTGAGCCTCACGAGATCACAGCCCCGCAATTTGCTGTCGATGGCGAGGTTGAAGAGCGCCAGGTCGCGGACATTGGCGGCGATTTCGAGCCGGACCCTGATCGCCCAGACGTGCTTTGGCTGCAACGGTCGCTTCTGGCCGACGATTCGGCCCTTGTTCCAGGCCGGACGGCAGGCGCGTATTGCGGGCAAGTTGTCGGTGGTCATGACACATCCTCCGATCCGCCGCGCGCCACCCATCGTCAGCATCTTGCCGACAAGCCAGCCTATCACAGGACGCCTATTCCGAGAACGTGTTCCGGGTCGGCGCCAACGTCATCCAGTCCCGCCCTCCGAATGCCGCGAGGGCGAGATAGATCCGTCCTGCCGCAAGATCCGGCCGGAACACGATCGTCAGGCGGTGCCCGGCGCCACCATGGCGCACCAGCCACCCATCAAGCGCTCCGCCAAGACGGACGCCGGATGCAGGATTGTCTTTGATCGCTTCCAGCATTGCGTCGACCTCGTCCAGCCTTCGCAGAGCAGCGTTGACGTCGCCTTGGGTTACGTTGACGATATGGTCGACGATGCCGATCAGATCCCGTTCGAAAAACGGGTGCCGAACAAAGCGCATCAGATTTTGCGTGCCATCGCCGCCAGATGGGCCCGCGCCCCTGCTGTGACCTTTGAGGCATCCCCAACCGGTTCCCACTGATCGAGCGGCAATGCCAGGCGGCGCCCCAGTTCCGCCTCAAGAACCAGCCTTTCGCGCTCTCGCCCTGCCTTGGCCTTTACCAGCTCACCCGAAACCGCCGCGCTCACGTTGGGATACTCGCCGGCCTCTACCAGCTCTTTTGCAAAGGCAAAGGCTGTGTCGGTAAAGCTGACGGACTGCTTTTGAACGCTCATCATGGCCCCTCGGTGCTCCAATGGAATACCGCGAGGCGAATGGTTTGGCAAGGGCGGCTTGAGAGCATCATGCCAAAGTGGGCACACCGCACCGCCGAAAGCTCCACTTCCCTCAAATCAGCGGATGGCAATGCTGCGAGACGGATCAATGACCGGTTCGACGAATGCCGCAGCGCGGCGTCGTGACGTCACGAAAGTCAGGAATGGGCCGCGTTTTCTGCTGCACAAGCGAAAGGCCTGCCTTGCTGCCG
>JAXMCQ010000050.1:0-2665 GCA_046349315.1 Hyphomicrobiales bacterium | reverse complement strand
ATCGGCAAGCTGCGGCGACGCACGGCGTTCAGAATTGAGAAGGATGAAGAACATTGGCTTGGCGCCGTCCGACAGGCGGGACTGAGCGACTAGTTATTTTTGGAGTGGAACTACGGGGGAGAAACACAATGCACGGCACAAAGAATCGCGATGCGTTCAAGCTTTATCTCGAGGCGGAGCGCCTGTTTACCGTTGTCGACGAAGTTAAAATGGCTGAATCTCGCGCGAAATTCGAGACAGTGACCAGAATGGACCCCGAGTACGCGCGCGCCTGGGGGTGGCGTTCCTACACGCAAGTGCGCAGCGTTCTGCGCGGCTGGCTCGACGACAGCAAAATGGGAGTGGCCGAGGGTTGGGCGCGCGAGGGTGTACGGCTCGACGAGTACGACTTTGCGACACATTGGGATCTTGCCTTCTACCTCCTCAACAATGGCGACCATGGCGGCGCGATCGATCACTACAGGATCGGGATCGATCTTTACGACAACGAGACCGACCTTCTCGACCGCAAGCCGGGCATCCTCGCAGAAGCTGCGGAAGGCTACCTTCATGCCGGCGATCCCAAGACTGCAATCACACTCCTTCTGCGGGCGACCAAAATCCCCGACTGGTATAGGTGGAATCTGGGCTTCGCCTATTACCAGGATAAACAGACCGATGAGGCGATCGACGTGTTGGGAAGCATGCGCTCAAGGCCTGGCGACTGGTCCTATGTCCCGGATTCCGATCTCTTTATGGCCGTCGCCCTCTACCGCAAGGCTCAAGCACTGCAAGCTCTACATGCCGATGAAGCAGCGCGCATGATGGAGACGGCAATCGAGAAGATACGCATTTTCCGCTCGAGCAATGCCGCCTACAGCCTTGGCGACTGCCTGAATCACCGATCACGGTTCAAGGACAAGAAGGACGAAAATTACTGGTTCGAGCCCTTGCAGGACCTTTGGAACAAGTCGGAAAAATAGGCTTGCAGCCACGCCGACACCCCGCCTGCCGGTGCGATGCCGCGTTCGCGTCGGCCCGTTGAGCAGCGTAGACGGCGGCGGTGGTTGCGGTCTGCGAGAACGGCCATACGGCTAGGATTCGTCGTTTTGCGTGAATTGAGTGCCTAATTCTTTGGCAAATCGGGCCTGGTTTGCCTGACCAAATCCCGGCCGCTTGCGTTTTTGCGCATGCACCACCATTTATTCCGGATCGGGGCTATTGTCGGCAATTGCCTCCGCTCCCAATTAATCGCTCACGCAATGTCAGACACTGCTTCCTCCTCTATCGAGATTGCCAGGCCCGATCGACGCCTTGCGGCGATCATGGCCTCGGATATTGTTGGCTATTCGCGGCGCATGCAGGCCGACGAGGCCGCCACTTTGGCGGCGCTGGGCAATCTGCGCGACCTCACTGCCGCGCAGATCGAACGCCACCAGGGCCGCATCGCCAATACTGCGGGCGACAGCATCATGGCCGAATTCCCCAGCGCGGTTGACGCGGTGAGCTGTGCCATCATCCTGCAGGAAGTGCTCGCCCAGCATTCCGCCGACAGCGCCGAATTGCAGACTCGCATCGGCGTCAGCATGGGCGATGTCATCTATCGCAACGGCGATGTGTTCGGGACCGCGGTCAATATTGCCGCACGCCTCGAAACCCTGGCCCAACCGGGCGGCATCGCGATTTCCGGCGCCGTGCGCGACGACATCGCCGGCAAACTGCCGGTTGCTTTTTCGGACCTTGGATTGCGCGAGCTCAAGAACATCGCCGAGCCGATCCGCGTTTTCTCGCTGGTTCCCCAGATCGGCGCATCGCCGGCGGCCATAGAGAATGCCGACCGGCGCACCCGGCCCACCCCGGAACCGCGCCTGTCGATTGCCGTTTTGCCATTCCTCAACATGAGCAATGATGCCGAGCAGGAATTCTTCGCCGACGGCATTACCGAAGACCTGATCACCGAGATTTCGCGCATCGGCGATTCCCTCGTCATCGCCCGCAACACAGTCTTCACCTACAAGGGCCGCTCCGTCGATATCGCCCGCATCGGCAAGGAATTGGGCGTGCGCTATGTGCTCGAAGGCAGCGTCCGCAAGCTCGGCAATCGCGTGCGCATTACCGCACAGCTCATCGAGACCCAGAGCGGCAGCCATTTATGGGCCGAGAAATACGACCGCGATCTCGCCGACCTCTTCGAAGTCCAGGACGAAGTGGTGCGCGCCGTCGCCGCATCGACCCATACGCGCCTGATGATCAACGAGGGCGATCTTGCCGAGCAGGCGACCGAAGAGGACCTTGACTTCTGGACGCTTGCGGCGCGCGGCCGCCGTGAACTCTATCGCGGAACGCGCGAAAGCCTTCAGAGCGCCGAAGAGATCGGCCGCCGGTTGGTGGCGTTCGATCCCTTGAGCGCCAAGGCGCACCAGATCCATGCCTCCGCAATGCTGAAATTATTGACCATGGGCTTCAGGCAAGGCTCGCCGGAAATGATCGCGCGCATCGTTGCCGCCGCCCGCGAGGCGGCAAGGCTTGGGCCACAGGATGAATATTCGCTGTTCATCTACGGCCTGGTTTTGAGCACGCTGCTGGGACGGCCGGAGGAAGCGATTCTGCAATTCAAGCAGGCCTTGCGGATCAATCCCAATTTTTCTGCTGCCTATGCGACGATCGGCAGCGCCTATACGATGCT
>JAXMCQ010000049.1:0-3308 GCA_046349315.1 Hyphomicrobiales bacterium | reverse complement strand
GTCGGTCTTTCCATTTCCACACAAGCTCGAGATGGAAGTCGAACTTGGAGATGCTCTGTCGATCGTCGTGAACGTCATTGCCGATCGTGACCCGGTTCCGGTGAGCTTCGGCTTTCATCCCTATTTCGGATTGAGCGATGTGGCGCGGGCCGATTGGCGGTTGCATCTGCCATCGATGCAGAAGCTCCTTCTCGATGCTCGCGGGATTCCCATGGGCGCGCGCACCGACTTTGCGGCAAGGGACGATGCCCTTGGCATGACGATCTATGACGATGGCTTTGCGCTCGAGAGCAACCCTGCGCGACTAGCACTGTCTGGCGGCGGTCGGATGATCGCCGTCGATTTTCTCGAGGGTTTTCTCTTCGCGCAGGTCTATGCGCCCAAAGGCCAGGATCTTGTCGCCCTGGAGCCGATGACCGCGCCAACCAATGCGCTGGCGAGCGGCGAGGATTTGCCGATCGTGAAACCCGGTGAGAAATTTACCGCCAAATTCCGTGTCACAGTCGTATGAAACAAGCCCGACTATCGCTTCCAGCGCCGCATGACGTCACGATCGGCTATGCCGAATGGGGCAGGTCCGATGCGGCGCAGACAATCCTTTGCGTGCACGGACTGACGCGCAATGCCCGCGATTTTGATTTTCTAGCCAAGGCGCTCGTCGATCGCGGCGCGCGCGTGATCGCGCTGAACATGGTTGGCCGCGGCACGAGCTCATGGCTTGCCGATCCCATGGGCTATGTCGTTCCGGCCTATGTTGGGCACGTCCTGCAGTTCTTGAAGGAACAGCGCCTCGACTCCGTCGATTGGGTCGGAACCTCAATGGGCGGCCTCATCGGCATGCTGATCGCCGCGGGTGAGAACAATCCGATCCGCCGATTGGTTCTCAACGACATCGGGCCGTTCATCTCGCAGGCCGCGCTCGCGCAGCTCAAGATCTATGTCGGCCGCGATCCGCTATTTCCTTCGTTGAAGGATGCAGAAAGCTATCTGCGCGAAATTCACGCGGGCTTCGGCCCCTTGAGCGATGCGCAATGGCATCATCTCGTGAGCCACAGTGTTCGCGATGCCGATGGAGGATTGCGTCTCCACTACGATCCTCAGATCAAGGTTCCTTATGCGCAGATGGCTGATGCCGATGTCGATCTCTGGGCCCTGTGGGAGAAAATCCGCTGCCCGACTTTCCTGCTCCGCGGCAGCGAGAGCCAATTGCTGACTGCCGACACGGCGTTGCAAATGACGGCGACTGGACCGCAAGCGACCTTGGCGACGTTTGAAGGCGTCGGGCATGCGCCGGCCTTGATGGCCGACGACCAGATCGAGCTTGTTGCCGGGTGGCTGCGGCCCGATTCAACCAAGGATTAACCGAAGTTCGAGACTCCGCTTGGCGTTTACTTCTTGGCGAGGCCTCGCGAGTCAAACTGCACTCACCCCGGAAACGGAAAAACAAAAACACCAGCGATCGCCCGGGACAAGCTGATCAGCCGGTTTCGCGTCAAACAGCCTAACAGGACACGCTCACCGCCCTGCATCTGCAATCCAGATGCGGGGCGGTGGCGTAACTCGCGATTTTCCAGAATCGTTTGTACACGGAGCAATTTCTGCCGCCCGCGCAACGATGGTCCACAAGTCATTGATCGGGCTATCGAATTAGTAAAGTCCTATTTTTCAGAATAAAATGCTTGACTTAATGCGCAGCTATTAGTACGAATCTCGTCATGCTTCGATAATTGGGTTTCGCAAGGAGGCGCCAAACGCCCCGAGCCCCAGCCGAAGCCTATACTGTCCCCAAAATCTGATTCGTATGGAGCGAAAATGACCGGCAACGGCCATGGCAATGATCTGTTGCGCCGCCTCGAAGCTGGCGCCCAGGGCAGGGTGACCTTCATCGAACTGTTCTTCGATCTGGTCTTCGTCTTCGCCATCACGCAACTGTCGCATGCGCTGCTCGCCCACCTGACCGTGCTCGGTGCGATTGAAACCGCCATCCTGTTCATGGCGGTGTGGTGGGTGTGGATCTACACATCCTGGACGGCCAATTGGCTCGATCCCGATTTAACGCCCGTACGGCTGATGCTGATGGTGCTGATGCTCGCAGGGCTGGTCATGTCGGCCTCGATCCCTGACGCATTCGGCGCCATGGGTATCGCCTATGCGGGCGCCCATGTCTTCATCCAGGTCGGCCGCAGCCTGTTCATGCTCTGGGCGCTGCGCAAGGCGGGCGAAACCGTCCTTGCCCAAAATTTCCGGCGCATCCTCATCTGGCTCGCCATCGCCGGCGTCTTCTGGCTGGCCGGCGCCCTCTGCGAGCGCGAAATGCGATTGGTGCTCTGGCTTATCGCACTTGCCATCGAATATGCCGGGCCTTCGGCGGGGTTCGTCGTGCCCGGGCTCGGGCGCTCGACCACTGCGGACTGGAATATTTCAGGCGGCCATCTGGCGGAGCGCTGCGCGCTTTTCATCATCATTGCGCTCGGCGAATCCATTCTCGTCACCGGCGCGACTTTCGCCGAGACGGCCTGGAGTCCGGTGGTAATCACCGCTTTCGTCGTGGCCTTTGTCGGTAGCGTCGCAATGTGGTGGATCTATTTCGATACCGGCCATGCGCGCGGCACCCATACGATCGAGCATGCAAGCGATCCTGGCCGTCTCGCGCGGCTTGCCTACACGTACCTGCATTTGCCGATCGTCGCCGGCATTGTGGTGTGCGCGGTTTCCGATGAACTGGTTCTCGCCCATCCGGTCGGCCATATCGAAGCGCCGGCGATTGCTGCGATCCTGGGCGGACCGGCCTTGTTCATTCTCGGCGTGGGATTGTTCAAACGCACCTTCGCGCCGAACTTTCCACTCTCGCATTTGGTTGGACTGGTGCTTCTGGCGCTGCTTGTGCCGGTCGCATTTTATTTCGAGACCTTGAGCCTTGGCGCCCTGGCGATGAGCGTGCTTGTCATCGTCGCGATTTGGGAAACGGTATCGCTGCGCGATCTGCGCGCCCGGCTGAAGCCGCCCTAAAGCTGGTCGGCCCAGTTCTCGAGCTGGTTGATGCGGTTGCGATAGGCGCGTTTGAGGCAGCCCTGGTCGTAGCCGCAGGCATTGCGGCGCCCAATCCAAGCCCGCTGCTCGGACCTGATCTGGCGTGCCATGCCGCCCGGCGCATTGTTGCTGAGCCGGAAATAGAGCGAGGCCATCTGCTGATCCATGTCCTGCAGGCGCGGGCTGTTGCAGATCGCAACCTCGGCCGGAAGCTTGGCATAATTACAGTTGAAGGAAGCAGCGGATGCGGTGCCGGCGGAGCTCATCAGGATGAGGGC
>JAXMCQ010000048.1:0-4255 GCA_046349315.1 Hyphomicrobiales bacterium | reverse complement strand
GATTTCCCCTGGAAGAACCGACTGATTTTCTGTCAGGTCAACAACACGATCAACGATCCAGTTGACCTCTCCGGCAAGGGTCTTCAACTGAACTATCTCGACATCGCCTTTGCCTTTAGCTGCAATTCCTTTGAGAACTCTAGGCTTGCGATTCTGATTGTGAGCGATCAACGCGTTCGCCATCTCGACAACGGTGGTCGGACAACGCTGACATTCGTCGAGAGCATGATCGCTCGTGCCGGGATTAATAGTGTGCCACTCTCGAATTCCCTCTGGGTGGGCAAACTTGAAGCTATAAATGGATTGATCATCGTCTCCAACAATGCATGCATGAGCATTTGCGCTCAGATACGACATGATGGTCTGTTCGGCCTTATTCAGATCTTGGTATTCATCGGTTAAGACGTGCTTGAATTCGGCATGCTCTTCCGCGGCAGGATTATGTTTTAGATAGAGAAGCAAATACGGAACGATCTCCCCAATGAGCATCGCTTGGTGAAATTTGAGCCAATCCAGAGCTGCCTTGGCGAATTTCTCTTGTTCGGAGTTTGCGGGAAAGCCAGGCTCGTCACCTTGGGCCACTGCCCACGCTGAGACGTACTCTTGCAAGAGTTCGCCGGCTTTCGTCTTTCCGCCGAAAAGCGCCTTAAGATCGCAGAGCAGCAGATCTTCCTCGAAGTGATTGAGAGGCTGCGGTGTTCGACCAAGCGCCGAAAAAACATGTTTCCGTGAGAGTATCTGCAACCCTAAACTATGTAGCGTTCGTCCCTCGAGATCGTCGCATCCGGGTACTCCGAGATGAATTAACTCGCGATGAAGGTCTTCGGCTGCAACTCTGGTGAACGTTACAGACAGTATTTCCTTCGGCTTAATTCCATCCTCAAGAAGGCGCGCAACACGCCGCTTCATGGCAAACGACTTTCCAGTCCCGGGACCGGCTATTACGCGCATTCGCTTTGCGGTAGACGCCGCAATTTGGAATGCCGGACTTTTCGGGTCTACTCCATCGCTCCAAGCCACATTGTCCCCCATACCCGGCGTTGCGCAGGAATGCGCATCGCGCTTAAAGGGAACTTATCTAACATGTCTCGCAAAAATTGAAAAACCGACGCCTGACGACGCTCCTACAGCCCCGTAAATCCCGCCTTCACGGGATCGCTGGAGCCGTCGAGCTGGCGCAGATAGGTCAGGCCGCATACCGCGAGGCGATGCTCGTCCTTTTCGCCCGCGTCGAACAGGGTCTTCACGTATTCCGTCACCTTCTCGCGTGCCTCGTCGCTGGCGGCAGCGGTCTGGTTCACCAGCAGGCCGTAGGTCTGCATGATGCGGTCGATGGCGGCTTGCATGGATGGCTCCGTTGCGGGATCAGGCATCGCAGGATGATGCGCGTCAGGCGATCAGCGTCTCGGCCTCGAACTTAGCGATCGCCTTGTTGGCCAGCCGGATCTTGTTGTACTCGCCACGCTGGAACATCTGCACGATGATGCCGAGCAGGCGTTCATTGGTGGCGATGGTGTCGGCGATCGCGCCGGTCCGGCGCAGATAGTTGGATGCGATGGCGTAGGCTTCGCCTACCGCCTCGACATTCATCACCTGCAATCCGCGTTCGACCAGCATGTTCAAGTCCTCCGCTTCGGACGGATAAAGCGGAGCACCCAAATAAGTTCCAAATCGGGATTGCCGGATTTTTCCACACAAACACACAAAAACGCACCGGACCCGGAAAACCCGGTCCCGATGCGCTTTTTGGGAAGTATCGTCTGGTTTTAACGGCTGCCGGTCTTCTGTGCGGCCGGCTTGGCCGTCAAAATTCTCAGAGACGATAGAGGATCTGGTCGGTCCAGAACCGCTCGAGGCGGTGCAGCGACTTGTTCAGCGTGGCGAACTCCTCGCCGGAGATGCCGCCGACCTGCTCCACCGTCTTGACGTGCTTCTGGTAGAGGCTGTCGACGATCTTGCGCACTTCCTGGCCCTGCGGAGTCAGGCGGATGCGGACCGAGCGGCGATCGACGCGCGAGCGCTGATGATCGAGGAAGCCGAGCTCGACGAGCTTCTTCAGGTTGTAGGAGACGTTGGAGCCGAGATAGTAGCCGCGGGTGCGCAGCTCGCCGGCGGTCAGCTCCTTGTCGCCGATGTTATAGAGCAGCAGAGCCTGCACCGAGTTGATGTCGGCGCGGCCGCGGCGGTCGAATTCGTCCTTGATAACGTCGAGCAGGCGGCGATGAAGCCGCTCCACCAGAGTGAGAGCTTCGAGATAGAGCGGCTGCACCCCAGTCTGGCCAGCAGCACGGTCAGCGGTTTCCACCGCCGTCGCAACGGCTTTCATCATGACACTTCCCCTGTTGTCGTTTTTATCGACACTCATTCGACGAAACTTTTGTCCCGCCTGATAGCCACAACTTAGGGGAGCGGTTTGAAGATCAGCTTAAACAAGACAATAAAGAGATCATGAATTTAAGAGAGTGAATCGCAGATTAAGCCTGTGCCAGAAGGACTTTTCGCAATTCTCTGTTCACGCTGGGGCCCAACTGTTCACGCTTCGTCTGCCCTGCCCGGTGCGCCCCTGTCGCGTTCCAGAACAGCCTGGTGCGGTTTCGCAACGGCTGGGTAACAGGTGTGAGGGAACCCTTTAGGGTGACCGGAAAGTTACCGCTAAATTTCGCGAAAATCCGCTGCAAACGCGGTGAAGAATCCGTTCGCAGCCAGGTTGCATGCCCGCAACCGCGTTGCGTGCCCGCAATCGGGTTGCGCTATGGCGGGCGTTCGCGCGCCGCCATCCAGGCGAGCACGAGATAACCGGCAAGCATCACCGCTTCGACCGCGACCACGATAAGGCTGCCGCCATAGATGCCGGGAAACATCAGTTCGATCACCGCCATCGACACGACGGTGGTGAGCCACACGACCGCGCCCCATGGCGTGGCGAGCCACAGGCCGACGGCGGCGACGAGTTCGATCACGGCGAAATAGATCGTCGCGGTCTGCCAGGCCATGGTCTGGTTCTCGAACGCCTCTTCCTCGCCGCCGACAAAGCCGGTCACCTGCGCCCAGTGATAGAGGCCCTTGAGGATCGACAGCACCGCCATCACGCGCAGGAACAGCACGAGTCGCCGCGTCCAGGCGTTCTCGTCGGGCTCGATGCGCTCGGACGTCAGCGCCGCGGCCGTCAGGGCGTCCCGCGATGGATCGCGCGTGGAGGTGTCGGACATCGGGTTTTGGCGCTCGTTCCTGCCGGTTTCGGCAGGAATCCCCTGCCCGTGGGCTGCAGTCTTGGCCCGGACAAGCGTTAAAATCAATTGGCCGTTGCGGCAGATCAAGCGGCCGTGACGCGTCCGCGGCAAGCTGCTAAAATTAGTCCAAATCCAGGCTATCAGCCGTTTGAGGAGTTTTCCATGGCGATCAAGTTCGGCCGCCCGATCGAAATGCGCGATACGCCGCGCCGGCCCGCCGCCCTCTCCACGCCATCGCTCGATCTCACGGTGCGCCTCCGCCGCAACCGCAAGTCGGAATGGGCGCGGCGGATGGTGCGCGAGAATGTGCTCACGACCGACGATTTGATCTGGCCGATGTTCGTCGTCGACGGCAACAACACGCGCACGCCGATCGCCTCGATGCCGGGCGTCGATCGCCTGACCGTCGACCAGGTGGTGCGCGACGCCGAGCGCGCCGCAAAGCTCGACATCCCCTGCATTGCGCTGTTCCCCTACACGGAACCATCGCTGCGCGATGAGAGCGGCTCGGAGGCGCTCAACCCCGACAACCTCGTCTGCCAGTCGGTGCGCGCGATCAAGAAGGAATTTCCCGATATCGGCGTTCTCTGCGACGTCGCGCTCGATCCCTTCACCAGCCACGGCCATGACGGGCTGATTGCCGACGGCAAGATCCTCAACGACGAGACCGTTGCCGTGCTGGTCAAGCAGGCGCTGACGCAGGCCGAAGCCGGCTGCGACATCATCGCCCCCTCCGACATGATGGACGGCCGGGTCGGCGCCATCCGCGAGGGGCTTGACGATGCCGGCTTCGAGGACGTGCAGATCATGTCCTATGCGGCGAAATATGCCTCGGCCTTCTACGGCCCGTTCCGCGACGCCATTGGTTCGGCGAAGACGCTGACCGGCGACAAGCGCACCTACCAGATGGACAGCGCCAATTCCGACGAGGCGCTGCGCGAGGTCGAGCTCGACATCGCCGAGGGTGCCGACATGGTGATGGTGAAGCCCGGCATGCCCTATCTCGACATCGTGCGCCGCGTGAA
>JAXMCQ010000047.1:0-4639 GCA_046349315.1 Hyphomicrobiales bacterium | reverse complement strand
TGCTCTCCGCCGGCATCGTGCTCGCACCGCGCGGCATCGGCACGATGATCGCCATGATGATTGTCGGACGCGTTATCACCAAGATCGATCCGCGCTTGATCTTCGCCTTCGGCCTGTCGCTCATCGCCTTCACCTTGTGGGAAATGTCGGGCTACACGCTCGACGTCTCGCAAAGCGTCCTCATCCGCAATGGCATCATCCAAGGCTTTGGCCTCGGCTTCGTCTTCATCCCGCTGTCGACGATCACATTCGCAACGCTCGCCCCGCATTACCGCACGCAAGGGGCCGCACTCTTCAGCCTCATGCGCAATATCGGCTCGAGCATCGGCATTTCGGTCATGACCTTCCTGTTGATCCGCAATACCACGATCATGCATGCGGACATGACCACCCATGTAACCCCGTTCAATCTCGGCCTACACTTGCCGGGCCTGCTCAGAAACTGGGATATCGCCACGATGGCCGGCAAGGCCGCGCTTAATGCCGAGATCGGACGGCAGTCTCAGGTCATCGCCTATGCGAATGACTACCGGCTCATGATGTATGTGGCGCTTGCCTCCATTCCACTGGCACTCTTGTTGCGCCGTCCCGGCCGTTCGCATGGGCACGCCGCCGCCGCGGCTGCCGCTGCGGATTAGGGCGAAAAATACTTGTCATCCCCGGACTTGTTCCGGGGATCCATTGTGCCGACCCTGGAGGCATCCAATTAGCGGAGGAATGGATTGCCGGGACAAGCCCGGCAATGACAAGTCTCCAAGTCACCTCGCTCGCCGCAAGCGGGGAGAAGGCACGAAAATCTTTTCACGGCATCCGCCGCTCACCTTTCGGGAAATCGGCGAAGGTTGCAGCCGGCTTGCCGAAATTGGTGGCGAGTACTTCGGGTGGCGTATTGGCGAACCAGGCAGTGATCGAGATCGACTGGTAGACGCCGCTGTTGAGCGCCAGCAGCACTTCCAGATCCTCCGCACCGGTATTCTCGATGTAATGGCCATAGCCTTGCGGCACATAGCCGACATCGCCGGCCGCGAAATCATCGGTACGCGCACGGCCATGCGAGCCGAAGACCGTCATGCGGCCTGACCCATTCAAATAGAACTGCCACTCGGCCGCGTGCGGATGCCAGTGCAATTCGCGCATGCCGCCCGGCTTGATGGTGAGGAGCGCACCCGTCACGGTTGTCGAGATCGGAAACTCGACTTCGGACGCAAGCCGCAGCGTCCCGCCCGCATAGGGCAACGGCCGCGCCGCCAGCAGTCGATAGCGGTGCGTCAATGGCACCGGGTCGAGCGAGCCCGGCGCTGGATCGGCGGGCAGCGCTGCGGGCACCGGGCCTTTGGCGATATAGACTTCATGCGTCGGAAAGCCCGCGAAGGTTTCCGGCGGCACGCCGAAATTCCGCGCCAGGACTTCGACCGGCGTGTGGGCGATCCAGTCGCTCACCGAGAAGGTGCCGAATTCGGAGAAATAGCCATTGTCGAAGATCAATACGAAGCGGCAGTCGCTGGTGCCGGTTGCCTCGATCGAATGGCCGTGGCCGCGCGGGAAATACCAGACATCGCCCGGCGCAATATCGACGATCTCGGCGCGGTTTTGCGGATCGATCGTGGTGATCCGGCACTGCCCGTCGATGACATAGCCCCACTCCGCCGCATTGGCGTGCCAGTGAAGTTCGCGCAGCGCGCCGGGCGCGAGCTGCATGAGCACGCCGGCGAGCTTTTCCGAAACCGGAAATTCCTTCACCGTTGCTTCCTTCGCCCATCCGCCGTCGAAGGGTTTGGGCTCCTGCGCGCCCATCGGAAAGCGGAAGGAGGGAAGCTCATTGCCCGACAATGGCGCGGGCGAGGGTCCGAAAGGCGGCTGCTCGATCCCAGCCAATGCCACCTCGCCGGTTGCTCCGGCCGCCATGGCCGCGCTAGCCATCATCATCATGCGCCGCGAAAGCGTGGTCATCGTGCGATCCCCACTTCAATGCCCGCACCCAGCCCAAACTGAGTCGCGATGGCTTGGCAAGAGTACGGTTCGGGACTCGACTCGCGCGGCCCTCGGCAGCAATGTGTTGAACCTGCCAAGAAGGAGCGCCATCGTGGCCGATGAACCCAAGACACCCGTGCCGCTTGAGAAACTGGTCGCCGACCTCCCCATCGCGAACCGCGGCGCGCAAGCCCCCATCATCTTCTTCGACGATGTCGAGACATTCGGCCATTACAACGGCGTCGTGCATCTCACGCTGAAAGTTGCACTGCCGGAGAAGGACGGCACGCCGCATGTCACCGCCGCCTATTTGCGCATGAATGTCCTGGCATTCCGACAATTGCAAAGTGCCGTTAATGGCATCGACCTGATGCTCAAGCGCGAGGGGCAGTGACAGCCTCTTCGATCTTGCCAAGGACGCCATCCGATGTCTTATGACAAGGCCTTTACCGACGCGCTGCAATTTGCCTGGGGCGACGGCTTCCTGTCGCCCGGCGGGCCGGCCGAAGTGGCCGCGCTCCTCACCGATCATGACATCCACGGATTGAAACTTCTCGATATCGGATCCGGCCTGGGCGGTGTCGATCTTCTGCTGGTCGGCGATCACGGCGCTGACCATGTCACCGGCATCGATGTCGACAAATGGCTGGTCGATCAGGCGCGGGCGCTCGTCGACGGCAAAGGCCTGTCGCGGCGGATCGACTTCTGCCATGTCGAGCCCGGGCCATTGCCCTTCGCAGACACAAGCTTCGATGCCGTATTTTCGAAGGATGCCATGATCCATATTCCGGATAAGCGGTCGCTTTATGCGGAAATCCTGCGTGTTCTCAAACCGGGCGGGTTCTTCATTGCTTCCGATTGGCTGTTTGCGGCCGGCGCGGCAGCGAGCCCCGCCGTCAAGGCGTGGCTCAATGACAACCCGCTGGGCTTCACCTTTACGACATTGCAGGAGGCGGAGGCGGCTCTGTACAGGGCTGGCTTTGGTGATGTGAGAGTCGTCGATCGCCGCATCTTCCTGCAAGCGCTCAATTGCGCGGAGATAAAGTTGCTTGAGGGGCCGGAGCGTATGAAGCTCGCCGCGATCGTCGGCGAGGAACTGGCGCTGGATCGGCTCAGGAGCGCACGCGGGCGCCAAGGCGCGCTCGATTCCGGAGATCTGATCCCGAGCCATCTCTCGGCGCGAAAACCCGATTGAGCGGCGGCGACCTTATTTCACGTAGTCGAGGGGCAAGGCGGTGGTCTCCTTTACTTTCTCCATGACAAAGCTCGAGGAAACATCGGTCAGCGGAATCTTCCCGATCAATCGTTTGTAAAGCCGGTCATAGCCCGCAATGTCGGGAACCACGGCGTGGAGCAAGTAATCGGTTTCTCCGGTTGTGCGATAGACGCCAATGATCTCCGGCAGGTCCCTGACGGCAGCAGAGAATTTTTCCAGCCACTTCGGGTCATGCTGGGAGGTCTTGATCGCGATGAATGCAATGAGGCCGAGGTTGATACGCGTCCCGTCAACCAGGGCAACACGGCCTCGGATGACTCCTTCGGCTTCAAGCGTCTTTATCCGCCGCCAGCAGGCATTGCGCGACAGGTGAACCTTCTCCGCCAGTGTCTCGATCGGCTGATCGCAATCGCGCTGCAGCTCGCGAAGGATGGCGCGGTCCTTGGGATCCATTCTATCATCTCCGGTCAATCCTGGGATATTATCCCAATTTTATGCCGATACGCGAGAATATTTGGGAACACTTCCCGCCGGATGCCGGGCAATGTTCCCAAGCTTTGCCGGGCCTGAGAGGAGACTTCAGATGATTGTACTATCCAAGTTGTTCACCGCGCATCCGCGCGCCGCCGGCGAAAGCTATCTGGAGCACATGGCGTTTGCGCTCGGTTTTTCGGGGCGCCTTTTCCGCGCTGCCTTTGCCGCGCTCATACACGGGTTCGTACCAGGCCTCTGTGAAACGACGGCCTCGCAGACAGTTCTGGGCATGAGTGACGAACTCCGCGCCCGTCGCGCGAGATTGGCCACAAGTTCCAACCATGTAGAGTTACCGGCGAAAGCTTAATCAAGCACCCCCTTCTCCCGCGCTTTGCGTGGGAGAAGGTGCCCGCAGGGCGGATGAGGGCTGCTCTGCGCAGCAGAGCGGCTCTTTCGTCAATACCCTCGCTTCGCTCGGGCCCTCACCTGGCCCCGGAACAGGTCCGGGGCCATCCTCTCCCCTCGCACGCGCGTCGGGAGAGAAAAGCGCGCCGACACGCCCAAGGGGCTCGCCCGCTTCTCCCGCCTGGCCAGGTATTTGCGCGAAGCTCGCCTGCAGGAGTGCGTCCACTCCAGCAAACCAAACACTGCGCACGGGAAAAGCGGACGATGCACCCTTGTGCATGTCCGGTCGCGGATCGGATTTCGGGCCCCGATCCTGGCCTCATCTTCACGATGTCAATCAGCGGTAGGCACGGCACGTCAATGCCCTCACCTATAGAACAAATCATAAACACTTGCAAGGATTATTTTGTGATGGATAGGCTGTTGTTCTTACTGACGTTTTTCGACAGCCGATGAGAGGAAGACGAATCGCGACCTCTCTCGGCCTTAGCCTTCATCGCTTGACAATGCAGCGTCCGCCTCGCCATCTACGGTCAATGCACAAACCGCCGCTCGAAATCCTGCTCGCCGCGC
>JAXMCQ010000046.1:0-9080 GCA_046349315.1 Hyphomicrobiales bacterium | reverse complement strand
GAGTTGGACCTGCCGGCCGATACGCGACGATTATGTCTGGGAAAATCTCGCTAAGGTCGCCGAGGTCGGACAGGAGGGGAAGGATATCGCCGCGTCTCAAGTGATCGATCCGAACCACCCCTGGAATCCCATGGTCCGGCACTGGCTGGCGCTCATGTATTCCGCCGACCCGGAGGATATTTCGACGCTTGATGCCGGCCGTTACCGCGATACCGGCGTCAATCTGCCGGTCGAAGACGGCTATGGCGCGCTGGTCGCAAAGCTGGCGCGCGACCTGCCGATCAAGCTCAACACGCCGGTTTCGGCGGTTTCGATCACCAAGAATGGCGTCGAAATCACCACGAAAGACGGCAAAATCGCTGCAAAAAGCGCGATTTTGGCGGTGCCTTCGCGCATGATCGAAACCGGGAAAATCGCCTTCAACCCGGGGCTTCCGGGGTCGTTGGAACAGGCTTTTCAAGATGTTCCGATGGGCTGGTACGAGAAGATCGCGCTTTCTTTCGATCGCGATGTTTTCCGGGGTTTTGACCCCTCTTACGCCGATATTTTCGATCCCGTAGAGCCAACGACGCAGCCCTTCAATTTCGAGCTTCACCCCTTCGGACGGCCAATTGCGGTGACCCACCTCGCCGGCAAGGAGGTGAGGGAGCTTGAGCGCAAGGGCGAGGCCGAAATGACCGAATTTTCGCTTCAGGCGCTGGTCCGGGCCTTCGGTTCCGACATCCGCAAACGGGTGCTCAAATCGGCGACGACGCATTGGTCGTCGGACCCCTTCATCAACGGCGCCTATGCCTGCGCCAAGCCGGGGCGGGCTGATTCGCGGAAGGTTTTTCTTGAGCCTGTGCACGACCGCGTGTTTCTGGCCGGGGAGCACGTGCACCAGTACTTCAATGCAACCGCACATGGTGCTTATCTGTCGGGGATCGACGCCGCGCAGGCTGCGGCTGCGAAGGCCGGCCATGGTAATCGTGCCGCCGATCCACTTTGGCTGGCTGCCTAATTAATCGTCTGAACGCATGGACATATAGGGGGTAGGTACCTATATCAGCCGCGACGTGCGACCACGGGAGGATTCTACGTAATGCCATGGAACAGGGACGGGGGCGGAGGCGGCTGGCAAGGTGGCGGCGGTAACAACCGCGGTCCCTGGGGCCAAGGGCCAAGCGGGCCTGGAGGCGGCAATCGGTCTCCCAATTCCCCCGATCTCGACGAGTTCATCCGGCGCCTGCAGTCGAGCTTCCGCAATATCTGGCCGTCAGGCAGTGGGCGCGCGGCGTGGATCCTACCGATCCTCTTGGTCCTCCTGTTTATTGGCTTCCGCAGCGTCTATCAGGTCCAGGCGGATGAGCGCGGCGTCGTGCTGCGGTTCGGCGCCTACACGCGCACGGCTGATCCCGGCCTTCACTTTGCGCTGTGGCCGGTTGAGACGATGGAAAAGGTCCGCTTCGCTTCGCAGCGCCAGACCGAAATCGGCGGGGGCGAGGACGGATTGATGCTCGCTGGCGACCAGAACATCGTCAGCGTCAAGTTCACGGTCTTCTGGCGCGTCCGGGATGCCGAAGAATATCTCTTCAACATCAAAGACCCGGAAGCGGTCCTGCGTGCCGTTGCCGAGAGCGCGATGCGCGAAATCGTCGGGCGCACGCCGGCCGAGGAATTCCGCACCGGTGGCAGAAAAGCGGCTGAAGATCAGGTCTTCACGATCACCCAGGAAACACTCGACAGCTACGCGTCGGGTATCATCCTGACCGGCATCAGGCTGAACGAAGCCGATCCGCCGGCTGAAGTGCGCGACGCCTTCGCCGAGGTGCAACGCGCCGAACAGGACCAGGCCAAGCTGATCAACGAGGCCGACCAATACGCCAACCAGAAGATCCGCCGCGCCGAAGGCGAAGCGGCAAAGATCGTCGAAGACGCCAAGGCCTACAAGTCCCAGGTCGTGCTTGAAGCGCAAGGCGAAGCGCAGCGCTTCATCAGCGTCTATGATGAATATAGCAAGGCGAAGGACGTGACGCGCGAGCGCCTCTATCTGGAGACGCTTGAGGACGTGATGTCCAAATCCAACAAAGTGCTGATCGAAGGCCAAAACGGAAATGGCGTCGTGCCGTACCTGCCGCTGCCTGAGCTTCAGAAGCGCACGACGACCGGCACCACGACCACCGACAGCGCAACGACGGGAGCAACACAGCAATGAGCCCGTTCCGAACCGTTGTCCTTATTGCGATCGCCGTCGTGGCGTTCATCGCCTATATGGCGCTGTTTCAGGTCGACCAGCGCGAAAGCGCCCTGGTGCTGCGCTTCGGCGAGATCGACCGGACCGTCAACGACCCGGGCCTTTATGCCAAGATGCCGGTGGCCGATACGGTCATTCCGATCGACGACCGCCTGCTCTTGTGGGAATCGAACGACAAGGACGTGCAGGTCGCCGACAGCCGACAGTACCGCGTCGATGCCTTCACCATCGCGCAGGTCGTCGATCCGCGTAAGTTCCGCGAGACTGTCGGGGCCGACTACGAAATCGCCAAGGCGCAGGTCGAGCGGCGTCTCGACTCGGCGTTGCGGCAGACCTACGGCAAGCGCAATTTCGATGCGGCGCTTTCCAAGGACCGCGCGGTGATGATGCGGGAAATCCGCGATCAGGTTCGCGCCGAAGCCGAGAATATCGGCATCAAGATCGTCGATATCCGCATCAGGCGCACCGATCTCCAAAAGGACGCCTTGACGGCGACCTATCAGCGCATGGAATCCGAGCGCCTTGCCGAGGCAAAAGACCTGCGCGGCAAGGGCGAGGCCGCCAAAATCCGTTTGATGGCTCAGGCCGACAGGACATATGTCGAGGTCGTGTCCGAAGCGCGCCGGCAGGGCGAAATCCTGCGCGGCGAAGGCGAAGCCGAACGCAACAAGGTATTCGCGGGCGCTTTTCAGCGCGATCCGGAGTTCTTCTCATTCTATCGGTCCATGCAAGCCTATGCCAAGAGCCTGGCCGGTACCGGGACCACGTTTGTGCTCAGCCCCAAATCCGAGTTCTTCAAGTATTTTGGCGGCGATAGCGGCAGTAAACCCGCAACGACGCCAGGCGACCAACCGAGCGCGCAGACGCAGACCCCGTCGCTGACCCAGCAATGATCGAGTTTGCAACAGCCCTGGGGCTGGTGCTGGTCATTGAAGGCCTGCTCTATGCGAGTGCGCCGGGAAAGCTGAAGCAGCTTATGCTGCAAATACAGGAGATACCCGACGATGCGTTGCGCGTCGGGGGTGTTGCGGCGATCGGGATCGGTGTTTTCGTGGTATGGCTGGTACGGGTCGTGCTTGCGAGTTCATGACATTGTGAAGCCAAGATTCTTGCGCATGAAGCCGGGTCGCGCTTGAGTCGGGACCGGATGACGGACAGGAGATCGAAGATGACAGGACGGAAGCTTCGTGAGGCCAAGAGGCTGGCATTTGGAGCCGTAGCCGCCGGCCTGCTTCTGATTTCGCCAGTGGCGGTCCATCCGGGCGGAGCACAGGAACTGCCGTCGATCGCCAATCTTGCCGAGCGATTGCTGCCGGCGGTCGTCGAGATATCGGTCACGCAGGAGGTGGACGGCGACAGCGGCGTGGACGCCATTCCGATGCCCGATTTGGGACCCAACTCGCCGTTCCGCGAATTCTTCGATGACTTCTTCAAGAAGCGCCAGCAGGGCGGGGAAGGACCGTCGGCGCCGCGGCGCAACGTCAATTCCATGGGATCAGGCTTCGTCATCGACGCCAATGGCGTCATCGTGACGAACAATCACGTGATCGAGAAGGCCGAGAACATCGAGGTTCACTTCCAGAATGGGACGGTTCTCAAGGCCGAACTCGTCGGGCGCGACGCCAAGACCGATCTTGCAGTCCTGCGCGTGAAGCCGGACTCGCCCCTTCCGGTCGTGAAGTTCGGAAATTCTGATGCCTTGCGGGTCGGCGACTGGGTACTGGCGATCGGCAATCCCTTCGGACTTGGCGGATCGGTTTCACTCGGCATCGTCTCGGCGCGCAACCGCGACATCAATGCCGGACCCTATGACGATTTCATCCAGACGGATGCCGCCATCAACAAGGGCAATTCCGGCGGCCCATTGTTCAACCTGGCCGGCGACGTGGTCGGCATCAACACGGCGATCTATTCGCCTTCGGGCGGCTCGGTCGGCATCGGCTTCTCGGTTCCGGCAGCGACCGCAAAGGGCGTCATCGACCAGCTCATGCAGTTCGGCGAGACGCGCCGCGGCTGGCTGGGCGTTCGCATTCAGTCGGTGACCGATGATATTGCCGAGAGCCTGAGCCTCGGCAAACAGCGCGGCGCGCTTGTCGCCGATGTGACGCCGACAGGTCCCGCCGAGAAGGCCGGCATCGAGGCGGGCGACGTCATCATCGAGTTCAACGGCAAGCCAGTTGTGGAGATGAAGGATCTGCCGCGCATCGTCGCCGATACGCCGGTCGGATCCACCGTCCCGGTCAAGGTGATGCGGAAAGGCAAGGAAGTCGCGGTCGTGGCAGTGGTCGGCCGTCTCGAGGATGGCGAAAAGATCGCCGCGACGCAGACGTCGGCGGGCGATGATGGAATCATCAAGACACTGGGCATGACGCTGGCTCCGCTCGACGATGAGGCGCGCCGCCAGTTCGGAATCGACGAAAATGTCGAGGGTGCGGTCGTGACGGCGGTCGAATCCGAAAGTGCCGCGGCCGAGAAGCGTATCGAGGCCGGCGATGTGATCACCGAAGCCGGCGAGAAGGAAGTCGCCTCGCCCGGCGATGTCGATGCCCGCGTGAAAGAAGCCGAAAAGGGGGGCAAGAATTCCGTTCTGCTGCTCGTGTCCAAAGGCGGCAAGCAGGGCGAAATGCGATTCATCGCGGTGAAGATCAAGAAGGGTTGAGGGCCAGTTATGTCTCTCCCACTTGTGGGGAGGGATAAAGAGTGGGGGGTCGTGAAGACCTTTGAAGTAATTCTGGCCGTATGAGAGATCATCGCAACCCCCACCCCAACCCTCCCCACAAGGGCGAGGGTGAAATGCGGTGTACGGCTCTACTCGACGAAGTCTTCGCGCCTGTAGCCCTGAAGATAGAGCAGGGCGGTGAGGTCGCCGTGGTCGATCCGGATCGGTGCGGCTTCGCGCACTTTGGGCTTGGCATGAAGCGCCACACCCATGCCTGCAGCCTCAAGCATCGGGATGTCATTGGCGCCGTCGCCCACTGCGATCGCGTCGGCTGGCGTTACTCCAAGCTGGGCGCATAGCTCGCGCAAAGCCGAGACCTTCGCATCGCGACCCAGTATGGGCTCTCGGACTTCGCCCGTGAGCATCTCCTCGTGCCAGAGAAATTCATTGGCGCGGTGCTCGTGAAAGCCGAGGCGCTCGGTGACAAAGCCGGTGAACTCGACAAAACCGCCTGACACCAATGCGGTGTAAGCGCCATGGGAGCGCATGGTCTGGATCAAACTGCGGCCGCCAGCCGTGAAGGTGATCCTGTCTGACAGAACGGTTGCCAGTGCGTGCCGCGGCAATCCGCGCATCAGGCCGACGCGCTCCTTAAGGGCGGCTTCGAAGTCGAGTTCGCCGCGCATGGCGCGCGCGGTGATATCGCTAATGCGATCGCCGACGCCCGCAAGAATGCCAAGTTCGTCGATGCATTCCTGGCCGATCATGGTCGAGTCCATGTCGGCGATAAGAAGCCGCTTGCGCCGGCCTTGGGTGCCGACCACGGCGATATCGACGGGACGACGTTCAAGCATGGTTCGGATCTTGGCCTCGTCGAGCGATTCCGAGACGAGAAATTCCACGGCTTCGCGCGTAGCGAGCCAGCGGGCCTCGCTCCCGATCTCGCGGCTCAGGCGCGCAACGAGATCGTGATCGATTGCGCCGCTACCAGGGGCTGCTATGAGGACGAGAATGGATTGCATCGAATACCGGCGGCGCCTGTGAAACGTGCGGTGCTTATTGCAGGCGCGACCGCGAGCGGCAAGTCGGCGCGGGCGCTCGCCATGGCGCGTGAAATGAATGGTGTCATCATCAACGCCGATGCGATGCAGGTCTATCGCGAACTCAGGATCCTGACTGCGCGGCCGACCGAGACGGATGAGACCATCGCCCCCCACAGGCTTTACGGGCATGTTCCGGCTTCCGAGAGCTATTCGGTGGCGCGATGGCTGGCGGACGCCGGTGCGGCGATCGATGCGGCATGGAAGGAAAAGCGGGTTCCGGTCGTGGTCGGCGGCACGGGTCTTTATTTCCGCGCACTGGAGGAGGGACTTGCCGCGATACCGGCCATTGCTCCGGCCATTCGCGAGCGCTGGCGTGGTGAACTATTGTCCAAAGGTCCCATATACTTACACGGCGTTCTGGAGAAGCTGAATCAGGCCGAGGGACGGCGCCTGAAACCGGGTGACGGGCAGCGGATCGTGCGGGCGCTCGAGGTCCTGGAGGCGACCGGGCGGTCGCTCGAAGAATGGCAGGCCGAAGCGCAACTGGTTGCGCCCATGGCGGGCGTTTCCGCGCAGCGCATCCTCATCGAGGTTCCGCGCGATGAACTTTACGCGCGCGCCGAGCGGCGGCTGGACCAGATGGTGGAGCAAGGCGCGCTCGCAGAGGTGAAGAACCTCTTATCGCTCAAGCTTGATCCGGCTTTGCCGGCCATGAAGGCAATCGGCGTTCCGGAACTTGCCGCCCATCTTCGCGGCGAGACGGCGCTCGCAGAAGCATTGATCGCCGCCAAGACGGCGACGCGCCATTACATCAAACGGCAATTGACCTGGTGGCGGCATCAAATACCCGCCTGGCGAGACGGTTGACACGGGGCTTGGTGTTCTCCGATCTTGAATCATGAGCAAAGCAAGCGTGAAAATCATCGCGTTCAACGACATTGCCTTCGTGCCGCGCTTCGAGCACGGCGATGTCTGCAAGGTCGGCGAGACGGTGGGTGCGCGCGAGGGGACGGAACTGGGCACAGGCTTTGCCCGCATGGACGGCGCACGCATTCCTTGGACCACGAGCTATGACGAAGTGCTGACCGTTTTCGAAGGCGAGCTTACTGTTCATGCGAGCGGCAAGGCGCATCGATTGGGTCCGCGGGATTCGCTGTGGATCCCGAGCGGCACCGAACTCATCTATGAAGCCGAGCATGCGCTGGTTCACTATGCGATTCACCAGGTGAGCGCTGCTTCCTGATGCACATCCTCGATCTTCCCAAGCGCGATCACAGCAATGGCTGGAGCCGCATCCTGCCCGGGCGCAAGGTGCATATGCCGTTGAAGGAAGACGAGACGGCCGACTGGGTGGTGGTCGGCGCCGGTTATGCAGGGCTTGCTGCGGCGCGCCGGCTTGCCGAGAACGCGCCCAATGACCGCATCATCGTGCTCGAAGCATTGGAGGCAGGGGAAAATGCCAGCGGCCGCAATTCGGGCTTCGGCATCGACCTGCCGCATGTGGTCGGCAGCGCGCAGGACGATCTTTCCGTTGCGCATGCACATTTGCGCCTGTCGCGGACGGCGCTGAAGTATCTCGAAGGGATCGTCGAAGAGCACGGCATCGCTTGCGACTGGAGCCGGGCGGGGAAGTATCACGCGGCGGTGACGCCGCGCGGCGAAGCCGAGATGCTGGCACCGTTCATCGACATGCTGAAGACACTGGAAGAGCCGCATCGCATCCTCGATCGCGCCGCGACGGCGACGGCGCTCGGCACCTCCTATTACCACGCATCGGTCTATACGCCGGGCGATGTGCTGGTGAATCCGGCGGCACTCACGCGCGGGCTTGCCGATACACTATCGGAGAATGTGACGGTGCATGAGCACAGCCCGGTCCTCGAATTCATGTGTGATGGCGGCATCAGCCTCAGGACGCCGAGGGCGATCGTCAGGGCGCCACGCATGATCCTCGCGGTCAACGGCCATGCGCCGAAGTTCGGATTCTGGAAGCGGCATCTCCTGCCATTCTCGGCGCATGCGAGCCTGACGCGGCCCCTGACCGAGAAAGAGCACCAGGCGCTCGGCGGGGTCGAGCCCTGGGGCGTGACGCCGGTCAATGCGTTCGTGTCGACGACGATGCGCTACACGACCGACCGGCGCATCATGATCCGTTATCTCCTACGCTATTGCCCGTCGCAACTGGCGCCGGAAGGCGAATTGGAGGCGGTGCGGGCCGCGCATGAGAAGGTGCTGCGCGGGCGCTTCCCGATGCTGCCCGAGGTGACGATCGAGCACACCTGGACGGGCTATGTCTGCCTGTCGCGCAACAACGCGCCTGGCTTCGGCAAGATCGACGACAATGTCTGGTCGGCGGTGTGCTGTAACGCGGTGGGGATCACCAAGGCGACGATCGCCGGACTGCTCGTCGCCGATCTTGCCTGCGAGGTTGACAACCCTCTGATCGCCGACATGGACGAACTGGGCAAGCCGGAGCCGCTGCCGCCGCGGCCCTTCCTCGATGTGGGGGTGAGGGTCAGGAATGCCTGGGACATGTGGCGGGGAAGTGAAGAATATTAGCCCTGTTCCGGCGGGGGGCTTGACCTTTGGCCGTGAGCTTCATAGAAAGCCCCTCATGAGCATGATCAGCATTCTCGTAGTAGGAGGGCGCGCCACCGGGGCAGCATAAGCTGTCGCGAAAGCAGGTGTGCGCGCTCAAGGCTCCCGGACGGGGGCCTTTTTTATTGCCTCAATGAGGACTAGAGGGTCGCGGAAAAGGAAGGAACGGAACGATGGCTGGAAGTTCGGGCGAGTTGATGACAGGCGCCGAAATCGTGCTGAAGGCGCTGGCCGACCAAGGGGTCGAGCATGTGTTCGGCTATCCGGGCGGCGCCGTCCTGCCGATCTATGACGAGATCTTCCAGCAGGAGAAGGTGAAGCACATTCTCGTCCGCCACGAGCAGGGCGCGACGCATGCGGCGGAAGGCTATGCCCGCTCGACGGGTCGCCCCGGCGTCGTGCTGGTGACATCAGGACCCGGCGCCACCAATGCGGTGACCGGCCTCACCGACGCGCTCATGGATTCGATCCCGTTGGTCTGCCTGACAGGCCAGGTGCCGACCCATCTCATCGGCAATGATGCCTTCCAGGAATGCGACACGGTCGG
>JAXMCQ010000045.1:0-9330 GCA_046349315.1 Hyphomicrobiales bacterium | reverse complement strand
GAACCCTCGCGGCCGTCAGAAAGCTTCGCGCCGAGGTGATCGACCCCAAGGTTGCCGAGCATCAGGGGCGGCTCTTCAAGACGATGGGCGACGGATTCCTGGTCGAGTTCCCCAGCGTGGTGAACGCGGTGGCCTGTGCCGCGGCCATCCAGAAGGCGATGGTGACGCGGAACACGGACCTGGCTGAGGACAGGCAGATCCAGCTCCGCATCGGTATCCACCTCGGTGACGTCATCTCGGAAGATGGCGACGTCTACGGT
The DNA here is from genome assembly GCA_046349315.1 of Hyphomicrobiales bacterium. Classification (GTDB taxonomy): domain Bacteria; phylum Pseudomonadota; class Alphaproteobacteria; order Rhizobiales; family Aestuariivirgaceae; genus JAEUMG01. The sequence continues at coordinate 9,070 of JAXMCQ010000045.1, read as the reverse complement.
GATGGTGTGAATGTCGCCGCGCGGATCGAGGGATTGGCGCCGCCCGGCGGTATCGCGGTCTCGGCCATGGTCCACGACAATGTCGGCGGCCGCCTCGATCTCGCCTTCGAGGACATGGGCGAGCAGCAGCTCAAGAACATTGTCCAGGCGGTACGAACATATCTTGTGAGGACGAACGCGGCGGCCGCGGCACCGCGCCCAAACCTGTCGCCGTCCGACAAGCCCTCCATTGCTGTGCTCCCGTTTGCAAACATGAGCGGTGATCCCGAACAGGAATACTTTGCCGATGGAATCTCCGAGGACATCATTACGGATCTATCGCGCTTTCGAACACTGTTCGTGATCGCCCGCAATTCCAGCTTCGCCTTCAAGGGCCGGGCTGTCGATGTGAAGCAAATTGGCCACGAACTGGGCGTTCGATATGTTGTCGAAGGCAGCGTGCGCAAGATGGGCGGGCAAGTACGCATCACCGCTCAATTGATCGAGAGCGAACACGGACACCACATATGGAGCGAGAGATTCGATCGGAGGATCGAAGATCTGTTTGCGGTTCAGGATGAAGTTACACAGACCATCGTTGCCACGCTAACAGGCCGGCTTGAAGACGCAGAGATGAGGAGCGTCAGATTGCGCCGCACGACCAGCATGCCCGCATATGATTGTGTGCTGCGCGGCGTGGAACTGCTTCGTGGCTATGGGGACGATAACAACACGCGTGCCCGAGAACTCTTTGAAGAAGCCGTTGCGCTTGATCCTGGGTTTCCATTGGCTCATGCGTATCTCGGCCTGTCTCTTCTGGTCGAAAACAGGTATGGCAGCGCGCCCCAGGCAGTAAAGGATCGTGCCCTCGATCACGCCCTAACCGCTGTGCGCCTGGAACCCCGAGAAGGTCGTTGCCACCATTTTCTTGGAGAAGTCTATGGATTTCGGGGTGAATTCGATCAGGCGATTGAGCATCATGAGCGAGCCTTGGCGCTAAATCCCAACGATGCAAATGTCATTGCCGGCTATGGCGGGATGCTGGCGACCGCGGGTCGCGCCGCAGAGGGAGCTCGAGAGATCCAGAGGGCCATGAGACTCAATCCTTATCATCCCGAATGGTACTGGGTGGGGTTGGCAATTGCGCTCTACGCCGATCGACGCTACGAAGAATGCTTGAAGGCAAACGACAAGATCCGAGCCGGAAAACACCACTGGCAGTTGGCGCGGACTGCAGCCTGCCTGACGCAGCTGGGACGAGCCGAAGAGGCTCGGCAGGTGGTCACGGAAATTCTCCGGATCAAGCCGGATTTCCGCCTGCGGCAGGAAATGCCACCCTACAAGTTCAAGGCGGACTACGATCATCTGTTCGACGCCATGCGCAAGGCGGGACTGCCCGAATGATTGACAAGTCCCGAGACGCGTCGACGGTGCCAGAGCACAACGAAGGCGGATGTCACTGTGGTCGCCTGCGCTACGTGGTCAGAGGTCGCCCCTTCTGGCAGGCTGGCTGCTGTTGCCATTCATGCGTGAGGATCCACAGTGCTCCATACATTGTCTGGGCGGGATTCAATCTGGCGGACTTCGATTGGCTGAAGGGGAAGCCTCGGCACTATGAATCGTCTCCTCACATCCTGAGAAGCTTTTGTAGCCGCTGCAGTACGTCGCTGACCTATCAGAAGGACGGGCGAAGTGGTCCCTATTTTGGCGCAGCCTCGGATGTCGTCTATGTTTCCGTTCCCACGCTGGATCGTCCTGAATTGTTCCCGCCTCGCGAGGTCGTTCGTGGGGCTGAGCGGATTCCATGGCTTGATCTCGGTGAGACGATCCCGGTGCATTCTGCGTTGAGCCCCGAGTTCGGTTCTCTTCAGACATCGACGAAGTTGTAGCCTTGGCACCCCCAGGATCATCGACGGAACTCAGTAGGGCACTGGAATCAGCCATCTCCTTCTGGTGTTCGGCCTGCCCTGCACGTCGGCCGCCGGGATTGTCGGCCGAGTTATAGGATAATTTGAGAATTCGGGCCCTGCAGCCGAGCGGCTCCCAGGTTGGGACAGGGCAGGCCCTCACCAGGGGTATGGTGTCGAGTGCTAAGTTCCTCCTGCTGCAGCATCTTTTTCGCTGCGAGCAGCGCCAGGGGAGCGTCGGGGGAGCGAGCCACGAGATAGGCCAGGCTGGGACGGTGGCCTGGGCTCGCCTGTCACGCACGGTCGCGACTCCTCCGAAGGGGTCTCGACCTTGTCGAGAGGGGGATCGGGGAATCAAGGGGGATTTTCCCGCGTGACCTGCACAGGCCGGGTTCTTCCTCGAAGGTTGTGATGCGCTTGAGAGAATTCGGAAGCCAATTCGCGACGAGCCGTCGCCCTCGAGCCCCCCACCCCCGCCTGGACGATCTCGCCGGGTGGGCGGGTGAGCCCGCTTGGATAGGGTGGGTGCTGACTTCGCCATGGTCGCGTTGCCTGCTCTCGCTCCGAGAGCGGACCACCGGGGATCAGTATGCATGTCCGAAAGGTCGCTCGCGACATCCTTTGATGTTGCCTGTCACGGGTCTGTCTCGCCGACGAAGGCGTACTATGTGCGGATATCAGAGGGAAACAGGACGGCCAGATTGAAATGTGAGAGTGCGGTGCCCGCGACCTCTTTCCTGACTCTATGCCAGGCATCGCCGCGCTCGGCGGCATCCATGAGAGTCACTCCTGTGATCGTCTTTGCCATCGCGGAATGAACCGGAGTCCTCCGATCTCGGATTCCGAGTTTACGAGGCCTGTGCCGTTGGCACCACTTGTGGCGCGTCACGAAGTGTCTCTCGGCGACGGCGATTGTGGTGAGATTATGCTGGAATAAGGAGAATCCTGCGACCGCGCCCGAATTGGCGCGGAATGACCTCAACCCATCGTTCTGCAATCCTAAACTCGGGTTAGACATCGTATTCCGCAGGCTTATGTTCCGCCGCCCTAAACCTGCGGGGAATGGCGACGATGTCGGGCGAACGATAGCAGCATGAATCAACGGTCGGTAAGTCTGGAATCGCTTCATACCTCCGGATTCATCTGACGCTGAGTGTTTGGTCCATGATAGCGAGTTCGTCTTGACAGAATTGACAATCGCCTTGCCTCGTGGCGCATCGCATTTAACCCCATTCGCGCCGGAAGATAGGGCGAGGCAGATCCAGACAAACATCGGATCTGCGGCGACTTCGATCGGAAAGTTGGCTGATCGGCAATTCCGCCTCGAGTTGCTTGACCCCTCAGCCCCTGGCGGGCGACCGGCGAGACGCTTCATCGAGGCACGATACAATGACATTTTTGGCTCCCACGTACGGGTACGATACCCAAGGCTTCTCGTGCTGAGTGACAGCCGTGGGCGCGTGGTGGCGGCAGTCGGGATTCGGCGCGCCTGTGACGGTCCACTATTCCTCGAACACTATCTGGACACTTCGGCGGAGAAGGCGATCGCTGCCCTGTCAGCCGGATCTGTCAGCCGCGACGCCATTGTCGAGCTCGGAAGCTTCGCTGCGGGATCAAGTCGTGCAGCGATGTATGTTATCGCTGGCATGGCGGCGTATATGCGGCAACAGAGCTTCAGCCATGCGATGGTCACTTCCACCGGGAGGCTGAGGCGCCTTTTCGCGCACTTCGACTTCGACCTCATGTGTCTCGGCGAAGCGCGCAAAGACGCATTGCCGAATGACGGCAGCGACTGGGGCCTCTACTATGATGATGGGCCACGTGTACTGGTCGGTCTGGTTCATCAATGCTTCGAGGCAGTGCTGCGCGACCGCAACCGGCAGAACGTCGCATCGCGCGTTGCAATTCTGGATGATCTGATCCTGCAGGCACAGGCACTCTCGCCATGCTGAGCATTTCCCAGGCCCTCGCGTGCCATGCGGTCGCCGCACCCGATGCCGTCGCCCTTAGGGACAGCAATGGTTCAACAAACTACTCCCAACTATGGGAAGAGATCGGGTATGCCGCGCACCTGATCGAACGGCATTGTCCCGGCAACGGCCCGGTGGCGATATGCCTTGAGAATTCCACCGCCTGGGTGGCGCTTGATCTCGCGTTGATGCAATTGGGCCGGGCATGTGTTCCTCTCCCGATCTTCTTCACACGACAGCAGCAGGAACATGCACTGCGGCAGTCTGGCGCAAGTTATCTGATCCAGGCCTGTCCTCCCGGCCGTGGAGAACCCTTGGCTGGAGCAGTGCTTGAATTCCGTCTCTGTGAAGTGTCGCCAGTGGCCCTTCCCAGCGGTACAGCGAAGGTCACCTTCACGTCGGGCTCGACCGGAACGCCGAAGGGTGTTTGCCTCTCGCGCGCAATGTTGGAAGAGACCGCCGCCGCAATCGTCACTATGGTTGGTCGTGATCACGGTGCGTTGCATTGCGCACTGCTGCCGCTGGCCGTGCTGCTGGAAAATGTTGCGGGTCTCTACGCCGTGTTGATGGCGGGCGGGACCTACCTTGTCCCTTCGTCCACCGTCCTCGGACTCGTCAATCCCTTTGTACCGGACTTCGCAAGGCTCGCGGCTTCGCTCCACGAAATGCAGGCCACCAGCATCATTACTGTACCCGAACTGCTTCGCGGCCTTGTCGGGTCTCTCACGATGACTCGTCAATCCATTCCTTCGCTGACTTTCGTCGCGGTGGGAGGCGCGCGCGTATCACCACGGCTTCTTGCCCAAGCGGAATGCGTCGGTCTTCCCGTTCACGAAGGCTACGGCTTGAGCGAGGCGGGTTCGGTCATATCGCTCAATGTGACCCGTGCAAAGCGTGCCGGAACTGCAGGCCGTCTGCTGCCTCATGTCCGCGCGCGTGTGGCGGAGGACGGCGAACTCCTGGTCGAGCATCCCGTTTTTCTCGGATATGCCGGCGAGCAAATGACGCCGCAGGTGCTTGCCACCGGAGATATCGCTTCGCAGAGTGAAGACGGGTTCCTCTCGATAGGGGGTCGGAAGTCTGCACTGATCATCACCGGCTTCGGTCGCAACGTATCGCCGGAGTGGCTTGAGAGCGAACTGCTGTCACAGCCGGTCATCGCCCAAGCCTTCGTCTTCGACGAGAGCGAAAGTGTGCTCTCGGCACTCGTCGTTCCCGTCTCCGGCAAGGTGACAAAGCGGCAGGTGGAGGCGGCGATTGCGGCCGCCAACGCCAACCTGCCGCCTTATGCCACAATCTCATCCTGGCGCATCGTGCCGCCGTTTACATCGCAGAATGGCCTGCTCACTGCCAACGGTCGCCTGTGCCGCGCCGCCATCGTGGCGACGCACATTCGGGCGGGTGTTCCTGACCTCACCTTTCAAACGGAGTTCTCCATGACTTTCTTCGAAAAACTGCTGCACGAAACGGCGCGCGAGCGAGCAGAATTGATTGGAACGCGGCAGATCCAGGACGGTCTCTGTGGCCGCATCAGCCGCGGCACCTATATCGCCTATCTTGCGGAAGCATATCACCACGTGAAGCACACGGTACCACTGATGGAAGCCGCTAAGGCCGCCCTGCGACCCGACCAGATCTGGATGGCCTCGGCGCTCGATGAGTATGTAGAGGAGGAACGCGGACACGAGGAATGGATACTCGGCGACATTGCCGCGGCCGGTGGCGACGCCGCGGCGGTGCGCACTGGAGCGCCGCAACCCGCGACCGAACTTATGGTTTCCTACATCTATGACTATGTCACGCGAATCAACCCTGTCGGTCTGTTCGGCATGGTGCTGGTGCTGGAAGGAACGAGCATCGAGCTCGCCAGCAAGGGTGCGAGCGCCATACAGTCCTCGCTCGGACTAGGGGACGATTGCTTCCACTACCTGACGTCCCATGGCGCACTGGACCTTCAGCACATGAGATTCTTCGAGACGCTCATGAACAAGGTAGAGGACAAGGGCGACCAGGCCGCCATCATACATGTGGCACGAAGCATGTACCTGCTGTTTGCCGGTCTGTTCCGCTCAATCCCGCACACTGATCTCGAAGCCCATGCGGCTTAGTGGCAAGAGCGCCGTCGTTACCGGCGGCTCAGGCGGCATCGGGGCACCGCTCGTTTCATTGCTGCTTGCCGAAGGTGCGACAGTAACGGTCATCGGGCGCCAGCCGCCGGCCAGTGCGGTGGCGGGCTATGTCGCGGCAGACCTCGCGTCGTCCGAGGGTCTCTCGACGGCCTGCGGTACAGTAGAGGAAATCTCGCCCGACATGCTGGTGTGCCTTGCCGGCGCCCAATACTTTGGGCCCTTCGCGGAGCAGCCATCGGAGGAAATCGACGCAGCCTATCGGGTGAACCTCCTGGCACCGACGCAGCTTGCGCGGGCAGCACTCTCCAGCATGTTGAAGCGGCGTTCTGGCCATGTGCTCTTCGCGGGATCGGTGTTTGGTGCATTGCCCTTCGCGCATTTTGCCACCTACTCCAGCGCCAAGGCAGGTCTGGCCGCGATGATCCTCGCTCTTCGCCGCGAATACGACGGTTGTGGCATCACGTTCACCTGTGCAGTGCCACGTGCGGTCAGGACCTCCATGGCGAGCGAGACCATTCGGCGCTTCGCAGATATGGCGGGCTTCCGCCTCGACGCGCCTGAAGACGTTGCGCGCCGCATCGCCGCGGTGCTGATGCAGGGTGGTGGCGAAGTCGCACCAGGTTTTCCTGAGTCTCTATTGATGCGACTCAATGCCTTATCGCCTGCACTTACCTCGCGTGCGCTTGCGGGCAGCAATCGCAAGGCCCGCAAGTTGCTTTCACAGACAATCAGGAGTTCACATCAATGACAAGGAAGAGGATGCTGGCCGCGGTGCTCGGCACTTGCCTTTCGATATCCTGCCTGACCACGGCGCAGGCTTCGTCTGACCACGCCACGCTCGACGCCGAACTGCACAAGGTTGAACTCGCCTGGGAGCACGTGAAATTCCAGGAAGATGGAGCACCGCAGCAATTCGACGACATGGCGGCAATAGCGAAACAGGCTGCGGAAATTGCCGTCAGGTATCCTGGCCGTGCCGAACCACTGATCTGGGAGGGCATTGCCACCAGCGAGGAAGCGGGTCTTGCCAGCATGCTGCACGCGATGACCTATGCCAAGGAAGCGAAGCAGATTCTGGAGCGAGCGGATGGCATTGATCCGTCGGCTCTCGATGCCGGGGCGCCTACATGCCTGGGCGTCCTCTATTATCGCGTGCCAGGGTTCCCGGTAGGCTTCGGCAATACTGACAAGGCGCGGGAAATGCTGGAGCGCGCCGTGGCCATGGCGCCTGACGGCATGGACGCCAACTACTTCTATGCTGACTTCCTGATGAGTCAGAAGGAATACATCGCGGCCGAGAAGGTACTTAAGCACGCTCTGTCGCTGCCGATCAGACAAGACCGTCCGATTTGGGACCAAAGCCGTCGTGCGGTGATGCGAGCATTGCTGTCCAAGGCGCAGGCGCGCGCGTCGTGAACGGTTCGGCCGTCTGGGCCGGCATCGGTGCGCAGCTGCGCCGTCCAAAGGGCGCAATGGGATGGTTTGTTGGCCATGCCATGCGCCTTGCGAACGCCCAAGCCAATGCACTGGCCGTGCAGGCGCTCGCGCCCCAAGTGGGCGAAGACATCCTTGAATTGGGGTGTGGCCCTGGCCACGCATTGCGGCAGATCCTTGCGCTGGATGTCGGCTCTGTCACTGCCGTAGACCATTCACGGCTTATGATCGATCAGGCGCGTTTGAAAAACGCGGACGCGGTTGCTGCCGGCCGCCTGAGGCTTTACTGCGATGACTTTGAGACGCTTCCGATCGACGTCGCGAGCGTCGACGCTGTGCTCGCGGTGAATGTTGCCTACTTTATGTTTGACGAGAAGGCGATCGCCGAGGCTTGCCGCGTGTTGAAACCGTGCGGGCGCCTGGTGGTATATGCAACAAGTTCCAGCGCAATGCGCAACTGGCGCTTCGTCGGGCCACACAGTCACCGTCTATTCGACGGAGCAGACCTTCTTGCCTTGCTGAAGAGGGGGGGATTTTCCGATGGCCAAGTCACCTTGCAGCGCGTGAACGCTGGCTTCGGCGTCGAGGGTCTGATCGCAACCGGCCGGCGGGGTGGCATTCCGATTGGCTGAAGATGAAGCATACCGGTGCGGATGATGGTCGCCGTATCCGGCCGATGACGCTAGTCGACGAGTTGACCCGCAAATGCCTCGCCATAAGGTGTGAACATGGTTCGAAACGGGACCCCTAGTCGAATAGACCTAAGGCCGTGATTTAAAATCTGGATTATCTATTTATCTGGATTCCCGATCGGCGCCGGTCCGATTCCTCTCCGATTGTTGATTTCAGTCGTAGTTTCAACAAGTTGGGACGCCGCCGGCAGTGCTAACACTTCGATGCTGATTCACAATCGAGGGGGATCTGGCGGCCTGAGCTGTGCGAGGCTGGTGCTCGCCGAGATCGCTCAGATGCGGCGCGCCGGATCGTGATCCAATTCGCGACTCGGGAAAACATCCCCCTCGATCCCCCATCCCCCGGCGTGGCCGTGCTCGCGGTCGCGGAATGGTCGATAGCTAACGTCCGAGTGGACCCCTTTTGGAGCGCAAGGGGTCCGGTTTAGTCGGGCGGGCGGGGGAGCCCGCTTGGCGGGTGTGAAATCGACAGTGCGACAACCGAGTTGTCCGCACTCTATCGAATAGCGGACTATGGACGAGCTGCTTCGCAATTCCGAGAAGGGCCAATTTGCGAAATCTGGAAAGGCGCAGCAGAAGTCGGGGAAACTCCTTAGCAGCAATGAGACATGGGAATGGATCTCCCACGGCGAGGTCTAACTTCAATCCGCGTGCTCATCTCTTGCCGCACCTGCTGAACTGCCCTAATGGCGGTCCTGCGCGATGGGATTGACAAGCAAGAGAATTGGAACATCATTCCCGACCTAGGCAATACCTGAGACAGATACCTACAGGCATCTGGGTCCTCGGATTTGTCTCGATGCTCATGGACATCTCTTCCGAGATGATTCATGCATTGCTGCCGATCTACATTGTCACCGTTCTGGGCACTTCGGCCCTCGCGGTCGGCATCATCGAGGGGATCGCCGAGGCGACTGCCGCCATCACCAAGATCTTCTCCGGCGCGGCTTCTGACTGGC
>JAXMCQ010000044.1:0-9360 GCA_046349315.1 Hyphomicrobiales bacterium | reverse complement strand
TTCGTCGCACTGGAGCGGGGCGTCTTCGTCGACCAGAAATACCTCGATCTCGCGCCGTCCTTCATGGAGAAGCTGAAGGTCCTGCGCCATCCGGGCTACAACGTCGCCTACTGGAACCTGGTCCAGCGAAAAATCACGGAGAACGACGGCGAATTTTTCGCCAACGGACAGCCGCTGCACTTTGTCCATTTCAGCGGCATCGACCTTGCGGATCGGGAGTCTTTTTCGCGTCACCAGAGCCGCTACGCCCGCCGCAGCCTGTCCAAGGACTTTCAGCACGTCTTCGACGATTATTTCGACCGTCTGCTGCAGAACGACGCCGCCACGTCCGGAAAAACATATTCCAGCGCGCCCTACGCATACGCTTGCTTCAAGAACGGCGTGGCGATCGCGCCGATCCTGCGCCGCCTGTACAACCGCTATCGGATGGACGCCGGGCCGATCGGCAATCCCTTCGACTTCGACCCCGTGTTTTTCTTGAGACGAAGCGATGCCGTGCCTTCCTTTACGGGCCTGCGGATTTCTCGTCTCCAGTATGAAATATGGAGAGACCGCGTCGACCTGCTGAAGCTGTTCGACCCGGGGACACGCGAGGGACAGGTTGGCTTCCTCAACTGGGCCATGCATTCCGTGAAGCGCGAGTACGGTTTTCCGGATTCGTTGATCGATGCAGCCGCGAACCTTCCGACCGTCGTCAAGCACGCACCCCAGGGCAGCGTGGACGACCTGCTGCGACGCGCGTTGACGTCGCGCTCGTTCATGTTGAAAAGTTTCCTGCGACGGCAGTTCAGGGGCAGGTCGCAGGCGCTCGAGCATTGGCGGCTCCGCGGCTATCCTCTGCCAGGCAATGGCCTGGCGACACCATCGCAGCAGGTCGAGGTAACGCCGCCTCCGCCAGTGGCGCGCCCGTCGTCGCTGTCCATCCACGGTCATTTCCAGCTGGAGACAGGGACAGGGCAGATTGCCCGCGGCTTTGCCCGCGCCATGCTTGCGGCAGGGCATCCGGTCTCCTGCCACAGCATCCAGACGGGTAGCGACAGGTTCGAACGGAAGGAGCCATTCCCCTCCAGCAACTCGCACTTTTCGACAAGCACTGCGGCGCTCATCTGCCTGAACGCCGACGCGACCAGCGAGCTCGACCACCATATTCCGCGCGAAGCGATCGCGGCCAAATACCGGATCGGGCATTGGGTGTGGGAACTGTCCGAACTCCCGGACCAATGGCTGGGCTCCCTCGCCAAGGTGGATGAAATCTGGACCCCCACGCAGTTTGTGGCCGACGCCGTCCGAAAGAAGACGACGAAGCCGGTAAAGGTTATCCCGTACGTGGTCGACCGCTCGGAGCAATCCACGGTCCGCGCCCGTTCCGCCTTCGGGCTGCCACGCGACCGGCTGCTCGTGCTGATAGCGCTGGACTACAATTCGTTCGCGGCAAGGAAGAATCCTATCGCCGCGGTCCGGGCGTTCCTGGACGCATTTGACGGGCATGGGCCGTCTTCACCATTGCTGGTCGTCAAATACCATGGCCGAAAGGGCGGCGACGCCAAGTTGAAAGCGCTGATCGGGGCGCGCCCGGACATCGTCGTCATTGACGAGGTCCTCAGCGATTCCGAAATGTGCACGCTGCAGAACGCATGCGATATCTTCCTCTCGGCGCATCGCGCGGAAGGCTTCGGCCTGAACATCGCCGAATGCATGCGGCTCGGCAAACTTGCCATCGCCACCGGCTACTCGGGCAATGAAGATTTCATGACCTCGTCGAACAGCATTCCACTGCCCTACGACCTAATCCCGGTCGGCAAGGACGAGTATGTGTTTGGCGAAGGGCAGCATTGGGCCGACCCCAAACACGACGACATCGTCGATGCCTTGCGGTGGGGGGCGCAGCATTTCGAGCGGACGGCAGCGCTGCGAAGCCAGGCGAAGCAGGACATGACCCTGAAATTCTCGCCGGAGGCGATCGGCCGGCGCATGATCGTGGCACTGAATGATCGTTGAGCGCCTAACCAGCACGCAGACGCAGCTACCCGGTCAAGGAAAACAGGCCGTAGGCTGAGTCCAGTTTCTGCACCCTGGTGGCGGTGGTCCTCGACGTTTCGACCAGCAGGCGATCGCCCCAGCTATCTTCCCGGTCCACCTGAAGACCAACGTCCCGCAGCATCGCGTAAAGACATTCCCGGTTGGGCACCCAGAAGTTGGTAATGTCGCCGGCAAACGTGCTCGCCTCGCAGTAACGCGCAACCGCCACGCCGGGCATCAAATCCGCCTCGTATTGCGTCTCGACAAGCAGCCTGCCACGGCACAAGCGGGCGGCAATATCCAAGGCCCGCAACATGTCGGGCAGATGATAAAGCACGCCGAGGAACAGAACGATATCGAAAGGCTCGAACTCGGAAGGTTCGATATCGTACAGATTCATGCGACGGTAGTCGAAAGACAGCCCGCTCAGCCGCTCCATGACCGCGAACCCATGAGCGTCCTTTGCCCGATTGTCGATGGCGGTCACGTCGGCGCCGCTCTGTGCCATCTTCATCGAGAAGAAGCCGTCGGACGGCCCGAGATCCAGCGCGCGCACGCCCGCAAATCGGGCGGCAGCTGCAACTTCTCCCACATGAATTGCGGCGCGTAGTTGCCAGGCGTAACCAGGCCGGGGACGAGTTCGAATGTGTGGTGCCAATGCGGGACCCCCGCAATCAGGGCGGCGGCTTCGGCCAAGTCCGTTTCCGGGGGCGTATGTATCTCTTCCTGCATCCTAGGTTCCGTCTTCGCGACCGCTTCAATAAGCGGAATGTCGGCTCATTTCCAAGCTCAAGGCTGGTCGCCTACATAGAGACGTCGGAGTCGTGCTCCAGCTTTCCCGCGAATATGTCGCTTCACAGTGCCGCCACAGTTCCGCCGCACCGCGAACGAAAGTTCGTTTGCCCGGCGTCTTTGAACTGACCGGACAGGATCACGGAGGAGGAATCGATGGCAATCTCGAACTTTCGCAAGCGCCTCGCCGCCGTTTGCGCGTTCGCGCTGATCGGGGCGACCAGCGTCATCGGCAGCTCAGACGCAAAGGCGGTCGTGATCCAGCGGACGACAGTCTACATCAGCACCCTGCCGACGAGCTGCGTGAAGAGGACCTTCAATGGCGGCAACGTCATCGTGTGGAAGTGCGGCACGCTCTTCTACATGCCATATGGCAGCCGCTACGTGCGCGTCTACATCAAGTAGCTCCGCACTTGCCCGAAACCGGCGGCGCCTTCAGAGTGGAAAGCTGGAGGCCTCGCCTCGGATTTGAACCGAGGATAGATCGGATTTGCAGTCCGCCGCGTCGCCGTTCCGCCACGAGGCCATGACGCTGTTCTTAGCCGAACTGAATTTATAGACCGTTACGACAGACGTGTCGATTTTTCGTATCGTGTTGCCGGGGATGGAACCGGCATGGCAGTCTCGCCATTCAAGGGGGCGGCATGCGGAGAGAGCTTTGATGAGCAGGATCACCTATGAAATCGTCGAGCATGATGGCGGCTGGGCCTACAAGGTAGGAACCACGTTTTCCGAAACATTCCCCTCGCGAGGAGACGCCCTTGCCGCTGCCAAGATCGCGGCCTCCGAGCAGCAGGTCGCCGGCAGCACCGAAGGCATCGAGTACGAAGACTCGTCCGGCAAATGGCACCAGGAGCTCTCCGACGGCAAGGACCGTCCCGAGGCGGAGGTCGATGGCGACTAGCGGTCGCACCGTTTTTCAAGCCGTCTTCACGAGCCGCGAATTGTCGCCCTGCTGAAATCCGCAGCCCCTTCCCACGCGTATACATGTCAGCTGCATCGGGGAGGCGCACTGAAGGAGCATGGCAGGCAAGGCCGAGAGCAATCCCGACCCGCCGGTCATCGTCATTTTCCGCCACGATCTGCGTATCGCAGACAACGGGGCGCTGAGCGCCGCCGCCGAGACGGGCAGACGCGTCCTTCCCGTCTTCGTGTTCGATGAAGCCAAGGGCCTGCGAACGCCGGGCGCGGCTAGCCTCTGGTGGTTGCATCATTCGCTGACCGCGCTTGCGAAGGACCTGCGGTCGCTTGGCGCTAGGTTGGTGCTGAGGCGCGGCTCGACCGCGCGGATCGTCGACGCCATCGTCAAGGAGACCGGCGCCGACGCCGTCTTCTGGAACCGCCGCTACGAGCCGGCCGGCGTCGAAGCAGACGGCGCCATGAAGGCGGAACTCCGCCATCGAGGACTCAAGGCGCAGAGCTTCGACGGCGCACTGCTCCACGAACCCTCGCTGCTGAAGACAGGCAGCGGCGGACCGTATCGCGTCTACACGCCGTTCTGGCGCGCACTTGGTGCACTGTCCGAGTGGCGCGATCCGATCGACGCACCGAAATCGCTGCGCGGCTTTTCCGGCAAGTTCGAAAGCGATCATCTCCACGACTGGCGGCTCCTGCCGACCGAGCCCGACTGGGCGGCAGGATTTGGCCATCGCTGGATGCCGGGCGAGGCAGGCGCAAAGAAGCGCCTCGACCATTTCCTCTCCGATGCGCTGCAAGGCTATGGCGACAGTCGCGACATCCCGGCTATCGACGGCACATCCGGCCTGTCGCCGCACCTCGCCTTTGGTGAGATCACCCCGTTCCAGATCTTCGCGGCGCTGAAGCGACGGTCGATGAAGGCGCCCGCCGCCGATATCGAGAAGTTCCGCAAGGAGGTCGGCTGGCGCGAGTTCTGCTACCACCTGCTCTTCCATCATCCCGATCTCGCGACGCGGAACTACAATCGCGACTTCGACGGTTTCGCATGGCACAAGAGCGCCAGGCTGCTCAAGGCATGGCAGCGCGGACAGACCGGCTATCCGATCGTCGATGCCGGCATGCGCGAACTCTGGCAGACCGGCGTGATGCACAACCGCGTGCGCATGATCGCCGCGTCGTTCCTCATCAAGCATCTTCTGATCGACTGGCGCGAGGGCGAAGCCTGGTTCTGGGACACGCTGGTCGATGCCGACGCGGCCAATAACCCCGCCAACTGGCAATGGGTGGCAGGCTCCGGCGCCGATGCCTCGCCCTACTTCCGCATCTTCAACCCGGTGCTGCAGGGCGAGAAGTTCGACAAAGACGGTACCTACGTCCGCCGCTTTGTGCCCGAACTCGCGAACCTGCCGGCCAAGTTCATCCAGTGCCCGTGGAAGGCGCCGGCCGAGGTCCTGGGCAAGGCCGGCGTGAAACTCGGCGCGACCTACCCCGTACCTGTTGTCGACCATGACGAGGCGCGCCAGCGCGCCATGCAGGCATACCGAGCAATGCGGGGCACCATATGAACGTCGTTCTGCTCAATCAGGGCACAGCCGGCCGCAAGAAGATCGCGGTGGTCGGATCCGGCATTTCGGGCGCGGCGGCGGCCTGGGCGCTGAACGATATCGCCGACGTCACGGTCTTCGAGGCCGACGCGCATCCCGGCGGCCACACGGCGACGGTCGACATAGACTATGACGGCCGGCACATTGCCGTGGACACGGGCTTCATCGTCTACAACGAACTCAACTATCCCGAGCTTAGCGCGCTGTTTGCACATCTCGGCGTCGTGACCCACGCGAGCGACATGGGTTTTTCCTTATCGCTGAATGGCGGACAGATGGAGTGGAGCGGTTCGAGCTACCGCACCATCTTTGCCCAGAAGCGCAATTTCTTCTCACCGTCCTTCCTTTGGATGCTACGCGAAATCCTCCGCTTCAATCGGCAATGCATCGAGGACCGCGACGCGGGTCGTCTCGCGCATCGCTCAATCGGCCAGTATCTCGAAGAGCGGCGCTTTTCGGACGCGTTTCGCGACAACTATCTGATCCCGATGGCGGCGGCGATCTGGTCCACGCCGCGCATCAAGATGCTCGACTATCCGGCCGCGACGTTCGTCTCTTTCTTCGAGAACCACCGCCTCATCCACAATGAGCGGCCGACCTGGCGTACGGTAAGCGGCGGGGCGCGGACCTATCTCAACAAGCTGCTCGCACCCCTCGGCCGCCGCGTGCATGTCGCGTCACCGGTGCAGACGATCATCCGCGACGCGCTGGGCGTGACGATCTGGGCAGGCAACCGCATGCCGGAGCGTTTCGACCATGTGATCATCGCCGCCCATAGCGACCAGGCGCTTGCGATGCTCGGCGACCCCTCGACGGTTGAGGAAACGATCCTCTCGTCAATCCCCTACAGGCCGAACCGGGTTGTGCTGCACCGCGACCCGCGCCTGATGCCGAAACGCCGCGCCACCTGGTCGGCGTGGAACTATCTGCGCAGCCGCGATGCGGACGACAACGTCGTATGTGTCACCTACTGGATGAACCGGCTGCAGGGGATCGACCAGCGCTGCCCCCTGTTCGTGTCGCTTAACCCGACCGTCGAGCCGCGCGAGGAGCTTGTCTTCGGCGAATGGACAATGTCACACCCGCAATTCGACGCAAAGGCGCTGTCGGCGCAAGCGCGGCTTGACGACATACAGAATGTGCGGCTGACATCCTTTGCCGGCGCGTGGACGGGATACGGCTTCCATGAGGATGGTCTGCGCTCCGGGCTCAATGCCGCCTGCGTGCTCGGCGCCACGGTGCCGTGGCGGACGGTGCAGCCGGTCGAGCGGCCCGCATTGGCGCTGGCGGCGGAGTGACGGCAGTGGCGAGTTCCGATCGCATAAGTTCGATGCATGACAACGGACCGCCGCCGGAAGCAGCCGGCGCGCTCTACCCCGGCGAGGTCATGCATCATCGGCTCAAGCCGTTCGGCCACCGCTTCGTCTACAGCGTCTTCTCGCTCTTGGTCGACCTCGACCGCCTGGACGAGCTCGACCGCATGAGCGCTTTGCTGTCGGTCAACCGACCGAACCTCGCCTCGTTCCAGGAACGCGACCACGTCGAACGCGACGGCGAGACGGTCCGCGAATTCGCCGACCGGCTGCTGGACGGCGCGGGACTGCAAGGGCGTGCCAAACGCGTCCTTCTGCTCTGCTATCCGCGCATTTTCGGCTACGTCTTCAACCCGATCTCGGTCTATTTCGCCTATGGCGCCGACGGCGCCCTGATCGCCCTGATCTATGCCGTGCGCAATACCTTCGGCGAGCGCCACACCTATGTCGCGCCCGTCGAGCCCGGCGACCTCAGCGACGCCGGCATCCGCCAGACCCGCACCAAGATCTTTCATGTCTCGCCGTTCATCGACATGGGCGCGCGCTACAATTTCCGCATCCTGCCGCCCGGCAAGGCCGTGCGGCTGCGCATCCACGAAACCGAGCACGGCGAGCCGCTGCTTGCCGCGACTTTCGCCGGCAGGGCGAAGCCGCTGGACACATCCACCCTCACCGCCTGTCTCTTGAAGTTCCCGTTCATGACCTGGAAGATCATGGCGGGCATTCATTGGGAGGCACTGAAGCTCTGGCTCAAGGGTGCACGCTTTCATCGGAGCCCCGCCGCACCAAAGCCGGTCAGCTACCGCGACGAAGGAGCAACGTTGCAAGCCGGCGAATAGCGCGGTATCGGCATGTGGGCGCCAGTGAGCAAAAGCAAGGACATGCGAGGCGACGTGGCATCGGAACCGATCCGGCTGGACAAGAGCAATCTTGCGGAGATCGCCGCCGGCCTGCCCGCGCGGGCGCGCATGGTGCTTTCGGCCATGACGTCGCTGCCGCGGGGCCTGCTCAACGTACGCATTCCGGACGGTCGCCGTTTCATCGTAGGCGGGAACGCGCCGGGGCCGGAAGCCGAGGTTGTCCTGCATAACTGGAAGCTGCCGGGCCGCGCCTTTTCGGGGGGGACGATCGGCGTGGCGGAATCCTACGTCGACGGCGATTGGGAGAGCCCCGACGTCACTGCCTTCCTCGAGCTGTTCGTGGTCAACCAGGAAGCCGGCGAGAAGGTCGCGGGCGGTGCCAACTGGTTGCTCAACATGATGCAGCGCCTGCGCCACTGGCTCAACGACAACACCCGCCGCGGCTCGAAGCGTAACATCACCGCCCACTACGATCTCGGCAACAGCTTCTACAAGGAATGGCTGGATCCGAGCATGACCTATTCGTCGGCGCTGTACTCGACGGGCGCCAACGACCTCGAGGGCGCGCAGGCCGCCAAATATCGCGCGCTGGCGCGCGACACCGGCATCGGGCCGAACGATCACGTGCTGGAGATCGGCTGCGGCTGGGGCGGGTTCGCCGAGTTCGCGGCGCGCGAGATCGGCTGCCGCGTCACCGGACTGACCATCAGCCAGAAGCAGCATGACTTTGCCCGGGAGCGCATCGCCAAGGCCGGGCTTTCCGACAAGGTGGATATCAAGCTGCAGGACTATCGCGACGAGCGCGGCCGCTATGAGCGCATCGCGTCGATCGAAATGTTCGAGGCCGTCGGCGAGAAGCATTGGCCGACCTTCTTCGGCAAGGTGAAGGAATGCCTCAAGGCCGGCGGCACGGCGGGCATGCAGATCATCACCATCAACGAAGGTGCCTTTCCGCTCTACCGCAAGCGGCCGGATTTCATCCAGCGCTACGTCTTCCCGGGCGGCATGCTGCCAACGCCCGCCCTGCTCAAGTCGCTTGGCGCAGACCAGGGCCTAGCCTACCTGCGCGAACGTGTGTTCCCGCAGGACTATGCGCGAACGCTGGCCGAGTGGCGCGAGCGATTCTGGGGATCCTGGGAACGTCTCGTCCCGCTCGGTTTCGACGAGCGCTTCAAGCGGCTCTGGGAATTCTACCTTCACTATTGCGAAGCAGGCTTCCGCGCCGAATATATAGACGTGCGCCAAGTTGTTTATCGCGCCTGACGCGCGAGCAACGACTCCAGGGGAACGCCGATGCCGAAAGGCCTGATACTTATCGCGCTCGCCTGCGCCGCCGTCGCTCCGCTTGTCGCAGCGACGATGCCGACGCTTGCCGGCGAGGAGGCGGAATATCTGCGCCTGCGTCCCGCCAAGGAGCCAGCCTGCGCCTCGGGCAGGCGCGGCAAGTGCCAATTGGTTCAGGCGCCACGCATCAATGACCGGCGGGTGTCGACCATTCCCGGCATCCAGCATCCGGATTTCGGCAGGCCGCCGGTGATCATCATCGAGCCGACCAAGCCAGGAAGCGTCGCGCCCTTCCGCAGCTTCGGCGCCCATCGCGGAATCTTCGGCGGGTCGTAGCCGCGCAAACGCGGCTGGCACGGCGCGAAAAAAGGCCGGCGCATGCGGAAAGCACGCGCCGGCTCTTGCGACTTGCGGAGAATCAGGCGGCGCGTTCTTCGACGCGCGCGCGTTCCGACAGCGCAGCGAGACCATGCGAACTGGAGCGATGGCTGATCTGGAAGCGGCCGATCAGTTCGGCAAGCGTGGTCGACTCTTCGGCGAGCGAACGGCTGACCGAGGTCGTCTCCTGAA
>JAXMCQ010000043.1:0-13566 GCA_046349315.1 Hyphomicrobiales bacterium | reverse complement strand
CTGGCCTCGCGGCACAGACGATGCTGAGCTTCGCGCTCGATGCAGGGGCATCAACGCGAATCCGCAAGGGCTTCAAAGTGATGAGCGTCCCGGGCCAGGACGAGAAGCCGCAGATCTTCGAGACGATCGAGCAGATCGTGGCCAATGCCGACATCAACGACGCCGCAGCCTTTGCTCCGCCCCTCCCCTTCAACGGATTCGCTCTTGGCTCCGAAGGTGGTCCGATCGTCGCGCGTCCGGAGAAGCTCGCGGTTGCCGAAAAACTCATCCTCTTCGGCCGCGATGTCATCGAAGAGAAGAGCATCACCGCGCTCACACCGCGCGCCGACGGCGACGTGATTGCTTTTGAGCCCGCGATTCAGACGGGCAATTGGCATGGTGCGGTCGCACGGGCCGCCAAGCTGGAGGGCCGCCTGCGCTTCTTCGGGCACAACGCGCCGCTCAACGTCAATGTCTATATACCAGCCCCCAGCGCAATCACGTGGCCCAAATGGATTGTGCAGTCGGTTGATGCATCGCTCGGGGCCGCCACCACCAGCTATCCATTGGATGGGCGCATTACCGATATCGCCGCGGGCACACAGATCCTTGTCGACGCCGGGCCCTCCGCGACGCCGCGGCTGCACGTTGCAAGCGTCGTCAAGACCGAAGATCTCTCGACAACTCTCAGCGGGATCGACCAACTGACTGATACGGTCACGCATCTGCAATTGCGCGAAACCATTCGCGGACGCCCAACCGTCATTGCACGCGCCGCGGGCACGCATGCGACCTACGCGCGATCGGGCACGGGGTCCGTCCTCTCCCTCGACATACCGGGTCCGACGCGGCGCTGGACCTATCGGGACCTGACCGATGCTTCCTCGGATGTGCAAGCGATCGCCGTCAGCGCCACGCGCCAAGACATCTTCGTGCGGAACGCAACATTCAGTTTATTGCAGCGCCGTCTCATTTCTGGCGCCTGGGGTGGCTGGATCAATCACGGTGGAATTCTCACAAGCGAACCCAGGCCTGTCTCCGAAGCAGGCGGCCAGGTGCTGGTCTTCGTGCGTGGCACGGATCTGGGCCTATGGGCCATCGATGTCACCGCCGGATCGCCGGGCGCCTGGGTGAGCCTCGGCGGCATCCTGACATCGGCGCCCGCGCCGGTTTCGCAGAACCCGGCGCGCTATGCTGTATTCGTGCGCGGGCTCGACCGCGCTGCCTGGTACCGCATTTGGAACGGAGCATCATGGGCGCCCTGGGCGACGCTCAAGGGATTGCTGGCAACCGGCCCCTCCGTCGCCTCGACGGGAGCGGGCCGCATCGATATCGCGGCACTCAATGATGCCGGCGCTTTGATCCATCGCAAGTTCGACGGCACCGCTTGGAGCGAGTGGCGTGACCTCGGTGGCGAGCTTCAGGGCGACGTCCTGCTCATCGCCGGCGTACCAGACCGCATCGACGTCTTTGCGCGCGGCAAAGATGACAGTCTATGGACCATCACGCGCAATGGTGAGATCTGGGGCGGCTGGGTCAATCTCGGCGGCAAACTGACATCGGCACCGGCTGGGGCACGCGACATTTCCGGGCTCCATACTTATGCCCGTGGAAGCGACGGCACGATCGCATCGCGCTCGCTCATCGGCGCGTCATGGACAGCCTGGGCCAGTCATGGTGACGGCATTGGCGCAATCCCCGATCGGCGCAAGACGGCGATCTACCGGATATCCGCTGCGGACGTCGTGTTCCGTGACTATGACTATCCTGTCCTGATTAACCAGGGCCGGCTCGCCTTGCGGATGAGGCCGGGTGCAAAGACTGTCGGCAACATCGCCAAGGGCCGCCGCATCTTGCTGCGCTCCGACAGCGGCATCCAGGAAGCCAAAGTCGTCGCGACCATACCGGTGCCCGCGATTCCCGGTGAGATCGAGGATCATCTCTTCGTCGATTTCACCCCGGCACCCACAGCGCCGCTGCGCAATGTCACGCTGCTTGGCAATGTCGCCGCGGCGAGTCATGGCGAGACCCAGCCGCTCGAAGCGCTCGGCCATGGCGACGGGGCAAAGGCATTTCAGACCTTCAAACTGTCGCGCCCCAATCTCACCTATTTGCAGTCGGTGACCAGTCTCGAAGGCACGCCAGCGCTCGAGATCAGAGTGAACGGCGAACTCCTGAAGGAGGCGCCGAGTTTCTTCGGCCGCCGCGCCACCGAGCGCGTCTATACCGCGCGCCAAAACGATAATGCCGAAACCTATGTTGCGTTTGGCGACGGCACGACCGGCGCGCGGCTTCCGTCGGGTGCCATGAATGTGACGGCGACTTATCGTACCGGGCTTGGCATCCAAGGCCTGATGAAGGCCGGGCAGCTGTCGATCCCCCTCGAACGCCCCGCGGGCTTGCGCTCCGTGGTCAATCCGCTCCCTGCCGATGGTGCGGCAGATCCGGAAACGCGCGATCGTGCTCGCGAGACAGCGCCCAATGCGGTCAAGACCTTCGGCCGTGCCGTGTCGCTTGCCGACTTCGAAGCGATCGCCACTTCGTCGGGCCTTGCGGCGCGCGCCAGCGTCACCTGGGTGTGGAGTGAGTTCGAGCGCGCCGTGCACGTGACCGTCGCCGGACCCCAAGGCAACAAGCTATCCGCTGCGTCCCTGGCGCTGCTGCACGGTGCGCTTGACACAGCGCGCGACCCAAACCGGTCGCTGCTCCTCGCCAACTTCGTTCGTGTACCGATCGTCATCAGCGCGCGATTGCTCCGCGATCCCGCATTCGAGGCTCATGCAATGCTTGAAGACGCGCGATCCAAGCTGCTGGCCCGGTTCGCATTTGACGCAATGCCGCTCGGTGCTGCAGTCTTTGCAAGCGAAATCTACGCAAAATTGCAATCGGCCACCGGCGTCCTCGCCGTGGACATCGATGTCTTCCATCTCAAGCACTATCAGGATCTGACCGCCACTGAGCTGGCGGTACGCGCCGCAGATACGAGATCACTCCAGCCCCATATCCGCATCTTCGCGGCACGGCCGACACCGCCGCTCGCGCTCATCGATCGCTTTGCGCGCGCAGGCTTCGAAGGTCCGCCGCCGCCGGTGCTCGCCGCCGAGCAGGCCTTCATCGAGGACCCGGCGGCCGATCTCGTCTTGACAGCGGTGGAGGCGCTCTGACATGGCCTTCTCGAATGCCGAACGCGACCGCCTCTATGATCTGCTCCCGGCTTTCATCCGCGAGCGCGACCAGCAGAGCGGCGGCGCCCTGCGCGGTCTCCTCGACATTGTCGATACCCAGGCCGATGTCATCGAAGAGGATATCAAGCAACTTCACGAAGACGCCTTCATCGAGACCTGCGAGCCCTGGGCCGTCGCCTATATCGGCGATCTCGTCGGCACCTCGCCGCTCTTCGATGAAAGCCGCGTCAAGGACGGCGATACGGCGGTCGAACTTTTTCCCGATCTCGCCGGCGCCGAGGACCGGCGGGTCAAAGCGCTGCATGGTCGCGCCGATCGTTCGCTGCCGGGTCGCGGGCTCCGGCCTTTCATTGCGCTACGCTCGCGCGCCGATGTCGCGAAAACGATATACTACCGGCGCCGCAAGGGCACATTGCCGATGCTCGAGGAGCTGGCCCGCGATGTGACCGGGTGGCCAGCGCATGCGGTTGAGTATTTCGAGCTTCTCGGCTGGACGCAGTGGGTGCGCAATCACCTGCGCTTCCATTCGCTGCGCACCCCCGACATCCGCTCCGTCGAACGCATGGACCGGCTCAACGGTGCCTTCGACGAGATCGCCCATACTGTCGATGTGCGGCCGATCTCCCAGGATGAAGGCTGGTACAACATTCGTGACATCGGCTTCCATCTCTGGCGTCTCATCGCCTACGCGCTTGACCGGACCGAAGCGCGCCGCCTCGGCGCGGCAGGAGACTTCCGTTTCTTCTTCAGTCCGCTCGGCAACTCGGCGCCGATCTTCAGCCGGGCCCGCCGTGAAGGTGACGAGGCGGGCCTCGCGACCGAGCTTCACGTTCCGCAGCCGATCCGGCCAGCGCGGTTCTTCCAGCACATAGCGGACTTCTACGGATCGGTGCCAAATGCTTCGAGCATCACTGTCTTCGTCGATGGCGTCGAAATACCAGCCGCGCAGGTTGTGTGTCGCAATCTGTCCGTCTGGTCCCAACCGCCGACCGACCGGATTGCCATCGACGTGGCGCGCGGGCGTTTGACACTTGGACCAGCCCTGCTCCCGGCAAACCAAGTCGAGATCACCTATCACTACGGCTTTCCCGCCGATCTCGGCGGCGGGCCTTACCGCCGCCGTTCTTGGCTGATCCGGCCCAACTTCGCACCCAATGTACGGGTGATCATCGTTGGACCGGGCGGCCATCCAACGATCGCTGCGGCCATTGCTGAATGGGAAGGCGTGGTCCCGACGCGCCCCAATGCCATCATCCGAATTCTCGACAATCGAACCTACGTCGAGACGATCAATCTCGATGTGACCACTGCTACCGGCAATTCGCTCGCCATCGAAGCTGCCGACGGGCGCCGGCCGCATCTGCGCTTGAACGGGCCATTGCGGCTCTCGGGCAACCGCCCCGACTTTGCATTCACGCTTAGCGGTCTCCTGGTCGAGGGCAGAATTGTGGTCGACGGCTCGCTGCATCGGCTGCGCATTCTGCATTCGACCCTCGTTCCCGGAGTTAAGATCGCCGAGACCGATCCGCCGGTGCCGCCACCTGCCGTCGAGCCTAGCATCTCTGCGGCGGCAAACTTGGCGACGGGTGCCGTCGCCAACACCGAACTTGCCGTGCAGATCGCCTTCTCGATCAGCGGGCCGATTCGGATGCCGGACCATGCAGAAGGCGTCATAGCGCTCGACAGCGTCATCGACGGCGCCGGTATCGATGCGATCGCCGGTCCCTTCGCCAATGAGCCAGGCCCTGCCTTGCACAGCGAACGCACGACGATCCGCGGCGCCACATTGGTCAGGCAGATCGATCTTGCCACCGAGACGATGTTCGACGGGCTCGTCGAAGCCGAGCGTAC
The DNA here is from genome assembly GCA_046349315.1 of Hyphomicrobiales bacterium. GTDB lineage: Bacteria > Pseudomonadota > Alphaproteobacteria > Rhizobiales > Aestuariivirgaceae > JAEUMG01. Next base: position 8,551 of record JAXMCQ010000043.1, on the reverse strand, counting down.
CCAGACCGGTTGCGTGCGCTTCTCCTACGTGCCGCCGCTATCGCGCACGCCCAGGCGCTATCGCTGCCAGCCGGATCTCGCCGACCGCAAGGCCATCGAGGCCGAGGAAACGCGCGTCGGGCCGTTGACGCCTGCGCAGAAGCAGGCGGTGCGCGATCTCGTGCATCTACGCGTCAAGCCCGAATATACCGCAGAGGCCTTTGGGCAGCCGGCCTATCTCCAGCTTTCGCTGCGCGGGCCAGCAGAAATTTTCACCGGCGCTGCCGACGGCTCCGAGATGGGCGTCTACTGCCATCTCAAGCAGCCGCAGCGGGAAGCCAATCTGCGCGTGCGGCTCAAGGAATACCTGCCGTTCGGGCTCGATTACGGTTTGATCTACGTGACGTGAGGCGGCGCGGAGAGGGAGCGAGACGATGAGTGGCGATCAAACGAGGTTCACATTCGATCCGCTGAAGCGATACTCCGGCGTGCTGATGCAGCAAGGCCGTGTCCAGCTCGACTCCGACTGGAACGAAGAAATCGACATCCTCAGGCGCCGCATTCGCACCACGACGCTCGACATTCTCGGCCCCTTGGGCGTGCCCTATATCGTGAGTCCCAACGCCTTCAGCATCGGTTGGATCGCAGGCCCGCCCACCGATCTTTCGATCGGACCGGGCCGCCTCTATGTCGACGGCATACAGATCGAGAATTTCGCGGAGGACGGCGCAACTTACAATCATCAACCCTTCTTCCCGCCGCAATTGGCACCCTTTCCCCCGCCCGCACTTCCCGCCGTCGGCGATGCTGTCGTCTATCTCGATGTGTGGGATCGCGAAGTCACCTATATCGAGGATCCCGAATTGCTCGACGCCGCTCTTGGCGGCGCCGATACGACGACACGGCGGCAGACGGTGTGGCAGGTCCGCGTCGATCCAATGCCGGGAGCAGCTTGCGGTGTGCCGGTTGGCGAGCCAGCCTCCGCCGGACGATTGACGAGCCGCGCCATCGCGCCTCCGGCGCCTGACGATCCGTGCATCCTGCCGCCCGCCTCCGGCTATCGCGGTCTCGAGAACCGTCTCTATCGCGTCGAAGTCCACAGCGGCGGCGCACTCGGCACGGCGCGCTTCAAGTGGTCGCGCGATAATGGATCCATTGTCTCGGTGGTGCGCGACATCGCGGTCAGCGGCACTCAAACAACACTTACCGTCAATCGCATCGGCCGTGACCAGTTCCTGCGCTTCCGCGCCGGCGATTGGGTGACGGTTACCGACGATCACCGCGAGCTCACCGGCCAGCCTGGCGAAATGGCGCTCATCGTCAACGTCAACGAGACCAACCGCCAAATCGTGCTCGACCGCGCCCTGCCGACGGCGGGCCAAAGACCGTTCGGCGCCAATGCAGCGCAAATCGCCGAGCGCCACACACGGGTGCAGCGCTGGGACCAGACCGGTGCCACCAATACCGTCGATGCCGACGGCCTCATTCTCACCGGAGCCGGGCCCATCCCGATTGAAGATGGTATCGAGATCGAATTCTCGACCGTCCCTGCCGGCGGATCGTTTCGTGTCGGCGACTACTGGGTATTCTGGGCCCGCACGGCGACGGCGCAGATCGAGGAACTCACCAATGCGCCGCCGCGTGGCATCATTCACCACTATATGCAGATCGCCGCGATCACCGGGCTTGGCGGTGCCGCACCGACGATCACCGATTGCCGCCCGCCGCAGCAACAGCAAGGCGATTGCTGCTGCACAATCATTGTGCGCCCTGGCGAGAACATCCAGGCCGGCATCGATGCCCTCCCCGCGCAGGGTGGCTGTGTGTGCCTCAAGACCGGACTGCATGTGATCCAGGAACCGCTCCGCATCGCCCGCGGCAGCATCGTACTCAAGGCCGAGAGTCCCGGAACCACAGTTCGGTCGACCGGCAACGGGCCTGTCCTCATCATCGGCAATCCAGCGGGCATCAGGATCGAAGGCATCGATGTGCTTGGCATCGACTTCGAGGCGAACAACACGCAGTCAGATATTGACGCCGTCCTGATGATCGCCGCCGCGCTACGCGTCAGAGTCTCACACTGCGCGATGAGCGCGATAGCGCCAACCCACTTCGCCGGCCTTCTCGCCAACACCACCGACCAGTTGAGCGTGCACTATTGCCGCTTCCGGCAGCTAGCGGTCGGCATCCTCGTGCGCGAACGCTGCGAAAAATTCGAGGCCGATGGCAATGATATCGATCTTGCTGCGGTCGAAGGCGTTGTCGTCGCGCTTGCAGGGATCGCCTATATCGAGTCGGCCTTTCCCTGCCGTGTGTCTCGCAATGCCGTCTCCGGAGCGCTGTTCGGCATTCTCCTCAATGACGAACCGTTCGGCGACGCCAACTCGCTGGCGGATATGTCGTCCGTCACTGACAACACGGTCATTTGCCCGCAACTGCCGGAGGGCAACGCGGTCGCGAGACCGGTTGCCATCGATGTGGCGGCTGATGGTTGCTATGTAACGGGCAATCGCGTCCGCTACGCCAGCCGGTTCTTTGTCGGCATCCGAATTGCCGGCTCCTTCTGCGAGGTGAGCGGCAATTTCGTTGTTTCGGATCTCAAGGAATTCGACATCCTCGGCCCGATTGCCGTCCAGATCGGCGGCGTCGGCCAAGAAAATCCGAGTCCGATCTTTGCCGGGATCGTCGCCAACAATACGCTCGCCGGATGCCAGCATGGCATCCTGTGCATCGATGGGCGCAATCTGACGATCGAGGGAAACATCATCGAGGCACTTGGCGCGCGCCTCGGTTTCGCCGTCTTCGGCTTGCGAGTCAGTGGCTCGCACATTTCCGGCAATCGCATTGGCGGTGCGCTGGCCGCCCTCCTCTTCAGCAGTGGCAGTCAGAATCGCTTCTCTGCCAATGACTGCCGTAACGGATCGACCGGCATCTCCCTCTCACAGGAGACAGGCCCCCAGATCGTCGGCAATCGCCTCGACAATCTGGATTTCTGGGGCATATTCACCCTCGTCACCCTGGCGCGACTCGACATCGTGGAAAATCGACTGGTCAGATGCGCCATCGCGATGCCCAACATTGCCTTTGGGATTGGATGCTTCGCCGTCGGCGGCGAGGCTCACGTCTCGGCGAACGAAGTCATGGACACCGGCAGCAATGGCGGCGAACAGGCAACTTCGAACGCCGACTACGGCATCATCGGCGACCTTGTGCTCGAGGCGCGTATCGAGGGAAATCTCGTCACCTATTCGAACGTCTTCGCGCGCAACCCGCAGCGCGAGGACCGCGCCCTCGTCATGCGCGGCCTATTCGACTTCTCGCAAGGCGAAAATGAGCTGACGATCGGTTTCGCCATCCAGATGCTCGGCAACAAGTTCCTCGGCACGGGCCGCACCGCGCTCGTCGAACTGCGCCAGGCGCAACTCAACGACCGTCTTTTCATCCGCTTCGAGCGGGTCTCATTCGACCACAATTACTGCATGCACTTCTCGGCACCGGTGTTTGCGGCAGGTCAAGGCGCCACCGTCTGGTTGGTGGGCCGCCGCGCCATCGTCATGGGCAATCACATCAAGTCATTCGCACGGTTCTTTCCCTCGGTGAATTTCAACAGCATGCCCGGCCCATTCATCGGCAACATCACCGCCGGCGGTACGATCAACCATGCGGACTTCCCGGTTCCGGCCAACAGCTTCAACATGACCGCTACCTAACTCGAAAGGCCAGTCACATGAAACTCGACGAACTCCTCAAGCAGAATGCCACATGGCTCGAGCAGGCAAAGAAACGCCGCGTCTTCGACAAGGTCGACGAGAATGCAGCGAAGTTCCCCGACGAACAGCGCGCGCGCCGCAAGGCGGATATCGAGGCCCGCATCGACGCGCTGGCGCGCCGCAAGGAAGACGCCATCGCCTCCTATGATCGAGCGATCGAGAGCGAGAAAGCCGAGCTCGAGCTGCTACGGACCCAAAAATCGGCCGTCGGAGCAACTGAGCCGATCAAGACGACAGCCAGTAAGGACAAAAAATCCAAAGCAAAAAAGCGCTAACGCGCAGTGCAGCAACCCTTCACATTCGCAATAATAGACCGCCATCGATGGCAAGCTCGACACCGGTAATGAAACTCGACGCGTCCGACAGCAGGAACAACGTGGCGTTCGCCATGTCCTCAGCCGTACCGATCCGCTTGAGCGGCACATAGTCGGCGACCCGGCCGCGAATCTCCTCGGTATCCCAACGCGCCTGCAAGGGCGTCAGCGTTGGCCCCGGGCAGATACTGTTGGAGCGAATACCATCGCCTGCGAGCTGCATGGCGAGCGAACGGGACACTGCGCATACCGCGGCCTTGGAAGCCTGATAGGCATCCTGCGGTTGGGGGTCGCCACGCATCCACTGGATGGTCGAAACATGGACCATGGCGCCGCCGCCGCTCTTGCTCATCCACGGCGTCGCCGCCCGGCTGGTCAGCACCATGCTCTTCAGGTTGATGTCCATCACGTCGTCCCAGACCGAGAGGTCCATGTCGAGGAGCGACTTGTCCCGGCCGAACCACAATACGCCCGCGACATTTGCCAAATAGTCGAGCCGGCCAGCGCGGCCATGGGCCTCGGCGATGGTGGCCTCGACAAAGGCCTGGTCGCGCAGATCGCCTTGAGCGTAGTCGACCAGTGCCGGTTGGCTTTGCAGAGTGGCGGGGCAAGGCTTCATGTCGATGGCGGTGACCCTCGCTCCCGCCTTGGCCAAGGCCACGGCGATCGCCTCGCCCATGCCGCCACCGGCGCCCGTCACCACCGCGTTTCTACCTCGGAAATCGTAGCTTGGCAGTGACATCGGCATCTTCCTTGTCCTCATCCTGAGTCATGCTAGCCAATCATGCTTATGCTGAAAACGAAAAAATTTTCTATTTTGGACAATTCCGCTTAGAATGTGCCGAGCCCACACGAGGAGTGAGATATGAATATCGCGGTAATGCCCGACGAGCGCTTGGCCTTTGACGTCGTCTCGCCGATCGACGGAAGCGTCTATGCCCGCCGTTTCTATGCCGGCGGAAGCCACATCGAAGCGGTTCTGAGCCGCGCGGAAATCGCGGCCAAGAGCTGGGCGCGGACTCCACTCGACGAAAGAATAGCCGACGTCATTCGCTTCGGCGAAGAAATGGCCAAGCGTGCGCCACAGCTTGCCGAAACCTTGTCCTGGCAGATGGGGCGTCCGCTGTGGCAGTCCGATGAGACGCCACGCCTGAAACTGGTCGGGGAATTGACGGCGAAAGCTGCAGCCGAGGCGCTTGCGGATGAGGAATTCCCCGGCGATCCAGGCATTCGCCGATTTGCACGGCGCGCACCGCAGGGCGTTACGCTTTCGATCTGCGCCTGGAATTATCCCGTCGCGATGCTGGGGTACCTAGTCAGCGGGCCGTTGATCGCCGGCAATGTCGTCATCTTCAAACATTCTCCCCAAACACCGCTCACCGCTGACATCGCCGGCGAGGCGTTTGCCGCCGCCGGTGTTCCCGAAGGCGTGTTTCAGACATTGGACATAGCTCACGCCGACGCCGAGCGCATGATCGCCTCCGGCCGGCTGCGCGCGGTCAACTTCATCGGTTCGGTGAATGGCGGCAAGCGGGTCCATGCAGCGGCAGGCGGCACATTGACCAATGTCCATCTGGAACTCGGAGGCAAAGATCCTTCCTATGTCCGGCCGGATGCTGATATTGCCCGGGCAATTCCGCTGTTGGTTGAAGGTTGTTACTCCAATTCCGGGCAGTCCTGCTGCTCGGTCGAGCGCCTCTATGTCCACGAGGACATTCGCGATCGCTTTATCGATGCCTTCGTGGCGGAGGCTGCGCAGGTTTCCCTCGATCATCCGGTCCGTGCGAAGCCCATTATCGGGCCGGTGGTAAGCACGCGCGCGGCTACCAATATTCGCGCCCAAATCGACGACGCCTTGGCAAAGGGCGCCAAGCGTCTGTTGCCACCGGGCCGCTTCGCGGCCACGCAGCTTGGGTCGGCCTATATCGAACCGGAAGTGCTCATCGGTACCGACCACTCCATGTCCCTTATGCGAGACGAGACCTTCGGGCCGGTAGCCGCGATCCAGGTCGTCAAGGACGATGCCGAAGCGGTCCGTCTAATGAATGACAGCGACTATGGCTTGAGCGCCAGCGTGTGGACCGCCGACACCGAAACCGGGCTGAAATTGCTCGACGAGATCGATGCCGGCACCGTCTATCTCAATCGCTGCGATCACGCCGATCTCTATTTGCCGTGGGGCGGTGTCAAGAATTCCGGCCTCGGCCGCGTCAACGGCAGCGAAGGCCTGAAACAGGCGACCGAAAGCAAGTCGTTTCATGTCCGCACTGCGTTTGTCTGACGACGCCTTAGCAGAACTGGCGGGACGCGCCGTACGCGTGCGCGAGGCTGTCACAGCCTTCGCGCCGCTCTTGCTCGTCTGCGAGCATGCCGGCAACGAGGTGCCGCCGGCCTGGGCCAATCTCGGGCTTGCCGCGCCGTTTCTGGAAACGCATTTCGCCTGGGATATCGGCGCGGCCGCGCTCACCGAACTTCTGGCTGAAGAGCTTAGTGCGGCGGCCGTGTTGGCGACCTATTCGCGGCTTTTCCTCGATCTCAACCGATTTCCCGGCGACTGGGACTGCCTGCGTCCGGATTTGGGCGGCATCCCGGTTCCGGCCAACCTCAAATCGGATGCCGGCGACCGGGCTCTGCGCGAGGCGATCGCGCGCGAGCCTTTCGACGCGGTCATGACGCAAGCGTGCACGCGCCGGCCAGCGGTAGTCTCCATTCACACTTTCACACCGGTGATGGCCGGTAAGCGCCGGCAAACCGAAATCGGCGTGTTGTGGCGCGAGGAATGCAGAATGGGAGCGCTGGCATTGCAGGCATTGCGCGATCGTGGAGGCTTCGCGATCGGCAGCAACGAGCCCTATGACTGGCATGGCTCCGAGGGCTACACATTGCGCCGCCACGGCCTAGACCAAGGCTTGCCCTGCCTCTACCTCGAAATTCGCAATGATCTCCTCATGACCGAACGCGGCCGCGCGCAGATTGCTGCTGCGCTCGCGCCGGCTCTCAGAGCGGAAATCGATATGCTCCATGGACAAATGGGTCACGAAAACGATAGAGACCAAGTCGGTTTGCCAAATCCGCAAGGGGGCTGAGTCCATCGTGGCCGGGATGACGGTTTCCGCTAAGATTCGTGAGATTCGAAAGTCGAAAGGCTTGACACTTGAAGAGCTTAGTGCGGCCTGCAGTCTTTCGGTTTCCCAACTCTCCAAAATCGAAACCGGGAAAGCCCGGCTGACATTCGATACCGCGCTGACCCTATCCGGCTTGTTCAAAGTGCCGGTCACCGCCTTCCTGTCGAGCCCGCCACAGTCCGTGATTGCACGCCGTTCGGTCACGCCCGCCGGCGGTGGTATCGTGCATCAGACTCCCGGTATGCGCTTTGAAGTTCTGTGCAGCGATTTCAAGGAAAAGCGCAATGTCTTCTGGCGCGTCGTCATCAATGCCGCGACGGTCGAGCAAAGTGGCGGCTGGCGCAGTCATCCCGGTGAAGAATTTCTCCACGTCCTGCAAGGGACGCTCGAACTTCATACCGAGCATTATGAGCCGGCTCGCCTCAATACCGGCGACAGTATTCTCTTCGATGCCAGCATGCCGCATGCCTATATCGCTATTGGCGAACGCGAGGCGATCGTCCTCATGTCAAACACCGTGCCGGCCGACGGCGGACCAGGAGTTTTGGCCGCGCAGGGCTGACAGATTTTTCCAAAAACGAAAATTGTCTTGAAGTTCGGAAAACTGCCTCCTAACATCGCCATCATCAGGGGAACGGGCCTGACCTAAAACCGACCGGACCCAGCGCGGGAGGCGAAGCAAGACCGTGCTTTCGATTGAAGGCGTTAGCAAAAGCTTCTGGGGCGTCCATGCTTTGAGGGACGTGAGCTTCGCCTGTAGCGACGGTGAGATTCTGGGCTTGATCGGGCCCAATGGCGCGGGCAAGTCGACGCTCGTCAATGCGGTCAGCGGCGTGTTGCGGCCTGACAGCGGCTCGATCCGCTTGGACGATATAGAAGTCTCCGGTCGCGGACCGGAATTCGCTGCTCATCTCGGCATAGCGCGGACCTTTCAGAATCTTCGGCTTTTCGCTTCCCTCACCGCCCGCCAGAATGTTGAGGTCGCATTCATCACCTGTCGGCGTGATCGGCCCGAGACCGCCCGCTCCATCAACATCGATTCACTGCTCGACCAGTACGGACTTGCCGGCGACGCTGACAGGCCCGCCGGCTCGCTGCCATACGGCCAGCAGAAGCGGCTCGAAATCGTGCGCGCATTGGCACTCGGTCCGCGCGTCCTGCTTCTCGATGAGCCTGCCGCCGGCATGAACGACTATGAGACAGCCGAACTTGCCGAGGCCGTGAAGCGCATTCACGAGCGCGGTCGCTGCGCATTATTCATCATCGATCACGACCTCCATTTCATCATGAATGTCTGCGACCGCATCTGCGTCCTCGACATGGGCGAAGTGGTGGCGATCGGCGCACCCCAGGAGATCCGTAG
>JAXMCQ010000042.1:0-15411 GCA_046349315.1 Hyphomicrobiales bacterium | reverse complement strand
CCGGTTCGATCGGTCCAGGGATACAAGGCAAACACTCTCGGAGCTGTTTCCAGCAGGATATAGGCTGCCGCTCGCCTGCTCCAGCGTCACATCTTCTCACGCTTACGCGAGCGTCCGTGAGTACCTGCCCGTCGCCCTCAGGGTCTGATGGTAATAACGGTATTCCCGCGGCCGTAGAGCTTGACCATCTCGAAGAGCTTGCGCGCATTGTCGGGGTGAAGCCTGACGCAGCCGTGGGATACGGCGCGGCCAAGCCGCTTGACCTCATAGGTTCCGTGGATCGCGTAGCCGCCCAGGAAGAAGATCGAATAGGGCATCGGCGAATTTTCGTATTTGCTCGAATACCAGATCACTTCGAGCCGCGTCGGGCGGTACTTCCCGACGGGCGTGTGATACCCGGGCCGCGCGGTCGAGACGCGCCAGGTATGGCGGCTCCAGAAGCCGCCATCGACCCGCATCGTCTGAGAAGAAAGGTCAATATCGATCTTGAGCTTGCTGGTCGCGGCCTCTGCCGAGTTGCCCGCACCGCCAAGGCACGCCGTGATCAGCGTAAGAAAGAGGAAGACCCCCAAGAGACGCAAATGACGCCACTGACCTGCCATAACCACACCCATTGCAATAAACCAAAATCCCCATCCTGTTGAATTGTAACATGAATGGTGCCGCTTTTGGCAACCCGTCCGCTGATCAACTACGCGTGTCGAGATGGCGGGCCTGCCGCAGTTGCGGGAACCATCGTGACCACAGCAACGCGACCAGCACTGTCCCTGCTCCGCCGACAACCACGGCGGGCACGGTTCCGATGAGGGCTGCCGATATGCCGGCTCGGAACTCGCCGAGTTCGTTCGAGGCGCCGACAAACACCATGTTCACCGCATTGACCCGCCCGCGAACCAGGTCCGGCGTCCACAGTTGTAGTAGTGTCTCGCGCACATAGACGCTGACCATGTCGAAGGCGCCCATGAAGAGCAGCGCTAGGATCGATACCCAGACGATCGTCGAATAGCCGAAGACCATCGTGGCGAGCCCGAAACCTGCAACGCTTGCGAACATGATAAGGCCGGCATGGTCGCGGATCGGGTTGCGGGCCAGATAGAGTGCGACGGCGATTGCACCAATGCCAGGCGCCGATCGCAACAGGCCGAGACCCCATGGTCCCGTCTCCAGTATATCACGCGCGTAGACCGGCAATAGCGCTGTCGCACCGCCGAGCAGGACGGCGAAAAGATCAAGCGAGATCGCGCCGAGCACGACCTTCTCGGACCAGACGTAGCGAAATCCGGCGAAAAGCGTCTCGAGATTTGTGCCCTGTGTCGAGGTCTTCTGCGGCGGCTTCGGCACAAGGAGAACAAGCAGCGCGGCCGCGCACATCAGCGCCAGCGCAGTGCCATAGGCGGTCTCAGCATTGAGACCATAGAGCAAGCCGCCCGCGACCGGCCCAACAATGGTCGCGACCTGCCAGGCGGAAGAATTCCACGCGATTGCATTGCTCAGATCTTCCGGTGGTACGAGGTTAGGAACGAGCGAGGACTGTGCCGGGCCCAGAAAGGCGCGCGCGACGCCAAACAAGATCAGGACGCCGAAGATCGGCACGACGGATCCGTGTTGGGTCCAGACCAAAAACAGCAAAATCGCGCAACAGACCGCCTCGATCGCTTGGCAGATCGCCATGATGAGGCGCCGGTTGAAGTGATCGGCCGTGGCACCGGTTACCAGCACGAGCAGCAGGGCCGGCAGGAACTGGACCAGGCCGACGAGCCCGAGATCGAACGGATCGCGCGTCAGGTCATAGACCTGCCAGCCGACCGCGACGCTGACGATTTGGGTCGAGAATGTCGCGAGAAACCGCGAGATCCAGTAGAAAAGATAACCGCGATGCCGAAAGGCTGAAGCGCCGCCCTTGATTTTTGTGGAAGGCTCTGAGCTGGGCGGCGGGTTCATATGCCGCCCTAACCCGGCAGCCGATTCCTGTCAAAGCCAAGCCGCGAAAGGCAGCCATGCCGCTTGCGAAAGCATCAGGCCTGGGTTGCGCCCATGTATTTGTCGACGACGCGTTGCAGCATGGGCATGTAATGCCGGAAGGGTGGCGTCGCCATGTTGGGATCCTTGCCGCCCTCATCCCACAGCCTGACGCGGACTGCTTCCTCGAAATGCGGGTTGCGCCGGAATTCGGCGACTTCCTGCTCGTTCATCGGCCCACCCTGTAGCCCGAGCGTATGGATCGAGGCGGCGGAAAGCTTGTCGTAGTAGCTCGGATCGGTTGCGCAGAGGTAGCGCTTGGCGGCGACATGCAGGCGCACGCATTCGATGACCACCGGAGGAAAGAAGCCTTCAAGCACGCGGGCGCCCGCCTCATCATGATAATTGTCGTCATGCGATTCATCCGAGAGCGGGCCAAATTCGCTCGTATAATGCCCGATATCATGGAGCAATGCTGCGGCCACCAGTTCGTCCGCTGCATTCTCCTGTTCGGCCAGCACGGCGCCCTGGAGCATGTGCTGCGACATGGTCACGGGTTCGCCGAGATAGGAGTCGGCGCCGCGCCGCTCGAAGATATCGGCGATGAACGGTACAATGGTATCGCGATTGAGGGCCGGTTCGCTCATTTCTGTGATCCTTCAAATTCGATGGCAGCCAATGTCGAGAGCAATCCGTCCTTGTCGGCATAGCAACCCTGGAGCCAGCGCTTGCCGGTTCCCGAAAAGGCCTTGCGTGCGTGAAGAACGCGGGTGTTGTCGACGATAAAGAGTTCGCCCGGCGCGAGCTTGAATGTGACCTGCATGGAAGGGTCTTCAATGAGCTCGGCAAAGCGGCGATAGGCGGCGTAGTAATCCTCCATCGCCTCGTAAGGCACATCAACAAGCGGTGCCGCCGAGCGGTTATTGAAGCGGATGGAGATCAATTCGCCGTCGGGCCCCAGTTCGATCATCGGCCGCTTGGACGCGAGCCGCACGCCCTTGCTGCCGGCATATTCAAACCGCGCACAATATTGCGAAAGCAGCCCGAAACCGCGGGGATTCTCCTTCTGGAGTCGCGCAGCGACCGCGAAACCGTCGACCACGATCGAATCGCCGCCTTCGACGGTGTTCTCGAGGCAGGACAGAAGCTGCAATGTCGGCACCGGATCGCGATAGGGATTGTCGGTATGGGCTTGGAGGCCAAGATTCGTATAGGCGAGATTGTTCGGATTGACCTCGGCCCTCACCTCGAACCAGCGCCCGTAGTTGGTCTCGCGCACATAGCCGAAGAGTTCCGCGACCTTGCACAATTGCCCCGACTCGGTCGGAACCGCGGTCAAGACCGCGAACCCATAACGCTGCACCGCCGCGAGCCAAGCCCCCAATGCTGCCCGGTCTGCTGCGACCTTCTGATAATCGGCGCTCGGCACATGTGACTGAAGCCGCGCATCCCACCGTTCAATGCTAGGACCGGTCCACCCCGGCAGGTGATCAAGCGACTGATCGTAAATGCGCCCCGCCAACCATGCCGCCGGATAACTAACGCTCCGCTGCTCCGGCGCGAATGTCACTTCAAGATCGCCCGACCCGTCGATCCTGGTCCGGGCAATCCGCGTATCGGTTGGAATATCGAGAACAGTGATCAGACGCTGGCCGTTGCTCGGGCTGCGCGTCTCGGCATCGAGCGCGTTGTCCCGGAGCCACATCGCGTGAAAGCGGGCCTGACGCGGTCCAAATGCCAATTCGACCGCTTTGCCCTCGTCCAATACCCGCGCCGCCGTCACCATCATCAGTCCAACTCCTCGATCCTGAACTTGATGTTTGGATCGGTTCCAGCCATCATGCAAACTACGCTTTACGGATATATGACGGCATTTTCCTTATGGCAAAACCTGCGCGCGACTTCCTTCCACATTTGCCCTGGCTGCGCAGCTTTGAGGCCGCCGCGCGGCGGCTGAACTTCACCCTCGCCGGCGAGGAACTGGGCTTGACCCAGGCGGCGATGAGCCACCATGTCAGCGCGCTGGAAGCGGCGCTGGGCGTGAAACTGTTTCACCGCCGGCAGCGCGGCGTGGAACTGACCGCGGATGGCGCTGCCTATCTACCGCATGTGCAAACGGCGCTCGCAGGGCTGGCCCGCAGCACCGCCGACCTTTTCGGCGACAGGCGCGGCACTGAGATTGCGATCGTCGCTCCCATATCCTTTACGAGTCTTTGGCTGGCGCCGCGACTGGCGGATTTCCAGAAGGCCAGTCCGGCGATCACCCTCAGCATCACCACTGCGCATGTTCCGGCCGACTACCCGGCGGATGCCGGCGACTTCGAAATCCGCTTCGGCACCGGAAGTTGGCCCGGGTACCAAACTTGGCGATTGACGCATGAAAGACTGACGCCGGTCTGCGCGCCCTCTCTCCTAAAGCGCAAGTCGAAGAACTGGCAACACCTGCCGCTTCTTACCGTGAAAGGCCCGCGCGAAATGTGGCGCGACTGGTTCGCCCGCGCCAAGATCGAGCCGTCACGCCCCGTACTTAGCTTCGACAGTTTCATCGCTGCCCATGCCGCCGCCATTGCCGGCGCCGGCGTGTTGTTGGGGTCGCGTCCGCTGATCGATCCGGCACTTCAATCGCGCGACTTGGTCCGCCTTTCACCCGTCGAACTCGAGAGTCCGAACGGCCATTTCCTCGCCGCGCGCTCGACTGTGTCGCTCGGACCTCCTCACCAAAGGGTTTTGGAATGGTTCCTCGCAGAAGCTGCTAGAATATCGGCAGCATCCGGAGACGCACGTGACTGAGCCGCCCATCGATCTTGCGAGCCTGCCTCGTCGCATCCACGACTATATCGATCGCTGGGCAGATGAGGCTCCCGATGCGACTGCCGTTGCAGAACTGGACGGGCGCACACTCACCTATGCGCAATTGCGCGAAGCTTCGCGCGCACTTGCACAGGCCCTCGCAGACTATGGCGTCCGTGGTGGCGACCGTGTGCTCATCGTCAATGAGAATTCGATTGCCGCGGTAACGGCACTTTTTGCCGCGAGCCGCCTTGATGCCTGGGCGGTTCCGGTCAATGCCCGTCTCACCGCCACCGAGATCGACCGCATCCGCGAGCATGCCCGCCCGCGCGCCATCGCCGTCACCGGCAGCGTATCGGCGGAGGCAAGGACGCATGCCGATCGCTATGGCGCAACCGAGATCGAGATTTCCTGTATCGGGCCATTGGATCTTGTCGGCAATCTGCCGGCCGACCCCGAGCCCATCGCACAGGATGGGGCCGAACAGATCGCGGTCCTCATCTACACCTCGGGCACGACCGGCGATCCCAAGGCCGTCATGCTCACCCACCGAAATCTTTCCGCTGTCGCCGCCATCTCGGTCGCACTCCGCGGCACGAACCCCAAGGACCGGGTGATAGCCGTGATCCCGATTTCGCACGTCTTCGGCCTTGCCTCGGTGTTCCTCGGCGCGATCTCGGCCGGTGCCACTGTTCAGCTCTTCGCCCGCCTCGAACCTGAACGTCTCGCCGATGCGCTCGAGGCGGGCGCCAGCGTGCTGCAGGCCGTACCCGCCCTCTTCGCCCGCTTCATCGATTATCTCGAACGATCGGGCAGAGACCTGCACGCGCCGCGCCTGCGCTATCTCTCGGCCGGCGGCGCGCCGCTCGATATCGACTGGAAGCGCGACATCGAACGCCGCTTCGGCACCCAGCTCCACAACGGCTATGGCCTGACCGAAACCTCATCGACCGCCGGCATTACCCGCATCGGCGACAATCGCGACGACGACACGATCGGCCTTCCGGCGCCGAGCGTCGCTATCCGTTTCGTCTCATCCAAGGGGGTTGAATGCGCGCCCGGCGAAGTTGGCGAATGCCAGGTCAACGGCCCGAATGTAATGAAGGGTTATTATCGCAATAGAGAGGCAAGCCGTGCCGCCTTCACCAGTGACGGCTGGCTTCACACCGGCGATCTCGGCTACCGCCTGACCGACGGACACATGTTCATCGTCGGCCGCAGCAAGGAATTGATCATCCGCTCCGGTTTCAACGTCTATCCTATCGAGGTCGAAACCGCGCTCAATTCGCATCCCGATGTCGTCTATGCCGCGGTGATCGGGCGGCGCGCCTCGGGAGATGAAGAGATAATCGCCTGCATCGAACTCAAGCCCGGCTCCGTGACAACCATCAGCGATCTACAGGCCCATGCCGGAGCCCGCCTCGCACCCTATAAGCGCCCGCAGCACATCTTCATTCTCGACAAATTGCCGGCGAGCCCTACCGGCAAGATCCTCAAAGCGAAGCTTGGCCCCCTCGCCGAGACCCTGCTTAAGCCTTCAGTCTGAATTGCCCATATGCGGGAGCCCTGCTATAGGCGCCGGGGTTTATATCGCAGCGCAGCATGAGGCTCTCAGACATGGCGAAGATCAAGGTCGCAAATCCGGTTGTCGAACTCGATGGCGACGAGATGACCAGGATCATCTGGCAGCTCATCAAGGAAAAACTGATCCATCCCTATCTCGACGTGCCGCTCGAATATTACGACCTCTCGATCCAGAACCGCGATGCGACCGACGATAAGGTAACCGTCGACGCCGCCCATGCCATCAAGAAGCACGGCGTCGGCGTCAAATGCGCCACCATCACACCCGATGAGGCGCGGGTTAAGGAATTCCACCTCAAGCAGATGTGGAAGTCGCCGAATGGCACGATCCGCAATATCCTCGGCGGCGTCATCTTCCGCGAACCGATCATCTGCAAGAATGTGCCGCGCCTCGTCCCGGGCTGGACCGAGCCGATCATCGTCGGCCGCCATGCCTTCGGCGACCAGTATCGTGCCACCGATTTCCGCTTTCCGGGCAAAGGCAAGCTGACGATCAAGTTCGTCGGCGAGGACGGCAAGGTCATCGAACACGAAGTCTTCCAGGCACCGGGCGGCGGCGTCGCCATGGCCATGTACAATCTCGATGAATCGATCCGCGATTTCGCGCGTGCGAGCTTCAATTACGGCCTTGCCCGCAACTATCCGGTCTATCTCTCGACCAAGAACACCATCCTCAAGGCCTATGACGGCCGCTTCAAGGACATCTTCCAGGAGGTCTTCGACGCCGAGTTCAAGGCCGAGTTCGAGAAACGCAAGCTCCACTATGAACATCGCCTCATCGACGACATGGTGGCCTCCGCGCTCAAGTGGACTGGCGGCTATGTCTGGGCCTGCAAGAACTATGACGGCGACGTGCAGTCCGACATCGTCGCGCAAGGGTTCGGGTCGCTTGGCCTCATGACGTCGGTTCTCATGACGCCGGATGGCAAGACGGTCGAGGCCGAGGCTGCCCATGGCACCGTCACCCGCCATTACCGCCTGCATGAGGACGGCAAGGCGACATCGACCAATTCGACCGCATCGATCTATGCCTGGACGCGCGGCCTTGCCCATCGCGCCAAGCTCGACAGCAACGCGCCGCTCAAGAAATTCGCCGACACTTTGGAGAAGGTGACCGTCGGCACGATCGAATCGGGTCAGATGACGAAGGACTTGGCCGTGCTGGTCGGACCGGATCAGTCCTGGCTATCGACCGAGGGTTTCCTCGATGCCGTCGATTTCAATCTGAGAAAGGCGATGGCCTGATCAGGCGGCGAGCCGGCCGATCTGTTCGATTAAAAGCCGCGGATCATAGGGCTTGGTTATGATGCCGGTCGTGACCGGATCGTCGAGCGGGGAGTTGGCGCCGCCCGAGATGATGATCGTCGGCTTGGCGCGGCGTTCCGCCTGGAGAGCCACATAGACTCCGAGCGCATCGATCAGGCGTAGCCCAAGATCGAGGATCAACACATGCACGCGCCGCTCGTCGATTTGCGCGCGCGCATCCGCCGCCTCGGTCACGTGCGCGACTGCATATTCCGACTGCAACAGCACGTCGTGCAGTTCCCTGCCCGCATCCGCTCCGTGTGATGCAACGAGCACAATCCCATCGCTGCCCGCCTCCTGCATCGTTGCGAGAATCGCCCCGGCAGTGATCGGCCCGCTCAGCATCCGACCGCCGCCGCTCCTCGCCGTCTGGCCGAGAAGCTGGCTCAAGCTGTAGCCGGTCATCAGATAGTTTCGCTTGCCGCCGCGCCGGGCCGTCAAGGTGAAGAAGCTCTCGACATCGCTCCTCCCGGGAAGCGATGTATCGACAAACGTCACATCATACGCGCTGGCAGCGAGCTGCGCCTGCATATCCTGCGCGCCGACCGCAGCGTCGGTCGCATGGCCTTCGAGCTTCAGCAGTTCCGCCAGCGCATGCGCGGCATCGGCATCGTCGTCCGCGACCAGGATTCGGCAGCGCTCTGTCACTAGGCCACTTCCTTCATTCCGGAAGACGCCGGGAACCACAAGGTATAGCAGATACCTGATCCGGGCGATGCCTCCCGGTCCAGCCCGCCCTCATGCTGCTCCAGGATTCGCTCCGCAGCGAGCAGCCCGAAATCGGCGCGCTCCGTTCCTGCCTGCTCTTCGTTGGCCAGGGCGCGATCGGCGGAAATTGCTATCTCCACGCCCCGAGCCGTGCGTTGGCTGGTGACTTTGATGATCGCTGAAAGACCGGCGGGCGCATTCGCCGAAACCCTTGCAGCCGTCCTGTTGAGGACATTGCCCATGGCGCGTTCCAGCCATTGCGGATCGAATTTGGCTTCGAGTGAGCCGAGCCCCAAATTGCACTCGAAATGCAAATCAGCCGGGAGCCGCTGCGCTTCCTGTTCGACGACACGCGCGATCCAATCATCGACCAACTGGGAGCTGGGAGCCGGCGAGCCTGCGCGCGACAAATCCAGAAGCTCGATGATGATTTGGTCGCAGCGCATGACGCCATTGTCGATCCGCGCAAGATGCGGCGCTGCATGTGGCTCTCTGTCTTTGAGCACGCGCGACAGGAGATACGCCGAGGTCCTTACCGCGGACAGCGGATTGCGCAATTCCCGCGTCAATGCGGCAGTGATCTGGCCCAGATCCGCAAGCCGGCCACGCTTCACGCGCTCTTCCTGCGCCTCGCTCAGCCTGCGCATCTTCTCCGCCAACTCGCGATTGAGTTCGGTCACATCCTCGTTGATCGCCTGCAGGCGGCCCGAGAACGCAGCCGAGTCCGCCTGCGCCGCCGCAAGTTCGTCATTCGTAGTTTCTAGCTCATTGTACTTCTGCTTCATGAGCCGGCCGACCCACAAGCCATAGGCCGTGACGCAGCACACAATGACCGCGATCAGAGCGGCGATCAGATACTCGTATTTGCGCCACCGCTCGACGAGCACATGGCTCTGGTCGACGTTGGAAATCTTGACCATCGCGACCAGCTGGTTGAGGTCGCCGACCGCATTGCGCAATTCCGTGTAGCGCGCCTGGAGCGCGGCTGCTTCCCTGACAGCGCCGGCAACGTCGCGCTCGGCGATTTTCTGGGTGATGCCAAGCGCTGTCCGCTCCATTTCGGCCGCCGTGGATCCGACCCGAGCCATCATCAGCGTGGCCCGTTTTGCGGCGCGTTCGGGCAGGACAGCTTGAATCTGTGACTGCAACCGCGCCGATTCCTGGCGTAGTTCGTAAAGCTTTCCCTTGAAGGTCATGGTGGCGAGCGTTGCATCGCCGGTGGTGATGGCATCCGCTGCCGCGGCCTGGGCATCAGCGGCCGTGTCGACCAGAACCCACGAAGAAGCCATCACGCGATCGAGCGCCGCAAAGTCCTGGACATTACGCTCGAAGACGCGGATCACCTGGTGACTCAGAAACAATCCGCCGAGAATGGCTACGATGTCGAAGCCGGCCAGCAGGAAATAGACGAGATGCACCTTCGGCCACGGCCGTTTCGGCCGTCCGACAGGTACAAGATTGCTCTCCCCTCCATTCATGGCTGGCAAAGTCTGCTCGATTCGCGCGACCTGAGAGCCTGTCGCTTCAAAGTAAACAAAGGGTTTAAACCGCTATGTTCCTGCGCCATTGCGCCGCCCTGCCGACTGCTGACATGATCACAGGCGAATCCGGTATAGGCTCCGCGAGCGGGGCTCTTTTGGAGAAAGACATGACTGGCGGTCAAACCATCAGCGGCGGTTGCCAATGCGGCGCCATCCGATATCGGATCACCCTGCCGCTCGCCCATGCTGGCATATGCCACTGCCGCATGTGCCAGAAAGCGTTCGGCAATTGGGGCGCCGCACTCGTCTCCGTCCCGGAGGCACGTTTGACATGGGCGCGCGGCAAGCCCGGCGAGTTCAGGTCGTCGGCGATCGTTGCGCGCGGCTTCTGCCGCGACTGCGGAACGCCCCTTTACATGAAGGAAGACGGCGATCCGAACTTTGAGATCGCCATCGGCTCCCTCGACAATCCCGAACTGGCGCCGCCTTCGGATCAAGTTGGTATCGAGAGCGAGTTGAGCTGGTTCGCAACGCTTGCGAGCCTGCCCCGCGAGCGGACCGAGGATAACCGCACGCCCGAGGATCTGAAGAAGCTCAAATCGCTCCAGCATCCCGACCACGATACAAAGACATGGCCAGTGTGATGCACGAAGCCGAGCCGTTGCATACCGGCGGTTGCCAGTGCGGAGCCATTCGCTACGCGCTTTTTGCCGAGCCCTTCAACCCGCATATCTGTCATTGCCGCATGTGCCAGAAGGCGGCTGGCTCGTTCTTCGCGCCCTTCGCCTCGGTCAATCTCGAGAATTTTGCCTGGACGCGCGGCACGCCGGGAATTTTCAAGTCATCGCCCGTGGTCGAGCGCAGCTTCTGCCGGCAATGCGGCACACCCCTCAGCTACCGGAATATCGAAAACCCGCATATCAGCATCACGATCGGCTCGCTTGACGAGCCCGAGCGCGTTCAGCCCGCCGTTCAGACCGGAGTCGAGAGCCGCATGTCGTGGTTCTCAAAGCTGGACGCTTTGCCCGAGATGGAAACCGACATCCCGCAAAGCCCGGTCGAGCGGCGCAAATTCGAAAGCCGTCAGCACCCCGATATCGATACCGGTCATTGGCCGTAAGCCGTTCGACAACCTAAGCCGCCTTGGCAATGGCCTCGCGGATGGCGGCAAGCGCTGCATCGGCCTTGGACGCATCCGGGCCGCCGGCTTGCGCCATGTCGGGCCGGCCGCCTCCGCCTTTGCCGCCCAGCACTTCCGAACCGACACGAACCAGATCGACGGCGTTGTAGCGCTTGGTGAGATCGGGCGTGACGCCGACGATGAGCCCGGCACGGCCTTCCGCATTGATGCCGATCAGCGCCACGACACCGGAGCCGAGCTTGGCCTTGCCGTCATCGATCAAGCCTTTCAAGTCCTTGGGCTCGATACCGGTCAGGACCCGTGAGATGAGCTTGACGCCAGCAACTTCGCTGACTGCCTCAGCAGAGGCGCCACCGCCATCGCCGCCAAGCGCGAGCTTCTTCTTCGCTTCCGCCAATTCGCGCTCGAGCTTGCGCCTCTCCTCGACCAATTGCTCGACACGCGTGACGATTTCGGCGGGCGATGCGCGCAGCGCCTGTGCAACCGCCTGGACGCGCTTGTCCTGGACTTCGAGATAAGCCCGAGCCGCATTGCCGGCGAGCGCTTCGATGCGACGCACGCCCGCCGATGACGCGCTTTCGGCCACGACCTTGATGAGCCCGATATCGCCGGTGCGCGATACGTGCGTGCCGCCGCACAACTCCAGCGAATAGATCGGCCGGCCCGCGCCATGCGCATTGTGGCCCATCGACACCACGCGCACCTCATCGCCATATTTCTCGCCGAACAGCGCCATCGCGCCCTCGCCGATCGCCGCATCGACGCTCATCAGGCGCGTCGTCACCGCATCATTCTGCTGCACGATCTCATTGGCGATCGTCTCGACTTGCGCCAATTCGTCATGACTCATCGGCTTGCTATGGGAAAAATCGAAACGCAAGCGCTCGGGCTCGACCAGCGAGCCCTTCTGCGCGACATGACTCCCGAGCGTCTGCCGAAGCGCCTCGTGGATGAGATGGGTCGCCGAATGATGCTGCCGGTTGGCGGAGCGGCGCGCATGATCGACGATCAACTCAACTGCCTCGCCGTGATTGAGATTGCCGGCTTCCAACGTCCCGATATGGGCGATGACATCGCCGGCCCGTTTCTGTGTGTCGGTCACGCGGAATATCGCACCCTCGGCAGTCTTGATGACGCCTTGATCGCCGGTCTGCCCGCCCGACTCGCCATAGAACGGCGTCTGGTTCAGGACCAGCGCCGCGGCTTGCCCGGCCTTGAGCGCCGATGCTTCCTTGCCGTCGACGATGATCGCCGTGACCACGCCTTCCGATGATTCCGTCGCATAGCCGAGAAACTCGGTTGCGCCGGCACGCTCCTTGACCTCGAACCAAACGGTTTCGGTTTGCGCCTCGCCCGAGCCTTTCCAGGCCTTGCGCGCTTCGTCGCGCTGCATCTCCATGGCCGCATCGAAAGCCTTGAGGTCGACTTTGATGCCACGCGGTTTGAGCGCATCCTGGGTGAGATCCAGCGGAAAGCCGTAAGTGTCGTAAAGCTTGAAGGCGGTCGCACCCGGAAATGAATCGCCCTGCTGCAATCCTGCCGATTCCTCATCGAGAATGCGGATGCCGCGCTCCAGCGTCTTGCGGAAGCGGCTTTCCTCGAGCCGCAGCGTCTCGGTGATGAGTTCCTGCGCACGACCGAGTTCGGGATAGGCCGCGCCCATCTCGCGCACCAATGCCGGCACGAGCCTCCACATCAGAGGCTCTTTCATGCCGAGCAATTCGGCATGTCGCATGGCGCGCCGCATGATGCGGCGAAGCACATAGCCGCGGCCTTCATTTGAGGGCAGCACGCCATCCGCGATAAGGAAAGAGGAAGCGCGCAAATGATCGGCGATCACCCGGTTCGACGCGCGCGCCTTGCCTTCCGCCGGAACGTCGGTGATCTCGACGATGGCTGCGATCAGCGAGCGGAAGAGATCGGTTTCGTAATTGTCATGCGTGCCCTGGAGCACTGCCGCCACCCGCTCAAGTCCCATGCCGGTATCGATCGACGGCTTCGGCAGGTTGACGCGCTCGTCCTTCGTCACCTGCTCGAACTGCATGAAGACGAGATTCCAGATTTCGATGAAGCGGTCGCCATCGGCATCGGGCGATCCCGGAGGCCCGCCTGGAATCTTGTCGCCATGATCGAAAAAGATTTCCGAACACGGGCCGCAAGGCCCCGTATCGCCCATCGCCCAGAAATTATCCGATGTCGGAATGCGGATGATGCGGCTGTCGGGAAGGCCCGCAATCTTCTTCCATAGCTGGAAGGCCTGGTCGTCCTCGGAATAGACGGTGGTTGTGAGCCGCGATGCCGGTAGCCCGAATTCCTTGGTGACAAGCGTCCAGGCCCATTCGATCGCCTCCGGCTTGAAGTAATCGCCGAAGGAGAAATTGCCGAGCATTTCGAAGAAAGTGTGGTGGCGCGCGGTATAGCCGACATTGTCGAGGTCGTTGTGCTTGCCGCCGGCGCGAACGCATTTCTGCGCCGTAGTGGCGCGCACATAGGGCCGCTTCTCGGCGCCGGTGAAGACGTTCTTGAACTGCACCATGCCGGAATTGGCGAACATCAGGGTCGGGTCGTTGCGCGGGACGAGCGGCGACGAGGCGACCACTTCATGTCCGCGGTTCTTGAAGAAATCGAGGAATGTGGAGCGGATCTGTGCAAGTCCGGTCATGATCGTCCGATGCCCTGTCATTGGCGCCCGCCGGGCGCCTTGTGAATAGGCGGGCGTTTTAGGGTTCGCGTCTTTCCCTGTCCAGAATTTGTCGGCCCAGATCAAAGAAAATGGCGCCCTCCTCGGGCAAGGAGGGCGCCTTACTGCAGCGTGTGGGGCCACACCTGCTTGACACCGGCACCGGATAGGGGCGTCCGGGCCGGAATGGATGGAACTGGTTGGGAGGCCTGGCGTCCCTGCTCGCACAGACTTTTGTGATGAGCCCGGCCGGCCTGACGAAGAAGAGCGTCAGCCGCGGTCGGGGACGATCCGGCCACCCGCGAGGAGCGATTTAGTCGTCGGTTTCCTCGGCTGCGCCGGCATTGGTGATGCGGGCGGCGATGAGCCCGGCATTGGACCGGATCGCCTGCTCGATCGCATTGGCGATATCCGGGTTCTGCTTGAGGAAGGTCTTGGCGTTTTCGCGCCCCTGCCCGATGCGCTCTCCGTCATAGGAGAACCACGAACCCGACTTCTCGACGATCCCCGCCGTGACGCCAAGATCGAGCAATTCGCCGGTCTTGGAGATGCCTTCGCCATACATGATATCGAATTCGACCTGCCGGAAAGGCGGCGCCACCTTGTTCTTCACCACCTTGACGCGGGTCTGGTTGCCGACCACCTCGTCGCGGTCCTTGATCGCACCGATACGGCGAATATCGAGACGGACGGAGGCATAGAATTTGAGCGCATTGCCGCCCGAAGTCGTTTCCGGCGAGCCGAACATCACCCCGATCTTCATGCGGATCTGGTTGATGAAGATCACCATGCAGTTCGATTTCGAGATCGAGGCGGTGAGCTTGCGCAAAGCCTGGCTCATCAGCCGCGCCTGGCTGCCCGGCAAGGCATCGCCCATCTCGCCTTCGAGTTCGGCGCGCGGCGTGAGTGCGGCTACCGAATCGACGACCAGCACTTCGATGGCGCCGGAACGCACCAGCGTGTCGGCGATTTCAAGCGCCTGCTCGCCGGTATCGGGCTGCGAAATGAGCAGATCGTCGATATTGACGCCGAGCTTGCGTGCATAGGTGGGGTCGAGCGCATGCTCGGCATCGACGAAGGCGCCAATGCCGCCGCGCTTCTGGACTTCGGCGATCGTCTGCAGCGCCAATGTTGTCTTGCCCGAGGATTCCGGTCCGTAGATTTCGATGACCCGCCCGCGCGGCAAACCGCCGATTCCGAGCGCGATATCGAGCCCGAGCGATCCCGTTGAAACCGCTTCGATTTCCAGTGCGGTCTGGGACCCGAGTTTCATGATCGAGCCCTTGCCGAAAGCCCGTTCGATCTGGCTCAGCGCTGCATCCAGCGCCTTGGACTTGTCCATTGCAGTATTCTCGACGACCCGGAGATTCGCTTGCGCCATGGTGGTGGGGCTCCCTTATTTCATACGCGCCGGGGAGGTGCAACAAACCCGGCCTCGCTTCCATGAGCGCAGAATGTACAAGTTTTGTTCCCGTTGCAAGTCAAATTCGTAAACACCTGTAATTGTTAAATTATTTCCAGACAACTCGGAACGTGAACCGAACAAAAATAGAATCAGCATGCGGTTGTGTGCTTGCAGCCGATCGTCTATAAGCGCGCCCCAAGGCCTCGTGGCGGAGTGGTTACGCAGCGGACTGCAAATCCGTGCACCCCGGTTCGATTCCGGGCGAGGCCTCCATCCGATATTGACTACACGTCATTTCAGAAGCCGTTCATGCGCGACGCGCCACGCTCTGAAGCATGGCAAGAGTCGATCCCTCGCT
>JAXMCQ010000041.1:0-16594 GCA_046349315.1 Hyphomicrobiales bacterium | reverse complement strand
GATCAGCCGGCTCGGCCACGCGCTCCAGGCGGCAACGCGCGCCTATCGCGAAGGCGCCGACAAGGATTGGGTAGCCGCCGCCCTGCTCCACGATATTGGCGACGGGCTAGCGCCGCAGAATCACGACCGCTTCGCGGCGGAAGTATTACGGCCTTTCCTGCGCGAGGAAGTTACCTGGACGGTCGAGCATCACGGCTCGTTCCAGATGTATTACTACGCGCATCACTATGGCTGGAACCAGCATGAGCGCGAGAAGTATCGCGACTCGATTTATTACAAGTCCTGCGAGGATTTCTGCCATCGCTGGGATCAATCCTCCTTCGACCCGGACTATCCGAATGAGACGCTCGAATTCTTCACACCCCTCGTACGCGAAGTCTTTGCGCGCAAGCCCTATGCGCCGGAAGTCATCCAGAAGGGCGTGATCAGGGGCGTGCCGCCATTGCCGCAGGCGGCCGAGTGAGTGCCAATGCCGACGCGCAATTCTGGCAAAGCGCGAATGACAAGCTGATCCGCTATGGCGGGCATTTCTCGCCCGTCATCATCGAGCGCGCCAAGGGTAGCTTCGTCTATGACGCGGATGGCCGCGCCATCCTCGATTTCACCTCCGGCCAGATGAGCGCCATTCTCGGGCATTCGCATCCCGAGATCGTTGAAACCGTTTCGCAAGGCATCGCCAATCTCGACCATCTCTTCTCAGGGATGCTGTCGCGCCCGGTCATCGAACTGGCCGAGAAGCTGACACATTTGACCGGCCCCGGGCTTGATCGCTGCCTCTTTCTGTCGACGGGTGCGGAATCGAACGAAGCCGCGATCAAGATGGCGAAGCTCTATACCGGCGGCTTCGAGGTCGTGGGCTTTGCCCAATCCTGGCATGGCATGACGAGCGGCGCAGCGTCTGCCACTTACTCGCATGGCCGTAAAGGCTATGGCCCGACACAGGTCGGCTCGCTGGCGATCCCGGCGCCGAACCCATTGCGGCCGCGTTTCGGACCGCGCGATGCCTATGACTGGAAGGCCGAACTCGACTACGCCTTCGATCTCATCGACCGACAATCAACCGGCAATCTCGCCGCTTTCATCGCCGAGCCGATTTTGTCGGCGGGCGGGCTCGTCGTATTGCCGACCGGCTATCTCAAAGCTCTGAAGGAGCATTGCCACAGACGCGGCATGCTGTTGATTTTGGACGAGGCGCAGACCGGCCTCGGCCGCACCGGCCTCACCTTCGCCTTCGAGCGCGATGGCGTGAAGCCCGATATCCTGACACTGTCGAAGACGCTCGGCGCCGGACTGCCGCTCGCCGCGACGATCACCTCGAAGGCGATCGAGGAGAAGTGCCACGAGCGCGGCTTCCTCTTCTACACGACGCATGTGTCCGATCCCCTGCCTGCCGCGATCGGCGCCAAGGTGATCGACATTCTGCTCCGCGACCGCCTCGCCGAGCGCGCCGGTGAAGCCGGCAAGCACTTGCGCGACGGGCTCGAGGCCTTGCGGCAGCGACATGAATGCATTGGCGATGTGCGCGGCCATGGATTGATGATCGGGCTCGAGATCGTCAAGGACCGCAAGAGCATGGAGCCTGACGACAAGCGCGGTGCGGCGATCACCGCCAAATGCCTCGATTTCGGACTGTCGATGAATATCGTGCAGATGCCAGGACTGGGTGCGGTGTTCCGCATTGCCCCGCCGCTCACCGTGTCGGATGACGAGATCGATCTTGGCGTATCGATCCTCGATAAGGCGATAAGGGCGGTTTAAGTCTTCACCCTCCCCCTTGTGGGGAGGGCCGGGGTGGGGGTCAATGAATCATCAAGGCCGCCTCCTCTACCTCTACCCCCACCCTTGATCCCTCCCCACAAGGGGGAGGGAAACTACATTCTTCCATGCGTCGCGGGCGACTGCGCCATGCCGTTGGCCGGCTGGCGCCGCCGACCGGTTGCGGCCATCGTGCGCGCCATGTCGAATCCATCAACCCGGCATAATCTCTGGGGCATTGCCTGCCTGTGTATCGGCGTCGCCATTTTCTCTACGCAGGACGCCATCATCAAAGGCATAAGCGGCGAGTATCCTGTGACGCAGGCGATGGTGACGCGCTCGCTCGTGGCGCTTCCAATTCTTGCCGTCTTCGTGCAGTGGGAAGGTGGCTTAAAGCAATTGCGCTCGCCACGCTTCTGGATACTCACGCTCCGCGGCTTCATCCTGTTTCTCGCCTATACGACCTATTACATCGCCTTCCCGGCCTTGCCGCTCGCCGATGCGATCGCGCTGTTCTTCACCGCCCCCTTGATGATCACATTCCTTGCCGTGCCTATTCTCAACGAGCGGGTCGCCCTGAAGGAATGGATCGCCGCCGGCATCGGCTTTCTCGGCGTGCTGATCATGCTGAGGCCCGGCAGCGGCCTGTTCGAGCCGGCCGCGCTCTTGAGCCTCGCCAGCGCATTCTTCTATTCGGTCGCAGCCATCGTCGCACGCAAGCTCGGCGTCGAGGAAAAGGCTTCCGTCATGGCCTTCTACCAGAACATCGTGTTCCTGACCGGAGCCGTGTTGATGGCCGTCTGCTTTGCCGGCTTCGGCATCGAGACATCGCCGCATCCGAGTTTGGAATTCCTGGTCAGGCCTTGGGCGTGGCCGACATTGCGCGACCTACTCCTGATGGGCGCATGCGGGGTCATCGCCGCGGTTGCGATGTCATTGCTCACCAATGCCTATCGCCTGGCGCAGGCAAGTCTCGTTTCGGTCTTCGAATATACCGGCATGCTGTGGACGCCCTTGTGGGGCTTTTTCTTTTTCAACGAGATTCCAACCTGGGGCACGGTCATCGGCGCCCTGCTCATCGCCGCGGCCGGCATACTCGCCATCCTCGGACCCGGCCGCCAGCGCGGCTCGTGATCGCGACACGTTAACCTCAAGCCTTGTTGCGATCTTAATGAAGCTCTGTTTAGCATTGGTGGCGCTCGCAACGTCACGAGGTTGTCCGATGATCCGCAGAGCAATGATGATCGCCGCAGCTTTCTGTCTCCTCGCCCCGCCGGTCCTGGCACAGGACGAAGAGGATGAATGGACCGGGTATTACATGGCAATCGACGCGTTGGACGGTTCGATCGACTCCCTATCCATCGTCCACAATGAAGACGGGACCTATCGCATCCTGATGAGTTCGACCGGGCTCGCCTTCTGCAAGGACGGAGCCGAGGCCGGTTTGATCAGCGCGACCGGCAAGGTGGTCGACGGCAAGCTCGTCCGCGAGCAGGTGAAATACACCTGCGCGATCTCCCATGAATCGAAGCCTTTGCCGGATAGTACCTACACCCGCGATCCCGCAACCGGCATCCTCAAGCTCGATGGCCCCAGCAACCGGGTCAATTACTACCACCCGATCAGCAACTGATCCTTGGGCTAGCGGCGATCCTCGCCCGCAGGATTGCGGATGACCAGGATCATCGTTGCATGGGCATCGGTGGCACCGGTATTGACCAATTTGTGCGGCCGGTCGCCATGGAAGCGGATTGCCTCGCCGGTCTTGAGCATGCGGCTTTCCTCCCCGGCGGTCACCTCGAGCTCGCCTTTGAGAAGGTAAAGATGCTCGATCGTGCCGGGCGGGTGCGGATCTGACTCGAGCACGCCGCCGGGCTTGGCCTGGAAATCATACCACTGCAGGGATTCGACCAGGTTCAATGGACCGGCGATCGCCAGGCGGCAAAGTCCGTCCTGGCTTTCGAGGATCGGAATGCCGGATTTGGTCTGGTGCTCGATGAAATTGACACCCGAATCGACGCGAAGGACCTCATCGATCGTGGTTTCGAGGGCTTTTGACAGTCGGTAGACGGTGCCGATGGTCGGGTTGGTCTCGTTGCGCTCGATCTGGGAAATGATCGATTTGGCGACCCCCGACTGCTCCGAAAGCTCCCCTAACGACATGTTGTAGGCCTTGCGCAGCCGCTGGATCGTCTTGCCGAGGGCCGGGGTCGGATCAACCTGTTGTGACTCGCCCGTCTTGCGGCTCCGGCGCGTTGACATATTGCAGTTCTTTCTTTAGTACTTATGTTCGTTAAATAGAACGTTCGGAATTACGAACCCTAGGAACCGCTTCTACCCTCCTTTTGGGCCTGGAATCAAACGAATTCAGGGGGAAGACAAAGCGATAGGAAATACCGAACGGCAGTGCAGTGAATGGATTGGATATGGGCGTTATTCGGATCAAGGATCAGGCGGGCCGCGACCACGAGGTGGAAGCCGTGGAAGGCTGGCGGATCATGGAAATCATCCGCGAGCACGGTTTCGACGTCGGCGGGTTGTGCGGCGGCGCTTGCGCCTGTGCCACTTGCCATGTCGAGGTCTCCGAGACCTGGTCCGACCGTCTTCACCCGGCGCGTGAAGACGAAGAGGCCATGCTCGATGAATTGCCGCTCATCCATCCGGGTTCGCGGCTTTCCTGCCAGATCATCTACACACCCGAACTCGACGGCTTGGCAGTACGCCTCGTCGAGGGGGCGTGAGGAGTAGTCCGATGCGTTATTTCCCCCTTTTCGTCGATTTGAAAGACCGGCGTGCCGTCGTCATTGGCTCGGGTGAAGAAGCACTGCGCAAGGTGCGTCTGCTGCTCAAGACCGAGGTGGCGATCGACGTTATTGCTCCTGAACTTTCCGGCGAGCTTGTCGATTTGCGTGATGCCGGTCGTATCAACTGGAAGGCCAAGAGTTTTGCAACCCAGCATCTCGATGATGCCGCCGTTGTCTATGTCGCGGATGAGGCACTGGAAGAGATCGTCTCGGCCGAGGCGTTGAAGCGCAAGCTTCCGGTGAACGTCGTTGACCGCGCCGAATTGTCGAGTTTCATCCAGCCTTCGATCGTCGATCGCGATCCGGTCGTCGTGGCGATCGGCACCGAAGGTGCGGCCCCCGTTCTGGGTCAAGGTTTGCGCGCCCGCATCGATGCGATGCTCCCCTCTGCCCTTGGCCGCTTGGCCTCGACCGCAGATAATTTGCGCGAGCGTATCGCCAACACCGTCGCCCCCGGTTTTGCGCGGCGTGATTTCTGGCAGAAATATTTCTTCGGATCGATCCGCGACAGCTTTCTGGCCGGCGACACCCCGGCCTATGCCCGCGAGCTTGAAGCCGCGCTGGCCGGGAACTCCTCCCCACCGGCCGGGCGCGTCTCGCTCGTGGGCGCCGGCCCTGGCGATCCGGAACTCCTGACACTGAAGGCGCAGCGCAAGCTGATCGAAGCCGACGTCATCGTCTATGACCGGCTTGTGGGTCCTGCCGTCCTCGAAATGGCGCGCCGCGATGCGATTCGCATTCCGGTCGGCAAGACGCCCTATGAGCCCTCACCCAAGCAGGGTGAAATCAACCGCATCCTGATCAATGAGGCCAAGGCTGGACGCCGTGTCGTGCGTCTCAAGGGCGGCGATCCTTACATCTTTGGTCGTGGCGGCGAGGAACAGGCAGCGCTTGAAGCGGCCGGCATCGCAGTCGATGTCGTTCCCGGCATCACGGCGGCTCTGGGCTGCGCCGCATCGATCGGGTTGCCATTGACGCAGCGCGGCCAGAACACCTCCATCACATTGCTGACCGGCACGTCCGAGCGCGGCCTTGCCGAACAGAATTGGACGGCGCTCGCGCAGCCCGGACAGGCCTTCGCGATCTACATGGGCGTCAACATGGCGGGCGACATTGCCGCCAAGCTGCTTGATGCCGGGATTGATCCGAATTGCCCTGTCACGCTCGTCGAGAACGGCACGCTCGAGACCGAGCGCAGTTTCGTGACGACCATCGGTAGTCTCTGGGAGGCCATCGCTAGCGAGGGCATCTACGGCCCTGCCATGATCTATGTCGGTCTCGCCAAGGCCAAGGCTTCCGCCGACATCGTCACCTTCCCTGTCCCGGCTGCGAGCGAGCCCGAAGCAATGCGAGTCGCATCATGAGCATCACCGAGAAGGGCCAGGCCATGACCGCCAATCGCCTTCGGGATGGAGCAGTAGTCTTCTTCACCCGCACTGGCGACTGGAGCGAGGCGATCGACGCTGCCGTGCTTGCAACCGAGCCGCAGGCCGCCAAGGCGCTTGAGTCGCGCGGCAAGGATGACGAGCGCGCGACTCTTGTCACCGGTGTCTATCTCTTCGACGCCGAACGCGAGGATGGCCATATCCGCGCGCTGCATATTCGCGAACGCATCCGCACGCTTGGCCCGACGGTTCGTCTTGACCTTGGCAAGCAGGCCGAAGGCCTCGGCGGCGCCTTTCCGGCCGAGATTGGAGGCTGAACCATGTATCGCTATGACGAGTTCGACTACCAGTTTGTCCGCGACCGCACCGCGCAGTTTTCGGATCAGGCAAAGCGCCGTTTGAGCGGCGAATTGACCGAGGATGAGTTCCGCCCCTTACGTCTCATGAACGGGCTCTATCTGCAGCTCCATGCCTATATGCTGCGGATCGCCATTCCCTATGGCACGCTCTCATCGCGCCAATTGCGCCAGCTCGCCATGATCGCGCGCCGCTGGGACAAGAATTACGGCCATTTCACCACCCGCCAGAACATCCAATTCAACTGGATCAAGCTCGAAGATACGCCGGAGATTCTCGCAGCCCTTGCCGATGTCGAGATGCATGCGATCCAGACGTCGGGCAATTGCATCCGCAATGTCACGACCGACCAGTGGGCAGGTGCCGCGGCAGACGAGATTGCCGATCCGCGTCCTGTTGCCGAATTGATCCGGCAATGGTCGTCGCTACACCCCGAATTCTCCTACCTGCCGCGCAAGTTCAAGATTGCGGTGACGGGCGCTCCCAATGACCGCGCCGCGGTCAAGGTGCACGACATCGGCTTGCGCCTGCACAAGAACGACAAGGGCGAAGCCGGCTGGGAAGTCATCGTCGGCGGTGGGCTTGGCCGCACGCCGTTGATCGGTGTCACGGTGCGCGAGTTCCTGCCGCAGCACGAACTCATCGCCTATCTCGAGGCGATCATGCGCGTCTATAATCTCTATGGGCGCCGCGACAACAAGTACAAGGCACGCATCAAGATCCTCGTTCACGAGCTCGGGCCGGAGAAGTTCCGCGCTGAGGTCGAGGCAGAATATGCGAAGCGGCCAAAACAGGAGACCGAAGTCGAAGAGCGCGAGCTTGCGCGCATCGCTGCTTATTTCGCGCCGCCGCAGTTCGAACGCCTCCCGCGCTGGTCGCCGAAGTTCGAAGAAGCGCGCTTGGCCAATCCGGCCTTCGCGCGCTGGGTCCGCACCAATGTCGCCGCGCATTTCGCCGATGGCTATGCGATCGTCAATATTTCGCTCAAGCCTGAAGGCGGCATCCCGGGCGATGCAACTTCAGAGCAGATGGAACTCGTCGCCGATCTCGCCGAAAAGCACAGCTTCAGCGAGATCCGCGTCAGCCATGCACAGAACCTTGTCCTGCCGCATGTGAAGCGCGACGATCTCTTCGAAGTTTGGAAAGCTCTGTCAGCTGCCGATCTTGCCGCGTCGAATCTTGGCCTCACCGGCGATATCATCGCCTGCCCCGGCCTTGATTACTGCACCCTGGCCACCGCCCGTTCCATCCCGGTTGCTCAGGCGATCTCGCGCAAGTTCGCCGATTACGATCGCCAGCAGGATATCGGGCCGCTCAAGATCAATATCTCGGGCTGCATCAATGCCTGCGGCCATCACCATGTCGGCCATATCGGCATCCTCGGTCTCGATAAGAAGGGCGAGGAATACTACCAGATCACGCTTGGCGGGTCGTCGTCGACGAGCGCTTCCATCGGCCAGATCATCGGCCCCGGCTTTGCCGGACCGGACGTACCTGATGCCATCGAGAAGATCCTGGACACCTATCTCAAGCATCGCCAGCCGGGCGAGGAGTTCCTCACCGCCTATCGCCGGCTGGGTGCGCAGCCTTTCAAGGAGGCCCTCTATGCCGCTCATTAAGAACGACCGGTTTATCGACGATCCGTGGATTCACGTCGGCCTCGACGAACCCCTGCCCGCGTCCGGCGACATCGTCGTTCCATACGCGCGCTTCCTCAAGGAATGGGAGGCCCTAACCAAGCATGACGGCCGGCTTGGCGTCGTCTTCACAAACATCGATCGTGTCGACGCGCTGACCCTGTTTCTGCCGCGGCTCGCCTTGATCGTATTGCCCTTCCCGTCCTTCACCGACGGGCGCGCCTATTCATTGGCGCGGCAAATCCGCGAGATCGGATTTGTCGGCGAATTGCGGGCAAGCGGCAATGTGCTCCCCGACCAGCTCCAATTCATGCGCCAGGTCGGCTTCGATGCCTTCGAGGTGACCGAGCGCTTTGCACCCGAGGTCTGGCTCAAGTCGTCGCGTCGGATGTCGCTCGCTTATCAGCGCGGCCTCTATCGCCCGGCGAGCGAAGTCGAAGTCTGGTCGGAGCGCCATCGCGACGCCGAACCCTGGCTTGAACAGCCGCATGCGGGTTGATTGATCAA
The DNA here is from genome assembly GCA_046349315.1 of Hyphomicrobiales bacterium. Classification (GTDB taxonomy): domain Bacteria; phylum Pseudomonadota; class Alphaproteobacteria; order Rhizobiales; family Aestuariivirgaceae; genus JAEUMG01. The sequence goes on along the minus strand of JAXMCQ010000041.1, from coordinate 8,149 downwards.
GGCCGATTGCACGCCATGACCTCCAACTCTGAGATCGTCGCCCGCTTCGGCGGCTTTGACGGCGTCGATGTCCTCGAGCCATTGATCAAGCGGCTCTACAAGGATCGCGTCGCGCTGGTCTCGTCATTCGGGGCGGAGTCGGCCGTGCTTCTCCACATGGTTGCGCAGGTCGACAAGGACGTGCCGGTGATCTTCATCGACACCAAGAAACACTTTTGGGAGACGCTTTCCTATCGCTCCAAGTTGGTGGATCGCCTTGGCCTGACGGACATCCGCAATATCCAGCCAGACACCGACGATGTGCGCCTGCTCGATCTCGATGGAACGTTACACAAGTCCAATCCCGACATGTGCTGCCATATCCGTAAGACGGCTCCGCTTGAGCGCGCACTCGACGGCTTTGATGCCTGGATATCCGGCCGCAAGCGCTTTCATGGCGGCAGCCGCGCCACCATTCCGACGCTCGAAATGACTGATGGGCGGCTGAAGATCGAACCACTCGCACGCTTCACGGCCGGCGATCTCGATGCCTATATGGATCATTATGATCTTCCTCGGCATCCACTGCTCGCCGAAGGCTATCGCTCGATCGGCTGCATGCCTTGCACTACTAAGGGTGGTACTACAGATAACCCGCGCGCCGGACGTTGGCTTGGAACGTCGAAGACCGAATGCGGCATCCACTGGACGGCTAACGGCCGTCCGATCAATCTTTCGCGTTCCTGAAGCGCGGCGATCAGGTTCGACAAGCAGTATCCTGACGCTGAGGGGCTCACGGGATGTTCGATTTTGTCGTCTTCGCCGCCGTCGGCTTCCTCGCCCAATTGATCGACGGCGCCCTGGGCATGGGTTATGGGGTGATCTCGTCGGTCATGTTGCTGACCACTGGCGTTCCACCGGCTCAGACTTCGGCCAGCGTCCACGCGGCCAAGCTCTTCACGACCGCGACGTCCGGCACATCGCATTTCCTGCATGGCAATGTCGATCGCAAATTGATGATCCAACTCTCGGCCACGGGAGTCATCGGCGGCGTACTCGGCGCAACGATATTGACCCAGGTCTCCGGCGCCACCATGCGCCCCTTTGTGTTCGTCTATCTCCTTGCGGTCGGCATACTCATCCTGATCCGCTGTTTCAAACCTGCTGCCGAGGCCATTCCGCGAATGCGGCTCGTTGCGCCTCTCGGGGCGACCGGCGGATTTCTCGACGCGATCGGCGGCGGTGGCTGGGGGCCGGTCGTGACTTCGACATTGATCGGCACCGGTGCCCCGCCGCGCTACGTGATCGGCTCGGTCAATGCTGCCGAGTTCGTCGTGACCTGCGCCGTCGTCTCGGTATTTTTGACAAGCCTACTGTTTGGTGTTTGGCATGAATCGGAAGGACTGCTCGATCACGCCATTCCGGTGATAGCCCTCATCGTGGGAGGAATTCCGGCTGCGCTGCTCGCCGGAAAATTGTTGAAGCAAGCACCGCGCAAGCCTCTGACCCTCGCCGTCAGCCTATTGATTATCGCGCTGTCGTCATTCGAACTGATCAAATGGCTATTTGGATAAGCCGCCAGGCCGCGCAAGCCCGGTAGAGAATCCCTTAATTCGGCAGCACTATCTTGGCTTCGCTTGGGAGCGCGCCGGATGTTCGATTTTGTTGCCTTTGCGACCGTGGGCTTTCTTGCCCAATTGATCGACGGCGCCTTGGGCATGGGCTACGGCGTCATCTGTTCCATCCTGCTTCTGGCTACCGGTGTTCCCCCGGTCCAGACCTCGGCAAGCGTTCACGCAGCGAAGCTTTTTACCAGTGGAACGGCCGGCACGTCGCACTGGTTTAATGGCAATGTCGATCGCAAGTTGATGATCCAACTGGCGATAGCCGGCGTCATCGGCGGTGTTAGTGGCGCACTGCTCCTCACCCACGTCTCCAGTGCGATCATGCGGCCTTTCATCTTCTCATATTTGCTCATCGTCGGCATCGCTATCCTGGTCCGTTGTTTCAGACCAGCAGCCGAGTCATTGCCGCGCGGCAGATTCGTCGCACCAGTCGGAGCGACAGGCGGCTTTCTTGATGCGCTTGAGGGCGGCGGCTGGGGACCCGTGGTGACGTCCACGCTGATCGGCTCGGGCGCGCCGCCCCGCTATGTCATCGGCTCGGTCAATGCCGCCGAATTCGTCGTGACGTCCGCCGTCCTCACGGTATTCGTAACCAGCTTCTTCTTCGGCATCAGCCAACAATCGCAAGGCATGCTCGACAACGCCACGTCGATTGCCGCGCTCATCGCTGGAGGAATCCCAGCCGCACTCTTGTCGGGCATGCTCCTCAAGAAGGCGCCGCGCAAGCCGCTGACCATCGCCGTCAGCCTGCTCATCATTGCAATTTCGGCGTTCGAACTCGTGAACTGGGCCGAAAGCTTCGTCTGAAGAGACTTAGAACGGAACCTCGTCATCAAGATCGCGGGAGAAGTTCTGCTTTCCGCCACCCTGCCCGCGCGGACGTTCCATCGGGCTTGCCTGGCCGAAATCGTCGTTTGAATCGCTGCTGCCACTTCCACCGCTGCGTCCATCGAGCATGGTCAGTTCGCCGCGATATTGCTGGAGCACCACTTCGGTCGAATATTTCTCGACACCCGCATTGTCGGTATATTTGCGTGTCTGCAACTGGCCTTCGATGTAAACCTTCGCACCCTTCTTGAGATATTGCTCGGCCACCTTCGCCAGGTTCTCGTTGAAGATGACGACGCGATGCCATTCCGTCTTTTCCTTGCGCTCACCTGTCTGCTTGTCGCGCCAGGTTTCGGATGTCGCGATGCTGAGATTGACGATTGCGCGGCCGTCCTGCGTGTGCCGCACTTCCGGATCGCGGCCAAGATTGCCGACCAGAATGACTTTATTGACTGAACCCGCCATGTCTAAGCTCCCTATATCGCCCGCACCCTAGTCGAATGCGGCGGTCCCGGCAGTCGGATCGACTGCTTATCCACCGCATATATGTTCTCTTTTCGTTCAATGCAAGTCGCGCCATGCTGGCGCAAAGGAGATGCCCATGATCCGCGAAGTGAAAGCCGCAGACGCCGCACAGCCTTATTCGAACTACGCCCAGGCGATTGCCGTTGAGCATGCCAAGAAACTGCTCTTCGTATCAGGCCAGGTTGGGGCGGATGCCGATGGCATCATCGCCGTCCTGGCCGAGCATCAGCATGAACATGCCTGGAAGAATGTCCTGGCGATCCTGGCCAAGGAGGGCATGGACCATCGCAACATTGACGACGCGCATGTTTATATTACCGATGCCGCCCATATCGGCATCTATCGCGAGGTACGCGACCGCATCCTTCAAGGCCACCGCTGCGCTGCCACCCTCTTGATCGTGGCGGGTCTTGCCCACCCGGCCATGCTTGTCGAGGTCTCCGTGACGGCAGCGGCCCCGATCTAGGATCGAGGCCGCTGAAAAAACTTCCTTTGGGAAGGAGTGTTAGTGGCGCCCAAGCAACCGGGCCAGACGGCCGGGCTTCGCGGAAGCCGCTTCCTTCGCACCTGCAGCATGAGCCGGGCCATTCACGCCCTGCATCAGAGCCGTGCTGTAAACATTTGTGTAAGCTTCAAAAATCCAGTTCATGGCCAAACTCCATTTCGTCTTCTTGTGTGATTTGAACATAAGGATTTCGCGCTTGCATCACAAACGGCATTATCCTACGCTGCCTGTAAGGAAAACTTACGTGTGACGCATGGCCCGGCGGCTACCTTCCCTCAATGCCCTGAAAGCCTTCGAGGCCGCAGCCCGGCTAGAAAGCTTTACCGAGGCAGCCGGAGAGCTGTTCGTAACCCATGCCGCGATCAGCCGGCATATCCGCGACCTGGAAGAATGGCTGGGGACCGAGCTGTTCGTCCGCACCGGCCGCGGCGTCGAACTGACCGAGCCGGGACGCCGGTTCGGCAGCCGCCTTACCCCCCTTTTCGATGCGCTCGCCGATGCGACCCGCGAGGCGGCTGCCCAAGGCGCCGTCCGCACCCTTAATGTCTCTGTCGAGCCTGCCATTGCCTCACGCTGGCTGGTCCCGCGCCTCGGCCGCTTCCAGGAGCTTCATCCCGATATCGAGCTCAATATCGATCCGACCTCCCGGCTGGTCGACTTCCGCGCCGACGAGGCCGATGTCGGAATCCGCTATGGGCTCGGCCGCTGGCCGGATGTCGAGGTGACGAAGCTTGTCGATAATATCGAAATCTTCCCGGTGTGTAGTCCGCAACTGATCGCCGGTCGCGGGCATCTCGCCCCCGCCGAACTTGCCGACTTCAATCTTCTCCACGAGGCGCGGAAACAGTTCTGGACTGACTGGCTGACCCAGGCTGGCGTCACCGGCGTTGAGGATTGGCGCGGCACCGTTTTCCAGAACCACCTTGCCATTGAGGCCGCCGAAGCCGGCCAGGGCTTTGCCTTGGGCGATCAGATCCTATGCACGGACTCCATCGTTGAGGGTTGGCTGGTGCGGCCCTTCGCGCTCGACATGCGTGATCACGGCAGCTACTTCTTCGTGCGCGCCAAGGGCTCGAAGGAATCGGCCCCGGCGCGCTCGTTCCGCGAATGGCTGATGTCGGAATTGGCCGAGACTCAGCGCAAGTTCAATTCCATCAAGGCCCAGGGTCAGAAGAAATAGACGATGCCGCGCAAGAAGTACGACTGCCTGAAATGCCCGGGCTATTGTTGCTCCTACCCCATTATCGAAGTGAAGGACCGCGACGCCGCGCGCATCGCCAAGCACTTCGACATGCCGCTCGACAGGGCGGAGAAGAAGTACTTCCGTGTCGATCGCACCCACGGCCGCGTCATGCGCCGTCAGAAGGATGGGCATTTCGGCCGCATCTGCCAGTTCTTTGATACTGAGCTGCGCCGCTGCACGATTTACGAAGCGCGCCCTCGCGCCTGCCGCGAATTTCCCGGCGAGTTCAACTGCGGCTACTGGGATTTCCTCGCTTTCGAACGCAATGCGCAGGAAGACGAAGACTATGTCTCGACCACGTGGCACATGACGACGAAATGAGCGACGTCTCGCTATTCAGCCTTGATGGCTGCGCCGCGCTGGTGACCGGCGGAAGCCGCGGCATCGGCAAGGCGATCGCTCTCGCCCTGGCCCGCGCCGGTGCCGATGTTGCCATCACGGCCCGCAATGAGCGCGATCTCGACGACACCGCAGCCGAAATCGAGACGCTGGAGCGCAAGGCCTATCGGATTGTGCAGGATGTGTCCGAGCCTAAGTCTGCCACACATGGCGTCGAGCAGGCCGTTGAAGCGCTGGGCGGGCTCGACATTCTCGTCAACAATGCCGGCACCGAGGAAGTGCGAGCTTCCACCGCAATCGACGAGGCGCTGTGGGACAAGATCATCGACACCAATCTCAAGGGTGCCTTTTTCTGCGCCCAGGCCGCCGCCAGGCATATGATCGCCGGCGGAACGGGCGGCTCGATCGTCAATCTCCTGTCGCTGACCTCCGCTGTCGGCATCCCGACCGCCGTCCCCTATGGCACATCGAAAACCGGGCTTCTCGGCATGACCCGCGCGCTCGCCGCCGAATGGGCGCCGCACGGCATCAGGGTCAATGGCATCGCACCGGGCTATTTCCGCACCGCCATGACCGAAGCCTTCTACCAGGACGAAGCCTGGCGCGATCGCATGCTGACCCGCATCCCGTTGCGCCGCTTCGGCCAACTCGACGACCTTGCCGGTGCTGTCGTGTTTCTCGCCGCACCCGCTTCCGCTTATGTCACGGGCATTATGCTGCCGGTCGACGGCGGCATTCTTGCGTCTCTTTGAGGATCCCATGTCTGCGTCCGTCAATTTCCTTCGCCTCGCCGATCTATCAAACGAGGCCCGCGCGCAACTGCTCAAGCGCACCGAATCCGATCTTGGCCCCTATCTCGAAAAAGTGAGGCCGATCATCGAGGCTGTCCGCACCGAGGGCGACGAAGCCTTGGCCCGCTTCGCTCGCGATTTCGACAAGGCGCCTGTCGATGCCAGGCGCATCGCGGCAAGCGAAGACGATTTCGAGCGCGCGCATCGGGAGCTGGATCCTGAAGTGCTCGAAGCAATCACCTATGCCGCCGGCAATATCCGCAAGTTTCATGAAGACCAGAAGCCCGAGGAAATGTGGTTTCACGAGATGCGTCCTGGCGTCTTTGCCGGCGACCGCATGAACGCCATTCCCTCGGTCGCCTGCTACATCCCGCGCGGCAAGGGAGCGTTCCCAAGTTCAGTGATGATGCAATGCATCCCCGCGACGGTGGCGGGCGTCGAATCGATCCAGATCGTGACGCCGCCAGGCCCCGATGGAAATATCGACGCGGCAACGCTCGTCGCCGCGCGCGCCGCCGGCGTCTCCCGCGTCTATCGCTGCGGTGGTGCGCAGGCGGTCGCGGCTGTCGCCTATGGCACGCAGACGATCCCGAAAGTCGTAAAGATCGTCGGCCCCGGCTCGCCATGGGTCGTCGCAGCGAAGCGCCTTCTCGCCGATCTCATCGACACCGGCACGCCCGCCGGACCGAGCGAGGTGATCATCTTTGCCGATGACACGGTCGATGGCCGTCTAGCCGGTCTCGATCTTCTCATCGAAGCGGAACACGGCCCTGATTCATCGGCCTTCCTCGTTACGACGAGCGAAGAGGTCGCCAAGGCCGCGCTGGCATCTCTTCCGGAGTACTGGGAGAAGATGGGCGACCAGCGCATCTCCTTCACCAAATCGGTGCTCGGGTCCAATCGCGGCGGCATCCTGATCGCGCGCGATAACGCGGAAGCCGCTGACTTCGTGAATGACTACGCCCCTGAACATCTTGAAATCCTTTCGCGCGAGCCCTTCGCCTATCTCGGTCAATTCAAGAATGCCGGCGAGATTCTCCTGGGCGAGCATACCCCCACCACGCTTGGAAATTTCGTCATTGGGCCCAATCACGTCCTGCCGACGGGCGGGTGGGCCAAATCCTTTTCGCCCTTGTCGGTCTTCGACTTCATGAAGCGGACATCGATCGGTTATGTGACCCGGCAGGGATATCCCGAACTCGCAAAACATGCCCGCGTGATCGCAACCTATGAAGGCTTCGATGCCCACGCCAATGCGGTCTCCGAGACCCGCACACGGCTCCTCGGCAATTGAGATGCGCGCCGCGCGCCTCCACGGCATTGGCGATCTACGGATCGAGACGGTCTCCGAGCCTAGTTCGCCTTCTGGATCGGATGTTCTCATCAAGGTTCTTGCCGCTGGCATTTGCGGTTCCGATCTGCACAACTTCAAGACCGGCCAATGGCTGTCGCGCGCACCCTCTACGCCTGGCCATGAACTTGCCGGCGAAGTAATCGCGGTCGGTCAAGATGTCCGGAGGTTCAAGCCCGGAGACCGCGTCGTGGCCGATTCGCGCATCGCTTGCGGAAGCTGCCCGCCCTGCCGCCGCGGCTCGCCCAATCTCTGCCAGAAGCTTGGCTTCGTCGGTGAGGTCTGCGACGGCGGCTTCGCCGAGATGACGCTTCTGCCGGAGTCGATCCTTCTTCCTGTCGACCGGGCTCTGCCGCCGGCCGTCGCCGCGATGGCCGAGCCCTTGGCCGTGGCCCTTCACGCCGTCAATCGCCTCGCGCCCGAGCGTGGCGAGCCGATCCTCATCGCCGGCGCCGGACCGATCGGCGGCCTGGTTGCCCTCATTCTCGCGCGCGAAGGCTTCGGTCCGCTTTACATTGTAGATCGCAACCAGGCCCGTCAGCGCCTTGTGGCCGAGGTGACCGGTGCCAACTCCACAACGCTCGATGACGCGCCATCGACACGTTTCGCCGTCGACGCCACCGGAAGCGCCGCAGTCGCTGCGGCACTCGCCGCGCGCGCGGCAAGCGGGGCACGCATTGTCTTTGTCGGCATCTTCCACGAGAAACTGACGATTGATCCCAATCTCATCGTCGAGCGCGAAGTGGACCTCATCGGCTGCGGCGCATTCGCCGGTGAACTGCCCTCAGCCGTAGCGCGATTGTCAGCCTATTCCGCTGACCTCGCGCGCTATGTCGAAGGTCCGATCAAGCTTGCTGACATCCCGGGCGCTTATCAGGATTTGATCGCCGGCAAAGCGACCAAGCTGAAGACGATCATCGACCCGTCCCTGATCTAGTCGCCCTGTTGGTACCAGGCGAAACC
>JAXMCQ010000040.1:0-16611 GCA_046349315.1 Hyphomicrobiales bacterium | reverse complement strand
CGCCTCCGGCATGTCGGCGGTGTTCGGCGCGCTCGCCTGCCAGCTCAAGGCCGGCGACAAGCTCGTCGCCTCGCAGGCGCTGTTCGGCTCCTGTTACCAGATCGTGACGTCGATCCTGCCGCGTTTCGGCATCCGTACCGAACTCGTTGACGGCAAGGATCTCGACGCCTGGCGCAAGGCCATCACGGCTGACACGAAATGCGTGTTTCTCGAAACGCCTTCCAATCCGACGCTTGAGGTGATCGACCTCGCGGCCGTCGTGCAGATGGCCAAGACGGTCGGCGCCAATGTCGTCGTCGACAACATTTTCGCGACCCCCATCCTGCAGAAGCCCTTGACCTATGGCGCCGACGTCATCGTCTATTCCGGGACGAAGCACATAGACGGGCAGGGCCGTGTCCTGGGCGGCGCAATCCTTTCCACCCGCAAGTTCAAGGAGGAGCTCCTGAAGCCCTTCCTGCGGCATACGGGGCCGTCGATTTCGCCCTTCAACGCCTGGGTGCTGCTCAAGGGCCTGGAGACGCTCAAACTGCGCGTTCTGCATCAGAGCCGCGAGGCGGCGGTGATTGCGGCCGCGCTGGAGACCATGCCGGGTGTCATCCGGGTGATTTACCCTCATCTGGACAGCCATCCGCAGGCGGCTTTGTCGCGCGCCCAGATGTCGGCAGGCGGCACGATGGTGACCTTCGAGGTGGCGGGCGGGAAGACGCGCGCTTTCGATGTCCTGCGCCATTTGGAATTGATCGATATTTCCAACAATCTGGGTGATGCAAAGTCACTGATCACCCATCCGGCGAGCACCACGCACCGCAATATCGGTGCGGAAGCCCGCGCCAGGATGGGCATAACCGACGGCATGCTGCGATTGTCGGTTGGTCTCGAGGAGACGGGTGATCTTCTCACCGATCTCAAATCGGCGATCGAAGCCTCCTAGGTTTACCTTATTTCGTCCTACCAAAGCAGACCGGGCGCCGTGGCCCGGTGTTTGCTTGCTGGCGCCCAAGGCCTTTCAAATGGCCAGAAGCAAGCCCCTTGGTTCAGGTCCGCCGCATCTCCTGGGCCTCTGGGGCCGCCGGCCCGGGACGGAACGAGTGGCCTCCTCGCACCGGAAACACCCGGGCCGGCACCTTATTCAGCAGGATAAGACAGCGTCAGCGCGTAGAGCGGCGCCTGGGTGAGCCGTGTGAGGCCCAGCAGGTTTCTGATCGCCGTATGGGCTAGCGCGGCCGTCGGGCAGGCCGATAGACCCGTCTGCGTGGCTGCCAGCATGATGTTCTGGCCGATATGGCCAGCTTCGATCAGAACCACCCGATAAGCGTTGGAATCGCTGTATTTCCACATGGTTCGCTCAAGATAGGCGACCAAAAATACGAAGCAGGGCATCGCCTCGACCCAATCCTGGTCGCCGAGGAGGTTCGCGACGTTTTCCGGGTGCCGTGACGCCAACTGGCGGAGGGAGTGCTGCTTTCCTGAGTAGTGGTAGATTCCCGGCTCCAGACCATCGACATTTCGTGCGAAAACATAGGCCTCGAATGGGTTTCGGGCGCCGCCGGATGGGGTGGTCTTGAGGGGCAAAAGGCCGGTTTCGGTTTCGACCTCGCCGACAATACCGAGTCCCGCAAAGAGACAGTCCGCTAATTGTGCCAGTGTGATCGCCCGATCCGCCGCTTCGCGGCACGTTCTGCGCGCCAAAAACAGTCGATTCAGCGCGTTTTCCCTGCATTTTGGGAGGGGATTCGGGGTTTGGTGGGTGAGAAAGAGCGGCGGGGAGGGATCGCTCCGTGCGCGATTTTTCTGGGCGTCTATAGTGGCTTGAGGCGGCTGGTAGGTGGCGTCCTGAAGGCTGAAGTGAAAGAGCCCGGCGGAGATCGTCCACTCCCACTGCGCCAAATAGGTCTCTTCGAGCGCCAAAAACGCGTCGTTTTCGCGCAATAACGCGCCCAGATTCGCGAGGTTTTCGATCTCTCGGCGGACGGATTCGCGGGACTTTCCGGGGAATATTTCTGTAGCGTTTCGCCAAGTCCTGAAGGCTTCAAGGACCAGCAGGATCGCGGAATGGCCGAAAACGCCGTCTTAGTGAGGAAATTGATGACCAGATAGCGCCCATTTGACGGGTGGATGGTGAGCGTCTGGCTGGCGCGATATCGCATCGGAAAACGGGCGCGGAAGATCCGCGCCCGCCAAGATCATCAGACCTTGTTGTAGACCATGCCGGGGCGGAGATAGGCGGCGAGGGCAGCGTCGGTCGTACTGATCGCCAGATCCAGTTCTTCGGCCTGCGGCTTGGTGGTGGATTTGCGGGTATTCGACATTTGTTTCTCTCCTTGTTAATCTCGCTTAAGTTGTATTATCTCGCGAGATGCACGCAAAGGTAACAGATACCTATGCTACAATCAATACTTGTTCAGTGTACCGTTATACAATCTTAAGTAGTTGATAGTAGATGAGTTGATCGGTACGCCCGAGAATGCGCGGTTCGAAGAGCCCATCGGTCTCCTCGACAATTTGGGCAGGGGTGAAGCCTGCGGCCTCGGATTGGAACGGCTGTGCCGACAGCCAGTCGGGCTCACGGGGTGTGAGCGCACGGCCGCAGAGAAATCCGCCAGGTTTCAGCACGCGCTTAACCTCGGCAAGGACTGTCGCACGTGAAACGCGATCCGGCAGCATGTGCAGACAGCCGACATCGAGCACGGCGTCGAAATGGCTGCCGGTGAAGGGCAGCGAGTCCGCCGACGCTTCCCGAAAGCGCTCCGGTGCGCGAACGAAGCGGCGGCAGATTTCGATGCTCTCCGGGGCTGAATCGATGCCGTGGACCTCGTAGCCGGCATTCTCCAGCGGCACGGCATTGCGGCCCGAGCCGCAGCCCAGGTCGAGGATGCGGCGAATGCCGGGCTTGTTCAGGATCGGGATCATTACCTCGTAATCGAGCGGGTCATAGAGCCAGGGAACGTCCAGCGGATAGCGATAGACTTCCGAGACCGATGACTGCGTTGACGGACGCAAATCGGCGTAATTCGCTTCGAGAAATACGCGATCCCGCAGAGGTCGCGTACGCGCGTCCAGCGGATCATTTGGGTCGAGGCGAAGATTTCCCGACCAGATAAGCGAGCATCCATTGCCTTCCCAGCGGCGGATGCAGGCTCGCACGAACAGGGAGAGGTCAATCGGCGCCAAGGCCGGGTTGTCCCCAAGCGCCTCGATTGTGAGTTCGGCCGCCTTCTCGGTCGCACGCAAATTCAAGTGGGCGGGCCGACGTCGAACAGTGACGGAAAGCTCGAAGGGCCAGCCTTCCGGAGTTTTTCTGCCGACAAGCGCGCGTGAGCCCGAGGCGATGAGATAGTCGCAATCGCCGGGAGCAGGCCTCAATTCATTAAGAAGCGATTGCACGTATAAATTGCGTCCAGTGATATTAAGCAATCTATACGTGTTGCGCCCGCTAAATCTACATGCCGGAAGTTGTGGCCGAAGGCGGTGGCCCGACAAGCAGTATCAACTTAAGATGCTGGCTCGCCCACAGGTGCCAGAATGCCAGAAAATGTGACAGTACGAGCCTCCTCTCGATGGCGATTTGTGCTCGGAATTGCATGTTTCATCGCCGCCTTCGCCGTCCACCTCATCACGCTCGCGGCAATCGGCGTCGGCGCCAGTCCCGCTGCCGTCAGCGCGATCGGTGCCACCAACTTCGTGCTCAACAAGGTTCTGCTCATCGCCAGCGCGGCCTTCCTCGGGCGCGCCGGCTTCGATCAGCTCAAGGGCATCATCTTCGGTGCATTTCGGCGGTACGCATATCCCGATCAGGTGAGCGCGTTTCGCTACCGGCTGGGCCTGATCCTGCTCGTGGTGCCTATCATCCTCGCCTGGGTCGCTCCCTATGTCGCCGAATTTGCGCCATCCATCGGCCGGAACACTGTGCGCGACGGGCTGATAGGGGATGTTGTCCTCATCATCGGACTGGTGATGCTGGGCGGCGACTTCTGGGACAAGCTGAGAGCTCTTTTCGTCCGCGAGGCGAAAGTCGCGTTTCCGAATTAGCGGCGAAGCGGCAGCCGGGACGGGCCGGCTGCTGCCACGTCCTAAAGCTGGATGTAGGTGTGTTTGATCTGCTGATACTTCGCGGTGGCGTTCATTTGTCGTCAGTGGGAACTTTTCAATCGAAGTCGGCAGGAAATCTGCGTAACGTTCCTTCGTCTCCAGAAGTGCCCCAGATATTCACGAGTTCCGGCGTAAGGCGGGGCTGCGATTCTACGGTGATGATCGCCTCCGCAACATGGATGTACAATCGTCCTGAACTTGAAACTATCTTCGAGCACTTCTGTCCCACCAGAGCCCACAGAGGCGAAAGATTTCCAGTTCGCGAGCCGGGGTCCAAGACTACAAAGCCTTTCACACCTCTCTCCGCTATCGAGAAGACCGTATTAAGCTCTATGCGAGTTTTGCCACAGACAAGGGTGACATGATCGAATTCGACCTCGACCGCTTGCAGCGTTTCATCGACTAGAATTGTATCGTTGCCTGGCACCGGATCTCCGCCAAGCATCGCGCATGGCTTCTGAGGGTCGTTGTCCAATTCTGCGAGAAGATCGCCAATATCGGTTTGATGGCATCCCTTGGAAAGAAGAACTGCAATCAACTCGTCACGCGGGAGAAAGACTTTGGTCGACCAATACCTGTCACGACCGTGCGGCCTTGTGAGAAGCGCTCCATATTTCCCGTCGCGTGGCACAATGACCATAGTCATGGTGATGATCCCGTAGATATGGCGGTAAGCTCACAGCCTCAAGCGATACCTCCCGTCGATCAATCATTCCACCACTAACCCGCCGACATTACCGACCCGCCGGCAATCCATCAGGCCGCCTGTCAGACGGGGGAGTCTCGGCCTGATGGATCGCCGGAATGAATCCGGCGATGACAAAAAGTAAGACGTCGTGCCGAATTCTCGAACCCCCACCCGAAATTTGCTCTTGCAAATTTCGACCTCCCCACAAGGGGGAAGTTGAAAAAAGACTCCGGCTTTTTGTGCTATAGTTGGATATAAGTGTGCTTGATCTGCTGATACTTCTCGAGCGCGTGGAGCGACTTGTCGCGGCCGATGCCTGACTGCTTATAGCCGCCGAAGGGTGCCGTGATATCCCCGCCGTCGGTTGCGTTGATGTTGACGGTCCCCGCCTTCAAAGCGCGGGCGACTTTGTGGGCGCGGGTGACGTCACGGGTCCACAGATTGGCCTGGAGACCATAGATCGAGTCATTGGCAATCTGGATGGCTTCGGCATCGTCCTTAAACGAGATCGTCGAGAGCACCGGCCCAAAGATTTCTTCCTGGGCGATCCGCATCGAGTTCTTCACCTCGCTGAAGATCGTCGGTTCGACATAATAGCCGCCGGTGTTCTTGCGGGCACGCTCGCCGCCAAAGGCCACCTTCGCACCTTCCTTCTTGCCGATGTCGATATAGGACAGCACGCGATCCATCTGGCCTTCATCGACCATCGAACCCATCTGGGTCTTGGGATCGAGCGGATCCTGCGGGCGCCATTTCTCGGCATGCTTCGCAACCAATTCAATGAACTGGTCCTTGATCTTCTCATCGACGATGACACGGCTCGCCGCGGTACAGACCTGGCCGGAATTGTAGAAGATTCCGCCGGCCGCGGTCGCCGCGGCTTTGTCCATGTCGGGAATGTCGGCGAAGATGATGTTGGGCGACTTGCCGCCGGTTTCTAGCGCGATGTGCTTCATGTTGCTCTCACCGGAATAGCGCAGGAAGTACTTGCCGACTTCGGTTGAGCCGGTGAAGGCAATCATGTCGATATCCATGTGACGTCCCATGGCCTGGCCGGCGGTTTCGCCGAAGCCGGGGAGGACGTTGAGCACGCCAGCGGGAATGCCGGCTTCGGCCGCCAGCTCAGCAATGCGTATGGCCGTCAACGGAGACTGTTCGGCAGGCTTGAGAATGACCGAATTGCCGGTGGCGAGCGCCGGTCCAAGCTTCCACGATGCCATGAGCAAGGGGAAGTTCCACGGCACGACCGCGCCGACGACGCCGATCGGCTCGCGCGTGATCATCGAGATCGAGTCCGGCCGGGCGGGAGCGAGCTCGTCATAGACCTTGTCGGCGGTCTCGGCATACCACTGGATGCAGCGGATCGCGGAGGGAAGGTCGCCACCCGCCGCATTGGCGATCGGCTTGCCCATGTCGAGCGTCTCGAGGAGGGCGAGTTCTTCCTTGTGCTTCTCGATCAATGACACCCATTTGAGCATGATCTTCTTGCGATAGGCCGGAGCGACGCCAGACCACACGCCCTTGTCGAAGGCGGCGCGCGCGGCCTTCACGGCACGGTCGACATCTTCCTTATCGCACTCGGCAACCTTGGTCAGCGCCTTGCCGTCGATCGGCGAGATGCAGTCGAAGGTCTTGCCCGAGGCCGACGGGGTGAACTTGCCATTGATGAAGGCCTGATTGCGGTAGGTGAGGGAGGGTAGTTGCGAGCGATAGTCTTCGGCGGCGGCCATTCTGCATCTCCGGGCGTTGTGCTTCAGCGAATACGACGATTTTGACAAAAAAGCACCGCCTTGGAAGCAGTGCCTTTTCTCACACCCTAAGGGGGATTTACTTGATCTTTGTTTCCTTGAATTCAACGTGCTTGCGCGCCACGGGGTCATATTTCTTGAGCGCCATCTTGTCGGTCTTGGTGCGCGCGTTTTTCTTGGTCACGTAGAAATAACCGGTATCCGCAGTGGACTGCAGCTTGATCTTGATAACGTTGCCTTTGGCCATAATTTCTCCTCGGGCGGCGGTGGCCCGCTACGGGTTTGGGTGGGGTATGGCGGAGGGCTCATTTGAAGTCAAGCCGGGCTACTGGCGGCGAAGACCTGCTCAGAAGTCCGACGCCTTCAGGGTGTAGGAGCCTTCGCGCCTCTGACCATAAATTCGCGTCGCAATCTGGCAAATCCGGTCGCGATGGCGATCGAAGGCCGCAAGCAAAGATTCCGGATCCTTACGCGCGGTTGAGTCGAGCCGGCAGAGTGCTGCCTCCTCGACGAAGAACGGCCTTTCCATCGCTCCATCATATCCGGAGAACCGCACGCAATGTCGTGTGGCATCGTAGCGGCGCGTGAGATTGGGAAATTCGAGGCCCATCTCAGCCCGTAACGCCCGCACCGGCGGGAGGCAGGGCGGCGGCCTGACGGAAGGAGACGAGGCGCTGCGAGGCTTCATCCCACAGGGTGAGCTTAACACAATCAAGACTCTCGCGAATTGTCAGGCGATGCACGTCGCCAAGCTCCGGCCATTCGCGCAGCACGGCGGGCAATCGATAGAATGGAATCCGGCTTGAGAGATGATGAACATGGTGCATGCCGATATTGGCGGTGAGCCACCGCAGCGGGCCAGGCAGGTCGTAATAGGAACTTCCCTGCAAGGCGGCGGTGCTCGAAGACCAGTCGCGCGAGCGACACCAATATGTATCTTCAAACTGATGCTGGACATAGAACAGCCAAACCCCGAGCGAGGCAGCCGCAATGGTGATCGGTACATGGATCTGGAGGAACTGCCACCAGCCAAGGGAAGCAACCATAATCGCAACCAGCGCCGCTATTCCGAGATTGGTGGCATAGGCGCTGATGTGGGCAGCCTTGTCGCCGCGCGCCGCGCCGATCGGGAGGCGGTGCTGCAATATGAAGAGATAGCTGGGGCCTAGCCCGAACATGACCATGGGGTGCCGGTAGAGCCGGTATCTGAAACGTCGCCAAGGGGTGAGGGCTGCGTATTCCCTGACGGTCAGCAGGTCGATGTCGCCAATGCCGCGGCGGTCGAGATTGCCGGAGCTCGCATGATGCTGGGCGTGGCTGTTTCGCCAATAATCATAGGGTGTCAGGGTCAAAACCCCGAGAACGCGGCCTATCCAATCATTGACGGTTCTGCGGGTGAACAGCGTGCCATGTCCGCAATCATGCTGGATCAGGAACAGGCGGACCATAAAGCCCGCCGCCGGAATGGCGACCAGCAGAGCCAGCCAGTAGCTATATTGCGCGAGCCCCCACATGGCCGCCCAAAGGGCGAAAAAACATCCCGCGGTAATGGCAAGCTCGCGTAGCCCGCGAAGATTGTCTTGTTGCCGGTGTTTTGCCAATCGAAGCGACCATGATTGCGAGTTCAACCAGTTTCATCCTTGTATTCAATGCGGGGAAGGCACTTTCGGCGACGGCAGAACGCGGCGTTGCCAAGAAGCCGCCCTGCATCAACCGGAGCCCCCAATGGGATGGTATGGACCTGGCTGAGTTGTCTTCGACTTGATCAACTTCTCTTCTAGCCTATCTTGATCCCGGTTCACACCATTAGTTGTCTCTGGCTGGCTGTCCGGAGACCAGGCTATAAGAGCACTGCAACCCGCGAGGCCGGTAGGGCGTTCCCGTCCAACCGGCTCAATCGTTCGCGCAAGGTGCTCAATGCTGATCCGTTATGGTTATGAGATGACATTCGAGGTCGCGCAGGCGACCCCAATGATTTGCCTATTATCGGTTCACAGTGAGCGGTCGGCCGACATTCGGCGGGAGGCATTCGGGACGACGCCCGATGTGCCGGTCACCTCCTATTTCGACATGTTCGGCAATGCCTGCCGACGATTCATCGTGCCGCCGGAAGGGCTCACAATTACAGCGGACGGGATCCTCAAGGATAGCGGACTGCACGACCCGGTTGCGCCGGAAGCACAAGAAATTCCGGTCGCGTACTTGCCCGATGAGTGTCTCGTCTATCTGCTGGGTAGCCGATACAGCGAAACCGACAGGCTCAGCCAGATTGCCTGGGATTTATTCGGCAGCGTAAAGCCGGGTTGGTCACGGGTTCAGGCGATCTGCGACTTCGTCCACGGGCATATGGAGTTTGGCTACCAGCATGCGCGCGCGACGCGGACGGCATACGATACGTTCAATGAAAAGATCGGCGTGTGCCGCGACTTCGCGCATCTTGCACTCACCCTGACACGCTGCATGAATATTCCGGCCCGGTATGTGAACGGTTATCTCGGCGATATCGGCGTGCCTCCTGATCCGGCGCCGATGGATTTCAGCGCGTGGTTCGAGGCTTATCTGGGTGGGCGCTGGTACACCTTCGACGCGCGGCACAATGTTCCTCGCATCGGGCGGATCGTACTGGCGCGCGGGCGCGACGCAACCGACATTCCGCTTGTCCATTCATTTGGGCTGCACACGCTCAAGAACTTCAAGGTCTGGACGGATGTCGCCGAGAGCTTGAATGGTTAGCTAGTCCACTAGCCTTGACATGATTGGAGGCGTCGCCTCCGGCCTAACGCTTAATCATGAAGACGGGGCCGCACTACTTCGCAAGACTGGCGATGAAGGCCGAGAGGGCGGAGGCCTGTTCCGGCGTCATTTCCCATTCCGGCATTGCCGGATGGCCGACAACGATCCCTTCGACAAAGGCTTCTTCAAGTTCGCTTGGATCGTATTTCTGCGGAATGGTGCGGAAGGGCGGGGCGGCTGCGAAGGGGCTGTCGCCAGCCTTCTCGATATTGTGGCAGGTCGCGCAATTGAGTTCGGCAAGTTCCCGGCCAAGCGTGACAGGGTCAGACCCGGCGGCCAAAGCAGCCGCGGATGTCTGAACAGCGATGCCCAGGAAAACGACGAGAATGCGATTCATCTTGGTAGCCTATGGAAGCCGCCGGCCGATGCCTTGACCTGGATCAACCTTACAGGTCGCTGACAAGCAGTGTCAGGCGGACGTAAGCGCGTGGCGGGCAGGTTCGCGCATGTACCAACCATCGAGGAAAATCATACCATGCGTCGTTTCGCTCCAGTCGAGGCCTATTACGACACGGTGACGGCCGAAGTCATCAAGTCGAAGGTCATGAATTGATGGCGAGCGATTGCGCAGATATCGAGACAGGCCGTCATGTGCGGCCCGCTTCCATCAAAGTGTGGGACCCGCTGGTCCGCGTCTTCCACTGGTCTTTGGCAAGCGCCTTCTTCGTCGCCTTCTTCTCGGAGGAGGGCGAGGGGCTTCACAACAATGCCGGCTATGTCGTCCTGGGTCTGATCCTGTTCAGGCTGCTGTGGGGATTCGTCGGCGGCCGGCATGCCCGCTTCAGCGATTTCGTCACGAGTCCGGCGACGGCCGTTCGCTATGGCGTGGATATTCTGCGCGGCCATGCGCGGCGCACCATTGGCCATAATCCGGCAGGCGGCGCCATGGTCCTGGCCTTGCTCGGCATGTGCCTGGTGACCGCCGGAAGTGGCTGGGCCATGACGATGGATCAGTTCTGGGGCAATGAATGGGTTGAGGGACTGCATAAGACGGCGGCCAATATTACTGTCGTCCTCGTGGGGCTCCATATTCTTGGCGTTCTCATTGCCTGCTGGCAGCACAGGGAAAACCTGGTGAAGGCAATGATCACTGGCCGCAAACCGGCCGACTAGGCGGCTTAACTAGCGCTGGCCGGAGAAGGCGGGCGGATCGCTCGCCGGGAAGGATTCGTCGGCCGCCTCATCCACTTCATCCCAGCAGCGCGGCGGGTCGCGCATCGATTCGGGACCCGCCGGACGTACATCCTCCAGCGGCGCGACTGGCAGCTTGCGTTTGACCTTCATCTTTGGCCTCCGCACCGCCATCAGCGGCGGCTCACCGTCTGACCCGAACAATACCATTGCGGCGTCCAATGCGGAAACAACGCTTTGGTTCAATAGCGTTAGACCAGACGGTAGCATGCGCCATGTCTTAGGCGGATTTGCGGGCGTCGACGCTCCACGGGCCAGGTCCCGCGGCGGCGAGATACAGAAATACAAAGCAGTAGAGCGCCGCCAGCTCTCCGCCATTGAGGATCGGGTGAAAATTCTGTGGCGCATGAGCCATGAAATAGGCAACCGCCATGAAGCCCGAAAGAATGAAGGCGGCGTAGCGGGTGAATAGTCCGATGACGATCAGGATGCCGCCAACCAATTCAAGTACGCCGGCGAGGCCCACGAGGGAGAAGAGCTGAAGGCCGTCGAAGCGGAAAGCCGATGAGTTTTGCCGTGCCGTGGGCGAGAAAGAGCAGGCCTGTTACGATGCGCAGGATGCTGAGCAGCGGCCCCGCCCAAGTCGCCGGAATAATCCCTGAATTCATTATGCAAATTCCCCTTTATTGGTTTTGAACGGGGAAGATGTAGGGACGAGAAGTAACTGTAACAATCAAAATGCTAATTCTTCACGAAACCGTGAAGTTTTGTTGTCCGATCTCATCGAGAATTTCAGCAAACCAGGGCGTCGCGGGATCGAATTTCTTGCCGCCTTTGATGCGCGCGAATTCAATGGCGCGCAGAACTCCTCCGCGTTCCTCGTCATGGCCGATAACGCCAGATCTCCCGGCCAGTCCGCAATCGACAGCGAGATCCACCATGCCCTGGATCAGGCGAAGGTCCTCGGCGTTCGCCGCGGCCGAGCGGCAGAAATAGCCCGACTTTTGAACGATGGTACGTTCGGCGCCGATTTGCTTGGCAAATTGCCGCCCGAACCATTCGCCGACATTGACCTCGTCGAGTTTCACATGGCCGAAGGCGTCGCGGCCGAATTTGCGGCCCGATCGCTCGAGTTCCTGGACAATTTCGTTGGCATAGGCGCCTTCGCTGACGAACATGTTCACCGATGTCTTGGTCGCCATCACCGCCTTGAGGCGGCGGGCTTCGGCGGCGATGTCGATCTTCATCTCGGGCAAATAGATCGCATCGAGATCCTTCTGGCCGCGCGACAGGTTGAGTTCGGGCAGGAATTCGATATGCGACAGGCGATGGCGCCAGGCACGCGCCGTTGCCGCGGTGAGCCAGCCGCAATGCCGGCCCATGATCTCATGCACGACGAGCGTGTTAAGGCGCGCCTTGCCCTCATTGACGATGTTCTCGAAGAAGTTGGCGCCTTGCTCGGCAGCGGTCGCGGCGCCGAGGGTCTGGCGGATCGGCACCACATCATTGTCGACGGTCTTGGGAAGGCCGACGACGGTCAAGCCGTAATCGTGCCGCGCCAGGTAGGCAGCGAGATCGGCGGCAGTCGTGTTGGTGTCGTCGCCGCCGATCGTATGAAGAATGGTGATGGCGTCCTTGCGCAACTGGTCGGCTGCGACTTTGAGCGGGTCTTCGCCGTCCTTGATGAGCCCACGCTTCACATTGTCGGCGGCGTTGGTGAGCTTGACGCGGCTTGAGGCCAAGGGTGTGCCGCCATGCTTGTGCAGCACATAGGCACGGCGGCGGACTTCGGGCGTGACCTCGACGGATTTGCCGGTGAGAAGCCCGGCATAGCCGCCGAGATAGCCGATCATCGGCGCTTCGGGCGCGAGATCGGTGTAGCGCTGGATCAGGCCGCCAACGGCGGAGGAGAGGCAGGGCGCCAGGCCTCCGGCAGTGAGCATGGCGATCTTGGGCTGCGGCATGCTTGCTCTCCAGGATGATGCATCATTCATCCTAGCCCATCATGAGAGGACGGATGAACGCAAGGGTGTTCGGTATGGGCCTCTACTGAGGCGATAGGCTCTCAACCTCAAGAACAAGCGGCTCGTGATGATGCCCGGTGTGAGCGGCAAATCCCGTGCCGACAGCCGTAACCTGCCTGCCCACAAGTTTCTTGAGGTTGCCCAAGAGGGTCTGGTCTGTCGAGAATAGCTGCACAGTATCGAACATAATTGTCAGATCGGCAAATTGACCGCCATCTTCGATACAGATTTGTTCTTTCAGTGAGAGCAGATAAGTAGGCTCGGGGGTATCGCCAGCCTCAACGCTTTCGTAATTCGGCGGCCCGGGGTAAACGACGTGCGTCAGTTTCCCGGCGAGCGACAACTCACTACCGGTCGTGAGTGAGATGCACTTAGCATTTGCAGAGCCGAGCGATGCCCAAAGCAGCAGCAAGCTCAGAGTAAACCTCAACGACCTACTCCGCGGCCTGGGTCTTGGCGGCTTTGCCACGCTTCAGCACGTCGCGCAGGAAGCGGCCGGTATAGCTGCGTTTCTCGCGCACGACGTCCTCGGGCGTGCCGGCCACGACGATCTCGCCGCCGCCATCGCCGCCTTCGGGACCAAGATCGATGACCCAGTCGGCGGTCTTGATGACTTCGAGATTGTGTTCGATCACCACCACCGTGTTGCCCTGGTCGACGAGTTCATGGAGCACTTCGAGCAATTTCTTCACGTCATGGAAGTGAAGGCCGGTGGTCGGCTCGTCCAGGAGGTAGAGCGTGCGGCCGGTGGCGCGGCGAGAGAGTTCCTTGGCGAGCTTCACACGCTGCGCCTCGCCGCCTGAGAGCGTTGTCGCCTGCTGACCGACATGAATATAGCCAAGGCCGACGCGTTCGAGCGTCGTCATCTTGTCGCGCACGCTCGGAACGGCGCGGAAGAAATCGGCCGCTTCCGATACTGTCATGTCGAGCACATCGGCGATCGACTTGTCTTTGAATTTGATCTCGAGCGTCTCGCGATTGTAGCGCTTGCCGTGGCACTCATCGCAAGTGACGTAGACATCGGGGAGGAAGTGCATCTCGATCTTGATGACGCCGTCGCCCTGGCAGGTTTCGCAGCGACCGCCCTTGACGTTGAACGAGAACCGTCCCGGCTCATAGCCGCGCGCCTTGGCCTCGGGGAGACCGGCGAACCAGTCGCGGATCGGCGTGAATGCGCCGGTATAGGTGGCGGGATTCGAGCGCGGCGTGCGGCCGATCGGCGACTGATCGATGTCGATGATCTTATCGAGGGCTTCGAGGCCTTCGATGCGGTCATGCTCGGACGGGGCTTCGCGCGATCCCATGAGCTTGCGGGCTGCAGCGCGATAGACCGTATCAATCAGCAGGGTCGACTTGCCGCCGCCTGACACACCGGTCACGCAGGTGAAGACGCCTAATGGGATTTCGGCGGAGACATTCTTGAGATTGTTGGCGCGGGCGCCTTTCACGCGGATCGAGCGGCCCTTCTCCCATTTGCGGCGGAAGGTGGGTTGAGGGATCTGCTGGAAACCCGTAAGATATTGGCCGGTCAGCGAATTCGGATTGGCCATGATCTCGGCAGGCGTGCCTTGCGCCACGACCTTGCCGCCATGAACGCCGGCGCCGGGGCCGATATCGACGACATAATCGGCGCTGCGGATCGCATCTTCGTCATGTTCGACGACGATCACCGTGTTGCCGAGATCGCGCAAATGGACGAGCGTTTCCAGCAGGCGCTCATTGTCGCGCTGGTGGAGGCCGATCGAAGGCTCGTCGAGGACGTAGAGGACGCCTGTGAGGCCGGAACCGATCTGCGAGGCCAGGCGGATGCGCTGGCTTTCGCCGCCGGAGAGGGTGCCGGAGCGACGCGAGAGGGTTAGATAATCAAGTCCGACATCGACAAGGAAGCGCAGCCGTTCGCGGATTTCTTTGAGAATGCGGGCGGCGATCTCCTTCTGCTTCGGCTTGAGCTTGCCAAGGAGATCGGTGAACCATTGATCCGCGCCACGGATCGACAAGTCCGAGACCTGGCCAATATGCATGGCGTCGATCTTGACCGCCAGCGCTTGCGGCTTGAGCCGGTAGCCTTTGCATTCCTCGCAAGGATGATCCGACTGGAAGCGCGACAATTCCTCGCGCATCCATTGCGAGTCGGTTTCACGCCAACGCCGCTCGATATTGCCGATGACGCCTTCGAAGGTTTTCTTGGTCTTGTAGGTGCGCAGTCCGTCGTCATAGACGAAGGTCACCTCATCATCGCCGGTGCCGAAGAGGATCGCATCCTTGGCCTTCTTGGGGAGCTGCGACCACGGCGCAGTCATCGAGAATTTGTAATGCTTAGCGAGCGCTTCGAGCGTCTGGGCGTAGTAGGGCGAGGTGTTGCCGGTCTTGGCCCAGGGCAGGATTGCGCCATCGCGGAGCGACAGACTCTCATCCGGCACGACAAGGTCGGGCTCGAACTTGAGCTCGGTGCCGAGGCCGTCGCATTTGGGGCAGGCACCGAAGGGATTATTGAACGAGAAAAGGCGTGGCTCAATCTCATCGATGGTGAAGCCAGAGACCGGGCAGGCGAAGCGCTCGGAGAAGAGGATGCGCTC
Source organism: Hyphomicrobiales bacterium (assembly GCA_046349315.1). Taxonomy (GTDB): domain Bacteria; phylum Pseudomonadota; class Alphaproteobacteria; order Rhizobiales; family Aestuariivirgaceae; genus JAEUMG01. The sequence goes on along the minus strand of JAXMCQ010000040.1, from coordinate 1,559 downwards.
GTGAGTCTCGTTCTTGGACTTATTGGCGCTCTCGGCCGACGTCTCGGACGCAGGCAAAGGCTTGTCAGCATATTCGGCGATGGCCAGACCGTCAGCCAATTTCAGCGCCGTTTCAAATGAATCGGCGAGGCGGTTGCCAAGATCGGCGCGCACCACCAGGCGATCGACCACCACATCGATGTCGTGCTTGTATTTCTTGTCGAGCGCGGGAACGGCGTCGATCTCGTGGAAATGGCCGTCGACCTTGACGCGCTGAAAGCCCTTCTTCTGAAGGTCGGCGAATTCCTTGCGGTACTCACCCTTGCGCCCGCGCACGATGGGCGCCAGCAGATAGAGCCGCGTGCCCTCCGGCAATGCCATGACCCGGTCGACCATCTGAGTGACGGTCTGCGCCTCGATCGGCAGGCCAGTGGCGGGCGAATAGGCGATGCCGATGCGCGCGAAGAGCAAGCGCATGTAATCGTAGATCTCGGTCACCGTGCCGACGGTTGAGCGCGGATTGCGGCTCGTCGTCTTCTGTTCGATCGAAATGGCAGGGGAGAGCCCGTCGATCTGGTCGACATCGGGTTTCTGCATCATCTCAAGGAACTGGCGCGCATATGCCGAAAGGCTTTCGACATAGCGGCGCTGGCCCTCGGCATAGATCGTGTCGAAGGCGAGCGAGGACTTGCCGGAGCCTGAAAGCCCGGTGAATACGATCAAGGAATCGCGCGGCAATTCAAGCGAGATGTTCTTGAGATTGTGCTCGCGGGCACCTTGAATGGAAATGACTTTGCGCTGTTCTGGCATGCTGGTTGGCTACGCTTTAAATGGGCTGCCAGCGGATGCCCGGCAACATCTGGCCGCGAATATGTTAGGCCTAGTCCAAAGGGTGAACGACTGCAATGGGTTTGGCACGTATTGTCAGCAGGTTGGCGTCAGAACGTGTCAGCAGCTGGGGCCTTGTCCACAGGACGCGCCATTTCGCCGCTTTATTCGCCTCGGCTTACCTGTGCGCGGGAGCGAGTTTGGCTGCTGGTTCGGGTGATTTGGATTTCGTGACAGGCACGAGCCTGCCGCCTCCAGTCTTCGAATCCCTGGCGAATTTCCCCAAGACTGCGAATTATACGCTCTCGACCCGACTCAATCCTTATTATGTCCAGGGTGATTTCGACGGTGACGGTAAGACCGATACGGCGGTTCTCGTTACCGAAAGAGCGAGCGGCAAACAGGGCATCGCCTTCATCCTTGATCGGGGGATCGAGGTTGTCGGCGCCGGCACGAGCATTGGCAATGGCGGAGACGACCTGTCCTGGATGGATGCCTGGTATGTGTTTGGGAAGAACAAGGTTGAACAGGGCGCTTTCGACGAAGCACCTCCAACGCTGAAGGGCGATGGCTTGATGGCGATTAAGACAGAGTCCGCGAGTGGGCTCATCTACTGGAACGGGTCCGGTTTCGCCTGGTACCAGCAGGGAGACTAGGTCAGAGACGGATCAATGATCGTCTTCAGCTTCGTTGCTTTGCCGGCGATCAGGCTCCGATAGGCGCCGGGGACGTCGGAGAGGCTGATCGGTCCT
>JAXMCQ010000039.1:0-16661 GCA_046349315.1 Hyphomicrobiales bacterium | reverse complement strand
TCCTTACTGGCTAGGCCCTTGAAATAAGGCTCGACGGGACTGCCTTTCCAACGCAAAATTACGCCCGACCCATAAGCTCATTCGATGGATCGAGGATCCATGCCCAGCCTGCCTCCGCTTGCTTCGCTCCGCGTCTTTGACGCCGTCGCCCGGCATTTGAGCTTCACCAAGGCCGCAGGCGAATTGGGCATGACCCAGTCGGCCGTCAGCTACCAGATCAAAACATTGGAAGGCTTCGTCGGCGAACCGCTGTTCCGGCGCCGGGCCCGCGGAATCGAGTTGACGGCCCGGGGTGCAAGTCTGGCGCCGGTGGTGCGCACCGCCTTTGCGAGTCTTGCCACGGCTTTCTCGTCGGCGCGCGATGCCGCGGCGGGGCTTCTTGTCATCTCCACCTTCATGACCTTCGCCACCAACTGGCTCGCCTTGCGGATTGGCGCGTTCCAGCTTGCGCATACCGACCTTGCGGTGCGGCTGGACGTTTCGAACGAGATCGTCGATCTCGCCGCCGGACAGGCTGATGTCGCCATCCGCTCTGGCATGGGCACGTGGGATGGGTTGCGCAGCCACTTTCTCTTCCCCTCGCGCTTTGCCGCCTTCTGCAGCCCCGAATTCGTTGATCGCTATGGTCCGTTCCGCATGCCTGCCGATCTTCTCAACGTGCCCCTGATATCGCCCGACGATCCCTGGTGGCCAATGTGGTTCGAAGCCGGCAAGGCCGGATCGGTTTCGGTCGCGGAGGGACGCGGCATTCTCACCGACAGGCAACCGGTCATCGGCAGCGCGGCAATCGCCGGGCACGGCGTCGGTCTCCTCACGCCCGCCTATTTCGTCGACGACATCAAGGCCGGCCGGCTCGTGCAACTCTTTGATGTCGTGTCGGATGAGGGCCGCGGCTTCTTTCTCGTCTATCCGCAAATCTATGGCAGCCGGAAAAAGGTCCGAGATTTCCGCGACTGGATATTGGCCGAAGCCTCGCCCATCGCTGTGGAAGCGTAGCCGTTCCCTAGTTAGTTGCATTTCAATAGTAACTCGTCTAGTCACTATCACTATGCAACCGAGATCCAAACCATCGGCTGAATGCCCCGCCGCGCGTGCCTTAGAATGCGTTGGGGAATGGTGGAGCATTCTGATTCTGCGCGACGCCTTCCAGGGCTTCACGCGTTTCGATGAATTCAAGGCGAGCCTCAATATCGCGCCCAACATCCTCTCCAGGCGGCTCGCCCATCTGACCAAGACCGGGATTTTCCAGCGGCGCCTCTACAGCGCGAAGCCGCCCCGCTACGAATATGTGCTCACCGCCAAGGGCTGGGATTTCTTCCCCGTAGTGATCGCCCTCTTCGCTTGGGGCAACCGGCATCTGACGCCCCGCGGAGAATCGCTATTCCTGGCGCAGCGCAAGACCGGGCAGCGGCTTGAACCCATCGTGGTCGATGCGAAAACTCATGAGATCATCGCGCCGGAGACGACAGCGCTCATGGCCGGATCCCGCGCCAGCAAACCGATGCGCGAGCGGTTGACGCTGGTCCGTGCCCTGCGCTCAGCACGGGAGCAGCGATCAGACGAGGCCTTGGGGAGTCAATCGGAATGACCCGCAGGATTGCGGTGACAGGCCTTGGAATGGTCTGCCCGCTCGGCACCGGTGTCGAGCTTGTCTGGTCCCGCCTCCTCGCGGGCCGCTCGGGTTTGCGGGCGCTGCCCGCTTGGGCGGAGAGCCTTCCGGCCAAAGTCGCAGGACTTGTTCCGAGCCAGGCGGAAGATCCAGAAGGCGGCTTCGATCCCGAAGCGGTCGCGCCTGCCAAGGACCAGCGACGCATGGACCGCTTCATTCTGCTGGCCCTGGCGGCGGCCGCCCAGGCACTCGCGCAGGCGCAATGGCCGCCAGCCGATGCCGATGCATCAGAGCGGACCGCGACGATTATTGCGACCGGCATTGGCGGCTTTCCGGCGATCGTCGAGGCCGTGCGAACCACCGACCAGCGCGGCATACGCCGATTGTCGCCTTTCACGGTGCCAGCCTTCCTGCCCAACCTGGCGGCAGGCCATGTCAGTATCAAACACGGGTTCAAGGGCCCGATCGGCGCCCCGGTGACGGCGTGCGCGGCGAGCGTCCAGGCGATCGGCGATGCCGCGCGGCTCATTCGCAATGGCGAAGCGGATATCGCAGTCTGCGGCGGGACCGAAGCTTGCGTCGATCTCGTGAGCCTCGGCAGCTTTGCTGCGGCGCGTGCACTTTCCACCAGTTTCAACGACACGCCGGAACAGGCATCGCGCCCCTTCGACAGGGACCGCGACGGCTTCGTCATGGGTGAAGGCGCAGGCATACTTGTTATCGAGGATCTCGATCACGCGCAGGCGCGCGGCGTCCGGCCGATCGCGGAGATTATCGGCTACGGCACCACGGCGGACGCCCATCACATCACGTCCGGGCCCGAAGACGGAAACGGTGCGGCGCGCGCCATGAAAACTGCGCTTCGACAAGCGCGGCTTTCGCCGATCGATGTTCAACATCTGAATGCGCATTCGACCTCGACGCCGGTCGGCGACCACGGCGAGCTCGAAGCGATCAAGAGTGTGTTCGGCCGAATGGGAAAGATCGCGGTCACCGCCACCAAATCGGCGACGGGCCATCTGCTCGGGGCGGCCGGTGGGCTCGAAGCGATCTTCACGATTCTGGCGCTACGCGACCAGATCGCGCCGCCGACTCTTAATCTCGTCAATCCCGATCCCGCCGCGGATGGTGTCGATCTGGTCGCGAGAGAAGCGAGGCCGATGGCAATGGATCACGCGATTTCGAATGGATTCGGATTCGGTGGCGTCAATGCCAGCGTCATCTTCCGGCGATGGTCCTAGGCTGCAGCATGGGCAGCGATAGTTTCGTTTCTCACCTTGTGCCGGGCGTCATCAGCGCCGAAACCTTCGCATCGGTGGACGGAGTGGAGTTTCTGCAAAGCATTCGTGACGGTCGATTTCCACCGCCACCGATCGCCGCCCTCCTTGGCCTCCGGCTTGTCGAGGTCGAGATTGGGCGAACAATATTCGCGGCGCGGCCGGATTCCCGCCTCTACAATCCCATGGGCGCAATCCATGGTGGCTACATGGCAACTTTGCTCGATAGCTGCATGGGCTGCGCAGTCCATTCGAGGCTCAAGGCCGGCCAAGGTTATACGACTGTTGAATTGAAAGTGAGTTACGTACGCCCGCTCACGGAGGAAACGGGAGAGGTGCGGGCGGAAGGCAAGATCATTCATGCCGGACGGCAGATCGCAACGGCCGACGGCCGGCTAACGGATATGCGCGGAAGGCTTTTGGCGCATGCTTCCACAACCTGCCTCATATTCACCCTGCCGAAGCCGTCGCAAGCCTAAACGACCGAAAGCCGGCTCCCAAAGGAACCGGCTTTTGTTGCAGGCGTGACAGGCGGCTAGTTCGCAGTGGTTGCAGGCCCGGGCGCCATATAGCGCTTGGCCGTGCGGTCGAAGCTCGGAGCATTCTCTAAAGCTTCCTTGCTGGCGTCGACCACGAGTTGAACTGTGTCGCTTCCATCCACCTTGGTCATGCGGACGCTCTCGAGCGAGACGAGAACGTCCTTCTCGCCGATGCCAAGGAAGCCGCCGACACCGATCACAACGCCGACGATCTTGCCGTCATTGCCGAAGACCAGATCATTGATTTCGCCGACATTCTCATTGGATGTCGTGTAAACGGTCTTGCCGATGAATTCATTGGCGGTCCACGGCTGGATGCCGCTCAGAGCCGCTTCGCTAACGATCACCGACGAGCCGGCGCTGGTTGCGGGTGCTTCGGCCGAGGACTTGTTCTGGTCCGTCGGTGTCGGTGTCGGCTGTTGCGCCGTGGTGTTGTCGGTTGCGGCAGGCTTCTGAGCGGTAGAATTGTGGCTCGGCATGGTTTGCTGCGAGGTTGAACTGTTGTTGTCCGGTAGGGTGACGTCCGGGGTCGCCGGCTGCGTCTGTGATGGCTGGTCAACTGACGGCGTCGGAGTCGTCGTCTGCGCGAGGGCCAAGCCCGGAACACTCAGGGCCAAAATCGAAGCTGCGATAAGGTTGCGATGTTTCATTGCCGCTCTCTCCTTTTTGCGATCTGCAGGTAAAACGCCAAGCGCAGGCTCTGGTTCCGAAATTTGCCGCTGCTGACAGATGCTGTCGCAAGCGCCCTTTGAGGCCGGGGCTGCAATCTCTATATTGAGCGCCATCATGGGTCATTCACGTCAGGACGGCGGCTTCGCCGAAGCGCCACAAGCGCCGCTCGAAGGTTTCCCAGAGATTCCGACTGCCGAAGCGCTGCGGCAGCGGCCGGATCGCGAATCGGCACGCGAGGGGCTCGAGGCCCTGCGCCCCGATTTCCAGCCGCCTGCCACCTTTACGCCCTACCGGCCGCCTCGCCCGGAGAAATCGGAAGGTGGCAAGGCTTTGAAGATCGTCTCCGAGTACACGCCGTCGGGCGATCAGCCGACGGCGATCGGCGAACTTGTGGCCGGCGTCAATGCGCAGGAGAAGGACCAGGTGCTCCTCGGCGTGACGGGTTCGGGCAAGACCTTCACCATGGCGCATGTGATCGAGCGTACCCAGCGCCCTGCCCTTGTACTGGCGCCGAACAAGACGCTTGCCGCCCAGCTCTATGGCGAGTTCGCGAGCTTCTTTCCGGAAAACTCCGTCGAGTATTTCGTGTCTTATTACGACTATTACCAGCCGGAAGCCTATGTGCCGCGCACCGACACCTATATCGAGAAGGAATCCTCGATCAACGAACAGATCGACCGGATGCGGCACTCCGCCACCCGCGCGCTGCTCGAACGCGACGATGTGATCGTCGTTGCATCCGTTTCGTGCATCTACGGCATCGGCGACGTCGAAACCTATTCGGCGATGACCTTTTCAGTCAAAGCCGGCGAGCGGGTATCGCAGCGCCGATTGCTGGCCGATCTCGTGGCCCTGCACTACCGGCGCAACGACCAGAATTTCGTGCGCGGTTCATTCCGGGTTCGCGGTGACACGGTCGAAGTATTCCCATCGCATTTCGAGGATCGGGCCTGGCGGTTGTCTCTGTTCGGCGATGAGATCGAATCCATTTCCGAGTTCGATCCGCTCACCGGCCAGAAGACGGCGTCGCTCGAGACGGTGAAGTTCTATGCGAACTCGCATTACGTGACGCCGAAGCCGACGCTCGAACAGGCGGTCAAACGCATCAAGGAAGACCTGCGCCTCAGGCTCGACGAGTTCAGCGTGGCGGGCCGCGTCCTCGAAGCCCAGCGCCTCGAACAGCGCACGCTCTTCGACATCGAGATGATGATGGCGACCGGCTCCTGTGCGGGCATCGAGAATTACTCACGCTATCTGACGGGCCGCAAGCCTGGCGAGCCGCCGCCGACACTGTTCGAATATCTGCCCGACAATGCGCTCGTCTTTGTCGATGAAAGCCACGTCACCATCCCGCAACTAGGCGGCATGTTCCGCGGCGACTTCAACCGCAAGGCAACGCTTGCCGAATTCGGCTTCCGCCTGCCCTCGGCGATCGACAACCGGCCCCTGCGCTTCGAGGAATGGGACGCGATGCGGCCGCAGACGGTGTGCGTCTCGGCGACCCCCGGCGGCTGGGAAATGCAGCGCACCGGCGGCGTCTTCGCCGAACAGGTCATCCGCCCGACCGGCCTTATCGATCCCCCCGTCGAAATCAGGCCGGTCAAGACCCAGGTCGACGACCTGATCGACGAATGCCGGAAGGTCGCACAGAAAGGCTATCGCTCGCTGGTGACCGTTCTCACCAAGCGCATGGCCGAAGACCTCACCGAATACATGCATGAGCAAGGCATCCGCGTGCGCTACATGCATTCCGACATCGACACGTTGGAGCGCATCGAGATCATGCGCGACCTGCGGCTCGGGGTTTTCGATGTCCTGATCGGCATCAACCTGCTGCGCGAAGGTCTCGACATCCCCGAATGCGCGCTCGTCGCCATTCTCGATGCCGACAAGGAAGGCTTCCTGCGCTCCGAGACCTCGCTCATCCAGACGATTGGCCGCGCGGCGAGGAACGTCGACGGCAAGGTAATCCTTTATGCCGATCATGTGACGGGCTCGATGGAGCGCGCCATGGCCGAGACCAATCGCCGGCGCGAGAAGCAGATGGCCTACAATCTCGAGCACGGCATCACGCCGGAAAGCATCAAGAAGAACATCTCCGACATTCTCCACTCGGTCTATGAGCAGGATCACGTCCAAGTCGATTCAGGTCTCGCCGAGGACGGCACGCCGCTCATCGGGCATAATCTCGAAAAGGTTCTCGCCGACATGGAGAAAAGGATGCGCGAGGCGGCCGCGAATCTGGAATTCGAGGAAGCCGCGCGCCTGCGCGACGAGGTCAAGCGGCTCAAATCGGTCGAGCTGCAAGTGCTCGACGATCCGATGGCGCGCGATGTCGATGGCGGCTCGGCGATCCAGCCCGCCGCGGCCCTATGGCCGAAAGGGAAACCGCGCCGCGCCGGCTCCAAAGGCGGCAGGCCGGGCACACGGACCTATAAGGGCAAGGGGCGATAGCCAACCGGACCCGTTGACCATGACGGGGAATCCCGGCTTAAAGTCTAACTGACGTTACGGTACTATCGGTCCCCGCCTTGTTCCGCCCTATCGCATTCCTCGTGTTGTCGCTTCTCCTCGCCGCCTGCGCGAGCAATGCCTCCGGGCCACAGTTTTCCGCGCTCGAAGCACCGGCCGGCAAAGCGATGATCCATGTCTATGCGCCTGCTGGCTTCGGCGGCTACGGCGAACCGCAGGTCGTCGAAATCGACGGCAAGCTGGTTGGCAAGCTCCACCCGCGCGGCTTCATCTCGAAGGAAGTGACACCCGGACCGCACAAGGTCGTGGTGAAATCGAGCATCACGAATGCGATCCTGCCGGGCCTGCCTCTGCCGGGCGAATCCGTCACGCTCGCCGCCGGCGAAAACGCCTATTTCAGGGTCTTCAGCAAATATGATGGATTGGCATTTTCGCCCGGCGGCGGCGCCATGCCGATCTACCTCACTGAAACGGTGGAAGTGCCGGAGCAGGTCGGCGCGAGCGAAATCCGGAACACGCGCGCAAGCCAGGGCTAGCGGGGCGATTGCCCAAACCCGATACTTAGTTTACTCTACGATATACTCTACTGTTTCAGCCGGCCGGTGGTCGCATGCCAAAGCTCTTGGACAAAGCCTCGCTTACGCACGTCGCGCTGGACTATACCGGCGCGACCAATGTGTCGGACGTGCTAAAAAACCTTTCCGGCGTTGCCGCGAGCGGTGATTTTCTTTGGACAGCTTCCGACGAGGGCCGAACTGTCGAGTGCCTTGTTGCACAGGGGCGCGGATACAAGCTCCACAAACAGTTCAAGATCGATGCCTTGTTCGACAAGATCGCCCCTGGGAAAGAGTGCGACCTCGAAGACATGGCAATCGAGCATGACCGCTTGTGGCTCTGCGGCTCGCACTGCGAAGTCCGCCTCGAATCCAAGGACAAAGGCAAGATCAGCGCCGGCATTCGGCCGCGGCTCAGCCGAAACATCCTGGGTTCAATCGGTCTCGAGAAAGACGGCTCGGGACCGATTGGAGATGGCGAAGTGCTCGCGCCGAAGGGTAAGGGCAGCCTTCGCCGCGCCTTGCGCAAAGACATCTATCTCGATCGCTTCCTCGACGTGCCGAGCAAGGAAAACGGCCTCGATATCGAAGGCTGCGCGATGCTGGGGACCAAGCTACTGCTCGGCCTCAGGGGTCCCGTAGTCGACAGCCACGCAATCGTCTTAGAGTTGCCTGCCAAGGGCAACCTTCCCGACACGGGCCGCAAAGCGAAGCGTCATTTTCTCAATCTGGGTGGCTTCGGCATACGAGGTCTCGCGCGGCATGACGCATCGCTTCTTGTCCTGGCCGGCCCAGTCACCGCTGCGCCAGGCGAATTCCATATCCACCGCTGGCGGCCAAGCACACCGGACCGCGTACAGAATCCTGAGATCGTCCACGATTTTGTACACTCAGCCGAAAAACCCGAAGGGATCTGCGTTCTTAGTCTCAACGGGCGTGCCGGTCTCCTCATTGTCTATGACAGCCCAGGCAAATCGCGGATCAAAGGCACGCGCTATCTCGCCGACTGGTATGCTTTCGCGTGATGCGCGACCTCACAACGCCATAACAGCGCTTGCGGGCGTTACCGAGCTCCCATCAAGCTCCTTGAGGATTACTTTGGGTAATATTACCTTGAGTCACAGTGCTCGATGGTGATTGCAGCGACTGGGCTGCGTCACACATTTCGAGGAGCAACCACCAGGCCGGCTGAGTTTCCTTCGTCCAGTCTTAACGCCTGCGCGAGTTTCGTGCCTCGCCGCGCGCAGGGGCCTGAACAACGATACAATGGGAGGAATGTGGCGCGATGGCGAGGCACATCAGGAGAATACGATGTGTCAATATTGCCGAATCGTCCCCCAGGACGTGCTTTTGCGGCTGTCGAAGGATGCAGCTCTTTCGGAAGAAGTAAGGCGTGACCTCAAGCAGACCGCCGAAATCGATACCCAGGCTCGCAAACTGCGCGAGCAGGCGTTGAAACTCACGAAAATAACCCAGCAGACCTCGCTCGCCGTGGCGACGCTTGCGGCCGCGCCGACGGTCACTGTCTATGATTGCAACCATACGCAGACGCTGCCCGGCGCGCCCGTGACAAACCCGGGGCATGCGGGGGATGCGACAGCCAAGCGGGCCTTCGCGACGACGACAAAAGTTGCGGAGTTCTACTCCAAAGTGTTCGGCCGCAATTCGATCGACAATGGCGGGATGACGCTCATGTCATCTGTCCATTACGGCGTGCGCTACAACAACGCCTTCTGGAACGGCTTCCAGATGACCTATGGCGACGGAGACAATGCAATCTTTGTCGACTTCACCAAGGGAAACGACGTCGTGTGCCACGAACTCACGCACGGCGTCACTCAGTACACGGTCCAGCTGAACTATTCGAATGAACCTGGCGGGTTGAATGAAGGGCTTTCAGACGCCTTCGGCTCGATGTTCCGCCAATGGATGGCCAATCAGACGGTGAACCAGGCCGACTGGCTTATCGGCAAGGACATCATGGGAGCACAGGCGCACGCAAAGGGCTATACGTGCCTGCGCGACATGGCGAACCAGGGCGCTGCCCATTGCCTGGCGCCGCAGCCCAACCACTACTCGAAATATAGGCCCGGCATGGATCCGCATTACAGCAGCGGCATCCCCAATGCGGCTTTTTACAAGGCGGCGATGGCCGTGGGCGGCAAGAGCTGGGAGAAAGTCGGCCAGATCTGGTACCGGGCGATTACCGGCTATAGCCCCTCCCCCAATCTGAAAATGGCGAAATTCGCTCAACGGACACGGCAGGCCGCCAGCCAGCTCTATGCCGGCAATGCTGCGGTGATTAACGCCGTTGATCAAGCCTGGAAGCAGGTTGGATTGTAAACCTGACGAAATCTGTGACTCGTGGTAGTCTGTCGTTATGAATGAACTTCGCATCGAGCGCATAGGCGGCCTTGCCGGCTTCGGCCTCCCTGGATCGCGGCTGCAAAGCCGCGGCCAATGTGCCTGGTCCGACCTTTCAAAGGCGGATCAGGCGGCAGTGGAGGCGCTGTTTGCCGGCAAGGCCAAAGCCGCCCTGCCGGGCGCGGCCGATACATTTCGCTATCGCATCACGCGCGTCTCGTCGGGAAAGACTAAGACCGTCGAAGTTCCCGAGTCGAGCGTGCCGGCGTCGGTTGCAGCGCGCGTGAAAGACGAACTGAAGTAGAGCACTTCAACCTCACGGTGAGGCGCTTTGCCCCTTAGCAGGCAATCGCTGCGGCATCCTGGGCATTCATGCCGTCACCCCGACCTACGCCTCCACGAAACGTTTGAGCCGCGCCAGGGCATCGTCCCACGCCCGCGACACATCGTCGAGAAAGGAGAAGGCATCGCGCAACGGTTCAGGCCGCATGGCATAGAGGCTTTCTCGCCCGACGCGCTTGCGGCGGACGAGCCCTGCTCCTTCGAGAACGCCGAGATGCTTGGTCACGGCCTGGCGCGTCAGGGTCGAGCCTTCGGCGAGGCGCGTAATCGACTGCGCCTCGCCGCCCGCGAGCCTTGCCAGCAAGGCGAGACGCGTCGCGTCGCCCAATGCCGCGAAGACCTGCGCCTGCGCGGGGAGCCGGCCGCGCGACCTAGCCCGCCGCGACATGCTGCGCGATGTTCTGCATCTGGATTTCCCAACCGCCCTCATTCATGCGGAAGGCTTCGGCGCGCCGCGCCTTGGGCAGCTTGTCAAAGCCCGACTCGGTGACGGTCAGCAGCGTCCCGCCATTCTTGGGCTCGAGCCTGAACGCGACGAGCGTCGGTTCTTCCTGCGAATAGTCAACCTTGGGATCGATGGCATAGGGATGCCAGGTGAAGGAGAAGAGCCTTTCCTTCTGCATTTCCTTAATCGTCGCCTGCCATTTCAGATGCTCGTAGCCCGGATAGGTGACATGGCCGGTCGAGACCTTGCCTTTCACGAATGGCCCGTCGAGCTTGACGCGGAACCAGGCGCCGAACTCCTCATGATCGGTGAGCGCTCGCCAGACGCGGGCGGGCGAAGCCTTCAATTCGATCTGCTTGACGACGGCATCGGTCATGCGCAACCTCCTGGTTGCCTATCAACATGGCCGAAGCACGATAGAAGCGCAACCTTTTTGTTGCGCATTGGCGTCACGCGTTCCCACGCCAAAATCTGCTAAAGGTGCCAACAAAGCGCACCCGCCCCATGACAAAGCCCACAAGCACACAGAATTTCACCTGGCCCTATGATCGCGCCGAGCACATCAGCGATGCCGTCATCCATGCGATGGGCTGCGCTTTCGGGATCTTCGGGGCTGCATCGCTTTTGATTGCCGCGGGGCGCGACGGGACTAGCGGCGAGATCGCATCGATCGCCGTTTATGCCTTTGGCCTCGTCACGATGCTCGGCCTCTCGGCAGCCTATAATCTGTGGCCGGTCTCGCCGGCGAAATGGATCCTGCGGCGCTTCGATCACGCCGCCATCTACGTGATGATCGCCGGAACCTACACGGCCTTCGTCTCGCAGATGCCGCGCGACGACCTCTCCGACGCCCTGCTCATCGGCGTCTGGGTGGCCGCTCTGGCGGGCGCGGCCATCAAGCTCGCGTTGCCCGGCCGCTACGATCGCGCGGCGATCCTCCTCTATCTCTTCATCGGCTGGAGCGGCGTTGCCTATTACCAGCGTGTCGTCGCGGCGCTGCCCGCCTCAAGCCTCGTATTGCTGCTTATCGGCGGCTTGCTCTACACGATCGGCGTCATCTTTCACGCCTGGCAGAGCCTGCGGTTTCAGAATGCAATTTGGCACGGCTTCGTGCTGGCGGCGGCGATGTGCCACTACGCGGCGATCCTGATCTTCGTATCGCGCGGGTGAGCGCCGCCTGACCGTGCTCAGTGCAAATGCTTCAGCTTGTCGGGGTTGCGCACCACATAGATCGCAGCGATCCGCCCGTCATCGATGTCGAGCGCCGTGGTCTGGAGTTCTCCGTCGGCCTCACGCGTGACGAAGCCCGGCAAGCCGTTGACGAGCCCAATACTGAGAAGCGTCGAGCCGCTTTCGCGGAAATGTTCGGCAAGCCGCTCATGCACCTTCATCACATCGGCATGGCCGAAGACCGGCCGCATCGCGGCGCGACGCTTGCCGCCGCCATCGGCATGGAGGCTGACATCGGCTTTGAGCATCGCGCCCAATGCCGACATGTCGCCTTTCCGCGACGCATCGAAGAAGGCCTGCGCCAAGGCGAGCCCCTGCTCCTTCTCGACCTTGAAGCGCGGCCGGGCGTCTCTGACATGCGCGCGGGCGCGCGCCGCCAATTGCCGGCAGGCCGACGCCTCGCGCCCGATCGTCACCGCAACCTCCTCGAAAGACTGGCCGAAGACGTCGTGCAGCAGGAAGGCGGCGCGCTCGAGCGGCGACAGGCGTTCGAGCGCCAGCATCAAGGGCAAGGTCACGTCCTCCTCTTCCTCCGCCTCGAGCACGGGCTCGGGAAGCCACGGGCCGATATAGGTCTCGCGGCGGTGGCGCGCCGATTTGAGCTGGTCGAGGCAAAGCCGTGTCACGGTGCGGCGCAGAAAAGCCTCCGCGTTCTCGACGGCACTGCGATCGGCCCCCATCCAGCGGATGAAGGCCTCTTGCAGGATATCCTCGGCATCGGCGACCGAGCCCAGCATGCGATAGGCGACGCGCATGAGCTTCGGGCGCAACGGATCGAAGCTCGCCGCCGCGTCCTCTCGTTGCATCTCCGCCATTAGGCGGCGGCCGCCCGCGCGGCGGACCTCGCCTCGGCCGGATCCATGAACAGGCCGAAGCCTACGGCAATGCGGTTCCAACCGTTGATGATGTTGATCAAGAGCGTGAGCTTCACCTGCTCCTCGCGATTGAAATGCGCATTCAAGCTTTCGCGTTCGCGCGGGTCGAGAGGCCCATCCGAAAGCCGCGTCAAGGCCTCGGTCCAGGCGAGTGCTGCGCGTTCGCGCGCGCTATAGCACGGCGCCTCGCGCCAAGCCGAGAGGAGATAGATGCGCTGCTCGGTCTCGCCCTCGGCACGGGCTTGGGCTGCATGCATGTTGATGCAATTAGCGCAGCCATTGATCTGCGAGGCGCGGATCTTGACGAGATGGGTGAGCTTCGGCTCCAGCGCGGCATTGATGGCGAGCCCAGCGGTGCTCCACTTCTTCATGAGGTCGGGAGCAGCGGCAAAGAGATCATTCGAGTTCATGGGTCGGGTCCTTTCAGTGGGTTTCCGACACCATGACGAGACAGGACGGCCGCGTGTGACATGGGGCGCGATTACATTTCGCTGCCATGCGGCGTTACTCCTCAGATCGCGATCCACTTCGAGTCCAAAAAAGAAGCTCTCCGACCGAGTGGAGGAACACGAGCTAAATATAGTGCTCTCAAAACGCTCAAGGGCCTTGCGGTGTAGAGAGGCGCCTCCCATCCCTTGACCGCCTAGATGCCCTCGCCCGCGTCGCCTTTGCCTCGATCTCGGTATCGTCGCTCGTCCCATCCTCTTCCCATTGGGCCCACGCCAAAGCGCATCTCGCAAGGACTAATATTTGCCTCAAAAAATGGCGTGATGCTTTTTATCGGTCTTCCGTTTCCAAATAATATACAATTATATCAGCTACTTATGTTACCTCTTTTATTTTCGACGTACATTCATGTCCTTTATCATCAATGATTTCTTTGGAATCCATAACGCATCTCCATTATCGAATTAACCTAATGATTATATTTGCTTTTTATGACTGGGTTAGAAATCTAGAATTTACCCATGCGCCCTTTCTATTTTCTTTTATATCATACTTAGATGGTTTTCCGTCGCGTCCCTCTGGTATATTCTACAGTTATCTATTTAGTATGACTTGACTCTATTCCGTAACGCCCCTATTTGGGGAGGGCCCATTGGGGAGAGGATGAGATGAACGACGATACCGAGATCGAGGCAATGGCGACGCTAGCGAGGGTCCTCGAGGGCCTCAGTGAGCAGGCGCGCTTGCGGGTGCTCAGTTGGGCAATCAGCAGATACGGTCGAGCTTCAGGAAGTCATTCACCAGACTCGGCGCCGCAAACCTTGGGTACCGTGGATGACCGAGTTGCCTTCGGGACGCTAGCCGAACTCTTCGATGCGGCCGAGCCGAAGACAGACAAGGAAAAGGCGCTTGTTTCGGCCTATTGGACGCAAGTCTGTCAAGGTCAGCCGAGCTTTGCGTCACAAATTGTAAATTCTAATCTCAAGGACCTTGGTCATGGGGTAGCAAATATTACTGTGTCACTTGGTCAGCTGAAGGATGAAAGGCCGGCATTGATCCATCAGATCAAAAAGGCAGGCACATCGCAGCAAGCAAGAAAGACGTACAAGTTAACTGCAGAGGGCGCACGCCGCGTCCGGGGTATGCTCGCAAAGGAGGATAGTTGATATGGAGCAGCCAAAACCTGCTGAACTCGTTCCGCAGATTGTTGAAATGCTTTCACCGTTCGAGTCGAGCGTGCGACTTCGTATTGTGAACGCAGCCCTGACGATGCTCGGTGAAGTCGCCGCCGGTCACTCACCTAATGCCAACGCCGGAGGCAAGGAGAGCGTGCTGGATTCAAGTGACCATTCTTTCGGACCAAAGGCTAATATTTGGCTTAAGCAAAACGAACTCGCTGCGGACGACATCGAGCTAGTTTTCCACTTAGGAGAAGGGAATGTCGCGTTTATCGGCCATGAAATACCGGGCAAGTCCAAGAAGGAACAGACCCACAATGCGTATGTCTTACTTGGAATAACGAGACTCATTGCTAGCGGAGAAGCAAAGTTCGACGACAAGGACGCCCGCGCATTTTGCATCGACCGGGGCTGTTACGATGGCACCAACCATGCGACCTTTATGAAAGACAAGGGCAATTCTCTAACCGGTTCGAAGGATGCCGGTTGGTCCTTAACCGCTCCCGGACTTAAACAAGGAGCCATACTCGTCAAGCAGCTTATTGGGCAGGCCAAAGGTGCTTGACCCTACGAAGCTGCTTTCTGGGTTACCGGCGGCGTTGCGTGCCGAGCTATTGCAGAGCTTTGAAGCCATCGCATCCAACTATGCGGAGCACAAGTGGGGACCCGCTGAACTCAATGGAGCGAAATTCTGCGAGGTTATGTATTCAATATTGCAAGGAACACTCGTCGGTCCAATGCCTGCCAAAGCTTCGAAGCCGGCTAACATCGTGTTGGCTTGTCAAAATTTGGAAAAGGTCGCGCCCGATCCAACGCGGGTGGGTGATCGAAGCTTGCGAATACTAATACCTCGGATGATCCCGCCCCTGTATGAGATACGCAACAATCGAAATGTCGGCCATGTTGGCGGCGACGTTGATCCCAATTTCATGGACGCAACAGCCGTCTATGGAATGGCAAGCTGGATGCTAGCAGAACTCATACGCATTTTTCATAATGTACCCACCAACGAAGCGCAGGAGGTTGTCGATACCTTAGTAGAACGGAAGCATCCGCTTATTTGGGAAGTGGGTGGTCAGCGCCGCATCCTTGAGCCATCGATGCCACCCAAAGATCAGGTACTTGTGCACTTGCACGGTAAGGCGACCTGGGTAGCGGCGAAAGACCTCACAAGTTGGATTGAATACAGTACAGTTGGCAACTTGCGAGCGAAAATACTCAAGACGTTACATACCAGCCGACTGATCGAATTTGATTCTCTGAATGATCGCGCACGGCTGTCTCCACTCGGCGCAAAGGATGTCGAGGATCGAATCCTGAAACCTCGCACTCCTTAGACTTGGTCGCGACCTGTAAAAAAAAATAATCCTTGACATCCCCCTATATTCCGTTTCATGTACGTTCCGTCACCCTCCCAAGAGGGGCGGTTCGCGAGCCGTCGTAGATTGGGGAAGGTGATGCAGTCCCTGAAAATCGCCTGCCAAAAAAAGCAGGGCCTAACCAGGGGCACCGCCCGTCATTCCGTTCCAGTCCTTGGTCGGGACCTCCTTCGGTGGATAAGGCAATGGGCCCACAACTCGGAACAGTGCTGAAGTCGAAGCGGGCAACGGCCAAAAAAGCCGCGGCGCGGAGGTTTGGGAACCACGAGCTTTGACTACCAGAGTGATGAATGTCCCTCCGCAGCGAAGAAGCCGAGGCGATCAAAGGCCCCTCCCGCAAGCCTGATGCAGCAGGGATGCAACAGTCGGCGGCTTACACGGAATGGCCGCAGCGGGGCCGCATTTCGCCACGGTTGCGCAAGGTTTTTGCCGGATGGAACCGGCATATTCATCCCGCGTTTGCGATCTCAGAATAGTCAGCGGGGTTCACGACAATGATCAGCACGCTTTCGCGCCGTCATTTTCTCCGTGCCGGGACAATCGCCGCGGCCGCCGCCCTGGCGCCAGGACTCGTTTCGCAAGCGATCGCCAACCAGTTCGATGCCAACGACCCCTATCCGATCGACCCTTCGGATTTGAGCAAGGTCGATCCCGAATTCTATCGCCAGATCGTGCCCTTCCACGAGGCGGAATGGCCGGGCACGATCATCGTCGATACGCAGGCGCGCCATCTCTACCTCGTGCTCGAAGGCCGCCGCGCCATCCGCTATGGCGTCGGCGTCGGCCGCGACGGCTTTGCATGGTCGGGCGAAGCGGAAGTGGGCCGCAAGAAGATGTGGCCGAAATGGACGCCGCCCGCAGACATGGTGGCGCGTGATCCTGAAGCCGCGAAATGGGCGAAAGGCATGCCGGGCGGGCCGGACAATCCATTGGGAGCGCGGGCTCTCTACCTCTTCGCCGGCGGTGCCGACACGCTCTATCGCATCCACGGTACCAACCAGCCGTGGACGATCGGCAAGAACATGTCGTCGGGCTGCATCCGCATGCTCAACGAGGATGTCGCCGATCTCTACCGGCGCGTGCCGATCGGCTCGCGCGTGCTGGTCGTCAACGGGCTGAGGCCGAGCGAGATGGAGGTCTCGTCCTACTAGGACGGGTTGGCGACGGTCAGGCGCTGCTGGGCGTTGCCATTGGCGAGCTTGTGCTCGTCGTCCTCATCGATCAGCGTCTTCTGGCCGTCGAGGTCGGCAATGTGAAGCGCGATGCGCTCCTTGCGTT
>JAXMCQ010000038.1:0-19960 GCA_046349315.1 Hyphomicrobiales bacterium | reverse complement strand
CCCTGAATTCCTCAGGGCTCACTTCATGGCCCCTGCACCCGCTGCACCCGTTGTCGAAGAGAAAGTCGATGACGGCATGGTCAGTGCCAGGCACCTGGTCCGCCGGCTCCTCGCCGTTCTGGACGCGGTTCAGGACATTCCGCGCCACGCCATGCGGCTTGCCCGCTGGGACGCCAAACCCTTCGACGAGCGCCGGCCTGAGCGCTCCGGCCCGTTGCGCTCCGGGCGTCCACCCGGATACCGCCAGCGGAACATCCACGAGGTCGACCAGATTCTCAAAGACTGCGACTGGCTCGCGCGCCTCGGCAACCCGCCGCGCGACGACACGTCGTAGGCGCATTCCTCCGTATACTGACTTGTTTCATGCACCCCTCATCCTTCGAGGCAGCGCCTTCGCGCGCACCTCAGGACGAGGGGTGTTTTCTTGTGGCACTTAATCAGTCCTCGTCCTGAGGTGGCCGCACAGCGGCCCTCGAAGGACGTTCACCTGTACTGTCTCGCCAGTTGTGCATGGTTCGAGGCCCGCTGCGCGGGCTCCTCACCATGAGGCCTGAGAATCCGAGCCGGCTTGAAATCGCCAGAAGAGGCGCGAGATATCGCGCCTCTCATTATCATGCATCAATTGTCGTCCGGCCCGTCATTGTCTCCGGGACCATCATTGCCGCCAGGACCATCGTCGTCCTGCTGTTGCATGTGATCGCGATGGCGCCACCGCTGCTTGCCGCGATCGCCATCGCGGGGCGGGCGATCCTCGCGGCTCAGGGTACCATCGCCATTGCGATCGCGGTCGGCGACAATGTTCTCAAGCGGCTCCTTGTATTCGAGCAAAGTAACGTTGCCGTCGCCGTCAACATCGAGGAACTGAAATTCGCGGACCATCATGCGATGGCGCGCCTTGAGCCAGAGCTTCTCGAATTCGACGAGCGACAGCTTGCCGTCCTTGTCGATATCGAATTCGGCATACCAGGCCTGGCGGTTATTATTGATTTCGTCCTGAGAGATCTTGCCGTCATTGTTGGCGTCGTAGCGATCGATCATGCCCTGCCAGAACATGCCGCGATCATGGCCGCGGCCGTGCCAGCCACCTTCCATGTCGGCCAAGGCGAAGCCCGCAAGGGCGGTAATTCCGGCAAGGCCGGCCGCGCCGGCGATCAACAGTGTGCTCTTCTTCATCTTCATCATTTCTCACTCCGTGGGTTGCAGCATCGTGAGTAAGACGCGAGCTGTGCGCCAATTCCGTCGCTATGGACCGGCTTTGGGCTCGCCGGAGGTTTCGGTGGCTTCCTGCGCCGCCTCGCTACGGAAGGTGACGAGTTCCCGGGCAAGCCCAGCCAAAGTCTCCTTGGTTTCGGCACTCTGCGGAATAGGGCGGCAGACATCGGCCGCGGCGAGACCGATGCGCGAAGTCATGATACCATTAACCGTGCCTTCGCCGAAGCGCGCTGAAATCCGGCCGACCAGGCCCTTGCCGATCATGTGCTGGATGAGACTATCGGAGAGGGCGAGACTTCCCGTCACCGCGAGATGACTGATGACCATCCGGGCAAGCCTGAGAGTGGATAGCGTCGAGGGCCTGCCGCCATAGAGTGTCGCGATCTCACGCAGCATGCGGAGATTCTGTGCCGCCACGAAGAGGATATCGAGTACTGCTGTGGGCGTCAGGGTCGTCAGCATGGTCACGCGCCGCGCCGAGCGGGCGATGATGCGATGGGTCTCAAGATCGAGAGGCTTGAGGAGTTCGCGATCGGCGAGCCGAATCCGGTCGGCCGGATCGATCACATTCATATCAAGCTCGGCCAGCGTCTTCAGGCCAAGCGCGATGTCGGCGCGCCCCGCATAGAGCGACTTGATGGAAGAGATGGCGCGCTTCGCGGAATCCGTATCGTCGAAGTTGAGCGCATGCGCGGCATCGGCTTGCAGCCGCTCGATCTTCTCAAGCCGTGCCAATGCCCAGATTTCGCGAATGACGATCGCCAATGCAGCGAGTCCGGCGAGGCCGGCCAATCCGCTTGCGAGCCAGCCTAGCGCCACCGAGCGCGCGAAGAGGCTCTCGATGAGTTGCGAGATGCCGAGCCCCGCCCACATCACCACGAGGGCGCCGACCGCGGAGACAAGGATTGTCCCCCAGCGGAATTTCCGTGAGGCCGGCAGGGTCGCCATGGGTGGTATGACGGCCGGCGGCTGCACGAGGTCGGGCGCGAATTCGATCGAGGCGCGGGCGCGGCCGGAGGAGGGCTTGATGCTCGACTGCTGGTCGTCGTCGGTTTCAAGCGCGAAGCCGACCGGTTTGCGAAGGTGTTCGGTCATGCGAGACGGTCTCCGATCAGGAAATCCAGCACGCGGTCAAGGCGGATCTGTGGGAAGCCGTGCGGACCCAGAATGGGCGGGCGGAATTTCACGAATTTCAGGCTGCCTTCGAGATTCTCGGTGAAGACCGCCGCGGGGTTGGCAGGAAGATCGCCGGGGAAGATCGCCGCCTCCGTCTTGCCGTCGAAGGTGAGCTTGCCGATCGTCTCGCCCGCTTCCGGGATGCCCGCGATACAGGGGAGGATTTCACCCTTCTGCTTGACGGTTGCCTCGCGTGTCGCGCGAATGGCGGCGAGTGCGGCGACGCCCAGGTCGGCACCGGCAAATTCGGCGCGCGCCATGGCTTCAGTCACGATCTCCTTGGCAATGGCCTCGAGGCGATCGTGGCTCGTGTGATGCAGGTGATCGGCCTTGGTGGCGGCAAACATGATGCGCTCGATGCGCCGCCCGAAGAGGATCGAACTCCAGCTATTCTGACCTTGACGAAAGCAGGAGAGGACCTGCTGCAGCGCATTCCGCAGATCCTCAACCGCCGCCTGGCCGGCATTGAGAGCGGCGAGCGCGTCGACCAGGACGATCTGCCGGTCGAGCCGCGCGAAATGACCGAAAAAGAAAGGACGCACCACCTTCGATACGTAGGCATCATAGCGGCGCTCCATGAGGGCGGCGAGCGAGCCATTCGCGATGCCGGCGCCTTGCGGGAGATCGAGCGGCGCAAAGGTGAGGAGCGGCGAACCGGCAAGGTCGCCCGGCATCAGGAAACGTCCGGGCGGCAGCATGGAAAGCGATACGTCATTGCGACGGCCGCGAGCCAGATAATCGGTGAAAAGACGCGCCGCGACCAGGGCCTGCTGCTCGTCGGCGGGAGCAGCGGGATCGAGCGTTGCGAGATGCGCCTGCCATTCGGCGGCAATCGCGTTACGCGGTGGTTTGCGGCTCGCTGCAATGGTCGTGCGCGACCAGGTCTCGTAGTCGGTCCGCAGCAGAGGCAGGTCGAGCAGCCATTCGCCAGGATAGTCGACGATGTCGAGGTGAAGTCTTCCGGAGCCGAAATTGCGCGCAATCAGGCCGCGCGGCGTATAGTCGATAGTGAGCCGCAATTGGCTGATCTGGCGCGTGCCATCCGGCCAGTGGCGGTGCTCGCCGCTGAGGGCTGCGAGGTGATCCTCATAGGCAAAGCGTGGCAGATCGTCATCGGGCTGCGGCTCGAGATAGGTCCTGAGGATTCTGCCGCCGGCCATGGCCTCGAAGACCGGCAGGCGCGTGCCGTTGAGAAGCGCGTGAACCAGGGCGGTGATGAACACCGTCTTCCCGGCGCGTGCGAGCCCGGTCACACCGAGGCGCAATACCGGGCTGACGAGACCGGTTGCGAAGTCACGCATTCCGCCGGTTGCGATCCGGCCGCCATCAATAAGATCGGAAAACTTCACTATTCGACTTTCGTAGACCGCAGGATAGTTGGGGCGGGGCGGTCAAATTGGCAAGTCGGGAATGCCGTAACGGCGCTTTGCGGCTCTATTTCGCTTCGACTTCCAGGTCGGCCGGGCGCGTGAAGCCGAGGAGCTCGCCGGTGCCTTCGGCAATATCGGACCACTTGCTGCCGCGGAACTCGAATACGCTCAGCGCGCCCGTCGGGTATTTGGTCTCGATCCTTTTGACGAGCTTGGGGTCGCCCTTGCCGATGAGCCGGCCGGCCAGCCGCTCCATGGAAGGATTGTGCCCGACGATGAGGAGAGGATTGGCGCCATTGGCGAGATTGCGCGCCACGTCGAGCAGGCGACCGCCATTGCCGAAATCATAGATGCCTTCGTCGATGATGACTCTGGGTGCGGTTCGCAATTCTTCCGCGACGAATTTCCAGGTTTCGCGGGCGCGGCGTGCCGGCGAACACAGAACCAGTTCCGGCGTCAGCTTTGACTGGCGCATAAAACGGCCGATCGCCGTTGCGGCGCGAAGACCGCGCGCGTTGAGCGGTCTATCGAGGTCGTCCAGTCCAGGATCGGTCCAGCTCGACTTGGCGTGGCGGAGCAGAAACAGCTTCAACATGATGAGAACGGACTCGCGAGCAAATCAGGCGATCAATGCCAATCTGATTCTGTTGAACCCAAAAATTGAAACAAGTGTGACGCTGGCGCGCGTGCGCCGCAACAAATCCGCTGATCAGGATGCAGAGACAGTCATTCGAGCCGGACGAGTTTCGGTCTCGCGGCCAATGGCGCGCAAATCGAACGGCGTCGACTGGTAGAGCTCGTTGATCCAGTTGCCGAAAAGAAGATGAGCGTGGCTGCGCCAGCGATTCTCCGGCGGCGCATTGGGATTGTCCGCCGGGAAATAATTGCGCGGCAGGGCGATTGTCTTTCCCGCCTTGGTGTCGCGCCAATATTCTTCACCGAGCGTCGAAGTGTCGTATTCGATGTGATTGAACATATTGAGCGAGCGATGCGCGCGGTCTTCGACGAGGCACAGGCCGGCCTCGTCCGATTCCATCAGGATTTCGAGATCGCGCTCAGCGGCGAAATCGCTGCGGCGCATCTCGGTCCAACGCGACACCGGAATCGAGAAATCGTCGGAGAAGCCGCGCAGGATCGGCGAACTCGGATTGAGGTTCCGGTGCCGGAAGACACCGAAGGCTTTGGCGGGCAGCGCATATTTGGGGATGCCGCGGAAGTGGTAGAGGCCGGCCTGCGCGCCCCAGCAGATGTTGAAGGTCGAATGCACGTGCGACTGCGTCCAGTCGTAGATGCGGCGCAACTCGTCCCAATAGGTCACGTCTTCAAATTCAAGCAGTTCGACGGGCGCACCGGTCACGATCAGGCCGTCGAATTTCTCCTGCCGGATCGCTTCCCAATCGCGATAGAAGGCGATCATGTGGTCGGCGGGCGTGTTCTTCGGCGTATGGTTGGTGATCTTGACCAGGACGAGTTCGACCTGCAGCGGCGTCGCCCCGATGAGGCGCGCAAACTGGGTCTCGGTCCTGATCTTGTTCGGCATCAGGTTGAGAAGGCCGATCCGCAAGGGCCTGATATCCTGACGCGCCGCAGTCGCCTCGGTCATGATCATCACGCCTTCGCGCTCGAGAGTCGTGCGGGCGGGGAGATCGTTTGGAATTTTGATGGGCATGGGCTTTACTCGTTAACTAGTGCCGCTCGATGGCCTGGGAGACGAGATCCAAAAAGGCCGCCTCGCTGTCGATCGCCGGTATTTCTTCCATCTTGACGCTATAGCCGAAATTGCGGGCAATCGCCTGGTAGAGCGGAATGCGGTGGTGCAGCAATTGCTCGAACCCCCAGACCGCGAAATCGTCTGGATCAACGGTTTCGGGATCTGTGATCCGGTTGCGTTCGAGATATTCCGCCCATTTGGCGTCGAGGAATTGCGGCTGGTAGTACATGGGCTTCGGATTCTGCCGGAAGCGCTCGACCAGCATGCGCGTATGCGCAGGATTGCCCTCGATATAAAGTAAAAGGCTGTGGTCGGCGAGGGTGCGCAACACCGGATCGTTCGGATCATCGGGATCGACGACTTCGCAGAGGCTGCCGCCGGAATCGCAGACAAAGTTCTGATACTGGTAAATCTCGCGGGATTTTTCGATGAATTCCGGGACATCGCGCAAGGCGCCGATTTCGGCCTCGCGGTGCTGGTTCTGACGATGCTTGTACTCGGCGAACGGAATGCCGCCTTTGGCCGGATCGCCTGGTTTGCCGAGATAGGTCGAGAGCGGGCTCAGGTTTTCGAAGGTGATGTTCGAGCAGATATAGATCGAATCCGAAAGCAAAAGCTGCCGCAGGAACGGCACCTTCATCGCCTCGCGCTTGAAATTATCGACGATGTGCTCGCCCATGTAGCGGGTGCCAATACGGTAATCCACGGAATACTGGAACCAGTCGCCGCGCTGCAGCAGCCGGGCAAGCGTCGTCTTGCCCACCCCGGACATGCCGAAGATGGTAACGGCCTTGGACGGCCAGGCGAGGAAGTCTTTGGCGGAGGCGAAGCGCATGGGCGGGTTCAATAGCCGAAGGGCGCCTCCGGAAGCAATGTCCGCTAGAACTGCTTGGTCAGGCGCAAATCGATCGTATTGTCGGTATATTCGTAAAAGGCGACGTTCGAATTGTTGTAAGTGAAGCTGTATTCGATGACCGGGGCGACCCCCCACAGATTCCAGTCGCGCTTCCACAGGCTGATCGTGGCGTCAAATTGCCAGTCTTTCCTGGACTCGCCCATCAGCGGAAAATTGCCGTCATACATCGTGCGGCCCAGTTCCAGGTCGGCGGTCGCGGTGATGCCCCAGGTCATTTCCTTGTAGACGCCGGCGCCTCCGAAGTAGGCCCAATAATCCAGGTCTTCGCGGTCTCCCGTCTGATTGCGCTGAATATAGCCCGATACATAGCCGCTCAGGTCGGTTGCGAAGATCTTGTTGAGCTTGCCGTCGACAGTGGTGTTCCAGGCGTTCTGATAGGAGCGATCGGCAAATTCCTGACGCTGGACGATGATGTCGCCATTGAAGGCGAGGTCTTGCGCGAAGTGGTGGAAAAGACTGACACGCGGGCCCACGGAATAGCTTGAGATGCTTCCGGTGAGATCGGGAAAGGTCTCCTCGCTTACGAGGTCGCCATAGAGTTGCTGGGATGCGATCGCGCCTAATCCGAGATATCCGGCGTCGGTGTCGAGGCGCAGTTCGGCCACCTGGTTGATCAGGTACTGGTTGTATTTGCTCTCGCCATAGAGCGTGACGTTGGCGCCGCCGGCGACGACGGCCGTCATGAACTCATCGAGCCGCTTGCTGTAGCCGGCATTGAAGCCGGCCGCGATGCCGACACCGCTCTTCTGCTTGCTCTGGCTATCGATGTAGAAAGGCAGGCCGTCGATGTAGATGATGTTGTTCTTGGTGCCGTTGTTGATGTTGGTCGAAGGCGCGACCGACACATACGCATTGAGGGTGAAGGGCCGGCGTGCGTCGATTGCCTGGATAAAGGATTCGATGTCGCGTGCCTGATCGGCGGTCGGCGCCACGCCGAGCAGAAGATCGAGATGGTGCTTGGCGCTGTCGTCGTCGCCCATCAGGTAGAGGGTTTCGGCGAGCTCGGCGCGGACAAGAGTGAGCGTTGGGTCATCGGCGAGGGCGGCACGAAACTTCTTGGCGGCGGCCGCATATTGCTGTCGCGCCTTGAATATCATGCCCTCGATGAAGAGCGTGCGGTTCTCAGCATATTCACCGGTCAGCGGATAGGTCTTGAGGAGATATTCGGCGAGGTCGGGATTATCGCGCTTGGTGAGTTCGATCAGGAGCTTCACACGCTGCGCCTCGTTCATCGACTCATAGGCGGTGATCTGCTCCTCGGTCGGCTGTGCGGAAGCGAAGCTCGAACTGCTGCCGTGGCCGATCAGGGCGAGGGCAAGGAGCGCGCAATAAAGGGCGCGCCTCGCGACGCGCCCAAGATCTGCAATCAAAGGCACTCTTAGGGCGTGCACGCGCCACCGGCCTGGCACTTGGCATTGAACACGCCACTCTGTTGGACATAGCCGCGGCGATCGTCATTGATCGGATATTCACCGCCGATCGGTTGGGGCGATACGCCAAGAACGCTGAAGATGCCGGTGGTTTCTCTGGCGCCGGTGCCAAAGAAGGCGCCATACATCGGGTTGTCTCCGCTCACGAAGCTGTCTCCCATCGTCGCCTTGCCGGAATAGGTGTTGCCGGCAATCGAGCCTGAGAGAGTGGTCTGGGTTTTGAAGTAGCCCGGAACAACCTGGCCCTGGGTTACGTAGTTCGCGGTGTTGTCGGCATTGCGGGTGTAGAGCGCGTTGTCCGGCACGTCGTAGTAGTAGAAGTTATCGCCGCTGGCGAATTTCCACGATGTCGGCGTGAGCGTACCGTTGATGGTTGCGGCGCCGAAGTCGGCTGTGATGTCCGCCAGGCCGTTGACCATGAAGAGGCCGTTCGGATCGATTAGGCCGACATCGGCATCGACGGTATCCGGAGGAACCCAGTTCCACGCCTTGACGGTCGCGCCATAGGCACCGCTGTAGGTCGCAGTGGCGGACGTCGGCATCTCGGAGGTCGGCGTTTTCGTGCCGCCGAAGGAAAAGGCCTGCTGTGCCGCCTCGCCACCCGTGCCGACACTGCGGTATTGCGTGACGTAGCTGTCGGAGAAATTCCAGACCTGCAGGACTTCGTCGGTGCCGCCGGCGGTCGCGCTGATGTTGCGATATTCCGTGTAGGAGGCGGCGTTCAAATTGTCCGGATGGATGGTGGGATCAAATCCATTGGCCACTGAGAACAAGCTCGGCAAGTTGGTGCCGGCCGGGAATTCAGCCATCGGAACGGCCTCATTCCACTCGGCACCGCCCTTCTGCTCGGTGTCGATCTGGAAAGTCGCGGTTTTGGGATTCTGGGTGGTGGTCAGTTTCGAATAGGAGCCGCCGCTGGGCGAGACAAGCGCGCCGCCTTCGAGTGCAATGGTTGTGTCGCCGCCATTGAGTTTGGTGTTGCCGCCCGTCCCATTTCCGCCGCCGCTGCTGCTGCCGCTGCTTCCACTGCTGCCGCTGCTTCCACTGCTACCACTGCTGCCGCTGCTGCCGCTGCTACCGCTGCTGCCGCTGCTACCGCTGCTGCCGCCGCCATTGTCGGGGCAGGCTAGGCCGCAAAGATCGAGGGACGCCGTGTGGCCGGCTTCGCCACCGCCGGTATTGCAGCCGGCAAGCACCACGCAGGCGGTTGCCATTGCTAGGAGAAAAGGAATGCGCATTTCGTGTCCAACCGCCGACTGACAAATCTGTCTCAAATTGACGTGTTTCGGCTAATTTTGGGTTAAGGTTGATGCGCGGATTAAGGCTTGAAATGACACAAGAAATTAAGAAATTCGAAACTTGGTATGAGGCCACTGCGGAGCGCGGACCAACGCGGCCCTCACTCACTCAAGACATGCAATGCGATGTCTGCATCATCGGCGGTGGGCTTGCGGGCCTTACCACGGCGCAGCAATTGGCGCGGGCAGGGAAGAGCGTCGTTCTGCTCGAAGCGAAGCGACTGGCTTGGGCGGCATCCGGGCGTAATGGCGGGTTCGTTTCGAGCGGCTTCGCACTTGGTGCGGCGGACTTGGCTGTTCGCCTTGGGCTTGATGCGGCGAAGGCTCTCTACAAGCTTTCCGACGAGGGTACTGAATTCGTGCGCCAGTCAATTGCGCGGATCGATCCTTCACTCAAAATGGGTGATGGCTGGATCGTGGCCATACGGCACGATGATCCGATCGGCGCGGCCAAATGGGCGGAGACGATGGGCCGCGACTACGCGCATCCGGTTTCGCTACTCACCACAGAGCAGACGCGCTTGGTGCTCAGGTCGCAGCGCTACTATCAGAGTGTGCGCGATGCTGCTGCCTTTCATATTCATCCCTTGCGTTATGCACTCGCCTTGGCGCGCGAGGCCGAGCAGGCGGGCGCAAGGCTTTACGAGGAAACGCCGGCGCTCTCGCTCACGCGCGATGGTGTCGTTTCGGTCGTCACGACGCCGCGCGGAACGGTAAAGGCACAGCATGCGATCGTCTGCGTGTCGTCGCTCGACCGTGAAATTCTACCGCGCATCGGAAGGGCGGTACTGCCGGTTGCGACCTATGTCGCTGTAACCCAGCCGCTACGCCAGGATGCGATCCTGACCGGGTCGGCGATTGCCGATACGCGCCGCGCGGGCGATTATTACCGCATTATCGAGGGCGGGCGTATCCTGTGGGGCGGCCGCATCACGACACGGGTGAGCGAACCATCGCAGCTTGCGCTGCGGATGAAGGGCGACATGCTGTCGGTCTATCCGCAGCTCGGCGATCCCGGGATCGACTATGCATGGGCCGGACTCATGGGTTATGCGCTCCACAAGATGCCGTTGATCGGCCAGCTTGAGGAGGGTGTGTGGTACGCAACGGCGTTTGGCGGGCATGGGCTTAACACGACGGCAATGGCCGGCATGCTCTTGGCGCGCGCCATCGCGGAAGGCGATGACGAGTATCGGCGCTTTGCGCCATTCGCGCCACGCTGGGCAGGTGGTCCATTTGGCCGGTTGGGTGTTCAGACTTCATATTGGATGATGCAGTTGCGCGATCGGATGGACGAAGCAAAATCCCGAGCGCGCCAGGAAGCGAGGGAACGCGCATGACTCCGGATAAACTCGAACTCGTCGCCGTCATCGGCAACGGCATCATCGGCCATGGCGTCGCGCAGATTTTCGCCATGGCCGGCAAACACGTCGTGTTGATCGGGCGGAGCGCGGACAGCCTCGGTCGGGCGCGCCAGAAGGTTGCCGATAGTCTTGCCGAATTCGTCAAGCATGGGCTGATTGCAAAAGATGACGTTGCGGCGATCGTCGATCGCATTACCTTGTCGCAAGATCTGAAGGATG
Organism: Hyphomicrobiales bacterium; assembly: GCA_046349315.1. GTDB lineage: Bacteria > Pseudomonadota > Alphaproteobacteria > Rhizobiales > Aestuariivirgaceae > JAEUMG01. Next base: position 9,264 of record JAXMCQ010000038.1, on the reverse strand, counting down.
CGGCGCCTGCGCAATTGGTCATTGAAGCGGTGACGGAAGATCTGGCGCTCAAGCTCGATATTTTCGGCAAGCTCGATGCGATCTGTCCGCCACCGGCAATCCTCGCCTCCTCGAGCGGTCAGCCTGCCTCAGCCCTGGTCGCCCAGGTCAAGCATCGCGAGCGGGTCATCGCCACGCATTTCTGGTATCCGCCGCAGCTTATTCCCCTGGTCGAGGTTTGTGCCGGTCCTGAAACTGCGCCTGACGTCGTCAATTGGGTGTGCAAGGAACTGCGCGCGGCGGGCAAGGAACCGGCCATCATCGACAAGGAGATACCTGGCTTTATCGGCAATCGACTGCAATTCGCCATGCTGCGCGAAGCCTGGGCTTTGTGGGCGTCGGGTGCGGCAAGCGCTGCGGCCATCGATTCAGTCGTGCGATACAGTTTCGGGCGGCGCGTCGCAGTCACCGGGCCGCTCGAGTCGGCCGATGTCGGGGGGCTCCAGACGATGTATCACTTTGGCCGCTCCCTGCTTCCGGCCCTCGACACATCGCCCGAACCTGCAGCCAAGATTGCCGAACTCGCCGCTGCCGGCGCCAACGGCTTGAGCAATGGCCGTGGCGTTTATGATTGGTCGAAGCGCGACGGCAAAGCCTTGATAGCGGCCCGCACGGATGAACTCTTTCGTTGGCTGAAGCACGACAAGGCCGCGAAGAAGTCGTGATCCTCGAACCCTATTGGTGGCAGGCGGCGCCGCGACCAAAGACCGAACCGCCATCTTTCCCATCACCCGCCAGGGCCGATGTTGCGATTGTCGGCTCCGGCATCACCGGATTGGTCGCGGCCATGGAACTTGCCCGGGGCGGCCGCTCGGTTGTCGTCTTCGAGGCCGGAGAGCCCGGTATCGGGGCCAGTTCGCGCAATGCCGGATATGTCGGCCGCACCTTCAAATACTCATTCGGCGAGCTTCTCAAGAAGCACGGCCTCGATTACGCCAAGGCCCTCTACACGGAACTGCGCGCGGCCTTCGAAGGGGTTGCCGAGCTGATTGCCAAGGAGAAGATCGACTGCGGTTTCGCGATGCAAGGCCGCTATATCATGGCGGCATCGCCTGGCCAGCGCGAGCAGCTCAATCGCGAATTCGACCTCCGCGCCCAGCATCTCGGCGACAGCTACCAGCCGGTCGCCCACGCCGATCAGCATCGCGAGTTCGCCACCGATCTTTATCACGGCGGCGTCGTCATTGCCGACATGGCGGGGCTTCATCCCGGCCTCTATCACCAAGGCCTCCTCAACCGCGCACTGGCGGCAGGTGTCACGGTTCTTTCGCATACGCCGGTTGAGGGCATCCGGCGCGAGGCCGACGGGTTTGAGATCTCAACACCGCGTGGCCGGCTGACGGCACGCGACGTGATCGTCGCAACGAACGGCTATTCGGGACCGGCCTTCACCTGGCTGCAGCGCCGCGTCGTTCCCTTCGATGCCTATATGGTCGCGACCGAGCCCTTGCCCGCCTCGGTGCTCGATGCGGTGATGCCCGGAAAGCGTACCTTCATCGACTGGAACTTCGATGTCGATTTCATCCGGCGCTCGCCGGACGACAGCCGCATCGTGTTTGGCGGAAATACCGGCGTCATCGGCGCCGATCTTACCCGCATGGGCGAGGCGTTGCGCCAGAAGCTTCGCCGCATGCTGCCGCAGCTTGGCGATGTCGCGCTCGCCCATAGCTGGACGGGGCGGTGTGCAGGCACGCGCGATCTCTACCCGCATATCGGGGTGGAAGGCGGCATTCACTATGCGGTCGGCTACTGCTTCGCCGGCGTTCCGATGGGCACTCATTTCGGTCTCATCCTGGCGCGCCGGCTGCTTGGGCGAGGGGAAGCTCGATCGGTGTTCTGGCAGCGGCCGTTCGAAGCCATTCCCCTCTATCGCGGCAATCCTTGGTTCGTGCCCTACGCCATGCGCTGGTACGCACGCCGTGACTGGCGCTAGCAGCCGCTGCGGCATCTTCTTTGCAAGCTTGTCACAGAACTTCGGCAAAGACGCCGACCATAACGAAAAGCCGTTCCGAATCAGTAGGCTGAGCGGTATGGCAGGGGCCCGGACAGGTCCTTTGTAAACTATTGTGGAAGCACCGGCGGATCGGTATATAGCCGCGCCACGGAGAGACGCCGAAGAGGACTCAGAATGGCAGTCGAAATCGACGAGACCTACAGGCCCAGCGAAGACGAGCCGTTCATGAACGACCGGCACCGCGAGTATTTCCGAAACAAGCTGCTGAATTGGAAGGACGATATCCTGCGAGAGAGCAAGGAGACGCTGCTTCACCTTCAGGACGAAAACAACGTGCTGCCCGACCTCGCCGATCGGGCCTCGACCGAAACCGACCGCTCTCTTGAGCTTCGGACCCGCGACCGCCAGCGCAAGCTGATCTCGAAGATTGAAGCCGCTCTCACGCGTATCGACAATGGCTCATACGGCTATTGCGAAGAAACCGGCGAGCCGATCAGCCTGCGCCGGCTGGATGCGCGCCCGATCGCGACTCTGTCGCTCGAAGCGCAGGAGCGGCATGAACGCCGCGAGCGCGTCTACCGCGACGACTGATCCCGATCAGCCGGTCTCGTCGCCTTCAAATTTCCGACCCGCCAGACGCGGCTCGTCCCGGCCTGCGGGCCTGAGCGACGGCAGGCGATCCCCGAACACCGCCGGTCGTGGTGCCGGCCGGTTCGATGCCATGGGGTCGGCGGCTACTTCCGCGGGACCTGACCGGGCCACAGGTTCCGGACGCGCCGGCCGGCGTGCCATGGCGGGGTCGGCGCCAATGGCGGCGTGGCCTGTAATCCCGGTTTCGACCACAAAATCGCGCTCGCCGCCGATCATCAACAGGTGCTCGACGCCATCGCGCCGCACCAGCACCAGCCGCCGCGTCTTGTCGATTTCATGATACTCGCTGACACCCAATCGCGAACCGCGCCTGCCGCGCACGCTGCCGCCCACAGCTTTGATCACCAGGATCGCGAGGATCACCACCGCCAGTACGACAAGCGCCGCGATCAGATAGGTGAGATAAGGGGTCAACCAGTCCATGCGCGACTCCGTTAGGCCAGGCGACCTGGCTCGCGCACCATATGTCGCTCGCGCGTTGCATGCAATCGGAGCGACGCCATGGCAGCGCGCCACGGCAATTGTCCTATACTGACAATGATTCGAGGGGAAACGGGGCGCGGCTCGATCAATGAGCGATACTGCAGGGGCAGAGACGCAGAGGCGGATGATTGCGCCCAGCCGTGCCATGCGCGGCCGATCCGCCATGGCGATCCTGCTTGGCATTTTCGCCGCCATCGCCGCGGGTGCTTTGGCTTGGGCGCTGCGCGCTGCCGCGCCGTCCTGGCTCATCGGCGTCTTGGGCATCTTGGCCGCTTTTGGGCTGCTGAGCCTGTTCGCCTGGATTGCGGGCTTCATCGCGCTCGGAAGCGATCCGCAGCAGCGCGCCTTCTTCGATGCGCTCATGGATTCGTTGCCGGAAGCCTGCGTCGTGACAGACGGGCGCGGCCGTGCCGTCTACGCCAATGCGCAATTCATCAAGCTGGTCTCTGCCGCGGGCATCAGCCGGCTGGTCGGCGTTGAGAATCTTTACGCGGGCTACCCCGATGCTGCGGAGAAAGTTTACCGTCTGGCCCAAGCCGCGCGCGAGGGCCAGTCGCGCCAGGAAGAGTTCAGGCTTGCCGCAGGATCGGCCGCCGCGGGTGCCCAGCCGGATCGACCGGTCTGGATTCGCGTCTCGGTGGTCGCGACTGCCGATTCGAGCGGCGAGACTTACGCCTTCTGGCGCCATCACGACATTACCGCCGATCGCGAAAAGCAGGAACGTGCCTTTGCGCATCTGCAATATATCATCAGCTATCTCGACCGCGCGCCCGCCGGATTTTTCTCGGCGACAGCGGATGGGCGGATCGCCTATGCCAATGCCACGCTGGCGGGATGGCTCGGTCTGGGGCTGGAGGAGACGACCGGAGGCAGCTTGTCGCTCAGCGATATCGTCTCCGAAGCGGGCATAAAGCTGTTGGCGGGTGTCGCGCCAAAACCCGGCGAGGAACTCACTGAAAGTTTCGATCTCGATCTCTCCGCACGCGACGGCCGAATCGTACCGGTGCGGATCATCCACCGGGTTGACTACGATGCGTCGGGCAATCTGATGCCGAGCCGGTCGCTGATCCTGGCCCGGAGCAGCGAGGAGGCGGATCCTTCGGCACCTGCCGATCTCAGGCTTTCGCGGCTCTTCAACAACGCGCCGATCGGTATTGCCGAAATCGACGAGAAGGGCGTGATCCGCAACGCCAATCTTGCCTTCATTTCGCTATCCGCGCGAGCCCAGCGCGGCGCGGCGCTCGCCAATATCGCATCCGACAATCAGAGGCGCGCGGTGGGTGAGGCGCTCGAGGCAGCGCGGGCGGGCGAAGGCAAGGTTCACCATGCCGACATCGTCATCGCGGGGCCGACGCCACGGTCGGTGCAATTCGTGATTTCAAAGGCGAGCGGTCGCGAAAACGGATTCATCGTCTATGCGCTCGACACGACGGAAAACAAGGCGCTGGAGTCGCAACTGGCGCAAAGCCAGAAGATGCAGGCGATCGGTCAGCTCGCCGGCGGCGTTGCGCATGACTTCAACAACGTGCTGACCGCGATCATCGGGTTTTCCGATCTGCTGCTTGCCAAGCACCGGCCGACCGACCCGGCCTTTGCCGACATCATGAACATCAAGCAGAATGCCAATCGCGCCGCCAATCTTGTGCGCCAGCTTCTGGCCTTCTCACGGCGCCAGACGCTGAGGCCGGAGGTGCTGTCGCTGACGGACGTGCTCTCGGACCTCGGCAATCTGCTCGGTCGGTTGCTGGGCGAGAAGATCGAACTCAAGGTCGTGCATGGCCGCGAACTTGGTCTCGTCAAGGTCGACATCAATCAGTTCGAACAGGTCGTCATCAACCTCGCCGTCAATGCCCGCGATGCCATGCCGAATGGCGGCACATTGACGGTCAGGACCTCCAATGTAAGTGCAGAGGAATCGCAGGCCGTTCACCCGAGCTTGTTGCCTGCCGCCGAGTATGTCTTGTGCGAGGTCATCGACACGGGCACGGGCATTCCGCCGGAAATTCTCGACAAGATCTGGGAGCCGTTTTTCTCCACGAAGGAAGTGGGTAAGGGGACCGGACTTGGCCTTTCGACCGTCTATGGCATCATCAAGCAGACGGGCGGCTTCATCTTCTGCACCAGCAAGATCGGCAAGGGCACGACTTTCAGCATCTTCCTGCCGCGCCATCGCCCGAACCCGGCCGCTGAAGCCAGTCCGCGAGAGGACAAGGAAGAGAAGAAGGAGGCCCGTCGCGCCGACCTGACAGGCAAGGGAACGATCCTTCTCGTGGAAGACGAGGACGCGGTCCGCGCCTTCGCCTCACGCGCTCTGGCTTCGCGCGGTTACACGGTCCTCGAAGCCGACTCGGGCGCGCGAGCCCTGGAAATCTTCGGCGAGCACGAGGGCGGGATCGATCTCGTCATATCCGACGTTGTCATGCCGGAAATGGATGGGCCTACGCTTCTGAAGGAGTTGCGCAAACGCGGTGTCACGACCAAGATCATCTTCATCTCGGGCTATGCCGAGGATGCCTTCCAGAAGAACCTGGAAGGTGAAGACGATTTTGCCTTCCTGCCCAAGCCGTTCTCTCTCAAGCAACTGGCGGAAGCGGTGAAGGATGTCATGGGAGGGTAGTGTGGGGGTTCAGAAATTCGCTACATTTCGCTGTGCACACGCGAGCGAATTTCTGAACCAAGACCACACTAAAATCTTAGGTTTTCTGGTGTCCTTTCGAATCCGAAGTTCGCTCGGAAGGCGCAGCGAGGTGGGGCGAGCTTCGGATTCGGGACACTAGACGATGCCGCAATTGCTCGCCGAGCTCGAGGCAAAGCTCGCGGAAGGAACGGTTACGGCGCGAAGTCTCGTCGAAGACTCGCTGGCGCGAGCTGAGGATCCGAACGGCGAAGGCAAGCTCGCGTTCCTGAAACTTCACACCGCGCGTGCGCGCCATCTTGCCGATCATTATGACAGTGCGCGCAAGGCCGGCCACCCCGTGCCGCGCTATGCGGGCATTCCGTTTTCAGTAAAAGACCTCTTCGATGAAGCGGGCGAGGTGACCCGGGCGGGATCGCGCGTTCTTGCCAATGCGGCGCCAGCCAAGCGCGATGCCCCGGCAATCGCGCGGCTCAAGCATGCCGGCTTCATCGCCATCGGCCGTACCAACATGACGGAATTTGCCTATTCTGGTGTCGGCCTCAATCCGCATTACGGCACGCCGCGCACGCCCTGGGACCGCAATACAGGGCACATTCCCGGCGGTTCGTCTTCGGGTGCGGCAGTTTCGGTTGCCGATGGGATGGTGCCGCTGGCCATCGGCTCAGATACCGGCGGCTCGTGCCGGATTCCGGCCGCCTATAATGGCATCGTCGGCTACAAGCCGAGCACGGGGCGCGTGCCGCTCACCGGCGCCTATCCCTTGTCATCAAGTCTGGATTCAATCGGGCCGATCGCCGGTAGCGTCACGTGCTGTGCGATTGCAGATTCGATCATGGCGGGAATGGACGTTGATCTTCCGCAGGCACTGCCGGCGGATCGCGTCCGCCTCGCCATTCCGCAATCGCATTTGATCGAGAATCTCGAGCCCGAGGTGGAGCGAGCATTCGCTCGTGCGATTGCCGCCTTGCGGGCGGCCGGGATGCGCATCGATGAGATCGACTATCGTGAATTGCGCGACATACCGGCGATCAATGCCAAGGGCGGCATCCTCGTTGCCGAAGCTCTTGCGCATCACCGCAAGCAACTCGAAGAGGCGGGCGATATTTACGATCCGCGCGTCTCGCGGCGGATCATGGTGGGCAGCCAGATCAGCGCCGCCGATCTCGTCGACATTGTCGCAGCGCGGCAAAAGCTGATCCAACACAATGCCAGGCTCATGGCGAGCTTCGATGCGATGGTGATGCCGACCACGCCGAATGTGCCACCGGCCATTTCGGCCTTGGCTCGCGATGAAGATTATATGGGTCTCAATGCGATGAGCCTGCGCAATACGTCGATCGGCAATTTCCTTGACCAGTGTTCAATCTCTCTGCCGATGCACGCGCCGGATGAGCCGCCGACAGGTCTCATGCTGATGGCGCCGCATGGGCGCGACCAGCATATGTTTGCGCTTGCGCTTGCGACTGAAGCTGCACTCGCTGCGATTACGGAGCGCTGAGTTATCCGAAGCTCTCGTCGAAGAAGGCCAGCCAGTTGCCGCCCATGACCTTGGCGACGTCCTCCTGCGTGAAACCAGCTTTCGCGAGCCCGGCAGCGATATTGGCGTGATCGCGGTTTGTCCTGAACCAAGCCGGCTGCGGCGGGAAGCCCGGGCGATCCTTCGAGCCTTCGCCGAAATCGATCTCCTTCGTCCAGCGACCGGTGCGCATCCATTCGACGACGGAGTCAGGCTGATCCTGGCAGAGATCGGAGCCGATGCCGAGTTGATCGACGCCGATTAGTTCCGCGGTCCGCGCCGCCATGGTGCAGAAATCCTCCAGTGTGCAGTCGGAGCCGCCGTGCAGGTGATGCGGATAGAGCGACAGGCCAAGCATGCCGCCTGCCGCCGCGAGTTCCTTCAAGACGGTGTCCGACTTGTTGCGCAATGCCGGGTGCCAGGATTTGGGATTGGCATGTGTGATCGCGATCGGGCGCTCCGAAGCGGCGATCGCCTCCAATGTTGAGCGTTCGCCCGAATGCGACATATCGATCACCAGGCCGACGCGATTCATCTCACGGATGACCTGGTGACCCATGCGGGTGAGGCCCCCATCCTCCGCTTCGTAGCAGCCTGTGCAAAGCAAAGATTGGTTGTTGTAGCTTAACTGCATGAAGCGCAAGCCGAGCGTGTGAACGATCTCGACCAGGCCAATATCGTCCTCGATCACCGAGCAGTTCTGGGCGCCAAAGACTATCGCGCAACGCTTCTCCTTCTGGGCGCGCCTCACGTCGTCGCCGGTGCGTCCCTGGGTGATGATGTCCGGGTAGAGTTCGAACCAGCGGTTCCATTGCTCGATATTGAGCACGGTTTCGCGGAATGTCTCGTGATAGCAGATGGTCACGTGAATGGCCGTAGCGCCGCCGGCGGCGATCTCGCGGAATATCTTTTCCGACCAGTTGCAATATTGCAGCGCGTCGATGAGAGGCGAGGGGGCTGTCATGGCACGACAAGACCGCGTTGCCGGGTGACCGTCAAGGCCGAGGCGGCACGGCGAAGAATGGACTTCGCAACCGCCATTCGCTAAGAGGCGAGCACGTTCCCATAGGCAGGATGACAGGCTGATCATGCTCGATTTCGCAACGGCGCGCGCCCGGATGGTCGAATCCCAATTGCGCCCGAACGCCATCACGGATGTCGGCGTGCTGGAGGCGATGGCTTCGGTCGCCAGGGAAGATTTCGTTCCGGCCGATCGCCGCAGCCTCGCCTATATGGATGGCGACGTGCCGGTTGGTGGCAACCGCTATCTCATGGAGCCGATGGTCTTCGGCCGGTTGCTGCAGCTTGCCGAAATTGGCCCATCTGACCGCGTCCTCGATATCGGCTGCGCCACCGGCTATGGCGCGGCGGTGCTATCCCGCATCGCCCAATCGGTCGTCGCGATCGATGAGGATAAGGCGCTTGCCGATGAGGCTGCACGCATCTTGCGCCAGGAGGGCGCCGGCAATGTCGCGGTGGCGATGCTCCCGCATGCTGATGGCGACGCGGCGCAAGGTCCCTACGATGCGATCGTGATCGAGGGCAGGGTGCCGGTCGTACCAGCCAAACTGTTCGACCAGCTCAAAGAGGGCGGTCGCCTGGTGGCGGTCGTCGGCGATTCCGATCTGGCGCGTGCCATGCTCTACCGCCGCAATGGCAGCATTGGTTCCTACGCGGCATTTGATGCTTCCTTGCAACAGTTGCCGGGTATTGTCGCGCCGACGCCGGCCTTCGTCTTTTAATTGTCTTAGTCCTCCCCAAATTCTAGAGTTCCGGCGGGGCGCGGGAGCTGGCGGAATAATTGCCATGCCGGGTAGAATCGTGCGTCTATGTTCGTAGGCGTTGGGTAATAGAAGCCGGGGAATCCGTTTGATTCCACTCGGCTCGAACAGAGAGGAGAGGCAATGAAACAGCGTGGGCACCTGTCCCGGGCCACGATGGCATTGCTGTTCGCCATCCTGCCGTTGACGCTCTCCGGGAAGG
>JAXMCQ010000037.1:0-22736 GCA_046349315.1 Hyphomicrobiales bacterium | reverse complement strand
CCAGAAAAAAGCCCACGACCATCGCCAAAACGTCGAAGACGGAATTGATGACGCTGTCGCCATAATAGTCGAGCGATATTGTCGCCTCGCGATAGCGGTTGATGATCAGATCGGTGTTTTCGAAGATCTCCCAGGTACCTTCGATCAGAATCGCGATGACAAGCCTTAATCCGATCGGCCAGTGCCTGAAGAAGAGCCACAAGATTCCATAGAAAATGAAGCCGTGGATGATGTGGGAGGGCGTGTACCAGTCGGTCAGATGCTGGGAATTGCCGGGGCTCTGGACGACGCCTTCCCAGATTTTCACATAGCCGCATTTGCAGATGGGTTCGCGCCCCATCAATAGCAGCGTGACTGCCAGGGCGACGATGAGGAGGGCGGCGATCAGGTAATAGCGGCGGACGAGAATCACCCCGCCATATTACACATCCGCGCCAGGAAGCCGCACCAGTCGGCAACCAGAGATTTTCCAGTTCCCGTTAGCTTGCCTCTCGAAGGAGTAGATCGCAGTCCAGGTTTGGCCGTTTACGTCGACAATTGTCACCTCTTGGGCGGGCCGGCCCAGATCGTCGATCACCGCGCCGAAATTGAAGGACTTCTGGCGATAGACCGGTTGGTAGCCCTGTTTCACCATCGACATGAACATATCCGGTGACGGGAACAGCTGTTTGATCACTGGTGCTGCGTGCGAATACGCGCGCAAGCCATCATCTGCATTGAAGGCAGCGATCTGGTCCGTAATGATCGCCTGAAAAGCCGACTGATCCGCTCGGCTGATATCACCGGCGCGTGCCGCCAAATTGGGCACCAGAAAAACCAGCACAAGCAAGAGGCGTAGCAATCCGGTTCTCGCCATTGGCGTTTCTCCTCGCGGCTGCCGACACATGATCGAGCAATAGCACAGGTTGTGGTTGATTTATGCTGCCGAGAAGGCAGTCGGCGGCAAATGATAAAATTCCGTGGGTGGTCCTTGACCTACCAATTGGAGCCGCGCAAGGATGCATGCGGCAAAGACAGGGAGTTGCCGGCGCCTTCCGCGCGCCGAGAGGCTCCGAAAGCGTTCCGCACAACGCGGCAACTTGGGAGGATACGTCGTATGCCAACTGTCTCTATGAAAGTTAACGGCAAGGAAGTGAGCGGCGATGTTGAGGGCCGCACTCTGCTTGTCGAATTCATCCGTGATAAATTAGGGCTGACCGGAACGCATGTCGGCTGCGACACCAGCCAGTGCGGCGCCTGCGTGGTTCACGTCGACGGCCAGGCGATCAAGTCGTGCACGGCTCTGGCACTTGCCTGCGAAGGCGCCGAGGTGACGACGATCGAAGGCTTGGCCAAGAACGGATCGCTGCATCCAATGCAGGAAGCCTTCCGTGAAAATCATGGCCTCCAGTGCGGCTTCTGTACGCCCGGCATGATCATGGCCGCGGTCGATCTAGTGAATCGCAAGGGCAAGAATCTGGACGAAGCCACGGTGCGTCACGAACTCGAGGGCAATATCTGCCGCTGCACGGGCTACCACAACATCGTCAAGGCCATTCAGGACGGCGCCTCGCGCATGTAACTGCGCGCCAGTCCAGCACAGAAACGGGAGAGAGATCACATGAGCGAGACCGGCATCGGCGCGCGAGTTAAGCGCAAGGAAGACCACCGCTTCATTACCGGCAAGGGCCGGTATACCGACGACATCAATCTCAAAGACCAGGCTTACGCCTATTTTGTCCGCAGCCCGCATGCCCATGCGGACATCAAGTCGATCAATACATCCAAGGCCGCCAAGGCGCCGGGCGTACTGGGCGTGTTCAAGGGTGAAGATGTTGCCGAGGACAAGATCGGCGGGTTGATTTGCGGCTGGATGATCCATTCCAAGGACGGATCGCCGATGAAGGCTGGTCCGCATCCGATCCTCGCCGTGGGTAAGGTGCGCTATGTCGGCGATCATGTCGCCGTCGTAGTCGCCGAAACGAAGGAGCAGGCGAAGGCTGCGGCCGCATTGGTCGATGTCAATTATGGCGTGCTTCCGCATAATGTCGACGCCGCCAAGGCGAAGACAGCCAAAGCGCAGGTTCACGAGGTCGCGTCCGACAATCGTGTGTTTAACTGGTCGCTTGGCGATGAAGCGGCGACTGCCGCGGCCTTCAAGAAGGCGGCGCATGTCACCAAGCTCGACATCGTCAATAACCGCCTGATCCCGAATGCCATGGAGCCCCGCGCTGCGATCGGCTCCTATGACACGGGCGATGATCACTATACGCTCTACACGACAAGCCAGAACCCGCACGTGGCGCGACTGGTGATTTCGGCGTTCCATGGCCTCGCGCCCGAGCACAAATTGCGCGTGATTGCTCCGGATGTTGGCGGCGGCTTCGGTTCCAAAATCTTCATCTATGCTGAAGAGGTCGTCTGCCTCTGGGCCTCAAAGCGGGTCGGCGGACGGCCGGTGAAGTGGACGGCCGAGCGGACTGAAAGCTTCTTGGCCGACGCGCATGGACGTGACCATGTCACGCACGCCGAGCTTGCGATGGGCAAGGAAGGCAAGATCCTGGCGATGAAGGTCAACACCATCGCTTCGATGGGGGCCTATCTCTCGACCTTTGCGTCGTGCGTGCCGACCTATCTTTATGCGACGCTGCTTTCAGGCCAGTACAACATCCCCTCGATCTATGCCGAGGTGGACGCGGTCTATACGAACACCGCGCCCGTCGATGCCTATCGCGGTGCCGGGCGCCCTGAAGCGACCTATGTAGTGGAACGCATCGTCGAGACGGCGGCGCGCGAGATGAAGATTGATCCGGCGGAGTTCCGTCGGCGCAACTTCGTCACCTCGTTCCCGCATCAGACGCCGGTTATCATGTGCTATGACGCGGGCGACTATAATGCCTCGCTGACCAAAGCACTCGAGATCGCGGACTATAAGGGCTTCCCGGCTCGCAAGGCCGAGGCAGCCAAGCGCGGCAAGATTCGCGGCATTGGTTTCTCGAATTATATCGAAGCCTGCGGCATCGCGCCGTCGGCGGCCGTCGGTTCGCTCGGCGCCGGTGTCGGCCTTTGGGAATCCGCGGAGGTCCGCGTCAATCCTGTCGGTACCGTTGAGGTCCTGACCGGCTCGCATAGCCATGGCCAGGGTCATGAAACGACCTTCGCGCAATTGGTGTCCGACCGGCTCGGCGTGTCGATAGACAATGTATCGATCGTCCATGGCGACACCGACAAGGTGCAGTTCGGCATGGGGACCTATGGCTCGCGCTCCGGCGCGGTCGGCATGACGGCCATCGCCAAGGCGCTCGACAAGATCGAAGCCAAGGCAAAGAAGGTTGCCGCGCATGTTATGGAAGCCGCCGAAGGTGACGTCGAATTCAAGGATGGCTCCTTCAGCGTGAAGGGCACCGACAAGAAGATGGCCTTCGGCGAAGTCGCGCTTGCAGCCTATGTGGCACACAAGTTCCCGACCTCCGAAATCGAGCCGGGTCTGAAAGAGACTTCATTCCACGATCCGAGCAACTTCACATTCCCGGCTGGCTGTCATATTTGCGAGGTCGAGATCGATCCCGATACCGGCGTGACGCAGATTGCCAATTGGGTCGCGGTCGACGACTTCGGCTCGGTCATCAATCCAATGATCGTCGAGGGCCAGGTTCACGGCGGCATCGTCCAGGGTGTCGGCCAGGCGCTGACCGAAGGCTGCGTCTATGACAGCGGCTCAGGTCAATTGCTGACCGGTTCCTACATGGACTACTGCATGCCGCGCGCTGCGGATGTTCCGTCCTTCAAGCTTGCCTTCACCGAGACCAAGTGCCCGTCCAATCCTTTGGGCATGAAAGGCTGCGGTGAGGCTGGCGCGATCGCAGCCCCTGCGGCGGTGATGAACGCGATCACTGATGCTATCGGTGCCAAGGATCTGCCAATGCCGGCGACCGCGCAGGTCGTTTGGAATGCGCTGCAACCCATGAAGAAGGCGGCTGAGTAAGGCTGGGGGAGGAGATCAATCATGGAAAACTTCACCTATCATCGTCCGCATCGCGCAACCGACGCGGCCAAGCTGATGAAGGGCGCCAAGGATGGAAAGTTCATGTCGGGCGGCATGACCTTGCTTCCGGCGATCAAGCATGGCTTGGCTTCGCCGTCCGATATCATCGATCTGGGCGGCCTCAAGCATGCAGGGGTCGCGGTGGCAGGCAATGCTGTGACGGTCAAGGCCGGCACGACGCATGCGGCGGTTGCCGCAGACGCTGGGCTCAAGAAGGCGATCCCGGGGCTATCGAAGCTTGCCGGCGGCATCGGCGATCCGCATGTCCGCAATCGCGGCACGATCGGCGGATCAATCGCCAATGCCGACCCGGCAGCAGATTACCCGTCGGCGGTCGTCGGGCTCGGCGCGACTGTTCACACCGACCAGCGTAAGATTGCCGGCGACAAGTTCTTCACCGGCATGTTCGAGACGGCGCTCAAGCCCGACGAAATCATCACGGCCGTCGAGTTCCCGGTTCCGAAGCGCTCGGCTTACATGAAATTCCCGAACCCCGCGTCGCTGTATGCAATGGTCGGGGTGTTTGTTGCCGAACTCGCCGACGGCAGCGTGCGTGTTGCCGTGACCGGTGCCGGGCCGAGCGTGTTTCGCGTGCCCGAAATGGAGAAGGCGCTGGAGAAGAGCTTCACCGCCGACGCGATTTCGGGTGTCAAGGTCAAGGACGGTGACCTCAACAGCGACATCCATGCCTCGTCGGCTTATCGGGCGCATCTCGTCAACGTCATGGCGCGGCGCGCGGTTGAACAGGCCAAGTGACGCTTTTAATCACGCCTTGATCTCGGCCCGCGGGTTTTTGGCTCGCGGGCCGTTTTGCTGTCGGAGATAGTTTCTGGTGAGTAGGCTTCCCACCTCGATCGACGAGACGCTCGCACTTCTGGCATCGCAAAACTACGTCGCGGGGCGCGATCTTGCCACTGTCGCGTTCCTTGCCTTGCGCATGGGGCGACCTTTGTTTCTTGAGGGTGAGGCCGGGGTCGGCAAGACCGAGATTGCCAAGGTCGTCGCCGAAGGCCTCGGCCGGCGGCTGATCAGGCTTCAGTGCTATGAGGGTCTCGATATCAACTCGGCCGTCTATGAGTGGAATTACTCGGCCCAGATGATCGAGATTCGCGTTGCGGAGGCTTCCGGCGAACTCGATCGAGAGCGGTTGGGCAGCGATGTCTTCTCCGAACGCTTCCTGGTGAAACGCCCGCTCCTGCAGGCCCTCGAAGCGCCAACTGGCGCGGCGCCAGTCTTACTTATCGACGAGATCGACCGCACCGATGAGGCCTTCGAGGCTTTTCTACTTGAAGTCCTCTCCGACTTCCAGATCACCATACCGGAACTCGGCACAATCAAGGCGGAGGAGCCGCCAATCGTCGTCATTACGTCAAACCGCACGCGTGAGGTGCATGATGCCCTGAAGCGCCGCTGTCTCTACCACTGGGTCGGCTACCCCGATGCGGATCGCGAGCTTGCGATCATCAAGGCCAAGAGGCCTCAGGCCTCGCCGACGCTCGCACGCGAAGTCGTCGCCTTCGTCCAATCCTTGCGTGGCGGCGATCTCTACAAGTCGCCGGGCGTTGCCGAGACGCTCGATTGGGTCTCTGCCCTCCATGAACTCGATTCCGTGTCGCTCGATCCACAGACGGTGAACGATACGTTGGGCGTATTGCTCAAGTATCAGGACGACATCGTGCGCATGGAAGGCTCGGAGGCGAAGCGTATTCTCGACCAGATCAAGGCCGAAATCCGCGCCACCGCGCACACATGATCCCGGCCGCCAATCAGAACGACCTCTCGTCGCGAGGAAAGCTCGCGGCCAATATCATGCATTTCGCGCGGGTCTTGCGAGAGGCAGGTCTGCCGGTCGGCCCCGGCCATGTGATCGACGCGCTCGACGCCGCCATGGCCGGCACATTGCGATCGCGCGAGGACTTTTACTGGACACTGCATGCCGTGTTCGTTAAGCGCCGCGACCAGAAGGAGTTGTTCGATCAGGCTTTTCATGTCTTCTGGAAGAAACCGAAGATGCTCGAACAGCTCATGCAGTTGCTGTTTCATCAGATCACGCGCCCGGCCGACGAGCGCGCCAAGAAGGCAGGTTTCCGGCGACTCGCCGAAGCCATGTTCGACAAGGTCGAAACGCAGAGCCAGCGCGAGGAAAAGCCCGGCTCGATTGAACTCGAAGCGACTTTTACCGCGTCGGCGGACGAAGTGTTGCGCAGCAAAGATTTCGAGCAGATGACATTGACGGAACAGGCAGAGGCGCGCCGGGCGCTGTCTGCAATGCGCATCCATCGGATCGAGGTTCCGACACGCCGCTTCCGTGCGGCTGTTCATGGCGACCGGATCGATCTGAGACGCACATTGAAAGGCTCACTACGAGCCGGTGGCCACATGATTACGCTTGAAAGGCGCGAGCGGAAGTGGCGCGAGCCACCACTGGTGGTGTTGTGCGACATATCGGGATCATGCTCGAATTACAGCCGTATGTTCCTGCATTTCCTGCACGCGCTGATCAATGATCGCGAGCGCGTGCAGGTCTTTCTCTTCGGGACGCGACTGACCAATGTGACGCGAGAACTCGCCCGCAGCGACGTCGACGAGGCAATGAGCAAAGTCGCCGGCGCGGTGAAGGACTGGGCCGGAGGAACGCGGATTGGTGCGGCACTGCACGAGTTCAACTATCGCTGGACGCGCCGGGTCCTGACCCAGGGCGCGCATCTGCTGCTCATGACTGACGGCCTCGACCGGGACGATACGGGCCTGCTCGCTGCCGAAATGAAACGATTGCGGCTCTCCGCGCGCCGGATCATCTGGCTGAACCCGCTTCTACGCTACC
This sequence comes from Hyphomicrobiales bacterium, assembly GCA_046349315.1. Classification (GTDB taxonomy): domain Bacteria; phylum Pseudomonadota; class Alphaproteobacteria; order Rhizobiales; family Aestuariivirgaceae; genus JAEUMG01. The sequence goes on along the minus strand of JAXMCQ010000037.1, from coordinate 15,888 downwards.
AGGGCTTCGAGCCGCGGGCGGCCGGCATCAAGGCGATCATGCCCTATGTCGACGAGTTCCGGCCGGTGCACTCGCTGGACAGCCTGAGCGACCTCGCGCGTGCGCTTGCGGGGCCGAAGAGCGAGGCGCATGATCCGGCCCATTGGATGCGCCTCGCGCGTCAAGCTTGAGGAGACGGACATGGCAGATCCCGCCGCCACGATTCTGGAGCAAGCGAATGACTGGCTGGGCGAAGGCCGGAAATTGGCCCTCGCGACAGTCATCGAGACCTGGGGCTCGGCACCGCAGCCGGTCGGCAGCCAGTTGGTTATCGACGAGGAAGGCAACTTCATCGGCTCGGTATCCGGCGGCTGCGTCGAAGGGGCAGTCGTGACCGAAGCGATCGATGCGATTGCGTCCGGCAAGCCCAAGGTTCTGGCATTCGGCGTTGCCGATGAGACGGCCTGGCAGGTCGGCCTCGCCTGCGGCGGCAAGATCCGGATTTACGTCGAGCCTATGGTGCCATGAAGCAAGCACTGCTCGATGAGCTTCTCGCCGCGCAGGCGAAGCGCCGCGCCGTCGCGTTAGTCACGGAACTGGCGACCGGCGAGCAGCGTCTTGTGCCGCGCGAGAAGGCGGCGGACGACTCCTTGGCGGCGGTGCTCGATCAAGGGTTCCGGTTCGACCAATCGGGCGTGCAAAGGGTCGAAGAGCGAGAATACTTTGTTCAGATTCACAATCCAGCGCTGCGGCTCATTATCATCGGCGCGGTCCATATTGCGCAAGCCGTGATCCCGATCGCGCGCGGAACGGGCTATGCGGTGACCGTCATCGATCCGCGCGGCGCCTTCGCTACCGGCGCGCGCTTTCCCGATATCGACCTTCATCCCGAGTGGCCCGACGAGATTCTGCCGCGCATCGGCCTTGATGCCAGGACGGCGATGATTGCGCTGACTCATGATCCCAAGATCGACGATCCGGCATTGACTGCTGCCTTGCGCTCGGATGTCTTCTACATTGGCGCGCTCGGATCGAAGAAGACGCAGGCCTCGCGGCGCGAGAGGTTATCCAGCCATGGAGTTAGCCCTGCCGATTTGGCGCGCATTCACGGGCCAATCGGTATCGATATCGGCGCCAAAGGGGCACCCGAAATCGCCATTTCAATCATGGCGGAAATGACCCGCGTACTGCGGCTCGGGGAATGACGTGAAGTTCGGGCGGGTGGCACTGGATGACGCAACGGGCGCGATCCTCGCGCATGGCGCCCGCCATGCTGCGGGCCTGTTCAAGAAGGGGCGCGTTCTTAGCGCTGCGGACATTAAACTCCTGCGCGACGCCGGTGTAGACACAGTCTATGCCGCGCGCCTTGAGCCTGACGATGTCGTCGAAGACGAGGCCGCTGGGGCTGTTGCGCGCGCCATTGCGGGCGTCGGGACAAAGGCGCAGGAGCCCTTTACCGGCCGTGCCAATCTTCATGCTCAGGCGGCCGGTCTCGTTGTCATTGATTTCGACCGCGTTCGCGAGCTTAACCGCCTGCATGAAAGCCTGACGCTCGCCACCGCGGCCAATCATGAGCGGGTCGAGGCGCGTCAAATGGTGGCGACCGTCAAGATCATTCCTTTTGCGGTGCCGAGGCCGATCTTGACGCGTGCACTGGCCATTGTCGGCGATGAGCCTCTCGTTCGCGTCGAAGCCTTCCGCCCGCGCCATGCCGGGCTCGTCATCACGCGCCTGCCGCAGACAAAGCCGTCGATCATCGCCAAGTCGGAAGCATCGATCCGTGCACGGATCAGTGCGCTGGGGGGAAGCGTCGACGAAGTGGTCGTTTGCGATCATGCGGTTGAGCCGATCAAGGACGCTGTCGCCAGGCTTCATGCTAAGCGCCTCAATCCGATTCTCATCTTCGGCTCCTCAGCGATCGTGGATCGCGGCGACGTCATCCCGCAAGGGCTTATCGCGGCGGGCGGTGAAGTTATCCATCTCGGCATGCCGGTCGATCCCGGTAATCTATTGATGCTCGGCCGTTTGGAAGGCGTTTCCACGATCGGCGTTCCGTCCTGCGCACGTTCGCCCAAGGTGAATGGCTTCGACTGGGTCCTGGAACGCGTGATGGCTGGGCTTCATGTGACCGCCCAGGACATCATGGATATGGGCGCAGGGGGGCTCCTCAAGGAAATTCCCAGCCGGCCCGCGCCCCGGGAAGATGCCGAAGCCCAGAAGGCTCCCATTATCGCGGCCATCGTTCTCGCCGCTGGCAAATCAACCCGCATGGGGCGAAATAAGATGCTTGCGGATTTCCGCGGCAAGCCTCTCGTCCGGATGACGGTCGAGACCATTCTCAAATCGACCGCAAGTCCCGTACTGGTCGTCACCGGAAACCAGGCGAACGAAGTGCGCGCCGCGCTTGACGGCCTCGATATCGCGACCGCCGACAACCCTGATTATGCGCAAGGGCTTTCGACCTCATTACGAACGGGGATTGCCGCGCTGCCTCCAGATGTTGCGGGCGCCGTCGTGTGCCTTGGCGACATGCCGCTCGTCGAGCCTTCGGTGATCGATCGATTGATCGCGGCCTTTAATCCGACCGAAGGCCGGCTCATTTGCGCGCCGACCTATGATGGCAAGCTCGGGAATCCGGTGCTGTGGGGCAGGGAATTCTTTACCGAGATGGGCGCGTTGACCGGTGATCGTGGAGCACGCAGCCTACTCGATCTTCACAGCGACCAACTCGTCGAAATTCCCGTCGCCGACGAGGCGGTCCTCACCGATATCGATACGCCGGACGTGCTGGAACGCCTCAGATCAGCTTGAGCTGGCGAAAGCTCGTTTCGCCGTCGCGGCCCATAATTATGTGGTCATGGACCATGACATTCATGCCCTTGCCAAGCTGCGCGATGCTTTTGGTCATTTCGATATCGGCGGCCGACGGCGTCGGATCGCCTGTGGGATGGTTGTGCACCAGGATGAGGGCGGTGGCGCCGAGGTTATAAGCGCGTCCCATGACTTCGCGCGGATAAGCGGGTGTGTGGTCGATGGTTCCCTGCTGCTGAACCTCATCGGCGATCAGGTTGTTTTTCTTGTCCAGAAAAAGGATGCGGAATTGCTCTTTGCTCTCGCGCGCCATGTGACTGCGGCAGTAGTCGATTACCTGGGACCATGTGGATAGCGCTAAAGGCTTGCGTACGCGCACTCGCGCCTGGCGCTTGCTGGCCACATTGACGGTCTTAAGCAGCTCGACGACAACGTCGCCCACCCCCGGCACTTCTTTGAGGCGCTTGGGATCGGCGCTCAGGACCTCCGCAAAGTCTCCAAACTGGGCAATGAGCGCCTTGGCGAGAGATTTCGTGTCCTGCCGTTTGATCGCGAAGAACAAGAGGAACTCGAGCAGCTCATAGTCTTGCAACCCGTCTGGATTCTCCCAGAATCGATCTCGAAGTCGGCCCCTATGCCCCAGATAATCCGGCACGGCAGGCCCTTCTTCGAGGCCCTTGGGCATGGAGCGTCACACCGCCGGCGGGGGGAAATCCAATCCGCGCGGGGATAGCGTGAAGACCTCGCAGCCCGTCTCCGTCACCCCGACTGTGTGCTCGAATTGCGCCGAGAGCGAGCGATCGCGAGTTACGGCGGTCCATCCGTCATTCAGAATCTTCACATGCGCCCGACCCAGATTGATCATGGGCTCGATGGTGAAGAACATGCCTGGCTTCAGTTCCACGCCTTCGCCGGGGCGTCCGTAGTGGAGGATGTTGGGATGGTCGTGGAAAACACGCCCGAGTCCGTGGCCGCAGAAGTCGCGCACCACCGAGCAACGCTCGGCTTCGGCATAGGTCTGGATGGCATAGCCGATATCGCCGGTTCGCCCATGCGGCTTGACGGCAGCAATCCCGCGCAGCAGCGATTCATAGGTGACCTGCAAAAGGCGCTCTGCCTTGCGGTTGATTTCGCCAATCCCATACATGCGGCTTGAATCGCCATGCCAGCCATCAACGATCAGGGTCACGTCGATATTGACGATATCGCCCTCGCGCAGTGGCTTCTCATTGGGAATGCCATGGCAGACGACGTGATTGATCGAGGTGCATATGGCTTTGGGATAGCCCCGGTACTGCAGGGGTGCTGGTTGCGCGCCGTTGTCATGCGCGAATTCGGTGATAAGCCGGTCGATGGCCTCGGTGGTAACGCCGGGGCGGACAAAGCCGGTCAGGAGATCAAGCGCTTCGGCTGTCAAACGCCCGGCCTTGCGCATGGCGGCAAAGGCTTCCGGTCCATGGAGCTTGATTTGACCGCTTTTGGCGCGCGGCGAGTCGGTGGCAGCTACGTAAGTCATTGGAAGTTCCCTGAATCCCGTCACAAATAGGCAGAACTGGCGATTTTCGCAAGTTATGCCCGACGTGTTTTGACAGTCTGCCCTGCCGATGGCAGGACTTCGCAGCGCCGATTTACTTGGGAATAGAGAATGACGACCGTTCCGACCGCCGCCGTATTGCTGATCGGCGATGAGATCCTGTCAGGCCGAACCAAGGACAAGAATCTGGGCTTCATTGCCGATTATCTGACATCGCTGGGGATCGATCTCAAGGAGGCCCGGATCGTCCCCGACATCGAGGCGGAGATTGTAACTGCTGTTCGCGCGCTAAGCGCCCGCTACACCTATGTTTTCACAACTGGCGGCATCGGACCCACCCATGACGACATCACCGCCGATTCAGTCGGCAAGGCGTTCAAAGTCGAGGTCGACCATGACCCTAAGGCGGTGGCGATCCTGCTCGACTGGTTTAAGCAGATCGGTCGCGAGCCGAACGAGGCGCGGATGCGCATGGCCCGTATTCCCAAAGGGGCCACATTGATCGACAATCCGGTTTCCAAGGCGCCGGGCTTCCAGATCGAGAATGTCTTCGTCATGGCAGGCATACCGAAAGTCATGCACGCCATGATGGATTCGGTCGCACCGAGGCTTGCGCGCGGAACGAAGGTCGAGAGCCGGGCAATCACCGTGCTCGGTGGCGAGGGCGATATCGCCAAGCCATTGAAGGATGTCCAGGACCGCTATCCGCAGGTCGTCATTGGGTCCTATCCGTTCGAATCCGCTTCCGGCTTTGCCGCACAACTCGTCCTCCGTTCCCGTGAACCCGCCGCGCTTGCAAGTGCGGTTGCCGATGTCCGCGCGATGGCCGAACAACTCACCGCAGAGGGAAAGGCGAAGGGCTGGTCCGAGGCAGAGGCGGAGAAATAGCACTCCAATTGATCTTCACCAGGTGACGCTCAAAGAGATCGGCGGTCGCCGCCCAGGTGAAATTCTGTGCATAAGCATGGACATTGCCGCGATCGAGGGTCAGGGCGCGATTGATGGCTTTGCCGAGATCGGCGTCGACTGCGCCGGATAGGCCTTCGGCCACGACGTCGACGGGGCTTGGAACCGCAAAGGCTGCGACCGGCGTTCCGCAAGCCATGGCTTCGATCATGACCAGGCCGAAAGTATCAGTGCGGCTCGGGAACACGAAGACATCGGCGCCCTGCAGCATGCGGACGAGGTCGCGATCGAAGGCATAGCCGGTGAAAACAGCCGCCGGATAGCGGCGTTTCAGCATTTCCAGGCTTGGTCCGTCGCCGACCACCACTTTGGTGCCGGGCAGGTCCAGCTTCAAGAATGCTTCCAGGTTTTTTTCTGGCGCCACACGGCCTGCGACCAGCATGATGGGCCTAGGCAGGTCGAAATGGTCCCCCGGACCCGGCTTGAAGAGTTCGTGGTCGACGCCGCGCGTCCAGCTTCTCGTATTGGGAAAACCGCGTCCCGTCAATTCATTGGCAATTGATGGGGTCGGCGTCAGCACGCAGCGGCTGGGTTTGTGGAATTGCTTGAGATAGCTCCAACTTGCCCTCTCGACGCCAGGGAGTGGGATGCGCAGCGCCGTATAGTCGGCAAGCTTGGTGTGGAAGCCCGTTGTGAAGGGAATCTTGTTGCGAAGACACCAGCGCCGCGTCGCCCATCCGATCGGACCCTCGGTTGCGATGTAGATGGCATCGGGACGGGCACCGACTATCTGCCCGCCGGCTTCGTCGGGGCTCAGGAAGGTGAGCCTGATTTCGGGATAGAAGGGCAGTGGCCAGGTCCTTCGATCGCCGCCCGCCAGGAAGTGAACCTCGTGCCCCCGCTCTTTGAGCGCCAGCGAGGTGCGCTCCAGCGTACGGACGACGCCGTTAACCTGCGGGCGCCAAGCGTCGGTTGCGATCAGGATGCGCATTGGCGGCTCCGGCAGTCAAGGATTTAAGATCGGACCAGGCGAGGATTTCGAAGCGGCCGTCATAATGCTCGACCAGGGCAGTGCAGCTCTCCACCCAATCGCCGTCATTAAGGTAATGGATGCCGTCGATGTCGCGATTGTCGGGTGTGTGGATATGGCCACAGATCACCCCTTGCGCGCCGCGCTGGCGGGCCTCGCGCACCACGGCGTCTTCGAAATGCGAGATAAACTCGACCGCCTTTTTCACTTTGTATTTTAGGTAGGCTGAGAGCGACCAGTAGGGCAGGCGGAACATTCGCCGGATGCGGTTGAAGCCGGCATTGAGCGCGATCGACCAATCGTAGGCGGTGTCACCAAGCTTGGCGAGCCAAGGCGCGTAAAGGACCACGCCGTCGAACTTGTCGCCATGGAGCACGAGATACCGCTTGCCATTGGCGCCGGGATGGATCGTCTCCCGAAGAACCGACACGCGGCCGAAGCGCAGATTGACGAAGTCGCGAAAATTCTCGTCGTGATTGCCGGGGATGTAGATGACCTTCGTACCCTTGCGCGCCTTGCGCAGGAGCTTCTGAATCACGTCATTGTGGAACTGGTCCCAGTGCCAGGTCTTGCGCAGCGCCCAGTTGTCGACGAGATCACCGACGATATAAAGCCAGTCGCTTTCCGTTACTTTGAGAAAGCCCAACAAGCTCTCCGTCTGCGCTCGGCGGGTGCCCAGATGGACGTCGGAAATGAAGATGGCGCGATAGCGCCGTGGCTGTGGGAAGTGCGCGTTCATCGGATCCGGACCGGCCATTATGGCCGCATCCTTAGACCGCGAGTCCGGTGACGCCTTTACGACAGTTGTCTGACGGTAATTTTACAAGTGGCAAATTCGCCGAATTAAGGCCTCAAGCGGCCAGGACGCGACGCACCTTGTCAGTCAGATCGCCGCGGGTGAAAGGCTTGTTCACCAATTCGATCGTCTCTGGCAGATCCTGTATCTGCCGCACCGAACCCGGGGCATAGCCCGACATGAAGAGGATCTTGAGGTGCGGATTGAGCTGGCGTGCGCGCTTTGCAAGTTCGGGTCCGTTCATGCCGCCCGCCATGATCACGTCCGACAGGATGAGATCTATGTCGCTGCGCTGCTCGATCAACTCGAGGCCTTCGGGGCCGTTGGCCGCCTGCAATGTCTCAATCCCCATCTCCGAGATCATCGCGGCGGCGACTTCGCGCACTGCTTCGTTGTCTTCGACAACAAGAACGACCGGGGCGTGTTCAGCGACTTCTGCCGGCGCCGGCTCGACGATTACAGTCGGAGTCTCGGCAGGTATTGCCGCGGAAGCAAGGATGGGCAGATAGAGCTTGACCGTCGTGCCGTGACCCACTTCCGAATAGATGCGGATATGGCCGCCCGACTGTTTTACGAAGCCATAGGTCATGGACAGGCCAAGGCCAGAACCTGCTTCCGGATCCTTGGTTGTGAAGAAGGGCTGGAACACTTTCTCGATATCAGCAGCCGGAATACCGCAGCCGGAATCGGTGACCGCAATTTCGACATAGCGCCCGGGAAGCACCTCTTCATGCTGACGGCAATAGGTTTCATCCAGGGTGCGATTGGCCGTCTCGATCACCAGTGTGCCGGTCTTGCCGGTCATCGCGTCGCGGCCGTTGATGGCGAGATTGAGGATCGCGGTTTCAAGCTGCGTGGGATCGACACTCACCGGCCACACGCCGTCTCCCGGCATGATCTTGAGATCGACACGGCCGCCCAGTGCATGGCTCAGCATGTCCTGCATCGCCGTGATGAGCGTGTTGACGTCGATCGCCTCGTTCTGAAGCGTCTGCTGGCGCGAGAAGGCGAGCAAGCGGCGGGTCAGGTCGGAGCCGCGGTCGGTGGCGTCGATCGCCGCGCGCAACCGTTTTGTGGCGCGCTCGTCATGGCGCACCAACTGCTCCACCAATTGCAGATTGCCCATCACAACCATCAGAAGATTATTGAAGTCGTGGGCGATGCCGCCGGTCAATTGCCCGACCGCCTCCATTTTCTGCGCCTGCAGGTATTTGCGCTCAAGAAGACGGCGGTCGGTAATGCATTGGCAGGTGCCGAAGATGGCTTCGACAGTGCCGCTCGAGCCGCGTTCAGCCTCGATATTGCATTGGAAGAAATGCTGTTCGCCCGAGGGAAGACGCGCCGCAATCTCGAGCTTTGCGGGTGGGGCGCCAAGCCTTGCCGCCTGAACGGCGTCGCGAAATCGCGCCTGGTCTCCAGGTGCGATCATCTGCTCGAACATGCTCAACGTCGGCGGCAGGGCCGAACTTTTGAGTTCGAGAAGTTCGACCATCTCCGCCGAAAGCGTGGATGCGCCGGTATCGAGCCGCAGGTGAAAGCTGCCGATCCGCGCTGCGGCCTGGGAACGCCTGAGATTGCGCTCGCTGACGCTGATGCTCTCAAGCGCCGTCATCTCGTTCTGGATATTGCGGCAAAGGCCGACAACCTTGGCCGGCTTGCCGTCGACCGGATCGCGCACCAACCCGGCGACAGCCTCGATCCAGATATAACCCCCATTCTTCGCCCGAACCCGGTACTTGGTCTGGAAGAGGTCGGCGCCGAACGGCGCGTTGCGGATTTTCTCATCCAGCGTCTTGTCGAGATCGTCGGGGTGTATACGGGCATTGAAATTGACGAAATCGAGATCGACCGCGCCTTCCTCGAAGCCTAGCATCTCGTAGATTTCGGGCGAATTGGTCGTCAGCCGCGAGCGATAATCATAGTCCCACAGGGCATAGCCGCCCGAGCGCAGCGCCAGTTGCAGGCGGCGTTCGTTCTGGATAGCGGTCTCGGCCTCGGCCTGGCTGCCGTGCTGGCCGATGAGGATCATGAATTCGCAGCCGTCGGCCTGCCAGGATTGCGGCGTGAAATGACTGATGCGAGCCTGTCCCAGGGGCGGCGTGAAGGCGATCTCGACCTTCTGGGCGCCGGTCACATCGTCGGTCGTGTAGCGTGCCGAAATGGGGCCGGCGCCGTATTTGGCGAGTTTCCTGCCGACTACGTCTTCCTCCCGGCAGTTCCAGCGGGCAAGTGCGGCACGGGTGCAGGCGACGACTTCGACCGCGGGGAGGGCGACGACAAGCATCTCGACATTGGCGATCTCGAAAGCATTCGCGAGATCCGCGATCTGGCCGCCCGCCCTGTGCATGGAGCTCCCCGGAAAGCTTGCAGGTTGTCCGGGGAATCTGGGCCCAAATGGTGAAGCAAGGGTTGATTGCGAAACGCGATTGCGAGCGGTTTCGCGGCGCGGCATAAGCTGGGTAGGGGTCTTTGGGGGGTGCGATGGACGAGAAATGGCAGAAGAGCTTTCCGGTATCCTGGGATCAATTCCATCGCGACGCCCGCGCCCTTGCCTGGCGCTTGAGCGGAACCGGCCCCTATAGCGCGGTGGTGGCGATTACCCGCGGCGGCCTCGTGCCGGCAGCGATCGTGGCGCGCGAGCTCGGCATCAGGGTGATCGAGACCGTTTGCGTTGCCTCCTACGATTATGACAAGCAGGGCCAGTTACAGGTACTGAAAACAGTCGGAACGAGCGTTGCGGGTACGGGGGGCGGCGAGGGGGTGCTGATCGTCGATGACCTTGTCGATACCGGCGCCACGGCCAAGACGGTGCGGGAGATGCTTCCCAAGGCGCATTTTGCGACCGTCTATGCCAAGCCGGCCGGGCGCCCCATGGTCGACACTTTTGTAACCGAGGTCAGCCAGGATACCTGGATTTACCTGCCCTGGGACATGGGCCTCCAATTCTCCCCGCCGATCCGGGATGGAGCAAAGGTCTAGGCGCACGCATGGCCGCGTGGTGGAATGGTAGACACAGCAGACTTAAAATCTGCAGCTCGCAAGGGCGTGCCGGTTCGAGTCCGGCCGCGGCCACCATTAAAATGACCAGACGATGAACGGGGCAGATGATCTCGAAAAGGTGCAAACAATGAAGGCGATTTCACAACAGCCGACAATTCATCTCATCCACACCGGCTACTCCAAGCGACGCTGGATGCTCGTATGAGTGGGCCGAAATCGAATTCCAGACGCGGTCGTGATGAGCGCCATGGTGCGATGTCCGCTGCCGCGGAAGTCATCATCAAAAACGCCAAAGCGGCTCAGGACGCCAAGACGGAGAAATTGCGCAAACTCAGGGAAACACGGGATGCGGCATCTCCGGACGCTGGGACGGCGGACCCAGGGCCGACTAAAAAACGGAAGATCAGCCGGTCAATCCCGGTCGACAAGCTGACTTCGCAGAACGACGTTTAGCCCCGTAAAGTGACCCCAAGCCAGGGCGTGATCTCTTCCGGCTTTCCTTTTTGATCCCCACGCAGAAAGCTCACTTGCGTGCCTCCATGCGTTGCCGCAGTCTTGTGAATGCAGACAAGCCGAAGGTCGGCCTGTCAGGAGGAAGAATCAATGAAGTATATGCTTAGCTGGCAGGAACGGCCGCAGGGCTCGCCGATAGAATACGAGAATGCCCAAAAGCGTATATTGGAGGTGTTCACCCGGTGGGAGGCGCCCGCTAATTTCAAGATCGAGTTGTTTGTTATTCGAGTGGGCGACTGGGGTGGCTACATGCTCTTGGATTGCGACGATCCGGCGGCGGTGCACAAGTTCTGTTCGATGTTGCCTGCTTTCGTATTCGAAGCCCGGCCGGTCATTCCCATCAAAGACGCTGTGCGGGTCGAACTCGAAGCCATCGCGTTCCGCGACGAGCTCAAGGCCAAGTGACGGTTGAACACCCTTGCGCCGGTGCCCTGCCGAAGGCCGGCCGGCTTTCCGATCGCATTTTTGCGGATGGGGACGACATGAAACTGTGGTTCGAGAACGATTCCGATCTCGATCCTATCCACAGTCATCCGCGCTATCAGAAATTACTCGGCCTTGCAGGATAGGCCGCGGCTGTTGGCACGCATAAAAGATATGTTTGGACGGACGATCTAGCCGTGGAAATGACGTGGAAGACCGGATTCGAGGTTGAGCTCCTCGCTCCGCGCGGTCGAACCCGGGAGGATCTGGCGAAGCGGGTCGCCGCACAATCCGGTGGCGATGTGGAGCGGATATTCTATCCCCAGTCTGAACCGAGCAAAGTTCCCGGAACGCCGACTTTCGAGAATCTGACGATCGGGTCTCGCGTCCGCGACAAGCAGGGGACGCCAGTTGCCTCCTTCGTCGATGACGTGACTTTGCAGCGCGGGCTCGACAAGAAGGCTGCACCTGAGCGCGGTTGGTATCGGGTCGTCAGCGATGATTCCCGACTGCTGCAGCTGGTCATGCAGCATTGCGACCCAACTGCGCCGCTTAAGACCGTCCTCGAGCCCCTGGCTAAGCTTTTTGGAACAGAGCTGAGCCACCATCCGTCCGGCATGGTCAAAGTGGTCGACGAGCGCAACATCTCGGTTGCCTTGGCGGCCTATGCGCCAGGAGAGCGCGAGCGTCCTTGCGAGATCATCACAGCCCCTATCGCTGGGGATCATCTGGGCCGCCTGTCGCTATTGCTTGGCCAAGCAGAAGCAGCAGGTTTTCATGTACCATGGGAAGGGGCAACCCACATCCACTTCGACGGCACCCGGCTCAAGTCTACGAATGCCATAGCGAATATGGCGCGACTGTTCCTGCGACACGGGCAGTATCTGAAACAACTGGTCGGCACCAATCCCAATTGCGTGAGGCTCGGCGGGTGGCCTCGTGCCTTCACAAAGCTTGCAACCTCGCCCGACTTTCCAGCAATGCAGTGGGATGAAGCCCTTGAACGCTTGAGAGAGTGCAAGCTCTCCAAATATTGCGATTTCAACCTTGTCAACGTAATTGGCGAAAACCCGCGGAAGCAGACATTCGAAGTTCGAATACTGCCGTCGACCTTGAGTGCCGCCAGTATCATTCAGGCGGCGATGCTTTTCGAAGCCATTCTTGAATGGTGTGTCAGCGTGCCAGCGCGCACGACGCGTCTTCCGGAGACTCCGCAAGCTTTGGCGCAAGAACTGAAACTGCCGCAAATCTGATCAGCTGCAAGCGAAAGGCCAAACAGAGATTGCAAATATATATTTTTCTAAGCCATCGCCTCCATTGCTTTCGAAACACTTCCTGATACGGTCCCTCGCACAACGGAGGACGGTCTATGACATTCAAATGCCTGAGGACTGAAACGACCATCAAATTTGCCCGTGTGCTGGTGATGAGCACGTCGCTTACGCTCGCCACGGTTGGAATGCTCGAAACCGCTTCCGCGAAGGATTTCTCCTCCGTGTTTCTCAACAAAGGCTATAATTATTGCGACGCCAAGCTGCTTGCGGGTTTCTGGGGTATGAGTGTCGATCAGGCTAAATCGGCCGGCGGCGAGAAAATTGCCAATGGCGGGAACAAGAACCTCAAGAACGCAATGGCCCAGGCGCGGCAGCAGGGCCGCTGCGACTGGAGCGACACCGGCTATGGTTATGAAGATGCCGAAGCGCTTTCGCGGTATTGGGGCCGTTCGGTGGATGAGGCAAAGTCCAAAGTGGCTAACATGTTCACGTCCGGCGATGCCAAAGGTGTTGCCAGGGCACTAAAAAAAGCGCGCGGTTAGTTTACAGCATCATTGCGAATTGACAGGAGGGGTGTGCCCATGCGCCGCCTTTTAACGGTGCTTGCCACGCTTTCGCTCTGGCTCCTTGTAACAGCGCCAGTCCAGGCCGCGTGTAACAATGAACAGGGCTTGCGCTCGCAGAAGAGCAACAAGCCGACGACGATCGAATTCATCAACAAGTCCAAACGAACCGTCAAAGTTTACTGGATCGACTACAAGGGCAAGCGGGTGCTCTATCATACACTGCGCCCTGGCCAGCGAGCAGGCCAGGACACCTATCGCACCCATCCTTGGATCATCGCGACGGAAGCGGGGCGCTGCCTCGAGAGCGCAGTGGCCGGCAAGGGCAAGACTCGCCTGGTCTATGCCGGCGGCGGAAGCTTTGCCGGCAACAGCTCCGATGACGATCAAAGCGCCGAAGACGAAAGCGACGACGAGAATTCGGGTGGCACCACGAAGAAGCCGCCGACTCAAACCGCCGCCGTTGGCCTGTGCGGTAATTACAAGCAGGTTTCATCGAGTGCGGGCCAGTGCCCTGACTGCACTTTGATGATTGCCGACAATCCCGAGATCCAGAAATATTTCGTCGAGTCCAGCACCGGCTGGAGTGCCGAGGCGACCTGGGTCGAAGGCGACGCTTCGGTTGCCGAAGGACCTGGCAAGTGGAAGAGTGGCCTCGGTCATGCTCTTTCGGGGAAGAGCTTTGAATTGAGCATGACCCAACAGGGCAAGTCCCTCGACATCGTCATGGACCATAGAGGATCAGGAATTATCCGCGCCAAATTCCGCTGCACTGACTGACGGATTCGTTATTCCGCCGGCACGGGGCAGGCGAGATCACCCTCCTGGCAGGAGAGATAGGCGTTGAAATCGGCGATGCGCTTTAGCGTCAGCCCGGCTTTGCAGCTTTCTAGAATCTCCGGATAGGCGCTGCCGCCTTCGACGCTCGATGCTGCGAATGCGCATTCCGTGTCGCGGAAAGCGATCCAACTGCGCTGCGCCGCGGTCAGAAGGTGGAGCGCTGCGTCGTTGTCGGAGAGCCGCGCCTGGATTTCCTTGTAGAGCTTGTTCAATTCGGAATCGGCTGACTTGAAGTCTTCTTGTGCGAATGCGACTGTGGACAGCGAGATCATCAGAAACGTCGAGACGGTACGCAGCATGTCATGTCTCCTTGGCGACAAGGCACGCTAGCAAGCCGGTTCAGTGGACATCAATGGGGATATCGCGATGGAGCTTGGATGACCAAGACAGCCGCAATGCATGTCTATCGCCTGACCGAGAATGGGGGAGGGGAGAGTTCGTTCGATGATTCCGAAATCATTCGGACGCTCACCACATTCGCGCCTCCGGCCGTGCCGTTCTATACTTCGGCGATCGAAAAGGCCGCCGGCTATACGGCAATCCGCATTCCGGTCGGTTGGATCGGAGAGCTGCATCGCTCTCCCTACCGGCAGATGCTGTTCTGTTGGGCAGGGGCCCTCAAAGTGACGGCAACGGACGGAAGTGTTCGGACGGTGAAGGCCGGCGATGCCTGGCTGATGGCCGACAATCACGGCAAGGGCCATCGAAGCGAAGTCGTCTCGGACGTCCCCTTCGACGCCGTAATCATCATTCTTGAGAAATAAACTCAATCACAATAGGCCAGACATCATGACTAAGGCTTTTCGTTGTTTGCTCGTGCTTGCCGCGTTCATCGCCATTGCGGGGCAGAGCGGATATGCCGACGCTGCCGGTTGCATGCAGGGCGCCAAATCGAAGAAGTCGACCAATCCGGTCAAGGTGAAATTCGTCAACAAGAGCGGCGAGTATCGCGGCGTCTTTTGGCTCGACTACAAGGGCCAGATGGTCAATTACGCGAACCTCAATCCGGGCGAGAGCTATACCGTCGACACATTCGTGTCGCATCCTTGGGTGTTTACGGATGGCCCCGGAAACTGCATCGAGATGTATTACCCGGCGAAGGGCAAGAACCGCTACAATATCACCGTCAAATCGTCGGGCTCTGGCCAGGACGGCGACTAGACAAGCGGAAACCCCGCCGGCCGGGGGCGACAGACGGGGCTTCGTTGGTGACGCACTCTCTTTTGAAGATTGCGACACATCCCAAGAATGCAGAAAATTTAACTTGGTTCCCGAGAAACTCGCATTGCTCCCGACATTATTTTCTGGTACCAGGAAATTGTCAGTGTCGTTGGGTGCGGGCAATGAGCGGCAAGAAGCGGGGGCGACCGGCCACCGGCCGTGGCGAGCAGGTGCAGGTCAGGCTGCAGCCGATCCTGTTGAAGCAAATCGATCTTTGGCGCGGAAGCCGCAGCGAGGCGCCGAGCCGGCCGGAGGCCATCCGGCGGCTGATCCAGCTTGGGCTTGCGGCGCATCCGGCACGCCGAACCTCTCCCGTCATCCATTCGCCGGACGACCCGGATTGAATCTCGCCATTTGCGAAAATTTAGGGTTAACCAAAGATTCACGGCGCGCTTTGCTGCGCTGCAAAATCGGAGCATACGCGAACCAACGAGATGGGGGCATCTCGGTGGACAACATGATACGTAGAGAACCTGTGATTAGCGAACGTGCTATTATCACGTTCGTCGGATGCCTCGCCCTGATCGTTGCCGGAATGGCGGTGATGCGCTGGGTAATCTGAAGCAAGACCAATATCGACAAAACAAGGCGCGGTTCATACCGGCGCCTTTTTTGTTTGCGCGCGAAAAATCAGATTTGATCCGTATACAGATTAATTAGCATGGTGCGGTTTCCCGCCTCCCGGCCGAAGCTGACGCACAATCCCCTTGCCACAATTGAAGCGTTGACCGGGCAGGCCGACGCACTGTAGCTTCCCTCCAACCGTGAGGGGAATCGCGGGCAAAAGAGAGGGGGCGGTGGTCTGAAGACCTTGCCCCCTCATCTGTTATTGGCCGCACAATCAGGAAGCCTGGACAGTATTCCGCCCCGTGCGCGAATCCCGCGTTCATGCTAGGGGCCCTTTCGTGAGTCACGAGCATCACCAGAGTCACGCCGGCCACGCGCATGGCGGCCACGGGCATTCGCATGCGCCGGCCAGTTTCGACCGCGCCTTTGCG
>JAXMCQ010000036.1:0-25199 GCA_046349315.1 Hyphomicrobiales bacterium | reverse complement strand
CATCGTCTTCATGGAACGCGCCCAGCGGCGCTTGCTGATCCAGTATCCCAAGCGCCAGGTCGGCAATAAGATGTTCCAGGGCGACAGCTCGCACATGCCGCTGAAGCTCAATACATCGGGCGTCATTCCGCCGATCTTCGCTTCATCGCTGCTCTTGCTGCCGATCACGGTTGCAAATTTCACCAAGGGGCAGGGCCCGGACTGGCTCAACGCGCTCACCGCGATGCTCGGCCACGGCCAGCCGCTGTTCCTCGTGCTCTACGCCGCACTGATCATTTTCTTCGCGTTCTTCTACACCTCGATCATGTTCAACCCGAAGGAGACCGCCGACAATCTGAAAAAGTATGGCGGCTTCATCCCGGGCATCCGTCCTGGCGAACGGACGGCGGAATATATCGACTATGTTCTTACTCGTATCACGGTCATTGGCGCGCTCTATCTGACGCTTGTCTGTCTCTTGCCCGAATTTCTCGTCGGCTATACCGGCGTACCGTTCTACTTCGGCGGCACATCGCTGCTGATCGTGGTCAGCGTAACGATGGATACGGTTGCTCAGGTTCAGGGCCACCTGATGGCCCAGCAGTATGAGGGCCTCGTCAAGCGCGCCAAGCTCCGAGGCAGCCGGCGATGAACCTTATCCTGCTCGGACCTCCGGGCGCCGGCAAAGGCACACAGGCCAAGGGCCTCGAGGAGCAGCGTGGTCTGAAGCAGCTCTCGACAGGTGAGATGCTGCGCGCCGCGGTTGCCGCCGGCAGTGAGATCGGCCGCAAGGCCAAGGCGATCATGGATCGTGGCGAATTGGTCTCCGACGATATTGTCGTTTCGATCATCGCTGATCGCCTCGATCAGCCGGACGTCAAGAAGGGCTTCATCCTCGACGGTTTCCCGCGCAACACCGCGCAGGCCGAAGCGCTCGACAAGATGCTCAAGTCCAAGAAGCTCAAGATCGATGCCGTCATCGAAATGAAGGTCGATGACGAAGCGTTGGTCGAGCGCATCACCGGCCGTTATTCCTGCGCCAAATGCGGCAAGGGCTATCACGACCGGTTCGAGCGGCCGAAGAAGGAAGGCACCTGCGACGTCTGCGGGTCGCATGAATTCATTCGCAGGCCGGACGACAAGGAGGCGACGGTCCGCGGCCGCCTCGATGTCTACAACCGGCAGACAGCGCCGTTGATCGACTACTACGGCAAGAAAGGCAATTTGCGGACGGTTGACGGCATGGCGGACATCCCCGATGTCCGTCACCAGATCGAGGAGGTGCTCGATCGGGCATGACGGTCATGCGGGCCTACGGAATCGGTTGACGTCCGGCCGATTCCTGCCTAGATACCCCGCATCCTGACTGTCATCTTGGCTGGCTTGGCGAGGGAATCCCTCGCAAAGCGCAGCCTTGTGCCATTGTGGCGGCCTAATCGAGCGGTGGTGCAGGACTTAAGGACATGGAGGTAACTCCATGAAATACTTGGGAGAATTGAAGTGGCCCGTATTGCAGGCGTGAACATTCCGACCAACAAGCGCGTAGTGATCGCGCTGCGCTATATTCATGGGATCGGCCCTGTGAATGCGGTGGAAATCTGCGACAAGGTTAAGATTCCGCACTCCAAGCGGGTCAATGAATTGAGCGATGCCGAAGTGTTGCAGATCCGCGAAGTCATCGACCGCGACTATGTGGTCGAGGGCGACCTTCGCCGCGAAGTATCGATGAATATCAAGCGCCTGCAGGATCTGGGCTGCTATCGCGGGTTGCGCCATCGCAAGGGCCTGCCGGTCCGCGGCCAGCGCACTCACACCAATGCCCGCACCCGCAAGGGTCCCGCCAAGGCGATCGCCGGCAAGAAGAAGTAACTCCAACCGGACAATATCATTCAAATGGCCAAAGAACCTGCACGTCCGCGCCGTAAAGAGCGCAAGAACATCAGCTCCGGCGTCGTCCACGTGAACGCATCGTTCAACAATACGATGATCACCATCACCGATGTCCAGGGCAATACCATCGCTTGGGCATCAGCCGGCAAGCTCGGCTTTAAGGGTTCGCGCAAGTCGACACCTTATGCCGCCCAGGTTGCCGCCGAACAGGTCGGCCGCGCTGCCATGGAGCATGGCATGAAGACGGTCGAGGTGGAGGTTTCTGGCCCGGGTTCGGGTCGTGAATCGGCGCTTCGTGCGCTGCAATCCTGCGGCTTGCAGGTAACGTCGATCCGCGACGTGACCCCCATTCCGCACAATGGCTGCCGGCCGCCTAAGCGCCGCCGGGTCTAAGTTACGGCGGCACTGGCCGCCGGAAAGTTGAACAGAGACGGCGTCCGGCCGTGTTTAGCGCCGGAACATCCACGGGACGAAAACATGCACGTCAATCAGAAGAATTGGCAGGAACTGATCCGGCCTTCGAAGCTGGAAGTACAAGCCGGCAAGGATCGCAAGCGTGTCGCGACTTTGGTCGCCGAACCGCTGGAGCGCGGATTTGGTACGACGTTGGGCAATGCCCTCCGCCGCATCCTCCTGTCGTCGCTCCAGGGCGCAGCCGTGACGTCGATACAGATCGACGGCGTGCTGCATGAATTCTCCTCGATCGCCGGCGTTCGCGAAGATGTCACCGACATCATTCTCAACGTGAAGGAAGTCGCGATCGCGATGCACGGCGACGGGCCGAAGCGCCTCGTGCTGCGCAAGGAAGGTCCCGGCGTCGTCACTGCCGGCGATATCCAGCAGACCGGCGATATCCAGATCCTGAATCCGGCGCATATCATTTGCACGCTCGACGAAGCGGCTGAGATCCGCATCGAGTTCACCGTCAATACCGGCAAGGGATACGCTCCCGCCGAGCGCAACCGCCCGGAAGACGCCCCGATCGGGCTGATCCCGGTCGATTCGATCTACAGCCCGGTGAAGCGCGTCTCCTACAAGATCGAGAATACCCGCGAGGGCCAGATCCTCGACTACGACAAGCTCATCCTGACTGTTGAAACTGACGGGTCGATGACGCCGGAAGACGCCGTAGCCTATGCCGCGCGCATCTTGCAGGACCAGCTCTCGGTCTTCATCAACTTCGACGAGCCGTCGAAGGCGACCGCCGAGGAGGAACGTCCCGAACTCGAGTTCAACGCCGCACTCCTCAAGAAGGTCGACGAGTTGGAATTGTCGGTTCGCTCGGCCAACTGCTTGAAGAACGACAATATCGTCTATATCGGCGATCTCATCCAGAAGACCGAAGCGGAGATGCTGCGCACCCCGAACTTCGGCCGCAAGTCGCTGAACGAGATCAAGGAAGTGCTGGCCCAGATGGGCTTGCATCTCGGCATGGAAGTGCCGAACTGGCCGCCTGAAAACATCGACGAACTCGCCAAGAAGTTCGAGACCCATTACTGAGTAACGAGGAGCAACGTCCATGCGCCACGGATTTCGCGGACGCCGGTTCAACCGCACCGCCCCCCATCGCGAGTCTATGTTTGCCAATATGGCCGCGGCTCTGATCAAGCACGAGCAGATCGTAACGACTCTGCCCAAGGCGAAAGACCTTCGTCCTGTCGTCGAAAAGCTCGTGACGCTCGCCAAGAAGGGCGGTCTTCATGCCCGCCGCCAGGCGATCTCCGAGCTGCGCGACGAAGCGCAGGTCAAGAAGCTCTTTGACGTGCTGGGACCACGCTATGGCAGCCGCAGTGGCGGTTACCTGCGCATCATGAAGGCGGGATTCCGCTATGGCGATTCGGCGCCGATGGCGGTGATCGAGTTCGTCGATCGCGATACGGCAGAGAAGGGCAAGGATTCCGGCCCGTCGATGAAGACTGCCGGTGAAGAAACCCAGGAAGCCGCAGCCTAAATCAGGCGCTTGTGATCCACGAGGCTACGGGTACGACATCGCGAGTCCCGTAGCCGTTGAAGCGCGTCGCCGTTGCTGCGCCGTAGGCGCCGAGCGACAGGAACTCCAGATAGTCGCCTTCTTCGAGACCGGCCGGTAATCTCAGCCGGTGAGGCAGCACGTCCAGCGGGTCGCAGGTCGGCCCGTAGGCGATGTATTCGGCCTCGGTGCCATGAAGCGGCTTGCCGGACTGTATGGCCCGCACGCGCGGCATGAGCTCTGGAACCTGGGCGCATTCGAGCAGCGCCCCGTAAATTCCGTCATTGAGGAAAATCTCGCTCCCGTTTCGGACGAGCTTGATCCGGGTGAGCAGGCTGTGGGAACTGGCGACCATCCCGCGTCCGGGTTCGCATTCGACTTTCACGCCACCAACGCCGAACAGCCGAGCGGTCGTCTTGCGGATGATTTCGAAGAAACTCTCCAGCGAAGGAGCAGGGCTGTTCGGATAATCGGCCGGAAATCCACCGCCGACATTGAGCGCGACGAGCGTTACCCCCGCCGCCATGGCTATGCGGTGCGCCGCCGCGATGTGGCGCTCATAGGCGGCCGGCGCGCGGCATTGCGAGCCGGGGTGGAAGGTGAGGACCGGCTGAAAACCGCGTGCCGCAGCCACGCGCAGAAGGCTTGCTGCTCCCGCCTCGTTAGCACCGAACTTGCTTGAAAAATCATGCGCTGAAGCGCTTGCTTCGCGCTTCAGTACGAATCGCACGGCAATCTCGATGTCGTGCGACTTTCCAAGCACACCGGAAATCTTGTCGAGTTCCTCGATACAATCGACCGCAAAGCGCCGGCAGTCGAAGCGGACATAGGCTTCTCGGATTTCCGACTGGGACTTGACCGGGTTATGGTAGTGAAACTGCGCCATACGCGAGACGCTTCGCACCGCACGCATTTCCTCAAGCGAGGCCACGTCCCAGACCTCAATCCCGGCCTCGGCGAGTGTGGCAAGCACGTGCGTCGAGGGATTGGCCTTGACGGCATAGCTGACTTCGCCCGGAAAGCCCTGTTTGAAGAGCGCCGCTCGCGCTCTCAGGGCCGCGGCGCTATAGCAGAAAAGCGACGCATCGGGGCTGAGCTTGCGGGTGACGTCGGCCGCGTCGAGAAAACTCGGGGGCTCATTGCGACCCAACGCAAACTGAACAACATTTGCCGCTTTCATCCGTCATTCCTCCGCAAATACGCGCCAAATTTCGGTAAACCGGGCGCCGGAGAATAGCCGCCAATGAGTTGTAAAACGCCGGTTTCAACGTCATAGTGACGCCGATAGCATCGAACCGACGGACTACCATGTTGACCCAAAAGGATGAGGAGCTGATCGGCTATCTGCGGCTTAACGCACGCGAGCCCGTTGCTTCGCTCGCCCGCAAGCTCGGCCTTTCGCGGACCACCGTTCAGGATCGCCTGCGCCGGCTGGAAGAGCGCGGCATAGTCGCGGGCTATTCGGTGAAGCTCGCCGAAGACTTGGACAAGGGCGGTATTCGGGCCTATGTCACCCTGGAAGTCGAGCCAAGGCGGCAAATCGAAGTTGCGCGATCGCTCGCAAAAATGCCGCAGATCGAGGCCCTACATACGGTAAGTGGCAAGTTCGACCTGGTGGCACTGGCGCGTACGAAATCGGCCGAGGATATGGACAAAATGCTGGATATGATGGGTGTCGTGCCCGGCGTGATCAGGACCGAATCGGCGGTCATTCTTTCAACCAAACTGGACAGACGGTAATGCGGAGATTTGCGGTGAGTGTACTAGGCAGGGTCGGCGGTATTCTATTGGCAGCGGCACTGGTGATTCCCGCTGGCCAGGCGCTGGCCGAAAAGACCGTTCCCGAGAACAAGCAGCAGATCCAACTTTCCTATGCGCCCGTCGTGCGCGAGACATCGCCGGCTGTGGTCAACGTCTATGCTGAGCGCCGGGCGACCCAGAATCAAATGGGCCTGTTTGCCGATCCATTCTTCCGGCGCTTCTTCGGCGGCGACGGCTCCTTTGGCGCGCCACGGGCGCGCATCGAGAATTCCCTCGGCAGCGGCGTCATTGTCGACCCGCGCGGCATCGTCGTCACCAACAATCACGTCATCGAGGGCAGCACCGACATCCGCATTGTGCTTGCCGACAAGCGCGAATTCGAAGCCAAGCTCGTGCTCACTGACCCGCGTACTGATTTGGCAGTGCTAAAGATCAATGCCGGCGAGGAGGATCTCCCGACGATCAACTTCGGAGATTCCGACGAACTCGACGTCGGCGACCTTGTTCTTGCGATAGGTAATCCTTTCGGCGTTGGGCAGACCGTCACCAGTGGCATCGTCTCGGCTCTCGCGCGAACCCAACTCGGCATCAGTGACTATCAATTCTTCATCCAGACCGATGCGGCCATCAACCCCGGAAATTCCGGCGGCGCTCTCGTCGACATGAAAGGCCATCTTATCGGCATCAATACTGCGATCTATTCGCGCTCCGGCGGTTCGATCGGCATCGGTTTTGCCATTCCGGCGAATATGGTGCGCACAGTCGTCCTGTCGGCGGAGCAGGGGGGCAAGGTGCAGCGGCCCTGGCTTGGCGCTGAGCTTCAGGACGTCACGGCCGAAATTGCCGAATCGCTGAACTTCGCGAGGCCTGAGGGCGCCCTCATTGTTTCCATGCACCCGCAAAGCCCGCTCCTGAAAGCAGGTTTGAAGCGCGGAGATGTCATTCTCGCCTATGACGGAAAACCCGTAGAGAACGCCAAGGAGCTTGATTACCGCATCGCCACCTCGCGCATCGGCGCTTCAGCCATCATCGAATTTCAGCGCGGCGGCAATCGCAACGAAACGCGCCTGGCGCTGATTGCGCCGCCGGAAACCCAGGAACGCAACGAAACCTTGATCAGCGGCAACAACCCGTTTTCAGGCATGGTAGTCGCCAATCTTTCGCCCGCCGTCGCAGAAGAGTTGGGCATTTCGTCGAATACCAGTGGCGTTGTCGCGGCGGATATTCGCAATGGTCCCGCGCGCCGCTTCTTTCGTAAGGGCGACATCATCCTCGAGATCAACGGGGTCACGGTCGAGAATGTCGATGTTATGACCAATGCCCTGAATACAAGCGAGGGCTATTGGGAATTCGCGGTCAATCGCGCGGGTCGCGTTCTCCACATGCAGCTCGGAGGCTGATGGCCAATCTCTTCCAGGCGGCCGGCCTCGATCAGGATGCGCCGCGGCCGCTCGCCGATCGCCTAAGACCTCGCAAATTATCTGAGGTCGTGGGGCAAGATCACGTCGTAGGGCCGGAAGGGGCGCTGACGAGGCTCCTCGCCGCCCAGCGATTGCCGTCGATCATCCTCTGGGGCCCGCCGGGAACTGGAAAAACGACCATTGCGCGCCTGCTTGCCGGCGAAACCGGTCTGTTCTTCGAACAGATGTCGGCGATCTTCAGTGGCGTTGCCGATCTCAAGAAGGCCTTTGAGCAAGCCCGCATTCGTCGCGAGCAGGGCAAGGGTACCTTGCTCTTCGTCGATGAAATCCATCGCTTCAATCGTTCCCAGCAGGACAGTTTCCTGCCCTATGTCGAGGATGGGACGATCACGCTGGTCGGCGCTACGACCGAAAACCCGTCATTCGAGTTGAACGGGGCGCTGCTTTCCCGCGCCCAGGTTCTCGTCCTCAACCGCCTCGATGCTGCGGCCCTGGAGCAGCTCCTGGCCAGGTCTGAAGCGCATGAGAACCGCAAATTGCCGCTCGATTCAGAGGCGCGCGAGGCTCTGATCGCCATGGCCGACGGCGATGGCCGCTATCTTCTCAATCTTGCCGAGGACATCTTCTCGTCAGTGCCTAAGGGAAAGGCGACACTTGATAGCGCCGGCCTTGCGGCGATTGTCCAGAAGCGCGTGCCGCTCTACGACAAATCGCAGGACGGCCATTACAACCTGATTTCCGCCTTGCACAAATCGGTGCGTGGCTCCGATCCCGACGCGGCCCTCTATTATCTGGCGCGCATGCTGACGGCAGGCGAGAATCCACTTTTCCTTGCCCGCCGGATCGTGCGCATGGCCGTCGAGGATATTGGCCTTGCCGATCCCGAAGCCATCAAGCAGGCGCTGGCCGCCAAAGACGCCTATGACTTTCTGGGCTCGCCCGAAGGCGAGTTGGCCTTGGCGCAAGCTGTCGTGTACATGGCGACGGCGCCGAAATCGAACGCCGTCTACACGGCCTTCGGGGCGGCGTCGCGGCGCGCCCGGGAGACGGGATCGTTGGCGCCACCGAAGATCATCCTCAATGCGCCGACGCGCCTGATGAAGGAGCAGGAATATGGCGCCGGATATCGCTATGATCACGATGCACCGGATGCTTTTTCCGGCCAGAACTACTTTCCCGATGGCATGCACCGGGAAACCTTCTATCACCCGCCCGAACGCGGCTTCGAACGCGAGATCGCCAAGCGGCTGGCCTATTGGACGAAGCTTCGCAGCGAACGCGAGGGCTGACGTCCTCGATAACGTCTGATGAACTACCGCCACGCCTACCACGCCGGAAATCACGCGGATGTCTTGAAGCATGTCGTGCTTACGCGCGTGATCGAGCACCTGAAGAAGAAGGATAAGGCCTTCCGGATCATCGATCTCCATGCCGGGATTGGCGTCTATGATCTCAATGCGGATGCTGCTGCACGGACGGGTGAATGGCGCGAGGGCGTCGGTCGCTTTTACGATGATACGGGCGTGCCGCTCGTGCTTCCCGGACCGGCCGAAGCACTCCTGTCGCAGTGGCGCAGCGTGATCGCCGCGGTGAATGGAGCGGGTTCCTTGCAAACCTATCCCGGCTCGCCTGAGTTTGCGCGCCAGCTCATACGGAAATTTGATCGCCTGATACTGAATGAGCTTCACCCTGAGGATTTCGCCGGCCTGCGTGAACGCTACCGGCGCGATCGTTCAGTCACGCTCACCGAACTCGACGCGGCGATTGCAATCAAGGCGCAGCTGCCGCCACCGGAGCGCCGCGGCCTCGTGCTCCTCGATCCACCCTATGAACGCGAAGATGAACGCGAGCGAACCCTGAAGGCGTTGCGAGATGGATTGGAGCGCTTCGCGACCGGTATCTTTTGCGTCTGGTACCCGATCACGGGTGATGGATTGTCCGATGCTATGTTGGACGGGATACGCACGATGCAGACACCGAAGACACTCGGTGCCGAACTTACCGTTCGCGCCGTCATGCGTGATGGAGGGCTGGCCGGGTCTGGCCTCGCCATCGTCAATACCCCGTGGACGCTGGATGAGGAATTCGCGACCCTGCTGCCGGCCTTGCGCGACCGCCTTGCTCAGACGCCCGAAGCGCGCATCAGAATGGAATGGCTGCGCCGGGATTGATCCGGCGCAGCGCATCTTGGCTTAGTGGGTGCCTTCGAGCACCTCGGCGAGTTCCATGTATTCCTCGCAATTGGTGCCGCAGCGATTGCCAATCTCGTGCAATTGCTGGCGGGCGAGGTCGAATTTCCCGGCGGCCACGTAGCCCTCACCGAGATATTCGCGTGCCAGCACGAAATTCGGATCGATTGCCAGGGCCTTCTGGTAATAGGTGAGACCCACATCAATTCGGCCCGCTTTGCGGTTGCTGTAGCCGAGATAGTTGAGGACCTGCGGATCGTTCTTGCGTTGCACTGCACTTAGGACGGCGATTGCCCAGTCGTAGTGACCTTCCTTGGCCAGAAGCCGTCCTTCCTCGTAAAGCTCGTCATCGGGGAGGATGCCGGATTCGACCGCGATGCACTTCTTCGCGCTCTTCTTCCACACATAGCCCGTCTTGCATTTTTGCGCCGAGGTGCTCTTCGCACCACTGCTGCTGCTGCCGCTGCTGGAGCCACCACTGCTGCTTGAGCCACCCCCGCTGTTTGAGCCGCCACTTGAACCGCCGCTTGAGCCGCCACCGTCCGATCCGTGGGCTAGTGCAGTTGCAGCCGAAAACATTAGTGCCACGCCGACAAGTACGATCGTTCTCATTACCACCGCTCCTTCGATGCCGCCTCGTCGATGGGGCAGCCGGGCGGTGGCGCGCTCTGAAACGGTTCCTGCTATTGGGCGGAAGCAATGACCTCGGCGAGTTCGATATATTCCTCGCAATTGGTTCCGCAGCGGGTTCCGATTTCCTCTAGCTGTTGGCGAGCGAGATCCACATTCCCGGCCGCCACATAACCTTCCCCGAGATACTCGCGGGCGAGTACGAAGTCGGGGTCGATTGCGAGGGCCTGATGATAATACGCGATCCCCTGGTCGATCATTCCCGCCTTGCGATGCGAATAGCCGAGATAGTTGAGGACCGCCGGATTGTCCTTGTCGCGGATGGCTTCGAGAGTCTCGATCGCCCGGTCGAAATTACCGGCGAGGGCAAGTTCACGCCCCTGTTCGTAAAGCTCATCGTCTGGAACCAGTCCCGAATTCGCCTTCACGCATTTCTTGGCCGAATTGCTCCAGACTTCCCCGGCTTTGCAGTTCTGGGCACCGCTATTCCCGGAATTCCCGCCATTGCCGGCCGCGAAAGCGACCGAGGAAACGCCAATACCCAAGCTGAACGCCAACGCGCTGACTGTCAGAAATCGCACGATCATGACCGGCTCCCGTGTTGCCACAGCAGTCTAACCCGGAAGGCGCGCGGGAGCATAATGCATGCCTCACATTTACGTGAGCGGTGGCCTGGCTCAGATTGTGATCTGGAAGCCGCCGGTACTCAGAAAGGCCAGCAGTACGAAAAGCGCGGCGGATAGGCCGGCGGCCGTCAGACCCAGGAGCTTGAATGATGCGGCATCGCCGTCGCGCGAACGCATGGGACCGTCTCTCTTCGAATCGATGAGTATTCCTATGCACGGCAATGGTGGCGGGGCCTTAGCGCAATTGTGGCGCGCAACGGAGCGCCCTGAGGCAAATTTGCGGCGGCGTCAGTCGGCAAGCGGATCGTAACTGTAGATCCACGAAAGCCGGCCGAGGAAGCGATTGGGCGACACGGCCCTCAGCAACCCATTCCGCGCCTTTCGAGCGATTCCATCGAGGTGGTAATGCCAGCCGGCCTTTCGGGACGCCAATGTCAACCGGCGCGTCCGCTGATAGCGCAGTCGCACATAGAGTTCGAACCCGTCGGAAATGCCGTTGCGCCGCAGCGTCCGGGCTAGAACAACGGCATCCTCCAGTGACATGGCCGCACCCTGCGCGAGGAAAGGCAGGGTAGCATGCGCGGCATCGCCGATAAGGGTCACCCGGCCACGCGACCAGACCGGGCTGGGCTCCAGATCGGCGCCAGCCCATTTGGTCCAGATGAGGGGGTGAAGGGTGAGCGAGCGCAAGGCATCACACGAATAGGCAAAAACAGGATTGAGCTCGTCGCGCATGGCGGGTTCGCTCCAGCGCTCGGAATTCCACGGACTGTCCACGACAGCCACGATGTTCATCGCGCTACCGGCGCGCACAGGATAGTGGACGACATGCCCGCCGGGGCAGAGCCATAGGCAGACACAATCGTCGAGCAACTCCTCAGGCATTCCTTCGACCGGGATCAACGCCCGGTAGATCGCATAGCCGCGATAGGTCGGGCCGCCTTCACGCGGCAGAAATCGCCGCACCGTCGACCTGATCCCGTCGGCGCCGATGACGGCGGCCGCATTGAGCGTACGCCCGTCATCGGTTGCAAGGACGAGGCTTCCGCGCTCCTGGGTGATTTCGGCAACTTGCGCCGAGGTTTCGACGCCGATTGCCGGTTGCGCACCGGCCGCCGACAGTAACCCCATGAGAAGATCGGCCCGGTGAACAACGTGATAGGGCTCGCCAAACCGGCGCGCAAACTGCGACCCCAAGCGAATCGCCATTAATTCGCGCCCAGTCGGGCCATCCAAGATCCGGATTGCGGGGGGAGAAAAGAGGTAGGGCTCAATCGCCTCCAGCGCGCCGAGCCAGCGCAATGCCCGGACCGCGTTTGGGCCGACCTGTAACCCGGCACCGACCTCGCTGAAGGCCGCGCTTTGCTCGAGAACCAGGCTGTCGGCGCCGATCCGCGCTAACCCTAAGGCTGCTGCCAGACCGGCAATGCCGCCTCCGGCTACAACCATAGGAAGTCCCGAGTCTGGCCTGCGCATCAAGCTGTCCGGTTCGTGCTTCGCCGCTAAAAATGCCTTATCCTATGACGAGTTTCCATAGTTGGCGAAAGGGCATTGCCAATGAAGGCCGAAGAGTTGCGCGAAATTCAAACACCGTTGAAGGCCCGCTACCGTGAGCAGGCGGAGTCGGCACTGATCACGCTGAAGGCAGAAGGGCGGCTGGGCGAGGGCGTCACCTGCTCGGTAGATACCGCACGCGCGATCGTTGAGGCAGGCCTCCATCCGGCGACCGGAGGCTCGGGGCTGCATGCCTGCTCCGGCGATATGCTGCTACAGGCCTTGGTTGCCTGCGCCGGCGTAACCTTGAACGCGGTGGCGACCGCGCTGGACCTCAAGATTGACGAGGCGGTGGTCAAGGCGGAGGGTGATCTCGATTTCCGCGGCACGCTCGGTGTCGCCAAGGAGGCGCCTGTAGGATTCCGGGCGATCAGGCTGACCTTCGATATCGCCGGCAAGCTGACTGACGAACAGCGCGCCTCGCTGATCAAACTGACCGAACGCTATTGCGTCGTTTACCAGACCTTGTGCAAGCCGCCGCCGGTCGCGGTCTCCACGCGCTGGTCCTGACCGGCGCCAAGACTTGCGGGAATTGCGCCTTACGGCTACCAGACAGCGCGCCAACGTGAGGATCCGCCGTAATGGGCTTTATTTCAGACGCGCTTAACCGCATTCAACCTTCGGCCACCATTGCGATTTCCAATAAGGCGATGGCGCTTAAAGCCGAAGGCCGCGACATCATCGGCCTGTCCGCCGGCGAACCCGATTTCGACACGCCCGACAACATCAAGGAAGCGGCGATCGCGGCGATCAAGCGCGGCGAGACGAAATATACAGCCGTCGACGGACTGCCCGAACTCAAGAAGGCGATCGCCGCCAAGTTCAAGCGCGAGAACGGCCTCGACTACAAGCCATCGCAGATTTCGGTCGGAACGGGCGGCAAGCAGGTGCTGTTCAACGCGCTGATGGCGACCGTCAATCCGGGCGACGAGGTGGTGATCCCCGCGCCTTACTGGGTGAGCTATCCCGACATCGTCATGCTGGCGGGCGGCAAGCCGGTCTTCGTGCCAACCACCGCCGAGCACGGCTTCAAGGTCCAGCCCGAGGCGCTCGAAAAGGCGATCACACCTCGTACCAAGTGGTTCATCTTCAACTCGCCCTCCAACCCGAGCGGCGCGGCCTATACCCGCGATGAGCTGAAGAAGGTGACCGACGTGCTTATGCGTCATAGCCAAGTCTGGGTGCTCACCGACGACATGTATGAACATCTCGTCTATGACGACTTCAAATTCACGACGCCTGCCCAGGTCGAGCCCGCGCTCTATGAGCGCACGCTCACCATGAACGGGGTTTCCAAGGCCTATTGCATGACCGGATGGCGCATCGGCTATGGCGGAGCACCCGAGGCGCTTATCAAGGCGATGTCGAAGCTCCAGTCGCAGTCGACCTCCAACCCCTCGTCCATCGCGCAATGGGCGGCGGTCGAAGCCTTGAACGGCCCGCAGGGCTTCATTGCCAAGCACAACGCCATCTTCAAGGAACGGCGCGACCTTGTCGTCTCGATGCTGAACCAGGCGAAGGGCATTTCATGCCCGACCCCGGAAGGCGCCTTTTATGTTTATCCTTCCTGTAAGGGAGCAATCGGCCGCAAGGCGCCGTCGGGCAATCTGATCAATTCGGACGAGGACTTCGTCACCGAGTTGCTTGCTGCCGAAGGCGTCGCCGCGGTTCACGGTGCGGCCTTCGGCATGTCGCCCTTTTTCCGGATTTCCTATGCGACGGCGACCGAGGTTCTCGAGGACGCCTGCCATCGCATCCAGCGTTTCTGCGGCAACCTGAGGTAACACACCCATGATGTATGATGCGTCTGTCCCGATCTTCGTCCATTTCCTGACCGGACTTGGCTCGATCCTTCACAAGGCCGAGGCCTATGTTCAGTCGAAGAAGATCGACCCCGATGCGCTGTTGAAGGCGCGTCTTTTTCCCGACATGTATACCTTCACCCGGCAGGTTCAATTGGCCTGCGATTTCGGCAAGGGCGCCGGCGCGAGGCTGGCCGGCGTGCCGGTACCGTCCTTCCCGGATGAGGAGAAAACCTTCGAAGAACTCCACGCACGCATCCGAAAGACCACGGACTTCTTGAAGTCGCTGAAGAAGGACCAGTTCGCTGATGCCGCGGATCGCACCGTGACGCTCAAGGTCGGCGGCCAGGAAATGAACTTCAAGGGCTCCGACTATCTCAACACTTTCGTATTGCCGAATTTCTATTTTCATCTGACCACCGCCTATGCGCTCTTGCGGCACAATGGCGTCGAATTGGGCAAGATGGATTTCATGGCGCGGGCGTAGTTACCGTTGCCGCCGAAAGGCCGGTGCAGCGGGAAGAAGCTTTCTCCGGTAGCCTGGAAGGGTCGCGCCGGGAGGTCTTGCTATCCCGCCGCCTTGGGCATTCCTGAGGAAGCGGCTCTCCAGCGATAGACCATCGGCGCGACAAGCACGATCAGCGCGATCAGCAGCAATGCCGCAGAGATGGGATGCGTTACGAACACCAGGGGATCGCCTTGGCTGATGCTCATTGCACGGCGGAACTGGGCTTCCGCGAGCTTTCCGAGGATGAGGCCGATGATGCACGGCGCCACCGGAAAGTCGTAGCGGCGCATGAGGAATCCCAACACCCCGACGATGAAAAGCAGGATCAGATCGAAGGTCGAATTGTTGAGCGCATAGACGCCGAGTGTTGAGAAGAGAAGGATGCCGCCATAGAGAAGCGGCTGCGGAATGGCGAGCAATCTTACCCACAAGCCGGCGAGTGGCAGGTTCAGCACCAGGAGCATCAGATTGCCGATATAGAGACTGGCAATGAGCCCCCAGACGAGTGTCGATGAGCCGGCAAAGAGCAGGGGGCCTGGCTTCAGATTATACTGCTCGAAGGCGGCAAGCAGGATGGCGGCGGTCGCCGATGTTGGAAGTCCAAGTGTGAGAAGCGGCACAAGCACACCGGCGACCGCGGCATTGTTCGCCGCCTCGGGGCCCGCCACGCCTTCGATCGCGCCTTTGCCGAACTCTTCGGGATGCTTCGTCAGCTTTTTCTCGACGAAGTATGAAAGGAAAGTCGGGATTTCGGTACCTCCGGCGGGCAGCGCGCCGAAGGGAAAGCCGATCCCCGCGCCGCGCAACCAGGGTTTCCACGAGCGCCGCCATTCTTCCTTCGTCATGAAGAGAGAACCCTTGATGGGGATCAGATCCGCAGCCCGTAGGTCTGGCCGCGAAGCCATGAAAAGCGCCTCACCAACCGCGAACAGACCCACCGCCACGACGACTACGTCGATGCCGCGCAGGAGTTCGAGACTTCCGAAGGTGAGGCGTGGCTGGCCGGTGAGCACGTCGGTCCCGACGAGACCCAATGCGAGACCCAGGAAAAGGCTGACCACGCCGCGCAAGAACGAGGCGCCGAGCAGCGCTGAGACTGTCGTGAAGGCGAGGATCATCAGTGCGAAATATTCTGCCGGGCCGAAGAGCAAGGCGAGCTTGACGAAAAGCGGCGCGAGAAAGGTGATCGCGATTGTTCCCAATGTGCCGGCTACGAATGAGCCGATTGCAGCCGTCGCGAGGGCAGCGGCGCCGCGTCCCTGGCGAGCCATGAGATTGCCCTCGACCGCAGTCACGATCGAACCCGATTCGCCCGGCGTGTTAAGCAGGATCGAGGTCGTCGAACTCCCGTACATCGCGCCGTAATAGAGCCCGGCAAACATGATGAAGGCGCCGGTCGGATCGAGTTTGGCGGTGACCGGCAGAAGTAGCGCGATGGTGAGCGCCGGTCCGATCCCCGGGAGAATGCCGATCGCCGTGCCGAGTGTTGTGCCGACCAAGCACCAGAACAGGTTGATCGGTGTCGCCGCCGTCGCAAAGCCATCGAGGAGTGCGGAGAATACTTCCACGGTCAGAATACTCCGGCAAAGATGCCGGGCGGTAATTGCAAGCCAAGCCCGCGCGTGAAACCGAAGTAAGTGACTGCTGCAAGGATGAGACCCGTCACCACGTCGCGCAGGTAACGGCGACTTCCGAGCGCGAAGCAGACAATCAGGAAAAGGCCGAGCGCCGTGATGATGAAGCCCAGGGGCTTGAGCAGAAGTGCGTCGAGTATCAAGCCGGTTGAGACGATTGCCACCGCGCGCCAATCGGTAGGCGCGTCATCTGCCGCAAGAACCGGCCCGGTCTTCGGCACGAACGCTCTGTAGGTGATAAGGAGCCCGGTGATGACGAGCCCGACCGCCACGACGATCGGAAATATATGCGGGCCGACCTTCGCATAGGTTGGCGGCACCCGCATCAGTGCGGCATCGACGCCTAGAACGGCGCCCAGCAGAACCAGGCCAATGCCGATCGCGGCACCGGCGATCGAGACGTTTTGCCTGGGCGCCACGTGGGTTTCGCTACTGGACGAGTCCGATGCCTTTCAGGATCTCAGTCACGCGCGCATTCTCGGCCTTGAGCAATGACGCGAACTCGGCCCCTGAGAGGTAAAGATCAGTCCAGTTCTTGTCGGCAAGGGTCTTCTTCCAGCCATCGCTCTTGACCGCGCCTTCGACGACCGCGACCAGCGCCTTGGTCTGTGCCTCATCGAGGCCGGGTGCCGCGACGATTGCGCGCCAATTGGCGAGCTCCACATCGACGCCTTGTTCCTTGAGCGTCGGGATGTCGATACCCGCCAGGCGCTCTGGCGCCGAGATCGCAAGTGCGCGCAGTTCGCCTGACTGGATCTGGCCGGCCCATTCGCTGTAGCCGCTGATGCCGGCGGTCACATGGCCGCCCATGATCGCCGCGAGGGCCTCCCCGCCGCCCGAGAAGGGCACGTAGTTGAGTTTTGAAACATCAGCGCCAACCGCCTTGGCGATAAGCCCCGCAAGGATGTGGTCCGTGCCACCGGCCGAACCGCCGCCCCAGGCGACTGCGCCTGGATCGGCCTTGAGCTTGGCGACAAGATCGGCAAGCGTCTTGATATCGGAAGCTGCTGGCACAACGATCACTTCGAATTCCCCGGTGAGCCGCGCGATTGGCGTCACCTGGTCGAGCGTCACGGCGGAATTGTTGGTGAGGATGGCACCGACCATGACCAGGCCGTTGACCATCAAGACGTCGGGTTTGCCGGATTCCTGACTCACGAGCTGCGCCAGCCCGACCGTGCCGCCGGCACCCGGCACGTTTTCAACGGTCACGGTCGAAGCGCCGCCCGAGCCTTGAATCGCTTCTTGCATGGCGCGCGCAGTCTGATCCCAGCCTCCGCCTGGCGCTGCCGGCGCGATAATCCGGACCTCATCGAGAGCCGCGGCGTTATTGGCGAAAAGCGCGGGGCTGCCGATCAATGCGGTGAAAAGAGCGACGGCAATAAGTGGCCTGCGACGCATAAGGGGGTTCCTCCACTGACATCCATTGTCCCGATGTCGGTCGTCGTGCGACCGATGGGCCGGGTGGACCCAGCTCCGTCTGCAACTATGCCAAGAATTCGAGGGTGTGCAAGTTATGCTTCAGTCTGATGCGCGCGCGAAAGTGACGGAAGTTTAGGCGCTCACCTTACGCGCGTCGTAGCGGCGCAGCAGGTAGGCCGCAATCACCACAAGGATCGTGCAGGCAAGCGCCATTATGTAGACTGCGGCCTCCGGCGGCTGTCTCCACATGAGGTGCATGAGAGACTCATCCTCCGCGATCAAGTGGCCGCCGACCCAACCAAGGAGCGCCGCACCCGCCCAGACGATGATTGGAAATTTCACCAAAAGTTTGGTGATCAGCGTCGCGCCGACCACGATCAGTGGAATCGACAGCACCAGACCAATAATGAAGAGGTAGTAGTCACCGTCGGCGACGGCAGCGATGGCAATGACATTATCGAGGCTCATGGCCGCATCGGCGATCGCAATAGTCGCGACCGCACGCCACAATTGATTGGGCGCCGCAACATCCTTGCCCTCGGCATCATCGCCCCTCGCAAGACTGACGGCGATATAAAGAAGCAGTGCGCCGCCGGCGGCTCTCAGGAAAGGGGTGTCGAGGAGCCAACTGACAATAAACGCAAAACCGATCCTGAGCAGGATCGCCGCTCCGGCGCCGAACGTAACGCCAAGCTTGCGTTGATTGTCGGGAAGTGAGCGACACGCCAAGGCGATGACGACCGCGTTGTCGCCCGACAATAGCACATTGATCCAAGCGACTTCGCCGATCGCGAGGGCATAGGCGAGAGGTGCATCCATTTGTCTGGGTTCTATCGGGCCGACCCCGCATTTTCAACTCCCTGCCGGCGTGCCGGCGCGAATTGACCTTGCAGTCCCAATCTGGTCACAATCGAGGTTGAATTGGATGGACGATGATGGGGAGGGGACCTGTTAAATGAGTAAAGCGTTGGCGGCCTTGTTGGCTGCGGTTATTACGTTCGCACTGCCCGGCGCCGCCACTGCGACAGCAGAGACGACCGTCAAGGTCGGTGTCCTCTCCTGCGGCATCGCGCCGGGCGTTGGCTACATCGTCATGTCGCAGAAGAAACTGAGCTGCGTCTATCAGCCTTCGCGCGGTGGCCGCGTCGAGACCTATCGTGGCAAGATCACCCGCATCGGTCTTGATATCGGCATGACTCAGCAGTCGGTGGTGGTCTGGGCCGTCATGGCGCCGGCCAAGCCCAAGCGCGGCGCACTGCAGGGCAGCTATGGCGGCGTCTCGGCGGAAGCGACTGCTATTATCGGTTTCGGAGCCAATGTTCTGGTCGGCGGTTTCCAGAAGAGCATCACGCTTCAGCCAATCAGCATCCAGGCCCAGACCGGCCTCGATCTCGCGGCTGGCATAGCGGGACTGAGCCTCACTTATGCGAAGTAGCCGCCATGGCGTGAACCATGGCGTCGGCGATCTCGCGCTCCCCCATGATCACGTGATCGGCGCCGTAATGCTTGAGATGCTCGACTTCAGCATCTGAATATGCCCGCGCGATAATGGAAATCGCCGGATTGGTCTTCTTCGCCTGCGCGATAATCTGACCGGATTCAAACGCATCGGGTGCCGTGACCAATAGCCAGCCGGCATGACTGATGTCCGCCTGAATGAGGATGTCGTTCTCGACCGCATTGCCCTGGATGGCCGTGATGCCGGGCTGACCGGCGAGGTCGCTGATGACTTCCTCGCGTTCCTCGATAACGGTCACGCGCGCATCTTCGTTCTTCAGCTCTGACAGGATTGCACTGCCGACGCGCCCGAAGCCGACCAGGATGATGGGCTTGGCGGGGGCCGATACCGGTGTCTGATCGGAAGAGGAAGGCAGCGTGGGGGGCGCCGTCTTCGGACCGGGCATTAAACGGTCAACGAGCAGGAAGCAGACCGGGTTGAGCATGATCGAGATGAGTGCACCGGCGAGCACCAAGTCGCGCCCCTCGGTCGGCATCAGGCCGAGAGCGATGCCGAGTCCGGCCAGGATGAACGAAAATTCGCCGATCTGCGCGAGGCTCGCGGAAATCATTGCCGCCGTTTCATTGGGATGGCCGAACAGGCGCACGATCGCAAAAGCCGCCAGCGACTTACCGATAATGATGATCGCGACCGTTGCAAGCAGCGGCAGGGCGCTGTCGATGAGCACGGCCGGATTGAACAGCATGCCGACCGAGACGAAGAACAGCACCGCGAAGGCATCCCGCAATGGCAATGTCTCCTGGGCGGCGCGATGCGAAAGCTCGGACTCGCCCAGGATCATACCGGCGAAAAACGCGCCGAGCGCGAAGGAGACATCGAAGAGCTGGGCAGCCGCGAAGGCGACGCCGAGCGACAATGTGAGTACGGCAAGGCGAAACAACTCGCGCGATGCGGTATGCGCGACATAGTGGAGGATGGCCGGGATCACCCGCCGTCCCACCACCAGCATGATGACGACGAAGATCGCGACCTTCGCCACCGTCTCGCCAACTTCGAGCGCCAGCGACCCGAAAGAGACCTTCTCGCCGGAGGTAAAGAGCGGCGCGATGGCCGGCAGTAGAACCAGAGTGAGGACCATCATGAGATCCTCGACGATGAGCCACCCGACCGCGATCTTGCCGCGCTCGGTATTGAGGAGGTGCCGCTCCTGCAAGGCTCGCAACAGCACGACCGTCGAGGCGACCGACAGCGCAAGACCGAAGACGAGACCCGCCTGGACTGGCCAGCCTAGGACCCAGGCCAAGCCCATGCCGAGAAGCGTTGCGACGGCGATCTGAACCAATGCGCCCGGGATCGCGATGGCGCGTACCGACAGAAGGTCCTTCAGCGAAAAATGCAACCCGACGCCGAACATCAGGAGGATGACGCCCAGTTCGGCGAGTTCGCTTGCAAGATCGGAGTCCCCGACGAAGCCGGGCGTGTAGGGGCCGATGACGATGCCGGCAAGGAGATAGGCGACGAGCGGTGATATGCGCAACCTGTTGGCGACAACGCCCAGGATGAAGGCCAGGCCGAGCCCCATTACGATCATCGATATCAATGGCGTCGAATGCGGCATGGCTATCCTTTGTGGGCCCTTGAATCGCACCCTAGGGCCATGGCTCTTGCCAGCGGCGGGATTCAGCGCAACGATGTGTATGGGAGCCGGCCACGAGGCTCAACAGGGAAATGCCGGCCACCCGGGCAGTCAAGGGAGGATCGGCCTATGGAATCTTCAAGCGGCAGACGAATTGCGGGCCCACGGAATATCGCGCTCGTAGGGCCCTATCTGAGCGGCAAGACCACCTTGCTGGAGTCGATCCTGTTTCGCTCGGGCGCGATTCAGCGACAGGGCAGGATCGCGGACAAATCGACGATCGGAGACGCCTCGCCGGAAGCGCGCGCACACGGCATGAGCGTTGAACTCAACGTCGCGACTGTCAATTTCATGGGCGAGATGATCACTTTCGTCGATTGTCCCGGCTCGATCGAATTCTCCCAGGATGCGCGCGCAGCTCTCGCCGGCTGCGATGCGGCGATCGTGGTCTGCGAGGCCGACGACAAGAAGGTTCCTGCGTTGCAGGTGATCCTCAAGCAGCTCGATGATCTCGATGTCCCGCGGCTCCTCTTCGTGAACAAGATCGACAAGAGCGAAGGCCGCCTGACCGACGTCCTCGCCTATCTGCAGCCTGCCAGTTCCAAACCCTTGATCATGCGCCAGCTTCCGATCTGGAAGAACGGCATCGTAACCGGCTTTGTCGATTTGGCGCTCGAACGCGCCTTCATCTATCGCGAGCACGCGCCCAGCGAAGTCATCGAAATGCCGGCCGACCTTCTCGACTCCGAAAGGGAAGCGCGCTTTGCCATGCTCGAGAAGCTCGCCGATTACGACGACGAATTGATGGAGCAGTTGTTGAGCGACATCGAGCCGCCGCGCGACCGCGTATTTTCCGATCTCACGCGCGAACTGGCGGAAGGCTTGATCACGCCGGTCCTCGTCGGTTCAGCCGAGAATGGCAATGGCATTTTGCGCTTGCTGAAAGCGCTCCGTCACGAGGTGCCACCGGTCGCCGCATTGGCCAAACGCCTCGGCCTCAAGGCTGGGCCGGGTGCGACGGTGCAAATCCTCAAGACTTTTCACACCGCCCATGGCGGCAAGCTTTCGCTCGCACGCGTCCTGTCGGGGGAGTTTGCCGACGGCGCCATATTCTACGGCGGCAACGGACAGGAGGGGCGCACCGCCGGCCTATTCCAGTTGACTGGCAATGCGCCCGCCAAAATCGCCAAGGCCCAGGCCGGCGACACGGTCGCGCTCGGCCGCCTCGAAGCCATGGCGACGGGCGAGACGCTTTCGACCGCCAAGGGATCGACGCCGCAACTCATAAAGATCGCCGTGTCGCCGGGCGTCTATGGTCTCGCCATTTCGGTGAATGACCGCAAGGACGAGGTGAAGCTTACGAGCGCTATCGCCAAGCTCATCGAGGAAGACCCATCGCTCTCGCTCGAGCACAATCAGGATACCCATGAGATCGTCTTGTGGGGCCAGGGCGAAATGCACCTGCGCGTGGCGCTTGAGCGGCTTGAAAACAAATTCGGGGTCAAGGCCAATGCAAAGCCGCGCCGCATTGCCTACAAGGAAACGATCCGCAAGCCGACTCAGATCCGGGGCCGCCACAAGAAGCAGTCGGGCGGTCATGGCCAGTTTGGCGATGTGGTCGTCGAGATCAAGCCGTTGAGCCGCGGCGAAGGCTTCGAGTTCACCGACACCATCACCGGCGGTGTTGTTCCCAAACAATATATTCCGGCGGTGGAGCAGGGCGTTCGCGACTGGATGGTCCATGGCCCCTTGGGCTTCGCCGTCGTCGACTTCGCCGTCAATCTCTCCGACGGCTCCTATCACGACGTCGACTCCTCCGAAATGGCATTCAAGACCGCCGCGCG
The DNA here is from genome assembly GCA_046349315.1 of Hyphomicrobiales bacterium. Classification (GTDB taxonomy): domain Bacteria; phylum Pseudomonadota; class Alphaproteobacteria; order Rhizobiales; family Aestuariivirgaceae; genus JAEUMG01. The sequence continues at coordinate 2,875 of JAXMCQ010000036.1, read as the reverse complement.
CATCGCCATGACCGAAGGCATGCCGCAATGCTCACCGGTGCTTCTCGAACCCATCGTCGCTGTCGACATTCACGTGCCGAGCGATGCGACGTCGCGCATCAACCAGATCGTCACCGGGAGGCGCGGCCAGTTGCTCGGCTTCGATGGCCGCGAAGGCTGGCCGGGCTGGGATACGGTCAAGGCGCATATGCCGGAAAGCGAGATCGGTTCCCTCATCATTGAGGTGCGCTCGGCGACTGCCGGCGTCGGCACTTTCACTTTCGCGCATGACCATATGGCCGAGCTGGTGGGCCGCCAGGCCGAACAGGTGGTAGCGACGCGAAAAGCCGAGGCCGCCTAGTAACCGTGCCGTCTCGGAAGCGTGAAGTGGCGTGATTTGCCGATTCCGCCGCCTCGGGCGTATTGAACGGACCACTGGTCCTTAGGAGTCGTCCGATGAATGTCTTGCGCCGCCGCGGCTGGGAATTGCCCGAGCGCCTCGTTACGCCCGAACATGTGTTCCTTAATCGCCGCGCCTTTCTTGCGGCCGGTGCAGGAGCCGCGGCTTTGGCAATGGCCGGCCGAGCCCGCGCCGAGACCGATCCGTCCGCCTCGCTTTATCCAGCGCCTGTCAATCCCGCTTTCAAGGATGCCGGTCGCGAAGTAACGCCGCTTGAGATCAATTCGACATACAACAATTACTACGAGTTCAATACCTCGAAGCGCATTTCTGAGCTTGCCGAAGCCTTGCCGATCCGGCCATGGTCCGTCGTCATTGACGGTGAAGTCGAAAAGCCCACGACCTTTGCTGTCGACGATTTGCTGAAACAGATGACTCTCGAAGAGCGTATCTATCGCCACCGTTGCGTCGAGGCGTGGTCGATGGTTGTGCCGTGGACCGGTTTTCCGCTGGCGAAGCTCGTGGCTCTTGCAAAGCCGCTGTCGGGGGCGAAATTCGTGCGTTTCGAAACGTTCAATCTTCCCGATGTCGCGGAGGGCCAGAAGCCCGGTCTTTTCTCCAGCATGCCCTGGCCCTATGTCGAAGGACTGACGATCGCCGAGGCGGGCAATGAACTGCCTTTCATGGTCACAGGCGCCTATGGCAAGCCCTTGCCGAAATCCATGGGCGCGCCGCTGCGGCTTCATCTTCCCTGGAAATATGGCTTCAAGTCGATCAAGGGCATCGTCCGCATCTCACTCACCAGCGAACGGCCGATCGGCTTCTGGGAGCAGCTGCAGGCCTCGGAATATGGCTTCTGGGCCAATGTGAATCCCGAAGTTCCGCACCCGCGCTGGAGTCAGGCGAGCGAGCGTGTACTCGGTACCGATGAGGTTTTACCAACCCAGTTGTTCAACGGCTATGGCGATTATGTCGCCAAGCTCTATGCCGGCTTGGACAAAGAGCCGCTCTACATGTGAGTGGAAAAAGAAAGGCCGGACGACGAGGTCCGGCCTGAATAGTCCAGAACCCCCTTGCGGGGGATGCCTCCAGGCCTCGGTGAGGAAAACCCGGAAGCAGCGGATGATACAAGGGGAGGGAGTAACGTCCGCTAGTCATCGCTCGAAACGAGCGACAGAGGCAGACTGACCCGCTTCGCCGTATTCGACAAGCAAGCTCGCTTCATGGGAGCCATGCGGTCGCCGCATGTAGCCGCGCATTGATAAGACATCGTTGAAGCTGAGGATAACTCCACTTGTCTTCTCCCGCTTGCGGGAGAAGAGGGGGACCCATGACACGAAGTGGCATGGGGAAGATGAGGGGATGGTCATAGCGAAGCCCCCTCACCATTCCCATTGCTGCGCAATGGGCCCCTTTCCTCTCCCGCTTGCGGGAGAGGAAAAATTCAGAAACTCCACTCCTTCGCCTTCGCGACGATGAAATCGCGGAATACCACGACACGCTTCGAATCCTTCAGTTCTTCGGGATAGACGAAGTAGGTGTCGAAGGCCGGCATCTGGTGCGGAAGATCAATTTGAATCAATCCCGAGTCGCGGTCGATCAGATAATCAGGAAGTGAGCAAATGCCCACGCCGGCCACGATGACGCGCCGCAGCGAGGCGGCGTTGTTGATTCGCAAAACCGGCTGGCGCGATTTTCCTTCCTCGAGTCCCGCCGTCTCGAGCCAGTTGATTGAGCTCAGGTAAGGCGGCGCGTTGCCGAAGGTGACGATCTTGTGCTTGTCGAGATCGGCGAGCGACGACGGAATGCCATGCTTGCGCACATACTCGGCCGATGCATATACGTGATGGTGCACGGTGAAGAGCTTGCGCTGGATGAGATCGGGTTGCGTCGGCCGCCGCAAACGGATCGCGACATCCGCCTCGCGCATTGAGAGATCAAGTTCGCGATCTTCGAGAAGCAGCGTGACACTGATTTCGGGATAGAGATCCTTGAATTCCGCCATACGCGGCGTTAGCCATAGCGAACCGAGACCGACCGTTGTCGTGATGCGCAATTCGCCGGTCGGCTTGTCCTTCGAATCCATCAACCGCGTCTGCGCCGCGGCGAGCTTGGATGAAACCTCGTGAGCAGTGCGGAAAAGCATCTCGCCTTGTTCGGTGAGAATGAGCCCGCGCGCATGCCGATGGAACAGCGCGACATTAAGCTCCTGCTCGAGCGCGCTGATCTGGCGGCTTACCGCCGATTGCGAAAGACCGAGTTCATGTCCGGCGTGTGTGAAACTGCCGGCATCAGCCACGGCGTGAAAGATCCTGAGCTTGTCCCAGTCCATGACTGCACCCGCTACTCGGCGGCGTGGCGCAGATTATGGCTGGCATGGAGCCATCGCTCGGCCTCCAATGCCGCCATGCAGCCCAATCCTGCCGCGGTCACGGCCTGGCGGTAAATGTCGTCGGTGACATCGCCAGCCGCATAAACCCCTTCGATCTCGGTTGC
>JAXMCQ010000035.1:0-34691 GCA_046349315.1 Hyphomicrobiales bacterium | reverse complement strand
TGGGCGAGCACCACGATCAGCGCGTTCTGGCGCAGGAAGGTCGATTTGCCGGCCATGTTGGGACCGGTGAGCAGCCAGATATGCCGGCCATTGGCGGTAAGATCGCAATCATTGGGGATGAAGGCGGCGTCACCGTTTGCAGCGAGCGCCTGTTCGACCATCGGATGACGGCCATCCAGAATCGCGAAATCGCGCGAATGATCGATATGCGGGCGGACATAGCGCCGCGTCTCGGCAAGTTCGGCGAGTGCGGCTGCCACATCGAGCCGGGCGAGCGCGTCAGCAACAGTAGAGATAGCCTGCGAGGCGGCTTCGATTTCCGTGCAAAGTCTTGCGAAAATCTCCTGCTCGATCGCCAGTGCGCGCTCCGCTGCTGCGGCGATCCGCTGTTCGAGGGATGAGAGTTCAAGTGTGGTGAACCGCATTGCGTCCGCCACGGTCTGGCGATGGATGAAGTCGCTCACATGCGCCGGCGATTGCAGGATCGCGGCATTCTGCGCCGAGACCTCGATGAAATAACCGATGACGTTGTTGTGCTTGAGCTTCAGCGATTTGATGCCGGTCTTTGCCGCATAATCGCTCTGCAAGCCGGCGATCACCTGGCGGGTATCGTCACGCAAGGCGCGATTCTGGTCGAGATCCTCCGAATAGCCGCTCCGCACGAAGCCGCCGTCGCGTGCCAGCAACGGCAACTCATCCTGGAGTGCATCGTGGAGATGGGCTGCAAGTGTTTCAGGCGCGGTACCGAGATCGGCGAGAATTTTGGCGAGGCCGTCCGGAGTGGCAAGGTCGCCAGCGTTATCGCGCAGGATACGGGCGATCTCACTTGCGGCGGCGAGCCCTGCTTTGAGACTTCCGAGATCGCGCGGGCCGCCGCGCCCCACCGAAAGCCGCGCCAAAGCGCGCGCGCTGTCGGGCAGGCTGCGCAGCGCCTCGCGCAGGAGCTGGCGCAGATCGCGCATCTCGACGAGATAGGCGACGTCATCGAGCCGCGCATTGATGTGGGCCGGATCGGCGAGCGGATTGGCGAGGCGCTCTGCCATCAACCTTCCGCCCGCCGCGGTGATCGTGAGATCGACCGCATCGAGCAGGCTGCCGCGCTTTTCGCCGGAAAGTGTGCGCGTGAGCTCCAGGTTGTTGCGTGTCGCGGCATCGATCAGCATTGCCGCATTGGCCGCCTCGCGCCGCGGCGGCCTGAGTAGCGGCGCACGCCCGACCTGTGTCAACAGGATGTAATCGATAAGCGCGCCGAGCGCTGCAATCTCGGCGCGATTGAAGCTGCCATAGGCATCGAGCGAGGCGACCGCGAAATGCTCGGCGAGACGACGCTCGCCGGCGAGGCTGTCGAATCGGCTCGCCGGCAATGGGGTCGTGACGATTCCGCTCTGCCGCAAGGCCTCGCTCACTGCCTGATCGGCGAGGAGCGTATCGGCGATGATGATTTCGCTCGGCGCAAGGCGCGCGATATCGGCGGCGAGCCGCTCCGGCCCGCTGCTCATCGCGGCAATTTCTCCGGAGGAAATATCGCCCCAGGCCAAGGCCAGATCGCCATCGCCCTTCACGCGCGCGAGCGCGACGAGATAATTATTCTGCCGCGCCTCGAGGAGTGAATCCTCCGTCAGTGTTCCGGGCGTGACGAGACGTATGACATCGCGGCGCACCACCGATTTCGAGCCGCGCTTCTTTGCAAGAGCGGGATCTTCCATCTGCTCGCAGACCGCAACGCGATGGCCTTGCCGGATCAAGCGCTGCAGATAGCCGTCGGCGGCATGGATCGGCACGCCGCACATCGGGATGTCTTCGCCCTGGTGGCGTCCGCGCTTGGTGAGCGCGATGCCGAGGGCGGCGGCGGCGATTTCGGCATCGGCAAAGAACATCTCGTAAAAGTCGCCCATGCGGTAGAACAGCAGATAGCCCGGATTGAGCGCCTTGATCTCGTGATATTGCTGCATCATCGGCGTGGCACGCTGGTCGCCCGCCGCAAGTCTCTCCTCGATCGCCCGCACCTCGTTCATCGCGCCTGTTTAGCGCATCTTCCAGCAAAATGTAGCGGCTTCGCCGAGGCCTTGCGTCAACGGGCTTGAGCCCGGCCCCGCCACTGTCTAACCTACCCTTCCGGCCTTGTTGGTCGGCTCGAGAGTGGGATTTTATGAGTAGCGATAGACGGCCGAAGCGCCCGACCTTCACCGAACAGGAAGCACTGCTTTTTCACCAGCGCGGCAAGCCCGGCAAGCTTGAAATCAATCCGACTAAGCCCATGGCGACGCAGCGCGATTTGTCGCTCGCCTATAGTCCGGGCGTCGCGGTGCCGGTCAGAAAGATCGCGGAAAATCCCGACACCGCTTATGATTATACCACCAAGGGCAACCTCGTCGCGGTGATCTCCAACGGCACCGCGATTCTTGGCCTCGGCGATCTGGGTGCGCTTGCATCGAAGCCAGTGATGGAAGGCAAGGCCGTGCTCTTCAAGCGTTTCGCCGATGTCGATTCGATCGATCTCGAAGTCGATACCCGTGACGTCGATGAATTTGTCGGTGCGGTGCGCTATCTCGGCCCCTCCTTTGGCGGCATCAATCTTGAGGACATCAAGGCGCCCGACTGCTTCATCATCGAGCAGCGTTTGCGCGAATTGATGGACATACCGGTTTTCCACGACGACCAGCATGGCACCGCCATCATCGCTACTGCCGGTCTCATCAATGCACTCGAAATCACCAACCGGAAATTCAAGTCGGTTAAGCTCGTCTGCAATGGCGCGGGTGCAGCGGCGATTGCCTGCGTCGAGCTCATCAAATCGATGGGCATGCCCGCCGAGAACATCATTCTCGCCGACTCCAAGGGCGTGGTCTACAAGGGCCGCACCGAAGGCATGAACCAGTGGAAATCGGCCCATGCGGTCGAGACCAAGGCACGCAGCCTGGCCGATGCGCTTGAAGGCGCCGATGTCTTTCTCGGACTTTCGGTCGCTGGTGCGCTGACGCCGGCGATGATCAAGGGCATGGCCGCGAATCCGATCATCTTCGCCATGGCCAATCCCGATCCCGAGATCACGCCCGAAGATGCCGCGAGCATCCGCAATGATGTCATCATCGCAACCGGGCGCTCCGACTATCCCAACCAGATCAACAATGTCTTAGGCTTTCCCTATATTTTCCGTGGCGCCCTCGACGTGCGCGCGCGCACCATCAATGACGAAATGAAGATTGCCGCCGCCCATGCGCTGGCAGCGCTGGCGCGCGAGGACGTGCCTGACGAAGTCGCCGCCGCCTATTCCGGCACGCGATTGCAATTCGGTCCCGGCTATTTGATCCCGGTTCCATTCGATCCGCGCTTGATCTCGCGCATTCCAGTTGCAGTGGCCAAAGCGGCGATGGAATCGGGCGTCGCGCGGAAACATATTTCCGATCTCGAAGACTATGCCGCGCAGCTCTCCGCCCGCCTCGACCCGATCGCCGGCACCTTGCAGAACATCTATGGCCAGGTGCGCGTCAATCCGAAACGCGTAGTCTTCGCCGAGGGCGAAGAAGATCGCATGATCCGCGCCGCCAACAGCTTTGCCAATAACGGGCTCGGCACCGCGATCCTGATTGGCCGCGAGGATCACATTCAAACGACGCTCGCCGCCAACCGGCTCGAGCTTCACGACAATGTCGAGATCCTCAATGCGCGCATTTCCGAGCGCAACACCGACTATGCCAATTTTCTCTATGAACGCCTGCAGCGCGACGGCTTTCTCTTCCGCGACTGCCAGCGCCTCGCCAATCAGGACCGCAATGTTTTCGCGGCCTGCATGGTCTCCCTGGGCGATGCCGACGCCCTGGTGACCGGCTTGACGCGCAATTTCTCGATCGCGCTCGACAATGTCAGGCGCGCCATTGATGAGCGTCCCGGCCATCGCCCGATCGGCGTTTCGATGGCCCTGGTGCGCGGCCGCACCGTCTTCATCGCCGATACATCGATCCATGAATTGCCGAATTCGGAGGAACTCGCCGACATCGCCGAGGAGGCGGCGGGCGTCGCCCGGCGCTTCGGCTATGAGCCACGCGTCGCGTTCCTGTCTTACTCGACCTTCGGTTATCCGCGCGGCGAGCGCGCCGAATATGTAAGGAAGGCCGTTGCCGTGCTCGACCGGCGCGATGTCGATTTCGAGTATGATGGCGAGATGGCGGCCGACGTCGCGCTATCGCGCGAGGCGATGGCGCTTTATCCCTTCTGCCGGCTATCCGGGCCGGCAAACGTATTGGTCATGCCGGCGGCCCACAGCGCTTCGATCTCGACCAAGATGCTGCAGCAATTGGGCGGCGTGATGGTCATTGGCCCCTTGCTGACCGGCCTCGACAAGCCGGTGCAGATTGCTTCCATGTCGGCGACCGCCTCAGACATCGTCAATCTCGCGGCGATCGCCGCCTATGACATCAACCGCTGACGGCTACTTCCCCCTCTCGCGCTCCGAAATGCGTGTAATAGCGAGCGTTAATGGCGGACACTGGCAATACGATCAGCACATCGACCGTGTTGAACTGAGGATCGATCACCGCGCCCTCGCCAATATAGCAGCCGAGGCGGAGATAGCCCTTGATGAGCGGCGGCAACAGTCTGAGCGCTGCCTTTTGATCGACCTCGTCGCGCGGCAGGAGCTTCATCTCGACATAGCGTGAGGCTTGCGCCTTGACCCGCCATTCGCTCGGTGCGGCGCAGAAATGCGCAAGGTAGCTCAGGGTAAGCGCGTGCGCCTGCGGATCGGTGCCTTCGAGGCTCGCACAGCCGAGCATCACATCGAGCCCGTGAAAGCGCACATAATTCCAGATGCCCTGCCACAGAAGCTCGACCACCGGCCTTGTGCGATAGGGTTTGAGCACGCAGGAACGCCCGAGTTCCAGGAATTGCAGTTCGGGCTTGGCGGCGATTAAGGGCGCGATGTCGAATTCATCCTGCGTGTAGAAGCCGCGATTGGCCTCCGCCACACTTTGCCGCAACAGGCGATAGGTGCCGACCAAAGTGCCGTCGCTGACCTGGACTGGATCGGGAATATCGGGCCGTGCCGGACTTACCACCAGGAGATGGTCGCAGATCGCATCAAAGGCATCGCTGTCGCGCCGCGTGTTGCGCGCCACCGCGTCTGGCCTGGCCGAGAGCTCCTCGTAGAAGACACGATAACGCAAATGCTGCGCCGCATCGATATCCGCCGCGCCGTCCGCGATCCGTACGGTCAGATCGGCCTTGGCCCCAATGACACTGCCAGCCTGCATCACCCCCCACTCGCCATTCACACCTTAACCAAGAGTGCCATAGGCGCGCCGTCAATGAAAGTTTTGCGAATGCGGCGCTTACGCTGCGTTGGCGCGGCTGAGAAGCTGGTGGATCGCCTCTTCGAGGTCCTGCCGGTCGAAGGGCTTGGTGAGATAGGCATCCATCCCCGCCGCCAGGCATTGCGCCCGGTCATCGCCAAGGGCGCTGGCGGTTAGCGCCAGAATGGGGATTCGCGCCGCACCGAATTCTGTTTCGAAGGCACGGATGCGCCGGGCTGCTTCCAATCCGTCGCATTCAGGCATTTCGATATCCATGATGATGAGGTCGGGATGCGCACCCGATTCGATCTGGGCGATCGCCGCATTGCCGGTCGTCGCGTGCGTCACCTGGTGGCCGGCCTTCTCCAGCATGGTGCGGGCAAGAAGCGCACTCACCGGATTGTCCTCGGCGAGGAGAACGGAGAGCCGCTTTTGCGGCTTGGCCGCCATGGCGAGGCGGCGCAGATCGGACACTGCCTCCTCGATCGTCTGGTTGTCGCGCGCCGTCAATTGTCGAAGCAGTGTGGTGAGGCGCACCGGCTTGATCAGATAGCCCGCCATCGGGAAATTCAGGAGCGGCCGCAATTGCCGTCGTTCTTCGGGATGAAGCAGGAGCCAGACCTGTTTGCCGGCAGGCGCCGATTTGCTGTTGCGGGCTTTCCACGCATTGAGGATGGGTGAATAGTACGCATCGCAGATCAAGGCGGCGGCATCGTCGCGCTTCTTGCGCAATAGAGCCTCGCGGATCGCGTCGGGGCCATCGAGGAGATCGACGCTGGCGCCCATTTCCTCAAGATTGGCCCGCATGCACAAGGCGACCTGCGGCGACGGGATCGCGAGTTCATAATGACGGCCGGCCAAGGGCGCTTCTGATGGTAAAGGCTCGCTCGCCTCGCTCGGCAGCGCGATCGTGAAGGTGAAGACCGTCCCGTCTCCGGGCCGACTTTCGACACGGAGCTCCCCGCCCATCAATCCCACCAGTTTTCGGGCGATCGGCAAGCCGAGGCCGGTACCGCCGAAGCGGCGCACCGTGTCGGCGCCGGCCTGGACAAAATCTTCAAAGACCCGGCCGAGTTCGTCCTGGTTCATGCCGATGCCGGTATCGCGCAATTCGAAGGTGATCCGCTCTTTCTCGGTCTCGGCGCAGCTCACCAGGATTGCGACGCCACCCGTCTCGGTGAATTTGATCGCATTGCCGGCGAGATTGAGCAGCACTTGGCGCAGGCGCAATTCGTCGCCGCGCACCATCGTCGCGCAATGGCGCGAGACGTGGCAGGCGATCTCGATCCCCTTGGCATGGGCGCGCGGCGACAGGAGTTCGGTGACACTTTCAACCAGCGCCGCAAGATCGAATGGCTGCTCGTCGAGATCCATGCGCCCCGATTCGATCTTCGACGTATCGAGGATTTCATCGATGATCGAGAGCAAGGCACGACCCGAGGAATCGGCGGCCGTCGCATAGTTCTTCTGTTCCGGCGTCAAATGGGTTTCAAGCATGAGGCCGATCATGCCAAGCACGCCATTCATCGGCGTCCTGATTTCATGGCTCATGGCGGCAAGGAAGCGTGTCTTGGCCTTGTTGGATTCTTCCGCCTTGTCGCGACTGCGCTCGGCCTGGGCGATCGCGTTGCGCATGGCGTCAAGCCTGCTATCGGCCAGGAAGCGAATTGCGAGCCCGCCGATGGCGATGCCGAGGAGAATGCCGGTGACGGTCGCAAGCGTGACATGTTGGGGCGCGAAAACGAGGAGGGCGAGGAGTGCGGCCAAGAGCACGAGCGCGGCCGTCATCATGGCGAGGCCAAAGCGTCGCGCCATCGCGGTGTCGGCCAGCATGGCCAGACCGCGCTTCAATGATCCGGACGGCGGTATTCCGTCCTCTGTCATTTGCACCGAAACCTCATCAGACGCCTTGCGTGTTGTCGCGGCACCTTCACACGCGAGCGGTGTGCAAAAACTTAACTGCTGATCGCACGGTCAATGATCGGTAAATGCTCGAAAAATATCGTAAATTTGTATCTATGCCGCCTGCCTGATGAGGCCCGAGCGCTGGCGGTAGCTCAAGGCTTCGGCAATATGAAGCCGCGACGGCTTTTCCTTGCCTTCGAGATCGGCGAGGGTGCGGGCAACGCGTAAGACGCGATGATAGCCGCGCGCCGATAACGCCATAGCATCGGCCGCCTCGCGCAACAGTCGCAATCCGGCTTCGTCGGGCCGCGCGATCTCCTCGAGCAATCCACCATCGGCTTCCGCATTGGTGCGCAAGTTCGACAGCCCCAGGGCTTCGAAGCGGGCGCGCTGGCGCAATCGCGCCTGAGAGACTCGCGCCGCGATATCGGCACTCGCCTCCTTGGGCGGCGGCAAGGTGAGGTCGGCCGCCCTGACCGCCGGCAGTTCGATTTGGATATCCATGCGGTCGAGCAGCGGGCCTGATATGCGGGCTTGGTAGTCCGAAGCGCAGCGCAAGCCCCGCGCACAAACCTGGCCCGCTTCGCTATTGCCGCATTTGCACATGTTCATGGCGGCGATCATCTGGAAGCGCGCCGGATAGGTGACGTGATAATTGGCGCGTGCCACGAGAATCTCGCCCGATTCGAGCGGCTGGCGCAGCGATTCGAGCACCCGCGGCTGAAATTCCGGCAATTCATCGAGGAACAGCACGCCGTGATGGGCGAGTGCCATTTCGCCGGGCTTTGCCTTGAGGCCCCCGCCGGCGAGCGCCGGTTGGCTTGCCGAATGATGCGGGGCGCGGAAGGGCCGGCGGCGCGACAGGCGGCCCTCGCCCAGTTCGCCAGCGAGCGAGGCGATCATGCTGGCTTCGAGCATTTCGCGCGCATCCATGGGCGGCAGGATCGACGGCAGGCGCTGGGCGAGCATGGATTTGCCGGCCCCGGGCGGCCCGACCATGAGCAGGTGATGCCCGCCGGCGGCTGCCACTTCGAGAGCTCGTTTTGCCGCCTCCTGGCCTTTGACGTCCTTGAAATCGAGGGTTTGCGGCGCCTCCTCGGCAATCGCCGGCTTGGGGCGCGACAGGACCTGGCTTCCCTTCACATGATTGATGAGCTGAACGATCGTGCCCGGCGCCAAGATATCGACATCCTCGCCCGCCCAGGCAGCTTCAGCACCGCAGGCCTTGGGACAGATGAGGCCGAGATCGCGGCCATTCGCAGCCATCGCAGCCGGCAATACGCCGGCGACGGCGGTGATTGAGCCATCAAGCGACAATTCGCCAAGCACCAGATAGCGCTGTACGAAATCGGGCGGCACGATCCCCATGGCGCTCAGCACGCCGAGCGCGATCGGCAGGTCGTAATGGCTGCCTTCCTTGGGCAGATCGGCGGGCGATAGATTGACCGTCAAGCGCCGCGCCGGTAGCGCCAGCCCTACCGCATAAAGTGCCGCGCGCACCCGTTCGCGGCTTTCGCCCACCGCCTTGTCGGGCAAGCCAACGACGTTGAACACAACATTGCCGGCCGATAATTGCACTTGGACCTCGACTGGCACGGCCTCGATGCCGCGAAAGGCTACCGTTGCAACATGCGATGTCATGGACGCCGTCCTCGCTTCACGCGAAGACTTTACCCTACGGCGCCATCGAGCGCAAGAACATTAATGGAACAATTGGCGCTGGTTCGACCTAGTGGGGCATCGCCTCGAACTGCGGCATGTCAAGCGGCGCTTGGTGAACATCTCGAGCTTTGGCTTGATCAGCTCGGGCCGGTCGACCTTGCCGAGTTCGATTTCCGCTATTCAAACCGTATCGCCACCGACGCATTGCCCCCACGGACCGCTTGATCAAAGGCATCGTTGGAAAGCGCCTCACCTATCGACGGACCGGTTAACTCGCCTAAGATCAAAAGAAAGAGTCGAAACAAGGGCTTACAGCCTAAACAGTTGAATCTGTTTAGAGATTCTTGATTCGTTCTGACTTTTGTGATAAGGCAAATGCGGCGGGATACGCCGGATACAAACTTGGGTTATCCTTCAGTGGATAGCAGTTGTCGGATGGTTGCCCATGGGATGGTGACCTAAAAAACCGGCGATGGTAACAAGGCCGGGGCCCGCCACCTTCACACGCCATAGCCGCAAAAGCGGAAAATAAGCTTCTGTGACTCTGTGAGCTTGGCTTGTGCAATTTTCCAAGGCAGGAAAGTCACGCCATTGCCAGCATATACGTTTTGCTTGTGCCACATCCTGTACTTCAACGCTTCCGCATGTTGAGTAACATGTGGTTTCCTTTTTTCGGCATCCGCTGCAAAGCAAAAGGCCGAAGCTACAGTATCAGTCAATTGAAGTCCGGCGCTCTTTTCATGTCTTTCTGCTTCAATGAGTTTGGGATGAATGACCTCCCATTTAATCTCCCTGGCCTTTAAAAAAGTCTGATTGGAGCGGGCTTGATTAGCCAGCAGATCGAAGTACACAACTGTCTGAGAATACCGCATCCCACCTCGGTCACTAAAAATGATTTGCAGATGCTTCGGCTTCCCGTAACGCTGCATCGAATGAGCGAGCACAAATTCGGTTACTCGCTCTAAAAGCACGCGGGCACAAAAATTGTAGAACGTTTCATTGGAAGAGGCCCCGCGCGCTGCTTCTGCACGCGGATTCGTATATCCCATCATATTTTTCTTGTTCGATACAACGGTGAAACATTTAAGGGGAAGCGCCGCTATTGCTTCGCTGGAAATCGCGCGCTGCCAATCGCTCATGTGGGCAAAGTGAAGGTCCGGGCGTTTGATTTTCGTCCTTTCTCGAATGTCCTTTACCCAGTCTACCGTCTCATCTGATCGCTCGGCTTGCACGACAATGGCGCCAAGAGTGAACCACTCCGACGCTCCATCAGGAGCAATCGGAAATACTTTTTTGATTCCAGGGTCACCGGATTCGTCTATGTATGCGATGTAGCCGACGTCTGGCGGCGGAAAGGCTAATACCATGCCTGAAAAGAAAGCTACCGCAACGACAAAGAGTCAATCCCAACGTCAACGTTTCATTGAAACGGCAAAGAAATTGGAAGTTGATGAGAGTGGGAAATCCTTTGACAGGGGCATTCGCAAAGATAGTCCCGCCAAAAGCTCCACCACCAAAATCTAAGGAATAATCACTCTGTTTCGTCAGAGCCTTTGTCTTTGGTTTTCTGAAGCCTTGATAGAAGCGCTTCAAGGTGGATGACGACCCAAGGTACTTGAAGCCAGTTAGCGACCCCAAAAATCATTATCAGCGAAAAAGTCAGAAGAAAAACTGTCCAAAGCCAGTTGTCTACGAACTTGATTAGAATGGCGTTGCCTAGAACGGTTAGACCCATCAACCAAAAGAAACGCTCAATCTTGCGATTGGCTTTTTCCTCTTGAAGATTGGATTCGAGAATTGCGGCTGTTGTAGAGGTAGGGCCCCCGTCTCTGGGAGCAACAATTTTGCCAATATCAGCCGGACTTGGCAGACTTTCGTCTGTCGAAGTATTCGACTCGCATATCACTATCGGGGATGACGATCCCTCTGAGTCCCGGGACATAGTGTTTTGCCCAAGCTCCACGTTCCCAATGGGTTATTTCAACTAGCGCGCTCGCTGGCTTATCCAGCAAATCATCGCAAACGGCCTTTAGCACTTCTCGACGATCATCATCTTCCTTGAACCGTCGAGCATCAAAAAACACATCCTGGATTGGTCCCGACCCGAACATTCTAACTTTTTGATAGACTGTCGGCTCTACAGGCCCGTAGTCCCAAGCTTCAAAAGTACCATCGGTCAGCCGTCTACCGAATCGCCCCAAGTATACCATCTGGGCGACGTATAAAATCTTTTGCAACTGCAAATTCGTTACGCGCCAGTGGCCTTGCTCGCATATGAACTTGCAAACTGTGTCTAACCTTGCGGCCATATTAAAATACTTCAGCCCGTCTGAAAGTTTCTGCGACGAATCGTTAATAAGATAGTATTTCGTGTGGAAGATTGCCAGATGTCTCTTGACATTTATCCACAAATCTGAATCGCCGAACCAACTAGCTAAATCAACCAATTAGGCCGCCAGCTTACGCTGCGTTGGGTACGGCAAATACAATATCGCGCATCGAGCGCAAGAACATTAATGGAACAATTGGCGCTGGTTCGACCTAATGGGGCATTGCCTCGAATTGCGGCATGTCGAGCGGCTTCACCCATTTCAGCCGGCGCTTGGTGAACATTTCGAGCTGCGGCGTGATCAGATCCGGTCGATCGAGGCTGCCCAGCATGACGAAGACGGTCCCGGGAAAGCTCTCAAGATTATTGGTGAAGAGCCTCGAGCCGCATTGTGGGCAAAAATTTCGGTCCAATCCTTTTCCGGAATCAGCAATGAAATGCTCGGCCTTCGGCGTGCCGCTGGTCAAGGTAAAATCATCCGCGGGCACGCCGAAGAACGTGGCCATCTCGCCGCCTGACGCCTTCTTGCAATCAAGGCAATGGCAATTGGCGATGAAACTCGGGTCGGTATCGAATTCGAATGTCACAGCGCCACAGGCACAGCGGGCGGTATACTTCTTTGCCATCTGGTCTCCCTCTCACTTGACTTGGTCAACCTACCGCCGTGTCTCGATCGCATCCCAGATCAGTGCAGCGATGTCGGCGCCGCCGAAGCGTTTGACCTGCCGGATGCCGGTCGGCGAGGTGACATTGATCTCGGTCAGATAGTCGCCGATCACATCGATGCCGACGAAGATCAAGCCGCGTTCTTTCAGATCAGGTCCGATCCGCTCGCAGATTTCGCGGTCGCGCGCGGTGAGTTCGGTCGGCTCGGCGCGCCCGCCGACATGCATGTTGGAGCGGTGATCGGTGACGGATGGCACGCGATTGATGGCGCCCGCCACCTCGCCGTCGACGAGGATGATGCGCTTATCACCCTTTCTCACGTCGGGCAGATAGCGTTGAACGATGAAGGGCTCGCGGAAAGTCTGTGAGAAAAGTTCGAGGAGCGAAGCAAAATTCTGGTCGCTCTCGGCCAGCCGGAACACGCCGGCGCCGCCATTGCCGTAAAGCGGCTTGATGATGATATCGCCATGGGCGCGCCGGAAGGCCGCGCATTCTTCCCAGTCGCGGGTGATGAGCGTTGGCGGCATCAATTCCGGATAGCGCAGCAGAAATAGTTTTTCCGGCGCATCGCGCACGTGCGCCGGATCGTTCACCACCAGCGTCTTGGGATGAATGCGGTCCAGCATATGCGTGATGGTGATGTAATTCATGTCGAAGGGCGGATCCTGGCGCATCAACACAACGTCATAGCTGCCGAGATCGACGCGCCGGCGTTCGCCAAGGCTCGCATGATTGCCGCGCTCGTCGCGCACGGTGACGTCGTGTCCATGCGCGCTGAGCCTTCCGTCTTCGAAGGCGAGCGCCTTCGGCTGGTAATAGAAGAGATTGTGCCCGCGCCGCTGCGCTTCGAGCATCAGGGCGAAGGTCGAATCGCCGGCAATGTCGATCGATTCGATAGGATCCATCTGGACGGCGACATCAAGCGCCATGCGTCACTCTCGAGCTTCAAAGGCGTTGGTTATATGGCGCGGCCAGCGGTAAGGGCTAACGCCCACGATGTCAAAGCGGCAGTCGCCTTGCAGCGCGCGCGGATCGCGGGCGACCCAGAAGCGTGAGGCGGCCGAAATCCGTCTCATCTGCGCGGGCGAGACGGAGATAAGGGCGGCATCGAGATCGCCGCGCTGTTTCACCTCGACGAAAATGGTGGCACGGCCGCGCCGCATGATGAGATCGATCTCGCCATGCGGTGTCTTGAAACGCCGCGCCAGCAACCGATAGCCCTTGAGACTCAAGGCGGCGATCGCCATCGCCTCGGCCCAATGGCCATGGCGCTCGGCGCGCTGGCGCCGCGGATCACTCTGTCTCTTTGAGTTCGAGGAGCCGTGCATAGGCCTCCTGTTTGCTCAGGCCGAAGCGCTTGGCGATCTCGGCCGCGGCACGGCTTGCCGGCATCGTTGCGACCGCCTCGCGCAACGCGGTATCGACCATGCCTTGCGGCGCGGCTTTGGCAGCAGCGCCGGGCGGCCCGATGACGAGTGTGATTTCTCCTTTGAGACTATCGCGCGCTTGAAGCATGTTGCGGACCTCCTCCGCCGGCCCGCGGATCACCTCTTCATGGAGCTTGGTGAGTTCCCGCCCGACCGCCACATCGCGCTCGCCCAAAACGGCGGCGATATCTTCAAGACTGTCGGCCACGCGGCTGGTCGTGTCGAACATGACGAGGGTTGCATCGATGCCTTTGAGCTCTTCGAGAAAATGCCGCCGCGCGCCGCTCCGCGGCGGCAAGAATCCGCAGAACATGAAGCGGTCAGGCGGTAGGGCCGAAAGCGTTAACGCATCGAGCACGGCGGAAGCACCTGGTATGGCCGTAACCGGAAGCCCGGCTTCCACGGCCGCCTGCACCAGCTTGAAACCCGGGTCGGACAGCAAGGGACTACCCGCATCGCTGACCAGCGCGAGCGCCTGGCCGCCGGCCATGCGGGCCAGGAGTTGGGGCCGCACTTTCGCCGCATTGTGATCATGATAGGGCGAAAGACTGTTGCGAATTCCATAGCGATTGAGGAGCTTTGCCGTCACGCGCGTGTCTTCGCACAGGATCAGGTGGGCCGCGCTCAAGGTTTCGAGCGCGCGCAAAGTAACATCGCCGAGATTGCCGATGGGCGTCGCGGTGACATACAGGCCTGGGCTAAGCGGCGGCGCCTCGAAAACGGCTGCGCCTATGCTATAGCGGTGGGGCGGTTGGGTGATTTGCGCCATCGCGGGAAGAAGGGGCTGAACGGGTTATGACAATATCGGCCGTGCTGGCCAGTCTAGCGCAGCGTCCTGTCTTTCGGGAGTGGCGATATCTGCTGTTGGCCGTGCTGGGACTCGTGCTTGCCGCCTGCAGCTCATCCACCAATATGGGCAATCTCTTCAGCGACGATCAGTCGGTTGCCAATATCCCGACCGGCGGCAGCAAGGTTGCGCTTCTTCTGCCCTTATCGGCGACGCTTGAAACGCAG
Organism: Hyphomicrobiales bacterium; assembly: GCA_046349315.1. GTDB lineage: Bacteria > Pseudomonadota > Alphaproteobacteria > Rhizobiales > Aestuariivirgaceae > JAEUMG01. The sequence continues at coordinate 20,400 of JAXMCQ010000035.1, read as the reverse complement.
AAGGTTGCGACCGCACTCAAGCAGTCGGCCGAAATGGCCCTCATCGATTCCGGCAATCCCGGTATTACCCTCATCACCAAGGATACCGGCGGTACGGCCGCCGGCGCCAAGGCCGCCGCCGAGGCTGCCCTCAATGAAGGCGCTGAACTCATTCTCGGTCCCCTACTCTCCGCCGAGGTTCAGGCCGTCTCACCAATTGCCCGTGCGCGCGGCGTCAATGTCGTGGCCTTCTCCTCGGTGAGCTCGGTGGCCGGCTCCGGCACATTCCTGTTGGCCTTCCTGCCGGAAGAGGAAGTCGGACGCGTGGTGCGCTATGCGTCCTCGAAGGGCATCCGGAACATCGCAGCGCTCTACCCCCAGACCCAGTATGGCCAGAAGGTCGAACAAGCGCTTACCCGCTCCGCCTCGGACTATGGTGCGACCGTCGCTGCCGTCGAGCGCTATCCGCGCCAGCAGGCCGGTATTTCGAGCGCCGTAACATCGCTCACTACGGCCATGTCGGCTGATCGCGCCGATGCCTTGTTTCTTCCCGAAGGCGGCGATGTGCTGCGCGCGCTCGGCACCGATCTCGAACAAAAGGGCATTACCCCGCAATCGACCAAGATCCTTGGCACCGGGCTCTGGTATGACCGGGCGACCGCCTCGATCCCGATCGCCCAGGGCGGCTGGTATGCCGGGGTCTCGCCGGACCTCATCGGCAAGTTCGAAAGCCGCTATGCCAAGAATTACGGCAGCAAGCCGCCGGCCATTGCGAGCTTGGCTTACGATGCGGTGAGCCTCGCCGTCACGCTCAAGAAATCCAAGGGCGGGTTCTCGGGCGCGGCGATCACCAATACGGTCGGCTTCCAGGGCCAGAACGGCATTTTCCGCTTCCGCCAGAACGGGCTTTGCGAGCGCGGCCTCGCCATTCTCGAGATTACCGAAACCGGCCCGCGCGTGATCTCGCCTGCCCCGACCCGCTTCGACAGCGGCAGCTAGCCCGCGAGTTCGCCGATCACCGCATTGAGGAGGCGGCGGCCTTTGGGCGTCGCCCGGAGCATCTTTCCCGTCTGTGCGACGAGACCGAGTGCCGCCAGATTTTCGATGCGCGTCTGGTCGAGTGGGCGTCCCGCAAGCCGCTCATAGCGCGCAAGATCGATACCCTCGCTCACCCGCATGCCCATCAGCAGCATTTCATCGGCCTGTTGTAGTCCGGAAAGCGTTTCATCGCTGATGATGCCATGGCCCTTCTCCGCCACCTGCTTGAGCCAGGTTTCCGGATGCCGCTCGGTGGCAAGCGCGTGTTTCTCCGCCCCGAGCGTGAAGCGGCTATGGGCGCCGGGGCCGACGCCTGCATATTCCCCGTAATGCCAGTAGTGGAGATTGTGGCGCGATTCATCGCCGGGCCGCGCGTGATTTGAAACTTCGTAAGCCGCGAGCCCCGCCTTGGCGGTCAGATCCTGCGTAACCTCGTAGAGCGCCTCGCCCGTCTCATCGCTCGGAATAGCAAGTTTTCCCTCGGCATGGAGCCGTGCAAAGGCCGTGTCTGGCTCGATGGTCAATTGATAGAGCGACATATGTCCTTGCTGCTCGGAGAGGGCCTGCGCCAGCTCACTGGCCCAATTCTCGACCGTCTGGCCGGGCCTCGCATAAATGAGATCGAACGAGGAGCGTGGAAAAATCTTCGCCGCCAAGCGATAGGCGGCGAGCGCTTCATCGACGCTATGTTGCCGCCCGAGCATCGCAAGGCTTTGCTGATCGAGCGCCTGCACGCCGACCGAGACACGATTGATCCCGGCAGTCCGATAGCCGCGGAAATTCTCGGCCTCAACACTGGTCGGATTGGCTTCGAGTGTCGCTTCGATATCGGGCGCCATCTCCCACAACGAAGCGATCCGGTCGAGCAACAGGCCGACCAAGCCGGGCGGCATCAATGATGGCGTGCCGCCGCCGAAAAAGATGCTGGTGACTTTTCGCCCCTTATCTTGCGCGGCGAACCATTCGAGCTCCCGCGCTATCGCATCGGTAAAGCGATTCGAGTCGATACCTTGATGCCTGACATGCGAATTGAAATCGCAATAAGGGCACTTGGCCTTGCAGAAGGGCCAATGCACATAGATGGCGAGATCGCGCTCAGAAGAGGTCATCGACCAGCTTCTTGAAGGCCCGGGCGCGATGCGACACCGCATGCTTTGCTTGCGGCTCCATTTCCCCGAAAGTGAGCCCGGCACCATCGGGCAGGAACATCGGATCATAGCCGAAGCCCTTGGTGCCACGCGGCGGCCACACCAATGTGCCATCGACGCGGCCCTCATAGCAGCGCGTTTCACCGTCTGGCCAGGCTACAGAGAGCGCGCTGATGAAATGTGCCTTGCGTCGCTCCGGCGTCGTCGCGCCGAGCGCCTGCAACTTTTCCTCGACATTGCGCATGGCAAGCGCGAAATCCTTCGAAGGTCCGGCCCAGCGCGCCGAATAGACTCCGGGGTCGCCTTGTAGCGAGTCGACACAGAGTCCCGAATCATCCGAGATGGCCGCCAGCTTGGAAGCCTTGGCGGCATGTTCGGATTTGAGCCGCGCATTGCCTTCGAATGTCGTCTCGGTCTCTTCCGGCTCCGGCAATCCGAGATCGCCCGCCATCACCGTTTCAACGCCAAACGGTTTGAGCAGGTCGTCGATTTCCCTGAGCTTGCCGCGATTATGGCTGGCGACGACGAGCTTTGCGCCCCGCAGGGTTCGGCGGTCGCGCGGCAATTTCCAGATGCGGGGTTCTGCGAATTCGACCGAATTGCCGGCCGGATCGCGCACATAAAGCGAGCGGCCGCCGCCCGGCCATTCGAAATCTGCCTCGATCGCTATGCCCGCCTGTTCCAGATGCGAACGCCAATCGTCGAGTTGAGGCGCTTCGGCGCGAAAACACAGATGGCCGGCGCCGTGTGCACCATGCGCCGGCGGCACACCTGGGGCCGGCGATCGCACGAGGCTGGTTTTCGCCGGATTGAAGATCAAGAGAACCTGATCGCCGCAATAGAAGAATAATTGCCGGTCATCCGCCTGAAAGCACTCAAGCCCGAGCACGCCCTCGTAAAACGGCCTCACGGCGCCGAGATCTTCGGCGTAAAGCACTGTCTCGAGAATGCCCTTGGCCTTCATGCAATCGCGGCTTTCTGCAACTCCACCAATTCACTCACGCCCTTGCGCGCCAGCACCAGGAGTTCTCCAAAACGGCTTTCGGAAAAGGCCTCGCCCTCGGCCGTCGCCTGGATTTCGACAATGCCGCCCGAGCCGGTCATCACGAAATTCGCATCCGTGTGAGCGGTCGAATCCTCGGCATAATCGAGATCGAGCACCGCGATGTCACCGGATATGCCGCAGGAAATCGCCGCCACATGATCCTTGAGCGGTGGCGATTTAAACATGTTGCGCGTCGTCATCCAGGCGATGCAGTCATGGAGCGCGATCCAGCTTCCCGTGATGGCCGCGGTGCGGGTTCCGCCATCGGCCTGGATCACATCGCAATCAAGCGTGATCTGGCGCTCGCCGAGCGCGGGGAGATCGACAACGGCGCGCAAGGAGCGCCCGACCAGGCGCTGGATTTCCTGGGTACGGCCCGATTGCTTGCCGGAAGCCGCCTCGCGCCGCATGCGCTCGCCGGTGGCCCGCGGCAGCATGCCATATTCGGCCGTCACCCAGCCCTTGCCGAGGCCTTTGAGCCACGGCGGTACTTTCTCCTCCAATGTCGCCAGGCACAGCACATGCGTGTCGCCATAGCGCACCAGACAGGAGCCTTCGGCATGTTTCGAGACGCGGCGCTCGAAACTCACCTTGCGCAATTCGTCTGGCTTTCGTCCGGATGGCCGCATCGTCATTCCTCGTGTTCTTGGCCGGCGCCTTCTAGCCCATCGGGGGAAAAAGCGTGAGTTTTTTCGGGCTCCCCCGCAGGGGCGTCGCCTTCCCGTCACAATTGACCTGACCGCTCGGGATTCCTACATTTGCGAGGCCATGAGCATGATACCCACCAAGCCCTTCAGCGACGACCGCCCTGCCGGCCTTGCCCAGATCGATCAACGCTCGCGCGAGATTTTCCGTCGCCTCGTCGACACCTATCTCGATACCGGCGAACCGGTCGGCTCGCGCACCATTTCGCGCATCCTGCCGACCAATCTGTCGCCCGCCTCGGTCAGGAACGTGATGTCGGATCTCGAGGATGCCGGGCTCATCTATTCGCCGCATACTTCCGCGGGCCGCGTGCCGACGGAGGCCGGTTTGCGCCTCTTCGTCGATTCGCTTCTCGAAATCGGCTCGCTCACCCCCGACGAGCGCGCCCGCATCGACGCCCAGGTCGCGGTCTCGAACCGGTTGCGCCGGACCGAAGATGTCCTGTCCGAGGCAACGACCTTGCTCTCGGGGCTCTCGCACTGCGCCGGTGTCGTCTTGACGCCGAAGCTCAATGCCCGGCTCAAACATATTGAGTTCGTCAATCTCGGCCCCAATCGTGCGTTGGTCATTCTCGTCGGCGAGGATGGCAGCGTCGAGAACCGCACCGTCGAATTGCCGGCGGGCCTGCCGCCTGCCGCGTTGATCAAGGCTTCTAACTATTTGTCCTCGCGCTTCCAGGGCAAGACGTTGAGCGAAGTGCAGCGCTCCGTTCGCGAGGATCTGGAGAGCTTCAGGCGCGAGCTTGATGATGTCTCGGCGCGCGTGATCGAGGCCGGCATCGCCACTTGGTCGGGCAGCACCGATGCCGACAACAAGATGCTGATCGTGAGGGGACAGGCCAATCTCATCGAGAATGCCACCGCACTTGAGGATCTCGAGCGCGTCCGCCGCCTCTTCGAGGATATCGAAAACCAGAAGGAATTGATCCAGTTGCTCGGCCTCGCCGAGGCGGGCGAAGGGGTGCGCATCTATATCGGCTCGGAGAACAAGCTCTTCTCGCTCTCGGGCTCTTCGATCATCATCGCGCCCTACCGCAACACCGACGAAAAGATCGTCGGCGTGCTCGGCGTCATCGGGCCGACGCGTCTTAACTATGCGCGCATTGTCCCGATGGTGGACTATACGGCACGGGTCATCGGCCGGCTCATCACTTGATTTTTGCCGGCCGAGGGCTGATATCCCCCGGCGATCCCTTGAATTTAATTCTGCGAGACCTGCCATGACAGCAAGGCCTGACGATGCCGATCCCACTGGTTTTGATCCGCAGGGCGATGCCTTTTCGGACGAAGCCCCTGTTGCCGACCACCGCGACGCCGAAATCGCGACCCTCCAGGAAGAAGCGGGGCAGCTGAAGGATCGCCTGCTCAGGACCTTGGCTGAGATGGAAAACCTGCGCAAGCGCTCCGAGCGCGAGAAGGCTGAGGCGACGCTTTATGCTGCGACCAATTTCGCGCGCGATATCCTGTCGGTCAGCGACAACATGACCAAGGCATTGGAACTTGCCCATGCCGATGCGATCAAGGACGCGCCGGAAGCGGTGAAGAACCTCGTCGCCGGCGTTGAAGTCACCAATCGCGAATTGCTCAATGTCTTCGAGCGCCACGGCATCAAGCGCCTTGATCCCAAGGGCGAGAAATTCGACCCGAACAAGCATGAAGCCATGTTTGAAGTGCACACCAGCGACTATCCGCCGGGAACCGTGATGGATGTCATGCGCGCCGGTTTCTCGATCGGCGACCGTCTCCTGCGCCCCGCCCTCGTCGGTGTCGCCAAGGCGCCTTAGCTACTGCCCTGCGCCGGGCGCGACCTGGCTGTCATCCTTCTTCCCCGCGCCGCCGAGCGCATTGCCAAGGATCGCGGCCGCCCCTTCAAGTCCTGATCCATTGACCACGGTATTCGGCACGAGCTTGCCCACCAGTTGGACGAGCTGGGGCTGGCGTTCGAGCGAATCGAGCGTCTTGTCCAGCGCCTGCAGCATGGTTACGCGATCCTGGCCCAAGACTTCCGTTTGTGCCTTCTGGCCAAGGGCGATTTCTTCGAGATATTTCCGCTCGGCGCGGCCCAATGCGGCACGTTCGGCTTCGCGCTGCTCGGCGACCTTGACCGCGATCTGCGCTTCCACGAGACGAGGCTGCTCATCGGCGGTGGACCGCGCCTGTTCGGTCTCGATGCGTTTCTTCTGCGCTTCGGTTTCACGGATATAGGCTTGTCCCAATTGGTCGGCGAGCTGCACGCGCTGCCGTCCGATGAGAATTTCCGGTGGAATAGCCGGCTCGCCCAAGCGGATCTCGCGGATTTCGACACCCGCCTTGCGCGCCTCGCGCTTGATCTGGTCTTCGATCGTATCCTCGATCGCTTCGCGATTTTCGATGAGATCGAGAACACGGGTCGGCCTTATTTCATAGCCGACGATCTGGTCGCCCTCGCGCTTCGGCAAGCGGATGGTCGAGCCCGCCACATTGCGCACGATCGAGCGGATGAGCGGCGTGAGGATGCGGTGCTCGATCTCCTGGATGCCGCCGACCGACCCCGCAACGATCGGCGCGTTTTCCGGCGCGACCTGTGCCACCACGCGCAATTCCTGCGGTATGTCCCAGCCCTCGACTTTCATCATGACGGCACGGTCGACGGCGGTTGACGGCACCGGCTCGTCGAAGCTGCGCTCGGTCTGGGTCAATTGGCCTTGCTGATCGAGCGAAATGTCGATGGTGCGGCGCTTATAGCCGCCCTTGTATTCCCATGTCTGTGCCCGCGTATCGACCGGCGTAATGTCATAGGCATGCCGGTTGAGATAATAGGCGCCGGGCAACAGGGCTTCCTTCCACAAGCCGATACAGCCGCGCGGCACGAGCGGTACCGACAGCGCATCGGCATCATGCTGGGCCTCGCTCACCCGCACCAATTCTTCTTTGCAGTTGAGGCCCGGCCGCTGGACATTGGATTTGACGACGCCCACCTGGCCCGCCGGGATGATCGTTGCAACCGTTTCATTGTCGCTGCGGATGTCGAAGAGATAGCGGTTGAGCCGGTAGGCGCCGGGCTTGAGCACGGTTTCCTGGGGCCCGCGGAATCCACCTTGCTCGATGAATGTCTCGGCATTCAGCATGTCAGCTAGCTTGTCGTCCGGGATCACAGGAGCAATGAACATGCCTTCCGGCATGGGCAGCCCGTCATTGGTGGTGATCTGGCCGTAATAGCCTTCGGGGATCTGCACCACCGGATATTCCTCGACTTCGTAGAGGACATTGAGCAAGGGCCGGAAGTGGAATCCTGGTCCCAGCACCTCGGCCTGCGGGCCCTTCTGGCCGGGCAGAGCAATGATCCGTCCGGGCGGCAGGTCGTCGGCAAGGTAGATGCGCTTCAGATGCCCGACCCGGTCGGCGGAAATTTCGACGAAGGACGTCGAGGCGAGGAAGCCGATGCCCAGAATTACCATCAGGATGCCGATGAGCGGGCCCTGGAGGAGGCCGCTCATGCCGGCGAAGCGCCCGGCGGGAGCAGTGCCTGTGCTCGGGGGCGGACTGCGGCGGAGAAAGGCTTGCGCCCCGAAAACGATGAAAACCAGACCGATGATTACCCGCAGCATGTGCGTCCCCCCGCCGTCATCGATGGTCACACACTAGCCCACCAAAGCGGCCCCCGAAAGGCGCGATCAGGGCGTTCCTGAGATGTTCTTATGGCAGGATTATGATCACAATCTTGGCTTGCGAACCCGTCGCAATGTGAGGTTGATGCGTCCGCCGCCGGGAACCAATGTCGAGCTGGCCGCCAGAACCCGGTCGATGCCGTGATAGCGCAGGCGCGACGGCCCGCCCATCACAAGGACATCGCCCGAACCGAGCTTAAGCGTCTCGGTCTTGCCGCCGCGCGCGAGACCGCCGATCCGGAAGATGGCGGTATCGCCAAGTGAAACCGAAACCACCGGGGCTGAAAAATCCTCCTCGTCCTCGTCGCGGTGGAGGCCCATCTTGGCGCCCTCGCGATAGAGATTGACGAGGCAGGCTTCCGGCGGATGCGGATAGTCCGAAACCTGCCGCCACAGCGCGAACAGTCTCTCAGGCATCGCAGGCCAGGGCCGCCCGGTCTCAGGATGCATCGCCTGATAGCGATAACCGACGCGATCCGAGACCCAGCCTAAAGGACCGAGATTGGTCATGCGGACGCTGAAGGGCCGGCCGCTACGCGGCATCACCGGCGTATAGAAAGGCGCCTCTTCCGCTGCGAAGAGGAGCGCTGTGACGAGTTCTTTCTGCGCTTCCGGCGTGAAAAAGCCTGGCAGATATTTAAGGCCGGGCAATGTGGTAAATGAGGGTTGAGATTTGCTCATCGCTCCAGTAACGCGCGCTTGATAGGCCCCGGTCACCATCTTATATAGCCCCTCGGATCGCTGCGGTGCTTGGCAATCAGGCATCTGCGGCCCATATGTCGATCAGGAGACTCGGCCGCCACGGGCGACCGGGGTCAGGAAGCGCCTCACACAGGGCTTCCGGCGGGTCTGCCACAAGGAGGATTACTTATATGGCTAAAGTGATTGGTATCGACCTCGGCACGACCAATTCGTGCGTGGCGGTCATGGAGGGGAAGAACCCCAAGGTTATCGAAAATGCCGAAGGCGCGCGCACCACGCCGTCGATCGTTGCCTTCAATGCCGAAGGCGAGCAATTGGTCGGCCAGCCGGCGAAACGCCAGGGCGTCACCAACCCCGAAAACACATTCTTTGCGATCAAGCGCCTGATCGGTCGGCGCTATGACGACCCGATGGTCGAGAAGGACAAGAAGCTTGTCCCCTACAAGATCATCAAGGCTGACAATGGCGATGCCTGGGTCGAGGCGCGCGGCCAGAAATATGCACCCTCCCAGATCTCGGCTTTCATCCTGCAGAAGATGAAGGAAACCGCCGAGCGCTATCTTGGCGAAAACGTAACCCAGGCGGTGATCACGGTTCCCGCTTATTTCAACGACAGCCAGCGCCAGGCGACCAAGGATGCCGGCAAGATCGCCGGTCTCGAAGTCCTGCGCATCATCAACGAGCCGACCGCGGCAGCGCTCGCCTATGGTCTCGACAAGAAGGAAGCCGGCACGATCGCGGTCTATGACCTCGGCGGCGGCACCTTCGATATTTCGGTTCTTGAAATCGGTGACGGCGTCTTCGAGGTGAAGTCGACCAATGGCGACACCTTCCTTGGTGGCGAAGACTTCGACATGCGCATCGTCGACTATCTTGCGGATGAATTCCGCAAGGAGCAGTCGATCGACCTGCGCAAGGACAAGCTCGCGCTCCAGCGTCTGAAGGAAGCTGCCGAAAAGGCCAAGATCGAACTGTCGTCTTCGACGCAGACCGAGATCAACCTGCCTTACATCACGGCCGACGCGACGGGTCCGAAGCATCTCACCATGAAGCTCACCCGGGCAAAGCTCGAGGCTTTGGTCGACGATCTCATCCAGAAGACCGTCGAGCCGTGCCGTCGCGCGCTCAAGGATGCGGGCGTCACCGCCGGACAGATCGACGAAGTCGTACTCGTCGGCGGCATGACCCGCATGCCGAAAGTCATCGAGGTCGTGAAGCAGTTCTTCGGTAAGGAGCCGCATAAGGGCGTGAACCCGGATGAAGTCGTGGCTATCGGCGCTGCGATCCAGGCCGGCGTGCTCAAGGGCGAAGTCAAGGACGTGCTGCTCCTCGATGTCACGCCCTTGTCGCTCGGCATCGAAACGCTGGGTGGCGTTTTCACCCGTTTGATCGATCGCAACACCACGATCCCGACCAAGAAGTCGCAGACCTTCTCGACCGCTGATGACAATCAGACGGCGGTGACGATCCGCGTCTTCCAGGGCGAGCGCGAAATGGCGGCCGACAACAAGATGCTCGGCCAGTTCGACCTGATGGGCATTCCGCCGGCGCCGCGCGGCATGCCGCAGATCGAAGTCACCTTCGATATCGACGCCAATGGCATCGTCAATGTCCATGCCAAGGACAAGGCGACCAACAAGGAACAGCAGATCCGCATCCAGGCCTCTGGCGGCCTGTCGGATTCCGAGATCGACAAGATGGTCAAGGAAGCCGAGGCCAATGCCGCCGACGACAAGAAGCGCAAAGAGCTGGTCGAAGCGAAGAACCATGCCGAGGCTCTGATCCACGCGACCAACAAGTCGATCTCCGAACTTGGCGACAAGATTTCGGGCGCCGACAAGTCGACGGTCGAAGCCGCGATTGCCGATCTCAAATCGGTGATGGACGGTTCCGATGCCGAAGCGATCAAGTCGAAGAGCAACGCTCTTGCCCAGGCTTCGATGAAGCTTGGCGAGGCACTCTATAAGCAGCAGGCCCAGCAAGGCACGCCGGGCGGCGATGGACCGCAGCCTGGTGCCGGTGCCGGCGGCCAGCAGCAGGCCGATGACGGCGTCGTCGATGCCGACTTCACCGAAGTCCGCGACGACGATAGAAAGTCGGCCTAAGCGTAAGACCGAAGCAAAATGATCCTCATCCGGCAAAGTCGACACTGCAGAGTGTCGCGCCGGATGAGGGTATTCACAATAACAGCGGGTAGTAGCCGCGCGAAGGCAAGTCTTGGCCTTTGCTGTGCGCGGCGCGTTCATGGTAGTGACGGCTGATGGCTAAGCGGGACTATTACGAGGTTCTGGGCGTCGCGCGTGGCGCCGACGAGAAGGAACTCAAGAACGCTTTCCGCAAGCTCGCCAAGCAGTTTCATCCCGACGCCAAGCCGGGCGACCGGCAGGCCGAGCAGCGCTTCAAGGAAATCAACGAGGCCTATGACGTGCTGCGCGATCCGCAGAAGCGCGCGGCCTATGACCGTTTCGGCCATCAGGCCTTCGAGGGTGGCATGGGCGGCGGGCGGGGCGGCGCCGGGTTTGGACCCGAATTCACGTCCTCGATGTCGGACATTTTCGAGGACCTGTTCGGCGAATTCATGGGCGGCGGCCGCGGCCGTGGCCAGGCTGGTGGTGGCAGGCGCAATGGTGCCTCGCGCGGTGCTGATCTGCGCTACAACATGGAAATCAGCCTGACCGAGGCCTTCGCCGGTAAGACCGCGCAGATTCGCGTGCCGAGTTCGGTCAATTGCGATCATTGTTCGGGCACAGGAGCCAAGCCCGGCACATCGCCCAAGGCCTGTGCGACCTGCGGCGGCGCTGGCGCTGTGCGGTCGACCCAAGGCTTCTTCACGGTCGAACGGACCTGCCCCACCTGTCAGGGACGCGGTCAGGTTATTTCCGATCCTTGTTCGCATTGCAGTGGCCAGGGCCGCGTGACACGAGAGCGCACGCTTTCCGTCAACATCCCGGCGGGTGTCGAAGACGGCACGCGCATCAGATTGGCGGGTGAAGGTGAAGCCGGCATGCGCGGCGGCTCATCCGGCGATCTCTATATTTTCTTGAGCATCAGGCCGCATGAATTCTTTCAGCGCGACGGCGCCGATCTCTTCTGCAAGGTGCCGATCTCGATGATCGCTGCCGCCATGGGCGGTGAAATCGAAGTGCCGACCATTGACGGCAAGAAGGCGCGCGTGACGATCCCCGAGGGTGCGCAGACCGGCAAGCAGTTCCGCCTCAAGAGCAAGGGCATGCCGGTGCTGCGCTCGGCACAGGCTGGTGATCTTTACATCCAGGTCACCGTCGAAACGCCGGTCAACCTGTCGCGCCGCCAGCGCGAACTCTTGAAGGAATTCGAGCGCGAGGCGCGCAACAACTCGCCGCAATCGGAAGGCTTCTTCGCCAAGGCCAAGGCCTTCTGGGAAGGCTTTGGGTCGTAGTCAATCTCGTCATCCCGGCGCAAGCCGGGATCCATGCCGAGACGAGACGGCTTTCTCCGGTTGAACTCACGACTTGACCCGCGATGGATCCCGGCTTGCGCCGGGATGACGAAACGGGGCACGATCGAGTGCGAAAGGACATACCCCATGCCCAAGGCCTATTGGATCGCCCGCGTTACCGTCAGCGATCCGGATCAATACAAGCTCTATGCCGAATCGGCGCCTGAGGCCTTCAAGAAATACAAGGCCCAGATCCTTGCCCGCGGTGGGCGCTACAATCAGCTCGAAGGCGATGGCAGGCCGCGCAATGTGGTGATCGAATTTCCGTCCTATGACGATGCGGTTGCCTGCTACAATTCGCTCGAATATCAATCTGCGAAGGCCAAGCGCAAAGGCGCCGGCACCGCTGAAATCGTCATCGTTGAGGGCGTGTGATGGCCAAGGGCTATTGGATTGCGACCGTCACCATCCGCGATCCCCAGCGCTATCCCGACTACATCGCCGCCAACAGGAAGGCCTTCGACAAATACGGGGCCAAGTTTCTGGTGCGCGGCGGTGCCTATGAGACCGTCAAGGGGACCTCCGGCCAGCGCCAGGTGGTGATCGAATTCGATAGTTTCGAGACCGCCAAGGCCTGCTTCCGCTCGCCTGAATATCAGGCGGCCTTGCGGATCTTCGAAACCTGTGCCGACAGCAATGTGGTGATCGCCGAGGGCGTGTGATCGAATAATTACGGCGTCCTGTCGTTCGCGTGATCATAGAAAGCCTTCATGGCAATCTGCCAGTGGCCTTCATGTTTGATCAGCGTTAGATAGTCGGTCCAGGACGTGCCAAAGCAATCGTCGGTTACCTTAGCGATGGCAATGTCGCCGGTAATGTCGAGTGAGACGATTTGCGACGGAAATGCCGTGCCTGGGGGCTTGCGCTCTTCCGATCCCAGGGCGGCGATGAACTCATCGCGCGGATAGAATTCATAATTTCCCTTGTAGTGACCGGCCTGCATGCAGAGCGGATGCATCGCGCTCCTGAGCCGCTCGTCTTGCCCATAGATCATTCCTTCCAAATAGTCCGAAATAACCGCGCGTATCGCCTGTCGGTCTGCATCCTCGATCACTGTGTCCTCCCTTTGGCGGCCTCGTTATGCGGCAAAGCTTAGCCGGAGTCTGTCGCTGCGTGGAGCGCCATAACTTTTCAAGGCACGGCTTTCCAGACCCGTCAGCGGTTGCTATGAGGGCCCGCGCATGCGGGGAGATCTCAACATGAAGCTCGCCATCGCGGGAGCGGCCGGCCGGATGGGCCGCGTGCTGACCCGCATCATCCATGAAACGCCGGGCTGCGAAGTGGCCGGCGGTCTCGAATCCAAGAATTCGTCGCACCGGGGCACCGATATGGGCGTACTCGCCGGCATCGGCACGCTCGGCATCCCCGTCACCGACGATCCGCTCACGCTCTTTGCGCATATCGACGGTATTGTCGACTTTACCGTGCCGCAGGCGACGCTCGAGCTTTGCGATCTTGCCGCTCAGGCACGCATCGTGCACGTGATCGGCACGACCGGCATCGATGAGGCAGGCCTCGCCCGCATCAAGGCGGCCTCGCGCCATGCCCGCATCGTCAAATCCGGCAATATGAGTCTCGGGGTCAACCTCCTCGCGTCACTGGTGAAGCGCGTCGCCGCGACGCTTGGCGAGGATTTCGACATAGAGGTTCTCGAAATGCATCATCGCGCCAAGATCGATGCGCCTTCGGGAACGGCACTCCTGCTCGGCGAAGCGGCGGCGGCGGGGCGCGCGATCAATCTTAAAGCGCAATCGGTGCGCAGTCGCGACGGCCACACCGGTGCGCGGCCTTCGGGCGCCATCGGCTTTGCGACGTTGCGCGGCGGCAGCGTGGTTGGCGAACACACCGTGATGTTTGCCGGTCCCGCTGAGCGCATCGAGCTAACCCACAAGGCGGAGAGCCGCGATATCTTTGCGCGCGGCGCGGTCAGGGCCGCGCTCTGGGCCTTCGACAAGAAGCCCGGTCTTTATTCGATGGCTGACGTTCTGGGAGTGGAGTGAGTTTGATGGATCGTATTCTTGTTCTCGTGCGTCACGGCCAGAGTGAATGGAACTTGAAGAATCTCTTCACCGGCTGGCGCGATGTCGGTCTCACCGAGAAAGGCATCGAGGAAGCCAAGAGCGCCGGCCGCAAATTGCGCGAACAGGGCCTCGATTTCGACATTGCCTATACCAGTGCCTTGAAGCGCGCCCAGGACACGCTGACGCTGATCCTCGATGAGCTGGATCAGCCGGGGCTAGAGACGGTCAAGGATCAGGCCTTGAACGAGCGCGACTATGGTGATCTGACCGGTCTCAACAAGGACGATGCGCGCAAGAAATGGGGCGAGGAACAAGTCCACATTTGGCGCCGCTCCTATGATGTGGCGCCGCCCGGCGGCGAGAGCTTGAAGGATACATTGGCGCGCGCCCTTCCCTATTACATGCGCCGCATCCAACCGGATGTGCTCTCCGGCAAGACCGTGCTTGTCTCGGCGCATGGCAATAGCCTGCGCGCGCTGATCATGGCGATCGAAGGCCTGAGCCCTGATGAGATCCTGAAGCGCGAGCTCGATACCGGCGTCCCGATCATCTACGAGCTTGGGCCAGATTCACGGCCGCTATCTGTCAGAATTCTCAAGGACTGACAAAATTGTCATCGCCGGACTCGTTCCGGCGATCCATCGTAACAAGACTCCGCCATCGCAGGTTCGGCGCAATGGATTGCCGGGACAAGCCCGGCAATGACAGAATTACTTGGTGCGTCCTACTTATACGGATCCGCCGCGTCGCGCAGGCCATCGCCGAGGAAGTTGAAGGCGAGGATGACGAGGATCACCGGCAGAACCGGCAGCATAAGCCACGGATAGAGCGCCACAACATTGACGTTCTGTGCTTCGGTGAGAAGCACGCCCCAAGAGGTGATCGGCGGACGCAAGCCAAGCCCGAGAAAGCTCAGCGCCGTCTCGCCGAGGATCATCGCCGGGATGGAGATCGTCGCCGAAGCGATCAGATGCGACATGAAGCCTGGAATGAGATGCCGCCCGATAATGCGGCTGCTCGAGGCGCCCATCAACTGTGCGGCGAGCACGTAGTCCTCTTCGCGTAAGGCGAGGAGTTTCGACCGGACCGCGCGCGCCAATCCCGTCCAGTCGAGCAGGCCAAGGATCAGGGTGATACCGAAATAGACGAGCAATGGGCTCCAAGTGACCGGCATGATCGCGGCGAGCGCCAGCCATAAGGGAATGGACGGGATCGATTGCAGAACCTCGATGATCCGCTGCACGATCAAATCGAACGTGCCGCCGTGGAATCCTGCAAATCCGCCAATGACGATCCCGAGGATGAAGCTCACCGTCACGCCGAGAAGGCCGATGGTGAGCGAAACGCGCGCACCATAGATGATTCGCGAAAGCATATCGCGGCCGCGCCGGTCGGTGCCGAGGAGGAATGCTTCCCCGTCGATCGCCGGGCAGAAGAGGTGGAGATCGCCCTTCCATAAGCCCCAGAATTTGTACTGGTCGCCCCGGCAAATGAACCGCAATGGCTGCACATCGTCGCGGTTGACCGAATATTCCCGCTTCAGCGTGTCCATGTTGAGGCTCATCTTGAGCCCATAGACGAAGGGGCCGACGAACGTCCCGTCATGGAAGAGATGCACCGGTTGCGGCGGCGCATAAATGTAATCCATGTTGCGGGTATGAAGGTTGTAAGGAGCGAGGAACTCGCAGATGAGGATCGCGGCGTAGAGAGCGCTGAGGAAGAACAGCGAGAACAGCGCGATCTTGTGGCGCTTGAATTTCCACCAGCTCAACCGCCATTGCGAGGCAAGATAGACGCGCTCCTGCGCCGGCGTCATCGCCTCGACGGAATGAACGTCGAAAGGTGCCGCTGAAACATAATGCGGCAATGGCGCGCCAGGTTGCGGCAAGGGTGAAGCCGGCGCGGGTGACGACGCGTCGTTCATTTCGTGCTGCCCCCTTGCAGCCGGATGCGCGGGTCAAGAGCGGCAAGCGCCAGATCCGAAATCAAGACGCCGATCACGGTGAGGAAGGCAAGGAACATCAGGAACGAGCCTGCCAGATACATGTCCTGGCTTTTAAGCGCCCTGATGAGCATTGGGCCGGTGGTTTCGAGGGAGAGCACGATGGCCGTCACTTCGGCGCCGGAAATGATCGCCGGCAGGATGGAGCCGATGTCGGAAATGAAGAAGTTGAGCGACATGCGCAGTGGATATTTGACGAGCGCCTTGAACGGCTGCATGCCCTTGGCGCGCGCCGTGATGAAATATTGCTTCTGTAGTTCATCCAGCAGATTGGCGCGCAATCGCCGGATCATCCCGGCCGTGCCGCCGGTGCCGATGATGATCACCGGAATCCACAAATGCGACAGGATCGAGCGGAACTTTGCCCAGCTCATCGGTTCGTTGAAATATTGCGGATCCATCAGATGTCCGATGGAAAGGCCGAACCAGATATTGGCGAAGTACATGAACACCAGCGCCAAGAGGAAGTTTGGCGTTGCAAGGCCGAGGAGGCCTAGAAAAGTCAGCCCGTAGTCGCCCCAACTATACTGATGTGTCGCCGAATATATGCCGATCGGGAACGCCACGATCCATGTGAAGATGATGGTGACGAAGGAGACCAGCATGGTGAGCCATAATCGGTCGCCTACCACGTCGGAAACCGGCAATTGATATTCGAAGGAATAGCCGAAGTCGCCGGTGAGCATGCCGCCCAGCCAATAGACGTAGCGAACCACGACCGGCTTGTCGAAGCCGTACTCTTTGCGCAGCGCCTCGATCTGTTCGGTATTGACGTTCTCGCCCTGCGCCTGGAGTTCGGCGATGTAGCTTTCGAAATAGTCGCCGGGCGGCAATTCGATGATCGTAAAGACGAGTGCTGAAATGATCAGCAGTGTCGGTATCATCACGGCAACGCGATAGAGAATGTAGCGCAGCATGGTCAGGCCGCCCCGTCTTCATAGAAGAATGTGTCGGCGCGATAGACGCCGAAATAGCAGGTAGGATCGAAGCCGTAGAACGCCTTCTCCGGGATATTCTTGATACGCGCATTGGCGACGATCGGCTGCAGCGTCCCGTTAAGGATGCCGATCGAGAACACCTGGTCGGTATAGAGCTTGAGCATCTTGTGCCAGACCACCGAACGCGCCTCGCGGTCGGGCGCGCGCCGCCAATCGGCAAGCAATGCAATCATATCCTGCACCGGCGAAATATCGGGCGCGGTGCCCTTCTCGCCACGGGTCACGAAATTCATGCCCCAGATCGGCCACTGCAATTGTTCATCGCCGGTGGGCGCGAGTGGCTTGGGACTCATGTCGGCATTGGCGATGCCGTTGTCGAGGCCGGACGAGATCGACATCATCACCTGGCCGGCGAGCGCACGGCTTCTCAGCACTTCGATCTGCGAGGTGCGGATATAGAGCGGAATGCCGATTTCGTTCCAATAATCTGCGATGAGTTCGAGGATGTCGGTGTCGAGCGTGCTCTCCCCCGCCGATTCGACGATGACCTGAGCCACGCGACCGTCGGGCAAGAGCCTGAAACCGTCATCGTCACGCTTGTCGAGTCCCATTTCATCGAGAATGGCATTGGCTTGGGCCGGATCGTGGGCGACCCAGGCCTCGGCATATTCAGGCTTGAACAAGGGGCTTTGCGGCAGCATCGTATCGGCACTCGGGCGGCCAAGGCCGAAGAATGCGGCCATGTTGACCTCGCGCCGGTTGATTGCGAGCGACAGGGCCCGGCGGAAACGTACATCCTGCAGCACTTTGCGCCAGCCTTCGTCCTCGTAATTGAGATTCGGAAACAGCGCGACCCGCGAACCCTGCGTGCGCTCCCACAGATAGACTTTGATCGCGTGGCGCTTTTCGGACTCCTTGAGGAAGGTGTAGTCCTCGAACTGAATATTCGTGGCCTGAAGATCGGTTTCGCCGGCCCCCGTCTTGGCCGGGATCAAGGAGGAGGAGCTGATTGTGAAGACGAACTTGTCGACATAGGGCAATTGCCGCCCGTCGCGGTCGACGCGATGGAAGTATGGATTGCGCACCATCACAAACTGCTCGGCCGGCGGCTTCGTGGAATTGACCCACGGATCGAGCATCGGCAGGTCCGGATTCTCTGGGCGATACTGCCGCGACATATTGATGTGCAACCGCGCCCAGTTCTTGACCTTGTTCTGCTTGATCAGTTCTTCGAGCTTGTCCTCGGTTTGATACTTCGCATGGAACTGCTTGAGATAATGCGCCGGCATAAACAGGGCCAAGGGTTGCGCGGCGGCGATTCCTGGCATGAAATCGGGATTGGGCGCATCCCAGCTAAAGCGCACCGTATATTGGTCGATGATCTCGAAGACTGGCGGCTTGTCATTGACCATCAACGTTGGCGAGACGCCGCCGGGTGTCAATTTCTCGTTCAATATCACGTCTTCCCAGGCATAGCGGAAGTCTTCCGCCGTGAAGGGATGGCCGTCGGACCATTTGTGACCGGGACGCAACTTGAAAGTGAAGATGCGCTCTTCCTCGATCGCAAAGTCCTGCAGGATGTCGGGTTCGAACTCGAGCTTTTCATTGTAGCCCGCGAGCCGCGCATAGCCGAAGACCGTGATGTAGCGGACGTCACGCTGGGCGCCGATCAACATGCGCACCGTGCCGCCATGGCGTCCCGGCACGCGGCCCATGGCGATCAGGTCGGTGACACGGGGAATCTCAGGCAATCGCTCGGCGAGCGGCGGCAATTTTCCGGCTTCGACTTCGGCGAGCAAGGGATCGCGAACGATGTCCTGGGCGAGAGCGGGCCGCACCATGGCCGCGCTGGCAAGAAGACTGAGCACTTCGCGACGTGTGGTCATGGCCGCAGTTCCCTCGCATCGGCATCGGCGCGCGCCAGGACCAGATGGTCCGAACCCACGGAACGGTGCTGAAGAATATCGTCGGCCGCGCCGCTGCGAAACTGCGCCGGCCACAGCGACGTGTCGGAGGCTCCGCTAAATTGCAATGTGGTAAAATCGAGCGGGCGGTCAAGATCGGGAAAGGGAACCGCTGCCAGGAGCGATTTGGTGTAAGGATGAACCGGCGAGCGGAACAGGATTTCGCGCGGGGCGATTTCGACGATGCGGCCGCGGCACATGACGGCGATACGGTCGGCCATATAGTCGACGACCGCGAGATTATGCGAGATGAAGAGATAGGTGAGGCCGAGCTCGCGGCGCAGGTCGTTCAGGAGATTGAGGATCTGCGCCTGGACCGAGACATCGAGCGCCGAGACCGGCTCGTCGCAGATGAGAAGCTGGGGTCCGAGCGCCAAGGCACGCGCAATGCCGATGCGCTGGCGCTGGCCACCGGAGAAACTATGCGGATAGCGGCTTAGGAAGCGTGGGTCGAGGCCGGTCGCCTGCATCAATGATTTGACGGCTTGGACGCGCGATTTGGCATCGCCACGCTCATGGATTTCCAGCGGTTCCGCGAGGATATTCTGAACCGTCATGCGCGGCGACAATGAGCTTACCGGATCCTGGAAAACCATCTGGATGCGCGAGCGCAAACTATCGAGTTGCTCGCCACTTGCCTTGCCGACGTCGATCGACCCGTCGCCGCCATCGAAGATGATCGAGCCCGAATCGGGCGTAACCGCCCGCATGATGAGCTTCGACACGGTGGTCTTGCCGCAACCGCTCTCGCCGACAAGCCCTAGGCACTCGCCGCGCTTGATGTCGAAGCTCACATCGTCGACGGCGCGCGTTACGGTCCTTTCGCCGGCGCCGAACCAGGCGGACTTGCGGGTCGAATAGGACTTGGAAAGGTTGCGCACCGAGAGCAGTGTTTCGCCGCCTGGCTTGCGCTTCGGCACTGCCGCCAGAAGCGAGCCGGCATCGATCTTGATATCGCGCAGCGCCTTCAGTCTCTCGCCCGACTTCATGTCGAAATGCGGGACCGCCGCAAGCAATCCCTTGAGATAAGGATGACTGGGGTGGCGGAAAATGTCCTCGACTCTGCCCGCCTCCATGATCTCGCCGTGATAGATGACCGCCACCTCGTCGGCGACATTGGCGACAACGCCGAGATCATGAGTGATCAGCAGCATCGCCATGCCGAGCTTTTCCTGAAGGTCCTTCAAGAGCTTCAGGATTTGCGCCTGGATCGTGACGTCGAGCGCCGTCGTCGGCTCGTCGGCGACCAGCAACGCCGGATCGCACATCAGTGCCATGGCGATCATCGCGCGCTGCCGCAGGCCGCCCGACAACTCAAATGGGTACATGCTCGCCGCGCGGGCGGGATTGGGAAACCCGACCAGGCCCAGCATTTCCTCGGTGCGCTGGCGTTCCTCGGCGCGCGACACCTGCTTGTGGATTTGCAGCACTTCGCCGATCTGGTTGCCGATGGTGTGGAGCGGCGACAGCGAGGTCATCGGCTCCTGGAAGATCATGGCAATGCGGCTGCCGCGCAATTTGCGCATTTCATCGCTATCGCGCAGAAGTTGTGCGATGTCGGTCACTTGGCCGGGGGTTCGCGGATCCCTGAACAGAATCTTCCCGCGCGTTATGCTGCCCGAGCGCGGCAGGATTCCCATGATGGTCTGGGCGATCACCGACTTACCGGAACCTGATTCGCCGACAAGTGCGGTGACCTTGCCGGGGCTGATCCGGAAGCTTGCGGATTTGACA
>JAXMCQ010000034.1:0-41128 GCA_046349315.1 Hyphomicrobiales bacterium | reverse complement strand
GACATGATACGTAGAGAACCTGTGATTAGCGAACGTGCGATCATCACGTTCGTCGGATGCCTCGCCCTGGTGGTCGTCGCAATGGCGATGGTGCGCTGGGTCATCTGAAGCAAGCCAATGTCGACAAAACAAGGCGCGGGTCACACCGGCGCCTTTTTTGTTTGGGCGCGAAAAATCAAAGTTGATCCGTATACAGATTAATTGCGATGGCCTCGTTTTCCGCGCCTGCGCCGAAGCTGACGCAAAATCCCCTTGCCACAATTGAAACGTTGACCGGGCAGGCCGACGCACTGTAGCTTCCCTCCAACCGTGAGGGGAATCGCGGGCAAAAGAGAGGGGGCGGTGGTCCGAAGACCTTGCCCCCTCATCTGTTATCGGCCGCACAATCAGGAAGCCTGGACAGTATTCCGCCCCGTGCGCGAATCCCGCGTTCATGCTAGGGGCCCTTTCGTGAGTCACGAGCATCACCATAGTCACGCCGGCCACGCGCATGGCGGCCACGGGCATTCGCATGCGCCGGCCAGTTTCGACCGCGCCTTTGCGATTGGCATCGCGCTCAATCTCGGCTTCGTGGCGATCGAGGCGCTTTACGGCTTCATTGCCAATTCCATGGCGCTGCTCGCCGATGCCGGGCACAACCTCTCCGACGTGCTGGGTCTGGTCATCGCCTGGGGCGCGAGCATGCTCGCCAAGCGGCCGCCAAGCGAGCGCTATACTTATGGATTGCGCAGCACATCCATTCTCGCCGCCTTGCTCAATGCCGTGTTCCTCTTGGTTGCGACCGGCGGCATCGCCTGGGAGGCGCTGCGGCGATTCTCAGAGCCCGCACCGGTCGCGGGCATGACGGTGATCATCGTCGCGGCGATCGGCATCGTCATCAACGGCGTTACCGCCTGGCTCTTCGCTTCTGGCCGCAAGGGCGACATCAATATCAAGGGGGCCTATCTCCACATGGCGGCGGATGCCGGGGTCTCGGCCGGTGTGGTGGTCGCGGGCGCGGTGATGCTTTTCACGGGCTGGAGCTGGGTCGATCCGGCGGTCAGCCTCGTTATCGCCGTCATCATCGTCTGGGGAACCTGGGGCCTGTTCCGCGAGTCGATCGCCATGACGCTCAATGCGGTGCCCTCGGGAATCGATACGGCGAAGGTCAAATCCTACCTTGCCAGCCTGCCGGGCGTCGCCCAGGTGCATGACCTCCACATCTGGAGCATGAGCACGACCGAGACCGCCCTTACCGCGCATCTGGTGATGCCAACGGGCGCGCCCGGCGATGCCTTCCTGATGCGTGTCGCCGAAGATCTGTCGCATCGCTTCAAGATCGTCCATCCGACGATCCAAATCGAATGCGGGGATGACTGCCGGCTGGCGCCGGACAATGTCGTCTAGCGGTCGCTCACCTGCGTCGTCACCGCGATGAAGCGTCGGTCGGTGCCCTCAAAGCCCTGGCGGAACAAACTCAGCAGAACGGCAATCGTCGTCTCGCCGCCTTCGGGCGTAAAGGCGATGACATCGGAGATCGCATAATCCCTCGGGCAGAAACGCGATTCCGGGATCGACTTGTCTTGCGCGATCACATCGGTTTTGCCTTCGGGATTGGTCAGTTCCAGCTTGAGACCCTTGACCGGGCCGAAGCTTTCGCATTTCGCGGCGGGCTCCGGAAGCGAGATCGGGGTCAGGCGCAAGCTCCAGGCGCGCTCCTGCATGTTGAAGAAGTCGTTCAACCGAAACCGTACATTATAGGGATCGGCGGAAAGTTCGGTCGCCGGATTGCTCACCACCAACAGACCGCGCGGCTCAATGGCAAGCTTCTTGAGGATCGGATCCACCTTGGCGCGTGCCTCGCTGCGGGCCTTGCTCAGGGGCGTGGCCTCATCATCGATGCGCCGGCGGATCGGCGTGCCGTCGGCCCAGTCATCTGTGGTGCCGTCGATCACGAAAATATTGGAGTAGGGAAAGCCCGAGCCGTCCTGGACGCCATATTCCTCGAAGGCGAAATAGCGCCCATCGGGCGAGAAGCCGATGATGTCGCGATAGGCGTAGTCGCCGGCCTCGGCCAGGGGTGCCGCGAGGAGGAGGGCGAAGAGGATCGTCAGAATGCGGGTGGTCACCATGGATCTCCGGCTTTGCAAGGCGGTTGCCCTTTGCGGGCACATCTGGCCTATTCCGCCAGCCTCCAGGCATCAAGGAGAAATCAACCCCGTGTCCGCACCCGAAATGAGCAACGTTAACCTCGGAAACTGGCGCCTGCCGCCCTATAACCGCGCGAGCTTCACGCGCGTGCGCGAATTGATCCCGTCCGCGAATATCGCGGCCTCGGGCCAATCGGAGCCGTTACCGCGCGCCCTTCATGATTTCGGCGGCTTGCCCGTCGCACTGCCATCGGGGGGCGAAACCACGATCGCGGCCTATCTCGAAGCGACCTCCACCGATGCCTGGCTGGTCCTGCATCAGGGCGCGGTCCTGCACGAATGGTATCGCAATCCCGAATGCTCGCGCGAGCCGCACATCCTGTTTTCGGTTTCGAAATCGGTGACGGCGATATTGGCCGGCGTCTTGTGGGGCGATGGCCTTCTCGATCCCGACGCGCCGGTCACGCGCTATGTCCCCGAGCTTGGCCAATCCGCTTATGGCGATGTCACGGTCCGCCATCTCCTCGACATGACGGTGTCGCTGCAGTTCAACGAGGACTACCTCAATCCCGATGAACTCTATTTGCGCTACCGCCAGGCGACGGGCTGGAATCCGCGCCGACCCGACTTCGAGACGACGCGTGACTTCCTCGCACGGCTGAAGAAGAACACCCATCCGCATGGCGAGCGCTTCCATTACCGCTCGCCCAATAGCGATCTCCTCGGCTGGGTGATCGAACGCGCCAGCGGCCGCAAGCTCGCCGAGCTTCTGTCGGAGCGAATCTGGAAGCCCATGGGCGCAGAGTCCGATGCCTATATCACGCTCGATCCGGCGGGTGCGCCGCGCACCGCCGGCGGCATCTGCATGATGGTCGCCGATCTTGCCCGTTTCGGTGAGATGATCCGTTGCCGCGGCATCGCCAATGGCCGGCAGATCGTGCCCGGCGCCTGGATCGACGACATCCGCACCGGCGGCAGTGTCGATCAGTGGGTGAAGGGCGATATGACCAACTTCATCGCGAAGGGCCGCTATCGCAGCAAGTTCTACAATCTCGCCGATTCATCTGCCTTCATGGGCATCGGCATTCATGGCCAGTGGCTCTACATCGATCCGGATGCCGATCTCGTCATCGCCAAGTTTTCATCGCAGCCGGAACCAGTGAAGGACAGCATCGATCATCTCAATCTTGCGGCCTTCGCGGCCTTATCGGCAGAGTTCAGCTAGTGAACGCCCAAATCTTGTCATTGCCGGGCTTGTCCCGGCAATCCATCGAGCCGATCTTCCGACGGTGGAGAATCGGCACAATGGATCCCCGCAACACGTGCGGGGATGACAAGAAGGGGACTGGCCCCGTCGCGCGCTTTCCACGCTGATGATTGGGCTTGACCCTCTCCTCTCCCGCTCTGGCCGGCCACCGAGCCGGCCATCGAACTGGATGGCAGGGTCAAGCCCTGCCAATGCGGAGAGCTGTAGTCGTAGGCGCTTGCCCATGAAAATCTCTCCGCGTGTCGAAGCCTTCGACGGCTGGATCCGTTCAGCCTTCGTCGCGATGAACACGGAACTGGAGGATCTCTATTTCGCGCAAGATGACCGCGCCAATGTCGAGGGCGTCGGCGACGACATCAAGGCGCAGTTGCGCGATGAAGGCCGCGCCTATGTCGTCGACCTCCTGTCGGAAGGAAATACCGGCGACGGCTTCGAGAGCGGCTTTGCGGTGCTCGGCAATGTCGGCCTCTATATGGGCGCCTTGCGCCGGCATGAACTCACCAATCCCGACCGCGAGGAGAAATCGCCGTTCCAGGAGGCTTCCTCGCTGGCATTGCATGTCGGCGCCTCGATCGGCATGGCGCCGCGCTTTGCGACCGCTCATCTCGCCACGCATAACCTCGCCGTCAATGGCCTGCGCAAGAGCTTTACCTCGCTCGCCGATGAGTTCCTGTTCATCGACGAGAATACGCGCGCGATCCTGAGCTATCAGCGCACCGCCGATGCGCTCGCCCGGATCGTGCCGCTCGGCGTTTCAAGCCCGGTTGCCGATGTCCTCTTCGCCGCAGCGAAGGACGGCTTGCGCGATGTGATCGCCGCCAATGCCAGGCTCTATGAGAAGCTCGAAGTCGATCGCTTCTTCTACAGTGTCAGGCCCTATTACAAACCCTATCGCGTCGGGCGGCAGGTCTATCGCGGCGCCAATGCCGGCGATTTCTCCGGCATCAACGAGATCGATCTCTTGCTCGGTCTCTGCCGCGCGAGCGATCCTACTTACGCGCAGCTTCTCGTCGACAAGATGCTGTTCATGCTGCCCGCCGACCAGGCGCGGTTGCGCGAATGCATGACGCATCGGCCGTTGCTCGACGAATTGCTGCTTCTCGCCGAGGGCCATGCGGGCGAGGGGTGGTTCCGGCAGAATGCGTCAGCCTTCCTCGAAATCTGCGATCTCTACGGCGAGACGGCCCGGCAGCATCACGACCAGCTCGTTCGCCAGTTCATCGTCGAGCCGGCGGCGCATCTGAAGGAGGAGCGGATGCAGGGACTGACCGCCAGCGGGCCGCCCTTGCCGGTGCTGATCCGCGCGTTGGAAGTGCTGCGCGATTATCGCACCGCCGCCGATCGGCCCGATCTCGAGACGCGGCATGACGATCTCGCTTTCCTGCGCGAGGCGCTGGAGGCGCGCCCGCATGAATTCTCCAACCCAGAGCCGCGAAGCCCCGGCAATTGACTCGCGCAGTCGCGCCGTGATTAGTCACGCGCGCAAAGCATCGGCGGCAATCCATTCAATTGGCGGGCGTATCATCGGTCAAGTTGTAACGATCCGCAGTCGGGCCCTTTTGTCCTTGGTCTTTCTCAGCGTTCTGGTTGGCGCATGTTCCATGCGGCCATCGGCAACGCTTGTTCCCTTGGAAACCCGCGCCGCGGGCACGTCCAAGGTTACGATGCTGGTTGCGACCACGCGCTCGCCCTCGGCCGATCCGGGCGTCCTGTTCGATGGTGGCAGATCTCGCGACATCGCGCTGACGTCGCTCGCAGTTTCCATTCCGCCCGACCGCAACCGAAAAATCGGCGAGGTGCAGTGGCCGCGAAGCGTGCCCCCTGATCCGGAGAAGAGTTTTGCAACGCTCGACGTGACGCCATTGCATGGAATCGGGTCGGAAAGGCGCTGGCTCGATCGCAATCTTCCGAAAGCCCGCCGCGTATTGATCTTCGTTCACGGCTTCAACAATCAGTTCGAGGATGCGGTTTACCGCTACGCACAGATTGTTCATGATTCCGGTGTCGTGGCAGCGCCTGTGCTGTTCACCTGGCCTTCGCGCGGCAGCGTCTTCGCCTATGGCTATGACCGCGAGAGTACGAACTTCTCACGTGATGCTTTCGAGAAAACAGTCTGGCAGATTTCTCAGGATCCGGATGTCGAGGACGTGACCATTCTCGGGCATTCCATGGGTGCATGGCTTGTCATGGAAGGCATGCGCCAAATGGCCATTCGCCACGGCAAGCTGCCGGCCAACATCAAGAACATCATACTTGCCTCTCCGGACATAGACGTCGATGTTTTCGCAACGCAGTGGCTGGCGATCCGGGATTCGCAAGCCCGCATGACATTGTTCGTCTCGCGCAACGACAAGGCTTTACGGTTCTCGCGACGCATCGCCGGCCGCGTTGATCGCGTCGGACAGGTCGACACGCGGAGTGCGACTTACTACCGGCAGCTCGAGCGATCCGGCATTGCCGTGTTCGACCTTTCGGACCTGCGCGGCGGCGATTCACTCAATCACAGCAAATTTGCGCAATCGCCGGAAGTCGTGCGGCTCATTGGAAAGCGCCTTGTCGCCGGCCAGACGATCACCGACTCCGATGCCAGTCTTGGCGAGCAATTGGGGATCGCAGCCATTGGCGTCGGGCAGGCGATGGGCGAGCCAAGAGGCGCAGAATAACGCCGGCGGCGGCGCGAGCTATATCAACCGGTGACGGTTTGCCCTGGATGGCGCGAGGGTCGTTGGAGAGCAGCCGAGCGCTATTGTTATTACTTCCCCAACTGCGGAAATCCCTAGCGTCTGTCGGGCGGCGGCGGATCGGCCCGAAATAGAAACGCCGACATGCGATCCGGCCTTACTACAGGAGGTCCTGGAGGCGAGAGCTGCGGGCTAGCGGTTACTGCGATAAAGTGGGGAAGATGAAACTCTCGACGCTCACGTTATGAAACTGTTCGATTTGCAGCTCTGCACGTGAGTGCCGTTATATTAGCGTAAGCTGGGCTAACTCGTCTTGCCGGATGATGCCATTAATCAACCAAACATCAGGGTAGCGAGAGTGTGTGCCCATGGCGAATAGCA
The DNA here is from genome assembly GCA_046349315.1 of Hyphomicrobiales bacterium. GTDB lineage: Bacteria > Pseudomonadota > Alphaproteobacteria > Rhizobiales > Aestuariivirgaceae > JAEUMG01. The sequence goes on along the minus strand of JAXMCQ010000034.1, from coordinate 34,670 downwards.
TGCCTTTTTGCGGTATTCTCTCGCCAAATTCGGCCGCCATTTTCTCAAGAGTTTCTTTCTCCCCGTACCGTTTTACCCAATTAAAGTACGTAGCTTCGACTTCCCAGTCTTGGCATGTTCCTTCTCGATCGCCGTCCTCCGTTTTATACTTATATTTGAACTCGTAGGGGCACGGACGATATGGTCTAACTCTCTTCGCAAAGAGGTCGGACTGCGAGTTCACTTCCTCGAATTCGGCTTCCTCGCGCCGCAAGTCCTTATCGTCTTTTCTTTGGATGCTGAAGCTTTGGAATTCAGGTTTGAGTAGGGCGAGGCTGCGGCCGGCATCGCGCTCGCCTTTCAATCCCGTAACAATGGACTTTGCGAGAAACCGCCCGCGCTCGCTCCCTTTGAGCTGGCCAACAATCTCAATCGAATCTTGTTCGACGCGCCGACTTTCAACTCGGCTGTCATCGTTTGCTGCACGCCACCTGAACTTTATTCGATCCCAGCGCGCGAACTTCTGTTGATCATCAAGCACGCGAAGCTTAATTGGATAGAGGCGCAGCCATTTGCCATAGGCGTCAAGCGCTGCGCAACAAACGGTCTCGCCGTGGCGCTTCCCAACGTGAGGGGCCGCCTTGATAAGCACGACTGCTTCCGTGATGTTGGAGCTTTCGCCCATTTTTCGCCGTTACGTTGTCGGCAGGTGGGGCTGTTAGATGGACGACGTTAAACCCCGCGCGCCGAACCATCTCATTGGCCACCATGCATCGGTGGCAATTTTCGTGCTCGGATTCGAAGCACATCAAACATGCCATATAGGATTTCGCTAGGTCAATTGCGCGTTCGAGATCGGATAGTGCAACCTTCGTAGTGAGGTGCTGGGAGAAAATCCCGCGAAACTCGGAAATCCGCCCCGCTCGAGCGGCCGTCCGGCCTGGTTTGGGGTCGCCTAGGCCACGGAGGTGGACATACCTCAAGCCTATTCCCTCAAGTGACTGTGAGAGAACGGATTTGGAGAAACCTCTCTTACGAGACAACGGGAGCTCGCGCACATCAATCAGGAGTTCAATACGCTTGTCTCGGAGTGCCGACATGAATTGTTCGATTGCAGAACCTTCATATCCGATAGTGTGAAGAGTAGCTTCGGTCATGGGCGCCTACACGCTGATCTACCTAAAACACTAGGTTTTATGTGGTTAATTAAATCCTAACCGCGGCCTTTGGTTGTCCCTTCGACTCTTCCACGAAACATTTATATTGACGATGTTCTTTTTAAGTTCTATTCTACGAGAATGCACTGGAACTATGCCATCGAACGCAATCGCGGGCTGCTCATAGGCGTCCTCACGGGGCTGTTTGGCATGATCGGCCTCACCGAGGATGCCATGGTCGAGCGGGTGTCGCGGCCGGTCTACCGCAAGGTGCACAGGGTTCTGCGGTCGGTTGAATCGGCGGTCCGGCGGCTGATTATCGCTTCGGCGCGCGACCTCGTGGTGGAGCCAGCGCTCAAGCGTCCGGCGCCCATGGAGCGCTCCGCCGAAAGCCAGCGCCAAGACCAGGGGAATCAGGAGGTCAAAGCCAGGCGCAAGCGCGGCCTGTTCTTCAGCTTGTTCGATCGTCCCCGGCGACAGGATTGGGGTATTCCCGGCCGGCGCAAAACCCGCAAGATCGAACCCCGCATCTCTATCCTCGGTTCCGATCCCCGGATTCCTTGGTTCCTCCGGCCTCAAGCTCCGGGCCCGGCTCCAGTTCCGGGTAAGGATCGCGCAGTCGGCGACGGCACCGTCGATGCCACCCGTCTGTGCCGGCGTCTCCTCGCCGCGATGGATGCGCTGGAAGACCTTGCCCGCCAGGCGCGGCGCTATGCACGCTGGCGCAACAAGCCGCTTGAGAAGCGCCGGCCGCGGCGAGAATCGCCTTTGCGCCTCGGCTGGCCGCCGGGCTGGCGCATCAGACCGACCCACGAGGTCGACGAGATCCTGAAAGACTGCCACTGGCTCGCCCGCTCAGCGCTAACGCCCGACACGTCGTGAGAACGCGACCGCCTAAGAAGCTCACTCAACCCTCATCCTGAGGTGCATCGCCAAAGGCGATGCCTCGAAGGATGGCCCATGGTTCGAGGCCCGCTGCGCGGGCACCTCACCATGAGGATGCGCATTCTCCTAGAAACGATGCCCCGGGCGACGGATACCCAACCGGCCCGCTTTGGCGTATGCTAACGCCAACAGCCGGGGGATTCGGCCATGATGCGTCTCATAGCCTCGATCGTTCTTGAGTTATGCGCCAATGCGATCGGCCTTCTGATCGCGCAGTGGCTCCTCGCGCCCAACATGACGATCTCCATGACGGGCTTCTTCATCGTCGTGGCGATCTTCTCGGCGGTGCGCTTCATCCTGGCGCCGCTCATGATGAAGCTGTCGATGCGCTATGCGCGGGTGCTCATCGGCGGCATTTCGCTGGTGGTGATCCTCGCCTCGCTGCTGGTGACCTCGCTGATCTCGAACCACCTGGTCATCACCGGCTTCTCGACCTGGATCCTGGCCACCCTCATCATCTGGGTATTCGGCGTCATTGCCATGCTGCTGCTGCCGATGGTCATCTTCAAGAAGACGCTGGCCCAGGCACGCTCCGACAAGCGCCCGATCATCGGATAGGGACGCTCACGTCATCTGTGCGATGAGCAGGGTGGCGAGCGCCAGCATCGAACCCATGCTGACGATGTCGGTAATGGTGCTGAGGATGATGCTCGATGCGACGGCTGGGTCGGCGCCGAGTTTCTTCATGACGACCGGAACGCTCGCTCCCGACAATCCGCTGACGATGACCGAGACCAGCGTCGCCACGAAGCCGATGCCGGCGAGCACCAACGGCCCCTTGGTGCCCTCGTAAAGGGCTGAGAGATAGATCGCCAGCGCGACCAACAGGCCGGTCGCAATGCCGTGCAGGATGCCGAGGCGAAATTCCTTCCACATGGCCATCCGGTAAAAGCCGGTACCCCCCTCGCGTTCGAGGGTGCGCAGGGTAATGGCGAGCGACTGCGCACCGGTATTGCCCGACTGGCCGGCAAGCACGGGCAGGAAGGCGGCGAGCAGGACGACGCGGTCGATCGTGTGCTGGAAATAGCCGACCACGAGGCCGGCAGCGAAGACGGTGAGGAGGTTGACGATCAGCCAGGGAAAGCGCGACTTGACTGACGGGATGAAGGGTGTCGCAACGACCTCGCCGGCATCGACACCGACCATCTGGCCGGGCACCGCAGCAAGGCGCTGTTCCTCAAGCGTGTGAAGCTTGGCGGCGCGCACAACGCCCGAGAGCCTTCCGCGCTTGCTGCATACCGGATATTCGGGGATTTCGAGACCCCTGATGGCATCGAGCGCCGCGCGGACATCGTCCGTCGGTTTCAGCGCCACGAATTTGCTCATCATGACATCGGCGATCTTGTCCTCAGGCTCGGCGAGGATCAGGTCGCGCATGACGCAGACCCCAACCAGTCTGCCCTTGGCATCGGCGACCATCGGATAGGTGAAGAGCTTGTCGCGCGGTGTGGCGCGGATTGCCTCGATCGCATGCGCGACGGTGTCCCTGGGATTCAACACCAGGACTGGCGGATGCATAAGTTCGGTAATCGTCGTCATGCGCTAATCAGGCCCGGCCGAAATAGTCGCGGCCCAGTTCTCCGGCCTTCGCAATCGCGGCGTCGCGTATCCCGGCATCGCCGAGAAGATCGTAGAGCAGGACCAATTCGCCCTCCGGAATTCCGCAATACTTGATGATGCCCGTCAAAAGCTGAGTTTCGATCGCCTTGTCGTATCCGCGCTTTGCGAACTGCGCCGCATCGCCGGCGCAAGACCCGATAAGCAGGGCCTTGCTGAGCGGGATCTTTGCATCGCCATAGGCCCAGCCATTGTTCCAGACGCGATCGATCCAGCCCTTGGTGGTCGCCGGGAAGGACCACCACCAGACCGGGAATATGAAGGCGATCGCGTCATTGCGCAGGATGCGCTGCTGCTCGGCGAGCACAACCGGCGAATAGACTTTGCGTGGATCATCCCAGTCGGGCTCGTCGGCGGGCGGCAATCGCGGATCGAAATTCTCGGCGCGCAGATCGGCGATCTCCGCATGGTGGCCCGATGCGGTGAGGCCAGCGACAAATGCATCGAGGAGCGTGCCGCACAGCGATTCGCGGCGCGGATGATCAAACACGACAAGAATCTTCACCGGGTTTCCTTCATCGGGTGGTGTGCGCGTTATCTTTGCGCCGGAACCGGCACAGCGGAAGTACGTTTATTGCCCACGGCTTTGCGTTTCTCGCGTGGTGCATAAAACATTTGCCGGCCGATTTTGGAAGGCGCTCGCAAAATTGCCACGATTGGGCTGGAGTCTCGCACCCGATCCAGCGGGGGATCGGGGGATTATCCAACCTTATGAGAGGGGGCGGGTATTCGCTTTCCCACGTTGCGAGCGAGTTGGTCGCGCGGCTCCTGTCGCCGTCCCGAGCTTGCGCGCCAAAGAGCCCGTCCGTCCTTACCGACGGACGGGCTTCTCTTTTGAAAGGGGTTGGAGCACGCTCCTGTCGCCGTCCCTTTCACTGGTAACGCTAACTCTTCTTGCAGCGAGCTTCAATTCACCCGAGGCCGCGATCGCCTGATTCATCCGCACTGTGTGATCGCGGCAACAGGTGTCGACATTTATGTCACGACAGCTGAGTACTAAATGGTTCTCACTGCTCCGTCGCGAAGATGTTGTCGAACATGCCCTTCTTGCAGGCGTCCATGAATTCAGCTTCTGTCATCTGGACAGCCCCATCATCGCCGGTACTGGCCGGCGCTAGGCTCGCCACTTCTTCAGGTTGCAGCATTCCGTCCTTATTGACGCCGGCCTTGATCCAGGCGCCTTCGCACTGAGCCTCATCAGCCGCCTTCGCGGCAATGACGGTTGCGGCGATGACCATGCAGACAAGTATAATTCCGAGAATTTTGGACAATCGTGACGCTCCTCATCCAACCGTCATGTGGTTGGAAAGCAGGACGCGCTTAGGCGGTTCCACCAAAAGAAAACCCCGCGCCAGGGCGGGGTTTCGAGTTGAGGAGGTTTTTCCGGAAGAAACGAATCACGTGCCTTAACGTTGATGAGGCTAGGCTTCCGGCGTGACCGGGGCGTGACTCCGGCTAGCCGCCACTGGGGACCCCTGTGGATAACGGGATCGCGATCATCGCTCGAAACCGGCAGTCACGAGCGAGTCACGCCATTGGGCATACTGTTAAAACCAAGTTATCGGTGTCGGAGATTCGCCGTCCCACGTCGCTGATAGCCACCCTGAGAGGGGGCTGAATCCCGCCAAACTTCGTTTGGCGGGTTTTAGCTTTTTTGGAGCCTGTTTCAGATTTTTGCGTCCGCGAGCAGCAGATAAACGATCATCACGAAAGTCACGATCGTCACGCCCAAGGTGACGGCGACGACGAGACGGCCGCTCGAGCGGACCTCGCCCTTCATGATGAATTGGCTCACAATCCTGAAATGCCAAGCGGCGGCAAGCGTAAGCACGCCCCCGAATATCATCATGCCGATGCCGATCGGCAGCGACAGGGCAGTACTCTGCATATGCGCTTGCGGATTGAGCTGGGCGGCGAACTCGCGCAGCCAGATGCCGAACTTGGCGACGACGAAGCCGAGGCTCGCAACCGCGATACTGGTCCGCACCCAGGCCAGGAAGGTGCGCTCGGCGGCCAGCAGTTCGGTGACGATCTGAGAAGGGCTAGGCGGTGGAAGATCAGGCATGCCGAGCATCCTTAGCCGTCGTTGCCTTGTCGAGAATCTCCTTGAGACGTGTCAGCCTCACGCGCTCGACACCGGTCACGACGCCATCGGCTTCGCTGAGACTTTGTGCCATCTCCCAAAGTGCTGCAATCGCATCCGGACTTCTCGCATGCGCCGAAGCCGCCAGTTCCGCACATTGCGACGGGGCAGGCGGATCGGCCTTCGCCCAGCGCAGGGCCGCTGCGAGTTCGCCCGCGTTATAGTCGATGCCCGCCGCGCCAGCCCGCGCCGCGACATATCGTTCGAGCATGATGCGCTCGCGGTCGTGAAGCGCGCCATCGGCCATGGCGATCGGCAGCAGAAGCCGAAGCTCGGCGCCCAGTTCGGCGACAAGGCGGGAGGGTGACGGGTCCTTGTCCATTACCTAGTTTGCATCCGGCCGCGTCACGCGCTGGGTAGGGCGCTTCGAAGGCGAGGCATTGCGGGCGAGCGAGAGCATGGTGGCAATTTTCTTGGGATCGCCTTCAACGGCAATCCCCTTGCCATCGGCGAAATTGACGATCGCGCCGTCATCCGGCGAGGCCGAGACGAAGCGCACTTGCTCGGGATTGACGAAGACGTTTCCGCCTTTCTTGGTGGTGAGCTGACAGAATACCGGCATCGATTCCTCCCTCGGCAGGTTGGGGGCTAGTCCTAGCTGATCCACCGGCAAATTCGTACGGCCAAATCAAGAATTGGGTCGATTTTGCAATGGAACCTCGATTTGCCTCACGCATTTTCTTTCTCGTGAAGGGCGCGGTACTCGGCACCCGGTTAGAACCCCGTATGGCCGTTGCCATGCGGGGTTTTCCTGTTGCGCTGCAGCAACCTGTGGATAGCGGCGTAATGGCTTGCAACCTCTACGTTGCTTGCCTATTCATTGGGAGGAGGGAGCTGTATGCGGCCCGAGATCAAAAAAATGCACGCGCAAGCGCGCCGCAAGCAAGCCATCATCATCGCCTTAACCGCCGTTGCCACGGTGCTCGTTTTCTTTGCGATCGACGCCTTGTCCGGCTAGGGCGCTGCACCCCTCCGCATGAAAACAATTTCGAGAAAACTCGCGACGAACCGTTCGCGTTAGGACTAACGGCAAGTCGGCTGATCCAACCTCGCGGCCAACGCGTTGCCTTGTCGAGCAGAAGCATGGTGCCTGCTCGGTAATGAGGATCAGACGATGATCAACAACAGTGTGGTCTTGAAATCATTCCTCTATGCGTGGCCGCTTGCAGGGATGCTCGCCATCTCCACGCCGGCGTCCAGCGAGGGACTTGGCGGTGTGGGCATCAACAATAATAACGGCCATGGACTTGGAGTCAGCGTCGGCGGCAAGAGTGGAATCAACGCGACCGTCGGCGTGAAGAATGGCGTCGATGCCGACGTTTCGATAGGCGGCAACAATGGCGTCAACGCCACTGCCGCTGTCGGCACGAAGAACGGTGTCTCAGCGGATGTCGATGTGTCGATCGGTGGTGGCGTCAAGACGAGCGTCAGCGCGACGATTGGGAGTGGCATCGGCGCCGATGTGGACGTCGATATCGGGGGTGGCGATGTAGCGACCAACCCGCCCGGCGGAAGCTCCGGCAACGGGAACCCTCCGGGATCTCATCCTCCGGGCAGCAACCCGCCCAGTCGAAATCCTAGCGTCGAACTGCCGTCGGGTGTTGCCGCCGTGCTGGCCGACATGTCGGATAGCGAACGGCGAAAGCTGAAGAAGAAGTGCTTCTCGATCCTGGCATCGCCGGCTTCCTATGGTCGCGACATGGTTGCTGTCTGCCGGGTGCTGCAACTCGCCAATCGCTAAGGAGACGACGGAGCCGCGCTGGCTGGTGCTTGCGCGGCTCCGCCACTCACGACGGACTTGCCACCCGAGGCGCTCTGTCTCACTCTCAAGAGATGACTCGGCTTGAGAGGTGTTCTTGAATTCGACCGGCATGAGATTGCCCCGGCACCGGCCGTTTCGCACGGCGCGCGCCATTTTCGAGATCGGGCTGAAACCCATGCCGCTCGAAACCTGGCTCGAAACCGGGCCGGATCATGGGACATTCATGAAAGCAAAGCGGGCACGGCTTGAGGGGCTGCCGCCGCTGTTTTATGGCGCCTTGCCTTTATCGCGGCCCGCGCAGTCGGAGCTTCTCGCTCTCGTGACCGCGCACCTGCTGAAGGATCATGGCGACAGTTTCACGCTCGAGAAGGGGCTACTCCATGACCACATCGACGGCAGCGTCCATGCGCTGTCAGCGAACGAGCCTCTCGAAATTCTGGGCCGCGTGCTCGAGGAAGATTTCATCCTGATCGAAAATGTCGATGGCGCGGATATCATCAGCGCGGCTTCGAATGCCTATACGACATCGGGACGCATCGTTTCCTCGGTCGGCCGCAGCATGCGGTTCGCCCATGAATTCGTGCCGGGGCTGAACGAGCAACTGGGCGCGCGCATCGATCGCGTTCTTGCCAACGTCCAGACCACTGCGCCGGTCGTCCGATTCAACTGGGTGCTGACGTCGATTGCTGATCGCCTGTTTCCGGAAGGCTCGCATGATGCCAATGTCGCAGCGTCCAAGCGCCTGGCGGCGATATTGGAAGCCGACTATCGTCTGGTGCCAGATAGTCTTTGGATCCGGGTCGAGCGGCAGACCTTTGTTCGATTGCCCGAGACCGGAGCGCTCGCTTTCGGCATTCACACCTATTCGCATCCCTTGTCTTATCTCGCCGACGATCGCGAAAGCCTCTCGGCGCTGCATCGCCTCATCGGCGAATACTCGGAAGATCGCCTGCGCTATTCCGCCATGCTGGCGATCAGGGCACCCATCATGCGGTGGCTCGAAGAAGGTTTGACGGCGGCCGAGGCGCCAGAGGTGGGAGCAATGGCATGACGGAAGCGACAAAAGGCATGGTGGGCGGAGGCTATTATGATGCCCAATCTACATTCCAGGCCGATGTCGCAGCGAGCGGAGCGGCGCTGCTCAAAGAGGCAGTCGCACGTCTCACGTTGCCCGCCGATGGCAAAGTAGCGGTTGCGGATTATGGCTGTGCCGAAGGTCGCAATTCCTCGGCGACTATTGCGACAGCGCTGGAGTTTCTTGCAGCGCGCGGCGTGACAGAGCCGGTCGTGCTTCACAATGATCTTCCGACCAATGACTGGGTCGAACTTGCAAAGAATCTTTGCGGAGACGCGAGCTATTTGAGACAGTTTCCGCAGGCGCGGGCGCTGTTCGCGCCGCATGGTTTTTTTGAGCGGGTGACACTGGCGGCGAGCGTCACGCTTGGCACGTCGGGTTCGGCCGCGCATTGGCTGTCGCGGCAACCACCCGGTCTCGATATGCCGCGCTCGCTCTATCGCTCGGATGCGCCGCCTGAGCAACTGACCAAGATCCTGGTCCAGGCAGCAAGCGACTGGCACGCGTTCCTCGCAGCGCGCGCCGAGGAGTTGCAGCCGGGCGGCGTTCTGCTTGTGCAGATGCTTGGCTCCGATGGTGCCTCCAAGCCCACGCGGGTCAGCGCGGCAGGGCTATTGAAACTCATGAACGAATGCGCGCTGCAGCTCATCGATATGGGCGACATTCCGCAATCAGCCTATGCGGCCTATTGCTTCCCCGTTGTGCCGCGAACCATTGAAGAGGCGGTGGCGCCTGTGAAAGATGCGCTCGCCGACCGGCTCGAACTTCTCCATTGCGGACTCACCAGCGTCGCCTCGCCATACCAGGCGGCGCTTGAGAAAACCGGCGACGTTGTGAGTTTCGCCAAGAGCTACACAACCTTCACCCGCGCCTTCAGCGAGAGCAGCCTTCGGCAGGGTGTGTTCAATTTCGGGCGCGGCGATCCGGCGAACCTTGCCGATCGTTACTATGGATTGATGGAAGAGGCGCTCCGGGTGAGGCCCGAGGCTTACCCATTCGACGACCTGACGCTCGCTATCATGGTGCGGCGCCGCGGCTGATCGGTTTAAAAAACGAAGACCCAAAGCAGAAGTGCCAGCAAGGCAAGCAGCCCGCCGACCGTCCAGTAGACGGTTCCGGCACCGCGCGTTTTGCCATAAGGGTTCATGTGATCGCCCCGCTGCGGGTCAGGCCTCAGGGACGATCTGTTACGAGGGTCAGCAGCCATAGGGTGTTAGTTTGCCCGGAACGGATCCGGGTAGGGCTGCCCGGGAACATTCTCAGTGGTCAGCGTCGCGGCGGTCTTATGCGTCAAAGGGCTTTCTTCAGCGAAGAACAGCCCAATGACGGTCGCGACCGCAAACATCGCCCCCATCATCCAGGGAACGAGGTTTGAACTCTCGGTTAGGCGATCACGATTGAGGTAATTGTCCGGGTCGTCCGTATCGTAGGCATTGCCCGGATTCTGCAATCTCCGGTCTATTGTCACGGGACTGGCTCCTTTATTCCCACACAGGGAAAGTGCCGAGACGCCGTCATGGTTCCGTATTGAAACGTGGCCTTCTGCGCTTCATCCGCTCAAAAATCTTTTGCCGCCGGAAATAACGACAGGGCCTGGCTTTGAATCCCACGCAGCAATCATCTGGGCATAGGTCTTGCGCAAGATGACCTCGCCCTCGTCGCGGGCGATCCAGTCCAGCGGTATCGTATGGGGAGAGAGCGCAACATGCAGGACATTTGCCTGCGAGGGAGGCCCAACAAAGCCTATCCGCCTCCCGTCCGAGGTTATGATTTCCATCCCGGGTACCATGCGCTGCCTCCCATGCTGCGCGTTTTCAGCACAGAAGCAGCCCTAATTGTTGAAGTTCCATGAACGTCCGAGAACATTTTCGTGAGCGGGGTGTCTCGCGCGGATACTGACGGTCAATCCGGCGGGAATTCGACCAGGTTGCCGCTCAGCATCAAAAGGCTCAGGACCGTCCAGCAATGATTGTAGTAGCGGCTCTGGATGAGCAGCTCGCCGGTCCGGACGCGCGCATAGGCGGCGTCAAGGAAGTCGCTGAACGCCGGGTCGTGCATCGCGCCTGCCGCGGCGCAGCCAACGAAAACGGCTGACCCCGGATTGTCGGGCAGTGAGCGTGGGTCGGGCGCCGGTTTTCCGTCGAGCGTATAGCCATCGACGATGCGCTCGGCACCAATCTGCGCGAAGAAGGCGGTCACCTTCTGGAGATAGTCGCGGGCGCGCGGTTCCAGCGCGTAGGCCCAATCCTGCGCCATGCGGAATGGCATGCGCGCCGAGTCGCATTGATAGTTTCGCATTGCGCCGGGAAAGGCCTCGATCGGCTCGCCCTGGTCATTACACCAGGCGGGCACCAGCCCGTTCTCGCTGTTGCCGCTCGCGGCATTCAAACTGCGATTCAAGACCACGTAGCCTGATCGATCACGCGCTTCCAGCCATCACTGTTGCCGCTCGCGTCACCGAACAGGCGATACTGGTTGGGCGCAAAGTAGGACGGGTTGAAGACATTGCGACGCCTCCGCCAACTATCACTCGGCAGGAGCATGGTCGCATAGTTACCGTGGTCGACTTCCGTCGTGTAAATGGCATCGATGAGCCGCTGCGCCATGCTCAGATAGCTTTCCGCAAAGGCGCCGCAGCCCCCCCATTGTCGATGCGCCTGGAGGAGGGACCAGGCCATGTCCTCATCGGCATCAGTGGCCGCACCGGTGCCGAGCGCCCGAGAACCGTCGGCCGCGATGTACCAATCCATCAGCCCGTTCCTGTTCAGGAAACATCGCCCATAGCCCCAAAAGCCGTCGAACAGCGCCTGGTCGCCGAACATCGCCGCGATAATCATTCCATAGGCGATGCCTTCGGACACCGTCGAGTTGGCTTCGCCGTCCGAGTCGATGCGACGGGTCCGCAAGAAGCCATGCGCTCCGTCTCTGGCCACGATCTCTTCTCGCCAGCGATGGAATGCCCGCCGCGCGTCGTCCGGGCTCGCCAGTCGTGGATAAGTACAGTGCGAGAGGCGCTGATTATGGGGGAACGGGAAGCGGGTCATGCCAGAGGAGTACAGAAACTGCGAATGCTCTGCAAAGACGTGTAGGGATTTCCGGGTTTATTCGTCCCATGTCAGCGCGGCGTCAGCATTCGGGTGCAGACATGGCCCGCCGTTCCCCCATTGCGGCACGACGCTCGGCGGATAACCTCCTCCAACCTGGCGCCGTCAGAGCCGCGCCGGAAGCTGACGCCGGCGCGGCTCCTAAAACGCAGCGACGCTTTCGTGAAAGCTTCACAATCGCGTGGCACCTAGCACTCCGTCGGCCACTTGGTGAGCCGGCTGTAAAGGCTCTGACCGCGGATGAACCGGCAGGGCCTTCTCTATTTTTAGTCCATGCGACAGGCTTTGGCTGGGGAGGGACCTGCTGCACCTGTCCGCCATTTCCGCGCCGGCTCTACGAGCTGGAAATATCACCGGTCGGGCCGCGAACCCTATCGCCGTTCGGCTCACGTGGTTCGCAGGGATGTACCGGCCTACTTGCGGGCAAGCCACTGCTTGCGCTGAGCCATCTTCAGATAGATTTCGCAACTCGTGCAAGGAATGTCCTCGCGCGCTGCATTCCGCCCAAGCAGCATCTCGCGTGCGTAGGCAATCTTTTCACCATTGATGCTCTGTTCCAGACCGTCGCGAAAGGCATTGCCGCCAAATTCACCCCAGAAATTGCGGCAGCAACCGAGAACCTTGCCGTCCCAATTGATCTGCGGCTGGTCCCACAGCTGGTGGCAGAGCCCGAGCATATAGTCCCTGCCGTGGAGCGCGTCGAATTCATCGCGCGATGCAGCGCCGCCTGTGGCCTTGCGCACGGTTTCCTTGTCGCGAACGGGAGAGACATCATCGTCCCAACTCAGCTTGACGACGAATTCCATTGAAAGCTCGCGCGCCATGGCTCTGGCCAGCGGAATCTCGTGCTCATTGTGACCAAAGACCACGAACTGCCAGCGCAGCGCCGGATAGGGCGATTCGTAGCGTCGCTTGAATTCGTTGATGGCACGAATATTGGCAATGACGGTCGCGAATTTGCCTCGGACGCGGTAGATCGAATAGGTCTCCTCACTTGCGCCATCGATGGAGCATGTCATGGCGCGCATCTCGTATCTGACGACTGCCTCCAGCACTTCCGGCCTGACTGTGTTGAGGTTCACGCCGTTGCGCGCTGAAACGGTTACGCCGCGTTCATGCGCCAGTTCGAGGATGGCCGGTAGCTGCGGGTTGAGAAATATCTCGCCATAGTTCGACAATTCGACATGCTCGAGCCAAGGGCCCTCATCGAGCAGCGCGCGGAAATTCTCGGCCCGCAAGAATCCGCTGCCGACCACCGGGTGAATTGCGCCGCTGGTGGTGGGGCAAGACGGGCATCGCAATTGGCAGTGCGATGAGGCTTCAAGGCGGATGGATTTTGGCCGGACGGTGGACATCGTCCGCCATCCTAGAGCGGGTATCAGATGGCAGCAATCGCGAGCTGCACGCTTATGAGCGCCCGCCGGCAAAGCCCCGGGGGCTCGCCCGGATGTTTCTACCGACTAGTCGATCTTCTGCTCGCGGCCCGAGACGCAGCAGCGGTTAGGCACGGCCGGCGGCGCTTGCGTTTTCAGCCAGCAGCGTGGACGGGTTGGGTTCTGAAAGCCGATCCTGACATACGTCCAAGCCCTGCAACCATTGTTCAATTGCTGGCGGCACAAATTCCGGCACACATCAGGGCCTGCATTGGCAGAGAGAGTTGTATTGAAATAGTCTCGGCCCGGTCGGTCGATGTTATTCTCAAATTGCGCGCTCGCGGGATTGTGAAAGCCAACCAGCGCGGCGAACGCCAGCGCAAGCATTGCACCATGGACACTCTCAAACTTCTTGGAGCTATAGTCGGACATTCTAGCGCTCCTTTTCAGCTGATGATTTGCGGCTCGATCTCGCGCAAAAGCCTCTGGCCGCCCCGCTCATTGGCTCAAGCGCCAATGGCACTATCTCACCTCGCGTGATCTCGGCGTGACCATGAGTTAACTCTGCTAATGCAAGATGACGGCGAGCCGCATGTTCCGCGAGTTCGCGCGACACGATTCTCTAGGAGACCTTGGCTCAAGGTTAGTCCGCCGCACGTCCAGGTGCACATTTGCACCTTTTGGACTTCGATTTCTTGAGGCTAAGGCCTTGATTTTATTACTTGGTGAGCCCGGTGCGGATCGAACGCACGACCTCCTGATTAAAAGTCAGATGCTCTACCACTGAGCTACGGGCCCGAGGCCGGGGCAAGGCGGGCGGACCATAGGCGGCGGCGGATTGGGGGTCAATAGAACGAATGTCGGCGCCGCGAAGATGCCTCAATCGGCCGCGCAGATGGCAAGAAGGGGCCCGGAAGCGAATCTTTCATCACTTTTGTGGCATGCAAAATGCTAGCGGGGGAGCATCGAGACCCGGGTGAATACCCTATGAGCGAGATTGCCATTATCGTCCTGGCGGCAGGACTGGGGACGCGTATGCGTTCGGAATTGCCGAAGGTGATGCACAAGGCGGCTGGGCGCAGCCTGCTGGGCCATGTGTTAACGGCGGCGAAAGAGCTTAATCCGGCGCAGTGTGTGGTGGTCTGTGGGCCGGGCAAGGAAGACCTCTCCGGAGAAGCCAAGCGCTACGTCCCGGGTGCCGAAATGGCGACCCAGATGGAGCGCCGCGGCACCGGGCATGCGGTGTCAGTGGCCGAAGGCAAGCTCGAGAAGTTCAAAGGTACCGTCCTGGTGCTTTATGGCGATGTGCCCTTGATCGAGGCGGCTACCCTGCGTGGGCTTCTGGGCCAGGTGACCGGCGCGCAGCCCTTGGCAATCCTGGGCTTCGAGCCGGACAGTCCCAAGGGCTATGGTCGATTGCTGCGTGGCGCCGACGGCAGCGTCACTGCGATCCGCGAGGAACTCGACGCAAGCCCGCAGGAGCGGCTGATCACGCTTTGCAATTCCGGGATCCTGGCTGTCGATGCCGCTCTGCTGTGGCGATTGCTTGCCGCCGTGAAGCCGAACAACGCCAAGGGCGAGATCTACCTGACGGATATTGTCGAGCTCTGTGTTGCCGAAGGCAAACGCGTGGGCTTAAGCGTCTGTCCCGAACAGGAAGTGCAGGGTGTCAATACGCGGGTCCAACTCGCGCGCATCGAATCGATCTTGCAGGAGCGCTATCGCACCATCGCACTGGACAGTGGGGCGACGATGATCGCGCCGGATACTGTCTTTCTCTCTGCCGACACAAAGATCGGCCGTGACGTGGTGATCGAGCCCAATGTGGTGTTCGGTCCGGGCGTGAATGTTGGCAACAATGTCCACATCCTTGCCTTCTCGCATATCGAGGGCGCATCGATCGAAGCCGGCGCGAGGGTCGGGCCCTTTGCCCGGTTGCGGCCGGGCGCGGAGATCGGCGAGGACGTTCATATCGGCAATTTCGTCGAGGTGAAGAAGGCCAAGGTCGACAAGGGCGCCAAGGCCAATCACCTGACTTATATCGGCGATGCACATGTCGGTGCCGGCACCAATGTCGGGGCAGGGACGATCACCGCCAATTACGACGGCTTCGACAAGCATCACACTGAAATCGGTGCCGGCGTGTCGATCGGATCGAATGTGGTGCTGGTGGCGCCGGTGACGATCGGCGATGGCGCGACAATCGGGGCAGGAAGTGTCATCACCAGTGAGGTCGAATCCGATGCGTTGGCGCTGACACGCGCTCCGGTCAAAGTGCTAGCAGGCTGGGCGGCGCGTTTCCGGGCGTCGAAGCTGGCGCGCAAGAAGGCCAAGGTTAAGAGTTAGGAGCAGGGCATGTGCGGTATAGTCGGCATATTGGGCAGCAAGCCGGTCGCGGCGGATATCGTCGATGCGCTGCGACGGCTCGAATATCGCGGCTATGACTCGGCCGGGGTCGCGACGCTCGAGAACGGCAAGATCGGCAGGCGGCGGGCGCCAGGGAAATTGCGCAATCTCGAGGATCGCCTGCGCGAAAGTCCTCTCGGTGGCGTTGCGGGCATTGGCCACACCCGCTGGGCGACGCATGGCGCGCCGACGGAAGCCAATGCGCATCCGCACATGGTCGGGGATGTCGTCATCGTCCATAACGGCATCATCGAAAACTTCTCCGAATTGAAGCGCGAATTGATTGCCGATGGCGCCAAGTTCGAAACGCAAACCGACACCGAAGTTGTTGCGCAATTGGTGGCGCGCGAGCGGGCCAAGGGCAAGTCGCCGCGCGAGGCAGTGCGCTCGACACTGGCGCGGCTCGAAGGCGCCTTTGCTTTGGCCATCATGTTTCGCGACGAGCCCGATCTTTTGATAGGAGCGCGCAAGGGCGCGCCGCTGGCGGTCGGCCATGGCGAAGGCGAAATGTTCATCGGCAGCGATGCGATGGCGCTTGCGCCTTTCACCAACCGCATCACCTATCTTGAAGATGGCGACTGGGTCGCACTGACCCGGCAGTCAATGGAACTCTACGACGTCGACGGCCGGCAGACAGTGAGGCCGATGAGCTTCTCTCAGGTCTCCTCAAACCTCGTCGATAAGGGCAATCACCGCCACTTCATGGCCAAGGAAATTGCCGAGCAGCCTGAAGTTGTGGGCCACACGCTCGCCGAATATGTCGATTTCGCCGAGCGGCGGATCAGGCTGCCGGAAAAATTGCCGTTCGATTTTGCCAAGCTCGATCGCCTGACAATCACCGCCTGCGGCACCGCCGCCTATGCCGGTCTCGTCGCCAAATACTGGTTCGAACGTTTCGCGCGCCTGCCGGTCGAAGTCGATATCGCGTCCGAATTCCGCTACCGCGAAGCACCGCTACCGAAGAACGGTCTTGCCATCGTCATTTCGCAATCGGGCGAGACGGCCGACACTTTAGCGGCGCTCAGATACTGCAAGTCGCAAGGACAGCACACGCTGGCCATCGTCAATGTGCCGGAATCGACGATTGCCCGCGAGTCGGAGATGAGTTTCCGGACTTATGCGGGCCCGGAAATCGGCGTTGCCTCGACCAAGGCCTTTACCTGCCAGTTGACGGTACTTGCGTGCCTGGCGATCGGGGCGGGCCGCGCGCGCGGGGCGCTCTCAGCCGAGAAGGAACGCGAATTGGTCAGTGCGCTGATCGAAGCGCCACGCCATATGGCCGAGATTCTCAAGCAGGAAAAACACATCGCCGATATCGCCAAGCAGATTTCGCATGCTCGCGACGTGCTGTTCCTGGGGCGCGGCATCAACTACCCGATTGCGCTCGAAGGCGCGCTGAAGCTCAAGGAGATCTCCTACATTCATGCCGAAGGCTATGCGGCGGGAGAACTCAAGCACGGGCCGATCGCGCTGATCGACGAGACAGTGCCGGTAATCGTCATTGCTCCTCGCGATGATCTTTATGAAAAGACAATCTCCAACATGGAGGAGGTGGCGGCGCGGGGCGGGCGTATCGTGATGCTGACCGAGGCTGACGCTGCGGGAGGCGAACCTGATCGTTTCCAGCGGATCGCAATCCCGCATGCCAACCCGTTCATCAGCCCGCTGCTCTATGCCGTTCCGGTGCAACTTCTCGCCTATCATGCCGCCGTCTTCATCGGAACCGATGTCGACCAGCCGCGCAATCTCGCGAAGTCCGTCACCGTCGAATAGCGCCTACGGGCTTTAGGCAAGCTTTAACCTTAATCGGCGACAGTCACCGGCATGAGTGTCCGGTCTGTCCTCCTTGCTTCTGTTTGTGCCGCGTTGGTGCTGCTGCCATCGGCAGGGACCGGGCTTGCGGCGAATCCAAGCAAAGCGACGCTGCAGCTTGTGGATCAGGGCTTCAAGGCGCTCAGTGCGCGCGACTATTCGCAAGCGATCTCGGCCTATTCGACGGCGATCGAGACCAGGCAGTTGCCGGTCGAGACGCTCGCAAATGCATTGCTCAACCGCGGCCTTGCCTATCAGCGCCGCAATGAGTTCCAGAAGGCGATCGACGATTATACCGCCGCGATCGGGATCGATGCGCTCGATGCCAAGATGCGCGCCACCGCACTCTACAACCGCGCCCTTGCCTATCAGAGCAGCAACCGTCCGGCACTCGCGATCGAAGACTTCACCGGTGCTCTCTTCCTCGATCCTAAATTCGCGCATGCCTATTACGGGCGCGGCAACGTGCTCCGCGACAGCGGGCAGTATCTCTTTGCGCTCAACGACTTCGAAAAGGCGCTTCGCTACAACTATCCGCAAGCCTATCTCGCCCGCTTCGGCGAAGCGTTGACGCAGGAAGCGCTGAGCCGGCCACTCGAGGCCCGCCGCGCGCTCATGCTCGTGCTCGCCGAGAATCCGAATTTCGAACCGGCCCGCAAGCACCTTGCTGCGCTGGGCGGTGTCGTGCCGACTGTGCCTGCCGCGAGTCTGGATCCCAAGGATGGCGACACGATCGAGACCGGTTCGGTCTCCGAAGCGGACAAGCCCGTTGCCTCGCCGCAATTGCTCGAAGGCTCGATGAAGATTGCCGATGCCGGCGATTCACAGTCGACCGAGACGACGGTTGCGGTCGAAAGCCGTCGGACCAAGGCGATCGTCGATCGCGTTCCGGCCGAAGAAGACATGCCCGCGGCAGTCCAGGCGGCCGCGGTCGAAGAGCCGACCGAGAAAATCGTTGCCGTCGAGGCGGTTCCTAATGAGCCTGCCTTGGAAGAACCGGTGGTAGAAGTGGCTTCGGCACCAGAGCCCACGGTGGCGCCTGAGCCCGAACCGGAGCCCGCACCCAAGAAGGTGGTCGAGCAGGAACCGTCTGCATCGGATGATGCGGTTCTATCCGGCTGGGCCGTCCAGATATCCTCGCAAAAGGACGAAAAGGTCGCGTGGAACGTCTGGAAGAAGCTCAAGGCCAAGCATACGATCCTTGCCAACCAGAAGCCCGTCGTCATGAAGGCCGATCTTGGCGACCGCGGCATCGTCTACCGACTGCGTCTTGCCGGCTTCGACGATCAGGACTCGGCGCGCGGCATGTGCAGCAAGCTCAAGGCGCGCGGCGTCGCCTGTTACGTCAGCAAGATTAACTCCTAGCAATCTCTCCGCTAAGGCTTGCCTTGACGCGGGTGCTGTAGCAAACAGCTTAGACCCGCATGGCAAATGACGCGCCAAATCCCTCTCCGCTGAAGCCGGGCGACCTCACGGAACGCTCCGGTGGGGCTTTTTTCGGCCGGATCAAGACGTATTTCTTCACTGGCCTCGTAATCGCGGCGCCGATCGCCATCACGCTCTGGGCGACGTACTGGTTCGTGACGTTGTTCGACCGATGGATAAAGCCGGTCATCCCTTCCATCTACACGCCGGAACATTACCTGCCCTTCTCGGTGCCGGGGGTGGGTCTGCTCTTCACGCTAATCTGTATTACGCTAATCGGGGCGCTCGCCGCCAATCTCGTCGGCCGCACCCTCATCTCCTATTGGGAGTACCTGCTGAACAGGATGCCGATCGTCCGTTCGCTCTACAAAGGCACGAAGCAGATTTTTCAGACCATCGTGTCGCAGAGCGGCGGTTCTTTCCGCCAAGTCGCCCTGATCGAATTCCCCCGCAAGGGGCTCTACACGCTGTTCTTCATCTCGCGAGAAATAGACGGTGCAGCGATCGGACTGGAACCGGGGCGCAGGATGTATGCGGCCTATCTTACGACGACGCCGAACCCGACATCGGGATTTCTTTATTTCTTCGATGTCGCGGAAGCCCGCATTCTCGACATGAATGTCGAGGATGCGCTGAAGCTCATTATTTCCTGCGGTCTGGTTTTTCCCGATGGCGCGGGCTCAGCATCGAATGGTGCGGCGATCGACCGAAAGACGGCGGAGAAGGTCGTCGCCGCTGCTGCGCTTCGCGAGCGCGAGCCTAGCCTGCCGCAATAAGCCGGGCCGCTTCGCTTCTTTCAAAGAGATGAAGGAGGGTCCGTAGCGCTTCGCCGCGCGGCGAGGTGAGCTTGGGATCGCGCGACAGGACCAAGGCGGCATCGTCCCGCGCGGCGGCGAGCAAGTCGCCATGGACTGAAAGGTCGGCCATATGGAATTCCGGCAGACCGGCTTGTCGCGTGCCCAGCATTTCCCCGGCACCGCGGAGGCGCAGGTCTTCTTCAGCAATACGAAAGCCATCGTCGGTTTCGCGCATGATGGAGAGGCGGGCCTTGGCGGTTTCACCCAAGGGCGCCTTGTAGAGGAGAATGCAGGTCGACTTTTCGCGCCCGCGGCCGACGCGGCCGCGCAATTGATGGAGTTGGGCCAAGCCGAAACGCTCGGCATTCTCGATGACCATGACGGTCGCTTCGGGAACATCGACTCCGACCTCGATCACCGTGGTCGATACGAGAAGCGCGAGGTCGCCCGACCTAAATCGGTCCATAGCTGCATCCTTATCCGCGCCTTTCATGCGACCATGAACGAGGCCGACACGACCCCCGAAGCGCGATTTCAATTCCTCGTAGCGCTGTTCGGCGGCCGCGAGATCGACAAGCTCGCTTTCGGCCACCAGGGGAGACACCCAATAGGCGCGCTGGCCGCCGGCAATGACCCGTTCGAGCCCGGCGATAACCTCAGCAATGCGCTCAATCGGCAAGGTACGGGTGTCGACCGGCTGGCGACCGGCAGGCCGCTCGGTGAGCTTCGACACATCCATATCGCCATAGACCGTGAGCGCCAGGGTGCGCGGGATCGGCGTCGCGGTCATGACCAAAATTTCCGGCGCCGGATCATTCTTGGCCTGCAGCGCCAGGCGCTGGTGCACGCCGAAGCGATGTTGCTCGTCGATGACGATCAGGCCGAGGTCCTTGAAGGCAACGCCATCCTGGATCAATGCATGCGTGCCGATGAGGAGGTCGATCCTGCCCTCGGCCAGCGCCTCAAGCGTGGCGGCGCGGGCAGCCGGCTTGTCACGGCCGGTCAGCAGCCCGAGGCGAATGTCAGCGGCGGTGCAGAGTTTCTCAAGGCTCGCGAGATGCTGGCGGGCAAGAATCTCGGTCGGCGCCATGAAAGCCGCCTGGGTTCCCGATTCAATTGCAGCCACCGCCGAAAGCAAAGCGACGACCGTCTTGCCGGCCCCGACATCGCCCTGGAGCAGGCGGAGCATCCGTTCCGGAGCCGCCATGTCGCGGAGGATTTCATCCAGCGCGTGGGCTTGTGATCGCGTGAGACTATAGGGCAGGGCGGCAATGATGCGTTTCCGCCGTTCGCCATTGCCTGAGAGATCGCGGCCGGCGGCGCGTTTGATACCGCGCCGGACGAGTGCCAACGCTAATTGGTTGGCGAGCAATTCATCATAGGCGAGGCGATTGCGCTGCGGACTGACAAGCGAAACATCAGCCGGAGAAGCGGGGGCATGGAGGCCGCGCAGGGCAGAGTCAAAGCCGGGCCAAGCCTTGCGACTAAGCCAGTTGATATCCTGCCATTCCGGGAGTGCCGGTAGTTTTGCCAGCGCGCCCAAGACTGCGCGCGCAAGGATGCGGGCGCTGACGCCCTCGCAAAGAGGATAGACGGGCTCAATCTGCGGTAGTTTCGCGAACTCTTCCTCGGAAACCACATAGTCCGGGTGAACGATCTGCGGCGTGCCGCCGTACCATTCGATCTTGCCCGAGACGAAACGTGTAGCCCCTACCGGCAGGAGCTTGGTGAGATGCTCGGCATAGGCGTGGAAGAAGACGAGGGTCAGGTTTCCGGTGTCGTCGCTGCAGTCGACACGATAGGGCACCCGCGATCCCCGCGGCGGCGCGTGATGGCGCCCGACCGTCACGTCGAGCGTCACAATACCTTCCATCGGCAATTCAGAAATCCTGGGGCGAGCCCGACGATCGACGATGCCGGTTGGCATGTGGAACAGCAGGTCGAGAATCCGTACACCTGAAGGGCTGCCCTCGCGTCCCAGAAGCCGGGCCAAGGCTTTTTCGAGCTTTGGCCCGACGCCCTTGAGGGCGCTGGCTGAGGCAAAAAGCGGATTAAGGACGGCCGGTCGCATGGAGATACTGTTTGCGGGTTTGTCGGAGCGACGCAAGCGGTTGCGATTGGACGCCAATCTGGCTATGCAACAGCCTTCCATGGAACAGCAGATGACAGAGTCGGACGCCGTGAGGCGCAAGCTATTGTGGCGCGCGACGCATCGCGGACTCAAGGAGCTCGACCTCGTGCTTGGCGGATTTGCGAAAGCGCATATCGGCAGTCTCGATGACCGGGAACTGGCGGAGTTTTCGGAGATCGTTTCCTTGGCCGACACCGACCTGTTTTCCTGGTTGATGCGGGAGAAGCCGGCGCCCGTCGATCGCTGGCCGCTCCTGTCGCGCGTGTTGGCGCATAAGCCATGAGCTTCGAACAGAACATTGCGGCACGTCTCGCACTGCCGCAGCGCACGATCATATCGGGGGCGCCTGCCGGCTGCGATGCGCTGGCGCTTGCCCAAATTGCTGGGCACCTCGATGGCCGCGTGCTGGTGCACGTCGCGGTCGATGATCGGCGTGCCGCAACGCTTGCCGACGCGCTTGAGTTCTTTGCGCCCGATATCGAGATCATCTCGTTTCCGGGCTGGGATTGCCTGCCTTATGACCGCGTATCGCCTGCGCCCGACGTCATGGCCCGGCGGTTGACCGCCCTCACACGGCTTGGCGAGAAGCGAGCGGGACCGACGATTCTCCTCACCACCGTCAATGCCATTTTGCAGCGGGTTTGGTCGCGCGAGACGCTGGCTGCGGCAACGTTCTCCCTCGTCCCGGGCCGGCGCATCAACATGGACGACCTGCAGTCGTTCCTGGCGCAGAACGGTTACTCGCGAACCGGAACGGTTGTCGATCCGGGCGACTTCGCGGTGCGTGGCGGCATCATCGATGTCTACCCGCCGGGCGTCGCCGAGCCGGTGCGCCTCGATTTCTTCGGTGATGCGCTCGAATCGATCCGGAGCTTCGATCCTCAATCGCAGCGCTCGACGGGCACGCTCCGGCAACTGGTCCTGCATCCGGCGAGTGAAGTGATCATCAATGACGAGACGGTCGGACGATTCAGGACGAATTATGCAACGGCCTTCAACGGCATTGATCGCAATGATCCGCTTTATGAATCGGTGACCGGCGGCCGGCGTCCGCAAGGGGTGGAACACTGGCTGCCACTCCTACAGGACAAGCTGGCGACGCTTCTCGATCATGCCGGCGACGTCGTGATCTCGCTCGATCATGCGGCCGAGGATTCGGCGGCGGCGCGGCGCGAACAGATTGAGGAATTCTATGTCGCCCGGCAGGAGGCATTGGGGCTCGATAGTTTCGGCGCCCAGACCTACAAACCGCTGCCGCCGGACCGGCTCTATCTCAGCGCGGATGAGTGGGCGATCATGCTCGCCGACCATACGGTGCTTCTGGTGTCGCCTTTTGAAGTGCCGGATTCGCCGACCGCCCGGGTGGTTTCATTTGGTGGGCGCAAGGGGCGCGGCTTTGCTGCCGAGCGGGCCGAGGCCAAGGGCAGTGTCTATGAGGCGGTGCGCGCGCATGCCGACAGTCTGCGTAAAGCCAAGAAGCGGGTGGTGATCGCCGGCTGGACGCATGGCTCGCGCGAGCGGCTGGAAACGATCCTGCGCGACCATGAATTGTCGCCCCTGGCCGGCGCCGAGACCTGGGCGGAGGTACTGGGTCGCACCCCCGAGATCGTCAGCACGATCGTGCTCGGCATGGAGGAGGGGTTCGAGACCGATACGCTGGCGATCATCGCCGAGCAGGACATCCTGGGCGACCGCCTCATCCGGCGCGACCGCAAGAGCCGGAAGGCCAGCGACGTCCTGTCGGAATTGACTGCGCTCACGCCCGGCGATCTTGTTGTGCATGTCGATCACGGTATCGGACGGTTTGAAGGCCTCAAGACGATCGAGGTCCAGGGCGCGCCGCACGACTGCCTGTTCATCATGTATGCCGGCAACGACCGGCTCTTCCTGCCGGTCGAGAATATCGAGCTTCTGACCCGCTATGGTTCGGACGAGCAGGGCGTCCAACTCGACAAGCTGGGCGGTGGCGCCTGGCAGGCGCGCAAGGCAAAGCTCAAGCAGCGCATCAAGGACATGGCCGAGCAGCTTATCAAGACGGCGGCAGCGCGCGAATTGCGGGTTGGCGAGGTGCTGCCGCCGCCCGATGGTGCTTTCGACGAATTCTCTGCGCGCTTCCCCTATGAGGAAACCGAGGATCAGTTGGGTTCCATCGAAGCGGTCATCGAAGATCTGCAAAAGGGCCGGCCGATGGATCGGCTTGTCTGCGGCGATGTCGGCTTCGGCAAGACCGAGGTGGCCTTGCGGGCGGCCTTCGTGGCGGCGATGAATGGGCGCCAGGTCGCCGTCGTTGTGCCGACGACGCTTCTGTCGCGCCAGCACTACGCAACATTCTCGACGCGCTTCCAGGGCTATCCTTTGAAGATCGCGCAGGCCTCACGATTGGTCGGCCGCAAGGAAATCGATGCCGCGAAGCAAGGACTCGCGTCCGGCGACATTGACATCGTCATCGGCACACATGCGCTGCTCGCCAAGGATGTGAAGTTTCGCGATCTCGGCCTGATGATCATCGACGAGGAGCAGCATTTTGGCGTCAAGCACAAGGAGCGATTGAAGGAGATGCGCAGCAACGTGCATGTCCTGACGCTCACCGCGACGCCGATCCCGCGCACCCTGCAGATGGCGCTTTCGGGCGTGCGGGAATTGTCGCTCATTACAACGCCGCCGGTCGATCGCCTGGCGGTGCGCACCTATATCTCGCCTTTCGATCCGGTTGTCATTCGCGAGTCGCTGTTGCGCGAGCATTATCGCGGCGGGCAGAGCTTCTACGTCTGTCCGCGCATATCCGACCTCGACGAACAGGCTGAGTTCCTTAGGAAGTACGTGCCGGAGATCAAATATCGCGCCGCCCACGGCCGCATGTCACCGACCGAACTCGAGGACATCATGGCGGGCTTCTATGATCGGCGCTTCGATGTGCTGCTGTCCACCACAATCGTTGAATCCGGACTCGATATTCCGACCGCCAACACATTGATCGTGCACCGCGCCGATATGTTCGGCCTCGCCCAGCTTTATCAATTACGCGGACGGGTCGGCCGCTCGAAGCAGCGCGCCTATGCGCTGATGACGACGCCGGCAAACCGGATATTGACGCCGGCCGCTGAGAAGCGACTGAAAGTTCTGCAATCCCTCGACACGTTGGGTGCCGGGTTTACGTTGGCGAGCCATGATCTTGATATCAGAGGCGCCGGCAATCTTTTGGGCGAGGAGCAGTCGGGTCACATCAAGGAAGTCGGTTACGAGCTTTACCAGAACCTGCTCGAAGAAGCGGTCGCCAAGCTGCGCACGGGTGAGGAAAGCTTGGCCGATGAGGGTGGCTGGTCGCCGCAACTCAATATCGGCACGTCGGTTCTCATTCCTGAGAATTACGTGCCTGATTTGCAAGTGCGCCTTGGACTCTATCGACGGCTCGCGGATCTGCGCGACCAGGGCGAACTCGACGGCTTCACCGCTGAGCTGCGCGACCGTTTCGGGCCTTTGCCCGAGGAAGTCGAGCACCTGATCTCGATCGTCTCGATCAAGCTTTTGTGCCGTATCGCCAATGTGGCGAGCGTCGATGCGGGCGCCAAGGGTGCGGTCATCGGCTTCCGGGGCGACAGTTTTGCAAAGCCGGGCGCGCTCGTCGAATGGATCACCCGCCAGGGGAAACTTGCGAAGCTTCGCCCCGACATGAAGCTCGTCATCATGCGCGACTGGGAGACGCCGCAGGAGCGCCTCAAGGGCGTTCGCCAGATCATGACCGCCGTCGTCAAGCTCGCTACAAACTAGGACAGGTACTCATAAAACCGGCTTTGTGAACCGCCTGAGTTGATGTCTGCTTCGCTCACAACGCGACCGAATGGGCGTATGGCAGCTACCTGACGCAATGGCCATATCCGGAAGTACACTTATGTAAGCAACCTGTCCGGTTGAAAGGATGAAGACCTGACCGGGACCCTTACGCCAACAAGTAGTGGAGACCGAGTGCATTGGGGGAGCGCAGCCAGTTCTTAATGGTGAACAAAGCGGCAGCGGTCAAACAGACGAGTAGCTGAGCCGCGACCGAAGCTCGCATCGTTGAATTTCCTGTCCATGCCTTCGCCAAGGCTAAGCATTCTCGGCAAATCGCCGTAAGCCCTCGCGGTCGAGAATTGCTATCCGGTTATATGACGCCCTGATCCATCCCTTGGACTCCATTCGTTGGAGTTCGCGGTTCACGACCTGCCGTCCCACAGATGCCATTTCACCTAGTTGGTTTTGCGTCAGAACAATGTCCGAGTTGCTCTCACCAGAGTGCGGCATGACCCTCAGCAGGGTTGCTCCAATCCGGCGCGCATGATTCTGAATGAGCAAATTCTCGATAATCGTGATTGCCGCGTCCATTCCATACTCGCTGACCGACAGGATGGCACGCTGATAGGCTGGCGAGCCGCTGGCGATTTCCTGGAGTGCCGGCAGAGGCACATGCATCAGCCATGTGGTTTCGGTTGGGCTGAAAGACAGTGAACGGCGGCGACCGCGAATCAGGGGTCCATAACCGAACCACACTCCTTGGCGACCGATATGCGCCAGCCGTAAGTCTCCGGCAAAGGTCGGGAGGTAGATGCCGATGCCACCTGACACGACCCCGTATATCCCACCAGAGTCATCGCCTGCATGGAACACGAAGTCACCGGGGGCATGCATCACGAGACGAGAACGTTGCAGTATAATCGCCTGCAATTCCTTGGCCTGTTCTGCAAGCCACCCCCACGCGAGAATCAACCGTTCTGCTTCGGTCCGCTCCATGCGTGTTCATCCTCTCTCGGCTCAAGCTACGCCCGGAAGTTACCAGAGTTCATTTGTCGCAACTGCGACAATCTTTGCCTGAGTCTGCTGTTAGGTTTTGCCCTGGCTGGCAACTGCCCGCCCAGAAATTTGAAACGTGATGGATGGAGTGGGGGCTTACACATGATGGGCACACTTTCGCGCCGTACATTCCTGGGGACCGGACTTGCGGGCCTCTCGGCGATGGCGGCTTCTGGTCACGTGGTGGCACAGACGGAATCGCTGAGCGATCTGGGAGCCTCGCTGATGGCATCTCCCACCGCCACGGTCTTCACGGCGCGCGACATCGTCACCCTCGATCCGGCAAAGCCTTCCGCGCAGGCCGTAGCGGTGGTCAACGGGCGTATTCTCTCGGTTGGCACGATGGAGGAAGTAACGGCCATTCTCGGGAACCAGCCTTACACCTTCGACAGGACTTTCTCTGACCATGTCATCGTTCCGGGCTTCGTCGCGCAGCATGATCATCCGGTTCTGGCGGCGCTGACCATGTCGTCCGAAATCCTGTCCATCGAAGATTGGGTGCTTCCAGGCCGCACCGTGCCTGCTGTGAAGGACAAGAAGGATTTCATGGAACGCCTCGGCCAGGCTGTGAAGGCATCGCCGGATTCCGACGCGACACTCCTCACCTGGGGCTATCACCCCGCCTTCTACGGCTCACTCACAAAGGCAGAGCTGGATAAGATCAGCACGACACGTCCCATCATTGTATGGGGCCGCTCCTGCCATGAGATGTTCTTCAACAGCAGGACCATGGAACGCGCAGGGATCACCGATGCGGTGTTCGAAAGCTTTTCCGCATCGGCGAAGAAGCAAAGCGATATGGGCAAAGGCCATTTCTGGGAACAAGGCATGTTCGCCGTGCTGCCGCGCATCGCGAGCTTTGCAGCCTCGCCGCAACGCCTGCAAGCGGGGCTCGAACTCTCCCGCGACTACATGCACGCTAAGGGCATCACCATCGGCAACGAGCCCGGCGGCATCCTGGCGAAGCCCGTGCAGGATGGCGTCAACGCCGTGTTCTCAAGCCCGGACATGCCATTCCGCTGGTCCTTCATGGTGGACGGCAAGACGATGGTCGCCAAATATGCTGACGATCAGCAGGTGATCGAAGAATCCGAGAAGCTCGCCTCCTGGTACGGCGGCATGACCAGCCTTGCGCCGAAGCAGGCCAAGCTCTTTGCCGATGGCGCCATCTATTCCCAGCTCATGCGGTGCGCCAGCCGTTCCTCGATGGCCAAGGGCGAATGGATGATGGACGAAACTTTCCAGCGCGGCTTCCGCATCTACTGGACGCGGCTACCAGATCCACATCCACGTCAATAGCGATGCCGGGCTCGACGGGTGCTCGATGCGCTGGAAGCCAATCTGCGGCGCAATCCGCGTTACGACCACCGCACCGTCCTTGTGCATTTTCGCGGTAAGCGCCCCGGACCAGGTGGCGCGCATAAAGGCCTTCGGCGCCATCGTCGAAATGGCAATCCTTATTATGTCACGGCTCTCGCCGATCAATATGCCAAGGTTGACTTGGCCCCCAGCGCGCGGCGGAGATGGTGCGCCTCGGAGATGTAACGCGCGCCGGCATACCGCATGGTCGCTCCATTCGGATATGCCGATGGCGCCTTGCGATCCACTTTTCTCATGTGGTGCGCGGTCAACCGGGTGACAGGATCAGGCCGCGTTGCAGGGCCTGAACAGCGCGTCAGCGTCGAACAGGCCTTGCGGGGCGTGACCATCGAAGCGGCTTACTCGCTAAAGCTCGAGGACGAGATCGGCACAATCACGCCGGGCAAGCGCGGCAACTTTACAATACTTTCTGACAATCCCCTGACGGTCGATCCCATGAAGATCAGGGACATCTCCGTCTGGGGCACGGTGATGGAAGGGCGCGTGCTGCCCGCGGACGAGACAAAGAAAAAAGCCTCTCTCGATCCGCCACAGCGAGCTGAAGGGGATCTGGAATTCGGCCGCGCCGCCATGGCCCATGTCTTCAAGGTGTCCCACTCGCATCTGTGAGTCTTCCTACACATATCGATGATCGAGTTGAGAATTTGGTTGGACCGGGAATTGTTTGATGTCCGCTCTGGGTCATTTCCGACCGATTTCGGCGGGGTTTGCTTGTCGGCGCCTTCCGCTTTGCGCAAGGAAGTTGACATTCCGCCAACGCCGCATATTTGAGTACACGCCCTAGTTATCAGCCGCAGATATTGCGCAGCGCGGTCCAATCCTCCAGGGTGAGAACCGAGCGCGATGGGCCTTCCAGCGGCTTGATGGCGTCGATCCGATCTTGGGTCAGAGGGTGCGTGCTGAGCATGTTGCCGAGATCGCCCATGATGCTCGAATCTCCGTCGAGCTTTTGGATCTTCTCAAAAAAGTGCTTCAAGCCGAGCGGATCGATCCGGGCTTTGGTCATGGTGCCCTGCGCGTAGTCGTCGGCTTCCCGCTCGGCATCGCGCGAATATTGCAGGATGGCAAGGACGCTTGCCAACTCGCCGAGGTGATTACCGCCGGAGCCGCCGGAGGCGAGGCTCAGTAGCAGTTGCATTCCGACTGCTCGAACCAATTGTGCCTCGGAGTGGCGGTTGGCGACATGGCCGATCTCATGCGTCACGACACCTGCCAGTTCCTCAGGCGTGTCGGCGGTTGCGATGAGATTGCTGAAGACGGCAATGCGGCCACCCGGCAGCGCAAAGGCGTTGATGATCGGTGTGTCATAGACGGTGAGCGTGAAGGGTGTAAGGTCAGGATTGCCGTCGCGAAGCCGCGCAGCCAATCGGTCGAGGGCCGCGCGCCCGGCCGGTTGGTTGCAGGTCTTCATGCCTTCCGTGAAAGTCGACTCGATCTGAGCCCCCAGCGCGTTGCGCCAACTGTCCGGCATGGAAAAGGCGATCAGGCGAGGAGCGAGGGCGAGCGTCAGATAGCCGAGCAGCGCGACGCTCGCCAATACAATGGCAGTGACGATGGCAAATTGCTTCACGCGCCGGTGCGTCAGTCCACCCTTGAGCTGCGGAGCCAGCTTCAGGAGCTCCGCGGCGAATGCATCATTGGCCAGGACAAGACGCGCGTCAGGGTCGGATTTGCTCGTGAGTCGAAACGGCATTCCCGCAATCGGCCGGTCGATGGCAAACAATCCTGGCAGCGGCCATCGGACAGTGCCTAGCGATGAGCCCGAGATCGTCAGCGCGTGAAGATCGAGGTGAACCGTCACGGGCCGCTCGATCGCGGTTTTTCCGTCGAAATAGCGCGCCGAGGTTTCGTCCATCAAATGCCGCCGACATCGAAAGCATCAGCAAGGCCCTCGCCGGAGCGCGGAACGGGAGCCGGTGACTGCAAGATCGTTGCAATATCGACTTCGCCAATGACACTCAATCGGTCGCACATGTACTTGATCGTGCGCTGCTGGATGAACGGCGTCGCGATGCCGATCGTGAATATCCACAGCAAGACGTTGCCGATGGTCAGTAGGAGAAGGCTTCCGGCCGTCGCATCGAGTCTGAAGCGGGCGCGATCGAGCGTCGTGTAAGAGGCGAAGACTGCCATTTCCCGCGCCAAATAGATCGGCCAGACGAGGCTCTGGGCGAGCCAGGCGAGAATGGCAACGCCCAGTATCCCAAAGATCATGACGAAGGCTTGGATATCGCTTTCCTGAACATTGCTCTGGGAGGGCGAATTGATCGCCACAGAACCGGACAGGATTGTCCATATCTCCGCACTGTAGGCGAGGTAGATCAGGATGCCGCCGGCAATGAGGACAGACAGGAAGATCACCACGGCCAAAGACCAGGCGATCGCATAGCGGCCGTAGAGAGGTCCCGCGGTGCCAGAGAAACGGAAAGGCATGCTGCCAAACCGCATGTCGCCGATCATCCGCTCCTGCAGGTTGAGATTCATGGCGGGCGTCGACCAGCCGAGTGTCATCGGTGCAAGGAGCGAGGCGCCGGCATGAAGTCCGGTATAGCTCCAGGGAGACCCTACCAGCGCGCCGCGAATGCCGCGCCACAGGGTCCGGGACAGCTGGTAGCGGCGGGCGCGATAGACGGCCATGCCCCAGAGCCCGAAAATGATGAGAAAGAAGACGAACTGGACGATGAATACGGCGGGGTGTTCCTGGCCAAGCCCGATTTGCAGTGCCGTGAGGAGCAGGACGATCGGCAGGATCAGGACGCCAAAGACAATCAGGGCACCGATGAAAAGCTCGATCCCGCGGCCGGTATATTCCAGCGGCTCGCCATTGATGTGGACGCAAGTCCAGATATGGCGGCGGACATTCGTCCTGGCCCAAAAGCGGTAAATTGTGAGCGTTATCAGGTTGAAGAACAGATTGGTCAGCGTGATGCCCAGCAATCCCGGCCGCGGGATATAGTCGAAGCGGAGTTGCGAGCCGGCTGCTGTGGCCCCTCTCGTATCGCCGCTGGATATAGTCATGGGTCGCCGGTGCTCTCCCTTGTGGCGCAAATGTCACAAATGTCGGTTTTGTCGCCTATGCCGGATTCCGTACCAGAATCATCCTTTCATCCGCCCCAATTCACCAATAGCTTTTTAAGTAACGATTGAGATTGTTGCGTAGAAACGCAGCAGATTCTCGGGGCGGGTATCGAACAATATGCTGAGCGCCGGCTGCGGGCAGATAGGCGCGCGGGAGAAGTTTTGGTCAATGGTTTGCGAGTCGGGTTCTGTGCCAGCGCCGGTCCGTTCGAGCCTCTGCCGTAATTGGTGAAGCGGGTCGGTTAATGGACGCGTTTGTAGTCGATAAGAGTCGCCTGCCCAGCCGCCATGTTACGGTTGGCCCGCAACGCGCCCCTCACCGTTCATACTACTATGCAATGGGTTTAACGCAACGGCAGATCCAGCAGCCGTTCATTGGTGTTGCGTCGTGCTGGAACGAGGCCGCCCCGTGCAACATCGCGCTGATGCGGCAAGCCCAGGCGGTCAAGAAGGGGGTGGCGGCCGCCAATGGCACGCCCCGCGAATTCTGTACGATTACGGTTACCGACGGCATCGCCATGGGCCATCAGGGGATGAAATCCTCGCTGGTTTCTCGGGAATGCATTGCCGATTCCGTCGAATTGACGATGCGCGGGCATTGCTATGACGGGCTTGTCGGGCTCGCCGGTTGCGACAAGTCGCTGCCGGGCATGATGATGGCGATGGTGCGGCTCAATGTACCGTCGGTCTTCATCTATGGCGGATCGATCCTACCGGGCACGTTCAAAGGGCGTCCGGTCACCATCCAGGATGTTTTCGAAGCGGTCGGCCGGCATTCGGTCGGCGCCATGTCGACGGCCGATCTCGAAGAGCTGGAGCAGGTGGCTTGCCCCTCTGCCGGCTCCTGCGGTGCGCAGTTCACCGCCAATACGATGGCAACGGTCGCCGAGGCGATCGGCCTTGCCTTGCCCTATTCCTGCGGGGCGCCGGCACCTTACGAAGTACGCGATACTTTCTGCTTCACCGCGGGCGAGCAGGTGATGGAACTGATTGCGCGCAATATCCGGCCGCGCGACATCGTCACCCGCAAGGCGCTCGAGAATGCAGCGACCGTGGTTGCGGCTTCGGGTGGCTCCACCAATGCGGCCCTCCATCTGCCGGCGATCGCCCATGAAGCCGGTATTGAATTCGACCTCTTCGAAGTCGCGGAAATCTTCAAGCGGACGCCCTACATCGCCGATCTCAAGCCGGGCGGCAAATACGTCGCGAAGGACATGTTCGAGGCCGGCGGTATTCCGCTCCTGATGAAGACGCTCCTCGACAACGGCTTCATGCACGGCGACACGATGACCGTGACAGGCCGGACGATGGCCGAGAATCTCGCGTCGGTGAAATGGAATGATCAGCAGGACGTCGTTCGTCCCGCCAACAAGCCGTTCACCAAGACAGGCGGTGTGGTCGGTCTCAAGGGCAATCTCGCCCCGGAAGGCGCGATCGTCAAAGTCGCCGGCATGAGCAAGCTCAAATTCAGCGGCCCGGCGCGGTGCTTCGATTCCGAGGAAGCCTGCTTCGAAGCGGTCACAAAACGTCAGTACAAGGAAGGCGAAGTGCTGGTCATCCGCTATGAAGGTCCGCGCGGCGGCCCCGGAATGCGCGAGATGCTGGCGACGACAGCTGCAATCTATGGCCAGGGGATGGGTGACAAGGTTGCGCTCATTACCGACGGCCGGTTTTCCGGCGCGACACGCGGCTTCTGCATTGGCCATGTCGGGCCGGAGGCGCAGCTTGGCGGCCCGATCGCGCTTCTGAAGGACGGCGACATCATCTCGATCGACGCGGAAGCAGGCGCCTTGTCCTGCGATGTCAGCGAGGCCGAACTCGCCAAGCGCGCGAAGAGCTGGAAGCCGCGCGATCACGGATACGGGGCGGGAGCCCTTTGGAAATATGCACAACAGGTCGGACCGGCGGTGAAAGGTGCCGTGACGCACCCAGGAGGAGCCCGAGAAGGTGTTTGCTACGCCGACATATGATCGGTGCGCGCCGGTGAGCGTGCGTTCGCTATCGGGAATCCTTCCCGCGATGGCGCTCGCCTTGCTCGCCCTCTTATGCTTTGGGCGCGAGGCAAAGAGCGAGGACGTCATTTCCGACTTCGCGGCCGAGTTTTATTCATACTTGCCGGCCGCTCCGAATATCTCAGCGCCCGATCTCGACTTCGTGCCGTTTTGGACCGACGAATTGAAGAAGGCGAAGAAGGCCTACAAGAACGGCAATTACGACAAGGCGCTCAAATTCTTCCTGACGGCATCCGACCAGGGCAACATCGTCGCCGATTGGTACTTGGGCAACATGTATCGATTGGGTCGCGGGGTCGAGCGCAGCGACGCCAAGGCGCTTTCCTATTACGGCCGGGTAGCGGATGCGTTCAATCCGGATGAGTCCGATCAGAACCGGTTGCGGATCATGGTCGATTCCCTGGTTCGCGTGGCTGACGCCTATCGGACGGGCACCAAGCGGAATGGCATCGAGCAGGACTTCGACCGCTCCTTGCGGCTTTACCGGCTGGCCTCAACCTTTGGCCATCCGGCTGCGCAGTACGGGCTCGGCGTCATGACATTGAAGGGGCAGGGCATCCGGGCGAAGCCTGACCAAGGCTTGAAGTGGCTCGTCTCGTCCGCCCGCAAGCGCTATGCGCCCGCCGAAGCGATGCTCGGTGATCTCTATGCCCAGGGCGAGTATGTCGAGCAGGATCAGACGCGGGCGCTGATGTGGTATCTCCTGGCGCAGGAAACGGCGCGCCCTGAGGAAAACCCCGAGATCATCGACAGGCTGGACAACATCCTGGCGCAGTCCTCGGAAGAGGAGCGGCTCGAAGCCGAAGCTCGCGCCACTGTCTGGGCGGACCAATATCCCGTGGATGCGCCGGTGGTGACGCCCACGGGCGAGACCAAGACCGAGCCCTAAACCTTAATTTGCCGCCTGTTTGACGGCCCCCGGCCACGCCCGCTAAGAGCGGAGACGCGCCTTGGGAGTTACGCATGCAGGAAATCCTCGAGAAACTCGAAGTCAAGCGTGCCGAGGCGCGGCTCGGCGGCGGCCAGAAGCGCATCGATGCGCAGCATGCCCGCGGCAAGCTCACCGCACGTGAACGCGTCGAACTTCTCCTTGATGACGGCTCCTTCGAAGAGTTCGACATGTTCGTCGAGCACCGCTGCACCGATTTCGGGATGGAGAAGCAGCTGTTTCCCGGTGACGGTGTCGTCACAGGCTGGGGCACCATCAATGGCCGGCTCGTCTATGTGTTCGCCAAGGACTTCACAGTGTTCGGCGGCTCCTTGTCGGAGGCGCATGCCCGCAAGATCACCAAGATCCAGGACCTGGCGCTACAGAACCGCGCGCCGATCATCGGGCTGTTCGATGCCGGCGGGGCGCGTATCCAGGAAGGGGTGAGCGCACTCGGCGGCTATGGCGATGTGTTCCAGCGCAATGTCCTGGCCTCGGGCGTCATCCCGCAGATCTCCGTCATCATGGGGCCTTGTGCCGGCGGCGATGTCTATTCGCCGGCGATGACCGATTTCATCTTCATGGTGCGCGACACGAGCTACATGTTCGTGACCGGGCCCGATGTCGTCAAGACCGTCACCAACGAAACGGTCACGGCCGAGGAGCTTGGCGGTGCGTCGGTTCACACGACACGCTCCTCGATTGCCGACAAGGCCTTC
>JAXMCQ010000033.1:0-41394 GCA_046349315.1 Hyphomicrobiales bacterium | reverse complement strand
GTCCCTACGATCTCATCGCGACCCGCGTCACCTACAACACCAAGACCGGCGTCATGACCGCTAATGGCGAGGTCCGCCTCAAGGAGCCGAGCGGCAATGTCCTCGAAGCCGACAAGACGGAAATGCGTAACCGGTTCCGCGACGGGTTTGCTGAACACCTCCGCCTGCTCCTAACGAACAACGCCACCATCACTGCCGATTACGCCGTGCGCCGCGACGGCTACATCACCGTCTATGACCGCGTGATCTATAACCGCTGCGCTACCTGCGTGATGCCGAATGGCAAGCCGCTCTGGGAGATCCGGGCCCGGCAGTCGACGCATAACGAGCGCGACCATATGATCTACCATAAGGACGCGACCTTCGAATTCGGCGGCATGGACGTCATCACGCTGCCGGAATTCTCGCAGCCCGATCCGACCGTCAAGCGAAAGACCGGTGTCCTGGCGCCGAAATTCAGCTACGGAAAGATCTACGGCGGCGGCGTCACCGTCCCTTATTTCATCAATCTCGCGCCGAATTACGATCTGACCCTGCTCCCGACCCTGACGTCGAAACAGGGCCTGCTTGCGGGCGCGATTTGGCGGCATCGCCTCGTCTATGGCGAATATTCCGTCGAGGGCGACGGCATCTACCAGCTCGATACCGACCAACCGCCCCCCGGCGACACCCATTGGCGCGGCTCGGCCCGTACCAGGGGCGATTTCACGATCAATGACAACTGGAAATGGGGTTGGGACGGCACTGTCGTCAGCGATGTCGAATTTATGCGCCGCTACGACATCGACGATCGCGACGAGATCACCAACAAGCTCTTTCTGACCGGAATCAATGATCGCAATTACCTGTCCGCCCAGGCCTTGCATTTCCAAGGTCTGCTGACGACCGACAACCAGGACGAATTGCCCGTCGCCCTGCCCTACATACGCTACGACTATATGCTGGATCAGGCGATCCTGGGCGGCGAGTTGGGCTTCAAGTCGAGCCTGTACAGCTTGACGCGAGAAGAGGCCTTGGTGGCGTTTCCGACTGTCGATCTCGGTACTGATCAGCAGCGCGGCACACTGGAAGCCAACTGGCAGCGGCAGATGTATACCGACATGGGCCAGGTCATAACGCCTTTCGCCACCATGCGCGGCGATCTCTACATCAGCAACAACCTGCCGAACGAATATATCCCCGGCGACTACAGCAGTCAGGAAACGACCGGCCGCCTGCTGCCTAAAGCCGGCGTCGAAGTCAGTTGGCCCTTCATCGGTTCAAACGACCTCGGCCAACACATCGTCACGCCGATCGCCCAGATCATCGCCGCCGGCGACGAGACTGATACCGATGAGTTCGGCAAAGAGGATTCGATCAATATCAATTTCGACGACACCAGCCTCTTCCTGCATGATCGCAATACCGGTCTCGACCAGTATGAGGCTGGCACGCGCGTCAACATGGGGGTGCTTTATACCTTCCTCGATCCCGAGGGCGGCTTTGCGCGCGTGAGTTTCGGTGAGTCCTTCCACGTCGCCGGCGAGAACAGCTTTCTGCCCGGCTCCGGCCTTGATGACGTGCGCTCCGACCTGGTCGGCGCCATCGCCTGGCAGCCATGGGAGATGCTGGGCTTTTCCTACCAGATCCGGACCGCTGAGGACCTGTCCGACATACGCGTCCAGCAGGCCGGGGTCAGCCTCACTTTCGACAGGATTTCGGGGTCTGTCCATTACGTGGATGTGGACGCCGCGCCTGATTATGGGCGTCCGGAACCCGAACAGCAGGTGTGGGGAACCGCGGCCTGGAGTTTCGTACCTGGGTGGACCCTCTATGGCGGCGCCCGCTACGACATCGAAGGCTCGCAGATGATCAAGGACATGGTTGGTATCGGTTACGACTGCGACTGCTTCAACTTCAAGCTCCTCTTCAAGGAGGACTACACGAATGGCGGCCAGAAGGGCGACGATGTCGGCCGCTCCGTTATCTTTACCGTCGACTTGAAGTCCCTGACCGGTCAGGGCACGAGCGAATGGGAAGGTCTGTGATGCGAGTTCGTGGCCTGATCCGCGACGCGATGATCGCCGGTGGGATGCTCCTCAGTCTGGCCTACGGGATCGCGCATGCCGACCAGCAATCCATAGTCGTTACCGTCGACGACCAGCCGATTACCAGCTTTGACGTCGACCAGCGGCTGCGGCTTTGGCAGATTATGGGTCGAGGCAAACAGGATCCGACGCGCAAACAGGCACTGCAATCTCTCATCGACGATTTGATCAAGATCTCCGCCGCCAAGAAGAATGGCGTCGAGGCAAAGGAAGATTTGATCAACGCCCATCTCGAGCGCATGGCGAAAGGCATGCAGACCGACCTGAAGGGACTCACCGCCACGCTGAA
Source organism: Hyphomicrobiales bacterium (assembly GCA_046349315.1). GTDB lineage: Bacteria > Pseudomonadota > Alphaproteobacteria > Rhizobiales > Aestuariivirgaceae > JAEUMG01. The sequence continues at coordinate 39,018 of JAXMCQ010000033.1, read as the reverse complement.
GAGACAGGGCGTCTCGCTCAACGCACTCAAGCAATATGCGTCGGCGCAAATTTCCTTCAATCGCCTGCTTGTGGCGCTCTACAAGGTCGATGTTTCTGTCGATCCCGCCGAAATCGACAAAGCATTGCAGAAAATGACCACCGATCCACGCTTGAAGCCGGTTTTGGTCTACCAAATCATGGAGATCATGTTGCCGGTCGAGAAGTCCGATCCCTCGATGCAGCAGCAGTTGCTTTACGCGCGCGCGGTCGAGGCCGAAACGATCAAGCAGCGTTTCAAGGGGTGCGATAGCGCCCGCGCTGCGGTGGAAGGTGTCTACAACACCAAAATCCAAAGGCCGATGGAAGTAGATGCTTCGAAAATCCCGCCACCGATGAAGCAGGCGCTTGATAAGGCAGGGCCTGGAAGGCTGGTCGGTCCGGCTCTCCAAGGTACAGCCGTCCAGCTGATCGCGCTTTGCGGGCGCCAGAATTTTGCCCCCCCCAAGCCGACCAGGCAGGCGGTTGCAACGATGCTCGAGAATCAAAAATTCGACGCCTATGAGCAGCGCTACATGCGCGATCTGCGTCGCACGGCCTTTATCGACTATAAGGACCCGAATTATTCGCAGTAGGCGTCCGCGCCGGGCCATTACTCGGCCATGACTGACGACGGCCTTCCCCCGCTGCGCGATGTTATCGCCAGTCACGGCCTTGGCGCGAACAAGGCGCTGGGCCAGAACTTTCTTTTCGATTTGAATCTTACGCGGCGCATAGCGCGCGCCGCCGCTCCGCTCGCCGGCTTCACAATCGTCGAAATTGGACCGGGGCCTGGCGGCTTGACCCGCGCGTTGCTCGCCGAAGGGGCCGAACGCATCATTGCCGTCGAGCGCGACGAACGCGCCCTTCCCGCCCTCGCCGAAATCGCCGACGCTTATCCCGGCAAGCTTCAAGTGATTCCGGCCGATGCGCTCGCCGTCGATTGGAGAGCCGTTGTTTCGGGCACAGCCAAGCTCGTCGCCAACCTTCCCTATAACATTGCAACACCCCTGTTGATCGGCTGGCTCGGCGATCCCTGGCCGCCCTGGTATCAATCAATGACACTGATGTTCCAGCGCGAGGTGGCCGATCGCATTACTGCGAAACCCGGAACTGACAGCTACGGCCGCCTCTCGGTGATCTGCCAGTGGCGGTGCAAAGTAACGAAGCTGTTCGATATCCATCGAAGCGCTTTTACGCCACCGCCCAAGGTGACTTCTTCTGTCGTTCAGTTCCTCCCCAGACCGCAATGCGAGCCGGATTGCCGGATGGAGACGCTCGAGCGCGTCACGGCCGCTGCCTTCGGCCAACGGCGCAAGATGCTGCGCTCGAGCCTCAAATCGCTTGGGCGTGATACGCAAGCGCTTCTCACGAATGCCGGCATTTCGGAAGAACTGCGCGCCGAAAATCTGACCGTCGCCGAGTTCGGCCGCCTGGCTCAGTTGCTCGACGATGTCGCGTGAAGGGCTCGGACCATCGCTATGGGGAGACACCTTCCATGATGAAGGCCGTCGTCTTAGCGGAGCTCAATCTCAATGGAAGGATGGCCTGATAGGCCGGCGAGTCGTACCAGGCCTTCGCCTGGTCGACGCTATCGAAAGCAATCACGCCGACGCTCTTGGGAGTATCGCCTTCCAGCGCCAGGATCTTTCCCGGTTTAACGACAAAGTGTCCGCCGAATGGAGTTAGCGTTTCTGGTAGCTTCTGTACGAAACCTTTGAACTTCGCGGGGTCGGTAATATTGAGTTCGGCAACGAAATATCCTGGCCCAGAATTCGCGGCATAGATGACCTCACTGCCTATATGTCCTATTGCGACACCCAGGATTAGGGCCAATCCGAACTTGAATCTTGTGCGCATGTGAACCTCCATTCTTGCGAAAATTTATCGGTTTTTGTGTCACACATGTGACCGCCTGCCGTCCCGTGCAGGTCATTAGCTTTTCACGCGCCTTTAGGTTGTGGTCAGGGCCCCGGAGGGTGATTTAGTTGGCTCTGGCGCAAAGCCAGGCTCGCGAGATATCTTTCGCCGCGTCGCTAATGCGCGGGATGGCGGATTTTCACCTTTGAGCACAGCCGGAGAATTCGATCAGCGCGTCGATCGCTTGGAGCGGGAGCTTGGGGAAGCGCGCGCCCAGCAGGCGGCGACTTCCAACATCCTGAAAGTCATCAGCCGCTCCACATTCGATTTGCCAGCGGTTCTGACCACGCTGATTCAGTCGGGCATCGAGCTTTGCAATGCGGCGCGCGGGGTGATCTGGCTCAAGCGCGAGGGCGGGCTGGTTCTCGCGGCACAAGTCGGCTACGCACCCGAATGGGTGGAATCTGCTTCAGCCAGCCCGATCACCATCGCCGCAGACGCGCCGACGACGTCTGGGCGCGTTGCCTTTACTGGCGAAATTCTCCATGTCGAGGACATCCCCAACGATCCGCGATTTCGCTTCTACGCCGGCCATGCGGGAGGCAATTACCGAACCGGACTCACCGTACCGCTGAAACGCGACGGGCTCGTCGTCGGGGTCATCGCTCTGTCGCGCCCCGAAGCGAAACTTTTCACCGATCGGCAGGTGGAACTTATTCAAACCTTCGCCGACCAAGCCGTCATTGCCATAGAGAATACCCGATTGTTCGAGGAGGTGACGGCGCGCACGAACGAATTGTCCGAATCGCTTCAGCAACAAACAGCGACCGCCGATGTCCTTAAAGTTATCAGCCGCTCCGCTTTCGACCTGCAGGCGGTGCTCGATACGCTCGTTGAATCGGTCGCGCGGCTCTGCGAGGCAGACCATGCCTGGATGTTCCGGCGCGACGGCGAGAAATATCCCCTCGCCACGAGCTTCGGATTCTCGACCGATGCCTACAAGAAGATCAGGGATATTCTTATGCAGAACCCCATTGTTCCTGGTCGCGGGTCGGCAACTGCACGAGCCGTCTTGGAGCGAAAACCCGTTCAGATCGTCGATGCGACGAACGACCCCGACTACCGGATGCAGGAACTTCTGTCCGTAGGCCGCTACCGCACCGCCATGAGCGTTCCGCTCTTGCGGGAGGGCGGCGATCCGATCGGAATCATCACGGTGACACGATGGGACGTGCGGCCCTTTACGGAGAAGCAGATCGAACTGGTGAAGACCTTCGCCGACCAGGCCGTCATCGCCATCGAAAATGTGCGATTGTTCGAGGAGGTTCAGACACGAAACCGCGAACTAACGGAATCGCTCGAGCGGCAGACGGCGATGAGCGCCATCCTGCGCGTGATATCGAGCTCGCCCGATGACCTGCAACCCGTGTTCGAAACGATTGCCGAAAGTGCAGCGCGACTTTGCAATGCTCGCTTCGCTACGGTCTATCGCTTCGACGGCGAACTCATTCACTTTGTGGCGCAATACGGATTGACCGCCGAAGCAATCGCCACGGAACGCCGCGACTTTCCCATGCGGCCCGGTCGAGCCAGTGCGGCCGCCCGGGCCATCCTCAATGCCGCCGTCGAACAGATTCCGGACGTGCAATCCGATCCGGATTATCAGCTTGGCGACACTGCACGGAGCCTCGATGCTCGCAGCACGCTTGCGGTCCCAATCCTGCGCAACGGTCACCCTGTAGGCTCGATCAACATTGCCCGGCGGGAAACGGGCGACTTCCCATCTCGCCAGATTGAACTCCTGCGGACATTTTCAGACCAGGCCGTCATCGCCATCGAGAATGTGCGGCTTTTCGACGAAGTGCAGGCGCGCACACGCGATCTTTCCGAAGCCCTGCAACAGCAGACCGCGACCGCGGACGTGCTCAAGGTGATCAGTCGCTCTGCCTTCGACCTGAATAGTGTCCTGCAGACCTTGATCGAATCGGCCGCGTCTCTGTGCGGGGCAGATGCCTCGGGCATCTATATGCTCGAAGGTGACGTATACCGGTTGTCTGCCTCGGTCGGCGCTTCGGCGGAATTCGTCGCCTTCGAGCGAGAACATCCGAATCACGTCGGCCGGGATTCTTTCGTAGGCCGCACGGCGCTCGAGAAAGCGGTCGTGCACATTCCCGATGCCTACGCAGATAGCGAGCATGCGACACCGATCGAGCATGATCTTGGCGGGTACCAAGCAGCTCTTTGCGTTCCCTTGATGCGCGAGGGAACGGTCATCGGAGTCTTCGCACTCAGTCGCAAAACTATCGGATACTTCACGCCCCGCCAGGTTGAGCTTGTCGAGGGCTTTGCCGATCAGGCCGTTATCGCGATTGAGAATGTGCGGCTGTTCCAGGAGGTTCAGTCTAGGACCGCGGAATTGTCGGAGGCGCTGCAGCAACAGACTGCCACGGCGGACGTGCTCAAGGTCATCAGCCGCTCGGCCTTTGATCTGCAGGCAGTGTTCCAGGCCCTGATCGAATCGGCCGTGCGCCTATGCGCGGCAGACCGCGGAGTGATTTCCGTCCGCGAGGGCGATGTCTTTCGCGTCGCCGCCGGCGTGGGTCAGACGCCGGAGCATATTGCCTACGAAATGGCACATCCGCATCCGATCGGGCGAGGAACGCTGCATGGCCGGGCCGCCCTCGAGCAAAAAACGATACATGTCGCGGATGTCCTGCAGGATCCCGAATATGAGCGGCCCGAAGTCGCGATCACGGGCAATTTCCGCGCCGTTATTGCGGTCCCCATCCGCAGCAATGATGGGGTCATCGGTGTCTTCGGATTGGGGAGAGCGGCGCCAGGGCCGTTTGCCCCCAGGCAGATCGAACTCGTCGAGACCTTCGCCGACCAGGCAGCAATCGCAATAGCGAACGTACGTCTATTCGACGAGGTGGAGGCGCGAACGCAGGAACTCGCAAAATCGCTCGAGGAGTTGCGCGCTGCCCAGGACCGGCTTGTGCAGACGGAGAAGCTCGCCTCCCTCGGTCAGCTTACCGCCGGCATCGCGCACGAGATCAAGAATCCCCTAAACTTCGTCAATAATTTCGCCGCGCTCTCCACCGAACTAATCGCTGAATTGCGTGAGGAACTCGATGGAGCGCAACTCGATCAAGCGAAGCGCGAGTCCGTTGCCGATCTGACCGATCTTCTGAAGAGCAACCTCGAAAAAGTCGTACAGCACGGCAAGCGGGCAGACTCCATCGTCAAGAATATGCTGCTTCACTCGCGATCGGGCTCGGGGGAGCGCCGGTTAAGCGACGTCAACGCCATCGTCGAGGAGGCGCTCAACCTCGCTTATCATGGCGCACGCGCGGAAAACCAGGGTTTCAACATTACACTCGAGCGGGCATTCGATCCCGCCGCTGGGAAGATCGACTTGTTTCCTCAAGAGATAACGCGCGTCCTCCTGAATCTGATCTCGAACGGTTTCTATGCCGCATCGAAGCGGCGTGCCGACGCCGGGGACGGCTATGAACCGAAGCTCTCTGCGGCAACAAGGAATCTAGGCAACCATGTTGAGATCCGCATTCGCGACAACGGCACCGGCATTCCAAGGGAAGTTAAGGACAAGATGTTCAATCCTTTCTTCACGACCAAACCGGCGGGTGAAGGAACCGGTCTCGGCCTTTCACTCAGTCACGACATCGTCGTGAAGCAGCATGCAGGTACGATTGAAGTCGATACCGAGCCCGGGTCGTTTACAGAATTCCGGATCGTATTGCCGCGCGGTGCGGCTTCGCAGGTCGTTTCTGGAGTAAACTTGTGACGATGCTTATCCTGGTCGTCGATGACGAACCGGACGTGGAAGATTTGTTTCGGCAGCAATTCCGGCGCGACATTCGCCAGGGACGCTTTACCATGGACTTTGCCCGATCCGGCGTCGATGCGCTGCAGAAGATTGATCAGGCAGCGGATGCTTCACTGATCCTCATTCTCTCGGATATCAATATGCCCGGCATGAGCGGACTGGAGCTGTTGCCAAAGGCACGGGCGGCTCGCCCCGATGTGCCGGTGATCATGATCACCGCCTATGGCGACGCCGACACCAGGCGAAAAGCGTTGGACGACGGGGCGGAGGCGCTTCTCACCAAGCCTATCGACTTCGCAGCACTTCGCGACGCGATCGAGACGCGGCTGGGGCTCGCAGCCTGATGAGCCGCATCCTCGTAGTCGACGACGAGCCGGATCTCGAAGGACTGATCACGCAGAAATTCCGCCGCCAGATCAGGGACGGCGCGGTGAGTTTTGTATTCGCGCGCGACGGCGCTGAGGCGCTATCGCTGATCGCTGCCGATCGTGACATTGACATGGTGGTCAGCGACATCAACATGCCACGCATGGATGGCCTGACACTCTTGCAGAAATTGCAGGAGAAGGAGGACCAACTCTCCACCATTATCGTTTCGGCCTATGGCGATATGGCGAACATCCGCACCGCCATGAATCGCGGCGCTTTCGACTTTCTTACCAAACCCATCGATTTCGCCGACCTGGAAACGACGATCGCCAAGACGCTCAGACACCTAGAGTTGCTGCGCGATGCGCGCCGCAGGCAGGCTGCAGCCGAACGGGCACATGCAGCACTATCACGCTATTTCTCGCCGAAGCTTGCCGAGCGACTGGCCGACGGAGAGCATGCGCCGGGCCTGACAGGGGAACGGCGCGAGATTGCCACGTTATTCACTGACATAGCCGGCTTTACCACCCTCGCCGAGACGATCGATCCCGGCCTGCTCACGAAGCTGCTCAATGAATACCTAACCGGCACGACCGACATCGTCTTCGCGCATGACGGTACGGTGACAAAGATCATCGGCGACGCGCTGCACGTCCTCTTCGGAGCGCCCGCCGACCAGCCCGACCATGCCGAGCGTGCGATCGCCTGCGCGCTCGATCTCGATGATTTCGCGCAAGCCTTTCGCGAAACATGGAAGGGCAACGGGATCGCACTTGGTGTGACGCGGATTGGTGTCCATTCCGGTCCGGCGACCGTCGGCAATTTTGGCGGAGGGCGTTTCTTTGACTACACCGCCTACGGGGATACCATCAACATTGCTGCTCGTCTGGAGGCTGCGAACAAGAAGCTCGGAACCCGCATTTGCGTTAGTGAAGCTGCGGCCGCGCGGGTGAAAGGCTTCATGGGACGCCCCATCGGCGATCTGATCTTGCGAGGCAGGCAAGAGCCGCTCGGCGCGTTCGAACCTCTCAGGCCGGGAGCATTCGACGACCCATCGACCAAAGCCTATCTCGACGCCTTTGCCAAGCTTAAGTCAGGCGATCCCGCAGCACTTGGAGTATTTGCCGCCGAGGTCGGCAAGCGGCCTGACGATCAGCTCGCGAGTTTTCATCTGAAGCGCCTGCTCAATGGCGAAACCGGGACAAGTATAGTTATCGGCTGAGGCACGAAGTCCCAATTCGTGGCGCTCTAAAGCCGCTTCGTCAATTGCCTGACGAAATCGGTGAGTCCGATGCGGCGGCGGCGTTTGAGGCGCTCCGCGGTGAGGATGGCGGAGATTTGCTCGCCGCTCTCGGCGATCGAATCATTGACGATTACATAATCATATTCGGGCCAATGGCTGATCTCGTTGCCGGCCTCGGCCATTCGCTTAGCAACGACTGTCGATGAATCCTGGGCGCGCTGGATCAAGCGCTCGCGCAAGTCCTCGACCGACGGCGGCAGAATGAAGATGCGCACCAGATCGTCTTCCATAGCCTGCGCGAGCTGCTGGGTGCCTTGCCAGTCGATGTCGAACAGCACGTCCCTGCCCTGCGACAGCGCCTCCTCCACCGGCCGGCGCGGGGTGCCGTAGAAATTGCCGAACACCGCGGCATATTCCAGGAGCTCGTCGCGATCGCGCATCTGCGCGAAGCGCTCCTTCGAGACGAAGTAATAATCCTTGCCTTCGACCTCGCCGGGGCGCGGCGACCGCGTCGTGACCGACACCGACATGGTCACCAGAGGGTCGCGCGCGAGAAGGGCGCGCGACAGCGTGGTCTTGCCGGCACCGGACGGCGACGACATGACCAGCAACAGGCCACGTCTTGCGATCTTGGTTCTGGTTGCAGGCTCACTCAATGTTCTGCACCTGCTCGCGAAGCTGATCGATCACCGTCTTGAGGTCGAGGCCGATCGTCGTCACGCTGTGGTCGATCGCCTTGGAACACAAGGTATTGGCCTCGCGGTTGAATTCCTGGGCGAGAAACTCAAGCTTGCGCCCTGCCGGTTCCTTGGCGACGAGGAGTGCGCGCGCGGCTTCGACATGGGCGAACAAGCGGTCGATCTCCTCCTGGATGTCGACACGGGTGGCGACCAGCACCGCCTCCTGGTGCAAGCGCGCCTCATCGAAGCTGGACCGGGCTTCGAGGAGCTTTGCAACCTGTTCAGCAAGTCGCGCCTTGAAGGCTTCTGGACGGCGCGCCGGACAGTCGCGGGCAGCGGCCGTCAAGGCCGAGATGCGCTCGAGTTGGCCTTCAAGGACGAGACCAAGCCGCGCACCTTCCGATGCGCGCATGGTGGCGAGTTGGGCGAGCGCCGCATCGAGGCTTGCCAGCATCGCGGCGTCGCGGCGCGCCGCCACCTCCGGATCGACCGGTTTGCTTGTCACCTCGATGACACCGCGCAGCGCCAGGAGACCGTCTATCCGTGGCGCCTCGCCGCCGAGCCGCGCGCGCAATCGCTCCGAAATCCCCAGGAGCTGTTCGAGAGCGGCTTCATTCACGCGGAACACTTCATCCGACGACCCGTGATCGCAGCTCAGTGAAATCTGCAGGTTTCCGCGCTTGAAGCGGCGCATGACCGCCTCGCGCAGGGGTCCCTCGAGGTGCTCGAATCCGGTCGCCAGGCGGCAGCGTGTCTCAAGCCCCTTGCCATTGACGCTCTTGGCCTCCCATTGCCAGTGCAATCCGTCGAGCGCGCCGCTGGCCCGGGCAAAGCCCGTCATGCTGGAAAGTGCCATGGACCCCCGCCCAAGAATCAAATCTGGCCGGCACTTTAGCGCATATCCCGGCCAAGAAATCTATTGCTTCGGCTTCGGCACCGGGATGGGAACCAGACGCTTTGCCACCTTGATCACATCGCCTGGCTTAGGTGCCGCTGCAGCCGGGGGCTCAGGTTCCGGCGAAGGCTCGGGGGCTGCCGCAGTCGCGACGGTGTTGCCCTCTTGGACAAGGGCGGCAAGATCCGGCATGGGCTCTGCGTCTGGAACCGGGCTAGCGGTGGCGTCGTCCGAAATTGCGCCCGGAACCGGGGAAGCTGAAGGCTCACGCGGGGTCGGCTGGGCATTACCGGCAGAGAATTGAGGCGTATCCTCGGGGCTCGGCAGATCGGGCGCTTGGCTCGTTGGCGTCGTGCCCGCCTCATCGGCGGCGGCGGCTGCGTCGGCTGCGGCATCATCGGGCTCGGCCTTCGCATCGGCGATCGCCTGGGCTTCGGCATCTTCCTTCCGGGCCTGCTCGATCTTGCGCCAATTCTCGACATTTGCACGGTGCTGGTCGAGCGTCTCGGCAAAGGCATGGCCGCCTGTCCCGTCCGCGACGAAGTAGAGCTCCTTCGTATCGGGCGGATTGAGCACCGCTTCGATTGCCGCACGCCCGGGATTGGAGATGGGGCCGGGCGGCAGGCCATTGATGCGATAAGTGTTGTAGGGCGTCTTCTCGGCGATATCCTTCTTGGTCAGCGGCCGGTCGAGTTTGCCTTTCCCGCCGACAATTCCATAGATGATGGTCGGGTCCGATTGCAGCCGCATGCCCTGCCGCAGACGGTTCACGAAGACCGCCGCCACCCGCGGCCGCTCATCGGAGCGTGCTGTCTCCTTTTCGACGATTGAGGCCAGGATCAGCGCCTTTTCCTTGGTATCAAAGGGCAGGTTCTGGGCACGTTTTTCCCAGAGTTCGGCGAGCAGCTTTTCCTGCGCCTCCTGCATGTCCTTGACGAGTTCGTCGCGGGTCACGCCCTTCGGGAAGACATGCGTGTCCGGCATGATCATGCCCTCCGAGGGCACGATCGTGAGTTCACCGGTGAGCACGGTCTGATTTCTGACCCGATTCAGCGCCTGCTCGACGGTAAACCCTTCCGGAATCAACAGCTTGTAGGTCCGCGCCTTGCCTGAAGTGATGATGTTGAGCGCATCTTTGACGCTGACGCCGACCGGAAAATCATACTCCCCGGCCTTGAGCTTGCCCCGGGCGCCGCTCAGCGAGGCGGCGGCCGAGAACAACGCTGCATCCGACACGATACCGGCATCCTGAAGCGCCACCGCAATTTCGGAGGTTTTCAAACCACGTTTGATTTCAAAGGTTTTGGCCGTCGTGAGTGGGCCGGGCGCGCTGTAATAGGAGTAGCCCACCATAAGGCCGATGCCCGCCAGCACGGCGCCAACCACGGCGAGCAGCAGGAGAGAGACCAGCACACGCGCCAACGCCGACCGACCGGTCCGCGCGTCGGGAACCCGCACGTTCCGCTGCGGCCATGTATCATCGGCGGTGTTTGTCACGGCACCCTCGCGCAGCGATTCTCCGAAACTTGATACCCTTCTATCCGCTCGAAATTACGTCTTTTCAATGGAAGCTTTACGTGCCCCGCCTGCAAACCGGAGAAACCGCTATGCCGCAAAGCGGCGTAGGACCAGCGACGCATTGGTACCGCCAAAGCCGAAGGAATTGGACAGCACGGTATTGATCTCCTTCTTGCGCGCCTTGAGCGCGACCAAGTCGATCGCGGTCTCAACCGAAGGATTTTCGAGGTTAAGCGTCGGCGGGCAGACATTGTCCCGGATAGCCAGGATCGAGAAGATCGCCTCGACCGCGCCGGCCGCCCCGAGAAGGTGACCGATCGACGACTTCGTGGAGGACATCGAGGCGTTTTCCGCTTTGTTTCCGAGAACCCGCTCAACGGCGCGCAATTCAATCTCGTCGCCCAGCGGTGTCGAGGTCCCGTGCGCATTGATATAGTCGATGTCATGGGCGGAAATGCCGGCCCTTTTGATCGCCGCCTGCATGCAGCGATAGGCTCCGTCACCGTCCGAGGCAGGCGCGGTGATATGATAGGCATCGCCCGAGAGGCCGTAGCCGATCACTTCGGCGTAAATCTTCGCGCCGCGTGCCTTGGCATGTTCAAGCTCTTCCAAGACCAGGATACCGGCCCCCTCACCCATGACGAAGCCGTCGCGATCCCTGTCATAGGGTCGCGACCCGCGCTGGGGCGTGTCGTTGAACTTGGTGGCGAGCGCTTTGCAGGCGATGAAGCCGGCGATGCCAAGGCGCGAGATTGCCGCTTCCGCGCCACCGGCCAGCATCACTTCCGCATCGCCCAGCATGATCAGGCGCGCGGCATCGCCGATCGCATGCGAGCCCGTCGCGCAGGCCGTCACAACCGCGTGGTTCGGCCCCTTGCAATCCAGTTCGATCGATACAAGACCCGCAGCAAGGTTGATCAGCGCCCCCGGAATGAAGAACGGGCTGACTCGGCGCGGCCCCTTCTCCTTGAGCAAGAGGGCCGTATCTTCGATGCTTGGCAAGCCACCGATGCCCGACCCGATCAGGACGCCGGTTGCGCATTTATCGTCTTCCGTCTTGGGCTCCCAGCCGGAATCGGCCATCGCCTGCTTGGCGGCCGCCACGGCATAAATGATGAAATCGTCGTAGCGGCGCTGGTCTTTAACTTCCATCCAGCGATCGGGGTTGAATGTGCCATCGCTGCCGTCGCCGCGCTTCACTTCGCAGGCAATGCGGCAGGACATGTCGGACGCGTCGAACCGGGTGATCGGCCCTGCACCCGATTCACCGGCAACCAATCGCGACCACGTCTCCTCGACACCGGCTGCGAGCGGCGAAACCAGACCGAGACCGGTGACGACGACTCTTCGCATTCACTCTATCCCTGATGGCTGACACAAAAACGCGGGCTGCAGGCGTTGATTCCTGCCCCCGCGCTGGCAATCATGCAACCCCTTGCAGAAAGGGGGATCAGCGACCGTCAGGCGCTGCTCTTTTCAATGAACTTTACGGCATCGCCCACCGTCTGGATCGTCTCAGCGGCGTCATCCGGAATCTCGATGCCGAATTCTTCTTCGAACGCCATGACGAGCTCGACCGTGTCCAGGCTGTCGGCGCCGAGATCGTCAATGAAGCTTGCTTCAGGGGTCACCTTCTCGGGGTCGACCGTCAGGTGCTCGACCACAATTTTCTTAACCCGCTCAGCAACGTCGCTCATGTTCCACTGTCCTTTTGTAATTGTTCCGGTCGGCCGGTCATGCCTGCGTCGGGGACACTGTGCTGCATGAACGCCCCCCTTGTGCCCTGGCGCTTCCTAACACAGATTCCTTTCGCCATGAAAGGGGCATCTCCGGCCCTTGAAATCGCTCCAAAATCGCCGTCAGATCATGGCCATTCCGCCATTTACGTGCAAGGTTTGCCCAGTGACATAGGCGGCCTCATTGCTGGCAAGATAGACTGCCGCTGCCGCAACGTCATCAGAGCTTCCAAGGCGACCGGCCGGAACCTTCGCAATGATCGCTTCCTTCTGCTTGTCGTTTAGCCCCTCGGTCATTGGCGTCGCGATGAATCCGGGCGCGATGCAATTGACGGTTACGGCCCGGCTCGCGAGCTCCTGGGCCAGCGCCTTGGTCATCCCGATCATGCCGGCTTTTGAAGCCGCGTAATTCGCCTGGCCGGCATTGCCGGTCACACCGACGACAGACGTGATTCCGATGATCCGGCCGAAGCGGCGTTTCATCATCCCGCGCATGGCTGCGCGGGCGAGCCTGAAGCCGGCGGTCAAATTGACGTCGATGACGGCCGCCCAGTCTTCATCCTTCATCCGCATCGCCAGCCCATCGCGCGTGATGCCGGCATTGTTCACCAGGATATCGAGCGCGCCCATCGCCGCTTCCGCAGCCGGCACGAGCTTTTCCACATCCTGTGGGTCGGCAAGATTCGAAACAACGATATGCGTGCGTTCGCCGAGCGATGCCTTGAGCTCTTCGAGCACGTTGGCGCGTGTGCCGGAAACCGCAACCGTCGCACCCTGGGCATGAAGTGCCTTGGCAATCGCCGCACCAATGCCGCCCGTGGCGCCCGTCACCAAGGCAGTGCGCCCTGTCAGGTCAAACATGTCCTCACCCTTGTCGCAAGTGCGCGGCAACCGCCGCGATTTCTTCAGGCGTCCCGGCAGCAAGCGCGTTGGCCGAAGCCGCAGTTCGCTTGACGAGTCCGGTCAGCACCTTGCCGGCGCCAAATTCACAGAAGAGATCGACGCCCTGCCCGGCCATGAAGGCCATGCATTCGCGCCAGCGCACCCGTCCCGTGACCTGCTCGACCAGGCGTCGGCGAATCTCCGCAGGATCCGTGACCGGTCCGGCCACGACATTCGCCACCACGGGGACAACGGGCGCCTTGAGTTCCACTTTGCTGAGCGCTTCAGCCATCGCATCGGCCGCGGGCTTCATTAGCGCACAATGGAATGGTGCGCTCACCGGCAACAGAACGGCACGCTTGGCACCCTTGGCTTTCGCAAGTTCGATCGCACGCTCGACCGCGGCGCGGTTGCCGGAAATGACAACCTGCCCCGGCGCATTGTCGTTGGCCGCTTGGCAGACTTCGCCTTGCGCGGCATCGCGCGCTACGGCTTCGGCATCCCCGACATCGAGGCCGAGAAGCGCCGCCATGGCGCCGACGCCCACCGGCGTTGCGGCCTGCATCGCGCGACCGCGAATCTTAAGCAGCCGCGCTGCATCGGATAGCGAGAAAGTACCGGCTGCCGCGAGTGCAGAGTACTCGCCGAGCGAGTGACCGGCGACGAAGGCGGCTGTCTTTGAAATCGGCAATCCATGATCGGCCTCGAGAACGCGGACCGCCGCAATACTGACGGCCATGAGCGCCGGTTGCGCATTCTCGGTGAGCGTGAGTTCGGCTTCGGGCCCGTTCCACATGAGATCGGTCAGCTTCTGACCAAGCGCGGAATCGACCTCGTCAAAGACCGCACGCGCAGCGGCGCTTGAATCGGCGAGCGCCTTTCCCATGCCGATCGCCTGGCTTCCCTGCCCCGGAAAAATGAAGGCTGGCTTCATGATGCTCCACGATCAAGACGCAACTGGCGCGGGTTGTTTCCCCGCGCCAGTCGATGTTGGCAAAATTTACTCTGCTGCGATGAGCGATACTTTACCGGCGGTCTTGGCCGGCGTAATCGCGCCATGCTCGATCTTGGTGCCAAGCACCGCGAGGCATTCGCGCATGAAGGCGGCCAAACCGGTCCAGCCTTTGGCCGAAACCAGCGTCCCGTCGACGCAAGCCTCGGTCGGCCCGACATCGACATAGATGCCGCCGGCAAGGCGAACTTCCGGCTCGCAGAAATGCAGGGCCGCGACGCGCTTGCCCTTCACCACGCCATCGACGGCGATCAGCACCTGCACGCCATGGCAGATGGTGAAGATCGGCTTCTTGCTTTCGTGGAAATGGCGCACGATCGCCTGAACGCGCGGATCGATGCGGATATATTCGGGGCCGCGGCCGCCAGCGATGTAAATGGCATCGTAATCGGCCGGCTTCGCCTCGCTGAACGTCTTGTTCAGTGTGTAGAAATGCCCAAGCTTTTCCGAATAGGTCTGGTCGCCTTCGAAATCGTGAAGCGATGTCTTCATGTTTTCGCCGGCCTTGCGGTCGGGGCAGACGACATGAACCGTATGCCCTACGGCATGCATCGCCTGCTCAAAGACGAAGATTTCGTATTCTTCGGTGTAGTCGCCCACCAGCATCAGAATTTTCTTGCCAGCCATCATCGCTCTCCCATTGCGGCGTTGCGCGGGGTCATAGCACGGCTCGCCCAAATGAGGCCAGTACCGGCGTTGACGGGCGCTCTGCGGGTGCGATACGAGCGACTATGTTTTCCCTCGCTGACGTCGAAACCGCTGAACGCATCGTCTATGCCGCGATGCCGCCGACCCCCCAATACGCATGGCCATTGCTTGCCCAAGAAATAGGCTGCGAAGTCTGGGTCAAGCATGAAAACCACACCCCCGTCGGCGCCTTCAAGGTCCGCGGCGGGCTCGTCCACATGCACATGCGCAAGGAACGCGGCCAGATACGCGGCGTCATCACCGCGACGCGCGGCAATCACGGCCAGTCGATCCCCTTCGCGGCGCGCCGCAACGGGATCGCCGCGACTGTCGTCGTTCCTCTGGGCAATTCGCCGGAAAAGAATGCCGCCATGCGCGCGCTTGGCGCGGAATTAATCGAGACCGGGAGTGATTTTGACGAAGCGCGCCAGTCAGCGATGCGCCTCGCCGGCGAGCGTGGCCTCGATATGGTCGCTTCCTTTCAGCCGGAACTCGTCCTTGGGGTTTCGACCTATGCCAAGGAGCTGTTCCGCGAGGCCGGCGCGCTTGACGCCGTATACGTCCCAATCGGCCTCGGCTCCGGCATTTGTGGCGTCATCAAGATGCGTGACCTGCTGGGCCTCAAGACGCGTGTCATCGGTGTGGTTGCCGAAAACGCGCCGGCCTATGCGCAGTCTTTCGCCGCGGGGCGGGTTATCCCATCGAATTCCAGTGCGACTTTTGCCGATGGCGTGGCGGTGCGCGGGCCAGATCCCGACGCGCTAGCGATTATCAAAGCCGGGGCGGATCGCGTGGTTTCAATTTCGGAGGCTTCGATCGCCGAAGCCGTCCGAACGCTCTATCGCACGACCCACAATCTGGCGGAGGGTGCCGGGGCCATCGCCCTGGCCGCGGTTTCAGCGGAGCGTGACAAGCTTGGCGGAAAGCGTGTCGGGGTCATCATGTCGGGTGGCAATATCGATATGAGCCGTGCTGCCACCATCCTCGCAGGTGGAACGCCAGCTCCCTGACGCTAGATAGCGAAAGGGCGTTGCACGTGTCTTGTGCATCCGTTACCGTATAACTTACAGATAACGGTAGTTTTTCTATCTATAGTTGCGAGCCGCATGGTGCCGTCGAAGAATTTGGGCGTGAATCTCAAGTTCCTCTGCCAGCAGAGGGGCTCTATATCGGGCATTTGTCGGGCGCTAAATTTAAATCGGCAGCAATTCAACAAGTATTTGTCGGGTCAGACCCTACCCAATCCGGCGACGCTGCGCAAAATCTGCGCTTATTTTGGTGTCACCGAAGAAAGTCTACTCCAGTCACCCGCAGCTGTCCGTGCCTCACTGGGCGATCACGCGGCTGTTGCTCGGGCGCGCAGCGGCGACAGCGCCACCATCTTCAAGCTGCTCGAAGACATCATGAGCACCAAGGAGACGAGCCTCGCGCCCGGCTATTATTTTGCCTACTACCCTTGGACACGCGATCCAGACAAGGCGATCCGCTCTCTGGTTTTTGTCGACAAGAAAGAGGGGCACACGCAGTTCCGGCGCTACACCTCGCTGCGCGAGCCGGGCGCGACCAGCAAATACTACCACATGGGCCGCTATCGCGGACTGGTGATCGAGGAGCAGAACACGCTTTTCTTTCTCGCCCGGAACCGCATGGGGTTCCGAGACATCAGCCTCATGTCGTTCCAGAAAATCATGCCGAACTCGAATAGCCTCATGGTCGGCGTCGCACTGGTGATGGCTCCTTGGGGACCGATGTCAAGCCGCGTGACCATGGAATATGTCGGCACGAATCTCGCTTTTCGCGAAGCCCTGGCGCGCTGCTGCATTCTCGAACTCGATTCCAAGGATATCGATCCGATCGTGCGGGCGTCGATATTATCGCGCAACGAACTGGCGACACCGCAATTGATGCCGTTCAGCCTGTTGCAAAACTGGTCGATGATCAACGACACGGCCTCACATTTCTGAGGCCGCGGCTCTTACCCCGTCAACTCGGCGTGAAGGGCTTGCGCGAGGGTTCGCTCTTCTTCGATTTCGGTGCGGCGGCGATCCAGTGTCGCGATATGACGCTCTACCAACACAATCACTTCCTGTCGGTTGTCGGGCGAATCGAGACTGAGAAAACGGTCGAGGCTCTCGCGAATGAGAGCGATCGGGAATCCCAATGCGCGCAGACGACCAATGGCACGCAAGCGAGCTTCATCGGACTTGCGATAGACGCGGAACCGCCCATGTCGCGCCGGCGTGATCAGCCCCTCTTTCTCGTAGAAGCGGATGGCCCGTGGGGAAATTCCGACCTGCCGCGACAGCTCGCCAATGAAAAGAAAATCGACGATCTCGGCGTCGCGCTGGGGCCCGTTCGCTTGCGCGAGGCCAAGTAGGCTTGCGTCGACTAAAGCATCCATCGGCCGTCCTCCCCGAGACCGAATGCCGAAAAAGCATGGTCCCAAACACGACCGAATATTAGCGCGAACGAAAGGTGGCTGTGAATTCGCTCACAGCATACGCAACCGCGTACGCCTGACGCTGACTAGCGTCAGAGGCTGGAGCGCTGACGATGCGGCGGGCTGCTTATCCGGGTCGCGACAGAACTTCCGCGCAGCTTCGGCAATGGCACGACATTGTCGGTGAAGGCGGTGGCATGGCCGATGCGCACATGAACGACTTCGCCTTCATTGACCCACGCGTCGATCGGGAGCGCGACATTCACCCGCAGGTCGCTCTTCCCGAGCCGCAGATCGGCGCGCCGTCCAGTTCCGGTGCGCCTGGTTCCCACAACGACGGCCGGGACCGTATGCAGCCCCTCCTCAGCGACATGCAGATCATGCGGGTGAAGGAACAGGCTGGTCGCAGTCTCCGAACCGCTGGCATGGATCGGGTAAACCGATTTGCCCTCGAACCATGCCTGACCATCGCCGACCGTGACCGGCAATTCGACCGAATCGCCGACAAAACGGTGCACGAAGGAAGATGCCGGCCGTACATGCAGATCTTCGCCCGAGCCGATCTGCTCGATCTTGCCCTCATTGAGGATCGCCACGCGGTCCGCGAGTTCCAAGGCCTCTTCCTGGTCATGGGTGACGAAAATCGTCGTGTGGCCGGTACGGTCATGCAGTTCGCGCAGCCAGCGCCGCAATTCCTTGCGCACCTTGGCATCGAGCGCGCCGAATGGTTCGTCGAGCAAGAGAACGCGCGGCTCGATCGCCAGTGCGCGAGCCAGCGCCACGCGCTGCCTTTGACCGCCGGAAAGCTGGGCGGGGAAGCGGCTCTCGAGGCCTGAAAGCTGGACGAGATCGAGAAGCGTCATCACCCTCTTGCGGATCGTCGCCGCATCGGGCCGCCGGCTTCGCGGCCTCGCCCGCAAACCGAAGGCAATATTGTCGAACACGCGCATATGCTTGAACAGCGCATAATGCTGGAAGACGAAGCCGATGTTGCGCTCCTGGATGGATAATGCCGAAGTGTCGAGATCATCGAAAAGCACCTTGCCACTGTCGGCGAAATCGAGGCCGGCGATGATGCGCAACAAGGTCGTCTTTCCCGATCCCGAGGGGCCGAGGAGCGCCAACAATTCTCCCGCCGCAATATCAAGGCTCACGCCGCGCAATGCGGAATGTCCATTGAAGCTCTTGGTGATCTGTTCGGCGTGGACCGACACGGACATGCTCCTGCCCCCTCAATGTTTGATGCGATGCGCGAGTTCCTCGCCATATCGCGCTTCGAGCAGCGATTTGGCGACGAGCGTCACGAGTGCGAGCAGAGCGAGCAGTGACGCAATCGCAAATGCCCCGACAAAATTATACTCATTGTAGAGAATCTCGACATGCAGCGGCATGGTATTGGTCGAGCCGCGTATATGACCTGAGACCACCGACACCGCGCCGAACTCGCCCATGGCGCGCGCATTACACAAGAGCACGCCATAGAGCAGCGCCCATTTCACATTCGGCAAGGTGACCGTGAAGAATGTCCGCCAGCCCGACGCGCCGAGCGACAACGCCGCCTCTTCTTCGGCACTGCCCTGCGACTGCATCAGCGGGATCAGTTCGCGCGCAACAAAGGGAAAGGTCACGAAGATTGTCGCCAGCACGATGCCCGGTACCGCGAAGATGATTTCAATCCCGGCTGCTTTCAGATACGGGCCAATCAGCGAGTGAGCGCTGAATAGCAGCACATAGACGAGACCGGAGACGACCGGCGAAACTGAGAATGGCAGGTCGATCAGGCTGATCAGCAATTGCTTGCCGCGGAAGTTGAATTTCGAAATAGCCCAGGCGGCGCTCAAGCCGATTGCGGCATTGAGCGGCACCGCAATCGCCGCGACCAGCAGCGTCAATTTGACTGCTGACAATGCATCGGGCTCGACGAGATTCTCGAGATAAACGCCGAAACCTTTCCGCAGAGCCTCAACGAACACCATGATGAGAGGCAGCAGCAGGAAGAGCGTGAGGAACAGAAGCGCGACCCCAACCAGCACGCGACGG
Source organism: Hyphomicrobiales bacterium (assembly GCA_046349315.1). Taxonomy (GTDB): domain Bacteria; phylum Pseudomonadota; class Alphaproteobacteria; order Rhizobiales; family Aestuariivirgaceae; genus JAEUMG01. The sequence continues at coordinate 19,792 of JAXMCQ010000033.1, read as the reverse complement.
ACGAGCTTCGATTCGGACATGCCGCGCGCCGCCGGCATGGGTGCGCCAATGGCGATGCTAGACATGACCGAGCCTCTGGCTGCTCCAGGACTGCAGGCCGTTGATCGCGAAGAGCATCACGAAGGAGACCGCGAGCATGATGGTGGCGATGACCGTCGCGCCGCCATAGTCGAACTCTTCGAGCTTGATCACGATGAGCAACGGCGCGATCTCGGAGACACCGGGAATGTTGCCGGCGATGAAAATGACGGAGCCGTATTCGCCGACCCCGCGCGCAAAGGCGAGCGCAAAGCCGGTGATGAGCGCCGGCAGAACCGGCGGCAGGATGACTTGGAAGGCCGTGCGCAACCGTGTGGCGCCAAGCGTTGCAGCCGCCTCCTCGATCTCGCGATCAATCTCCTCGAGCACCGGCTGGACGGTTCGGACGACGAAGGGCAAGCCGATGAAGCCGAGCGCGATGATGATGCCAAGCGGTGTGAAGGCAATTTTGAAGCCAAACGCCGCAGCGACGTGGCCGACCCAGCCATTGGGCGCGTAGATCGCGGTGAGCGCAATGCCGGCAACGGCGGTAGGCAGCGCGAAGGGCAGATCGACCATCGCATTGACGATGCCGGAGCCCGGAAAACGGTAGCGAACGAGACACCAGGCCACGAGGAGCCCGAAGACGACATTGATCGCCGCCGCAACGATGGCGGTCGAGAATGAAAGCGTCAGCGCAGAGAGCGTCCGCTCATCCGTCGCCAGGTGCCAGAACTCAGCCGGCCCGACCGACGCCGCCCGCAGCACTAGCCCCGCAAGCGGGATGAGCACGATCAGACTTAAGGCCGTCAAAGTGAAGCCGAGCGTCATACCGAAACCCGGTATGACGCTCCTGCTGCGTTGCGCTATCGCTAGAGACATCGATCCGCGATCACTGTGTCGGCTTGTAGAGCTGGTCGAACAAGCCGCCATCCGCAAAATGCGTCTCCTGCGCCTTCTTCCAGCCGCCGAAGATCGGATCGTTGATGGTGATGAGCTTGATCTCCTTGAACTGCTTGAGATCGGCAGGATCGGCAAGCTCCGGCGAGATCGGCCGGTAATGGTTCTTGGCGGCAAGTTTCTGACCTTCCGGTCCATAGAGGAACTGGAGATAGGCTTCAGCGACCTTGCGCGTGCCCTTGGCGTCAACATTGCCGTCGACCAGCGCAACCGGCGGTTCGGCGAGGATCGAACTTGCGGGCGTTACGACTTCGAACTTGTCGGCGCCGAATTCCTGGAGAACGAGATAGGCCTCGTTTTCCCAGGTGATCAGCACGTCGCCAATTTCGCGCTGCGCGAAAGTGGTCGTGGAGCCGCGCGCGCCGGTGTCGAGCACGGGCACGTTGCGGTAAAGATTGGCGATGTATTCCTTCGCCTTGGCTTCATCATTATTGGCGCCTGCCGCCCAGGCCCAGCCGGCAAGATAGTTCCAGCGGGCACCGCCTGAGGTCTTGGGATTGGGCGTGATGACCGAGACGCCGTCCTTCGTGAGATCGCCCCAGTCCTTGATCCCCTTCGGATTTCCGGCGCGCACCAGAAATACGATCGTCGAAGTATAAGGCGCGCTATTATGCGGCAGGCGCGCCTGCCAATCGGCGGGGATCTTGCCCGTCTTTGCAGCAACCTGGTCGATATCATAGGCGAGAGCGAGGGTCACGACATCGGCATCGAGCCCATCGATCACCGCGCGCGCCTGCTTGCCTGAGCCGCCATGCGATTGCTTGATGGTCACATCTTCGCCGGTCTTGGCCTTCCAATCCGCGGCGAAAGCCTCGTTGAAGGCTTTGTAGAACTCGCGGGTCGGATCGTAGGAAACGTTCAACAGCTCAACCGCACCCGCAGCGGATGCGGCCAGCATGAGCGACGCACCAGCGATGGCGCCGGTCAATCGACGAATGAAGGAGGGTTGCAGGCTCATATGATGGCTCCTCTAATGCAAGAGGCCACTAAGTTGATCTATATAGTCAACAAAATCAACATCAATTTACACGCCGTTAATCTTTCTCGACAAGCCTCTGAAAAGACAGAGCTTTTTCCTCGTCCCACAGAAGTGAAAAAAGACAAAAGAAGTGTCTGATTTCCGCTGAAACGATGTTCATCGCCCTGGAAATTCGCGAGACTCGCCCGGAGTTCCATTGGGCCGACCCAAACGCAGGATAGAGAAGCGTGCTGCCGTCAGCAGCTTTCAGTCGGCAAGCGTGACAGCCTGCTTGGCAGAGCCACGCGCTCCAGATTTGCGGTCACTGTCCTTGAGCGCACTGGCCAGTGTCTGTGTCTCAAACACATTGAGCATCTTGCCGTAGACTTCTCCGAACACACGTCGCAAGTCACAGGCCGCTTCATCGGCGCAGTCATCGCAACGCCGGTAGGCGGTTTTAGACAGACACGGCAAAGGCGCAAACGGGCCGTCCAGAAGCCGCAGCACCGATGCGACGGTGATCTGCGATGGGTCACGGAGCAGGAAATAGCCGCCTTCCTTCCCGCGCCGGCTGCCAAGAAATCCGGAACGTTTCAATTCGAGGAGAATCTGCTCAAGAAACGGCCGCGGAATCTGGTCGGCCTCGCAAATATCCTTGATTTGCACGGACTCGCCGACGCCGGCCCGCGCCAAACGGAACAGCGCCTTGAAAGCATAGCGGGCCCGTTGCGAAATCATCCGACCACCTTCACCCTCACCCTGAGGTGCCCGCCGTAAGGCGGGCCTCGAAGGGTGAATTGAGCAACAATATCTATGCTACTCATGGTTCGAGGCTTCGCCTTCGGCGAAGCACCTCACCACGAGGATATATACTCTCGATAGTCCCATACCATCTGAACCTAGAATTGAACCGAGATCGAGCCGAGGTGATCGTAGTTGGCTTCGACCCGATCACCCAGATTGGAAGTGAACACACCAACCACAACCCCTGTCGAAATGATATCGCCGGCGCGAAGATAAAGACCCCTGTCGATGAGATCATTGGCGAGCCAGGTAAGGACATTCTCCGGGCCGCCCAATGCTTCCGCACCGGTCCCCTCGCCCACGATCTTGCCGTTCTGGCGGGCCTGCACGCGCAATTTCGCATACGCCTCGCGCGGCAATGGTTTCACCGGTTTGCCGAGAACGATCGAGTCATTCAGCGCCCCGTCGGCGATATACCATTCGACGACATCGCCGAAGCCCTTGGGCAAGCGCGGATTGACGATCTCGATTGAGGGGTGAACCGATTCCACTGCCGCCAGCACCTCGGCCACATCATAGGCCTTGCCGCGCGGTTTCAGATCACGCGCCATCGTGAAGGCGATTTCGGGCTCGGTCACCCGCGAATTACTGGGATGGGTCACGAGATGGCTGCCCGACTCGAAAAAGCGCTCGCGATAAAGCGAGCCCGGGAAGGGCGCATCTGTGCCAAGCGATTCCTGCGCCCTGAGGCTCGTGCAGCCGCATTTCCAGCCGATCCGTTCCCAGCCGAGAAGCTCGCGCGCCATGGTCTGGATCGTGAAGGCATGCGCCTTGTCGCGCGGCGTCGGCCCCGGATAGATGGGAAGTTTCTCGCCGGACTTGCGCCCGTCCGCCAGAGCTTGGGCGATATGTCGATCCTCACTCATCACGCAACCTTGTAAAGTCCGTCCGCTGAATATTTATGCGTTGCGCCATTGTCGGTAAAGGCCGGGTGAGCCATGGCCAGCATCGCACGCGCTACATCGCGGGCATGGGGAAGCGTATCGGGGTCCTCGCCGGGCATCGCCTGGGCACGCATCCGCGTCGCCGTGGCACCCGGGCTGTACAGGTTGGCGCGGACGTTGGTCTTTTCGAGTTCCGCCGCATAGGTCTTGACCAAGGCCTCCAGCGCCGCCTTCGACACCGAATAGGCTCCCCAATAGGCCCAGCAGCGATGCGCAAGGCCGGAGGTCACGAAGATCGCCCTCCCCGCCTCGGATTGGCGCAAGAGCGGATCGAGCGAACGGATCAATCGCCAATTCGCCGTGACATTGATCGCCATGACATCGTCCCAGACCTTGGGATCGATATGGCCGAGCGGGCTGAGCTTGCCGAGGATGCCGGCATTGCCGACGAGGATGTCGAGCTTCTTCCAGCGCTCATAGATCGCCGCACCCAACCGGTCGATGCCGCCGAAGTCCTTGAGATCGAGCGGCACAAGCGTGGCGCTGCCGCCCGCTTTCTTGATCTCGTCGTCGATTTCCTCAAGACCGCCTTGCGTGCGCGCGACCGCAATCACGTGCGCGCCCAGATCCGCGAGCCCCAACGCAATTTCGCGCCCGATGCCGCGCGATGCGCCGGTGACGACGGCGATTTTTCCGGTAAGTGGCTTATTCACGATATACGTCAGCCGGCTTCGGCGAGGAGCGACAATTGCTGCTTGGCCGATTCACCCACGAGATCGGTGAGATGGGTCGGATAGTCACCGGTGAAGCAGTGATCGGTAAATTGCGGTCTATGCGGATCGCGGCGCTCGAAGCCGACCGATTTGTAGACGCCATCGACCGAGAGGAACGCCAGCGATGTCACGCCCATGAACTCGCGCATCTCATCGATCGTGTGAGTCGCGGCGAGCAATGACTGCCGTTCCGGCGTGTCGATGCCGTAGTAATCCGGGAAAGCGATCGGCGGGCTTGCGACGCGCATATGCACTTCGCGGGCACCAGCCTCATACATCATGCGCACGATCTTCACCGACGTCGTGCCGCGCACCACGCTGTCATCGACGAGCAGGATGCGCTTGCCCTGCACGACGGCACGGTTGGCATTGTGCTTGAGCTTGACGCCGAGCGAACGGATCGTCTGCGTCGGCTCGATGAAGGTGCGCCCGACATAATGATTGCGGATGATGCCGAGCTCGAAAGGCACGCCCAACTCCCGCGCATAGCCGAGTGCCGCCGGCACGCCCGAATCCGGGATCGGCACGATGACATCGACATCGGCCGGAGCTTCCCGCGCCAATTGCCGGCCCATCTGCTTGCGCACCTCGTAAACGGAGCGCCCGCCCAGGACCGAATCCGGCCGCGAGAAATAGATATATTCGAAGATGCAAGGCCGCGGTGCCAGCTTCGGAAAGGGCCGAAGCGACTCGACCCCTGCATCCGAAATCACGATCACTTCGCCGTTTTCAACCTCGCGCACGAAGCGCGCCCCGATGATGTCGAGCGCGCAGGTCTCCGAGCAAAGGATGTAAGCGCCATTGAGTTCGCCCAGCATCAGCGGCCGGATACCGAGCGGATCACGCGCGCCGATCAATTTCTTGTTGGTGAGCGCCACCAACGAGTAGGCGCCTTCCAGGGCGCGCAAGGCATCGATATAGCGCTCGACAATGCGCGGCTTCTGCGAGCGCGCCACCAGATGCAGGATGACTTCGGTATCCGACGTCGACTGGCAGATCGCCCCTTGCGAGACGAGCTCGCGCCGCAATGTCAGCCCGTTGGTGAGATTGCCATTATGCGCGACCGCGAGACCGCCCGAAGCGAGTTCGGCGAAAAGCGGCTGGACGTTGCGCAGGATCGTTTCGCCTGTCGTCGAATAGCGCACATGGCCGAGCGCCATCTTGCCCTGCAATCGCCCGATCGTCTTCTCGCTTGAGAAATGATCGCCGACAAGCCCGAGCCGGCGTTCCGAATGGAAGCGCTCGCCGTCATAGGAGACCATGCCGGCCGCTTCCTGGCCGCGATGCTGGAGCGCATGCAGTCCGAGTGCGGTCAGCGCCGCCGCGTCGGGATGCCCGAATATGCCGAAGACGCCGCATTCCTCGCGCAACAGATCGCCATCGGGGTCGAAATCATCGTCATGTCCGGGTGAATGCATCGCGCGTCTCAGTTTGGATTGGTTTGTCCGCCGAAAGACGGCTGCTGGCCGCCGTCCGTTTGTCCTCCCTGGCCGCCCTGGATGAGCTGGTCCAACCCTTGCGTTTCATCGCCCTGGTAGCCGGGCTGCTCCGGCTGGTCCGGTTGCCCCGGCTCTCCGGTTGTCGGTTCGGTTTTCTTTTCCTCGCTCGAGCCGACATTGGTCGCGTTGGTGATGGACTCGGCGATGTCGGGCGGAATGACCGACTTCACCATTTCAGCAACCGACAGGATGATCGGCAATGAATGCGCTTCGCGCACGCCGGCATATTGCCGGTCGGGCGGCACCAGATAGCTGTAGATCATGTAGGCGATGACGACGAGAACGAGCCCGCGAACCAGCCCATAGGCAAAGCCCAATGTGCGGTCGAAAACGCCGACCGCCGAGTCGACCACGAGGTCGGATATCTTCACACTGATGATCGAGATGATGATCAGGACAACCAGGAAGACGCCGCCGGCGACCGCGATCTTGGCCGCAATTTCCGGCTTGATGTACTGGTTGGCGAGGTCGAGCAGGCTTTGTGTATGGATGGCGAAGAACGCCGCCGCCGCGGCACAGCCCCAGGCAACGAGCGACAGGACTTCGCGGGTGAAGCCCCGCATCAATGCCAGGAGCCCCGATACGAGCATGATGGCGACGAGAATCAAATCGAGAAGCTGAAAAGGCATTGGCCGTCGATCCTGGAAACAGGGCTCCTTATAGGCAGCTTTATGACACGGTACTAGGCGATTCGTGACAGGCCCCTGGCCTGGGAAGCAGTCCAGGCCACGAGATCCGCAACGCTTTCCACAGTCCTGATTCTAAGGCCTTTGACAGCCGGAACCTCGCTTGCCGCCGCGATGACCGCCTCCTTTAGCCCGAGCTTTTGGGCTTCCTTGAGGCGGGCTTCCGTCTGCCCGACCGGCCTGATTCCGCCCGACAGCGCAATTTCGCCAAAAATCGCAGTTCCTGCGGGGATGATCGTGCCGGTTAGCGAGGAGAGGAGCGCCGCCGCTGCGGCAAGGTCGGCCGCCGGTTCACGGACTTTGAGGCCGCCCGCGACATTGAGATAAACATCCTGCATCCCCGTTTGCACCCCGGCGCGGGCATCGAGCACCGCGAGGATCATTGCAAGCCGGTTTGAATCCCACCCCACCGTCGTGCGCCGCGGCGTGCCGAGCGCGGATTGCGAGACCAGCGCTTGAACCTCGATCAGCAATGGTCGCGTCCCTTCCATTCCGGCAAAGATCGCCGCACCCGGCGTTGCATGTTGGCCGGAACCCATGAAGAGCCGCGATGGGTTGGTGACTTCGGAAAGGCCGCCATCCGACATTTCGAAGACGCCGATTTCGTCGGTCGGCCCGAAGCGGTTCTTGACCGCCCGCAGGATGCGATACTGATGGCCGCGATCGCCTTCGAAATAGAGGACTGTGTCGACCATATGCTCGATCACCTTAGGTCCGGCGATCTGGCCTTCCTTGGTCACGTGTCCGACAAGGAGGACGGCGGTCCCCTTCTGCTTGGCATAGCGGATCAGCGCTTCGGATGCCGCCTTGAGCTGGGAGACGCTGCCCGGCGCCGCTTCAATGATCGGCGTCCACATGGTCTGAACCGAATCGATCACCGTCACGGCAGGCCGGCCGTCCGCTTCCAAAGTCGCAAGGATGTCCGAGACATTGGTTTCGGTGGCGAGCAGCAACGGCGAATCCTGGAGTTTCAAGCGCTCGGCGCGCAATCGCACTTGGGCGATCGCCTCTTCGCCCGAGACATAGATCACGCGATGGCCCTTGCGGGCCATTTCAGCGAGCGCCTGCAACAGCAGGGTCGACTTGCCGATGCCCGGATCGCCGCCGATCAGCACCGCCGATCCCGGCACGAAACCACCGCCGGCAACCCGGTCAAGTTCACCGATCCCGGTGATGAGGCGTGGTGGCTGCGGCTCGCCGCCGGTGAGGCCCACCAGCTTGTTGGAGCGGCCCTTGGGCAGGCTTGCACCCTTGGCACCGGAAGCCGGAACTCCGGCCGCCTCCTCGATGATGCTGTTCCAGGCGCCGCAATTGTCGCAGCGCCCCGACCATTTGGCATGCACGGCGCCGCAGGACTGGCAGACGAAATTGGAAAGGGTCTTGGCCAAAATTTACCTCGTTCCGCATAAGCCTCTACCGGCCACGCGCGAGTCCGGCAACCATCGATGGACCAGTTCAAGCTGGACAAGGTTGATGGCTCGCACACGCTCGCTGTGAGACCGATCGACCTGCCATTTGACCTATCTGCCCCAAGCGATATCCTTTCGCCACCGGAGATTGCATGACCATCCGAGAACGATACCGTGCACTTGAGAGGAGCGGCATCGACCCGTTCGCCGTACTCGAAGCCGCGTCCGAAAGCATCCTGATAACCAGCGCTGATCTCGGCAGGCCCGGCCCCATGATCGTGTATGTCAATCCAGCATTCGAGAAGATGACCGGCTGGACTGCTGCCGAAGCCGTCGGCAAATCGCCGCGATTTCTGCAAGGCGAGAAGACCGACCACGCCAAATTCGCAGACATGCGGGAGACTCTCGAAGGCGGTCATTCCTGGGAAAGCCAGGCTGTCAATTATCGCAAGGACGGCTCGCATTTCATCATGGAATGGTCAATCACCCCGCTGAAAAATGCGGCGGGGCAGATCACGCATTTCGTTGCAGTCCAGCGCGACGTTACGAGACGGGTCGAGGCGGAAATCCGCATCGCACAGGCGCAGGCTGCGGCCCGTGAGTCGGATCGCAAGAAATCCAACCTCGCGCGCTACTTCTCTCCCGCGATGGTCGAAACCCTGGCGCAAACCGATCACCCGCTCGGTCCTGTCCGCCGCCAGGAGATCGCCGTCCTGTTCGTTGACATCGTCGGATTTGTCGCGATGAGCGAAGGTTTGCCGCCCGAGCGTGTCGTTGCGCTGCTTCGCTCATTCTACCGTCGGATGGCGAGGATCGTGTTCAAACAGTCTGGCTCTATCGAGAACTTTTCAGGGGATTCGCTGATGGCGCTTTTCGGCATTCCCACCCCGACCGGATGCGAGGCAACCCATGCATTGCGTTGCGCGCTCGACATGAGAGACGAACTGGAGCTCTGGAACACCAAGCGGAAGGGGCTCGGCCGAAACGCAATTGAGATTGGTATAAGTGCCGACTACGGCATGGTTGTCCTTGGCGATATCGGCACGCACAAATCCATGACATTTACTGCGATCGGCAACACCGTGAATACCGCCAACAGGATGCAGAAGCTGTGCCGAAAACTAAAGGCGCGGATTGTCGTGAGCCAGGGCCTGGTCGAGCGGGCCGTGGAAGAGAGTGGCCCGCAGCTGGCGGCACTGGCGCGCCTGACCCAGGCAGGCCAGCACGGCTTGCGAGGCGTTTCCCAGCCCATCGCGGTTTGGACATCATCCTGACAGAGCTGGAGTCCGGCAATCTCGATGGGCCCCGCGGCCGAGGCGTTTCAATCCGCGTAGCGCCGGGCCAGGGCAGAAAGAGTTAGTCCCTGCACCACGATTGAGAAGACAGCGACGCAGTATGTAGCCGTCAGTAAGATCGGGCGCTCGGCAACGCCCGGAATGGATAGGGCGAGGGCAATCGAAATACCACCGCGGATGCCGCCCCAGGTAAGAATGGGTATCGTACCCCTCACGAAGCCTACAACCGGCTTGAGGCTGATGACCGGAATCGCCACTGCCGCCAGACGAGCAATGAGCGCTGCGGGGATGACGGCAAGGGCGAGCCAGAAATTACCGCGCGAGAAGGAAAGAACAAGGACTTCGAGCCCAATGAGCAGAAACAGAACCGAGTTGAGAATCTCGTCAATCAGCGTCCAGAATGCGTAGAGATAGTCGCGGGTCGTCTCGCTCATCGCATCGGCTGTGCCACGGGTACCGATCAAAAGGCCAGCGACCACCACGGCGATAGGCCCGCTGAGGTGAAAGCCGCTTGCCAGCGCATAGGAGCCGGTTACGAGGGCGAGTGAAATTAGGACCTCGATGACATATTCGTCGATCGCCCGCATAGCCCTATAGGCCACATAGCCTGTCACAAGCCCCAGCGCGGCGCCGCCGCCCGCCTCCACGAAAAAAATACTTGCAATATCAGGCACGGAAAAACCTGCTCCCCCTTGCCCACTCAAAGCAGCGCTGAGCAATATGGTGAAGAGCACGACTCCGACGCCGTCGTTGAACAGAGACTCCCCGATCATGTCGGTCTCGAGCGTCTCGGGCAGATCCACATCCTTGAGCGTACTCAAGACGGCGACCGGGTCCGTTGGGCTTATCAATGCCCCAAAAACCAGCGCCCACGCGAAGGAGATGGGGGCTCCCAAGATATTCCCCAGCCACCAGGCCGCGGCCGCGATGGTGATTGTCGAGATGATTACACCCACTGTCGCCATGACCGCGATGGTTGTCGCCCTTCCGCGCAATTTCGAAAAGTCGACATGCAAGGCGCCTGCGAACAATAGAAAAGCCAACATGCCATCGAGAAGCGCACCCGGAAAGTCGATCCGGCGAACGATTGTGGTCATCTCATGGAAAATCGGTACGTCTGGAAACGAGAATTCGAGGCCAACGAGTACGAGCGACGCAAGAAACCCCATCACGAGAAGCCCGATCGTGTGAGGCAATCGGATCAGCTTGTGATTGGCCCATGCAAATGCTGCCGTCAGGACGAGCAATGCAGCCGTGATCTGCAATAGGGAAAGCACCGCGTCTGCTCCATTTCGGATTTGCGCACCACCAAGACATCTATCACAGTGATGTTAGAACAGCTTCTCCGCCAGTGCTCGGACCGACTGAATTTCATAAGGCAGCTTGAGTTCGAGTTCCGCCCGAGCCAAAGAAAGCTTCGCGTGGTGGGAGGCAGCGATGCAGATCTCAAGATCGCCAGTCTTGCACAAGGCGGTAAACGCCTTCTGAAGCTTCAAGACAACTTCGATTGTGCCAGCGCCGTCTCGCTCGATCGCCGTGAATGCGTCGTCGAACATATCGTTCACCGACAATATCGGGACATGGATCCTGTCGAAGCGTGGCGTCTCCTCCTGTTCGCTGTTAGTTGGAGGCGCGCTCCAAAGCACAAACAGTCTGACGAACGTGCCAATGATGCCGATCGCCGTGCCCGGATCGTTGACTCCGGGTGACAACGCACGCGCGGCGATCTCTGACAACACGATCAGCCCAAATCGCGGATCATTATCGAAGATGCGATCATCGCCAATGACGAACTCCTTCGCGATCGCCGACAAGCCCTTCGGACCGGGAGGATTTTCTCGCCTGCTCTCAATGAATGCGAGGGGCCGGCCGGGAACGATGAAAGTCCCGGGCAGCGCCGCGACCGTCAACACCGCCTCATTGTCTTGTGCCCAGGCTTGCAGTGCTTCAACATTGATATGCTGAACGTATCCGACCGTTTCGGAGAATATCGGATCTCCGAAATCAGCGTGCCGATCGATGGGCAAGCCTCCCAGAGTGGGTGAACTTCGCCGTCGCTCCAGTGCCGTCTTTGTCGCCTGTTCGACCCGGGCGATGGTCGTTCCCAATCTTCCCAGGCGCGCGATCTGATCGACCCAGCGAACGAATGAGAAGACAACCCAGCCCAGAACGCCAATCGTCATGACGAAGACGGCGAATAGAGCCGTCCTACCGAAATAGCCCGTTTTGATCGCGATCAGCGCAACTACGCTGAATATGAACGCGGCAATGAATGTCGATAGCGCGGTCTTGGACAGGTCATCGGATATGACCAGCGCGAAAGCCCGCGGCGTTGCGTTACTGCTTACCGATGAATAGGCAGACACCATCGAAGCGACTGCGAAAGTCGCAACACCAAGCATGCTGGCGGATATTATGGACAGAAGACGTTCCACCGTGCTGTGGTCGATCTTCGGCACCAAATCTTCTATTCCCAGTCGATTGGCGGTGCCGGCACCGAGCAGGGCGATAATCGCCAATAGGCAAAAAATCAGAGGGCGGACCCACAACCGCTCACGCAATCTCCAAAAGATGAATGGATTTGAAAATATCATGGAGCAAATTCCCGTCGCCGTGAAAGGCTAACGTTTCCATCGGAGATGGGTTCATTCAGCAGATGCGTGCAGCAAACCCGACGGCCTCCGAAGAGCCCATTTGCGGTGCGAACCCCGCGGATTAGATGCGCGGAGCAATATCAACATAAGCGCGGCATCCATGCATGTCCTGACGGTTCTCTGCCATCCCAATCCGCAATCATTCTCGCATGCGGTGGCGGAGCGCTTCATCGCCGGCGCGACCTCTGCCGGCCACAGCGTCGATCTTTGCGATCTCTATGCCGAGAAGTTCGATCCCCTTCTCACCACCCGCGATCTCGAACAGTTCGACGGCGCGAAGATGCCGAGCGATGTGCTCGCCCATCAGGCGCGCGTCGAGAAGGCGCAAGCGCTGGGCCTCATCTTCCCGATCTGGTGGTATGGCGCGCCGGCGATGATGAAAGGCTGGTTCGATCGCGTCTGGTCGGCCGGTTGGGCATACAAGTGGAAGCACGATCCGGAAGGCAGCCTCCTGGCGCCGCGGCCTTGCGCGTTGCTCATACCGATGGGCGCTTCGAACAATCAGCTCGACCGCTGGGGCTATCGCAAAGAGATCGAGCATCTCTGGCGCTACGGCATCCTAGGTTATTGCGGCGTCGATCCCATTCGCATCGAACTCCTTGTCGACAGCGCCTTCGATTCAGGGCTTCACGCGCGGCATCTCGAAACCGCTTATGACGCCGGCCGCAATACGGCCGCGACGAGAAGGCCAAGCCCGGCATTGCCGAACTCCTGACGGAAGAGGATTGAGCTCTGTGGTCTTCTCCCGCCTGCGGGAGAAGAGGGGACCCATGGAGCGAGAGCGACATGGGGAGATGAGGGGATGGGTGCGACGAGTCCCCCTCACCTTTCCCGTTGCTTCGCAGCGGGCCCCTGTCCTCTCCCGCAAGCGGGCGAGGACACGATCAAACAAACGGAACCGTCGTCACCGTCGCTCTCGAAACTCCGGCCGGATGCTGGATCTCGACCTTATCGTCACGTTCGAATCCCACATCGGCGACAGCAATCCCGATGTAGCATTTGAGCGCGAAGGAATAGGCAGCCCAACGCACCTCTCCCGCCCTGCCCTTGCTATCCCGCATTGGCCAGTACCATTCGAAATGCGGCAGGTCCCCGTCGATGAGAAGCCCGATCGTCTTGCGCTTCGCACCCTCATCCTTGATCCGCGCCAAGGTTTCGCGACCGATGAACTTGCCCTTGTCGAGATCGACCAACCGGCCATGCCCCGCTTCGAACGGATTCATGTCCGAGTTGGAGTAATAGGCCGTGTCCGTCACCCCCTTCTCAACGGCGCGCGAAATGTTCGGTCCCGTCACCATCAATCCATAAGGCCGCCCGGCCTCGATCAGCGCGTTCCACAATTCCATGGCGCGCGCGGACGACGACGGGAAGATCTCATAGCCCGCCCCACCGCTCCAGCCGGTGCGCGACACGACTGCATCGACCCCGTTCACCTTCGTCAATTCGCATTTGTAAAAACCGAGGTCATCGAGTGGCGCCGCCACCATTCCGCGCAGCATGTCGAGCGCCTTGGGTCCCTGGACCTGCAACGGCCAGACATCGGGCTCGCTGACTTCGACATCGAAGCCACCATGCATCGCGATGCCTTGTGCCCAAAGCGTGAGGTCGGCATCACCGTGCGACAGCCAGATCAAATCCTTGCGCGGGTGGATCAGCACCGGATCGCAGATGATCTGGCCCTGCGGATCGCAGGCAAGCGTGTACTTGCACTCGCCTACCTTGAACGACGAGAGATCGCGCGTCGTCAGATACTGTGCAAGGCGCAAGGCGTCGGGGCCACGGATTTCGGTCTGCCGCTCGCAGCCAACATCCCACAAGGTGACGCGCTCGGTGAGCGCCACATATTCCTCTGCCGGCGAATGTTGGAAGATCAGTGGGAAATAGGTATGGTTATAGACCATGAATTCGGAAACGCCGGCGGCGACCGTTCCGTCCCAGTAAGGCGAGCGCCGCGAAATCGGATAGAGATGGGTGCGCTCGATGGGCTTCAATGGTTTGGTATCGAAATATTCCGACCAGCGCGTGACCTTGCCATTGGCGACCGTGACGCTTGCGACGAAGCGGAAATCGAGCCGCATCGGCTTGCCGTCGACATGTGGCGGAAGTCCCACATGTTCCGCTTGGAGCAGGCCCTCGGCAAAGCACTGACTGCCGTCATCGATCGCATGCTCGATCACCACCTTGATGTTCCGCAGGCCGAGTAGTGCTGCACGGATTTCATCGAGGATCGCCGGCCGGCCGATGATGCGCCCGTCATGCAGGGGCAGGTCGAAGATCGCGTCTTCGGCAAAAAGATCGGAAAACTCCTCCATCGCGCCGCGCTGAAAGGCATCGCAATAGGTCTTGAGCGCGCGGCCCGCAGTCAGCGAGTTGAACATGGCGTGATCCATCAGTGCACGGGCAGGTCGTACGGCGCCAGGATCGGGCCGTCCGCCCACAACCGATAAGGCCGGGCATCGAGATAGATCGACAGCCTCACGATCCTGCCGTCGACATCCTGCATCGTCATGGCAAGCGGCATCTCAACCGGCATGTTGTCGCGCAGGAGCTTCGACTCGAGAGTTCCCTCCGCGATGACGACCGGGCCCGAGGTCTTGTACGCGGAAATATCGATCTGCGCATACTCGCTGAGATCGAAGATGCGCTGATGGCTGCCGCGGATTTCAGACTCGCCGAAAATCCTCTGGCCGAGCAGCGGCATTTCGAACAAGGCATAGGGCGAGAACAGGGATACTAGCGGGTCCAGATCGCGGGCGTTGAAGCTCGCACAGTAGCTCTTGAAGAGAGTTTCGACCGACATTGAGGACATCTCCGCGCAGTATCTCTAGACGAGAGACTGAGAGCGGACCGGGCGGCTGCCAATGGACCCTAGGGGGCCCACTCCGCCTGGACCTGGTCGAACACTGCGCCGATGAAGTTTAAGAACAACTCCCGCTCGGTAGTGATGTCGAGCTTCTTGTACATGCGCTTCTTGTGGTTCTTGATCGTATGTACGGTCAGCTTCAATAGCTGCGCCGTTTTGGCATTCGGATAGCCGAGCAGGATCAGCCGCATGATGTCGCGCTCGCGCGGCGTGAGCTTCCCCTTCAGAAACGAGTCGAGCGCGCTGCCATAGCTGAGTGGGGGCAGGCCGGGCGCCGGCGCGCGATTCAGCGTCTTGGCAATGGGCAAGATGGAACTGTATCTGAGATGTAATCGGTGCAGGCTGTCGAGCATGGCATAGACGCCCTGCATCTCCGCCACTTCGGCCTTCCGGAATCGCGATTTCGCTCGAACACGAGTCCGAGCGAACCCCCTCCGTCCGGCAGCGGAAGCAGGATCGCCAGATCGTCGGCCATACCGGTCATCCTCAGGAAGATGTCGAAATAATTGCCGGCTTCGGCGATCGGCGAGCTCATTTCCTGAAGATCGAGCACACCGCTCGAAACGCCATCGCGGCACAACCGATAAATCGGATCAATCCGGTAAAGGCCTTTCAGATAGAGATCCATGTGCTCGCGGACGAGCCCGTCATCCGTCAAATATACAGGCGCATCCTGCCGCGAGTAATGCATGACCATCGACAGGTCGGCTTTGACATGCGCAGCAATCGCATCGCGAAGCTTGCGATGAAAGCAGGAATGCCCGATTTCCCCCGCCGCGTCGGCCAATCTGTCGAGAAGCGCGTACTTGGCGTTCATGGATACTAGGTTTCGTAGACGATCTTCCCGTCGCAAACCGTCGCAACCGGCTTCAATTCGCCGATCTCATGCGGCGGGGTCAGCTCGATATTGCCATTGAGCACGATGACGTCGGCCAGATAGCCCTCGGCAAGCTTGCCCTTCTTGCCTTCGGCGAACTCGGTATAGGCACCGCCCAGCGTGAAGGCCGTGACCGTATCCATCAGGCTCTGTCGCTGCTCGCGAAGCCCCGGCAAAGCCGGCCGCCGTGTCATGGCCGACTGCATGCCGAGGAAGGGATCGAGCGGCGAAACCGGCCAGTCGGACGAAAAGGCGATCGCCGCGCCCGCCTCGCGCAACGTCTGCCAGGCATAGGCATAGGGCATCTTCTCGCCGATCCGCGACAGGCATGGCTCAAGCGGTGCACCCGGCACGCCCAACCCAACGATCGGCTGCAAGGAGGCGACGACGCCCAGTTCCTTGAGCCGTGGAATGTCGGCCGGATGAATGACCTCGATATGCTCGATGCGGTGGCGCGAATCGCGCGCACCATTGGCTTTCCGCGCCGCCTCATAGCCATCGAGCGTGCGCCGGACACCGCCATCGCCGATTGCATGCACGCTGATCTGCAACCCGTGCTTGTCGGCACGCGTCGCAAGCGCATTGAATTCTTCGGCCGTAAAAAGCGGCTGCCCGCGATTTCCGGGATGGCCCGGATAGTCGTCGAGCATCAGGGCCGTCATCGATTCAAGCACGCCGTCGATGAAGATCTTCACCCGCCCCGAATAGAGCATGTCGTCCTTGAATTTCGCGCGCATTTCGATCGCTTCATCGACGCGCTCGAGCGCCATGGTGTTCTTCTGGTGCCAGGGAACCTGAACGCGCGCCGTCAGTGCTCCTTCCCCGCGCAAGGAATCGAGCAATTCGAGCTGATACCAATTGCCGTCCATATTGTGGATCGAGGTGATGCCGAGCGAAGCGCAATAGGCGAGCCCGCGCTTCAGCGCGACCTTGTCCGCCTCGCGTTGGGCCAAAGTCGCCGGCGGAACGGGGCCTTCGCCGGTTGCCATGCCGAGGCCTTCGCGGCCTTGCGTCGGCGTCATCGCAAAAAGCGGTCCGAAGGCGGCGATTTCCTTCAATTCGCCGCTGGCCAGGCCATCCGGCCCCATGACGATTTCATTGCCGGGAGGAAGCGACTTGCCCTTGAGCAGCCCCGCTACCGTGAGCGCCGCCGTATTGGCCCAAACCGTGTGATGATCGAAACAGGCCATCATGAACGGCCGGTCGGGGAGGATCTGGTCGAGGTCCTGGCGGGTGATCGTCGAATCCGGCCGGATCGCGGTGTAATTCGCACCATTCGCCACGATAATCGCGTCGTTTGGACGGTCTTTGGCGTAGTTTCTGACTGCTTTGGTGAGCGCCTCGATGCCCTCGACGCCGGTGACCATCAGGGAATCGAGTTCGACCCCGCCGGGGAAGAGATGAATGTGGCTTTCGACGATACCCGGCATCACCGTATTGCCCTCGGCATCGATGATCCGCGTGGAGGAGCCCTTCCAGGCAGCGATCTCTGCCTTCGAACCGACCGCCGCGATCCGGTTTCCGGCAATCGCCAGGGCTTCAGCATGGGCACGTTTGCCATCGAGCGTCAGGACCCGGGCATTGGTAATGATGAGATCGGCAGTCGTCATGATTGGAAATCGCTCCTCGAAAGGTGGCGACTATGGCGGGCCCCGCCGGAGGGAGCAATAATCCCCCTAAAATAGCAGCATGGAGTGATTTCTCAATCTTAGATTATATGCCTCTAGAATCGCCTGGGAGGGGCGCTACGGGCCTTCGCGCAAAAGAGCTATCAAACCACCACCCGAGCCAGAAACGTGCTCTACGGGCTTCCTAAGCGATCTGAGAGGCCATCGGCCAGCCTATGTTCCCTTTTCGCCCCTCCCGCGGCATCGGGAGTGGCCGCAGCCATCACGAGGGCCGTGTCGTAGAGTTCCGAGACCTCGACGATCTCTCCGTTGAGGAACTTGAACGCATCGAGTTTAGGTGTCGTCACGGTTTTGCCGGTGCGCCGATGCGTAAAGGAACACTCCCCGATCGCCACGACCATGCTGCCCTGCGCCACGTAACGGTCAATCCGGAAGAAATTCATCGACCAGTCTCGCGCCAGCCCTTCGAAATAGCGCTCGAGATCGGCCGGACAGCAGATCCGCGCCGTAAATTCGAGCGGGGGAACCCCCTGCGCCAGCGAATGCATGAGAAAAGCCGGGGCAACAAGCTGGGTCCAGACGGTGCGATCGGCCCCTTTAGAGGCATCCCAGGCGGCGTAGGCACACTTGAGGACAGCGATATTGCGCTCCTCGGCGGTCGAAGGCGAACCTTTCGGCAACGGCTCAGCCGTTACGGGCAAGCGCTTCCGGTGTGCCGACCTCATCGCATCACCTCCAACCCGGCCATGCTAGCAAACATCCCACGAAACGACCATCCCTGACGTCAAGATATCACAGGTTTGTGCAGGCGCAGCTTTTGGCGCAGCGAAACTGATAAAATGCTGACGTGGCTAAAGATGTTCCCTGGTCGTGATCGCTAGTCGTGCGATGCGCCCACGCTGGCTAAAAATTGACGCAACGTATTACCGCATCCTTCACGCCCTTTGCCCAAACTCGCCGCCCACACGGAGGGCACATATGACTGCGACAAATCCGAAATTGGCGGTCTTCATCGACTGCGAGAATGCTAGCGCAAAGCTTCTCGCAAATGTCTTCATGCAAAAGGCGACTATCGCCAACGCAAGTATTAAGCGCGCTTACGGCAAAGCCGCCAGCCTGCAATCATGGCAAAAATTTCTCGCCGAACACAGCTTCCAGCCGCAACTAACTCCGCCCTCAGCAATAATGAAGGATAATGCTGCCGACTTCACGATGGTAATCGATTGCATGCACCTGCTCCACGCCCATCCGTTCGATGAGGCGTGGCTAGTCACTTGCGATGCAGACTTCGTCCAATTGGCGATGCATATCCGCACCCATGGCGTACATGTGACATGTGTCGGCGAACAAAAAAAGATGCCGGATTCACTGCGCAATGCCTGCAACAATTTTGTGCCTTACGCTGCCAAAACGAGCGCAGTGTCCGCCCCTTCAAAACCCGCGCCGCCGGTTGCAGTCGTAAAACAGGTCGTAGAGATATTCAAAAGCTTGGACAAACCCGAAGGGGTAGGCCTCTCAGTGCTCGGGAAAACTCTCAATGACAGGCTGGGAAAAGATTATAAGAAGGGGTACGGCGGTCTGGCCGGCTTCCTTGAAAAGACCGGGCTATTCTCGATCAAAGAGAAAATCGCTCGGCTGAAATAGCAACCCGCTCACCTAAGAAGAGTGAGGTTAGATAAAGCGCGCAGATTTGATTGACAAGGTAACCAAATACAGTTAGTTGCCTAGTCAACCAACGAGACGCCCATGCCGCGCGCCAAAACATCCGCTTCCGAACTGACAGACCATCTCGGCTATTGGCTGCGCTATGTGTCGAACCATGTGTCGCAATCCTTCGCGCGCAAAGTGGAGGCGCATGGCGTCACCGTCGCCGAATGGGTGCTCATGCGACAATTGCTCGATGTCGACGCCCTCGCCCCCAGCAAGCTTGCCGAGCGCATTGGCATGACGCGTGGCGCGATCACCAGGCTCGCCGATCGGCTGATCGGCAAGACGCTCGTCAAGCGCGTGGCGGACCCGCAAGACGGGCGCGCCCAGACTCTATCGCTGACGCCCGTGGGCCGCGCCATGGTGCCGGAACTTGCGGCGCTCGCCGACACGAATGACGCGGAATTTTTCGATCATTTAACCGCGAAAGATCGCGCCGCCCTCTTCGGAATCCTCGAAGGCATCGTCAAAAGACGCAGCCTTAAATCAATGCCCGTCAACTGACGCTTCGAATCAAAAAGGAAAGACCAAATCCATGACTGCTAACTGGAAAACCATTGCTCGCACCTGCCTTGAAGGCGCCGAATCGGGAGCGATGACCTTCCCGCAAATCGTCGGGGCGTTGATGAATGCCGGCTTCGATGGCTATTCGGTCGATTTGCGAACTGCAACGGCGACCTACTACCTGCAAAATGGCGATGCCGTTACGCTCGATGCCGCGAAGACATCAGTATCAGTCGCCGAGCGCTTCGATTCCGAAGCGGTGCTCGCGGCAAT
>JAXMCQ010000032.1:0-53370 GCA_046349315.1 Hyphomicrobiales bacterium | reverse complement strand
ATGGACGACGGATTCAAGATTGAGCGCGGCGATATCCGCCTTGCGCCCCAGCACCGCGCCGCCCAGTGCATCGCCATGGCCGCCAACATACTTGGTGAGCGAGTGCAGGACGAAAGTGGCGCCAAGCTCAAGCGGGCGGGTGGCGATCGGTGTTGCGAAAGTCGAATCGACGACCACGTCGCGGATATCCCGCTCCCGGGCAAGCTTGGCGAGGGCGGCGATGTCGGACAATCGCATGATCGGATTGGCCGGCGTTTCGATCCACAGCATCTTGGTATTGGGGCGAATGGCGGCGGCTACGGCCGCCGGATCGGACGTGTCGACCGGGCTCACCTCAAGGCCGAGTCGGGGCAGACTGTCGCGCACCAGTTCTGCCGTTCCGACATAATTCGCCTCCGAGATGATGAGATGATCGCCCATGCTTAAGCGCCCGACGATCAGGCCCATCGAGGCCGCCATGCCGGAGGCAAAGCACTGGCAGGCCTCGGCCCCCTCAAGGGCCGCGAGCTTCTCTTCGAGTTGTGCCACCGTAGGGTTGGATACCCTTGCGTAAAGAAACCCTTCATAATCGCTGCTGCTCCGGGCCGAGAATCCAGCCACTTCTTCGGGTGCGAAGGTTACGGACATGACCAGATTGGGCGATGAGGCTCGCGTCACCGGATCGACATATTCACCGGCATGGATCGCCCGGGTTTTGACACCCCAGCTCTTGGATGGTGGATTGCGCATTGAAGAATCAGCCAGATTTGCTCAGCCGGACAGTGCGGCAAATGTTCATTGACGGTTGATGTGCCAAACTAGGCCATGACGGATGCCACAGGCAAATCGGTCGGACGACAGCGTGCCTTGGCCGGCGCGTCCCATGCGCCTGCCGGAATCGAAACTCCGCCGGCGAGAAGCCGCGCGCCGAGACACGGACCGTTTGGCGCGGTCGCGGGCTTTGCCGCAACCTATGCCTGGGCGACCGCGGTTTTTGCCGTCATCCTGATCATGCTCCTGGCGCTCGCCATTTCGCTTCATCCGATCGACTTGGATGAGGTCCTTGCGACCCGCAATCAGACGCCTGAGTCCGAACAGCGCCAGGCGCTGCTGGAGCGCGAATTTCCCGGCGTGGCATCGCCAATCGTGATTTCGGTTGAGTCAGACGTTCCGGGCCAAGCGCGCGCATCCGCCGCCTTGCTGGCCACCGAACTCACCTCAAGGCCGCAATTCTTCACCGGCGTTTTCGCGCCGGGGACGGGGCGGTTCTTCGAGGATTTCGGCGTCCTCTATCTCGATTCCGCCGAGGTCGAGAAGATTGGCTCCGATGTCGAAAAGCTGATGCCGTTATTTCAGGCGCTCGCAACATCGCCTAACGTCCATGGGCTTGCCGCGCTCACCGACCAGGTAGCGCGCGCGGTGGAGGAGGGGCGATCGGCAGCCTTGCTGGAAGGGCTGTTTGGGGAAGCGGCGAAGACCGCCGCCGCTGCCGCTTCGGGAACACCGCGGCCCTTCGATTGGGAGGGCCTCGTCAATATTCGTCCCAAGCTCGACGATACCACATGGTTCGTCTTTGCCGCCCCGGCTCCTGCGTCGGTCGATGCGATCGGCGAGGCGCGCAAGATTATCGCCGACCTCCAGGCAAAAAGCGGTCCGCAAGTAAAGGCGCTCCTCACGGGGGAAGCGGTGGTCAACCAGACGGCGGATTTGGGTTTCGGCCGCTTGTCCGTCCCTGTGCTGATCATGTCGGGCGTATTCCTTGCCGTTTCGGTGATGTTCGGCGCCGGCAATTGGCGCGCCGGTGCCGCGATCATGATCATGCTGGTGCCGATTGTTGGGCTCGGCTTTCAGGTCTTCGTGCCGAGGGGGCTCGCCGTCGCCCAGATCGCGCTTGCGCCAGGCTTGGCGGTCGCGGTGCTATCGGCCTTGTGCTTCGTCGTACGCTTCGAAAATCATCTCGCTGATCGCATTCCGCCGATCGAGGCCATCGCGTTGGCCGGCCGCCAGTCCGGATTGCTGCTCCTGCTGGCGCCCGCCGGACTGGCTGCCGCGGCAGCCGCGGGCTATGTCGCCGCAGTCCCGGTTGTATTGACGCTTGCCGGCACCGGCGCCTTGCTCGGGCTGCTTGCTGCAGTACTCTGTTTCACCCTTCTTCCCGCAACGCTCATGCTGTTGCGCATGTATCCCGATGAAGTCGGCGAGCACTGGATCGATTCGGCGATCGATGCGGCCGAACCGCGCGAACCGATCGGCACTGCAATCGGCGCTGTGCTTCTGGCAGGTGCGATTGCCGGCGCGGTGTTGCTGCCGCAAATCCCCTTCGGCACGCCGGGAGAAACCGTCGCCATGCCGCCCGATGCTGCGGGCCGCGCCTATGCCGAACTCACCAAGCGCAATCCCGCCTTCGACAGTTCGGCGCAGATCCTTGCTCCGGGCTTTGCCGAAGCCGCAAGCCTCCAGCAACGCCTTGCAAGCCTGCCGGAAGTTCGCTCCGTGCGCTGGATCGGTTCCTTCCTGCCGCCCGATGAAGAAGCCAAGCGCCAGAGCTTGGGGCGCTTGCATGGTCAATTGCCGGATCCGCCCAATGTTGCGGGCGTACGTACCAATGAGGAGTTGATTGCCGATTTCTCCGCTTGGCGCAGCGCTTTGGCGCGCATCGCTGCTGCCCAGAACACCGGCGGTCTCGGCGAGACCTCCCGCAGTCTTTCCGAAAGCCTCTACGTGGTGCAATCGCGCAGCATTCCCAATCCGCAGCCGTTGCGTAACCTCGAGACGGCACTCTTCGCCGAGTTTCCCGGCATGCTGCAGCGCCTCTCCGAACTTTCGCAACTTCCGCCACTCACCGAACGCACCATCGACGAGGCGATCCGCAAGCGCTTCATCAGCAAGGACGGTCAATTCCGTCTCGAAGTCGTCCCGGCTGCCGATATCGACAAGGATGTCTTTGCTGCCGCGGTCCTTTCCGTCGCGCCCGATGCGATGGGAACGGCGATCACCCACATGTTCGAGATCGATGCCTTGCGCCGCGCCATGATGGCGACCGTGTTCTTCGTCCTCGCGGCACAAATACTGGCGGCAGGGGCTGTCCTGCGCCACCTCACCCGCGCACTCGCATCGAGCCTGGCGCTCGCTGCCGCGATCGCGCTCGCCGGCGGGCTGGTCTGGCTGCTGGGCAAGCCTGTCATACCGCTTACCGCCGGCATGCTCTTTCTGCTACCTGCGCTCGGCCTATCATCCACCATTTCCATGGCAACGATGCGGGCCAAGGCCTTGGCGCTTGACCGCGCCGTCCTGGTCGCGGGCGTTGCAATGATTGGCGCGACGCTACCATTGGCACTTCTGCCGATTCCCGACTATGCGGCTGCCGGCCAGCTTGCGCTTTTTGCTGTCGTGGCAACGCTGCTTGGTGCGCTTCTGCTGGTACCGCAATTGGTGCGCCTCGGCCGCCGGATGGGAAATTTCGTAAGCCTCGTCAAGTCTTAGCTGGTCGGGCCAGCGCGCCTTACTTGTGAATCTCAGGCTTTCGAAGCATGGGACAAGCCGTGGGCGTGTGCTAAGGTTGTCCCCGTCGAAGCCGTCGCCGGCCTCTGGGCCAGTATCGGCGTCGGTCAATCAGGGAGGTATGAATGAGAGTGAATTACAAGTCCTGGCTCATCGGGACGACAATGCTAATCATGGGTGCCACCGGCGCCTTCGCGGAGGTCGTTTTCAATCGCGGCAACTCCGCTGACCCGGAATCGCTCGATCCGCACAAGACCTCGACCGTATACGAAGCGAACATCCTCCGCGACCTTTTCTCCGGACTGACGGTGCAGAATGCCAAGGCCGAGATCATCCCGGGCGCTGCGGAAAGCTGGACAGTTTCGCCCGACGGCAAGACCTATACGTTCAAGCTTCGTGCCGACGGCAAATGGTCGGACGGTTCACCCGTCACCGCTGACGACTACGTCTTCTCCTGGCGCCGCTTGGTCGATCCCGCGACTGCCGCCGAATACGCCTATATGCTTTCGCCCGTCGTCAATGCCGATGCGATCAACAAGGGCGAGAAGAAGCTCGAGGAACTCGGCGTCAAGGCGATCGACCCGCTGACCTTCGAGGTCACGCTCAATGCACCGACCCCCTATTTCCTCGAAATGCTGAGCCACCAGTCGACCTATGCGGTGAGCAAGGCGAATGTCGAAAAATTCGGCGCTGATTTCATCAAGCCCGGCAATCTTGTCTCGAACGGCGCCTTTATGCTCGCCGAGTTCGTGCCGAATGATCACGTCAAGGCCGTCAAGAACCCGAATTTCTATGACGCCGGCAATGTGAAGATCGACACCGTCAACTACATCCCGACGGAAGATCGCTCCACCGCCATGAAGCGCTTCGAGGCGGGCGAACTCGACTCGAATGACGACATCCCGACCGAACAATTGAGCGACCTCAAGGCCAAGTTTGGCGATCAGGTCCGCATCGGCCCCTATCTCGGCACCTATTACTATGTGTTCAAGATCCCGAAGGATCCGTGGAACAATGCCAAGCTTCGCCACGCGGTTTCCATGGCGATCGACCGCGACTATCTGGCGGAGAAGGTTTGGCAGAATACGATGATCCCCGCCTATTCCTTCGTGCCCCCGGGCATTGGCGGCTATGAGACCAAGACTACGGATTACGCCGAAATGTCCCAGCTTGATCGCGAGGACGCGGCCAAGAAGATCCTCGCCGAGCTCGGCTATGGTCCGGACAAGCCGTTGAAGCTTGAGATCCGCTACAACACTTCAGAGAACCACAAGAATACCGCCGTGGCTATCCAGGAGCAGTTGAAGCCGCTCGGCATTGAGGTCACGCTCCTCAATACCGACACCAAGACGCATTACGCGCATCTCGAAAACCACGGCGATTTCGACGTGGCGCGCGCGGGCTGGATTGCCGACTACAAGGACCCGGAGAACTTCCTGGCCCTTTGCAAGACCGGCACCGGCAACAACTACGCCGAGTACTCCAACAAGGAGTATGATGACTTGATGGCGGCGGCTGCCGCTTCGGCCGATCCCGCGGCACGCATGAAGAAGCTCTCGGATGCGGAAGCGATCGGCGTGGCACGCGATCTTTGTGTGCTTCCGCTTCTTTACTATGGATTCCATACCGTCGTTTCCAACAAGCTGAAAGGTTGGGAAGACAATGTGATGGACGTCCATCCCACCCGTTTCCTGAGCAAGGAATAAACCTGAACTGAAGACCGCCGCCCGCCTCAAGCAGGCGGCGGTTTTCACTTGCCAGCGAAGGGGGGCGGATGCTGCGCTATGTTTTGCGGCGGCTGCTGACCGCAATACCCACACTCTTCGTCATCGTGACGATTTCGTTTTTCCTGATGCGTGTGGCGCCGGGCGGCCCGTTCAATCAGGAAAAGGGCTTGAATCCGGTTATCAAGGCTAATCTTGAGCGCGTCTATCATTTGGACGAGCCATTGTGGAAGCAGTACTTCCTCTATCTCAGCAGCCTGCTGCATGGCGATTTCGGCCCGAGCTACAACCTTCCCGACTTCACGGTTGGCGAACTCTTCCGTATCGGCCTGCCGGTCTCGATCCAGATCGGTGCAAGTGCGCTCGTCATCGCGCTGCTCCTCGGCAGTGCGCTCGGCATCACTGCAGCGCTCCACCAGAACAAGGGCGCCGATTACGCGGTGATCGCGACAGCAACCGCCGGCAGCACCATTCCGACATTCGTCATCGCGCCGCTCTTCCAGCTTCTCTTTGCGCTCACCCTTAAATGGCTCCCGGTCGGCGGCTGGGGCGATGGTGCCCTTGTCAACAAGATCGGGCCGATCGTCACGCTTGCCTTGCCGCAGATTGCCATCGTCGCACGCCTCATGCGCGGTTCGATGATCGAATCCTTGCGTTCGCACCATATCCGCACCGCACGAGCGCTCGGCCTTTCCGACTATTCGGTCATCATACGCCATGCGCTGCGCGGCGCTCTGCTTCCAATCATCTCCTATGCCGGCCCGGCGGCGGCAGCCCTGCTAACCGGCTCGATCATTGTCGAAACGATCTTCCAGATACCCGGGGTAGGGCGCTATTTCGTCGATGCTGCGCTCAACCGGGACTACACATTGGTGATGGGCACGGTCGTTGTCATCGCCATCTTCACGATCGTCTTCAACCTGATCGTCGATCTGCTCTACGCCGTCGTCGATCCGAGGGTGCGCTATGACTGACATCGCCGCACCTGCACCGATGTCCGGCCGCTCGCTGTGGGCCGATGCCTGGGCGAGGCTTAAGGCCAACAAGGCCGCCGTGGTGAGCGGCGTTTATCTCATCCTCATCGCTCTCGCCTGCATCATCGGTCCGTCTTTCACCGGCCATGAATTCACGACCATCTATCAAAACTATGTTCGCGTTCCACCGAGCCTTTCGCCCTATCCCAAGCCAGAGATGATTGGCGAGGCTGTTGACGAGGTCGTCAAACGCACGCGCCTTACGCTGGTCGATTGGAAGGAGGTGGACGGCCGCGTCGTTATCACCGTTACTTCCGCCAAACCCATCGACGACCGCGTTACCCGCTATCTCGACCGTTCGGATCTTTTCGAAAATGCCAAGGTCGACGACAAATCCGCCGACGGCCTCAAACTCACCATGAGTGCGGATATCCAGCAGACCTACTTCCTTCTCGGCACTGACATTTCCGGCCGCGACATGCTCACCCGTACCTTGATCGCCGGCCGCGTCTCATTGGCAATCGGCCTGCTGGCAGGTCTTGTCGCTGTCGTGATCGGCGTCGCCTATGGCGCCACCTCCGGTTTCATGGGCGGCAAGACCGACGAAATCATGATGCGCATCGTCGATGTGTTGTACTCGCTGCCCTTTATTTTCTTCGTCATCATGCTGGTCGTATTTTTCGGGAGGAACTTTATCTTGATGTTTCTTGCCGTTGGCGCGGTCTTGTGGCTCGATATGGCACGCATCGTCCGTGGCCAGGCGCTATCGATCAAACGCCAGGAATATGTCCAGGCCGCTGAGGCTCTCGGCGTTACCAATTCGGGAATCCTGATCCGCCACGTTATCCCGAATCTTCTAGGGCCAGTTGTCATCTACATGACCCTGCTTGTTCCGCAGGTCATCATTCTTGAAAGCTTCCTCTCATATCTGGGACTTGGCGTTCAGGAGCCGATGTCGAGCTGGGGCGTCCAGATTTCGCAAGGCGCCAAGAACATCCCTTATGCGAACTGGCTGCTTTATGTGCCGTCTTTCTTCCTTACCACCACGCTCTTCGCGCTGAACTTCATCGGCGATGGCTTGCGCGATGCCCTCGATCCCAAGGATCGCTGACGCCATGGCTGAACCGATCTTTTCGTTACGAGATGTCAGGGTGAGGTTCCGCACCCTCGACGGCATTGTCGATGCTGTGAAGGGCGTTGCACTCGATGTGAACGCCGGCGAGACGGTGGCAATCGTTGGAGAATCGGGCTCCGGCAAGAGCCAGTTGATGATGGCGGCCATGGGCTTGCTCGCTTCGAATGGCGAGGCGATCGGCACTGCCGATTATCGTGGACGCAACATTCTCGGCATGCCGAAGGATGAGCTCAACACGATCCGCGGCCGCAAGATCACCATGATCTTCCAGGAGCCGATGACCTCCCTCGACCCGCTTTATACGATCGGCAACCAGCTCATGGAGCCGATCATGCATCACCAGCGCATCTCGGGCAGCGAGGCCTATACCCGCGCCATCGAACTCCTAAAGCTGGTCCGCATCCCCGAACCCGAGAGGCGGATGCAGTCTTATCCTTACGAATTATCGGGTGGCCAGCGCCAGCGCGTCATGATCGCCATGGCGATCGCCAATGATCCCGATCTCCTGATTGCGGACGAGCCGACGACCGCACTCGACGTGACGATCCAGGCCGAGATCCTCGAACTGATGGCGAGCTTGCAGAAGCGGCTGGGCATGGGATTGATCTTCATCACCCATGATCTCAACATTGTGCGCCGCATCGCCCATCGCGTCTATGTCATGCGCTATGGCGAGGTCGTGGAGCATGGCGACACCAAGACAATCTTCTCCGCGCCCAAGCATCCTTATACGCAGGCTTTGCTCGCCGCCGAGCCCACGGGCCGCAAGGCGCCTGTCGCCAAGACGGCGCGGCGCATGCTCGACGGCACCGACATCCGCGTGACCTTCCGCCTGGGCGGCGGTTTCCTTTCCGGTGATCCGATCTATCTGCGCGCCGTCGATCGCGTCTCGGTCACGCTCAAGCAAGGCCAGACCATCGGCATTGTCGGTGAATCGGGGTCCGGCAAATCGACGCTCGCCCGCGCCATGCTGCGGCTTCTGCCGAGCGAAGGTGCGATCCACTTCGACGGCCGGGATATCGCGAAGCTTGATAAGGACGCGATGCGCCCCTTGCGCAAGCAATTGCAGATCGTGCTGCAGGATCCTTTCGGCTCCTTGAGCCCGCGCATGACGGCGGGCCAGATTGTCACCGAAGGACTGCTCGTCCATGAGCCGTCGATCTCAGCATCCGAGCGCGACCGCCGCGCCGCGCTTGCCTTCGAGGAAGTGCAACTCGATCCGCGGTTGCGCAATCGCTATCCGCATGAGTTCTCGGGAGGCCAGCGCCAGCGCATCGCAATTGCGCGCGCCATCATCCTGAAGCCCAAGGTCGTCGTGCTGGATGAGCCGACTTCGGCACTCGACCGTCAGGTGCAGAAGCAGATCGTCGATCTGCTGCGCGACCTCCAGACCGCTCACGGACTATCCTATCTCTTCATCAGTCACGATCTTGCGGTTGTGCGCGCCATGGCCGACCACATCATGGTCATGAAGGACGGCCGCATGGTGGAGCAAGGCGCCCCCGACGAGGTTCTCGATAATCCGCGCGAACCCTATACCCGCCGTCTCATGGAAGCGGCATTCGGCGACCGGGTTTAGTCGCCCATCGCCTCAGCCTTGGCACCGCGCTGTGACGCCTTGAGGCAAAGATACTCCATCGCAAGCGATGCTGCCGCCAGGGCCGTGATGTCGGCATGGTCATAGGGTGGTGAGACTTCGACGATATCCATCGCGACGAACTTGACTGGCGCGAGCTTGCGGATGATCGACGCCGCCTGGTGATAGGTGAGGCCGCCGGGGATCGGCGTGCCGGTTCCGGGCGCGGCCGATGGATCGAGGCAGTCGATATCGAATGTGAGATAGGCCTTGGAGCCATCCGTCACCCGGATGATCTCGCCCGCCACATCATCCGCCGACATCGAATGAACGCGATCGGCATAGAGGATGGTAAAGCCCATCTTCCGCTCGCCGGTGAAGGTCGTGCGAATGCCGATCTGGATCGAGTTTTTCGGATCGATCACGCCGTCCCGGACGGCATAGTTGAACATCGTGCCGTGATCGATGCGGCCGCCATCATCGGGCTCGACATCGCGATGCGCATCGAAATGCACAAGCGCCAACGGCCCGTGCTTCTTGGCATGAGCCTTGAGAAGCGGATAGGTCACGTAGTGATCGCCGCCGAAGGTGAGCATCTCGGCACCACTCGCAATGATCTCGGCTGCATGCTTCTCGATGAAGTCGGGTGCGGTCTCCTTGCGCGCCCAGTCGAAGAAGCAATCTCCGTAATCGACAACCGCGAGCGTATCGAATGGATCGAGCATCCACGGCCAGAACGGCCCCCAGGCATTTTCGGCGGATGCCTTGCGGATCGCTTCCGGCCCGAAGCGCGTGCCCGGCCGGTGCGATGTCGCCTGATCGAAAGGAATGCCGCTCACCGCGATGTCGACGCCCTTGAGATCGCGCGTATACTTGCGCCGCATGAAGGAGAGCGCGCCCGCATAAGTCGCCTCCCAGCGCGTACCTTTGAGGTCCTTGCGGCGAAAGGCTTCATCCCCCGGCAGGGGATCGTCGGCCGAAATATTGAGAACCAAGACTATTACTCCGTCAAAACCAGCGAGTCATTCGGCGACCAGTGGAGCCACACAACCTGGCCGCGCTCGACACCGGCGCCGCCCAGGCGCGATTCATTCTGCACGTTCACCGACAAGTCGGGCCCATTTTCGACCGCGACGACGACGTGGCTGGTATCGCCGTAATAGGCGACATCGCGCACCTTGCCGCGCGCCTTGATGACATTGGCCGCGAGTGGCTCGCTGGCGCCGATCTTGAGCTTCTCGGGACGTACCGCGATGGCGATTTTCCCGGCCGACGGCGATGAAACTGGAAGCTCGATCCGGCCGAGCCCCTTGACCTCGCAGACGAGCGAACCCGATGTGTTCGAAATGACCTGCGCCTCGATGAGGTTCACCTTGCCAATGAAGTCGGCAACAAACCGGCTCGAGGGGTGCTCGTAAAGCTCCGACGGCGTCGCAATCTGGCGCACCGCACCGCGATCCATCACCGCGATGCGGCTTGCCATCGACAAGGCTTCGTCCTGGTCGTGCGTCACAATGATGAAGGTGATGCCGACATTCTCCTGAAGCCGCGTCAATTCAAGCCGCATCTCGTCGCGCAATTTGGCATCGAGTGCTGAGAGCGGCTCATCCAGCAGCAAGACCTTCGGGCGCTTGACCAGCGCGCGCGCCAAGGCCACGCGCTGCCTTTGCCCGCCCGACATCTGGTCGGGCTTGCGGTCGGCGAGCGCGGTGAGCTTCACCATCTCCAGCGCTTCGGCAACCCGCCGCTTGGTTTCATCGCGCGGAACGCCCGTGACCTTCAATCCGTAGGCGACATTATCAGCGACCGTCATATGCGGAAATACGGCGTATGACTGGAACACCATGTTGGTCGGCCGCTTGTTGGGTGGCGTCAGCGCCATGTCCTCGCCGCCGATGATGATCTCCCCGCCGGTGGGCGTCTCCAATCCCGAGATCATACGCAACAGCGTGGTCTTACCGCAGCCCGATGGCCCGAGCAGCGCAAAAAATTCGTTCTGGGCGATATCGAAGGAGACATTGTCGACGGCCTTGACTCCGCCCGGAAAACTCTTGGTGACGTTGCGGATGGAGACGATCGTATCGGTCATGATTTCAGCTCTGCTCCGATTTGGCGGGTGCCTGCAGCTTCATGGCAAGAACCGTGGCAACGACGGTGATGACGATGAGCACGGTCGAAGCGGCATTGATCTCAGGCGAAACTCCGCGGCGCACCAGCGAATAGACTTTCACGGGGAAGGTCACGGTCTCCGGCCCCGAGGTGAAAAAGGTGATGACGAAATCATCGAGCGACAGGGTGAAGGCAAGCAGTGCGCCGGCGACGAGCCCGGGCATCATGAAGGGAACAATGATGCTCCAGAATGTTTGCCATTCGGAAGCGCCCAAGTCCTTCGAAGCCTCTTCCAGTTGCCGGTTGAAGCCGACCAGTCGCGAGCGCACCACAACGGCTACGAAGGGGAAGCAGAAGGCCACATGTGCGATGATGATGTTGAGAAGGTTAAACGGCCAGAAAAGCTTGACCGAAAAATCCATCATCCCCGTATTGATGAAGAACAGAAGCAGCGATACGCCCATGCAGATTTCGGGGATCACGATCGGCAAGGCCATGAAGCCCTCATAGGCTCCTTTGCCGGGAAAGCGGAATCGCCACAACAGCAGTGCGGTCAAGGCGCCGAGAATGGTCGAGATGATCGTCGCGATGAAGGCGATCATCAGCGAATTGAACAGCGCTTCCTGCAGCGAAGCGTTGTTCCAGGCCTTCACGTAATTGTCGAGGGTGAAGCCTCGCCACACGATGCCACGCTTGTCGGTGTTGAACGAAAAAGCGACGAGCGTGATGATCGGCACGTAGAGCACAAAAATGATGCTGGCGAAGAGGAGCTTGAGCCACAGGCGGCTGCCATAGTCGAGGGGCCCTTGGCCAGGCTTCAAGCGCGTCGCCATCAGATATCCACGCCCTTGCTGCGTCTGGCGAAGAGCGACCGCAGCGCCAGCGCGCCGAAGGTCGCATACATCAAGAGGAAGGACAGCGCCGAGCCGAAGGGCCAGTCATTCGCTGCCTTGAACTGCCGCTCGATGACATTGCCGATCATCACCGCATTGGCACCACCGAGAAGATCGGGCGTGAGAAATGATCCGAGGCAGGGGATGAAGACGAGCAATATGCCGGAAATGATACCCGGCATGGTGAGCGGCACCGTAACTTTCAGGAACGTTGTGAATTGCGACGCGCCAAGATCGAGGCTCGCTTCGAGGAAGGATTTGTCGAGCCGCTCGATCGTCGCATAAAGGGGCAATACCATGAACGGCATATAGACATAGACGAGACCGAAGATCACCGCCCCGTCATTATAGAGCATCTCGTAAGGCCCGAGCCCGATAACGCCAAGCGTCAGATTGAGATAGCCCTGCGTTCGGAACACCGCGATCAAGGCATAGGTGCGGATGAGGAGGTTGATCCAGAATGGCAGGATGATGAGGAGCAGGAGGAACGGCTTCCACTTGGCGGGCGCGAAACAAATGCCGAAGGCGATCGGATAGGCTGTCGCAAGGCACAGCGCGGTGGCCAGCGCGCTGATCCAGATCGATTTCCACATGATGGTGAGATAGAGCGGGTCGAAGCTTCGCACATAATTCGCGAGCGTACCGGTAATATCGATCTCGGTGATCGAGACTTCGCCGTTGATGACCGCCTTCTCGCCGAAGGACATGAACCACATGAGGCCGAGCGGGACGACGAAGAAAAGGAGGAGCCAGAACCCGCCCGGTATGGCAAGCACCCAGAAGGCGTTGCGATTATTCTTCCAACTTTCCAAGATCCCCCCGGACCAATCCCCACGCGTGCAATGCTAGACCGGAAATCACCTTACCGGCAACCCGACAGTACTATCTTGTCCCGGACTTGATCCGTGAGGGGCCTCAGTTATGGACACGGGTAACAACCTCCCCCGTGGCCGGGCTGGACCCGGCCATCCAGTCTGGATCGGCGGGTCGAGCCCGCCGATGGAGGACACTAGCTACGCCGCCTGGATGCGGGTCCAGATTTCGTCGCGCACCTTGGTCGCTTCCTCGCCGAGATAGAGTGCCGGTTCGCACTTCGCGATAACCTCGGGCGGCGGGAAGATCGCCGTGTTTTCGATATAGGACTTGTCCATCAGCTTCTTCGCCGCCGCATTGGCGGTCGCATACTGGATCGTCGTGGCGATGAGCTTGCCGGCCTCGGGCCCCAGGATGAAGTTGAGGAACATATGCGCATTATCCGGATGCGGCGCGCCGACCGGGATTGCCATCGTGTCCTGCCACAGAAGCGAGCCTTCCGTCGGTACCACATAGGCAAGATCATCATCCTCGGCCATGACCTGGATGATGTCGCCATTCCACTCCATGCAGGCATCGACTTCGCCTGAGGCGAGAAGATCCTGTCCGTTGTCGTCGGCAAAGACCTTGACGTTTTTCTTCTGCTTGATCAGCAGGTCTTCGACCTTCTTCAACTCGTCCGGATTGGTTGAGTTGTAGGAAAAGCCAAGATACTTGAGCGTCGGGCCAATCACATTCTGCGCATCGCCGAGCAGCGAGATCTTGCCGGCGAGCTGGTCGGAATCGAGCAGGAGCTTCCACGAATCGACAGCGCCCTCGATCTTCGACTTGCGATAGCCGATGCCGAGCGTTCCCCACATATAGGGGATCGAATGCTTGCGGCCCGGATCGAAGGCGGCGTCCTGGAACGGCGTGTCGATATTCGACATGTTGGGGATTTTGGCGTGGTCGATCGGCATCACCATATTGGCCTTGATCATCCGCTCCAGATTGTCATTGGTCGGAACAATGACGTCATAGCCGGGATTGCCGCCCTTGAGCTTGGCGAAGAGTTCGTCATTATCGGCGAACAGATCCATCTTGGTTTCGATGCCGGTCGCCGTCTCGAAATCCGCCAAGGTCGTCTCGCCAATGTACGTATCCCAATTGTAGAAATTGAGTTTCTTCTCCTCCTCGGCGAGCGAGAAGCGCGGCATCATGGTGAGCCCGACGGCAGCGACGCTGGCGCCCTTGAGCAGCGAACGCCGGCTGGGGCGGTAGCGCGGACGGAATATGGTCATATCTGGTTTCCTCTCGTTTCTTGCGAGGCGGCACCCCGGGTAGGGCGCCGCCACTGGGCGGTCTCGGCCGCATGTAATCTTCAGCTTACGCCCGTTCTTCAGGCGTTCAACTGAATTCCGAGTCATTTAATCTCGTGCTTGACGTCGGCCAGGGTGGCGTCCAGCGCCTGTCGCGCGAGCCTGGTCATCTCGTCGATTTCCTTTTTGGAGATGACGAGCGGCGGTGCAAGCACCATCGTATCCCAGCAGGCCCGCATGATAAGGCCGGCCTTGAAGGAATGATCGCGGCAAATCGTTCCGACCCGGCCCGCATCCTTGAAACGGGATCGCTTGGCCTTATCGGATGTCAGTTCGATTGCCCCGATCAGCCCCACCGAACGGGTTTCTCCGACTAAAGGATGATCCTCGAGGCTGCGGAGCGCCTTGGCGAAATAGGGTCCAAGTTCGGCCGTGTGTTCGACGAGCTTCTCCGACTGCAGGATCTCGATGTTCTTGAGCGCCACAGCGGCTGCCACCGGATGCCCGGCATAGGTCATGCCGTGATAGAACTCGCCGCCCTTGTCGAAGAACTCCTTGACGATGTTGTCCGAGAAGGCAACCGCGCCGATCGGCAGGTAACCCGATGATAGGCCCTTCGCCATCGGCACGATGTCCGGCTCGAAGCCCATGGTTTCGAACCCCCACCATTTGCCGGTGCGCCCGAAACCGCAGATCACTTCATCGGCGATGATCAGCACCCCGTATTTGCGGCAGATCTTTTGCACTTCCGGCCAATAAGTCTTGGGCGGGATGAGAACCCCGGCGGCGCCCTGGATCGGTTCGCCGATGAAGGCCGCGACATTGTCAGGCCCGAGTTCGAGTATCTTCTTCTCGACTTCGGCTGCCGCCTGCAGGCCGAATTCGTCCGGGCTCAGATCGCCGCCGAAATCATACCAATAGGGCTGTTGCACGTGGTGGAAGCCGGGCAGGGGCAATCCGCCTTGCTCATGCATGCCCTGCATGCCGCCAAGGCTCGCCGCCGCCATGGTCGAGCCATGATAGCCGCGCTTGCGGCCGATGAAATGCGTCCGGTACGCTTTGCCCTTGATCTTCCAGTAATGGCGCACGAAGCGAACGATCGTGTCATTGGCTTCGGAGCCCGAATTGACAAAGAAGATGTGCTTGAAACGCTCGGGCATTACCGACGATATCTTCGCAGCGAGTTCGGTCGACGGCACTGTCGTGGTCTTGAAGAAGGTGTTGTAGTAGGGGAGATCGAGCATCTGCCGATAGGCGGCCTCGGCCAGTTCTTTTCGGCCATAGCCGACATTCACGCACCACAACCCGGCCATGCCGTCGAGCAGCTTGTTGCCATTGGCGTCCCAGATCCACACGCCGTCGGCATGCGTGATGACCCGCGGACCGCCTTCGGCGTGGAACGACTTATGATCTGTGAACGGATGAAAATGATGAGCGATATCTTGGCGGACGAGTTCCGCAATATTCAGATTCTTTGAATGGGCAGTCATCATGGGTCTCCGGCAAAGGGTATGGTAAGGCCGCAAGGGTCGGCCATGGCGGGCAATAAGAGTTAAGTCTTATTACGGCTTATACCCGATGCGGGCGCAATGCAGCATCACCTCGTCATAGGCGGTGCGGCACCAGAGCCGGAGAAGGGTTCCGGTCGATGTGATGCGGAAGCACATATAATACATCTCGCACATCGCCTGACACCGCGCAAACCTCGCCCGCAGGAGTCGATTCAGGATTTTGTCAGCATCTGTGAATCTAAGCTTGACAACTCAAATCTGTTCCATCTATGTTCAGACATCTTCACCTCGTGAGGGACGGAACTCGAGCCGTCGGATTTCGGAGGAGGAGAGCGGGTCCGAAATCGGTGATGCCTACGGGGTGTTGCCGTAACGGGGGCCGGCAGAAGGCCTCCCTGGGCCGCTGGTCCAGAGATCCAAGTCCCTTATTCCCCTCTTGCGGTTGGGATGGCTGGCTTCAGGTGCGAGAGCCCGCGGCGCAGAGGTTCGGAGGAATCACACGCATTCCGAACAACCGGTTGTGCTGGCAGACCAGTGGTGAACGGCCTCTGCGCCTCCCTCGCTTTGCCCATTCCTGGAACGGCTCGCCGCGACCAGGGATGGCGCGTGCCTCAATCCCATCTTCCTTCTACGACAGCGCATCTCTCAGCCGATAGAACAGCATCGCCGCGACGAGCAGTGGCGTGCGCATTGGTCCACCGGGAAAGGGCAGGTGCTTCACCCGCGCCAGCAAATCAAATCGCTCCGCCTGTCCGCGAATGCACTCGGCCATCAGCTTTCCATACATGCCGGCCAGCGCCACGCCCTGTCCCGAATAGCCATGCGCATAATAGACTGTCGGCGACAGTCGCCCGCAATCGGGAATGCGGTTGGAGGTGATGGCGATATAGCCGCCCCACGCATAGTCAATCTTCACGTCGCCCAAATCCGGAAACACGCCCAACATGCGCGGCCGCATATAAGCGCCAAGGCTCGGCGGCTCGAGCGTCGAATAGGCGGCCCTCCCGCCGAACAGCAAGCGTGTGTCGCCGGTAATGCGATAATAATCGACAATGAAATTCGTGTTCGCGACCGCCTCGCCATCGCGGATCAGCGAGCGTGCGCGATTTTCCCCCAGCGGTTCCGTCGCGATGATATAGCTCGTGACCGGCATGACGCGGCCATAAAGCTTCGGCACAGTGCGCCCGAGATAGGCATTGCCGCCGATCACCATATGCTTCGCCGTGACCTTGCCCTCTGCCGTGCGCGCCCAAGGCGTACTGCCGGCATCGATCTCGATCACCGGCGAATTCTCATAAATGACGGCCCCCGCATCTGTTGCCGCACGCGCCAAGCCCAGGCAATAATTCAGCGGATGGAAATGCCCGGCGCCGCCTTCGCGCAAGGCACCGTGATAGATGCGCGTGCCGAGCTTCTCTTCGAGTTGCGTCTTGCTCAAAACCTCGGTGTCGGTATAGCCGAGCGCATCCCACTCGTCCTTCCACGCCGTGAGTTCGCCCATCTGATGCGCCTTGGGGATGCAGTGCAGATAGCCCCAGGTCAGGTCGCAAGCGATCTTGTAGTCGTTAATGCGGTCGATAATGAGCCGCTTGGCTTCCTCGGCAATTGCGAAACACTTGGCAGCATCCTCCTTGCCGAGCTGCGCTTCGATCTTGCCCTGGCCCGCCGAAAAGCCTGTGCAGATCTGCCCGCCATTCCGCCCGGAAGCCCCGTAACCTACTGTTTTTGCCTCCAAAACAACAACTTTGTAGCCTGCCTTGGCGAGTTCCAAGGCCGCCGAAAGGCCGGTATATCCGGCCCCGACGACGCAAACATCGGCGTGGACCTCGGAACGCAGGGTGGGATGGGCGGGGGAGGGTGTGGCGGTGGCCGTGTGATAGGACAGCGCGTCGATCGATTTAGGCATGATCAACGGTGCTTAGCCGGGCCCTGTTTTCTCCGTCAAGCAGCCCGGCTAGACTGCATTCCCTTGCAACCCACCAGGGCATCATGACTCAAGCGAAATTCGAAGAATGGATTGCCGACAAGAAGATCAGCGAAGTTGAATGTCTCGTCGCCGATATGTCCGGCACCGCACGCGGCAAAATTCTCCCACCCAAGAAGTTTCTCAAAGGCCAACGTTCGCGGGGCCTG
The DNA here is from genome assembly GCA_046349315.1 of Hyphomicrobiales bacterium. Classification (GTDB taxonomy): domain Bacteria; phylum Pseudomonadota; class Alphaproteobacteria; order Rhizobiales; family Aestuariivirgaceae; genus JAEUMG01. The sequence goes on along the minus strand of JAXMCQ010000032.1, from coordinate 35,724 downwards.
CGCATTCCCGAAGAAGTCTTCACGCTGACGATCAACGGCCGCTACGTCTGGGAGACATCAGCCGTCAGCGATAGTGCCATCGATGTCTATATGGAGCCGGATTCGGAGACCATGCGCATGGTCCCGTGGTATACGGAGCCGACCGCGCAGGTGATCTGCGATGCATTCCATTTAAACGACGAGCCCGTCGACATCGCGCCGCGCCACGTCTTGAAGCGAGTGCTTGGTCTTTATCGCGAGAAGGGTTGGCGCCCGGTCGTCGCCCCCGAACTCGAATTTTATCTGTGCAAGAAGAATCTCGATCCCGACTATCCACTGGAAGCAGCGGTCGGCCGTTCGGGCCGCAAGGAAGCAGGCGGCCAGGCTTATGGCATCGACGCCGCCAATGATTTCGATCCGATCGTTGAGGACATCTACGATTATTGCGAAGCGCAGGAACTCGATGTCGACACCTTGAGCCATGAGAGCGGTCCGGCGCAGCTCGAGATCAATTTCAATCATGGCGATCCCTTGGAACTCGCCGATCAGGTCTTCCTCTTCAAGCGCACGGTTCGCCAGGCGGCCTTGAAGCATGACATGTATGCGACCTTCATGGCCAAGCCGCATGAGAACGAGCCTGGATCCTCGATGCACATCCATCAGTCTGTGATGGATGCCAAGACGGGCAAGAATATTTTTGCCGGCCGTGATGGCAAACCGTCCAAGCTCTTCCTCAATCACATTGGCGGCTTGCAGCGTTATCTGGCCGCCGCGTTGCCATTCGCTGCGCCAAACGTGAACTCTTATCGTCGCCTCGTGCCGGAGTCGGACGCGCCGACCAATGTCCACTGGGCGATCGACAATCGCACAGTCTCCTTGCGCGTGCCGGCGTCCGACCCTTCCAACCTGCGGGTCGAAAACCGCGTCGCCGGTGCCGATGCGAATCCCTATCTTGCCTTCGCCGCATCGCTCGCCTGCGGCTATCTCGGCATGATCGAGCGCATTAAGCCGACCGAGCCGGTCGAGGGTTCCGCCTATCGTTATGCACATACGCTGCCGATCAGCCTCGATGAAGCGCTCGACAAACTCAACTACACCAAATCTCTCAAGACTCTGCTTGGCGAAAAATTCGTCGAAGCCTATCGCGATGTGAAGTATGAAGAGATGCAGCATTATCGCAAGGTGATCAGCTCCTGGGAGCGGGAATACCTCTTGCTGAACGTTTAATTCCCTTCTCCCCTCGCGCGAGAAGGTGGCGCGTAGCGTCGGATGAGGGGGCGCATCCGCTCGTCCGTCATGCCAGCGAAAGCTGGCATCCCCTGAATCACTTCAGCGCGCGGCACCGCTTCAAGGGACCCCATCTTTCGCTGGGGTGACGCCGGCAATTTTTCCGTTATGGTGTGCCGATTCGGAAAATCGTGAGGGTATGCCCGGCATGGTATTGCAACGTGCGCTTCTCGGTATCGCTGCCGCCATCGTGATCTTCTGTCTCGCGCTGACGGGGCCAGCAATGGCGGGCAAGGGCGATTTCAATCCCGCCTATGACGAGACCAACGAAGCCATAGCAGAGATCCTTGACTCGCCCGACCGTCTCGAGCTTCCGATCCAGCGCATCCGGCCAGCGCTCAAAGCCCATTATGTCGACAATGGCGGAACCATCTATTGGGTCGGCACCGGCCGCATGACGCCCTTCATTCAGCGCCTGCAGCGCGCCGCCGATGACGGCCTCAATCCCGATGATTATCCGATCGAGCCCTTGATCGAAGTGCGCGACGCCATCGATCCCGCCGATCCGCATTCGGCGGCGCGCGCCGAACTCTATTTCTCCGCCTTCTTCGTCGCCTATGCGGCCGATCTCAAGATCGGCCGCGTCATTCCGCAGAAAGTCGATCCGCGCCTCTTTCGCAGCCGCAAGACCATCGATGTCTTGCGCGTCCTGACCGATCTCAACAAGCAGCGCGAGCCGAGTAAGTTTCTTGCCTCCTTCGAGCCCAAGAACCCGCAATACCAGGCGCTCAAGAAGATGCTGAAACTCTATCGTGCGGTCGAGGAGAAGGGCGGCTGGGGCACGGTCGATCCGGGCGACATTCTCAAACCCGGCGCCAAGGATCCGCGTGTGCCGCAGATCCGGGCACTTCTGCAAGCGACGGGTGACAATGAATGGACGAAGACTCCTGGCAATCCGCTTGTCTATGATCCGCAACTCGTGATCGCGGTACAGCGCTTCCAGTCGCGTCATGGTCTTGAGGCCAAGGGCAATATTGGAAATCAGACCATCCAGGCGATGAATGTTTCCGCCGCCGAGCGCGTCAAGCAGATCATGCTCAATATGGAACGCTGGCGCTGGATGCCCGATAATCTTGGCGATGATCATATCATCGTCAACATCGCCGCCTTCGAATTGCAGCAGGTCCAGGAGGACACGATCGTCGAGCGCATGAAGGTCGTGGTCGGCGCGCCGGCAACCCAGACGCCGGAATTTTCCGGCGAAATGGCCTATGTCGAGTTCAACCCGACTTGGACCGTGCCTTACAGCATCGCCACCAAGGAAATGCTACCGAAGCTCAAGCGCAACGCCTACGCCTATGCCGCCGATTTCGAGGTCTTCAAGGGCGGTAAGCTCACCTCCTGGGACGCGATCGGTTGGTCGGCCTATGGACCCGGTAATTTCCCCTTCACCTTCCGCCAGAAGCCGGGGCCTAAGAATGCGCTCGGCAAGGTCAAATTCATGCTCCCCAACAAGCATGACATCTACCTTCACGATACCCCGTCCAAGGACAAGTTCCTCCAGACGAGCCGCGCCTTCAGCCATGGCTGCATCAGGCTCTCGAAGCCGATCGATTTTGCCTATGAGATTACCTCGCGCATTCCAGGCTGGTCGAAAGCCCGCGTCAACGACGTGCTCGACACCGACAAGACGACGCGTGCCGTGCTGCCGCAGAAAATCCCGGTGCACCTGATGTATGGCACCGCTTTCCGCGGCGACGCCGGGACGATCGAATTTCGCCCCGACGTCTATGGCCGCGATCGCAAGCTTTACAATGCGCTCTTCGGCCAGCCGACGTCCTGACCTCAGCCGGCGATCGCCACCGGCAGGAAGACTCGGAACCTCCTCGAGCCTCAGGGTCGCGATCGCTGGGGCGCTCTGTCTTCGTCATCCCATGTGACGCCATGGGCCGCGACAAAAGCATCAACTGCCGATTCGACAGTCGGGAAAAAAGCGTCCTCACCCAATTCCTGAAACAGCCCAAATCTCTTGAGTTTGTCTTTCACTGGATCCTTGAGTTCCGCGAACCGGAATGCGATGCCTTGGGCTTTCAAGATTTCGACAAGATCGCCGACGCAGTCCGATGCCGTGACATCGACACTGGTGACCGGCTCGGCCGCAACCACGACCCATTTGGCAGGCGTGGGCGAATTCTCGACTGCCGCGAGTACGCGATCTTTGAACAATTCGGCATTAGCGAAGAAGAGTGGCGCATCCCAGCGGAAAAGCACGAGGCCGGGAATGCGTCGCGCATTCGGATAGCGCATGATGTCGTGATAGCCTTTGACGCCGTCCGCGCGCCCGAGCACCGCCGAATGCGGGCGCCATCCGTCCCACAGGAACTCGATGACAGCGATGACGATGGCGAAGAGGATGCCGGGAATTGCTCCGAACACTGCCACCCCGATGAAGCAGACGATCGAAAGCCAGAACTCCCAGCGCTGGATGCGGTAGAAGCGCTTGAGATCAGCAATTTCGAATAATCCGATTGCCGAAGCGATGACGACCGCGGCCAGCACGGTATTCGGCAGGTGCTGAAGTAGCGTTGGGGCGAAGAGCAGCAGCAGCGAAACGAGGACTGCGCCGACGATGCCGGTGAGCTGTGTCTTGGAACCGGCAGCTTCCGCAACGGGCGTCCGTGAGGAACTGCTGCTGATCGGAAAGCCCTGGAAGAATCCCGCAGCAAGATTGGCCGCCCCGAGGCCGACGACTTCCTGGTTGGGATTGACGCGTTCGCCGAGCCGGGCGGCATAGCTGCGCGACAGCACGCTGGTATCGGCGAAAGACACCATGGCGACCGCAAAGCCACCGACCAGAACGGGGATGAGGTCGGAGGCCCTGATCAACGGGATGTCGAAAGAGGGCAGCCCTTGCGGCAATGGCCCGAGCACGGACAGTCCCGCGGTTTCGGACAGGTTGAATGCGCCGACGATGATTGTCGCGACGACCACGGCGATAAGGATGGCGGGAATGCGCCGGTATCGCTTGAGCAGCAGGATCGCAGCGAGTGCACATCCGCCGATCGCCAGCGCAACCCAGTTGATCTTGCCGCCGAGTATCCCGCCTGCGATCGCCGAAAGATCGTGAAGGAGCCCGCCGCTTTCGATCTTGAAGCCAAGCAGCTTCGGGATCTGGCTGATCAGGACGGTGAGGGCGATCCCGTTCATATACCCATAGCGGATCGGCTTGGAGAGAAGCTCGGTGATGAAACCCAGACGCGCGACGCCGGCAAAAATGCAGACCAGGCCGGAGACGATCGCCATCGCGCCGGCCAGAGCCACGGCCCGCGCCGGATCGCCCCCCGATAAGGGCAGGACCGTGCCGAGGATGATCGCCGCCAGGGAAGAATCCGGGCCGAGTACCAGGATTCGGCTCGGCCCAAAGAGCGCATAGACGATGAGCGGGATAATGGTGGCGTAAAGGCCATAGATGCCGGGAACGCCCGAAGCCTCGGCATAGGCGATGCCGACCGGCACAAGCATTGTAGTGAGTACTATGCCGGCGACGACATCGTCCTTGAGCCACGCCATCCGGTAGCGGCGCAGGATCTCAACTCCAGGCAGCCAGCGCATGAACCGGTGCGATGCGGCGATCTCTGACACGTCACTCTCCCCCCGAAGCATGCGCTTTCCGCGCAGCAGACGTCAATGATGGGGGACGGTCCCGCAAGCCACCGGGAGTGCTCTTCTCCTTCTCCCTGCTAGCGCAGGGCGAGGGTCTTATCCCTTTGCCCGCAACTTGCTGATCGAGGAATAGGCCGAGAGCGCTTCCGCGCTCGACTTCACATGGATCAGCACCGGCCCATCATGGCCGATCGCCTCGGCAACTTTGGCGCCGACATCATCGCCCAGCGCGATCGTCACCACATGCGCCCCGAAAGCGCGGCCCCACTGGCTGAAATCCGGATTGACGAGATCGGTCCCTGACACGCGCTCGGGATAGTGCCGCTCCTGATGGGTGCGGATCGTTCCATAAGTGCCGTTGTCGGAGAGCACGATGCGGAGCTTGCCGCCATATTGGATGGCGGTTGCCAATTCCTGGCCGGTCATCAGGATGCCGCCGTCGCCGACGAACACGAAGCACATGCGCTCCGGCGCTTCGAATCCGGCCGCCACGCCTGCCGGAACCCCGAAGCCCATCGCTCCGGCAATCGCACCCAGGAGGAGATTGTTCGGTGTCATCCGCCAATGGCGATGCACCCAGGTCGAGATATTGCCGGCATCGGTCGTGATGATGGAGTCCTTCGGCGCCTGTTCGGCGATCGCTGTGACAACCTCGCCGAAATCGACGCCGTCTTCTGGATTTTGCGATCTGAAACTTGCAAATTCGCTGATGAAACCGGCGATCGACGTGATCCAGTGTTCGCGTCCTGACGAAACCACTCGCGTGGTCCGTCCCAGTTCGTCGATAAGACCGACCGGATCCGCGACAATACCGATCTGAGTGCGGAACACATGCCCGATTGGCCCGCCGTCCGAATAGACATGGACAAGTGGTTGCGCCGGCTCCGGTGCCCGCGGGAAACTGTAGTTGAGCGTGGCAATATCGCCGAGCCGCGTACCGGCCGCGATGACGAGATCGCATTTCGATAGTTTCTCGCGCAATGCCGCGGGACTCCCGACGCCGATATGACCGGCGAAGAGTGGCGAGGCATTATCGAAGACATCCTGGTTCTTCCAGGTGACCGCGACCGGCACGCGCTGCGCTTCCGCAAAGCGCGCCAGCGCCGCCGCGCCGGCCTTGCCGCGGAATTCCCCGCCGGCCATCAGCAGCGGTCGCTCGGAGGTATCGACGAGCTTCTGTAGGGCCTCCATCTGTTGCGGCGAATGCTTCGGCCGCGCGATTGGGAAGGGGGCAGGGAGCTTGTGCTCGCTCTTGTCCTCGAGCAAATCCTCCGGAAGCGAGATCACGACTGGCCCCGGCACGCCTTGCGCGGCGAGATGGAAGGCGCGCACCAAGGTCTCGGCAACCTTCGAGGGGTCGTGAAGCTCGAACACGCCCTTCGCCATCTCGCCGAAGAAATGCGTGTAATCAACCTCCTGGAATGCACCGCGTCCGCGCTCCTCTCGCGACACCTGGCCGATCAGCACCACCAGTGGAACCGCATCCTGCTGCGCGACATGGACGGCAATCGACCCGTTGGTAGCGCCCGGGCCGCGGCTCACCATGAACACGGCGGGCTTTCCGGTCATCTTCGCTTCGGCGACCGCCATAAAGCCGGCGCCGGATTCATGCCGGCACACGATTGTCTTGATCGGACTTTCGAAGAGTGCATCGAGCAGGGCGAGATAGCTCTCGCCCGGTACGCAATAGACGCGAGAGATGGAATGGGCCTCGAGGGCCTGAACGATGAGGTCGGCGACGCGCATGCGATTTCCGTGGAAGATCGTCGTTAAATTGGCGCGCTAGCAATGCCTGCCCGCCGGCCAAAAGTCGAGCGCGGCAATCTGTAGCCCCTTCAGGCCGGAACCAGCCCATAGCGCAGCATGATCTCCTTGAGCTTGGCAGGATCGGGCTTCTGCGGTCCTTTGACCGCAAGAGCGATCTCCTCGAAATAGCTGCGTCCGATAGAGCCCGGCGTCATGACGATCAGCGACTTTGCCGGCTCCTCATGGAGGTTTTCATGGGTATGCACGCTGCCGCGCGGTATCAGCAGGCTTTGGCCAGCCCGCAGTTCGTGTTTCTCGCCGTCGCGGCTCGTGGTCGTCGTTCCGGATAGCCCATAGACCACTTCATCCACCGACACGTGGTAATGCCGGACCGGCACCTGGGCGCGCGGCGGGATCGTGAACTCGAACATGACGAGATTGCCTTCATTGACGAGGAATCGCAATTCGAGCGGTCCCAGTCGCACAGTATCATTGGCATGTGCCGCCATATTGCCTCCCCTGAAAGGCTGAGAGGCCTCCGCATTTCGCGAAAGCCTCTCCAAAGTCTAGTCCTACGTCGTGGCCACGCCTAGTTCTGCTGCCACGCCTCCAGTCGGGCAATCGCATCGCGCGCTGCTGTGACACCCGCCTGGTCGGCCTGGCGGTAATATTGCAGCGCCATCTGCCTGTCGGGCGAAAGGCCCGCAACCTTGTTGGCAGCATAGACTACTGGATCATAGGTCATGCCGACCTGAAGCAGCGTTGTCGGTGCCGCGCCGAGTTTCAGCGCTTCCATATAGAACTCGCGCGCCGCCGCGAGATCGCCCAGCGACATCAGGTGATCGCCCCTGCTGATCAGGACCCGCGTCTGATCCGTATCTGCGGCGGCAGGCGCCGTCGACTTGGTCGTTTCTGTCGCTGCAGGTAACGCCTCGACCGGGATGGCTTTGGGCTCGGCTATCGCCGGCTGAGCCTGTGGATCCAAGGCTGCTGTTACCTGCGGTGGAGGAACCGCCGCGCGCTCCACCGTTTCAGTCGGAAGCGTCTCGGCGACCGGCGTTGATGGCGACGGAACCACCTCTTCCGCTACAATCTGGTCATTGTCCTTCTTCGCGACTTCGGGCGCGGGTTGTTCGACCGGCTGCTCGGCGGGCGTTGTCGAGCCGACCGTGACGCTGATCTCCTGCATCGGCGCGACGAGTTCGCCGGTCTTAGCCTCGACGGCCGCGACCGAAAGATCGAATTCACCCGACTTTTGTTTGGGCATGACGAGCTTTACGATCGCCGCTTCAGCAGGTTTCAGGCTCCACGATGCCGGAGAGATCTTGGTCCCGGCCGTCAGATACGCGTCCTCGGGAACGCCCGAGACGCGCAGTTCCAAATCTTGACCTGCTTGGCCGGGTACGGCGCGCAGGTCGAGATCGACGGGCGCGTCGCTCGTGCCCGATGCATCGGCAACCTCAAGCTTGGCTGTCGCGATGGGTTTGGCGTCGTCGGTCGCGCTAGCCTGCTGGTCGGCGGCGGCCGGCGGCGGTACCGGTAGGGGCTCAGGTGCCGTGCTCACCTCGACAATTTTGGCCGGTTGTGGAGGCGCTGCCTCGGCCGGAGCGTTTGCCTCCGTGTTCACAATGACATTCGGAACCTCAGCAACCGCCTGTTCCTGACTGTCACTGGCAAATGGCGCCATGATCGCCGCGGCGATCGTACCGCCCGAAGCGCGGTCATAGACGGCCGCGCCCGTTACGGTCGAGAGCGACAGAGCGAGGCCTGCTGCGATCGCCAGATCGCGTCCCGTTCGTCCGTGCCGTGACAGGTTCCGCTTCGAACGCCGGGCCGGCGCCAGTGCCGGTTCGTCATCTTGATAAATATCGTCGTAATCGTCGTGATCGCGGTATTCGTCGTTGCGATATCGGCTGTCGAAGGCTGGATTGGACACCCGTCGCAGGCTCATCGACTGATCGTCATGGGCGCTGCCCATCGCCTGATGACGGCTGCGCCAGTATGCATCGATGTGCCGTGTATCGGGCGTCAAAATGTAAGGAGCCGGCTGCGGCGGGCTTTCATAAGGAGCACCGGGACGCGTTGTATCCAGCGTGTTCGTAGACTTTGGCGGCCACTGGCCGCGCAGTCTCGGCGGCTCAGGACGCGCTGGTTTTGGCGGCGCGCTCTCCTTCTTCACCGTGCCATCCCGCACTTCGATTTGCCTCGCGTTATCGGCCATCAAAGCTTCTACCTGTTTGAGGGCAACTCGCCCCGTGCCTGTTGCCATTTCACGAACCTCTCGAACAATGCGTCTTCGCCGCCCTCAGGGGTGTTGGGTGGAAGGCCAGATTCTGCCAGGAAGGCTTTGAAATCGGCTTCCGATGCGACTGAGTCCTCCTCTGTTGCCTTGGGTTTTGGCAGCTTTCCCGCCAGCCATTCTTCTGCTGCGATATACCGGGTCCAGCCGGGAACACTCGCCGCGAGATTCACGTCCTCCCAGTCGGCATGTCGGCTGGGCATACGCAACAAGTCGATCTGCGAATAGAGCGCCTGCGCAAACCGTACCAGCGTGTCATAGCGCTCAGTCCCCTTGCGCCATTTGAAAACGGCGAGCACCGAACTCACGGCAACGGTCTCGGTCGGCCCTTGCGTGCTAAGCAGGTCCGGATATTCGCTCGCTGTGAGAAGGGCAGGGGAATAAATCGTCTTGAGCCGCTCAGTCAGGGGAATCTGCACGAGGCTCAAATCCTTGGCTGAGGCCAGATAGGGCGATGGTGACGGCTCGACCAGAAATACGGCGTCGAGCTTGCCTTGCTTGAGCATGGCCAGCGCTGTCGTGGGGTCGCTATCGTCAGCCGTGAAATTAATGCCCGCATCCTTCAGGATCACATTGGCAGTTACGAACCGGTCGTCCGTTGCCCGTCCGATATTGATCCGCTTGCCCTCAAGCTGGGAAAGAGTCGTCAGCCCGGGGGCCGCAACGACATGCACTTGCGCCGATCCGAATTTGGCGAGATAGGCGAGCTTGTCACCGACGTCCTCGATCAGGCCATTGTCGATCGCATAGGCAAGGACATCGGAGGGTACAATTCCGGCCTCGACTCCCTTGAGATAAATGAGGTCGGTCAGGGTTTGAACCGGCCCTTTGCCCACCACGGGCAGGATCCGCAGGTCATTGCCGTCATCCAGCACATCGGCCAAGTCCTGAGCGTAGTTGATGTAAGGAGCTTCGAGAGAGCTTGCGATAATGGTAATCGTTCCGGCGTTGGCGCGGTCCACGCGCGCTTTAGCGCGATCCTCAGCCTGTGAGCCGGGAATGGCCCCAAGCATGATGATTAGCGCAAATGCAGCCCGCAAGGCAGTACTCATGCCTTGTCTCCCTCTCTGCCGCTCCGTCCCCCACGGTCCGCGAGCCCAACATGGGTCGCGTTCATCGTAGTTAAACAAACTCTAATACCTGCGCCGGATTATGGCGAACGTCAGGCATCAATAAGGAATCTGGCCTACCAAGACCCCTTTTGTAAGCGGGTATAGGTGATCGAGGCGCCTGAGGCAAAGCCAAGAATTTTCAGGACTTGTCGCGAAATCGTCATGCCCCCGGGGAATGGTTAATTGATTCAAGGGCTTTGTGACCTTTTACGTGGCGAAAATTTGGCTGGTTTGGGCTGCGTCCTGGTTTTTCCCTGACGTCGTGCTCACAGAGCAAATACTCATATCTTCCGAATCATAATCCCAATATCTTGTAGTGGTGGGGCGCCGCTAACGCCGTTGTGACGATGCCGCACTTGCCCAAAATTGCGGCACGGAAGGGCTACGCCCCTTGACTTGGTGATAGCGGCTGCCAGAGTTTCCTCAGATAAAAATAAATTTAACGGGGTGCAATGTCCTGAATTTGGGCAGTCGCATCAAAAACGACCACTGAATCAGCCACCTGGGGGGAACTGGCAATGGCAGATCAAAGTCTAAATGAACGAATCGAGACGATGTACCGCCGCGATGTCCGCGGCGCTTGGCTATTTGTCATCCTTTTGTGGGTGGCGATCCTCTTCGTCCTGATCATGACCTGGCCGCACATACCAGACACCGGCGTGCGCATCGCCGTGCTGATCGGTGCAGCGGCTATCCTGCTTTTCAACACCGCTTCGATCTACGCGATGGTCAAGCACTACGCCGAGGATAAAGAGTTCATATACGGGCTCGATATCCGGCAACTCGACCTCATGCGCGATCGCGGCCGGATCTAGGGGAGGGTGAAATGGCCAAATACACCCCGCCCGAACAGCCTCGCAGCATGCAGTTCGCCGATATCATTTTTCTTGTCGCGGCGATCTTTATCGCTCTGTGGCTGCCGTTGAAACTTGGTCTCGCCGGCGCCGCCAAGGCGATCGACAAGATCGAGAACCCCACCTGGGAAACCCTCGGCCAGAATGCGACCATGGTCTCGATCTGGGAAAAGCTCGGCTATACGCCGGAAACCGCTCACGACATCATCCAGAACCGGTTTCACTACAATATCGACTGGCTCGCGCTGATTGTCATGGCCGCCGTTTTGATCGGCTACTTCGTCTTTCTGTTCCGTGCATCGGATCGCGAATATCGCGAAGTGATCGCGGAAAAATTCGGCGACGAGAAATAGGGGCGAGCCATGTGGACAATGCTTTCATACATCGCCTGGGCGATCGCCATCCTGCTCGGCGTTTGGATGCTTTACGACTGGTACAAGATCGACTCGGAATACACCGAAGACGTGCTGACCTCGTCGCGTGAAGGCGAAATCGAAGCTGTGCAGGAAAAGCACCAGCTCAAGAATGTTGGGGGTCAGTCATGAGCGCCGTGGTTGATACCGGCAATGCCGTCAGCGCGCCGAAGCGCGTGTCCCTGCTGCGCGTGCTGGGTCCAGCCCATGTCTGGGCGCTGGGCGTCGGCATCGTTCTGGTTGGTGAATTCACCGGTTGGAACTTCGCCGCCGACAAGGGCGGCGCCCTTGCCGCGCTTATTACCTGCTGGTTTGTCGGCCTGCTTTACACATCTGTCGCGATGATCGACTCGGAGGTGACCTCGACGGTCGCTGCCGCTGGCGGCCAATATGCGCAGGCCAAGCACATTGTAGGTCCTCTCATGGCCTTCAATGTCGCGCTTTATCTTGTCTTTGCCTACACGATGCTCGAGGTGTCGGATGCCATCCTCGTTGGTGACCTTGTCGTCACCAACGCCGCAACCGAAGGGCTTACGCGACATGGCTTCGTGGTTTTGACCATCGTTGTCTTTGCCTGGCTTAATTATCGCGGCGTGCTGATGACCTTGAACGTGAACTTCGTCATCACTGCACTTGCCTATGCTTCGATCCTGGTGCTCTTCTTCTCGGTTCAGCCTTGGAGCCAAGGAGTTGTGCTGAAACTTGGCGAGTTGGTGACACCGCAAAATGCCTTGCCTTACGGCTGGATAGGCGTGATCGCGGCATTCCAGTTCGCGATCTGGTACTATCTGGGAATTGAAGGCACGACACAGGCGGCAGAAGAAGTGCGATCGCCGCCACGATCGCTACCTTACGGCACCATGGCCGGGATGATCACCTTGCTGATCGCCGCCGCACTCACCTGGTATGTCTGCGCAAGCTTGCTGCCATGGGAGTATCTGGGCTTCACCTTCTTCCCGCTTTGGGATGCCGCACGTGTAACCGGCTCGGGAACCCTGGAATTCCTGCTATTCTGGGGCACGATCCTTTCGGCCGTTGCATCGGCAAATGGTTGTATCAATGACGCCGCACGGGCTTGGTTCTCACTGGGCCGTGACCGCTACCTGCCGACATGGTTCAGTGCGGTTCATCCCAAATACCGCACGCCCTACCGCTCGATCCTTTTCCTTCTTCCGATCGCGCTGGCCTTCGCCTTCATTGCCGACCTCAATCAGGCGATCACCTTCTCGATCCTCTCGGGCGTTCTGCAATACACCTTCATGAGCATCAATATCATGATGTTCCGCAATAAATGGCCACTCGGGTCGATCAGGCGCGGGTACACTCACCCCTTCCATCCGGCCCCGGCGGTCGTTCTCTTCGTCTTATGCGTTGTGACGTTCTTCGCCATCTTCCTTGGCTTCGGCTCGCAATTGATCGCGATGGTGGTCTTCTACATAGTGGTCTCGCTATGGTTCCACTTCTATCGCTACCAATATGTGCGGCGTGGCGACCAGTTCACCATGCCGTGGCCAAAGCCGCGGGGATATTGAACCGGACGCGAAATCATTATGGCCCGCCGAAAGGCGGGCCATAATCATTCCATGTGGCAGGTCCTGAGCACTATTGCTGGCGTTGTTGCTGCTGTCGCCCTGGCGGTGCATCTCGTCATGCGCTTTCGCGAGGCGTCGCGGCGGCGCCGTGAGGCACCTGACAAGCTTTACGATCCGATCAAGCCCATGCTGCGGGATTGGCGCTACGAAGGTGATGCGGCCGCCGGCTTTCCCCAACTTGTCGGCTACTACGACGGTCTGCCGGTCCGAATCTTTGCCGTCGTAGACACCCTGGCGGTGCGAAAACTCCCGGTACTCTGGCTGCTGGTCACGATCCCCGAGCCGGTTCCTGTGAAGGCGACTTTCGATCTCATGATGCGGCCCGCCGGGCCGACGACCTTTTCGAATTTCGACTTGCTGCCGGCGGTCATCAAGACCCCGCCCGATTTTCCGCTCGGAGCCGTCGTGCGCACCGACGACCCAAATCATCTGCTGCCGGCCTTCGTCATCGAACCGCATTTGGGGCTCTTTGAGGACGCCCGAGCCAAGGAGCTTCTCATCTCGCCGAAAGGAATGAGGCTAGTCTGGCAGATCGCCGAAGCCGATCGGGCCCGCTACGGGGTATTCCGCCAGGCGGAGTTCGGCGACGTCGTGCTGCAGCCTGAACGCGTCCGAGCGCTGCTCGATCGACTTATCGCAATCAGGACGTCCATTGTTGCATGGAGCACCCAGACCGCATGACCCAGAGTCGATCTAAGCCATACAACCCTTATCTCGTGCTGGCGGCGGCGATCATTCTGCCCGGCGGTGGGCACGTGCTCAATGGAGTGCCCCATCGCGGGTTGGTGTTTCTGTTCTTCATCATTGTTTTGGGCTGGGCGACATCGAAGCTCGCCCCCGACCACGTCTCGTTTATCGGCCGATATGCCGGCGGAATCCTGATCTACGGGCTCTCGGTTCTCGATGCCTACAAGCAAGCGAGGGTCAAGTGGGAGCTCTGGCGTTACAAGAACAACCTGCCAGGGGCGTCAAACGCCGCCGAATAGGCCTTTGCCGACCCGCTGCAACAGCTTCCAGGCCTGATCGTACGTCTTGGGTTCCTGGTCCTTTGGCAAATGGAACTTCTCGACCAGCATCCCCATCAGGGCCAGGCCAGGCGGCGTCAACGGCGCCTTCCCGGCTTGCGGTGTGAACGGTCCCGTCGCTTCCGGATTGGGCGGCACATATTGCGGTGTCGTCTCCGGCCAATCCCAGGATTGCCGCGGTTCGGTCAGGTTGACCGCATTCTTAAGCGAGCGTGCTCCCGTGTCACGAGCCGTCAGAGGCTCCAGCCCGAATTTCTCGCACAAGGTCGCGATCACCGCCGCATGATGCATTTCGTCATGAATGATTGTGCCGGCCCGCGTGTAGGCGGAGATAGCGATTGCCGGCACGCGGACGCCGAGCCGGTCGAACGTAAAATCCATCTCCGTGTCCTTGAGTCCGGCCGGAGGGACGGCACTGGGCGGCGGGACATGGTCGTGAATGCCGCCATGCTCGTCGAATGTGACGAGCAGCAGCGTGTTCATGGCGTTCGATCCATTGGGTGTCGCGCTGGTGCGGACGGCGGAATAGATGTCGTGCAACAATTTCTCACCCGCCCTCACATCGGAATTGCCGCCGACCTTGTCCTTCTTTCCTTCGGCATTGGTGAACGTGAAGGTGGCCACAGGCGGATGCATGTCGTTGTGGTCGAAAAGCAGGCGCGGCTCGATGAAACTGTAAGCCGGCAATTTGCCGGTTCGGGCATCATCGTAGAACTGCGTCATGCTGCGGAAATGCGTCTTCCAATAGGGCTCGAGCGCCGGCGCATTGATGAAGCCGGTCAGCGAGACGATCTGACTCGCATCGAAATAGACCGCCCAGGGTATCCCTTTTTCTTCAAGACGATTGAAGATCGTGGTGGCGGGGTTCAACTTCCGGTCCAACCACTTCCTGTATCCGTCCTTGCCGTCGTTGGTCACGAACCCGGATGATGTCGACGCGTGGAAGAAGGAACGGTTGCAGAAGGTCTGCGAAGGCACCGCGCAGAACCAGCGATCATAGACGGCAAAGTTCCGCGCAAGTGTGCTCGTTACCGGTAGCATTTCTCGGCTGAACGAGCCCATCGCAACCGCATATTCCTTTTCCGTCGGCGCGTGGCTCTGCGTCGCGAAGTAGTTGTTGATATAGTCCTTGACGAAGCCCTGCATCGCCTCCGGAGTGCCGGCTTGCGGCGCATTATAGGGTGCCTTCATCTTCTTGTAGTTCAGATGCGCATTGGTCGGCGGATCAACCGTACCGAAGATCTGGGTGTTCACATGCGGGTATTCCTCACCCGGGTCAGGCGAGGGGCTATCCATTATGCTGTCGGTCGGTCCGGTATAGACATGCGCGGCAATCGGGCCGCTGGGCGAGGGGTTGGAGTAGGATTTGCCGGCAAGTCCGTCGAATGTTTCGCCGGCCGGCAATTCGCCGGGCTCGTAAAGATAGCCGAGTAAATTATCGAGCGAACGGTTCTCGAACATCACAACGACCAGATGGTCGAACCCGGGAGTCGCCCGCGGAGGAAGCGTGGGCGGCGTTTGCGCCTTGACTTCCGTGCTCGACACCAGTTGCGAACCGGCGACCGCCGCCGCCGATGCTTTGAGGAATTCGCGGCGTGAACGACGATTTCCCGAATGCTGCTTCTCGGTCATGTCTTCCCCCGAGCCACGTACTGACAACAGGCTGATTCCTATACGTGGTCACACAGTGAAATGCCACGTCCTCCCAAGCCCGGCGTTGTGTGGAGAAATATCAAACTGTCACGGAACCTACATGGCAGTGCAACACTTGCCGACGACTGAGCTGTCCGGGGACTCATACCAGCAGAGGACAGTTCCATGACACTCACTCGCAGAACCGCAATGGTGGGCCTTGCCCTATCCGCTCTTCTCGCCGGCTACGCACCGGCATTGAGCCAGTCTTTGGACGAATTGGAAGCCGGCGCCCGCAAGGAGGGCACCATTGTCAGCCTCGGCTGCCCGGATGACTGGGCCAATTGGGGCGACCAGTGGAAGGCGATCACCGCCAAGTATGGCGTGACTCATACCGACACCGACATGAGCAGCGCCGAAGAACTTGCCAAGTTCGAAGCCGAGAAATCGAACCCGAGCGCCGATTTTGCCGAAGTTGGCCTTGAATTCGGCCCGATCGCCGTCGCCAAGGGCCTGAGCCAGCCTTACAAGCCGACCAATTGGGACAAGATCCCCGCTTGGGCCAAGGATACCGACGGCCATTGGGCGCTAGGCTATACCGGCACCATCGCCTTTCTCATCAACAAGAAAGTGCAGAATCCGCCCAAGAGCTTCGCGGATCTCGTGAACGGCGACTACAAAGTGGCCGTTGGTGACGTTGGCAAGGCCGCGCAATCCAACGCGCTGGTGCTCGCTGCGGCAATCGCCGGCGGTGGCGGCGAGGAAAACCTCCAGCCCGCGATGGACCTCTTTGCCAAGCTCGCCGAGCAGAAGCGGCTCCTGACCATCGGCGCCAATCCCGGCAACATGGAGAAGGGCGAGATCGAAGTCGGCATTGTTTGGGACTTCAACGCGCTCAACTACCGCAACGCGGTGGGCAAGGATAACTGGGATGTCATCATCCCGGCGGATGGCTCGGTGACGAGCGGATACACGACCACCATCAACGCCTACGCGCCCCATCCGAACATCGCCAAGCTCACCCGCGAATTCATCTTCAGCGACGAGGGCCAGATCAATTACGCCAAGGGCTTCGCCCGGCCGATCCTGATCGACTACATCACCTTGCCGCCGCAAGTCGCAAGCAACGTGCTTCCGAAGGAGCAATATGCAAAGGCCCGTCCGGTCAATGCGACGCTGTGGATGGACTCGGCCAAGCAGCTGTCCAAGATGTGGCAGGAACAGGTCATGTCGCGGATGTAGGCAACAGTTATTTCAGGCCGCAGGACGAGAGCCCTGCGGCCTGATTGCCCGATGCAAGACTTCGACACATGATCGACATTGGCAAGAAGGCCCGCCCAATCGCTTGGGCTTGCGCCGTGCCCTTCCTTCTTGTCGTCTTCCTGTTCGAGATCATGCCGCTCCTGGCGGTGACTGGTAACAGCCTGTTCAAGGGGGGCACAATCTCGCTCGGTAACTACGGCGAGATCCTCACCAGCCGCTTCTACCTCAATGCCTTCAAGGCGAGTTTCGCGATTTCGCTGGCGACTGCAGCCATCGGCCTGGTGCTGGCACTGCCGATCGCCGTGCTCCTGCAAAAATTGCCGGGGCGCATCCAGCAATTCGTGCTGATCTGCTCGAATATCGGTGCAAACTTCACCGGTTTTCCGCTCGCCTTCGCCTTTGTCATCCTGATGGGGGTGAGCGGTTCCTTCACGCTGCTCCTTGTGCGGGCCGGGATCGTGAAGGACTTCAATATCTATTCGAACAGCGGTCTCGTCATCGTCTATTCCTATTTCCAAGTGCTGCTCGGCATCCTGCTGATCTTTCCGGGGCTCGGGGCGATAACACGTGAGGTCCGCGAGGCTGCCCATCTCGTTGGCGCAGGCGGGTTTGTTTTCTGGCGCCGCATCGGCTTGCCGATCCTGGCTCCGAGCCTGATCAGCGTCTTCATCATGCTGTTCGCCAATGCCATGGGCACCTATGCGACCGCCTGGGCCCTGGTCGGCGGCAGCGCCAATCTTGTCACCATCCGAATCGGGGAATTGACCGCCGGCGATGTCTTCTCCGATCCCAACCTCGCCGATGCGCTCGCCATGCTGCTGGTCATCTGCCTCGCGACACTAATCATGGCGGAGCAATTCGTCATTAAGCCCAGGGCCCCCAATGCTTGATCGCTCGTGGCGGGACTGGTCGTGGGTCGGTCTGGTGATCTTCCTGCAGCTATTGCCGATCGTCGCGGTGGCGATGAACAGCATTGCGACCGAATGGGCGGGCACCGTGCTGCCGGTCGACTACACGACCGAGTATTGGGCGAAGCTCCTCGCCGATCCTCGCTTTCTGACGGCACTCGAGAATTCGCTGATCATCGCGATCGGTTCGATGATCGTGACGCCGCTTGTCTGCGTGCCTGCGATCCTCGTCGCGCATTGCTATTTTCCGGCGCTTGATCGCTGGTTAGCCGGTCTCGTGATCCTGCCCTATGCGGTCCCGAGCATCGTTCTGGCTCTCGGGTTGCTCAGGATTTACTCGGGCAATTATGGCATCGTCCTGAACGGGACGCCCTGGGTCTTGGTCTTCGGCTATGTCCCATTGGCAGCATCGCTCTTCTACATTCCGATCAAAAACAACCTGCGTGCCATTCACCTTGGCGATATTTTCGAGGCGGGTCGTCTTGTCGGCGCCAGTGATCTGTCGATCATGCGGCGGATCGTGTTGCCCTGCATCATCCCGGGCTTGATCGTCGGCCTGGTGATGACCTTCACGCTTGCCATCAGCGACTTCGTCTACGCCAACCTTCTCGTCGGCGGGCATTTCCCCACCTTGCAGATATTCATCGGTGTCCTGCGCGGCGGCAGCGGCCGCCTGATCAGTGCGGTGATCACCGCCTATTTCATTGTTGTTCTCGTCGCGACATCGATCGTCATCTGGGTTACAGCACGTCCGAGCGCCCCATGAGCTTCGTCGAAATACGCAACCTCTCCAAGCGATTTGGCGACACCCCGGTGTTCGAGGGCATTGACCTCGACATCGAGCAGGGAACCATTTGCGTTCTGGTAGGCCCATCAGGCTGCGGCAAGACCACACTGCTGCGTGCCGTGGCGGGCCTTACGAAACAGGACCGCGGCACAATCGCCATCGACGATAAGGATGTTTCGGCCGTTGAGCCCAAGCATCGTGGCATCGGCATGGTGTTCCAACACTATGCGTTGTTTCCAAACATGACGGTCGAACAGAATCTCGCCTTCGGCTTGGAGCAGCAGAAGCTCGACACCGCGACGATCGGCAAGAAAGTTTCCGCGATGATCGCGCTCATGGGACTCGAGGCGCGTGCCAAGGCGCGTCCGCATGCGCTATCCGGCGGCCAGAAGCAGCGTGTTGCCTTAGCGCGTGCGCTGGTCCTCGAGCCCAAGCTTCTCCTGCTTGATGAACCGCTATCTGCGCTCGATGCGCAAATCCGCAAGCGCTTGCGTGAGGAGTTGAAGCGGCTTCAACGCGAAGTCGGCTTCACCGCGATGTTCGTTACCCATGACCAGGAGGAGGCGCTGCTGCTCGGCGATCGGGTGGCGGTCATGCAGGCGGGCCGCTTCTCGCAAGTTGGTACACCGGCACAAATCTACAATCGCCCAGCCAGCCTTTCGGTCGCCCGATTCATCGGCGACTTCAACATTCTCGAACCTGACGCCGTCGCGCGCGCTTTCCGACAGCGTCCGGAGGCGGCCTGGGCGATACACCCCCAGGTGATCGGCCTGGCAAACGGCAAGGCTATTCCAGGCTCTCACCGCGCCGAGGCCAGGATCACCGGAATTCATATCCTTGGGGCGATCATACGCTACACCGCCGACGTCAATGGTGTGGCGATCAAGCTCGACACGCTGAACCGGCCGAACATTGCCATGCACGATATCGGTGCGACCATACCGATCGAGATTGCCGCCAACGACATTTGCTCCCTGAAGGAATAGCCTGACGTCGATGATTCGCCCTCATGATGAGGCGCTTCACCAAAGGCAAAGCCTCGAACCATGAGCAACCGGCACGGTTTTGCCTCTATCGTCCTTCGAGGCATCGCTTTGCGATGCACCTCAGGACGAGGATTTTTCGAAGGAGCTTTTTACGCCGGCGCGGTGACGTTGGTCGACTTGTACTTATCGAGCACGCGCTGCGGATATTTGAGTGCATCACGGCGGAAGGGGTCGCCGAGCTCCTGCGTGACCATGACTTCGATCACCGTTGTCTTGCCCTTCTTCTGCGCATCACAGGCCTTTTCCAGTGCCTCGCCGACATCGCCGAGCTTGTCTATGGTGACGCCTTGCGCACTCAGCGAGCGCGCAACCTCGGCCCAGCTCGGGTTCTTGAGATTCACGCCCAAGAAACGGGTGTCATAGAAATCGACCTGGTTCTTCTTCTCCGCACCCCACTGCTTATTGTGGAAGACAACAGCAGTCACCGGGATGTCCTCGCGCACGCAGGTGAGGATCTCGGGGAAGCTCATGCCCCAGGCACCGTCGCCGACATAGGCGACGGCCGGCCTATCGGGCGATGCCACCTTGGCGCCGATGATCGAAGGCAGCGCATAACCGCAATTGCCGAAGCTCATCGCTGCGAACATCGAATTGGGCTGCTCGAAACGCAGATATGAATTCGACACCGAGCAGATATTGCCGATATCGGTCGAGACCATGGCGTTCTTCGGCATCGCCTTTTCGAGTTCGCGCAGCATCTGGCGCGGATGCATATAGGGCGAGCCCTTGGCAATCTCGAGCGACCAGGCGTCCTTCTCATGCGACCAGTCGGAAAGCTCCTTCTCCCAGGCATCCTTTTCTGCCTTGATCCGCTTCTTGCGCTCATCGGCATTTGCGGCAGACGCAAGCTTGCGGTTGGCGAGGCGATAGGAAAGCGCCTTCGCCGATTCCTTGGCATCGCCGACAATGCCGACGGAAATCTGCTTCACCAGGCCAAGCATGCGATGGTCGGTATCGATCTGGATGATCTTGGCGTTCTTCGGCCAGTACTCCATCCCATGCTGGGGGAGGGTGCCGAAGGGCCCCAGCCGCGTACCGAGGGCGAGCACGACATCGGCGTCCTTGATGAGTTTCATCGCCGCCTTCGAGCCTTGATAGCCGAGGGGACCGCACCACAGGGGATGGCTCGCCGGGAAGCTGTCATTGTGGAGGTATGAGTTGACCACCGGCGCCTGAAGCTGTTCGGCGAGCGCCACGGCTTCTTTGACGCCGTCCGAGAAGATCACGCCGCCGCCCGAGACGATCACCGGAAACTTCGCCTTGGCGAGCAGGTCGGCGGCCTCGTCGAGGCTTTCATCGGCGCCTGGTCCGCGACCGATCTTGCGGGGCTTGGCGATCTCGTAGTCGGCCTCGCCGTAGAAATTATCGCGCGGGATATTGAGTTGGGTCGGACCGCGCTCGCTCATCGCCATGTCGAAGCAGCGCGCCGTCAATTCCGCCATGCGCGGATGCTTCGAGACATGCGCCTGGTATTTGGTGATCTTGGAGAAGATCGGAAGCTGCTCGGTCTCCTGGAATCCACCGAGGCCGATCGTGGCGGAGCCCGTCTCCGGCGTGATGACGACGACCGGCGAATGCGCCCAGTAGGCGGCGGCCGTCGAGGTCACGAAATTGGTGATGCCCGGGCCATTCTGGGCGATGCAGACGCCATGCCGGCCGGAAGCCCGCGAATAGCCGTCCGCCATGTGTCCCGCGCCTTGTTCATGGGCGGTCGGAATGAAGCGGATGCCCGCCGTCGGGAAGAGGTCGAGTGCGTCCATATAAGCAGAGCCCACGATGCCGAACACGTCCTTGACGCCATAGGCGACCAGCGTTTCGACAAAGGCTTCGGAGGCGGACATTTTCGGCATGGCGGATTCCTTGGGATTTTGGCTGCCGTTCTCCTAATCGGACGGCTGGTCCCATGGAAGAACCAGATTAGGAGTATGGAAAGGCCAGTTTAATTGTCCTCGCCCGCCTGCGGGAGAGGACAGGGGCCCATTGCGGTAGCAATGGGAAAGGTGAGGGCGGATTGCGACGCAGCTCCCCTCATCTACCCATGTCGCTTACGCGACACGGGGCCCTTCTTCTCCCGCAAGCGGGAGAAGACACGTGCCCAGGTTAGGTCCAAAGCGCCCTAAGGCCGAAAAACGCCGTGTCCTTGACCCTCCGGGCAACGCCCTGCCAGGCCGAATTTCGCGGATCCGCACAATAGGTCATGCTCCAAACGACGCGGCGTTCGCCTTCGGCGATCGGCGTCACCTTGTGGCGGACGCGAGCGCCTTCGAAGACGATCATCCGGTTGGGCGGCGTCGCTACCTCGACATCCTTGCCGCCGAGCTTGGCATGAAGCCGCGCCGCCGACAGGCCTTGCGATTTGCTGTCGCGGTTGACTAGCGGGATCAGCACGGTGAAATGCCGACCCTTATAGAAATTATGGTCATAGTGCCAGCCGATATGATCGCCCGGCTTCTCATAAAAGAGGATCGAGCACGAGCTCTGATCATGCAAAGGCGTCGGCTCGACCGTGACGCCGGTGATCTGCGATATCAGGTCTCGGAATGCCTCAGACCGATAAAGCGCAACGATCGCCGGCGCCTTTTGCGCCAAGGTTTCATAGGCAACAGTGCCGCCCTTCTTGTGCGCCGGCAGATAGCTGCGTTCCGTGTCAACGAGCGTGTCGATCGCGGCCCTGACCGAACGCCAACTGGCTTCTTGCAGGATCGAGTCGGCCACAGCGAAGCGCTGGCCGAAGGAGGGCAGATTATCCGGCAGGTTGAGAATCGGGGTCATCGCAATACCGCCCAAGCTCGCTGTCGCAGGCGACAATTCGATGACGAGTGCTTCATCGCTTGATCTCGATCTCGATGAAGGCGTAGTCGCCATCATTGGCGTTGATGACGTCATGCTCGACGCCTTCGCTGCGGAAATAGGGCGCTCCCTTCTTCATGTCGGCAAGGGTCTCGCCGCTGGCACTGACAATCTTGAGCCGTCCGTCCATGAGTGGCACTACAACGTAATCATGCCCGTGGCGATGCCAGCCGGTATTGGCGCCGGGCGCGAACCGGTATTCGGTCACGATGACCCGTTCATTGTCGATATGTGTGATCGCTTGGGCCGTACCGCTCATGCTGCCGTTCTCCGGTGCTGGTGTCGCAATGTCTTACGACATTCAACCCCACGCGCCATGCGAGTCAATGTGACCGTGCGCGCGAAGGCCCCCGCGCAAAACAAAAGCCCGCTCCGGCCACCCCGGAACGGGCTTTTCCCTCAGAACTGAAACTTAGGCCGCGAGCGCGCGCTCGGCCGGTTCGTAGGAATAGCCGAGATCGTCGGCAACCGCTTTGTAGGTCACTTTGCCGCGATAGACATTGAGTCCGTTGCGCAAGTGATGATCCTCGAGCAAGGCCTGCTTGTAGCCCTTGTCCGCGATCTTGAGCGCGAAGGGCAGCGTCACGTTGTTCAAGGCGAAGGTCGACGTGCGCGCCACGCCGCCCGGCATATTGGCGACGCAGTAGTGGATGACGCCGTCGACGACATAGGTCGGATCGGCATGGGTCGTGGCGCGCGATGTCTCCGCGCAGCCGCCCTGGTCGATTGCGACATCGACAAACACCGAGCCCGGCTTCCAGTCTTTCAGCATTTTGCGTGTCACGAGCTTTGGCGCGGCGGCGCCAGGGATCAATACGCCGCCGATGACGAGATCGGCATTGATACATTCATCCTCGATCGCGCCTTGTGTCGAATAGAGAGTCTTGAGCTGTGTTCCGAACCGCGCGACCAGTTCCTCCATGCGATCCGTACTGCGCTCGAGCACGACGACGTCTGCGCCGAGACCCAGCGCCATCGCCGCCGCATTCGTTCCCACGACACCGCCGCCGAGTATGACGACTTTCGCCGGCGCGACGCCCGGAACACCGCCCAGCAACACGCCACGCCCGCCTTGCGCCTTTTCGAGACTATGCGCGCCGCACTGGATCGACATGCGCCCCGCCACTTGCGACATCGGCGCCAGCAAGGGCAGGCCGCCGCGCGCACTCGTTACCGTTTCATAGGCAATGCAGATGGCGCCGGACTTGACGAGATCTTTCGTCTGCTCCGGATCGGGGGCAAGGTGCAGGTAAGTATAAAGGATCTGCCCGTCACGCAGCATCTTGCGTTCGGCTGCCTGCGGTTCCTTCACCTTCACGATCATGTCGGCCTTGGCGAAGATTTCTCCCGCGCTCGGGATAATCTGCGCACCCGCATGCTTGTAGTCTTCATCCGTCGCGCCGATGCCTTGTCCGGCATTGACCTCGACCCATACGCTATGGCCGTGCCGGATGACCTCGCGCACGGAGAGCGGGGTTAACCCGACCCGATACTCGTGGTTCTTGACCTCTTTCGGAACGCCGATCAGCATGATGTCTTAACTCCGGATGGGGCGGCCCCGGCGGAACCACCCTTGAATGATGCAATCTTGGATAATGTTCAGAGCCGGCTCTCAGTAGAACCAGTTCACCTCTCCGCGCGGTGCCAGGGAAATACGCAATCCAACCGCGCTTGGCGGGCCTTATAGCCGGACGGCCGAGGCCGCGGCAACCCCTCGGATTTCAAGCCTTTTGGGGCAGGCGGCGGTCGCGATAGCGATCCATCCACAGCATGAACAGCCCGGCGGCAATGACGATTAAGCCGCCGAACAAAGTATGGAAACCGGGGATGTCGCCGAACAGGAGGAAACCGAACAGCACCGCCCAGACCATCGAGGAATATTCGAAGGGAGCGACGAAACTCGACTCGGCAAGCTTGTAGGCCGTGCCGAAGAGGATCATGCCACACGATGCCATGGCGCCGAGCAGGCACATGAGCAGGAGATCGGGCCATGCCGGCATGACCCAATGGCGCAACAGAAAGCTCAAGCTCTTGTGCGTGACGCCACTGAAATCGAAACTGTAGCTGACCACGACCAGCACTGCGGCAACCGCGAGATAGACGATGTTCTGGTGGAAAGCCATTACCGTCGGCGGCACATGACGGGCGATGTCGCGCCCCATCATCTGCCCGAGTGCGTAGCCGAAGGCGGAATAGAGCGCGAAGAGCGCCGCCGGCTCAAACACTTCGGAACTTGGATCCAGCATGATGATGACGCCGATGAAACCGGCGATGATCGCCAGCCAGCGGTGAAACTGCACGCGCTCGCCGAGCACCGGATAGGCGAGGCCTGCGACGAAAAACGGCATGGTGAAGTAGATCGCCACCGAATCGGCGATCGGCATGGTCGCGATGGAGAGTACGAAGGCGATATAGGCGCTGCACAAGATGAGCCCGCGCAGCAGTGAGCGCGGTGTATGGCGGTCGAAGAAGTTGGGCCGTGCCGTCACGCGCTTCGCGATCAGGATGACCAGCGGCAGCGCGACCAGTGAGCGGATGATCAGGGCTTCGTGGAGAGGATAGGTGCCGCTGATCCACTTCACGATCGCATCCATTGTCGAGGCGATTGCCACGCCGCCGCAGATAGCAAGCATGGCAAGAGGCTTATTGTCTGGGGCGCGGAAAGCTGTCACGGTGGAAGGCGTTTAGACTACCCGCGGAAGGGACGGAAGTCGCGGGGCGCATGGGGAGTTGCGGCCCATGCATGAGGAGTGAGGCATGAGCAGGTCCGCGTGCACCGTCCTGTTGGGAGCGGCACTTCTTGTCTGGTCAGGCCAACCTACCGAGGCCTCCAGCAAGAAATACTGTTTCTTTGAAATGGAAAGCATGTGTCCCGGCCGCCAACCGCAGCGGGGCTCGAAGATCAGGAAGCCGAAGCCCAAGACTGAAACGACGACGAAGGCGCCAATTCCCACTCCGAAGCCCGAACCGATCAAGGCGGCGGTTCCCATTCCCAAGGCCAAGCCTGACGTGCCAAAGGCTGCGACAGTCAGCGTCGACACGTCCACCGACGCCCAGCAAGCCGATGAAACGGAGACGAAGGAGGCTCCACCGGCCGCGCCAGAACCCAAGCCCGATACGGCAAAGGTGCCCGAGCCAAAGCCCGAGACCGCCGTAGTTGCGCAGCCGACACCTCCTGAACCCGAGCCCGCGGTCGTCGAACCGCCGGAGCCGGAGCCAAAGCCTAATCTGGCGGAAGCGCCTGAACCCACACCTCCCAGGCCCGAACCCAAACCGGAAGCAACCGCGCCGGCCGAACCGGCTCCACCGACCCCTGAAGCCAAGCCGACGACCACCGAGCCCACGCCACCGGCGCCGTCTACCGGTATCGACCAGACGTCCGCTGCCGATGCCGCGGCTTGCCGCGCCGATCTCACCAAGCTTGGCGTGACCTTCACGCAAGCCGCCGCAACAGATTTCGCGCCTTGCAATATCGACAACGCCGTGCAGCTGGAATCGATCAAGGCCGACAACGATACCGTGACCTTCATCGGCAAGCCGATCTTCAACTGCAACTTCGCGCGCAAATTTTCGGGCTGGGTGGCCGATGTCGCCGTTCCTGTCGTTCAATCCTTGGAAGACAAGGCGCTGTCAGGCTTGTCCACGGGACCTGGTTTCGATTGCCGCAACCGCAATGGCGACACGACTGCCAAGATCAGCGAGCATGCTTCCGGCAATGCCGTCGATATCGATCAGATAGTGTTGGCGGACAAGTCGCGCATTGCGATCTCGCAGGTTGCCAATACCAATGACCCGCATTACCGCATGCTCATGGCCTTGCGCACCTCGGCCTGCGGTTACTTTACGACTGTGCTGGGGCCGGGCTCGAATGCGGCGCATGCCTCGCATTACCATCTCGACCTCGGCATTCACGGTAAGAGCGGCAACTACCGCATCTGCGAGTAGGCAGTTCTACATGCTTCGAGACATCGCTTCGGCGATGCGCCTCAGCGTGACGGGAAGTACTAAATCCTCGTGGTGAGGCGGCGGCGCAGCCGCCCTCGAACCATGAGGTCAATTTCCGCGTGCCGGCATCTCGTCGATCGTTTGTGCCAGGAGCTTGACGCCGGGCTCGATCCGCTTGTCCTCGATGGAAGAAAATGCGAGGCGGAAGTAGTTGCGCGGTGGCGACGGCGCTCCGAAATTGATCCGCCCCGGTTCGATCAGAATTCCCTTCGCAGCCGCCGCGGTAGCGAGGATTTCGGTATCGAGCCCATTGCGGCCTTTCACCCAGAAACTCGTGCCGCCGAAGGTCGGGATGCGCGTCGAGGCTGGCATGTATTTCTCGAGTGCCGCCCCCATGATTTCCCAGCGCGTGCGATAGGCGCGATGCAGCCGCCTGATCAGTGTGTCGTGGTGGCCCAGGGAAAGAAACAGCGCCGCCGTGCGCTGATTGTTGTTGGGAGCGTGCCGCACCATCAACCGCCGCAAGGCGCGCGCTTCCGCGACGAGCGACTTCGGTCCGACCAGGAAGCCCAGCCGCAGTCCGGGAAACAGGGTTTTTGACAATGAGCCGACATAGATCACCCGCCCGTCATCATCGAGCGACTTGAGTGCCGGGCAGGGCTCATTCACGTAATTCGTCTCGAACTCGTAATCATCCTCGATGATCACGGAATTGCGCTTCGAGGCGAGGCTCAAAAACTCAAGCCGCCGCTCCAGGGGCATGGTGACGGTCGTCGGAAATTGGTGGCTCGGCGTCGTGAACACGAGATCGCTACCGGCCAGCGCGTCATTGATCGTCAATCCATGCTCGTCGACCGGGATCAGAGCGACATTCTCCGTCTTGAGGCGGAAGAGATTGCGCATGTCGGGGAAGCCTGGGTCCTCCATTGCTACGCGCGTCTTCTGATCGACTAAGAGGCTCGTCAGCAGATAGAGCGCATTCTGCGCGCCGAGCGTAATCAGGATCTCGTCCTCGCCCGCCATGATGCCGCGCCGCGGCAGGATGCGCCGCCGCACCTGCTCGACCAAAAGCGGATCATCGAAGGCCCAGGTGTCATTGGTCCAGGAGCCAAGCCACTTCCGCCCGAGCGCTTGCCTCGCGCATTCCCGCCACTCGGCGATCGGGAAGAGCGTGTGGTCGACCTGTCCATAGATGAAAGGATAGGAGTAGGACTGCCAGTCAAGCGGCTTGCTGATATTTTCCTGGGCCGCCGGATGCTTCAGAATACGCTCTTCCCAGCCGACATTGCCTTGGATTGCGGCCGGGTTGCGGGCTGGCTTGCGTGGTTTCGAAATCGCCGGCGATTCGAGCGCCTTGTCGGAAACGTAATAGCCCGAGCGTTCGCGCGCGACCAGATAGCCGTCATCGAGCATCCCTTGATAGGCGAGCACGACCGTATTGCGCGAGACGCCGAGATTCTTGGCCATCTTCCGGGTGGAGGGGATAGGCTCGTCGCGGGCGAGCTGCCCGTCGAGAATGCCGGAGACAAGCGCCTCCCGTATCTGCGTCTGCAGGCTGGCGTGTTCGTTGCGTTTGATATGGACGAGCCAGTCTCTCATGGCCTTGCCTGACTGGACCAATCATAGGGCCAAAGGCCGCCCGGCTCAACAGCCCTTGTTCTCCTCCATCCCGCTGATGGCCTTGAGGTTGAACTGCTCGAAGCTGTTGAGTTCCAGATCCGCGATGGAGTGGGATTCGCAGCCCTCATTGCCGAAGGCGGAAATGCCCTTCTCGGTCTTGAAGCAATAGCCGTGGTCGTCGAGGATCGCGTTGCGCACGAACCACAATTCATCGCAATTGAGCTTGCGCAGATCGCGGCTGTTATAGCGCTTGGTGTTCGAGCAGCCGACCGGATCGAAGCAGATCGCTTCCGCCGGAACGGCGAGCGCTGCCAACCCCGTGAGTGCCATGCCGAGGAACATTGCCTTTGCTGTCACCGCGTCACCTCCAAGCCCCCTATGATGCGTGGTCCGGCTGGGCTTGTCATCCTGGCTCCTTTGGCTCCGCTTCATTGGCGCTATGGCGGCTTCTGGCCCCATCCTATAGGCTGCGCCGCCTATAGGAATCGCCCGCTTTATGGTCCAGCCGCAAATCGACACATCCGTCCGAACCTGGGACGAGGTGAAGACCACAACCTGCTACATGTGCGCCTGTCGCTGCGGGATCAGGGTCTATCTCAAGGATGGCACCGTCAAATATATCGACGGCAATCCGGCGCACCCGGTGAACAAGGGCGTCATCTGTGGCAAGGGTGCATCCGGCATCATGCAGCACTATTCGCCCGCACGCCTGTCCAAGCCGTTGATCAGGGTGGGCGAGCGGGGATCCGGCGAGTTTCGGGAAATTGAATGGGAGGAGGCGCTGCGCACCGCCACCATGTGGCTTTCCGAAGTGCGCAACACCGATCCGCGCAAGCTTGCCTTCTTTACAGGCCGCGACCAGTCGCAGGCCTTGACCGGCTGGTGGGCGACGCAATTCGGCACGCCCAATTATGCTGCCCATGGCGGCTTTTGCTCGGTCAACATGGCGGCTGCCGGGCTCTACACTTTTGGTGGCTCGTTCTGGGAGTTCGGCGAGCCCGACTGGAAGCACACGAAGTACTTCCTGCTCTTCGGCGTGGCCGAGGATCATGCCTCCAACCCGATCAAGATCGGCCTCGGCAAGCTCAAGGCGCGCGGCGCCAAATTCGTCTCCGTCAATCCGGTGCGCACTGGCTATTCGGCAATCGCCGATGAATGGATCGGCATTACGCCGGGCACCGACGGTCTCTTTGCCGGCGCGTTGATCCATTGCCTCATCGCCGCGCACAAGATCGATCTCGAATATCTCGCGCGCTATACGAATGCCACCTGGCTCGTCTTTCGTGACCCCGAATCCTCGAACAATGGTCTTTTCGTGCGCAATGCCAGCGGCAGTGCGCTGGTCTGGGATGGCCGGTCGCAAAGTGCCATGCCGGCGCTCTCGCCCGATGCCTCGCCCAAGATCATGGGCGATTATACCTTGCCCGACGGGCGCCGCGTCACGACGTCCTTTCAATTGATCGCCGAGCGATTTCTTTCATCGGAATTCGCACCGGAGGCCGTTGCCGAACGCACCGGTGTCCCGGCCGCCACCATTTGCCGCATCGCCGGCGAGCTCGCAGATGTCGCTTTCAATCAGCAGATCGAACTCGATATCCCCTGGACCGACTATGCCGGGCGCTATCACCCGACGACCGTCGGGCGCCCTGTGTCCATGCATGCGATGCGCGGCATCTCGGCCCATTCCAACGGCTTTCAGACCTGCCGCACTCTGCATCTGCTTCAGATCATTCTTGGCACCATCGATGTGCCGGGCGGCTATCGCTACAAGGCGCCATTCCCGAAGCCGACGCCGCCTGCGGTGCGCCCCGCGGGCAAGCCGGGGCAGGTCAAGCCGAACTCGCCCTTGCCCGGACCGCCGCTCGGTTTCGTCACCGCGCCTGGGGATCTTCTCGTTGATGCAGACGGCAAGCCGCAGCGCATCGACAAGGCCTATAGCTGGGAAGCGCCGATCGCTGCCCATGGATTGATGCACACCGTCATTGCCAATGCGGCGAGACGCGATCCTTACGGGATCGATGTGCTCTTCATGTACATGGCGAATATGAGCTGGAATTCGGCGATGAACGTGCCGGATACGATCCGGCATTTGACCGCCAAGGACGAGAAGACCGGCGAATACGTCATCCCGCGCATCATCTATTCGGACGCCTACGCCTCGGAGATGGTGCATTACGCCGATCTGATCCTGCCGGACACGACCTATCTTGAGCGCTGGGACTGCATCTCGCTTCTCGACCGGCCGATCTCCGAAGCTGACGGTCCGGCTGACTCGATCCGCCATCCTGTGGTGAAGCCGGATCGCGATGTGCGCCCCTTCCAGGACGTACTGCTCGATCTCGGCGCGCGACTAGGATTGCCGGGCATGGTGCGCAATGACGGCTCGCCGCGTTATCCCGGCGGTTATCCCGACTACATCGTCAATCATGAACGCGCGCCCGGTCTCGGTCCCTTGGCCGGGTGGCGTGGGCCGACGGGTGGACTCAACGGCAAGGGAGCGCCCAATCCCAACCAGCTCGACCGCTATATCGAGAATGGCTGCCACTGGTTCCAGGAACTGCCGGACCGGATGAAGTATTACCGGCACGCCAATTGGGACTATCTCGATTGGGCGACTTTCTTCGGATTTCTTGGCCGCGCCGACCCGATCGTCTTTCAGCTCTATTGCGAGCCGTTGCAGAAGTTCCGCCTTGCGGCGGAAGGGAAGGGCGCCTTCGTGCCGCCCGAACATCGCGCCCGGATCGTCAAGCACTTCGACCCGATCCCGTTCTGGTATGCGCCCTTGTCGGACTCCGCACTCGACGTTGGTGATTATCCGATGCACGCCATCACCCAACGGCCGATGGCCATGTATCATTCCTGGGGATCGCAGAATGCCTGGCTCCGCCAGATCCTCGGCCGCAATTGGCTTTATCTCCATCACACACGCGCTGCCGATCTTGGCGTCGCCGATGGTGACTGGGTCCACGTCACCTCCACGAATGGCCGCATCAAGGTGCAGGTCAAGCTCATGGACGGCGTCAATCCCAATACCGTCTGGACTTGGAATGCGATCGGCAAGCGATCGGGCGCTTGGGCTTTGGCGCCGGACGCGCCTGAGGCCAAAAAAGGATTTCTGCTCAATCACTTGATCGGCGATCTTCTTCCCGAACGTGAAGGTGGCTACCGCTATTCCAACTCCGATCCGATCACCGGCCAGGCGGCTTGGTACGATCTGCGCGTGAAGATCGAGAAGGCCGAACCGGAAGCCCGCGTTAGTGAGCCGCAATTCCCCATCCTCAAACGCCTGCGAGGCCGGCGATGACATCTCTTCCGGCGCCCGGCGGCAAGAAGCTCGGTCTCGTTATAGACCTCGACACTTGCGTCGGCTGTCAGGCCTGCGCGACCTCCTGCAAGGAATGGAACACGCAAGGCTATTCGGCACCTTTGACCGATGAAGATCCCTATGGCGCCAATCCTCTCGGCACCTGGCTCAATCGCGTGCACGGCTACGAAGTAAAGGCGGAGGGCGATGCCGCCGCGCGCATCGTTCACTTCCCACGCTCCTGTCTGCATTGCGAGGAGCCGGCCTGCGTCACCGTCTGTCCGACCGGTGCCTCTTACAAGCGGGCGGAAGACGGCATCGTGCTTGTCAATCCCGAGACCTGTATCGGCTGCAAGCTGTGTTCCTGGGCTTGCCCCTATGGCGCGCGCGAATACGACTATGACGATGGCGTCATGAAGAAATGCACGCTCTGCGTCGACCGCATCTACAACGACACTCTCGCTGTCGAGGATCGCAAGCCCGCTTGCGTAAAGGCATGCCCCACCGGTGCGCGCCATTTCGGCGATCTTGGCGATCCGAACTCGGCTGTATCCGAACTCGTCGCGGCGCGCGGCGGCTACGACCTCATGCCGGAAATGGGCTACAAGCCGGTCAACAAATATCTCCCGCCGCGCGCCCGGCGTGATACCGGTCCGCAAATGGAGATTCCGAAGGAAACCGGCTCGGCGCTAGAATCGCTTTTCCGCTGGGCCGACAAGGTTCTGGGCGGCTAACGCAGCGCATGCATCCCGCCTATTCGGTCATAATCTTCACCACCGCGTCCGGCGCCGGCTACGGCTTGCTCGCGCTCCTTGGGCTCGTCGGTTTCAATCATGGCCCGGCTTCGAATTTCTGGTTCGGATTGGTGAGCCTTTTCATCGGGCTCGCCCTGGTCACCATCGGCTTGCTCTCCTCGACCTTGCATCTCGGGCATCCGGAACGCGCTTGGCGCGCCTTCAGCCAATGGCGTTCCTCCTGGCTGTCACGCGAAGGCGTCGCTGCGGTGCTCACTTTCGTGCCCATCCTCGCTTTCGGTGTTTTCTGGCTCGGCATCATCGATCGCCCTGATTTGATCGGCCCCTTCGGACTGGCGAGTTTCATCGGCGCGGGCATAACCGTCTTCTGCACGGCTAAAATCTATTCAAGCCTGAAGACGATCCGCGCCTGGGCCAGTCCGTTCACCGTGCCGGTCTATCTCGTTTATGCGCTGGCGACCGGCGCGACCTTGCTGATGGCCATCGCTTCCGCTTTCGACCGCTGGCAGCCATTCCAGGCCTATCTCGCCGCGGCGGTGTTGATTCTGACGATCCTCCTCAAATTCCTCTATTGGCGCTCGATCGATAGTGCCGAGCGCACGCGTACCATTGGCGATGCGACCGGACTTGGACGCATCGGAGCGGTCCGCCAGTGGGAGGTGCCGCACACCGCGCAGAACTTTGTCATGAAGGAAATGGGCTACAGTGTCGCCCGCAGGCACGCTGAGCGTTTGCGGATGATCGTTTACGCGCTGCTCGCAGCCTCGCTAGTTTTGACCTTGCTGACCCTGGTGGCATTGCCGGTTTTCTTCTCGATCCTCGCCGCTCTGGCGGCCTTCGCGAGCGCTATCGTCCAACGCTGGCTGTTCTTCGCAGAGGCGCAACACGTCGTCTCGCTCTACTATGGTGCGCAGAAGGCATGACGTCGGAGGTGCGCTGGTTCGACGACTGGTATGCGATCGAAACTATCGCGCCGGGATTGCATGCGATCGGCGAGCCCAAATATCATCAGGTCAACTGGAACTACCTGATCGAGGGCAGGGACGCTGCACTGCTGTTTGATACCGGACCGGGCGTGCGCGATATCGCTCCTGTCGTCGCCAGTCTCACAGATCGTCCGCTGACCGTGATGCCGTCGCATCTCCATTACGATCACACCGGAAATCTCCATCGCTTTTCCGATCTGGCGATGGCCGATCTGCCGATCTTGAGATCATGTATTCGCGCTGGCCAATTTCACGCGCCCGATGACCTCTATCTCGGGCATTACGAGGTCATGGTTTGGAAGCCGGTGACCATCAATCATTGGTGGCCTATCGGCCATGAAATCGATCTCGGTGGCATCAAACTGGAGATACACCATACCCCAGGCCATTCCCCGGATTCGGTGTCGCTCCTCGACCGTCAGCGCAATATCCTGCTCGCTGCCGATTTCCTCTATCTCGGGCCTCTCTATGCGCAGGTACCCGGCTCATCCTTGCCGGATTATCTCGCCGCGGCAGAGGCGCTGAAGTTGGACCCTAATGTCACGATCCTGGGCGCCCACGGGCAACCGGATGGAATTGCGCCACGGCTTGGAAAGGGCGATCTCGACGATCTGCTGAAGGCCTTGCGCGAGATCCGCGAAGGAACGCGAAAACCCACAAAAACAGGCCCGGATAGCTACGAAATCGGCGCCAAAATGCAGCTTTTGGTGAGCCCGGAAGCCTACGGGGATTGGCGCTAGATTCTCCTTCATATAAAGATATCTTTATGTCATAATGCGTGCCTAGAGGAATTCCGATGACCCGCCCCAGTTTCACCGAAGCGCTCAATACCCGCCCGTGGCTTTTGGCCGACGGGGCGACCGGTACGAATTATTTCCAGATGGGCCTCGTTTCCGGCGATGCCCCGGAGATGTGGAATGACGAACATCCCGACCGCGTTCGCAGCCTGCATCGCCGGTTTATCGAGGCTGGCGCCGATATCATCCTGACCAATACCTTCGGCGGCAATAGGTACCGTCTGAAGCTGCACAATGCCGAGGACCGGGTGCGCGAGATCAACATCGCCGCCGCCAAAAATGCCCGCGCCGAGGCGGACGCTGCCGGCCGCACGGTTTACGTCGCGGGTTCGATCGGTCCCACAGGCGAGATCTTCGAACCGATCGGCACGCTGTCGCATGAATCGGGCGTCGAGGCTTTCGCGGAGCAGGCCGCTGCCCTGAAAGAGGGCGGTGTCGATGTGTTGTGGATCGAGACCATGTCGTCGGAGGAGGAATTGCGCGCCGCCGTCGAAGGCGCCTCGCGCGCCGGCCTGCCGATCGTGACGACGATGAGCTTCGATACCAACGGCCGCACAATGATGGGCATCACGCCGAAGGCGTTCGGCGCGATTGCAGGCTCGCTCGAAACCCAGCCCGTGGCGATCGGTGCCAATTGCGGTGTCGGCGCGTCGGAACTGATTGCGACCGTTCTCGGCATCACCGCGGCGCGGCCTGATGCCAATGTCGTCGCCAAAGGCAATTGCGGCGTGCCGCAATATGTCGACGGCCATATCCACTACAGCGGCACGCCGGAACTGATGGCGGATTACGCACGCATTGCGTTGGACGCCGGGGCCAAGATCATTGGCGGTTGCTGCGGCACCAGCCCCGAGCACCTCGCCGCCATGCGGCACGCGCTCGAGAACCACGTCAAAGGTGAACGGCCTTCGATTGAACTGGTCGAAGCGCACTTGGGTAGCGTTTCCGAACTCGCCAAGGGCCATGACGTGGCAGCGGCCGGCGCTGCACGCCGCGAACGCCGCCGCGGCCACGGCTAAATCGCTTCACGCGTGAAAACCGCAATCTGCCTGACGCCGGACCGGAATTTCTTTGGTCCGGCGGTTTGCGTTGCTGCACAAGCCATAACGGCCGGAATCCCAGACGATGCCGATGTCGTTATCGCTTGTGAGGAGAGCGATATCTGGCCCGGCTATGATCGTCTCGACGCGTTATTGCGGGACCGGATCAAACTCATCACGTTTGATTTTGCGCCGCTGATTAATCATGCGCCGGCGACGCCCAACGGCTCGCGAGCGATTTATCGCCGCTTGGTTCTCGATCGCGTCCTGCCGGAACAATATCGCCGCTTCATCGCGATCGATTCTGATATCGCGATCGCTGCGGAAGGACTGTCGCCGCTGGTCTCGCTCGATCTGAAAGACGCGCCATTGGCGGCGGCGATCGACATGATTTTCTACATGGATTTCGGGGGCCATCTGGCGAGCGAGTTCAAGGCGCACCGTGCCGCCTTAGGCCTTAGTCTCGATGCTCCCTATTTCAACAATGGCGTGACAATCATCGACCGCGCGAAATGGGAAGCGGAGGAACTCGGGCGCCGCGCGCTCGCGCTGATTGCACACGACCCGCAGCGCTACCAATGGTTCGATCAGGATGCGCTCAATGTGCTGCTCGCCGGTCGCTTTGTGCCATTGTCGCCGCGCTTCAACTTCATGGGCGAGTTCCTGCTGCTCGATCTCGAAAAGGAGATCAGGCCGGTCATCCGGCATTTCGTGCTGCGTCCCAAGCCGTGGGAGCAGGGCTATGCCGGCGATCCAAAATTCAGCGAAATCTTTTACCGCTGGTTCCAGTCTTCGCCCTGGCCCGATTATGCGGCGGCGCCAAAGCCGGTCTGGATTCCACCCCCTGTGAACACCCTTTTCCGGCAGAATTTGCTCGCCTT
>JAXMCQ010000031.1:52500-55846 GCA_046349315.1 Hyphomicrobiales bacterium | reverse complement strand
TACGAAAAAGGAACGATGCCGCCTACAATGCCTCTGGAGCGCGTTTAGGAGGCCGCTGGAGGGCCTTCGAGGGCGGGGTGGTAGGGGGATAGCCGAGAGAACAAACAGTGAAATCTTAAACGGTTTTATGGGGGCTAGCGTCGATTTCTACCTTAAGACGAAAACCACACCTTTAAATAGGATCTACCCCGCCGATAAACCGTTCGCGGGCTCCTCCCCTTGCATCCAGCGGAGTCCCCTGCTTTGAACTGCCCTGAGGTCAACGGGAGATTCTCTGTGCCGTTTCTCGGGGGTCTACACCCCATTATTGCGATCGGACTTGCAGTCCATGCCATGCGGACGGGGCGTCCCTATTATTGGCTGTTCATCCTCCTGTTCGTCCCCGCTCTGGGGTCGATCGCCTATGTCATTTTCGAGATCATTCCGGAAATGGCCAGGTCGCGGCGTGCCCAGAAAGTCTCGAATGACATTGGCGATCTCCTCGACCCCGACAGGGAATGGCGCCGGCGCAGCGAAGCCGTTGCTTTGACGGGGTCTGTCCAGGCCAAACGCGAATTGGCGGACGAGTGCGAGCGCAAAGGCATGTGGGAGGACGCGATCAAGCTCTATCGCGAAGCTGCGCAAGGGATGTTCGCAGAAGATGCCGCACTTTGTTTGGCTTGGCGCGCGCTCAGCTCGGAGCCGGCGACGGGCCGGGAGCACAGGCAACGCTCGAGCGATTGCGCGACGCGCATCCGAAACTGCAAAATCAGGAGGCGCACCTTCTCTATGCGCGCACCCTTGAGGCGCAGGATCGGTTTGCGGAAGCAGAAGAGGAGTATGAATCGCTCTCCGGCTATTACGCAGGTCTCGAGGCGCGCACGCGATACGGCCTCCTATTGCTCCGCCGCGGAGAGATAGAGCGGGCACGCAAACTGTTTGAGGACGTTGTTAAGGCCGCGAGCGCCCGGCGCGTTATCGTCACCGAATCGGATCGCGACTGGTTGAACGTTGCCAAAGCGAATCTTTAGGCATCGAAAGAAACACAAAACCCGCCGACCATTTCTGATCGGCGGGTTTTTGTTTGAAGGTGTGAAGAAGGGCGTTTGCACTTTTTGTCTGTCTTTCGCAGGCCTGGCGGCGACCTACTCTTCCGCGTCTTAAGACGAAGTACCATGGGCGCTGAGGCGTTTAACGACCGAGTTCGGGA
Source organism: Hyphomicrobiales bacterium (assembly GCA_046349315.1). Classification (GTDB taxonomy): domain Bacteria; phylum Pseudomonadota; class Alphaproteobacteria; order Rhizobiales; family Aestuariivirgaceae; genus JAEUMG01. The sequence continues at coordinate 54,657 of JAXMCQ010000031.1, read as the reverse complement.
TGGGATCGGGTTCAGACACCTCGCCATAGCCACCAGGCCGGCGAAGGACAGACAATCAACTAGAATTTCGAATGGGCATTAGTAATGAGAACGATCAAGCCGTTCGAACGATTAGTACCGGTAAGCTACGCACATTGCTGCGCTTCCACACCCGGCCTATCAACGTGGTCGTCTTCCACGGTTCTCAAGGGAGAACTGGTTTCGAGGTGGGTTTCCCGCTTAGATGCCTTCAGCGGTTATCCCGTCCGCACATAGCTACCCTGCTGTACCGCTGGCGCGATAACAGGTCCACCGGAGGTGCGTTCATCCCGGTCCTCTCGTACTAAGGACAAATCCTCTCAATTCTCCTACAATCACGGCAGATAGGGACCAAACTGTCTCACGACGTTTTGAACCCAGCTCACGTACCACTTTAATCGGCGAACAGCCGAACCCTTGGGACCTTCTCCAGCCCCAGGATGTGATGAGCCGACATCGAGGTGCCAAACGATTCCGTCGATATGGACTCTTGGGAATCATCAGCCTGTTATCCCCGGCGTACCTTTTATCCGTTGAGCGATGGCCCTCCTCACGTGGGACCACCGGATCACTATGGCCGTCTTTCGACTCTGCTCGACTTGTTTGTCTCGCAGTCAGGCAAGCTTATGCCATTGCACTCGACGACTGATTTCCGACCAGTCTGAGCTTACCTTCGCACGCCTCCGTTACTCTTTGGGAGGCGACCGCCCCAGTCAAACTACCCACCATACACTGTCCCGGGCCCCGATTCAGGGGTCGCGGTTAGACATCCATGTCGCCAAGGCTGGTATTTCACATTGCGGCTCCACGCAGGCTGGCGCCTGCGCTTCAAAGCCTACCAGCTATTCTACACATGCCAGCACGAATGCCAGTGTAAAGCTATAGTAAAGGTGCACGGGGTCTTTCCGTCTGACCGCAATTACCCCGCATCTTCACGGGGAGTTCAATTTCACTGAGCCGATGCTGGAGACAGTGGGGAAGTCGTTACGCCATTCGTGCAGGTCGGAACTTACCCGACAAGGAATTTCGCTACCTTAGGACCGTTATAGTTACGGCCGCCGTTTACCGGGGCTTCGATTCGGAGCTTGCACCCCTCCTCTTAACCTTCCGGCACCGGGCAGGCGTCAGGCCCTATACGTCATCTTTGGATTTCGCAGAGCCCTGTGTTTTTGCTAAACAGTCGCCACCCCCTGGCCTGTGCCCCCCGCCTCTGGTTGCCCAGAAACGGGGCCCTCTTCTCCCGAAGTTACGAGGGTAATTTGCCGAGTTCCTTCAGCATAGTTCTCTCAAGCGCCTTGGTATACTCTACCTGTCCACCTGTGTCGGTTTCGGGTACGGATTGATGTGGGGGCTATTTCCTGGAACTCATTGACTGCCTTCAGAATCCGATAACTTCAGACAGCTTCTTGAATTCGTCACCCACCACTAGCTCAGGAATATTAACCTGATTGCCATCGGCTACGCCTTTCGGCCTCACCTTAGGATCCGGCTCACCCTGCTCAGATTAGCTTTAAGCAGGAACCCTTGGACTTTCGGCGACAGAGTTTCTCACTCTGTTAGTCGTTACTCATGTCAGCATTCGCACTTCCGATACCTCCAGATGCCCTCACGGGTCATCCTTCGCAGGCCTACGGAACGTTCCGCTACCGCGTGTATTGCTACACACCCTAAGCTTCGGTAAGTGGCTTAATTCCCGATACATTTTCGGCGCAAAAACCCTTATTTAGACCAGTGAGCTGTTACGCTTTCTTTAAAGGATGGCTGCTTCTAAGCCAACCTCCTGGTTGTTTTGGGATCTTCACATCCTTCCTAACTTAGCCACTATTTGGGGACCTTAGCTGTAGGTCAGGGTTGTTTCCCTCTTCACGATGGACGTTAGCACCCACCGTGTGACTGCCGCACAGTACTTCCGGATATTCGGAGTTTGGTTGGGTTTGGTAGATCTATACGACCCCCTAGCCCATCCAGTGCTCTACCCTCCGGAGTATTCATGCGACGCGATACCTAAATATCTTTCGCGGAAAACCAGCTATCTCCAGCCTTGATTAGCCTTTCACCCCTAGCCACAGCTCATCCGAAGCCTTTTCAACGGACACCGGTTCGGCCCTCCAGTGGGTGTTACCCCACCTTCAGCCTGGC
>JAXMCQ010000031.1:0-47500 GCA_046349315.1 Hyphomicrobiales bacterium | reverse complement strand
CGGCGCCATGATGGTCACCGCCGGCATCGCCGGCTTCGCAATCACCATTCCCATGGGCACAATCCCCGGAATCTTGTTCTGCGCCCTGCTGCAAGGCGGCGGCTTCGGCATCCTCTGGCCCTTCGCCAGCCGGCGAATCATCGAGGCCGCTTCTGCCGGCGAGCGTGACATCGCCGCCTCTGCCTTCTCCACCTTGCAGCGGCTTGGCTACGCGGTCGGTGCGGCTCTGACCGGGATCATCGCCAATGCCAGCGGCTTCTCCGGCGGCTTCACGAAAGAGGCCGCGGAGAGCGCGGCATCGACACTTTTCTGGCCTTATCTCCCATTGGCAATCATCGGTTGCATTGCATCCTTCCGCCTTGCCCATTCAAAAGGATTGGGGAAGGACTGAGCGCCGTCCTTATTTTGCCGCTTTTGCAAAACACTTTCGCCATGGTTAACACTTCGGAAACGGTCTGTCGTCAATATGAAGGGGACGGCCGCACCGGCGTAATAGGTGTGGGTCGTGAGCTTGGGAGAAATTTGCTGAATCAGCCGATCGCCACGTTAAGCACCTAGCAAGGTTGACTAAACGGGGTGGGATGGGCAAAGTCTGGCGGTCCGTGGGAGGCACCGACAGACGGACGAAAAGCGGGTTTCTGACAAGCTCGACACTGACTTGAATTGCGGCCGAATCGGGGAAGCCGGCAAAGTCCGGACGCCATTCGGCCAGCGAAACGTAGACCAGTTTTGTGAGGGGATCGGGCTTGATCGACCGTGTATCAGTGCACAGCGGCCGCGCTAAGGTTGCCCGAAAGAAGCGCGCTGCAGTCCATATCGAAGAGTTCGAGGCCAAGGACGCCTTCGAAGCACAGAACCCGGGCCAGCAGCGCTGGCTTCTGACCACCTGCATCGCCGGCATCGCTGGCAGCCTGATCGTCGGCAGTGCATTGCTTGGCATCTTTGGCCAGAACGCCGCGACCACCGACGCTTACGCCTCCGTACAGCCATCCAACCTCAGCTCCTCCGGCACGATCAAAAGCGACATGGGCGGCGATATGCTGAGCCAGGTCACAGTCGCCCCGATGAAAGCCGTTTCCGTCGCCTATCGCCCCGACGGCGAAGGCGATCCGAAAATCATTCCGAAGCGCAGCCTTTATGGCGACAATCTCTACCCTGAAATCTCAGCGACCAGCCTGCCCTATGGCGACGGCAAGACAGTTGTCATCGACGGCGAATTCGACGTCACCAATATCGACTCCCAGAATATCACCACCATCACCAAGACGCCTCCGCCCGAACCGGTCGACGAAGCAATCGTGCTTGGCACTTCGCGCAGCTTGACTGACGAAATCACCGATCGCGGCGTGACCAGAGAAGCAGCCCAAGCCCTCGTCCAGGCGTTGAACGGCGTCTTGCCGGGCGCTCAAATGCAACCGGGCACCCGTTTCGAGCTCACTCTCGACAAGCAGCAGGATTTCTACGGCCGGGACGTCATCTTCCCGGTGCAATTGACCTTCAAGCCTGGCCCGCAGGAAACGATCATCGTCGAGGCCGACGAAGACGGAACCTTCTCGGCCCACATCGACGGCGAGAAAGAAGGCACGCTTTCGCGCTATGCACAGGTCGATCATTTCCGCACCAAGGCGCGCGTCGGCTCGAGCCTTTACGGCACCGCCAAGGATAACAAGGTTCCAGGCTACATCATTTCGGAACTGACCCGCGTCTTCGCTTACGACGTAGACTTCCAGCGCCAAGTCAAAGCCAGCGACACGTTCGAAGTGTTCTACGGCAACCCGCTGACTGGTTCTTCGAACAAGCGCAAAGTGCTCCATTACGCGCAGCTGACGCTTGCGGGGAAAACGAAGACCTACTTCCGCTTCACCACGAAGGATGGCGTCACCGATTATTATGACGAGAACGGCGTGAGCGCCACGAAGTCGCTGTTGCGCACGCCCGTCAGCGGCGCACGCCTGACGTCGGGCTTCGGCATGCGTCGCCACCCGCTGCTTGGCTATTCGAAGATGCATACCGGTGTCGACTTCGGCGTACCGTCGGGAACTCCGATCAAGGCCGCAGGCGCCGGCGTGATTGAATCCGCTGGCCGTCTTGGCGCCTACGGTATCGCGGTCAAGATTCAGCACAACGGCAAGTATGAAACGCTTTATGCCCATATGAGCCGCATTGCCACCGGCATCCGTTCTGGCGTGAAGGTCAATCAGGGCCAAACGATCGGCTATGTCGGAGCGACGGGCCGCGCGACAGGACCCCACCTTCACTACGAAGTGCGCGCCGATGGTCGTCCGATCAATCCGACCCGCGTCAACCTCGCCGGCGCAAAAAAGCTCGCTGGCAAGGAGCTGGCGAACTTCAAGTCGCTGAAGGCGCGGGTCCTGGCCATGATGGAAACGGCGCCATCGGCCACGCAGGTGGCTGAAATTCAGCAATAGCGCATTTCGCTGGCGCCCTCGTCGGCACCCGAGTGCTTTTTCGCAGAGGCCACGGCATGACGCTCACGAACGTTCTGTTTATCGGCGGTGCTACTCCAGCCGATTCCAGGAACTATCGTCGCGCGCATGGAGGCGGCAGGCGGCGATGCTGTCGCCACTTATTCCGCCATCCATCTCATGTTCGGCTTATTACTCGCGGCGGCGAGCGCGATCTATTTGTTCTCGCGCGATATGCCGCCGCGTAGCGTCTCGACGATTTAGGCCGCCTTGGCCTTCGACTTGCGAGCCTTGAGTTTGATCTCGCCGTCGGCAACGCCGACATCGACCACATCGCCATCCTTGATCGTCCCGCCGAGAATGTCCTCGGCCAAAGGATCCTGGACATGCTTCTGGATGACGCGCTTCAAGGGACGTGCACCATAAGCCGGGTCGTAGCCCTTATCGGCCAGCCAATTGCGTGCCGCGTCGGAAACGACAAGTTCGATCTTGCGATCGGTGAGCAGTTTCCGCAGCCGATCCATCTGGATATCGACGATCGCGCCCATATTCGCACGCTTCAAGCGATGGAACAGGATGATCTCGTCGATGCGGTTGAGGAATTCCGGCCGGAAGTGGCTCCTCACCACGTTCATGACCTGATCGCGCACGACGTCGACGTCCTGGTCCTCGCCAAGCGACACCAGATATTCAGAGCCGAGATTCGAGGTCATGATGATGAGCGTGTTGCGGAAATCAACGGTGCGGCCTTGTCCGTCAGTCAGTCGGCCGTCATCGAGGACCTGCAGCAGCACGTTGAAAACATCCGGATGCGCCTTCTCGATCTCGTCGAACAGCACGACCTGATAAGGCCGGCGCCGCACGGCCTCGGTCAATACGCCGCCTTCGTCATAACCGACATAGCCAGGAGGCGCGCCGATCAAGCGGGAGACGGAATGTTTCTCCATGAATTCCGACATGTCGATGCGCACCATCGCGTGCTCGTCATCGAAGAGGAACGCGGCCAATGCCTTGGTCAGCTCAGTTTTGCCCACGCCCGTCGGGCCGAGGAACATGAATGATCCCATCGGCCTATTCGGATCCTGGAGTCCGGCACGCGCACGTCGCACGGCAGTTGACACCGCCTTGACCGCTTCCTCCTGGCCGACCACGCGCTTGCTGAGAACCTCTTCCATCTTGAGAAGCTTGTCGCGTTCGCCTTCCAGCATCTTGTCGACCGGAATGCCCGTCCAGCGCGACACGACTTGTGCCACGTGATTTTCGGTAACGGCTTCCTCGAGCATCGGGCTCGCCTTGGCCTGCTCTTCCGTATCCTTGATCTTCTTCTCGAGTTCCGGAATACGGCCGTAAGCCAGTTCGCCCGCCTTGGCGAAGTCGCCCTTGCGCTGCGCCTGGTCGAGCGCGGTGCGCGCGTCGTCGAGTTCCTTCTTGAGATTGCCGATCGAGGCAAGCTTTTCCTTCTCTGCCTGCCAGTTGCGGGTCATCGCCGCTGATTTTTCCTGCAGGCCGGCCAGATCCTTCTCGAGCCGCACCAGGCGGTCCTTCGAAGCCTGGTCCTTTTCTTTCTTCAGAGCCTCACGCTCGATCTGCAATTGCATAATGTCGCGATCGATCGCGTCAAGTTCTTCCGGCTTGGAATCGACCTGCATGCGCAATCGCGAGGCAGCCTCGTCCATGAGGTCGATCGCCTTATCCGGCAGAAACCGGTCGGTGATGTAGCGGTTCGACAATTGCGCCGCGGCCACCAGTGCCGAATCGGTGATCCGCACCTGGTGATGCTGTTCGTATTTGTCCTTGATGCCGCGCAGGATCGAGATCGTGTCCTCAACCGACGGCTCGCCGACGAAGACCGGCTGGAAGCGGCGGGCAAGTGCTGCATCCTTCTCGACATGCTTGCGGTATTCATCGAGTGTAGTTGCACCGATGCAGTGTAACTCGCCGCGTGCAAGCGCGGGCTTCAGCAGATTGGAAGCATCCATCGCGCCGTCGGTCTTGCCGGCCCCAACGAGCGTGTGCATTTCGTCGATGAACAGGATGATGCCACCGTCCGAAGACGTGACTTCGGAGAGAACCGATTTCAGCCGCTCCTCGAACTCGCCGCGATATTTGGCACCGGCGATCAAGGCACCCATGTCCAAGGCAAGTAGTTTCTTGTCTTTGAGGCTCTCCGGCACGTCGCCATTCACGATGCGCAAGGCGAGGCCTTCGGCGATGGCCGTCTTGCCGACGCCCGGTTCGCCGATCAACACCGGATTGTTCTTCGTACGACGTGACAGGACCTGGATGGTGCGGCGGATCTCCTCATCGCGCCCAATGACCGGATCGAGCTTGCCCTGGCGGGCCGCCTCGGTCAGGTCGCGCGCATATTTCTTGAGCGCGTCATAAGCCTGCTCAGCGGACGCTGAATCGGCGGTCCTACCTTTGCGAATATCGTTGATCGCCTGGTTGAGACCCTGCGGCGTGACGCCTGCCGACTTCAGGATCTTGGACGCTTCGCTCGGCTCGATCGCCAAGGCCTGGAGCAAGCGCTCGGCCGTCACATAGCTGTCGCCTGCCTTCTCGGCGAGCTTCTGTGCCTGATCGAAGACGCGCGCCATTTCCGGCGCAAGATAAACCTGCCCCGCGCCTCCTCCCGACACCTTCGGCATCTTGGCGATCGCCGCTTCGGTTTCGCGCAATGCGAGTTTTGGATCGCCTCCGGCGGCGCGGATAAGCCCGGCGGCGAGGCCCTCCTCATCGTCGAGCAGAACTTTCAGAAGATGTTCGGGGGTGAAACGCTGGTGGCCTTCACGTAGCGCCAGCGATTGCGCGGACTGAATGAAGCCGCGCGAACGTTCGGTGTATTTCTCGAAATCCATACTATCTCCTCCTCGGCACGCATCTCGGGTCCTTGGAGGCCCCCCAGAAACGTCCATTCAATGCAAGAGAATCCGCCAGAATGAATCCTATAAAGGCATTCACCGTCTGCGGAACCCCTCAGCGGAGATATAGTAAGCGATTATTTGCCGGCAAGGCTCAGGCGCTTACTCGGCCGGGTTATCGCGCGAAGGCCCCCCGCTTGCGGGCTCGGAAGCCTCTGCCGATTCCCGCCGGCGGCGCGGATAGCGCGTCCGGGTCGGCTCGCTACCCGTACCAGTGGCGGAACCCCGCTTGAGGAAGGACGGGGCTTCCCAATTGCCGCCTGATGCGGGCTGCGCAGGCTCGGCCGGCGCTGGCTCGGCACGGGCGGGCGGCTCGTCCTGGCGGCTAGCCTGGGAATCCTGGTCGCGATCACGGGATGAATCCTGCCGGTCGCGATTCTGATCGTAGCGGGGGCGGAAGCGGTCGCCGCCACGGTCCCGTGATCGGAAATTCTGCTGTTGCTGCGAATTCTGCTGTTGCTGCGGTTGGCGATCGAATTCCTGCGCGGCACTATCGCCATAAGCGTCGGCTTGTGGGGCGCCATGCACGGGACGCTCGACGACCACGGGCTGGAGATCTTCGCCTTCGCCCTCGCCAGCGTAATCGCCGTCCTCGTCGTCATAGCCATCCTCGCCATTGGAACGGCGGTTCTGCTGCTGGAACTGCTGATTATAGGCCTGAGCGGCGGCCAGGATGCGCAGATAATGCTCGGCGTGCTGGAAATAGCTTTCCGACATGACCGTATCGCCTGAAGCCAGTGCATCGCGGCCAAGCTGAAGGTATTTGTCGGCAACCGTTTGAGCGGTGCCGCGGACCTTCACATCCGGCCCGTTGCTTTCATAGACGCGGTTGAGCGGATTGCCGCCTCCCCCACCTCCACCGCCGCCACTATGGCGACGATTACGGTTGCGCCCACGCTTGTTGTGCTGCCCTGGTCTCATGCGCTTCTCATTTTGCTGTCGGAATTGATGACCGGCTAACCGGCAATAACCGTCCGTGTTCGTCCGGCCTTGGCCGGAACCGTTTTGCGACGAATGACCCTCAGAAGAGGCGTGTCAAAACCGACCTTGTTCCTTGTGGTCTGGCTCCCGCTGCCCAGGCAAAGCCCCATGGGATTCGCCGTCCCTCAACTGTTATCCGCCTATCCTGACCAAACCTTCGGGCCGTCTATCGGCCAAATTTGGAAGGGAAGCCGGTGTCAATCGCATACGGCAGCGCGTTCACCGAGTCGGTATGTAGCCGAGGTCAGGGCCGTTTCCAACCCCCATTTTTATGCTCTCCAAAGACAAGACAGCGCACATGCCCGCCGAGATCATTATGCGCTGTGAGCAACGAAAAGCCCTTATCGGCAAAGATTTCAGCAACTTGCCCGGCCGTGCCCGCGCCAATCTCAACAACTATATGCCCTGACGGCAATAGGTGCTTCCCAGCGCCGGCGGCAATCGCGCGATAGCAGTCCAGTCCGTCCTCGCCGCCATCGAGCGCGCGATACGGGTCCCAATCCCGGACTTCCGGCGAAAGAATTTCTATCTCCCCTCGCGAGAGGTAGGGTGGATTAGAGATTATCAAGTCGAAACAACCTGATATGCCGTCAAACCAAGAGGCAAGAATGGGCTTCAATCGGTCTCTCACCGCATTCTCCTGCGCATTAAGAGCGGCTGTTTCCAGCGCCTCGGGCGAGACATCCGTCGCAACGGCTTGCGCCCCTGGCAATTCCGCCAGCAAGGTTACTGGAATGGCGCCGGTGCCCGTGCCGAGGTCGAGGATGTATGGGGAGGGCTCCTCTCTGAGCAGCTCAAGGGCAGCCGAAATCAGGGTTTCGGTATCCGGCCGGGGATCAAGTGTAGCCGGCGACAACCTAAAATTGCGGCCATAGAATTCCCTGACCCCGACTATCCGTGAAACCGGTTCATGCCGGGCCCGCCGTTCGATCAACGCGCAGTAATCCGCAGCTTTATCGTCCACAACTTCGGTCTCGGGCTCACCAATCAGAGTCTCGTGCTTGACCCCCGTCACATGCTGGAGCAACAGGCGAGCGTCGAGGGCTGCGGTCTCAATCCTCTCCTGATCGAGCCGCCCTCGGCCCCAGCCTAAGAGTGAGGCGAGGGTCTCAGCCGTCATCCGCTTCGGCGGCCGCCAGCAACTCCGCCTGATGTGCTGTCATGAGCGCCTGGACCAGCTCTTCGAGAGCTGCGCCTTCGATCACCTGATCCAGCTTATAGAGCGTCAGATTGATGCGGTGGTCGGTCACCCGGCCTTGCGGAAAATTGTAAGTCCGGATGCGTTCGGAGCGGTCGCCGGTACCGATCTGCCCGCGCCGCGTCGCAGAGCGTTCATCGGCGAGCCTTTGGCGCTCGCGCTCATAGAGGCGCGCCCGCAGGATCTTCAGAGCCTTGGCCTTGTTCTTGTGCTGAGACTTCTCGTCCTGCTGCGCCACGACGAGGCCGGTCGGAAGATGGGTAATCCGCACAGCCGAATCCGTCGTGTTGACCGACTGTCCACCAGGCCCCGAAGAGCGATAGACATCGATCCTGAGGTCGGAATCATTGATCTGGATATCGACATCCTCGGCCTCCGGAAGCACGGCTACCGTGGCGGCCGATGTGTGAATGCGACCCTGGGCTTCCGTTGCCGGCACACGCTGCACGCGATGCACGCCCGATTCAAACTTCAGATGCGCATAGGCGCCTGCACCGAAAATATTGGCGACGATTTCCTTGTAGCCGCCGTGTTCGCCCTCGCTCGCCGATATTACGTCGACACGCCAGCCTTTGAAGGCGGCATAGCGCTGATACATGCGGAAGAGATCGCCGGCGAAGATCGCCGCCTCGTCGCCTCCCGTACCGGCCCGGACCTCCAGGATGACATTGCGGTCGTCTGCTGCATCCTTCGGCAGCAGCAGCATCTTCAACTCGTTCTCTAGTGCGCCGATGCGTTCTTCAAGGACAGGCTGTTCGGCACGCGCCATTTCGACGATTTCAGGATCGCTCTCGGCAGCCATTTCAGCGATGGACCGGCGCTCGGAATAGGCTTTCCTCAAACCTTGTGCCACGCGTGCCGTCGGCTCGATCTCGGCATATTCGCGCGACAGGCGAACGAAGTTGTCGCCGGTGGCGCCGGAAGATAATTCGGCTTGGATGAGGTCAAATCGCTCGATGATCCGATCGAGCTTTTCGGCAATCTGGGCAGTCATGATGCCCGGCTTTTAGAGCAAGACCGGCCAGGGTGTACACACCCTGGCGATCGTCATCCGCAGTGACTGACTTAGCCGCGCTTTTCGAGCGATTTGAGGTCGAGCGAGCGTCCGACCAGGATTTCACCCGGCGTCCCGAGGATACCGTAATCCTTGCCGTCGATCTCGTAGGCAAGCAGGCCACCGTCGCGCGCAATCACCACAAGCCCCTCTTGATCAGGAACCCGATAATTGTCACCCGGCATCAGCATTTTGGTGACCACAACCTTGCCCTGCCCGTCCTGGATGCGAATCCAGACCGGCGACTTGGCTTTGAGAACAAGTTTGGACGTCCCTTGAGGCTCGGGAGCCTTCGGTGATTCTTGCTTGGACAGTGTCGGATCCGGGATTGGAACCGCCTCTTCCTTGGGTTCGGGGTTGGTGCCGACCGTCTTCTCGATCAGCGCCGTCAGTCCGTCGAGGCTGCGCTCACCGGCTTCGCCAGCGCCCTGTTCCACGCCCACGGCCGACTGCCCGCCCGGGAGGACCGCCGCGGCTGCGTGGTTGTCATCCGGCATATCCTCTTCCTGAAGCTCTATCGAAGGCTCAACGGAAGCCGTGGGCATCGGATCGGCAACTTGTTGAGCAAGCTCCTCAACGGGAACTGTATCGTCCGCGGGCTTCATCAGCCAATTCGCGCCAGCGAAAAGGATAACCGCGCCGATGCACGAGGCGACGATACCAGCCGTGCCCCGTCCAGGCCTTCGCCCGAAGATAGTCCATGCCTTGCCGAAGCTGATGACTTTCGCACTCGAGCACGGCGCCGGATTGGCCGGATGCGACAAGACCGGCGTGACCGGCAGGAACTGCGCATAATGCGCCATCAACGGCTCCGGCTCGAAGCCCATATGCAGGCCATAAAGTCCAACCATTTGGAGCGCTTCATCGCGGTGCGGCATGCCGCGCAGATCGCCGATTTCGATCGAGCGCAAATGACTGGCGTGGATACCCGTCGCCTCGCTCGCTTGATCGAGGGTTTGTCCGCGTTTTTCGCGCTCGCGCTGGAGAAACCAACCGGTTTCGCCTATCGGATCAAGCGAGCCGTCGGGTTTTGCCCGAAAACTCAGTGTCTCAGGTTCGGTCAGCTTATGGCTGGATCCACTCACTCGGGCATCCATGATCGGGACTCTCCGGCACACGGCCTTAACTGGCCGTTGACTCACATTTTCGAAGAATGCCGCAGAATGGTAAGCAGAAGGCTAACGCCTTACGCGATGACCGGAATTCCATGGGTATCGGCAAAGGCCGCGAGCCGCTTTCTCAAGCTGTGATCGGGCATTACCAACATCGGTTCCAGTTCCTGCCACAAGGCGGCCCGATCCAGGGCCAGGATCATGCTCTTGATCGGACCGACCGCGGCCGGCGCCATAGAGATCGAGGTTAGCCCCAGCCCGATGAGCGCCATCGCCTCCAGGGGTCGTCCGGCCATCTCGCCGCACAGATTAAGTGGAACGGCATGCGCGTTCGCGCGCACGACGATATGGCGAATAGCTGACAATAGAGGCGGGCTCAGGGGATCGTAGCGTGACGCGAGGCGCGTGTTGCCGCGATCCGATGCAAAGAGGAACTGCAAAAGGTCATTTGAGCCGATCGACGCAAAGTCGACTTCGGCCAAGAGCCCATCCAATTGCCAGATCAAGGCCGGCACCTCGATCATTGCACCGAGCTTGATCGTCCGCGGAAGATCATGACCGCCACGGCGAAGATGTTCGTACTCTTCTTCCAGCAAATGCTTCGCTGCTCTGAATTCTTCGATGTCGGCGATCATCGGGAACATCACCCGGAGATCGCGTCCGGTTGCTGCTCTTAGAAGCGCGCGCAACTGCAACTTCAACAAGGCGGGCCGCTCGATGGCCAACCGCGTCGCGCGCCAGCCCATGGCCGGGTTGTCTTCCTTCGGCTGCCGCAAATAAGGCAGCGACTTGTCGGCACCGATATCGAGCGTGCGGATGGTGACCGGCCGATCGCCGGCTGCATCGAGAACCGCCGAATAATGTCTGATCTGCGAATCGAGCCGCGGCAGCCTTTGCGCCATCATGAAATGGAGCTCGGTGCGATAGAGGCCGATGCCGTCTGCACCGGACTCGGCGAGATGCGGCAAGTCGACGAGAAGCCCGGCATTAATCTGGATCTGGATCCTGACGCCGTCGCGCGTCACCGCTGGCGTATCGCGCAGAGCGGCATATTGCGCCTGCCTGCGCGCATAGAAACGGACTTTCTCGACATAGGCGCGCTCGATGTCGGGCGACGGGCGCACATAAATGTCGCCGCTCGCACCATCGACGATCAGCGGGCTCCCGGTATCGATGACGTCGATCAGCCCCTCCGCCTGGCCGAGCGCGGGGATTCCGAGAGCACGCGCGACGATGGCGACATGGCTGTTGCGGCCACCTTCCTCCAGCACGACACCTCTGACCTTGGCACGATCATAGTCGAGGAGTTCCGCCGGGCCCATATTGCGCGCGACAACGATAGCATTTGCCGGAAGATCACCTCGCGAGGCTGTCGCAATCTGGCCGGTGAGGATGCGCAGCAAACGATTGGCCAGGTCGTCAAGATCATGCATACGCTCGCGCAAATAAGGATCGGGCGTGCGCATCATGCGGGCGCGATTGTCATTCTGCACACGTTCGACCGCCGCCTCTGCGGTCAGACCGGTCTCCACCGCTTCGCCGAGCTTGTTGAGCCAGCCTCGGTCATGAGCGAACATGCGGAATGTTTCGAGCACTTCGGAATATTCGGTGCCGCGCACGGCCGTACCTTCGACCATCTCGTCGACATGCGTACGCAGTTCCTGAACTGCCGCTTCCAGCCTCGCCTTTTCCCTCGGAATACTCTCGGCGATGAGGTTGGTGATGACGATGCGCGGCTCGTGCAGCACTGCGTGTCCAAGTGCCACGCCTTCGGCAAGGACTTCGCCCTTGAAATGATGAAGCCTTATATGCGTGACGTCGGCGGCTACGACGCGGGCCACTTCCTGCAATTCGCCCGACGCGATGACTTCGGCCAGCACCATGGCCGTCGTCTGCAGAGCTTCCTCTTCCTCCTCGGTGTAGTGGCGATGCGTGCGGTTTTGGACGACCAACACGCCAATGACGATGCCGCCACGCAGGATCGGCACGCCGAGGAAGGAGTGATAAATCTCTTCGCCTGTTTCAGGCAGGTATTTGAACGCCGGATGTTCTTGCGCTTCGGCCAGGTTCAAGGCTTCGGCCGTCGCCGCAATCGTACCGACAAGACCCTCGCCAACCTTCAGCCGCGATTTGTGAACCGCTTCCGCCTTCAAGCCTTCGGTGGCGAAGAGCTCAAGCTCCTGGCCCTGCCGCATCACATAGATGGAGCAAACTTCGGCCACCACATTGGCGGCGATGAGGATGACGATCTTGTCGAGCCGTTTCTGCGCTGTCTCCCGCTCCGCCATCACCTCGCGGAGCCGCCGGAGCAGGACACGCGGGCCAAGGGCGGAAGAAGCCATTAGGCGGTGTCCTCGCGCAAACGGGCGCGGACCGCTTTCCAGCGGCCTTTGCATACTTGGAAATGGAAGAACATTGCCGCCATTGCGCTAGTTCGTTGCCTCTAGCCCATAGGCGGTGTGGAGCGCGCGCACGGCGAGTTCCGTATAGGCCTCGTCGATCAGCACGCTGACTTTGATCTCGGATGTCGTGATCGCCTGAATGTTGATGCCCTTGTCGGCCAGCGCCTTGAACATGCGCGCTGCGACGCCCGCATGGCTACGCATGCCGATACCGACCACCGAAACCTTGGCGACATCTTCCGAATGCGTGAGTTCCAGAAATCCGACCTTGTCCTTGACGCTGTTCAGCACTTCGAGGGCCTTGCGCAGATCCTTTCGCGCCAACGTGAAGGTGATATTGGCAGTCTCACCGTCGGTCGAGACATTCTGGACGATCATGTCGACGCTGATGTCAGCTTCCGCCAAGGGTCCGAAGATCGATGCGGAGACGCCGGGCCGGTCTTTGACTTTGCGGATGGAAACCTTCGCCTCATCGCGTGAGTACGCGATCCCGCTTACAACATGCTGTTCCACGATCTCATCCTCATCGCAAACGAGAGTTCCCGGCCCGGTGCCATCGGCCCGATCCTGATTCGGCGAATCCGGTGGATCGAAACTGGAGCGGACCTGTAGCGGCACCTTGTATACCATGGCCAATTCCACCGACCGCGTCTGCAGCACCTTTGCACCAAGCGATGCCTGTTCGAGCATTTCCTCATATGAAATGCGCACAAGTTTCCGCGCCTTGGACACGATGCGCGGATCGGTCGTATAGACCCCGTCGACATCGGTATAGATATCGCAGCGGGCCTCAAGAGCGGCCGCAACCGCGACGGCCGAAGTGTCAGAGCCTCCGCGCCCTAAGGTTGTAACCCGCTTGTCTGGCCCAATCCCCTGGAAGCCGGCGATGACCGCGACTTGGCCCTGCTCCATGCGCTTGCGCAGTTCCTTGGCATCGATTTCCGCAATACGGGCGGCGCCGTGCACTCCGTCGGTGCGGATGGGGATTTGCCACCCGCTCCATGATCGCGCCGGAATGCCGATATCCTGCAAGGTGATGGAAAGAAGCCCAGCGGTGACCTGCTCGCCGGAGGCGACCACCGCATCGTATTCCCTCGCGTCATGAACGGAGGCGGCGTCACGGCACCAGCCGACCAACCGGTCCGTCGTCCCCGCCATGGCCGAAACCACCACCGCGACCTGATTGCCGGCTTTGACCTCGCGCTCAACATGGCGTGCGACATTGCGGATCCGGTCGATATCGGCAACCGAGGTGCCCCCGAATTTCATCACCAAACGGCCCATGGCCAGTCCTTCATCCCCCGCTTGCCGGTTGCCCGGAGCGGCCCCTCCTGTCTGCTGTGATTGAACCAAAGGGCGCCAGCGCGGCGTACTCATAGATGACCGACTCCATCTATGCAATAACGAGTGGCCGCTGCCCGAGGAGCCTCCATGATCAGCGAAAACCACGCCGTGCTTGACCCCGCCGAAGTCGAGAAATTCTCAGCCTTGGCCGCACAATGGTGGGACCCGGCCGGGAAATTCGCGGTCCTCCACAAGTTCAACCCCGTCCGCCTGACCTATATTCGCGAGCAGGTCACGGCACGCTTCCGGCGCGACCCCTTCGAAGCGCGCCCGCTTGAAGGGTTAAGCCTCCTCGATGTCGGCTGTGGCGGGGGTCTGCTCTGCGAACCCATGGCCCGCCTAGGCGCCGCAGTGACCGGGATCGACCCCTCTGACCGAAATATTGCGACGGCGAAGGTTCATGCCGAGGAAATGGGACTTGCGATCGACTATCGCGTGGCGACCGCCGAGGACCTTCTCGCCGGCGGCGCGGCCTTCGATGTCGTTCTCGCCATGGAAGTGATCGAGCACGTGCCGTCGCCGGTGAACTTCGTCGCGACCTGCGCAGGGCTGCTGAAACCGGATGGACTGCTGTTCCTCGCGACGCTGAACCGCACCCTCAAATCCTTCGGACTTGCGATCATTGGAGCCGAATATGTGCTCGGCTGGCTGCCCAAGGGCACGCATCAGTGGGAGAAATTCATCACGCCGGAAGAGCTTGAAGTTTGGCTTCTCGGCAACGGCCTCGCCATTCAGGATCGCACCGGCGTTGTCTACAACCCGCTTGCCGGGGCGTGGCGGCAGGCGCGCGACATGGCAGTCAATTATATGATGGTTGCGCAGAAGCCTTCGGCCGCGGGCAACTGACGTCAGTTGCCTTCCTCGGGCAGCACCGGCAGGGGATGGACTTCGATGCCCTCCTCGATCAGGGACTCGGCGTCCTCACGCGTCGCTTCGCCGTAGATTCCGCGTTTGTCGGCCTCGTTATAGTGGATGCGGCGCGCTTCCTCAGCGAATTTATCGCCTACATAATCGGCATTCTGTTCAACCTGCTTGCGCAATTCGCGCATCATTTTCATGAGCATCTGCTGGCGCGGATCGGCCGGACCAGTAAAGACGCGCGCCGGCTCGTCCGACTTCTTGTTCGACTTGGCAGGGATGCCGGGTGCCATAAGCTGCTTGGACACCTTATGCGAATCGCAGACGGGACACGCCACGAGACCACGCTTGGCCTGCTTGTCATAGGTTGCCGAATCGCGGAACCAGCTGTCGAAGCTATGGCCCTTGTCGCAGATAAGATCGTAGCGGATCATGATAAGCTCTTAGCTAGCAACCAGCTTTTCGGCTTTCAAGGGAGCGACATCTGGCCCTCGCCAGGCAGGAATTCTCGCGCGCGCCGTGCGCACAGCCTCTGGATCAAGCGTGGCCAAGCTAATTCCCGTTTCTATGCCGGCGTCCGCCTCGATCACGCCCCATGGTGAAACCACCAGGCTGTGGCCATATGTCCGCCGTCCGCTGTCGTGCTGGCCGGTTTGCGCCGGGGCGAGGACATAGGAGCCCGTTTCGATCGCTCTCGCGCGCAAGAGCACATGCCAGTGCGCTTCGCCGGTCGGAACCGTGAAGGCCGAGGGCACAGTCAGGAAATCGGCCCCTTCCTGCGCAAGCCGACGATAGAGACCCGGAAAGCGCAGGTCATAGCAGATGGTCAGGCCCAGGCCGCCCCACGGTGTGGGAACCACCGGAGCCGCGCTGCCGCCCGCATAGGCTTCCGATTCGCGTATCCGCTCGCCGGTTGGCAAGTCGACGTCGAAGAGGTGAATCTTGTCGTAAGCGACCACGCGGTCGCCATTCGGTCCGAAAAGCAGCGAGCGGTTGACGAGACTGCCGTCACGGCCCCTCAACGCGAGTGACCCGATCAACAACCATAATTTGAGTTCATGCGCCAGCGCAGCGAAGGCGTGCACCGCCGGATCGTCATCTTCACTCTTGACCAACGCCCTCAGTCGCGGCCGATCAGGTTCGATGATGTTCGTCATTTCCGGCGTGAGTACAAACTGTGCTCCTCGCGCTGCCGCCACCCGGATCATGTCGGATGTTTCGGCGATATTTCGAGCCATGTCGCGGCCCGAGCATAATTGCAGGAGCGCACAGGTAACGGTCACTGCCGTTCAGCCGCTCGCCAGAAGGGAATCGAGCCGGCCTTGGCGCTCTAGCTCGTGAAGGTCGTCACTGCCGCCAACATGCGTATCGTTGATGAATATCTGAGGCACAGTGCGCCGACCATGCGCCTTTTCCGTCATATGCCGCCGGCCCTCCGGATCGCCGCTGACGTCGATCTCGTCGAACTGCGCATGCTTACGGCGCAACAAAGTTTTGGCCGCGATGCAGTAAGGGCAATAAGGCGTTGTATAGACTGTAATCTTAGGCATATCGAACGCGTCAAATATGGAGCCGGCGCGGTTCGAGGACAAGAGCGAAGGTCAAGATGTCGACTGATGCCGCGCGTGCCTTCTGCAATGCCACCGTGCAGGCCGAAGCGGTTGCCCCCGTCGTCATCACATCATCGACGATTACGATCCGCCGCCCGGCGAGCCGTATCCGGTCCTTTTCCGCCACAATGAACGCGCCACGGACATTCTTGCGCCGCGCCTCGGGATCAAGTCCCACTTGCGGCCGCGTCGATCGCGCGCGCTTGAGGATCAATGGCTGAAATGCCTCGGGCCGATCGGCACACAGATACTGCGCAAGCAGCGCCGCCTGATTGAAACGGCGTCGCCACAGTCGCATGGGATGAAGCGGTACGGGGACAACAAGATCGGCTTCGGCCAGGAGTTGCCCACCCACCCGTCTCATCAGGCGCGCCATCAGCGTGGCCACCTCATGCCTGTCGCGATATTTTAGTGCGTGCACGATTGGTTTGCTTGCATCATCATAGGCAACCGCCGCGCGCGCCCGCATCCAGGAGGGTGGATCGGCTAGCGCCGCCGCACTTACCTGCCCCGGGCCTTGATCATAGGGGAACGGAATGCCGAGCCGCGGGCAGCACGGTTCCTCGATGAAGCGCAACGCATTCCAGCAGGGAAAGCAAAGCGACCCGCTCTCGCCGATGTCAGCGCGGCACACAAGACAATGCGGCGGAGTGATGAAGTCGCAAAATCCCCGATAGGTTGCCCAAGCGACAGCCCGCAGCTCTATTCCTGCGCCGCTCGCGCCCGGCTCCCCTTCGTCTTCTATCGTGCCGGTGACCACTTTGACCCGCCCGCTCTCGCGAGAGCATAGTGCGGCTTAATCCATCTGTCAGGCTCACTACCCATCATGCATGACGCTTCCGGGCCTCCCCTGCTGTTCGACCGGCGCGCCGTCCAACGCCACCGCGGTCGCGCCATGGCTAAGGGCTTTCCTGAATTCCTTAATCAGGCGATCGGCGACGAGATTGCCGACCGATTGTCGCTTATTTTGCGCGACTTCCCCACGATCCTCGTGCATCGCGCACATCCAGGCACATTGATCGCGAAGCTCCGACAGGCCCGTCCCGCATCGCGCATCGTTGTCAGCGATATAATTCCTCGCAACAACGCCGATCTTATCATCGATGAAGAAGCCCTGCCCTTCGCGCCGCAATCCCTGGACTGTGTCGTCTGGATTCTGGGGCTCGAGCAGCTCAACGACCTCCCTGGAACGCTGATACAAGTCCGCCGCGCGCTGCGCCCCGACGGTGTATTTCTCGCCGCAGCGCTGGCCGGGGATAGCTTCGTGGAACTTCGCCAGAGCTTCATCGCAGCCGAGAGCGAGATGAGCGGCGGTGTCAGCCCGCGCGTTGCACCCTTTGTTGACATCCGCGATTGGGGAGCGCTTCTCCAGCGTGCTGGCTTCGCGCTTCCCGTCGCCGATGCCGATCGCCTGACGGTTCGCTATAGCGATGCGCTGGCACTGATGCGCGACCTGAAGGCGCTAGGCCTCTCCAACGCATTGCTCGCGCGGCGTAGGTCCCTCACTCATCCCACCCTCATCGCGCGAGCAGCAGCCTATTATGCCGAGCATTTCTCGGATACCGACGGGCGCGTCCTCGCGACGATCGAGATCGGTTACCTGACTGGCTGGGCACCGCATGAAAGCCAGCAGCAGCCACTCAAGCCGGGCAGCGCAAAGCAGCGCTTGGCCGACGCCCTATCGACGACGGAAATCACTTTGAAATCAAAAGATTAGAGAAGATCGATGAGATGTGGGATGAGCGGCAGATCGGCCGGAGGCATCGGATAATCCCGCAATTTCAGCGGCTTCACCCAGGCAAGCTCCTGTTTCTCGCGAGCCGTCACCATGCCTTGCCATCGCCGGCAGACATAGAGTGGCATCAGAAGATGAAAATCTGAATAGGCGTGACTGGCGAAGGTCAGTGGTGCAAGGCAGGCTTCGCTGACATCGATCCCCAACTCTTCTCTGAGTTCGCGCAGCAGTGCAGCTTCCGGCCGCTCGCCCGCCTCGACTTTGCCGCCCGGGAATTCCCACAGGCCTGCCATCGGCTTGCCTTCCGGCCGGCGCGCGATCAGCACACGGCCATCGGCATCGACCAGCGCGGCGGCCGCTACCAGGACGATCCGGGTCATGAGACAGTTCCGCCGCTAGCTGCGGTAAGAGCCATTGATATCGATATATCGGTGAGTCAGATCGCAGGTCCAAACCGTGGCCTTGCCGCGCCCGACGCCGACATCGGCAGCAATATTGATCGACCGGCCCTTCATGTGAGGCATGATCTCGGCCTCCTTATAGGCCGGATCGCGCATCCCGTTCTTCGCCACTGACACGCCACCGATCTTGATCTTGAGCCGATCGCGTTCGGCCTTCTCGCCAGACTTGCCGATCGCCATAACAACGCGACCCCAATTGGCATCCTCACCGGCGATAGCTGTCTTAACGAGAGGCGAATTGGCGATGGCCATACCGATCCGGCGCGCCGCCTTATCTGATTCGGCACCCGTGATCGCGATCTCGATGAGCTTCTCTGCGCCCTCACCATCTTTCACCACCTGAAGCGCAAGATCGAGGCATAGCGCGTCGAGCGCCTTGGCAAAGCCTTTCAGCCGCGCATCTCCCGCGCTGCGAATGGCGGGCGAAACGGCGCCTGCTGCGCCCGAGGCAAAAAGCAGCACCGTATCGGAAGTCGACGTGTCGCCATCCACCGTGATGCAATTGAAGCTCTTCGCAGCACTCGCCGAGAGCAGCTTCTGCAATACTCGCGCCGGGAGCTTCGCATCGGTGAAGAGGAAAACGAGCATGGTCGCCATGTCGGGCGCGATCATCCCCGAGCCCTTGGCAATGCCGTTGACGGTCACGGTATCGCGGCCAATCTTCGCCGTCACCGTCGCCGCCTTTGGAAAAGTATCTGTCGTCATGATCGCGCGCGCCGCATCGGCCCAGACGTCGTCCCGCAGGCGCGTCTCTGCGTCATTCATCGCCTTGATGAGCGGTGCGGGATCGAGCGGTTCGCCGATCACACCTGTGGAAGCCTGAAAGATCGTCTTGGGCCGGGTGTCGAAAAGTTTCGCAGCGGCGCCAGCAACCTCGGTCACCGTTCTCACGCCGGCCTTGCCCGTGAAGGCGTTGGCATTGCCGGCATTGACGACAAGCACTCGTGCCTCGCCCGCCTTTAGCGATGCCGCACACCAATCCACGGGTGCCGAGCGCGACTTCGAAGTCGTGAAAACCCCTGCCACAGTTGAGCCAGGCGTCAACTCCACAAGCAAGAAGTCGGGGCGATTCTTATACCGGATTCCGGTCTCAGCCGTCGCCAGCCTAAAGCCCGCAATTGCGGGCAGTTTTGCAAGCGCCTCAGGCGCCAATGGAGAGCGCGAATGACCCGCCATGCCCCATCCCCCGATCAGTGCGCCACTTACGGTTGCGGTGCAGCCATGTCTGATTTTCCGCCCGACGTGTCGCTTGTCTCGGGCTCGAGCGGCGCATCGCCTGCCGCCGGCTCCTGACTGTCATCCACGCCAGGCGTCGCATCGCCCCCGGCCGCCGGGCCCTTTGCCCTTTCCCTGGCTTTGAGCTGCAACTTCATTGCCTCCTCCTGGAATTTCACCAGGTCGGGATCCTTGAGCTCGATCTTCGCAGCCTTGCGTAGGGCAATGATTTTTTCTTGCGTCTTCTTGCGCAGCAGCACATTGCCGATGGCAATCTTGACCTGGTCATAGGGCTGGGCGCCTCCCATCTTGCGATCCTCAAGCAGGATCACGTGCCAGCCGAAATCGGTCTTAACAGGGCCTGAGATTTCGCCCACCTTGAGTGCAAAGGCAGCCTTCGAGAACTCTGGAACCATCTCCGCCGCGGTGAAGTAGCCGAGATCGCCGCCAAATTCCTTCGATCCATCGAGACTGTACTTCTTCGCCACATCGGCGAATTTCTCGCCCGCATTCAGCTTTTCGATGACTTGCTTGGCTTCCGCTTCGGTAGCCACGAGGATATGACGGGCACGAACCCGCTCCGTCTGGGCAACCTTGGCTGATTCGGTGTCATAGGCGGCCTTGATCTCTTCCTCGGTCACCGTTGGCTTGATCTTTTCCGCATAATAGGCATCGCGCAGCGCCTTTGCCTGGTAGAGCGCAAGTCGCCGCTTGTATTCTTCCGAATCGCCAACCCCCTCCTTGACCGCCGCCTGGGCGAGGAGGTGCCGTTCCACGAGATATTCGACGATATAGGGGTAGCGGAGCTGCGGTGGCACATCGGGCAACTGGCCGAGAATATCCTCAGCCGCCATCTCTACCTCGGAAACCCTAATTTCATGGCCATTTACGACGGCAACGACCTTGTCTTCCTTAGCACCGGCATCGCTCTTTGTCTGAGCTAGGCTGCTCCCGGCCAACAGGAATGTCGCCATTGCCGCATAAATCAACGGTCTGGCTATGTTTTTCATCACGGGCATCAATTCCACCGTCCCTGATCTTATGGTTCCGGGCGGCCTGTGCCGCAGTTATCGGGGCTCATTGGTCTCGAAATCGGGCAACAATATGCTCCCAAAGTCGTACAATCAGCCGGCCGTCCCGGATTTGCGGCGCACATTGGTGGGTTTGCCCGCGCCACGCAAGAGGCCCCCCGCGCCAATCTTCCTTACAAGATGACGCACGGCTCGCCATTGAACTCGGCGGCGGACCGGCATATGTCAAAGGCCGCTCCGGTGCTCCGAAATTATCATGCGCGGCGGCAGGTTGCTCCGCCGCGTCATCTTATCTAAAAGGCGGCGGCTTCCGGCCAATGAGGAACTTCATCAATGCTGGCACTGCGGTCGATCGCGGCGAAGATTTTTGGCACTACCAATGACCGCAAAGTCAGCAAGTTCCGAACCCGGGTCGCCGAAATCAATGCGCTGGAGGCTGAGCTCGCTGCCCTGTCCGACGAGGATCTGAGGGCCCGCACGGTCCGTTTCCGCGAGGAGGTCGCCAATGGCCGCAGCCTTGATGATCTTCTTGTCGATGCCTTCGCTACAGTTCGCGAAGCCGCCAAGCGCACCCTCGGTCAACGCCATTTCGACGTGCAATTGATTGGCGGCATGGTGTTGCACGAAGGCTGCATCGCCGAAATGAAAACCGGCGAGGGCAAAACACTGGTCGCCACCTTGCCGGTGTATCTGAATGCGCTCCAGGGCAAGGGCGTTCATGTCGTCACCGTCAATGACTATCTGGCTCGTCGCGACGCCGCCTGGATGGGCCAGATCTACAAGTTCCTTGGCTTAACCGTGGGTTGTATCGTCCACGGGATTTCAGACGACGAGCGGCGCCAGCAATATGCCTGTGACGTCACCTACGGCACCAACAACGAATTGGGCTTCGACTATCTGCGCGACAATATGAAATTCCATCTCGAGGAGATGGTTCAGCGTCCCCATAACTATGCAATCGTCGACGAAGTCGACTCGATCCTGATCGATGAGGCCCGCACGCCGCTGATTATCTCTGGCGCGGTCGACGACAAGAGCGAACTCTATAACGCGATCGACAAATACATCCCCGATCTTACGCCCGATGATTATGAACTCGATGAGAAACAGCGCTCGATCGTGCTGACCGAGAAGGGCAATGAGCACCTCGAACAGGTGCTTGGTGCCGCCGGCCTTCTCAAAGGCACCAATCTCTACGATGCCGAGAACGTGACCGTGGTTCATCATGTGAATCAGGCATTGCGTGCCCACAAGATGTTCCAGCGCGACAAGGATTACATCGTCAAGGACAACCAGGTGATTATCATCGATGAGTTCACTGGTCGTATGATGCCTGGGCGGCGCTATTCGGAGGGTCTCCACCAGGCCTTGGAGGCGAAGGAACATGTCGCCATCCAGCCCGAGAACCAGACTCTGGCGTCGATCACCTTCCAGAACTACTTCCGCCTCTACGAAAAGCTCGCCGGCATGACCGGTACCGCGGCGACCGAAGCGAGCGAATTCATGGACATCTACAAGCTCGATGTCATCGACATCCCGACCAATGTCGCGGTCTGCCGCAAGGATGAAGACGACGAAGTCTACCGCACGGCGCGCGAGAAATACGCAGCGATCATCGAGATCATCAAGGATGCGCGCCAGCGCGGCCAGCCGGTCCTCGTGGGCACCACGTCAATCGAAAAATCGGAGCTTCTCGCCGACCTGCTGAAAAAGGCCAATGTCGCCCACAGCGTGCTCAATGCCCGTTATCACGAGCAGGAAGCCCAGATCATCGCGCAGGCCGGCGTGCCGGGAGCGGTGACCATCGCCACCAACATGGCCGGCCGCGGCACCGACATCAAGCTTGGCGGCAATATCGAGATGCGCATCGCAGCCGAACTCGCTTCCGTGACCGATCCGGAGGAGCGCCGTCAGCAAGAAGAAAAGATCAAGCAGGAGGTCGAACAGAATCGCCAGAAGGTGCTCGCTGCCGGCGGGCTTTTCGTCATCGGCACCGAACGTCATGAAAGCCGGCGCATCGACAACCAATTGCGCGGCCGCTCCGGCCGCCAGGGCGATCCCGGCCGCTCGCTCTTCTATCTTTCGCTCGAAGACGATCTCATGCGCATTTTCGGCTCCGAGCGCATGGACAAGATGCTGCAGACCTTAGGCCTCAAGGAGGGCGAGGCGATCGTCCACCCTTGGATTAACAAGGCGCTTGAGAAGGCGCAGCAGAAGGTCGAGGCGCGCAACTTCGACATCCGCAAAAACCTGCTCAAATTCGATGATGTGATGAACGACCAGCGCAAGGTCATCTTCGATCACCGCATCTCCATCATGCGCGGTGAAGACGTATCCGAGACGATCGACGATATGCGTCATCAAGCGGCCGACGAACTCGTTTCCCGCTACATCCCGGAAAATGCTTACGCCGAGCAGTGGGATGCCGCAGGCCTACATGAAAAGCTGCAGGAGGTTCTGGCACTCGACGCGCCGGTCCAGGAATGGGCCAAGGAAGAAGGCATCGCCGACGAGGAAATCCGCGAAAGGATCAAGACCGCGATCGACGAGATCTATGCCCAGAAGCGCCAGAAATACACTCCCGAAGTGATGGTGCAGATCGAAAAGGCCGTTCTGTTACAGACCCTCGATCATCTGTGGCGCGAGCATATCGTCACCGTCGAGCACCTGCGCCAGGTCATCCATTTGCGCGGCTATGGTCAGCGCGATCCGTTAAATGAATACAAGACCGAAGGCTTCGCCCTGTTCCAATCGATGATGTCGCGGTTGCGCGAGATGACGACCTCTCAGATCATGCGGGTCGAACTCCAGCAGCGCCCGACCGCCGACATGCTTCCCGCGGCAGACCAGCTGCCGACAATGGAAATGCATCACATCGACGCGACCACTGGCGAGGACGAGGCGGCGCTCGCGGCGCTCTTTGCGCCATCCGCTGGAGGCAGTGGACCATTGCGCGATCCGCGCGATCCCCGCACTTGGGGAAAAATCGGCCGCAACGAGACCTGCCCTTGCGGATCGGGTAAGAAATACAAGCACTGCCACGGGGCTTTTGCCTGAGGGAGTGAACACAAGCGTTTGGTCACTCAAATTTTGCGCACTTTTTCCGGAAAATCCCGCCGAGCCACTTAACAGAACGTGAAATCCTTTGCGGCAGATTCCGGACAGGACGGCCGTGTAAAAGGGCGTAACCAATGTTGAGAAATTGCGCGAAAGCCTTCCTGGCAGAGGAGCGCGGCGCGACGGCCATTGAATACGGCTTGATCGCAGCAGGTATCTTTCTGGCTATCGTTCCGCCCGTGGCTGCGCTGTCGAGTTCGTTGGACGCGACCTACAACCAAATTCTGTCGTATCTGAACTAACAGCTCAGCTAAGTACCTCCAATCGCCCCACTTGTTTCATGTCCCGGGGACGAAACCGCGCGGGACGATCAAGCGCGTCCAGCCCTAACTTACGACACTAGCCGGGCAGATTGCTGCCGATCGCAAGGAATTTATCACGTCGCTGCTCCCGCAACGCATCCGGCGGAAGTCCCGCAAGACCGTCCAACGCACGCGCCACGGCCTCCCCGGTAGCCAAAATCGTATCTTCCCGTCCACGATGGGCGCCCCCAACAGGCTCCGGGATGATATCGTCAATAATGCCCAGCTTCTTGAGATCTTGTGCGGTTATGCGCATGGCGCTCGCCGCATCCTTGGCACGGCTCGCATCGCGCCACAGGATCGAGGCAGCGCCTTCCGGGGAGATGACGCTGTAGATGGCATGCTCCAGCATCAGCACGCTATTGGCCGCGGCAAGTGCGATGGCGCCACCTGAGCCGCCCTCGCCGATGATCACCGCCACCAATGGCACGCCGAGGCCGAGGCAGCAGTCCGTCGAACGTGCGATTGCCTCGGCCTGCCCGCGCTCCTCGGCTTCGATACCGGGATAGGCGCCGGCAGTATCGATGAAGCTCAGCACCGGAAGCCCGAAGCGGTCGGCGATTTCCATTAATCGCACTGCCTTGCGATAGCCCTCCGGCCTCGCCATTCCGAAATTATGCTT
Source organism: Hyphomicrobiales bacterium (assembly GCA_046349315.1). Lineage (GTDB taxonomy): Bacteria > Pseudomonadota > Alphaproteobacteria > Rhizobiales > Aestuariivirgaceae > JAEUMG01. Next base: position 23,111 of record JAXMCQ010000031.1, on the reverse strand, counting down.
AAGGCGGGATTGTGTATCGTGGCCCTTTTCCAGCCCGATGGCCATGACAGGAGTCTCACGGAACCGTCCCAAGCCGCCTATGATCGCTTGGTCGTTGCCAAATTTGCGGTCGCCGGACAACGGACTGAATTCGGTGATCAGGCTCCCGATATAGTCGCTGGTATGCGGTCGGTCCGGATGGCGCGCCACCTGCGCCTTTTGCCAGGGCGCCAGATTGACATAGAGATCGGCAAGGCTTTTGGCCGCCTTCTTTTCGAGACCCTTCACCTCATCCGTGATCGATACCGAGCCGCCTGCCAATGCCTTGAGCTCGGCAATCTTGCCTTCGAGTTCGGCGACGGATGTTTCGAAATCAAGGTAGGAATGCATCGGGCGGCGGAGCGCCACTCCTTCTCAAAATGTGGCGCAAAGTGGCGGGCCGGGCCACGGATGTCAATTGCGTCTCGCGAGCGGATGATGGGTCGCGACGACGGCTTTCAGCCGGTCCGCCTGGACATGGGTATAGATCTGGGTCGTCGATATATCAGCATGCCCGAGCATCTGCTGCAGCGCCCTGAGGTCGGCGCCACCGGCAAGCAGGTGACTGGCGAAGGCATGCCGCAGGCTGTGCGGCGACAAGGCTCCCGCATCGAGGCCGGCGGCTGCGGCAAGGCTCTTCAATTCGAGCGCGAAATGCTGGCGTGTCAGATGGCCTTGCTCGCCATGCGAGGGAAAGAGCCACGGACTTGGCTTGCCCTCCCGAGCCCGCAAGGCCGCGAGATACCCGGCAACGATCCCGCTAAGGCGCGGGCTCATCGGCACCAATCTTTCGCGGCCGCCTTTTCCTTTGATCGTCAGGAAACGCGGATCGGCCGAGGCCGCCTGGACCGTCAATCCGACGAGTTCCGACACGCGCAATCCCGTGCCATAGATCAACTCAAGGAGGCAATGCATGCGCTGGGCGCGAAACTGGGGCTTACCCTCCCCTAGGGCCGCATTGCGCTCAGCTGTCTCGAGCAGGCGTGACACGTCTTCTACCGTAAGGCTGCTCGGCAGTGCACGATGCAGCTTCGGGCTCTCAATGGTCGCGACTGGGTTGTCGCGCCTGACGCCCTCGCCCAGAAGGTATTTGTGAAACTGCCTGATTGCCGAGAGTCTCCGGCTGGCTGTGGCCCGCGAGGCCCCGGCGGCGGTAAGTTCGGCGAGATAGTCCCGGATCGTTTCAGTTTCGACGCGCTCGGCTTGCGCGCCCCGCCGTGACAGGAAGGCACCATAATCCTCGAGGTCGCGGCGATAGGCATCAAGGGTATTTTGGGCAGCGCCACGCTCGGCGCTCAGCATTTCGAGAAATCCGTCGACATGGCGGCTGCCGCGCCGGCCTGCATCTGGCCTATTGCTGACGGATCTTCTCATGGGGCAGCGATTTCACGATCTCCGTCTGTTCCGGCGGAAAATTGGCAAGCGCCCACACGCCGCCATACACAGCTCCAATTAAGCAGGCGAGAATTAACAGGAAGCGAATGGTGTCGGGCACGGCCTCAAACCCAGAAACGATTCGCATTGTGCCTAATTGCGAAGCGCCCGCCAAGGCCTTGCCGTTCCGGGAAAATCTTTGCGGGCGACCGGTCAACACGTTAGAACCCGCCGACACCGGAACGATAACGACAAATGGCGCGCCGCTCCTTAGGCAAGGAAATTGAGCTTATTCGCAACCGGCTGGGCGACCACGCGATTGTTCTCGTCGGCCTGATGGGCGCCGGCAAGACGACCGTCGGGCGTCGGCTCGCCGAAAAACTTGGCGTGCCTTTCGTCGATGCCGACCACGAAATCGAGCTTGCCGCCGGCAAGCGCATCCCCGAAATCTTCGCCGATCATGGCGAGGCCTATTTCCGCGAGGGCGAGCGCAAGGTGATCGCCCGGCTGCTGGAAAGTGGCGCCCAAGTCATGGCGACCGGTGGCGGCGCCTACATGAACGAGGAAACCCGCCGCCGTATTCGCGAGGCCGGTATTGCAATATGGCTGCGGGCGGATTTGCCCTTGCTCATGAAGCGCGTGAGCCGCCGATCCGACCGGCCCCTCCTCAACAACGACGACCCTGCTGCCGTCATGGCGCGGCTCATTGAACAGCGCTATCCGACCTATGCCACGGCTGACATCACCATCGATAGCCGTGACATTCCACATACCTCGATCGTCAAGGATGTCATAAGGGCGCTTGCCGATTGGACCGAATGGAATCGCTTGAATGACCGCAACTGATATGAGCGCGCCGAACTCCACCGTCCATGTCGCCCTCGGCGACCGCAGCTATGACATCGCCATTGACCATGGTCTGCTCCCGGGTCTCGGCGCGCGAATAGCTCCGCTGTTACCACGGCCGCTCACCGCGATTGTAACCGATACAAACATCGCGAGCCGCCACTTGCAGACGCTCGAGAATTCACTGCGCAACGCCGGCATCAACAGCACCGCGATCATCCTTCCCGCCGGTGAAGCAACCAAGAGCTTTGCCAAGCTCGCTGAAGTCTGCGACGGCCTGCTTGCCGCCTCGATTGAACGCCGCGATCGCATCATCGCTTTCGGCGGTGGCGTCATCGGCGACCTCGCAGGCTTTGCAGCGGCGATCCTCCGCCGCGGTGTCGGGTTCATCCAGATCCCAACCACCTTGCTGGCCCAGGTCGATTCATCGGTCGGCGGCAAGACCGGCATCAATTCGAAGCATGGCAAGAACCTCATCGGTTCCTTCCATCAGCCGGTCGCCGTCTTCGCCGATACGGCACTCCTCGAGACACTGCCGCGCCGGGAATTAGCCGCCGGCTATGCCGAAGTCGCCAAATACGGCGCACTCGGCGATGCGGCCTTCTTCCAATGGCTCGAAAAGAATGTCGACGGCATCTTCGCCGGCGACGCCAGCCTGCGCGGCCGCGCCGTCGAGGTAAGCTGTCTCGCCAAGGCGCGCATCGTTGCCGAGGACGAGACCGAGACAGGTGTGCGCGCCCTTCTCAATCTTGGCCACACATTCGGCCACGCATTGGAAGCCGCAACCGGCTACTCATCTCGGCTTCTGCACGGCGAAGCGGTCGCCATTGGCATGGTTCAAGCTGCCCGCTTCTCGGAACGCGAAGGGCTCTGCCCCAAAGGCACCGCCGATCGCCTCGCCGGTCATCTGGCTCGCGCCGGCCTGCCGGTCAGCACCAAGGAGATTGCCGATGCATTGCCTCCTCCGGCAAGCCTTCTTGAGATCATGCGCCAGGACAAGAAGTCCGTCGGTGGAAAGCTTACACTAATTCTGTTGCGCGGCATCGGCGAAGCCTTCATTGCGCGCGACGTCGATGAGCGCCGGATTATTGCCTTTCTCGAGGAGGACCGCGCCCGCCGATGATCTGGTCGCTGTGGCTGCTGCTTGTCGCGGCGCTATTGCTCGCAGGGTTGATGTCGATCACTCGCGCCTGTCTTGTGGCCTCGATCCGTACCAAGCCGGCCGCCGCCAGGCGCTTGCGCAACAATCGCATCCGCGCGCTTGATGCTCTGCTCGCACAATCGAATGCTCTCACCTGGGCTTTGAGCGTCTGCGAAAATGCGGCGAAGCTCGCCGCCGCCATGACCGCCACCGCGCTCATCGTCCACTATAACGAAGCGCGCTATCTCGCCCTCGTCATCGTCCTTGCGTTGGGCTTCCTCGCGTTGGCACCCTTGCTGGTCGAGCGGATCGCCGCGCGACTTTCCTACCGCTTCTGCCTCTTCATTCTGCCGCTCCTCGAACTCGCCGCTTATCTCGCCCGGCCGCTCCACGGATCATTGAGCCGCCTTTTCACGGGGAAAGCTCCGGCCACCGCCGCCAAGGGTGCTGAGTCCGAGCGCGCCGCCAGCCAGCCAAAGGGCTCAGCCTCGCCCCATAATCGGCCTTCCGAAGAAACTGCCCGAAAAGACCAGGCCATGCTCGGCGGCCTCCTCAATCTCAAGGAGCTCGCCGTCTCCGACGTCATGATCCATCGCACCAAGATGCTCATGATCGACGCCGCCTTGCCGCCCGGCGAGATCATCGCCGCGGTCTTGAAGAGTGGCCATACCCGCCTCCCGATCTTCCGCGATCGCCCTGACAACATCCTCGGCATTCTCAATGCCCGCGACCTCCTGGCGGCCCTTCAACACGCCGGTGGCGATGCCGCGAGGCTCGACGTCGAGAAGATCGCCAAGCCTGCCTGGTACGTCCCCGATACGCGCCAGATTTCCGATCAGCTCAACGCATTCCTCAGGCGCAAGACGCATTTCGCGCTGGTCGTCGACGAGTATGGCGAAGTGATGGGCCTCATCACGCTCGAAGACATACTCGAAGAGATCGTCGGCGACATCGTCGATGAACATGATGCGCTGGCAAGTGGCGTCCGTCGCCATGCCGATGGCTCTTTCACAATCGACGGCACGGTGCCGATCCGCGATCTCAATCGTGCGCTGGAATGGGAGCTACCTGACGACGAGGCGACGACCCTTGCCGGTCTTGTCGTGCATGAAGCGCGCATGATCCCCAATCCCGGACAGGCCTTCACGTTTCATGGCTTCCGTTTCGAAGTCCTGCGCAGGCGCCGCAATCAAGTGACCCTTCTCAAGGTGACGCCCGATAAGCGTCCGCAGACGATCGCCTGAGTCCGCGAGTGGAAGATTTCGATCTCGCCATTGTCGGTGCAAGCTTTGCAGGGCTTCTCTGCGCGCGGGCCGCCGCCGCGCGCGGCCTTCGCACCATAATCCTCGAATCGAAGCGCCATCCCGCCGCGCGCGTTCACACCACCGGCATCCTGGTGAAGGAGGCGGGCGAGGAGATCGACACCCCGCCGCATCTGACCCGCACCATCCACGCTGTGCGCCTCTATGCGCCGAATCTCGCCTCGATCGATCTCACGGCACCGGGCTATTACTTCCTCACCACCGATACCGCCGGCCTCCTCGCATGGCTGACCGAAGAAGCAACAAAATCGGGAGCCGAAATTCGTTGCGGCACGCGCATCGATCAGGCGACGCGCGACGGCGACCGTATCCTCCTGCCGCAGCCGGGCGTTCGGGCGGGCTACCTGGTCGGTGCCGATGGTGCGCGCTCGACCGTCGCGCGGCTCTTCGGTCTCGGCCGCAACACGCAATTCCTCCTAGGGCTGGAGCGCGAGTATCCCAACTTGCCCGATGCGGACGCAAATTTTCTCCACTGCTTTCTCGATAGCCGGCTCGCCCGCGGCTATCTCGCCTGGGTGGCACCCGCACCCGGCTTCACGCAGGTTGGGCTCGCAACGAGCGGGAGCGCCAAGCCCGATCTCCAGGCCTTCCTCGACCACACCGAACCTATCTTCGGTTACTCACGCGCGGCGATCAGCGAGAGGCGCAGCGGCCTCATTCCCTGCGGCGGACCGGTAAGCCCCGCTGGCGCTCCTGGCGTGATGCTCATCGGCGACGCGGCCGGCCACGTCTCGCCCATGACCGGCGGCGGTATCAGGCTTGCCTTTCGCTATGGCCGCCGCGCCGGTCAATTGATCCACGATCATCTGACACGTGGCGGCCCGCGCCCGGATTTGGCACTTGCCGGTGAGCTTCCATCCTTCACGCTCAAGCTTGCCATGCGCCGCGTCATGGATCTGGGACCACCCAACTGGCTCTTCAACGCGGTGATCGCCACGCCGATGATGCGCTGGGTCGCGCGGCGAATTTATTTCCACCGCCGCGTTCAGCCGGGCTTCGAAGCGCCGCCGCCTTCTCCCGGCGCATAGGCCTCGATCGCCAGCGCATGGACGCGCGTTGCGAGATCCTCGGCAAGAACAGCGTTAACGATCCGATGCCGCGCCACGCGGCCTTGTCCAGCAAACTGCGAAGCAATGATTCGCACCCGAAAATGGCTCTCGCCCGAGGGGTGCGATCCGGCATGGCCTTCATGCTGATGCGACTCGTCGATGACCTCGAGCTTGTCCGGCCTCAGTTCTGCCATTAACTTTGCGGTTATCCGCTGCCCGACTGGACCTAACGCCACTTTTCTGTGCACTCCTGTCGCTTGCCGCCGCGCATCAACACAGCCATATTCACCGAGATGAAGCTCGATTCAAAATATTTCGACAAGGTTCGCGTCAAGCCGGGCGAGGCGCGCACAACCCGCGACACGTCTCCGCCCTGCGACTGGGCGGGCTGCACCAAGCCTGGCCGGCACCGCGCGCCACGCGGCCGCGACGAGGAAGGCAAGTTCTTCAATTACTGCCTGGAACACGTGCAGCAATACAATAAGACCTACAACTATTTCCAGGGCATGAAGGACGATGCCATCGCCGATTTCCAGAAGGCCGCGCAGACCGGCCACCGCCCGACCTGGAAACTTGGCGAGAATTCCTGGTCGATGCGCAATGGTGGCAAGCGCCCCGATGCACGTTTGAACGGTTTTAAGGACAGCCACGACCTATTCGGCAAGGACAAGAAGAAGTCGGCGCGCGAGAAATCGGGCCGCGCTTTGCGCAACACCGAGCTTAAGGCGCTGCATACCTTGGGCCTTGACGAGAACGCCACCGCCGAACAGGTCAAGTCGCAATATAAGACTCTGGTCAAACGCCTGCATCCCGACGCCAATAATGGCAGCCGCGCCAATGAGGATACCCTGAAGGCCGTGATCCATGCCTATGACCATTTGCGCTCGACCGGCTTCTGCTGAGGCTCTCGAGCCATTCGGCGGCCCTGTTCCGTAGCGCAGACGGGTCCACCCAGGCGGACGCGACCGCCAAGCTTGCTCCTTGCCTCCCGACCGTCTAAAAGCGCGGCGAACCTCATACACCTCCCGCATAACGAAATGACGACCGCGATGAATGCGAAGACCAATGGCGAAATGCCCGGCCTCCCCGACATGAAAGTGTCGGTCCGCCAGCTTTTCGGTTTCGACTCCTCTCTCGAAGTGCCCGCCTATTCCCAGGCGAGCGAGCATGTGCCCGATCTCGACGAGGATTACCTGTTCAACCGCGAGACCACGCTCGCGATTCTGGCCGGCTTTGCCTATAACCGCCGCGTCATGATCACCGGCTATCATGGCACCGGCAAATCCACTCATATCGAGCAGGTTGCCGCGCGCCTTAACTGGCCGTGTATCCGCATCAACCTCGACAGCCACATCAGCCGTATCGATTTGATCGGCAAGGATGCGATCGTCCTCAAGGACGGCAAGCAGGTCACCGAATTTCGCGAAGGAATCCTGCCCTGGGCCTACCAGCACAACATCGCGCTTGTTTTTGACGAATATGATGCCGGACGGCCGGACGTCATGTTCGTGATCCAGCGCATCCTCGAATCGACCGGTAAGCTCACGCTGCTCGATCAGTCGCGGGTGATCCGCCCGCATGCTGCCTTCCGCCTGTTCTCGACGGCGAATACGATCGGCCTCGGCGATACCACCGGCCTTTATCACGGCACCCAGCAGATCAATCAGGCCCAGATGGACCGCTGGTCGATCGTTGCAGTTCTCAACTACCTGCCCCACGCGCAGGAAAGCGGCATCGTGCTCGCCAAGTGCAAGTCCTATGACAACGACAAGGGCCGCAAGACCATCGCCAACATGGTTCGCGTTGCCGATCTGACACGCAACGCTTTCATGCAGGGCGACCTGTCGACCGTCATGAGCCCACGTACCGTCATCACCTGGGCGCAGAATGCTGAGATCTTCGGCGACCTGGGCTTCGCCTTCCGCGTCACCTTCCTCAACAAGTGCGACGAACTTGAACGCTCCTTGGTGGCCGAGTTCTATCAGCGCTGCTTTGGCGAAGAGCTGCCGGAATCGACCGCGCATATCGCGATTTCGTAAGGAAAGATGGCTGCCAATACCGACGGACCGGCCGGCGAATTCAAACGCGCCCTGACATTGGCGATGAAAACCATCGCCGAGGAGCCGGAGCTTACCGTCACCTTTGGTAGCGAGGCGCCTGGTCTGTCCGGAACCAAGGCCAAGCTGCCACAGGTCACCAATGATCTGACCGTAAATGAAGTGGCGATTGCCCGCGGCGTTTCCGACAGCTTCGCCCTGCGCATCGCCAATCATTCCGACAGTGTCCATAACCATTATCGGCCCGAAGGCCGCAATGCCCGTGCGGTGTATGAGGCAGCCGAACAGGCCCGCGTCGAAGCGATCGGTGCGCGGGCCATGCCGGGCATGGCAATGAACCTGACGGCGATGCTCGACGACCGCTATCAGAAGCGCCCGACGGTGGGTGCCTCCGATCGCGCCAATGCGCCGCTCGAGGAAGCCGTTGGCCTTCTCATTCGTGAACGCCTCACCGGCCTGCCGCCGCCGCAGCATGCCAAATTGCTGCTCGATCTCTGGCGCCCCTGGATCGAAGAGCGTGCCAAGACTAATTTCGATCATCTGGGCGATGCGATCACCGATCAGGCGCATTTCGCCCGCATGTCGCGCGACATCATTGCCGCGCTCGAAATGGCCGATGAGCTTGGCGACGATCCTGACACCACCGACGAAAACGAAGAGCAGGAAACCGAGCCCGATGCCGGCGAGCGTGAGGAAACGCCCGAAGGCGAGGAGCAGGATAGCCAGCAGTCTGCCATGGAGGAGATGCAGGACACCGAATCGCAGACCGAGGCCGCCGAAGCGGAGGCCCAGCAGGCCGATACGGACGATATGCTGGAAGATGCCGACAGCGACGAGGAGCCCGACGGCGAAGAGCCGTGGCGTCCGCAGCTTCCCTTCTCGTCGCTTTCCAACGAAGATTTCTACCATGTCTTCACCAATCAGTTCGACGAGGAGATTTCCGCCGAGGATCTTTGCGACACCGATGAACTGACCCGGCTTCGCAACTATCTCGACAAGCAGCTGGCCAATCTCCAGGGCGTCGTGGCGCGGCTCGCCAACCGTTTGCAGCGCCGGCTCATGGCGCAGCAGAACCGCTCCTGGGATTTCGATCTGGAAGAAGGCATCCTCGACGCCGCGCGCCTGTCGCGCGTCGTCACCGATCCGATGCATCCGCTCTCTTTCAAAGTCGAGCAGGACATCCAGTTTCGCGATACCGTCGTCAGCCTGCTGCTCGACAATTCAGGCTCGATGCGCGGCCGTCCCATCACGGTTGCCGCGACCTGCGCCGATATTCTTGCCCGCACGCTGGAACGCTGCGGCGTCAAGGTCGAGATCCTGGGCTTCACCACCCGCGCCTGGAAGGGCGGACAGGCGCGCGAAAAGTGGCTCGCCTCCGGCAAGACTGCCAATCCCGGCCGCCTCAACGATCTGCGCCACATCATTTACAAATCCGCCGACCAGCCTTGGCGCCGCGCCCGGCGCAATCTCGGCCTGATGATGCGCGAGGGTCTGCTTAAGGAGAACATCGACGGCGAAGCATTGATCTGGGCGCATAACCGCCTGCTCGCCCGCCAGGAGCAGCGCCGCATTCTCATGGTCATTTCCGACGGCGCGCCGGTCGATGACTCAACACTCTCGGTCAATTCCGGCAACTATCTCGAAAAGCACCTGCGCCAGGTGATCCTCGATATCGAAGGCCGCTCGCCGGTCGAACTCATCGCCATCGGCATCGGCCATGACGTGACGCGCTACTACAAGCGCGCCGTCACCATCGTCGATGCCGAGGAACTCGGCGGCGCCATGACCGAAAAACTCGCCGAACTCTTCGAAGAACATGCCCAGGCCGACCGCGCGCCACGCGCCCCCAAAGCCAAGCGCCGGCTGAATTGAACGCTGCATCGCCCGAGACTTCCCCTCGCCCCGCAAGAGCGGGGAGAGGGTGGCGCGCAGCGCCTGGCGAGGGGCTCATACTTCCGCTCATCGCTGCGATCCTCTTTGTCCTCCTCCTCACGCCCGCCTCCCACGCCGAAGACAAACCACCCTTCAGCGTCACGGCGATCCCGATCAAGTCCTTCGACCTGCTCGGCGTGCAAACCAAATTCGGCCCGCTCGAATGGCGCGGCGGGCTCGAACTCAAAAGCACCGACAAGCGCTTCGGCGGTCTCTCGAGTCTCGCCCTCTCCGCCGATGGCGGAAAACTTCTCGCCGTCGGCGATACCGGCATCTGGTTCCGCGCCAATCTCGTCTATAAGGACGGTAAACTCGCCGGCCTGACCGATCCCGAACTCGCGCCCCTCCTCGACAAGAACGGCAAGCCCCTCAACGGCAAGTCCTGGAGCGATGCCGAGGCGCTCAGCTCCTGGCAGCCCGGCAAGATCGACGGAAAGATCATCGTCGGCTTCGAAACCCGCACCCGCGCCGGCATTTACGATCTCGGCAAATACGGCCTCAAGGCGCGCATGGAGCCCTTGCCCATTCCGCGCGACATCCCCAAGGCCCGCATCAACAGCGAACTCGAAGCGATCGGTCGCTTTGCCTCCGGTCCACTGAAGGGCCGTTTCATCGCCGTCTCGGAACAGAACTTCGACGCGAACGGCAATATCCGTGCCTGGGTGTTCGGCGGCAAGAATCCCTTCGCTTTCTCGATCAAACGCAACACCGATTACGTCATCACGGATCTTGCCATTCTCGATGCCTCGATCGTCACCGTCGAGCGAAGCTTCGGCACCAGCGTGCTGCCCGGTGCCGCCATCCGTCAGTTTCCGATTGACGCGATCATGCCCGGCGAAACCGTCGAGCCGCGCGTTCTCTTCGAAGGCCGTGCCCCCTTTTATACCATCGACAATATGGAAGGCATTGCGGTCTCAAAGAGCGAGGATGGCGAAACCCGACTTACGCTTATTTCCGACGACAATTTCCGCCGCGACGTGCAGCGCACTTTGCTCCTGCAATTCGCGCTTCCTGAGTGAGCGGCTAGCTCAATCCCGCCCGTAGAAGTCCGTCGATCAGATGCCGCGTGTCTTCCGCGTGGCGGTCGGGAATGATCCGCGACAGATATTCGGTGCGGAACTCAGGATACACTTCGCGCACCACGCCGGCGTAATAGGCGGCCTCGCGCTCGCGTCCTGCCATGGCCGTGCTCGCCGCGAGCAATCGCGCCGTTCCCGGATGATGCTTCACCGGCTCGAGGGCCGCGATCGCCGCCTCGTAGGCTCCCGTCTGGTAATAGATGCTGCCCAGGATCCAATTGTAATAATCCGGCGCCAATGGATTGAGCGACATCGCCTTAAGGCAATTCTTGAGCGCGACTTCCGGCTCGCCCGAATGGGCCAGTGCATCGGCATAATCGGCAAAGAGGTCGGCATCGCCGGGGCTCAATTCGATCGCCTGCTCGAAACTCGCAAGACTTTCCTCATGCCGCTTGAGATAGAGGCTGGAGAATCCGCGTTCGCGCAAGCCGCGCCCGTCGAACGGATCGATGTCGACCGCGCTATCGGCAACCGTCAATGCCTGGCGTAGCAACTCGTCTTCAGTCAAGCCCCGGACCAGCCACTCCATGCTGAGCGTGCGTGAAAGTCCGGCAATGGCCGGAGCAAAACCATTATAGAGATCGATCGACTTCCGGTACCAGTTGCGCGCCCGCCTCAGATTGGGAAGGTCGCTGCTGTTCATTGCCGCGCGGCCTTCCAGATAGAGGCGGTAGGCGGTTGCATCTTCCGCTGCCATCGGCAGGTGCAGTTCCGCGCGCTCGATCGCATCGGCAAGCGAGAAGATCAATTGATGACTCAATCGGCTGAACAGTGCTGAAAGATTGTGCAGGTCGAACGGCAGTTCGATCGCCCACAATACCGCGCCTGTCGCCGTACTCGTCAGGCGGAAGGCCGCGACGATCCCCCCCGACATTGGCTTGAGGCTGGTATTGACGGCATAGCGAACATTGCGCGCCGAGGCCCAGTCTTCCGGCGCCTTGCTGATATTGAAGCTCGTATGCGCCGCGATGACGGTGAAGCTGCGGCAGCGCGACAGACCCGCAATGACATCCTCGACGAGCGCGGTTGCGATGCGCGCGACGGAATGATTGTCCACGACCAGGCTCGGCGGCAGCAGGACAACGGCGGGAAACTGCCGTCCGGCCTCAGTCTGGAGTTCCGCCGCCGCAGGCTTGTTTTCGACCGGCGCCGATGGTGCGCGCACCCGCGCCGTCTCGGCGAGCCCAAGCGTGGCTGCGAGCCTGCGCGTCGCGATATCGGGTTCAACTCCCAGTTCCTCGCGCAGGATTTTGCGGCATCGTTGATAGGCCTGCAGGGCCAGGCTACGTTCGCCTTGCGCTTCATAGGTCTCCATCAGAACGCGATAGCCAAGCTCTTCGGTCGGATCGATCTCGATCAATCGCTGCGCATAGGCTTGCTGATTGGCGGTCTCACCGCGATCGGAGGCATTCTGAATGAGCGCCGCGAGGGCCTGCACCGCCTTGTGCCGCACGCGGGTCTGTATTTCGCTGCGCCAGTCCTCGAAAGTGCCGTCGGTGATTTCGATGCCGCCGAGGACGCCCTGCGCCGCGCCTTGCGCCAATCCCTCGAGCTTGCCCCAAGCGCCGGCCGCCGCGAGCGTGGCGATATCGGCATTGAGCGTTTCGGCGAGATCGATGACGAACCCATCGGTATTGAGGGCGATGCGCGTCGAATCGTCATTGAGGATCCGCGCGCCAAGCTGCTTTTCGAGGCGCCGCACCCGCATGAGCGTCTGGCGCAGATTGGCGTTGGCCTTTTCCTGGTCGAACTCGGCCCACAATTGTACGCGGATGCGATGCCGCGGCAGGGCATGGCCGGGCTCGGCTGAAAGCAATGCAATGATTGCAAATCCCTTGGCAGGCAGCGTCAGGATTTCGTCCTCATCGACGATCGCAGGCGAGCCGAGAAGCCGGATTTGCCTTGGCCTCCGCTTCTCCTTGACGCTGGCACGCGCTGCCGCTGTCGCCTGCATAATCCCCTCCGTCAACCCCGCCGGGTTGCCTTGCTACCGTCCGCTCTCGGTCTTGCGCCGACCCTCCCCGTCCGCACTCGCCCACAATCCTACTCAACTTCGTCGTTTTTTGGATCGAGTCCTACAAATATCGCTAATAGCTGCATTGCAAGAAATTGTGTCGGGATTAGCAAGGCAACCGGCCGCCGCGGTAACGCAGGCTGTTCAAGCCGGCACCCGCCGCTCCTCGATTTCGCTCAATAGTGCCAGCCATTGGCTGGTTTCGCTGAACACGAAGTCCGCCTTGGGTCCGCGTCGATCCGGTGCCGCGATCAGCCAATCCACCAGCAATCTGGCATCCTCGGCCTTGCGATCAATGGCGTGCTTCGCAGTCCATGCCGTAAGGAAAGCCTGTCGATCTGCCGGAGAATCAGTCCCCTCGAATAACCGCTGGTAGCCGCGCTCCTTGTAGTGAAGCCGCCGCGCCGCCTCGATGAGGGCGCTGCGCTCCTCGGGCGAAATCAGCGCCTCGCTGCGCAGCGCCTCGAGCGTTGCAACGATATTGGCGAGCGGTTCGCTGAGCGCGAGGTAGCCCAGTTCCGCCGGCCCATGCAGTTGCGCCACATCGCCATCATCCTCGAATTCGCCTCGCGCGTAGCGTTCGAACACATCACCGATCCCGATCATGCCGAAGGCGGCGCATTCCGCTGCCCGCAAGGCACCCATGCTCGCGGCCCCGGCCACCGCGACACCCTTCGATAGGGCGAAGAGGATCTCCTTGTGCCACACCGACCGCGTGTCCTCGAACCGTCCATCGACGATGCCGATAGCGGTGGCGCCGTCGAGCACCGCGCGCGCCACGTCGCCGTAGGCGGCCGGTCCCCGCAATTCGAAGGCGGGATTGGCGCTGAGGCGCCGCAAGAGGTTGGCGCAGCTTGGTCCGGCAAACAGCACCTTCATCGCGCCGCCTCCAGCAAATGCCGCAAGGCCCGCGCCAGCACCTGCGTTCGCTCGCCATGCAGGGGTATCTGCAGATCGGGCACGATGACTCGCGCCACACGCGCCCCGATAGGGCCGTTCTCCAGCTCGACGACGACCGCCTCGTTGATTCCGATGCGCGCGAGCGCACCCAGCACATGCAGAATGCGTTCGCCGAAGCTCGTTGTCACCCATCCGGTCGAATCGCGTTCGGCCTTGGCTTCGTCAATGCGCATCGCCGCCCCGAACATGTCCTGTGCGGTATCGGTCTTGAATTTGTCCGCCGGCTGATAATGCGACGGCGGCAGGTCGTCGCGCGCACCCGCCGCCATGGCGGTGCGCGCCTGTGCCGCTTCAGTGACGGCCCTGATGATGGCCCGCTCCGGCGAGGCATGGCAGCCGCAGCCGCCGCACAAAGACGAAAAGGAGTAGAAATCGCCGTCATCCCTTTCAGTCTGCGAGAGGATCGCGAAATAGGCTGGAATCGCGATGTCGCTGGTCATTTCGAAGAGCCGCAATTCGAGATCCCGCTTGGCGATGAGCGCCAGCAGGCGAGCGAGATCGGGTCCCATCGCCTGCACGTTCCGGCGCCGCGCCATCAGCCGTTGTCCGGACATGAGTTCAAGCTGGGCGAAGGCATCGCGCTCGACAAGTTCATAGAGGCCATGCAGCACGGATTCGGCCAGGACATTGCCGGATGCAAGCCCGTCGGTCGCCACCTCGAAGGCATCGTGATAGGTGGCTGCATGCGGGCGGTGGTCGAGTCCGACAAGCGACCACGGCACCATGATCGCTTCGCCGTTGAAGAGACTGCGCCCCTTCACCCAGACTAGGGATTCGTCGGGATCGAGCCGATGCGGCTGGCAGCGCGCGATCCGGCCGAGATCGAGCAGACTGTGGCCCGCGGTTGCGAGTTCGCTCTGGCTGCCGATGATCGCACCTTGCGGCGTGCGCTCGGCGATCGCGATCTCGGCCGCCTCCATCGCTGCTGAAGCCCGTGCCGAAGCCGGATCGCGCCCCTTTCCCAGATTGACCGAGAGACTGAAGGAATTGGGTCGCGTGGCGAAGGCGACCGGAATGCCAAGAGAATCGAGCCCCGTGATTTCGCCAAGCCTCGTGATGCCGAGACTTGCGAAATGCGGCCGGATGCGTGCGAGCGTCGCTTCGGGCGTCAGACAGCGATCGTGATTGGCCGAAACCGGCCGCTCATTCGCGCCCTCGATTTCCATTACTGCGGCGAAGGCGGCGGCCGGCAGAAGACTTTCTGCCGGCCGCCTATGCCTGGCCGCCGCCGGTACGGGTTTGCCGCTTGTCCGGCTGGCGCCGAGATTCACTGTCTAGTCCTCAGGCTTTAATGCCGTGTCGCCTGCGCTCTCATGGTGGTGAGAACGCCTGCCGTCGGCTGGGCACGCATAGTAGTGAGAACGCCCGCAGTTGGCTGCGCGCGCATGGTGGTGAGAACGCTGGCTGTCGCCTGCGCCCGCATGGTGGTCAGAACACCTTCCATCGCGGGCGTGCGGGAAAGTTCGAGATCCTCTTCAATCTGAGCAGCCGCATTCCGTGCAACCGGGAACAAGCGACGCCCCATCTCATCGGTAATCCACAGGATAGCCTGTCCGTCATTTGACTTAGCCATTAGAACCTCCTCATTGGTATTTGGGTACACAATGGCGCGGAAATTCCTAACCCCTGCGCGCCATACCGCTCCGTCCCCAAGCAAGCCGCAACGCGCGAGCGTCTCGCATGTTCCGCACCGCCTGAGAGATTTTGCGATGCAACAGACTCCCAACCCCCCGCTAACAAAACATTAGCGATGCTTGTCGAATTCGCCGCGAATTTTTCTTTTCGTTAAGCATGCGCGGACTCTCACACGTGGAGTTGCCTCACCCTGTGAGCGCGGCGAAGCCTGGCCTCGAAAGGTCGCCAAGCGATGCACGGAGAGCTGTCTGCTGCTCGATTAGCTCTCGTATTTGGCAAGAAAATCATGCGGGCTCAGAAGCCGCATGTCATCCACCGCCTGTGCCAAGCGGTCGTGCTCCCAATCCCACCAGGAAAGCGCAATGATCCGTGCACTGACATCCGGCTCGAAGCGCCATTTGAGAAATCGCGCCGGCACGCCGGCAACGATCGCATAAGGTTCTACATTATGCGTAACGACCGCGCCCGCCGCTACCACTGCGCCATGCCCGATCGTGACGTCGGGCATCACGACCGCGCCATGGCCGATCCACACATCATTGCCGATCGTCACGCGATGCGCGCGGCGCCTTTCGCGAAATGTGCTATCGAGCTTGGCGTTAAGGAAGTACTCATTGGCCCGATACGTGATCTTGTGCTGGCTCACCCTTTCGATCGGATGTTCGAGCGCATTGAGCCGCGCATCCGACGCAATCGCTGTGAACTTGCCGATCTCCGTGTAGATCGCTTCCGAATGCCGCTCGACATACGAATAATCGCCGAGTTCGGATTCGATGAACTGCACCCGCTCCTTGATCTCGGTGAACCGGCCAAGCTTGGCTTCGCGCAACACCGCCGAAGGATGCACCTTCGGCTCGCCGTCGCGCGACGCACGCGCCGAATGCCGCTTCACCATCTCTCCTTCTCCCCCTTCCTTCACCCTCCCCCTTGTGGGGAGGGTTGGGGTGGGGGTTGTTCTGAATTCTCAGTCCACTTCTTCGACATGTTCGGAAGCGTCTCCGCCCCACCCTTGATCCCTCCCCACAAGGGGGAGGGAAATCTTCGATGCGTTCCGCGCTACAATAATCCACAAACTCAAAAGCCGCCCCGATCGGAGCGGCTTTCGCAAACGCAAATCCGGTTTTTGTCGGATCAGGCGGCCTTCTGCGCCTCGCGGCGCTTGGCGATCTGCCGCTTGAGCTTGAGCGCCTTAGCCGAAAGGGCTTCGTCATTTGCCTTCGCCAGGAAGGCATCGAGCCCGCCGCGATGTTCGACCGACTTGAGCGCGATAGCACTGACGCGGAAATTATAAGCCAACCCCATCGCATCGCTCATCAGATGAACGCTGACCAGATTGGGCATGAACCGAGTCTTGGTCTTGTTGTTCGCATGGCTGACCTTGTTGCCGACCTGCGCATTCTTACCCGTCAACTCACAACGGCGAGCCATGAAACGTCTCCAATTCAGAAATTCGTAAAAGCCCGCAATAGGGCCGAGCCGCAAGGCTCCGTGTTCGGGGCGTGTCTCTAAACAATGGAAACCGCCCGGTCAAGCTTGGAGCCAACTATCGAAGCATGACCAAATTCATACGAATAGCTGCGCAGTCAGTCAAGGATTTTTTCGCGATTTTTTCTCTTTTTTCTTATGTCTTTGATATCGCACTGCGAAATCAGCAGTCATTCCAGGCCCTCGTCGAAACGCTCCGTGTACAAACGTTTTTTCAAAACGCTGTCTCGATCCGGCACAGAGTAGTTAATGCAAGACGTTGAAATCGCTACCGTATCTCGTCTCGACAGCACTCGATTTGTAGTCCACATGCCGCCTCACCACAACATCTTGTGTGAACAAAAACCGAAATCCGGGGCGCAAGCGATTCGGGCGCGGTCCGTTCGCCAGATGGTTCCAAGGGTTAACGCGGCCGGAAGAATTGTCGGCATTCCATTCGTACTCCGTTAAGGACTGACCGCCGTTTCTTAACGAAAGCCCATGTCCACCCCCCGCTTCGGCCGCGATCCAAGACGGCCCTCTCGGGTCGACCTATTCGATTGCTGGGGAACAGAAGTTGAATCTGACATGAGTCAGTGATTCGGGCGGGGTTCGTTCGCCGTTGAATCCGCCGGTTAATCACCTGTCGCAAAATGAGGTGAGGCTATCAGCGATGCCGGATCCTTCCACCGGCCGGGCTGGGTGCGAGCGTGATGTTTGCGGAAGTGTTGGAGATTGTCGCGCGAGGCCGCCCGCACTTCGTGCCCGCTGAGGTGGCATTGTTCCGCAAGCGGCAATTTCCACGCGAAAGAAACATCGCCCCAGAAATTGGTGACCGCGCCCTGTCCCGTTTCTTGCACGAGAATAATCTCCACCATTACGCCATCGAAAAGAAAGGCGCGCTTATGCGCAAATCGCTTCAGCGGGATTTCCGTAAATTCGGGGGACCCGGCGCGGAGGAACTTGTCGCATGTCGAGAAAGACCTGGCTGGCAGCAGCAGGTCGATATCGCGATGCGGTCTCGCAATCGCGAGTCCGAAGGCCTCCTCCGCCCAGCCGCCGAACAAAAGGCAGGACATGCCGTTCTGCTCCAGTCGCGCCAGAACGGAAATCACCATGTCAGGGGTCATGCCCAAACCATTAACAAAATTTGACTGGCGGAGCCTTCGGAAAGCGGCTGTAGCACTCCCGCCTGCCCGGCGTTAGATTACCGAGACCCCATGCCACCGCCCCCACCGCGTAACGTCACCGCAGTCCTCGGTCCTACCAATACAGGCAAGACCCATCTCGCCGTCGAGCGCATGCTTGGCCATGCCTCGGGCATGATTGGATTGCCGCTACGTTTGCTCGCCCGTGAAATTTACGACCGCGTGCGCTTGCGCGTCGGCGATCACCAGGTTGCCCTGGTGACCGGTGAAGAAAAGATCATCCCCGCACAACCGCGCTTCTGGGTCTGCACGGTTGAAGCGATGCCCGCCGATATCGATGTCGCTTTTCTGGCTATCGATGAAATACAGCTCGCTGCCGATTTCGACCGCGGCCACATCTTTACCGATCGCCTGCTGCATCGGCGCGGCCGCGAGGAGACCATGCTGCTCGGTGCGGCGACGATGCGGCCGATCGTCGAAAAATTGCTTTCGGGCGTCAGCCACGTCTCGCGCCCGCGCTTTTCCAAACTCACCTATGCCGGCCAAAAGAAGATCACCCGCCTGCCGCGGCGCACTGCCGTCGTCGCCTTCTCCGCCGACATGGTCTATGCCGTAGCCGAATTGATCAGGCGTCAGCGTGGCGGTGCCGCCGTCGTGCTCGGAGCCTTGTCGCCGCGCACCCGCAACGCGCAGGTCGCGCTCTATCAATCCGGCGATGTCGATTATCTCGTTGCGACCGATGCGATCGGCATGGGCCTCAACATGGATGTCGACCATATAGCCTTCGCGACCATTCGCAAGTTCGACGGCTTCCAGTTCCGCAATCTCAATCCCGCCGAACTTGCACAAGTCGCCGGCCGCGCCGGCCGTTACTTGAATGACGGCACCTTCGGTGTGACCGGCGAGGCAGAGCCCTTCGATACCGAGACCATCGATCGCATCGAGAACCACAATTTCGAACCAGTGCGCATGCTACAATGGCGCAATCGCGAATTCGACTTCACGTCGCTCGAAGCCTTGCGCCACTCGCTCAACGCAATGCCCCGCATTGAAGGCTTGACGCGCGCGCAGCCCGGCCCCGACATGCTCGCATTGGAAGCGATGGCGCGCGATGGCGATGTCGCCGATCTTGCAACGACGCGCGAGGCCGTCGCGCGATTGTGGGAAGTCTGCCAGATCCCTGACTATCGCAACATCTCCGCCGCCGAGCATGCCAATCTGGTTGGTCGCATTTACCGTTTCCTGATGACCGGCGATGGGCGCATTCCCGAAGACTGGTTTGCACGCCAGCTTGCCCATTGCGATCGCTCCGAAGGCGATATCGACACATTGTCGAACCGCATCTCGCATGTCCGAACCTGGACATTTGTCGCAAATCGTGCCGATTGGCTCGAAGCGCCGATCTTCTGGCAGCAACGGGCCCGCGAAATCGAAGATAAATTATCTGACGCCTTGCATGAAAGGCTGTCTGCGCGTTTTATCGACCGCCGCACCAGCGTGTTGATGAAGCGCCTGGCGCAGAAGGATCAACTGATGTCGACAGTGGAGGAAGACGGCGCGATTCATGTGGAGGGCGAATATGTCGGCCGCATACAAGGCTTTCAATTCGTCCCCGACGGCGCCGCGAGCGAAGTACATGGCCGCACCTTGAAGGCGGCGTCGATGTCGGCGGTGGCCACCGAGATCACCGCGCGCGCCAAGGCGGTGGCGGCATCGGCCGATCCCGATCTCATTCTCGCGCGCGACGGCCGCATCCGCTGGCATGGCGATCCGATCGCGCGTCTGCGCGCCGGCGCACACGTCTTGAAGCCACGCATCGACATTGTCGCCGACGATCAGTTGAACGGACCCGATCGCGAAGCCGTTCAGGCGCGATTGCAGAAATTCATCGAGCGTCACGTCGCCAAGGTCATCGAACCATTGGCGAAGCTCGACGAAGCCGAAGGACTAGAAGGAACGGTGCGTGGCATCGCTTTCCGTCTCGTCGAGAATCTTGGCGTCCTGCCTCGCGAACAGGTTGCCGAGGAGATCAAGGCGCTGAGCCAGGAAGACCGCGCCAAGCTACGCCAATTGGGCGTGCGCTTCGGCGCCTTCAATGTCTATGTTCCGGCATTGCTGAAACCAGCCGCATCCGAGTTACGCCTGCTCCTGTGGGGACTGGGTCTCGAGAAGGATGGTCGCGTCGAACTCGCCGATCTTCCCGAATCGCCGGGCCAGGGCTTGACCTCCGCCGCTTTCGATCGCTCGACGCCGCGCGGTTTCTATGGCGTCTGCGGCTATCGCATTTGCGGTAATCGTGTCGTTCGGATCGACATGCTCGAACGCCTTGCCGATGTCATTCGCGATCGCGTCTTCTGGCGCCCACGCATACCGGAGGAAAAGCGCCCGTCAGGTTCAGTGGAAGGTGGCGGCTTCACCATCGTGCCGGACATGATGTCGCTCGTCGGCTGTTCCGGCGAAGACTTCCAGGCCATCCTACGCAGCCTCGACTTCCGCATGCACCGCAAGAAGGTGAAGCGCCCCAAACCGGCGGAACCGGAAGCAGCTGCGGCGGAAACACCGCCAGCCGATACAACCGAGCCACCTACGCCAGCCGAAGCTGCGGCAACCGAGGAGGCAGTCGAAATCCGCGCCGCCGAGATTCCCCCGGCAATCGTCGAGAGCGAGCCGGCGCCAGCCGCGGAAGCTCCGGCCGAGGCCACTCCCGCCGAGGCCCAGCCTACCGAAACCGATGAGATCGAGCTTGAAGTCTGGTGGCCGAAGGATACGGGACCCTTCCGTCATTCACAGGACAAGAAGCACAAAAAGCCGCATCACCGCCGTGAGAAGCCCAAGGAGGCTGCCAAGCCCGATGGCGACGGCGCCCAGAAGCCCGATCGGCCCAAGCGCGACCGCCCCCCTCGCAAACCAGACCGGCAAGGCAAGCAGGATCGCCCCGAACGGCCGCCGAGAAAGCCGGAGCGCCCGATCGACCCTGACTCACCCTTCGCGGTGCTTGGCGCGCTCAAGGCGCAGTTTGGCGGCAAGTCCAGTTGATGGAAAATGTGGGTGCCAGAATCCGCATCGATAAATGGCTCTGGCATGCCCGCATCACCAAGACCCGGACCCTTGCCGCGAAAATCGTGGAAACCGGCCGGGTCCGGGTCAATCATCGCAAGATCGTAAAACCGGCCCAGGATGTCGGTCCGGGTGATGTCATAACCGTCGCTATCCATGACAGCGTACGGGTGGTCAAGGTCCTGGCTCCCGGCTTGAGGCGGGGTCCGGCCTCCGAGGCCCGCCAGCTCTTCGAAGAGATCGAAGCGCCGCAACCCAGCCATGCCGCGCCGCAAAATTGAGCTGCAGCCCCGCCGGAGCCTTGCTATACCGGCACGTTCAACTGAATGACCGATTGAAATGACCTACGTCGTCAACGAAAACTGCATTAAATGCAAATACATGGACTGCATCGAGGTCTGCCCCGTGGACTGCTTCTACGAGGGCGAGAACATGCTTGTCATCCATCCAGACGAATGCATCGACTGCGGCGTCTGCGAGCCTGAATGCCCGGCCGACGCTATCAAGCCCGACACCGAGCCGGGGCTTGAGCAATGGCTGGCGCTCAATGCCGAATATGCGTCGAAATGGCCGAATATTACGGCCAAGAAGGATCCGCCGGCCGACGCCAAGGAATTCGACGGCGTTGAAGACAAGTTCGAAAAGTATTTTTCACCCAATCCGGGCGAAGGCGACTGAAGTTTCGCTTTCCTCTTTCAGGCCGGTTAACCTTCTTTGGCGACCTGCAGGGATCGCCGGGGAGATTTGCACCGTATACGGAGAACTCGGCCTTTAAATTTCAGTAAAATCGTGTTATATGCTTCTTCAATGAAGGCAGATTTCTACTGGACATGAGACCGAGCCCCCAAAGCTCGGATTTTTTTCGCCAGAGTATCTAAGTTCAGCCCGGAAGGCGGGGTTCTGCGGATGCCCGCCCGGTGGACGATAACGACGGCGGATTTGTCGCAGGGAGATGTTTGGCGGGGTAGGCCCGGGCTTTGTTGAGTCCTGGCGATGTGTTTGTTCGCCCGAAATTCCGGGCATGCGTAAGTGTCAAGGATTATCGTCATGGCCACAGCAAAGAAGAAAGCCAGAGCAACCGTGAAGAAAAAGCCAGTCGCAAAGAAGCCGGCCGCCAAGCCCGCACATAAGCCCGCTGCCAAAACGGTCAAAGCCGCAAAGCCAGCCCATAAGCCGGCGGCGAAGCCCGTTGCCGCCCAGCATAAGCCTGCCGCCGCCGCGGCGAAGCCCGTTCACAAGCCGGCCCACCCGCCGGTCAAGCCCGCCGCGCACGCACCCGTGAAGCCTGCTGCTGCGCCCGCTCCGGCGCCGGCCGCTGCCAAGGTTGTTGCTCCCCAGGCGCCGCGCCCGGCACAGCCGCCAGTTGCAGCAAAGCCCGCCGCGCCTGCTGCCGCCCCTGCCCCGCAAGCACCGAAGAAGCTCTCCTTCAAGGTCAATGAACTGATCGTCTATCCGGCCCATGGCGTCGGCAAGATCGTTCAGATCGAGGAGCAGGAGATCGCCGGCGCCAAGCTCGAACTCTACATTGTGGATTTCGAGAAGGAGAAATTGCGCCTCAAGGTGCCGACCAGCCGCGCCGAACAGAAGGGCATGCGCAAGCTTGCCGACAAATATCTGATCGAGCAGGCGATGAAGGTCCTGAAAGGCCGCGCCCGCATCAAGCGCACCATGTGGTCGCGCCGCGCGCAGGAATACGAAGCGAAGATCAATTCCGGCGATCTCATTGCGGTGGCCGAGGTCGTGCGCGACCTCTACCGCTCCGAGCGCCAGCCCGAGCAGTCCTATTCCGAGCGCCAACTCTATGAACAGGCACTCGAGCGCATGGCCCGCGAATATGCCGCTGTCCGTCGTATCGACGATGATGCGGCCTCCAAGGAACTCGAGGAGTTCCTGTCGAAGAACGCCAAGCGCGCCAGCGAAAAGGCCGAAGCCGAGGTTCCCGCCGAACAGGCGGCCTGATCGAGACAACCGCCATCAAGCCAAAGGGCCCGGAAATTTCCGGGCCCTTTTTCGTT
>JAXMCQ010000030.1:0-59363 GCA_046349315.1 Hyphomicrobiales bacterium | reverse complement strand
TCCTGCTGCTCAATCTCGAGAAAGAGATCAGGCCGGTCATCCGGCATTTCGTGCTGCGTCCCAAGCCGTGGGAGCAGGGCTATGCCGGCGATCCAAAATTCAGCGAAATCTTTTGCCGCTGGTTCCAGTCTTCGCCCTGGCCCGATTATGCGGCGGCGCCAAAGCCGGTCTGGATTCCACCCCCTGTGGACGTCCTTTTTAGACACGACTTGCTCGCCTTTCTGGCCCGGCAACGGTTCGCGGATGCGTTCTTGATCGCGAATTCGTGATCATAAAATCTTTCTTCGCCATATTTAGGCCTACATTTAGCGTTTTAATCCTTGCTGTAGGAGGCGGAGACCAGTGAAAATCATCCAGACCCTGATAGCCCTATTTCTCTCGATCCTGACCGGTACCGGTCTCGCCTGGTCGCAAGACCGGGTCGAAACCGAGAAGACGCCGATCACGATCACGGAAGTCGCATCCGGGCTTGACCATCCTTGGGCGATCGCCTTCCTCCCCGACGGCCGCATGCTGGTGACCGAACGCATCGGCAAGATGCGGATCGTCAGCCGCGATGGGACAATCGGGGCTGCGGTGCAAGGGCTGCCCGAAGTTGATGCCCGCGGGCAGGGCGGATTGCTCGACGTCGCACTGCATCCCCGGTTTGCCGAGAACCGGCTTGTCTACTGGAGCTACTCGGAAGCCGGCGAAGGTGGAAATTCAACGGCCGTCGCCCGCGGCAAACTCAACCAGGACGAGACCGCAATCACCGATGTTGCGGTGATCTTCTCGCAGCGGCCGAAAGTGTCGAGCACCGCACATTTCGGCTCGCGCCTTGTCTTCGACGGCAAGGGGCACCTGTTCATCACCATGGGCGAGCGCTCCAGCGCGAAGTTCCGCGGGCAAGCCCAGGATTTGAACTCGCATCTCGGCAAGATCGTGCGCCTGAACGAGGACGGCTCAGTCCCCAATGACAATCCCTTCATCGGCAAGGACGGCGCGCGCCCGGAAATCTGGTCCTACGGTCATCGCAATGTGCAGGCCGCGGCGCTCAATCCGATGACCGGCGAATTATGGGAGATCGAACACGGCCCGATGGGTGGCGATGAACTGAATGTTGCGGAAGCAGGCAAGAACTACGGCTGGCCAATCATCAGCTATGGCGTGAATTATGACGGATCGCCCGTCGGCTCGGGCGAGGCGAAGGCGGAAGGCATGCAAGATCCGCTCTATCAATGGACGCCGGTCATCGCGCCGTCGGGCATGATGTTCTATTCGGGCAAACTCGCGCCGGAATGGGAGCGCAACATCTTCGTCGGCGGCCTGGGCTCGGAAGCCCTGGTGCGCCTTGAGATGGAAGGCCGAAAAGTCATTCATGAGGAGCGTCTGCTGCAAGACCGTGGTGAACGCATCCGCGATGTCGTCGAAGGACCGGATGGTGCGATCTATGTGGCGACCGATGACGATAACGGGAAGATTCTGAAGATCGTGCCGGGGTCGTGACGCTAAAGCAGGGTCACTTGAGGCCGGTCTCTGCACGCCCTCCTTCCGTCACCCCCGCGAAAGCTGGGGTCCCCTGAATCATTTCAACAACGGCACTGGCTCAGGGGATGCCAGCTTTCGCTGGCATGACGAAATTCACTACCTTGGCCCATGCTGTCTCGGTTGTCTCACCATGAGGTACGTTTACGGTAGCAGCCGGCGTCAGTCCTTCTTCGCGATCATCACACCCCAGACGTGAATGAAATGGAGTTCGCCGCCTTCGATGAACGGCTGCATGCCCGTCGTTCTGCCGCCGGAAAGCTCGGCTTCGAGAGCGCGACGCGGGGCAAGGTAGGCTTCGCTGTCTTGCGGGACATGCGGTTGCCATTCGTCGAATTTCACCGGGACCTCGCGCGATAGATAGGTGCGCATGGTGAGCCCGGCTTCCGTCGTCATTTGAACCAATCGGCTCGGCGACAGCATGGCGGTGTGCGTGGTGTCGATCATGCGCTCGACCGCGTTCTGATAGGTTCCGACAGTCGGATTCTCGTTGGCGACCATGTCGACATTCACCACGAGGCCGCCGGGTTTGCATACACGGTTCATCTCGTCGAGGACGGCCTGCGGGTCGGCGAAGTGATGGATTGCGTAGCGGCTCATCACAACGTCGAAGCTTTCGTCTGGGAAGGGGAGGGCTTCTGCCGATCCGAACTGCCACTCGATATTCCGGATCCCGTCTTCTTTCGTTCGCTTGCGGCCCTGTTCGATCATCTCCGGCGTAATATCGACCGCAGTGACGCTCGATACCGCGTGTGCGACGGCACGACCGAAAAGCCCCGTGCCGGCCGCGACATCGAGCACGCGATGCGACGGCAATAGCGGAATCTGCTCAACGACCCAGCGCAGGTCGTCATCAATGTCGTAGCTCCCCCAGGATGGGGCTTGTATCCGGTATTCTTCGCGGATCGCTTGCTGCTGTTCCAAAACCAAGTCCGACTGGGTCACGGCTCATCCTTCCTGAGATATCCGCGCGGGAATTAGCACGATCCCGTCAGAATATTGGCAGGAGCACGTCGCGCCAAGATATTCCCTCCGCCACCGAAGGTGGGGAGGGTGCCGACCCCGGACTTGAGCCGGGGGAGGCGGGTGGGGTGGTGCAACGAATTTTGTCACGCGCCGATTTTGTTGAGACACCCCACCCGGCGCTGGCGCGCCACCCTCCCCGCGCTTCGCGCGGCGGAGGGAGGAAGTTCCATTTCGGGTAAGGACGATACTTTGATTTTGATCAAGCAGGGCGATGCCCGCCGGTCTAAGCTGCGACCATGGATGGAGATCAGGAACAGGTGATCGAATTTCTCGGCCGCGATGCGAAGCGCGTCGAGACGGCGGCGGCCATCATTTTTCTGAAGGATGACAAGGCCTACAAGCTGAAAAAGGCGATCAAGCTTCCCTATCTCGATTATTCGACCGCCGCCTTGCGCAAGGCGAATCTCGATCGCGAGTTCGAGATCAACCGCAAGGAAGCTCCGCAACTTTATCGGGGAGTCCATCCGATCACACGCAATGCCGGCGGCGAACTCCGCATCGGCGGCGACGGCGAGATCGTCGATTGGCTCCTGGAAATGCAGCGCTTTCCCGATCGCTCGCTGTTGAGCGATGTCGTGGAGGATGGCGTCCTTGACGACGAATTGGCGCTTGATCTGGCCGAGGTCGTCGCCGGCGCGCATCGGCGTGCGCGCGTAAGCGATTGGGATCCCGTCTCGATCATGGCGGCGCTCGAAGAACAATTGCTTCAGGCTTTCGGGACACAGGGCGAGATTTTTCCTGCGAAGGATTTCGATAGATTCGCCAGCCTCTACGTCGATCGCTTCCGGCATCTCAAGCCGGTACTGGTGGCCCGCGGCAAGGCCGGTCTCGTGCGCCACTGCCACGGGGACCTGCATTGCGGCAACATCGTCGTCATCGACGGAAAGCCCGTGCTCTTCGATGCCATTGAGTTCAGCGAGCGCATCGCCACGATAGATGTGCTGTATGACCTGGCGTTCTTGCTGATGGATCTTTCGCGGCGCGACCAACTGCGCGGCGCTAATCTCATCCTCAATCGCTATTTCGACTTGCGCAGGAAGGAGGAGACGCTTGGCGCGGCCGCAACCTTGCCGCTCTTCCTCGCGACACGGGCGGGCGTCCGCGCCCTGGTGGCGGCAGATCGATCGAAGGAACTGAGCGGCAAAGCCGCCGACGCAGCACGCGAAGAGGCTATAGACTACTTTCGCCGCGCTATTGGCCACCTGTCGCCGGCGCCACCGCAATTGATCGCAGTCGGCGGCCTTTCAGGCACTGGCAAGACCGTGCTTGCGCGTGCTCTCTGTGCCGGCCTGGCACCTGAGCCGGGCGCCTTCCACATCCGCAGCGATATCGAAAGGAAGCGGCTGCACGGAATCTCAAGCAAAGAAGCTTTGCCGAAAGAGGCCTACGGGCCGGAGATATCATCCGAAGTCTATGACGTGATGCTGAAGCGGGCGGGCGAAGCGCTCGGCGCGGGCTGGTCCGTGGTCATCGACGCTGTGTTTGCGAAGCCGGGGGAGCGCGACGCAGCGCAAAAGCAAGCAGCGAAACATGGCGTCGCCTTCCTCGGCCTGTGGCTCGAGGCTGATCCGGAGAAGATGAAGACTCGCGTTTCCCGCCGAAAGGGCGATGCATCGGATGCAACGGCGGAGGTCGTTGAAAAGCAGCTCGGCTATGATCTCGGCGCCATCGGCTGGCAGCGTATCGACGCGTCGGGTGCGCCCGGCGAGACTTACGAGCGTGCGATGCGCGTCATGCTGTCGAGGAGGGCGTCGACTTCTTCAGGCGTGTTGTAATGCGCCAAGCCGACGCGCAGGACGCCACCCGATTCCATGAGCCCCATGCGCTGCACTGGCTCGACCGCATAATTGTGCCCTGACCACACGAAGATATTGTCGGCGGCGAGCGCCTTGGCGATGGCTTGCGGATGCCGGCCTTCCATCGTGAAGGAAACCGTCGGCACACGGCGATGCATGGCATTGTCGCTGGTGACGCCGCGGATCGTCAGGCCGCGGAAGGTCGAGAGGCCATTGATGAGACGTCGTGTGAGCGCGTGTTCCCAAGCGACGAGCCGATCGAAAGCGCGATGGATCGCTGCTGCCTTTGGCCGCATATGCGTGTGCGCCTCGCCGCCATCATCGAAGCCCGCAAGATATTCGACGGCGCCGAGCGTACCCGCCATGCCTTCATGCGAAAGAGTGCCGGTTTCGAATTTATGCGGCGGCTCGTTGCCGGCCGGCCTGACCTTGTAGCCGAAGGTTTCGTCGAGCAGCGACTTGCGCCCCCACAGGATACCCTGATGCGGGCCGAACCATTTATAGGCGGAGGAGACAAGGATATCGCAATCGAGCGATTGCACGTCGATCGCGCAATGGGGTGCATATTGGACCGCATCGACATAGACGAGCGCGCCGGCCGACTTCGCCTGTGAGGCAAACCGCTTCACGTCATTGATCGTGCCGGTGCAGTTCGAGGCAAAGCCAAGAGCCACCAGCCTGGTGCGGTCGTTCAAGACACGGGCTAGCGCATCATCGGCGAATTCGTAAGTTTCGGGATCGAAATCCATCCACCTGACCGTCAGGCCGAGGTCATCCGCCAGCAGCAGCCACGGCGCGACATTGGCGTCGTGATCCATGCGCGACAGCACGATTTCGTCGCCGCGCTTGAACTTGCGGCCGAGGCAGCGCGACATGTGGAAGGTGAGCGTCGTCATGTTCTGGCCAAAGACGATCTCATCGGCACTCGCCGCATTGTAGTAATCGGCGCAGGCCTGGTGCGCCTCGTCGACCAATTGCCCGGCGGCGACCGTGGTCGAGAAATAGCCGCCGAGATTGGCGTTCTTGGCGATGAGCGCCTCGAGCGTGCGGTCGATCACCTTCTGCGGCACCTGGGTTCCGGCCGGATTGTCGAAATAGATGCGGGGGTGGCCGCCATCCTTGAGGGCCAGGGCAGGGAATGCGGCGCGAACGGCCGAGATCGGAAAAGCAGCGGTCATGGGATGTCCGGGCAGGGTTGCTTCAATTGCAAGGCCATAGCTGCTTGGCCGCCTTGCCACAACGGTCGCTTTCCGGCATGGGGGCGTCGCCAGAAGCGCAACAAATACGAGGGCCTTGTCTATTCTGGGCCCATGTTCCGTTCGGAGACGACCGATGAGTGATGAAGGCGAACTCGACCTCAGATCCCTTAACGACGAGGATCTGGTGCAGCAGATTCATGACGACCTTTACGACGGTCTCAAGGAAGAGGTCGAAGAGGGCGTCAACATCCTGCTCGAGCGCGGCTGGGCGCCCTACAAGACCCTGACCGAAGGTCTGGTCGAGGGCATGCGCATTGTCGGCATCGATTTCCGCGATGGCATCCTGTTCGTTCCCGAAGTGCTGCTCGCCGCAAATTCCATGAAGGCGGGCATGGCCATCCTCAGGCCTTTGCTGATTGCCACCGGGGCACCGCGCCTCGGCAAGATGGTGATTGGCACCGTGAAGGGCGACATTCACGATATCGGCAAGAACCTGGTCGCCATGATGATGGAAGGTGCGGGCTTCGAAGTCATCAATATCGGCATCAACAACCCGGTCGAGAAATATCTGGCAGCGCTCGACGAGCACCAGCCGGACATCATCGGCATGTCGGCGCTCCTCACCACGACGATGCCCTACATGAAGGTCGTGATCGACACGATGAAGGAAAAGGGCATTCGCGACGACTATGTCGTGCTGGTCGGCGGCGCGCCCTTGAACGAGGAATTCGCCAAGGCGGTCGGTGCCGATGCCTATTGCCGCGATGCGGCGGTGGCCGTCGAGACGGCCAAGAGCTTCATGGCGAGGAAGCACAACGTCCTCGCCGCGGGCTGACGGATCGTCGGCAGTTTATTTGACCTGGATGGTCTCGAGGTAGACGAGAAGCGCTTTGATGCGCTCCTGCACCACGATCTCGCGTTCACTTGCGCGCAAGCCCGGCGACTCTGCTTCGACGTCAAACCAGTCACCCCAGACGGGCATATCGCGCGGCCCGTGAATCTTGACATCCTGGCGCCCGTCGATGATCTGGGCCACCCGTTCTGCGGGGAACTTGCCGCCATTCTTGCGTGATAGCTGCGTCAAATCGGCCGGTATGATCGCCAGGAATTCGGCGACCGGCCCGTCTCCGCGACCGCCGACACCATGGCACGACGCGCAATAGGTCTCGTAATCATTGCCGCCGAGCGCCAAACGCAATGGGATGTCCGTGCCCGCGTCTTCGCCTGGCGCGTCATCGGTCGCGAGCGCCGGCTGCGCGATGCAGATTGTGGCCGCGAGACTCATGGCGAGAAAGACTGATCCACTACGGCCCATATCTGGCCTCCCGAGACAAACTGGTCATTCATTAGGATTGGGCGCGGGCCCCCGCCTTGACCAGGATCAACCCGCAAGGGGCGAATGAGCCGATGACGTAAAGGGACGGCATTGGTCGGCTGCTGGCGAAATGCGGGTTGTTTTGCCGTGATAAGAACCTAGCTATCGAGATAAGCCGATGACCTCTGTTAACCTAAAGCCAAGCGACGAATTCGATTTTACGGCGGGCCGCGGCGATGTATTGCTCATCGCCTGCGGGGCCTTGGCGCGCGAGATCGTCGACCTCATCGAGCGCAATCATTGGGCAGCCTTCGACGTCGACTGCCTTCCCGCCAAGTGGCACAACACGCCGCAATTCATCGTGCCGGCGATCCGCGAAAAGATCAAGGCGGCGAAGGACAGATATCGCGCGATCTTCGTGCTCTACGGCGATTGCGGGACGGGTGGCGAACTTGACCGCCTATTGGAAGAAGAGGGCGTCGAGCGCATCGACGGGCCGCATTGCTATGCTTTCTTCTCCGGCAACGAGGCCTTCGCGGCGAAGTCCGATGACGATCTCACCGCCTTCTTCCTGACCGACTATCTGGCACGTCACTTCGATCGTCTGATCTGGCAGGGGCTGGCCCTCGACCGGCATCCCGAATTGCTGCCGATGTATTTCGGCAATTACACGAAGATCGTCTACTTGGCGCAGACCCGCGATGAGGAGATCGCCAAGCAGGCGATGGCGGCGGCGAAGAAGCTCGGCCTCGCCTACGAGTACCGCTATACAGGCTATGGCGAGCTTGAGCGCGACATGAAAGCTCGCGCCGGGCTCTGATCAGTCGGGCGCTTTCGGATTTCGCGCCCATTGCGGCGCCTGGTATTCGCCGCCGGCAATCTCGTAATAATCGCCGGCACTCTCGCAGAAGATGTGACCTTCGAGCGGCACGCCGAGATCGCCGTCGATCGAGCCGGCGGCGATGGCGATGTAGTCGCGCCCATCGCCTTTCCAGAACAGGACCGAGCCGCATTCACCGCAGAAGCCGCGGCGCGCCTCCGAGCTCGAGCGATACCATTTAAGACCGCGCTGCTCGATGAGCTTGAAATACTCATCCTTGGTGGCGGTGGCCGACATATAGGTGCCGGTCTGTTTCCGGCATTGCTGGCAGTGGCAGGCAATGACCGGCCGAATCGGCCCGGTGATTTCGAATTTAACCGCGCCGCAAAGGCACGAGCCGGTCTTGGTCATGCTTGAAGTTTCTTCGCAAAGGCTTGCGCCAAGGCCTTGATATGCTTGGGGCCAATGCCGCAGCAGCCGCCGATCAGGCGCGCGCCTTGGGCGTACCAGTCCCGCGCCTTGGCGACGAGTTCCTCCGGCGGGATGATGTCGACGAACTGCCAGTCCGGCATTTTGAAATAACCGCATTCGGGATAGGCCCCCATAGGCCCCGACCAGTGCTTGCGCACAATTGGCAGCGCCTCGTCGGTGTCATTCGGCGAAGTATGCATGATGTTGCAGACCTTGGCGCCGGTCGACATCAGGGCAGGGACGATGTCGTCGAGCTGCCAGTCGCCGCGACCAAATCCCAGCAAGCGGCCATCTTCCTTTTTCTCGACCGCGATCCCGACCCAGACGGGCAAGCCGGTGGCGACCGCGGCTTCCGTTGCCCACAGCGAATAATCGCGATCGCGCATCATCTCCATCATGATGAGGTCACAGCCGGCTTCCGCCATGCCATCCGCCTTGCGCCGCATGAGACGGACCGCTTCCGACTTCGGCCACTCCCGCCACACATCGGTACGGTCGGCACCCTGGGTGGTCGGCCGCATGACCGAGAACGAGCCGGCGACCGCGACGTGCTTGGCATCCAATTCCGCGCAGGCCTCACGCGCGATCTTTACCGCCGCCTTGTCGATCTTGACCATATCGTCATCGCGACCGAGCGAATTAAAGAGCAATGGGCTCGTTGCATAGGTATTGGCGGTGATGACTTCGGCGCCGGCGCGGATGTAGTCGCGATGAACCGCACGGACGACGTCGGGATGCGTAAGGTTGACCTCGGCGCACCAGGTATCGCCATCCATCGGCACGCCGCGCGCCTGGATATCGGTGCCCGTGCCGCCATCGAGAAGGATGAGGTGGCCTGCTTTCAGTTTTTCCGAAATCGCCCTGTACATCATTACTCCGTATGCGCGCGCCGGAAGGCGTGCATGTGGAACTGCACCTGCCGGTCGGTATAGCGATAATTCTGGCCGATCGGGCAGGCACGGCGGGCAAGACAGCCATGCAGCATGCAGTCTTCGCCTGCGGGCGATGCGATGTGGCGGACGCAATCGTCGATCCGGTAGCTATCGCCGGTAAAGGCATCGACCGGACAGGCAGTAAGGCACGGGCGGCCGATGCAACTCTCGCAAGGATGTGAGCTGGCAGACATCGATGGCAGTCCGGGATCGGTCTCAAAGACGAGCGCGGCGCGGAAGGCGTGCCACAAGCCATAGGTCGGATGGATATTGAGGCCGAGCGGCGAGGCACGGCCGCAGCCGGCCCGCTGCGCCCAGCTGAGAAATGGCTGTGGCGGCTTGTCGAATGGGTAGATCGCGCGCGCGCCGAGTGCATGCGCCAACGGATCGATCACCGCGCGGCACCAGTCGTCGAGGAGGTCATGATCCGGATCGCGCTCGCGCGCAAAGCGCCGGAACATCGCCGGTCCGGCATTGCCGATGAGCAGCACGAGGCCCGCACCCTCGGGCACCCGATCACCGTTGCGCGGTGCGAACCAGCCGAAGGGCATAAAGCCCTCGGCCATGATGCGCGTGAAGACGGGATGTTCCATGATCCCGCAGGCTTGTCCTGCTATTTGCGCGCCCAGCGCGGATCCCCGGGCTGCATGATCTCGCGCGGCAGTTTGATATCGTGCTTCGAGCGAATGAGATCGTCGATGTCGCGTGGGATGTAATCGGGATAGTGGGTCGAGAGGATTTCCCGCTTCTTGGCGGTGGCACGCTCGACAATGTCGGGCCGGCCGGCTTCGTTCCACTCTTTCGGACTCATGCGGTTGCCGAGTGCCGGATAGACATATTCCTTGAGCATGAGCGACAGTGTCTGGTCATGACCGAGATAATGGCCGGGACCATCGATGCAGACATTGCGGATGACGTCGACCGACAAGGTTTCGTCATTGACTTCGATGCCGCGGATATTGCGGTTGATCGAGCCGAGCATGTCATTGTCGATGAGCAGGCTCTCGAGGCAGAAGCCGAGCAGCGAGGCATGCATGCCCGCCGTTTCATACATGAGATTGATGCCGGTCATCGCCGCGAGCGAAGCGGTGACGCCTTTCTCATAGCCGGCCTGGATATCGGGCAGTTTCGAATCGCACATGCCGGCCGCGGAGCCGACAGTGAGCTTGTAGAAATGGCCCATCTGCGCACAGGCCGCAGTGATCAAGGCCTGCTCGCCCGAACCGCCCGACATGGCGCCGGTGCGCAGGTCGGACACGAAGGGCCAGGTGCCCCAGATGGCAACTGCGCCGGGCTGAACGGCATTGATGTAGCAAAGACCCGCAAGACATTCGGCCACCGCTTGAACGACGGTTCCGGCAAGGGCGGCCGGCGATGTCGCACCGGCCTGCGCGGCCGAAAGTAACAGAACCGGCATGCCCCCGCGCACCGCCGCTTCGAGACAGCGGCAGGCGTCTTCTGCAAACTTCATCGGCGGCACGACAAAGCAGTTCGACTGCGAGACGAAGGGCCGCGCGCGCCAAGCGCGCTCGCTACCGGCTACGTAATGCAGCATCTGGAGGACTTCGTCGACATGGTCGGGGTGGACCATGCTGGTGCCGACATGCTTGCTGGTTCCGGCAAGACAGGCATAGGCGGTGTTGATGTCGAGATCATGCCCGGTCAGCATGTCGCGCGGGGTGATCGTGCGCTGGAAGAAATGGATGTGATCGCAAAGGTCGACGATGCGCGCGCAATCATAGAGATCGGCGAGATAGGACTCGCGATAGCTTCGCGTTTCAACCTCAACGATGTGAACCGCCGCTCCGGCGGTGCCGAAATAGACCCGGTTCCCCCAGGGCTGCATGTCGTGCTTGGGATCGCGAGCATAAAGGACGAATTCGCGGGCACAGGTTGCGAGCGTATCTTCGACAAGACTGCGCGGGAAGAGCAGGCGACCCTGATCGTTGAGGGTGCAGCCCTTGGCGGTGAGCATCTCGATGCAGCTCGGAATGGCCTGGGCGAGGCCGACCGTTTCGAGGATCTCCAGCGCCGCTTCATGAATGCGTTGCACGTCGCGATCGCTCAAGGGCTTATACTGCCCGCCGGTCATGCCCGGATGGACGGCCGCCTCCTCGAGCGGAATCGGCCGCGCCCGCAAGGCGCGCCGCGCATCCCGGCCACCGCGACGACGCGAAAGGTCTTCAGCGACACTCATTTTCGATCTCCATAGCGAAGCCGGACAATGCCGCGTAACCGGCGCCTGCGGAAGCCTCAATATCGCGCCTTGTAAGGTGAGAATTATTCACCATCTAGCGCCCCGGCGAGACCGGCTCAACCCCTTACCGCGCCCATTTGTTTAAGCTAATAGGCTTACGCTGCATTGAATGGTGAATTCGCTTGCCCCGTCGCGACCTGCCCCCGTTACGTGCGCTCACCGCCTTCGAGGCGGCGGCGAGGCTGGGCAGCTTTCGCTTGGCGGCAGGTGAACTCGGAATCACCCGATCGGCCGTGAGCCACCAGGTCAAGTCGCTGGAGCAGCATCTGGGGCTCCAGCTCTTCCGCCGCGATGCCCGGCGCGCCGAACTCACCCAATCGGGGCAGTTCTACTATCCGGCCATCCGCGATGCCTTCGACCAGATCGAATCTCAGACCCGCACCTTGCGGCCACCCGCTGCCGACAACGAGCTGACCATCCAGGTCTATGTGACCGTCGCCTTGAAGTGGCTAATCCCGCATCTCCATGATTTCGAGCGTCGCTTTCCGGACATGAAGGTGAGATTGTCGACGGCCTATTTCGACTGGGATTTCGACGAGACCAATGTCGACGCCGGCCTCATCCTCGCCCGCAACAAATCGCCCAATCACTATTACCGGCCCTTGTTCCGGTCGCTATTAACGCCGGTTTGCGCGCCGCAATTGATGACCGGCCCCAATGCCATCAAGACGCCGCAGGACCTGAAGAAGCATAAGCTTCTCTATGTGTATACAGCCGAGGAGGACTGGCATTTGTGGCTCGCCGCGGCCGGCGTGAAGGGCATCCAGCTTTCAGATCGCCTTGCCTTCGACAGCTATATCTTGGCGCAGGAGGCGGCGATCGAAGGCAGGGGTGTGGCCATGACCATCGGTCCCTTTGCCACCGACGAAATAGCCGCCGGGCGTCTCGTACAACCATTCCAATTACTGGTGCCGCATCGCCATCAATGGCAGTTCGCCTGCGCGGCCGAGCATCGCATGAAACCGAAAATCCGGCGTTTCGAGGATTGGCTGGTCAAGCAGATCAATGCCGATCCCATCCTCGAACGCTATCGCGAGAAGGGAAAGAAGAATGACTGACAGCCTGAGCGGTGAGGTCCTCCACGAGTCGAACCGCCGCGGCCGCAGGGAAGGCGGACGCCGGGCTGGCGCCGGCGAGCGCAAGATCGAGCAGACTGCCTATGGCCAGCCGCGCATGAGGCTGAAGGCGGTGGAAATCGTGTCCGCCGACGAACTGGAATCGATCCACCAGGCCTCCCTGCGCGTGCTCGAAGACATCGGAATGGATTTCCTGCTGCCGCAGGCGCGGGACATGCTGCGCAAGGCCGGGGCCCTGGTCGATGGTGAGCGCGTACGGTTAGGCCGCGACATCATCGATGCGGCATTGGCCTCCGCTCCCTCCGAAATATCGCTGCATGCCCGCAATCCGGCGCACACGATCAGGCTCGGCGGCGACTGGATGGCCTTTGGCAACGTGTCGAGCCCGCCCAATTGTTCTGATACCGACGGTGGGCGTAGATCTGGCAATCTTGCGGACTACCGCAATTTTCTGCGGCTTTCTCAGTACTTCAACACGATCCATTTCCTCGGCGGGTACCCTGTCGAACCGATCGATGTCCATGCCTCGATCCGCCATCTCGAAGCATTGCGCGACATGGCGGTGCTCACCGACAAGCCGTTCCACGCCTATTCGCTCGGCAAGGAAAGGATTTGCGATGGAATCGAGATCGCCCGGATTGCGCGCGGCATTGATGCTGAGCAACTTGAGCGCGAGCCATCGCTCTTCTCGATCATCAACACCAACTCGCCTTTAAAGCTGGACATGCCCATGCTTCAGGGCATCATTGAAATGTCATCGCGCAATCAGGTGATTTGCGTGACGCCATTTACGCTCGCAGGCGCAATGGCGCCGGTGACGGTCTCGGGCGCGGTCGTCCTGCAGAATGCCGAAGCTCTCGCGGGCCTGGCCATGGTTCAGACGGTGAGAAAGGGTGCGCCGTTCATTTACGGTGGCTTCACATCGAATGTCGACATGAAGTCGGGAGCACCCGCCTTCGGCACGCCCGAATACATGAAGGCTTGCATGCTCGGCGGCCAGCTCGCACGGCGCTATCGCGTTCCCTATCGCACCTCGAATACCTGCGCTGCCAATGCGGTAGACGCCCAGGCTGCCTATGAAAGCGTCTTCTCGCTGTGGGGCGTTACCATGGGCGGCGGCAACATGGTCATGCATGCGGCGGGTTGGATGGAGGGTGGCCTTGTCGCATCATTCGAAAAGTTCGTGCTCGATTGCGATCTTCTGCAAATGGTGACCGAATTCCTCAAGCCTCTCGACACGAACGAGGATGCGCTCGGAATCGAGGCGATCCGCGAAGTCGGACCCGGCGGCCATTTCTTCGGTGCCGCGCATACGCTTGCCCGCTACACGAATGCCTTTTACGCACCGATGATTTCCGACTGGCGGAACAACCAGCAATGGGCCGCAGCCGGTAAGCCGGAAGCCGCGCAAAAGGCCAATGCATTGTGGAAGCAGGCGTTGCAGGAATATCGCGAACCGCCCATGGATCCCGCCATCCGCGCGGAACTTGACGCTTTCGTCGAACGGCGCAAGCGCGAAGGCGGAGCGCCCACGGATTTCTGATGGCGGGCAAGGTCGTCGTCATAGGAGGCGCCAATCTCGATATCCGCGCCGTCTCGACGGAGCCGCTGATCGAAGCGACCTCCAATCCTGGTCGCGTCAGGATCATGCCGGGCGGCGTTGCTCGCAACATTTCCGAACATCTCGCACGCCTGAGCATTGATACTGGCCTGATCAGTGCTGTGGGGAACGACCCGGCAGGGCGTCAGATTCTCGCCCAAACCGTTGCCGCTGGCGTCGACATCTCCGGCGTGAACACCGTCGCCGAGCCGACTGGAATCTACAGCGCCATTCTCGATCACGACGGCAATCTCTTCACGGCCGTGAATGCAATGGCGATCATCGAGGCCATAAGCCCGGAACAGGTTCTGGCGCATCGCGGCAAGCTTCAGGCCGCGGATTTGATCATTGTCGACTGCAATCTGGCGGTGGCAACCTTGAAGCGCGTTGCAAGCTTCGCGGCGGAGCGGGGCAAGCGATTGATAGTCGATCCGGTCTCTGTGCCGAAGTGTGTAAGGCTTGATGCCATGCTGGAGATTGCCCCGCTTTTTGCGGTTACACCCAATCGCGCCCAGGCAGAGAAGCTGACCGGGTTTTCCTGCACGACGCCACGGATGGCGGAACGTGCGGCGCAGGCGCTTCATGGACGAGGCGTAGGTCTTGTCGTGCTGCATCTTGACCGCGATGGCGTCCTCGTTTCGGAGGCATTGGATAGCGGTGCGAAATCATTGGTCATTCCAACGCAGGCAACTCGGCCACGGGAGCGCGATGTCACCGGTGGCGGCGACGCAGCGATTGCCGGCTTCGTCTTCGGCCTTTTGCGAGGTCACTCGGCAAGTGTGGCCGCCCGGATTGGGCAGGTTGCCGCGGCTTCCGTGCTCGAGTCGGTGGACGGCCGCATCAATGCCGACGCAGTCATGACCGCGACAGGACAGAACGCATGAGCACGCTTGTCGTAACAAGTCCCGAAGTCGCGGATGCCCTGTCCGCAAAACGGCCCGTCGTGGCGTTGGAATCGACCATCATTGCGCATGGCATGAGCTATCCGGCAAATGTCGCAACCGCACTCGAAGTCGAGGCACTGATCCGCGACGAAGGGGCGATACCGGCAACGATTGCGGTGATTGGCGGAAAACTTCATGCCGGCCTTGGCGCGGACCAGATCGAGCATATTGGCAAGGCCGGGGCTGGAATGCCCAAGCTTTCGACCCGTGACCTGGCTTACGCCATGGCGACGGCGAGCGACGGCGCAACGACCGTTGCTTCGACGATGCAGATCGCGGCGCGGGCCGGCATACGTATTTTCGCAACCGGCGGGATCGGCGGCGTCCATCGCGGCGCCGGCGACACATTCGATATTTCCGCCGATCTCACCGAGCTTTCGCGCACGCCGGTGGCGGTCGTATCGGCGGGAGCCAAGGCAATCCTCGATTTGCCATTGACGCTCGAATGGCTGGAGACCTTGTCGGTCCCGGTTGTGGGCTACGGCACGGATGAATTTCCGGCCTTCTATTCGCGCGCGAGCGCGCTGCCACTACATATCCGCTGCGACACGCCGAAAGAGGTTGCGGCACTCCTCGCGGCGCAATGGCAACTCGGCTCGGCCGGTGTTCTCGTTGCGAACCCGATCCCTGTGGAGCACGAAATTCAGGCTGCCGAGATTGCCCCGGTCATTGCCGACGCGGTTCTTGAAGCGCAGCGCCGGCAGATTGTCGGGAAAGCTGTGACGCCATTCCTCCTGGCGCGTCTTGCTGAGGTGACGGCCGGACGATCGCTCGCGTCCAATATCGCACTGGTCAAAAACAATGCGCGTGTTGCCGCGCACATCGCCGCCGCTTATTGCGCTAGGACTTGACGAGATAGAGCTTCACGCGCTCCGGCGGCGCATCGCGCAACGCAATCTCATGCGACATCATCAGCAGCGCTTTGCGCGAAGCCGTCGGCAGTTTCTTGGCGATGTCGAGAA
Organism: Hyphomicrobiales bacterium; assembly: GCA_046349315.1. Taxonomy (GTDB): domain Bacteria; phylum Pseudomonadota; class Alphaproteobacteria; order Rhizobiales; family Aestuariivirgaceae; genus JAEUMG01. Next base: position 43,441 of record JAXMCQ010000030.1, on the reverse strand, counting down.
AAACGCTTTCGAGTTTTTGCGAGAGCTCGCGATCGCCCGTCTGCTCGGCCAGGTGAGCCGCGTAGGCCACGAGTCCGCCAATCAGTATCCGGTCATCCTCATTACCGGTATCGACCAGCGTTAGTGCTTGTGCCGTCATTGTCACCTCCCGCATTGGGAGACGAGCCTAAACCGTGAACCTTGCGCGAAGCCTGCCTAGCCGCGACGGCGGCGGCGCCTCTCCCCGCCATCGGGCTCCGGCGGGTCGATCGTCTTGGGGGCGGGAAAGGTGACGACCTGTGCCAGATTGGCGAAGAAGGCGGTCTTGTGCGGGATCGCCATGGCCTCGACGAAATGCTGCTGGAACAGGGGCTCGACTGCCGTTTCGATCTTCTCGATACGCCGCACCACCTGTTCGATCTCATCGCGTGCCTTGACGTTGAGGAGAGCGATGCGTGCGCCAGTTCCGGCCGCATTTCCAGCCGACTGGACCCGCTCCAGCGGGCAGTCGGGAATCAACCCCAACACCATGGCGTATTTGACATCGATATGGCTGCCGAAGGCGCCGGCGAGGCGGATACGGTCAACAGTGTCGATGCCGAGCTTGTCCATCAGCAGCCGCGTGCCGGCATAAAGTGCTGCCTTGGCGAGCTGGATGGCGCGCACGTCGTTCTGGGTGATCATAATCCGCGGCTCGCCCTCGCGGATGACATAGTTGAAAGTGCGCTTGTAAGGCTGAATGCGAGGACTTTTCGCGGCGAGCGAACCATCGACCAGGCCATCCTGGTTGATGATTCCCGCAAGATACATTTCGGCGATCACCTCGATGATGCCGGAACCGCAAATGCCGGTGACGCCGGTTGTGGCCGTTGCTTCCTCGAAGCCCGGCTCATCCGACCACAGATCGCTGCCGATCACCCGGTAGCGCGGCTCGAGCGTAACGGGATCGATGCGGATGCGCTCGATGGCGCCTGGCGCAGCGCGCTGGCCACAGGAAATCTGTGCGCCCTCAAACGCAGGCCCGGTCGGCGACGAGCAGGCGAGCAGGCGGCGCTTCGAACCCAGCACGATCTCGGCATTGGTGCCGACATCGACCACCAGCATGTTGTCTTCGGACTCATGCGGGTTTTCGGAGAGCACGACGCCGGCGGTGTCGGCGCCGACATGGCCGGCGATACAGGGCAGGATATAGGCATAGGCGCCGGGATTGAGCTTGAGATCGAGATCCTTCGCCGGGCAATTGACCGGAAGGCCCGTCGCCAGCGCGAAGGGCGCACCACCCAGCTCCGTTGGGTCGATGCCAAGGAACAGGTGATGCATGACTGGATTGCCGACCAGCACGATCTCCAGAATATCGCTGAGCTCGATGCCGGCTTCGGTCGCGACTTGGGAGGCGAGTGTGTTGAGCGCCTCGCGGATCGCCGCCGTCATTTCCTTATCGCCGCCCGGATTCATCATCACATAGGAGACGCGGCTCATCAGATCTTCGCCGAAGCGGATCTGTGGGTTCATCAGACCCGAAGAAGCGACGACATCGCCATTGGCGAGATTGGTCAGATGCATGGCGATCGTCGTCGACCCGACATCGACGGCCAGTCCAAACGCCTTGTCATGGAAGCCGGGCCACAGCGCGACCAAGCGATTGCCTTCGCCGCCGGTGCGTGTATTGACCGCCGCTGTGACTTTCCATTCGCCCTTGCGCATTGTTTTCTGCAGATCGCGCAGGATCGCCGTGTCGCACGAGACGTTCTTGATGCCCCATTGCTCGTCGAGCGCGCGATAGACGCGTTCAAGGTCGGAGGAGGGCTTGTGCATGTCGGGTTCCTCCACTTCGATGAAGTGAAGGCGCGTTGCCGCATTGATTTCAATGGCGCGGGCCTCGGCGCGCTTGCGCACCACCTGCTTATGCACCTGGCTCTCGGGCGGAACGTCGATGACAACGTCGCCGAGGAGCTTGGTCTGGCAGGAAAGCCGGCGGCCGGCGATCAGGCCGCGCTTTTCGTCGTAGCGCCTTTCGACTGCGGAAAAGGCGGACAAATGCGAATCGTTCGAGACGATGCCGTGCTTGGCGAATTCGCCTTCGCCGACGGTGATCTGGCAGCGCCCGCAGATCGCGCGACCACCGCAGACTGAATCGATGTCGACGCCGAGCGACCGCGCCGCCTGCAACACCGGCGTGCCAAGCGGAAAGCGCCCACGCTTGCCGGACGGCGTAAAGACGATAAGGGCTTCGCTAGCGGCCTCATTCATCACGGCTTATCCGCGGCGCCGGCGCCGCTCCTCGCGGGCACGGCGGCGGGCGTCAGCGTCTTCGCCCGAGGCGCCGGGCAGCCCATCGCCCACCGATTGGGTAATGGCAGGAGGTGTCGCCATATCGCGGAACCGGTTCGTCCAGGACTTGCAATTGCGATCGGTGCCGTTGAGCACATTCGCCGCCATGATCGCATGCATGTCTTCATCATGGAGCGGATTCATGATTGCCGACGTCATGCCATGCGAGGCGGCCATAGCGAGGAAGTGACCGGTCAGCACGCGCCGGTTGGGCATGCCGAACGAGATGTTGGACGCGCCGCAGGTGGTATTGACCTTGAGCTCCTCCCGCAGGCGCCGCACCAGGCGAAAAACCTGCTGGCCAGCCGTCGCCATGGCGCCGATCGGCATGACGAGCGGATCGACCACGACGTCCTGCGGCTTGATGCCGTAATCGGCGGCGCGCTGAACGATCTTCTTCGCCACTTCAAAGCGCACGTCCGGATCTTCCGAGATACCGGTTTCGTCATTCGAGATTGCAACGACGGCGACATTGTATTTCGCAACCAATGGCAGGATTGCTTCGAGTTTCTCTTCCTCGCCGGTCACCGAATTGACGAGCGGGCGACCCTTGGCGGTTTCGAGCCCCGCCTTGATCGCGGCCGAGACGGATGAATCGATGCACAAGGGAAGATCGGTTACCGACTGGACGATCTCGATTGTCTGCCTGAGCAATGGCGGCTCGGTCTCGTTGGGATTGACCGCGGTGACGCCGGCATTGACGTCGAGAACCAGCGCCCCGGCCTTGGTCTGGTTGATGGCATCGGCCTTGACCGTCTCGAAATTGCCCGCCTGCATTTCGGCGGCAAGTTTCTTGCGGCCGGTCGGATTGATGCGCTCGCCGATCACGCAGAACGGCCGGTCGAAGCCGATGAGAATTTCCTTGGTGGCGGAGGCGATGAGGGTCTGGGTCATGATCGGTCCTGGAGATGGATGAGTTTATTCGCGTCCGCCCTTGGCGATGAGCGCCTTGAGCCGTTCCTTGTCATAAGCTGTCTCGATGGAGTTGCGAGCCTTTTCAGCTTCCGCAACGAGATCATCACCGACGCTGACCGGTTCGGCGCGCCGCCATTCAGCAAGATAGGCGTCGGTCTCCGATGCGCCGTCGCGCATCGCCGCCATGTCGATCGCTTCCTGGAAACGCTCGGAAAGCATGCGCTTTTCTTCCTTGCGCCCGATCTTGACCGAGATCTGCGAGGGGATGTCGCGCCAATAGGTAATGATCAGATTTGCCATGGCTGGAAGCTTATGCGCCGTGCCGAAAACGGCAAGCAGTCAAAAAACGACATATAGCTGAGGGGGCCCGAAGCTAGACAGTCGCGTTGTTGAAAGTCGCTCGGTTCGCTAAGAACATTTGTATTGACGTTAAGGCATAAACGAGTGGCTTGGCCAAGCAATGATTGATCATGTTTCAGCGTCCGCTCTCCGTGAACATCTGCAGGGGGACGAGAAGCTAATCTGGGCAGGAAAGCCGGGAACCGGATTTAAGCTCAGACCTGCTGACGCGCTCTTGATTCCCTTTTCGCTTCTTTGGGGTGGGTTCGCCATTTTTTGGGAAACCTCAGTGATTCGAACGAGTGCCCCATGGTTCTTCAAACTGTGGGGAATCCCGTTTGTGCTGGTCGGAATCTTCCTGATTGCCGGGCGGTTCATTTGGGACGCGCTTGTGCGGAGGCGCCAAGTCTACGGCGTCACCAATAACAGACTGCTCGTTCTAAACCAGTTCCCCCGGTTTGTTTTGCGTTCGTTTGATCTAACGAATCTTCCCAGCTTGACGCTCGTCGAATGGGGCCGCTTAGAGGGATCAATCAGATTCGCGGAGCCCTCGACCCGCACCTGGGGAGACGGCGGATGGGGCCAATTGATGCCATCACAAAATGGAACGAGCTTCGAATTCATCCAAAATCCACATCGGATTTACACCACAATAGTGGACGCCCAGAGAGATGCGCGGCGCGAGCTCAGCAAGTCAGCCGATGGTGCCTGAAACTCGTAATCTCCCAATCTCCTCGCTGTTTAGTCCGAGCAGATCATGCAACACCGCATCCGTGCCCTCGCCAAGTGCCGGGGGTGGCTTGTCATACGTGACCGGCGTTGCGGAAAGCCGGATCGGGTTGGCGACGCCCGGTGTCGCAACTCCGTCCGGCCGCGTAAGGCTGATGTTCAATCCGCGATGCTGAACCTGCGGGTCGGCAAAGACCTGCTCGATCGTGTTGATCGGACCGCAGGGAATGGCCGCCGGCTCGAATACCGCGATCCAGTCCGCCGTCGTGCGCGCCTTCATGGGCTCGATGAGGAGCGCGATGAGCGCGTCGCGGTTTTTCACGCGGGCACGATTGCTCGCGAAGCGCTTGTCGTCGAGCAGCGCAGGGGCGCCTATCAGCGTGCAATATTCGCGGAACTGCCGTTCTGTTCCGACCGCGATGATGATGTGGCCGTCCTTCGTCTCGAAGGTCTGGTAGGGGACAATGTTGGGATGCGCATTGCCGAGGCGCACCGGCGACTTGCCGCCGACCAGATAATTGAGCGCCTGGTTGCCAAGCACGGCGACCTGGGTGTCGAGCAACGCCATGTCGACATGCTGGCCTTCGCCGCTGCGGTCGCGATGCACGAGCGCCGCCAGCATGCCGATCACTGAATAAATGCCGGTGAAGATATCCGCAAAAGCAACCCCGATCTTCACGGGGCCCGCGCCCTCGACACCGTCCGGCTGGCCGGTGATCGACATGATCCCGCCCATCCCCTGGATCATGAAGTCATAGCCGGCGCGCTGCGCATAAGGGCCATCCTGGCCGAAGCCAGTGATCGAACAATAGATAAGCCCCGGATTGAGCGCCTTGAGACTCTCATAATCGAGCCCGTATTTCTTCAGTCCTCCGACTTTGAAATTCTCGAGCACGATGTCCGATTTTTCGGCGAGTTTGCGGATCAATGCCTGGCCTTCGGGTTTCGCCATGTCGATGCAGACCGAGCGCTTGCCGCGATTGGTCGAGAGGAAATAGGCGGCATCGCCTTGAGAACCATCGGCATTGCTGATGAACGGCGGACCCCAGCCGCGCGTATCGTCGCCTTCACCGGGCCGTTCGATCTTGATCACCTCGGCGCCGAGATCGGCGAGCAACTGGCTGGCCCATGGACCGGCGAGCACGCGCGACAGGTCGAGTACGCGGATATGGGAGAGCGGCCCGGGCATGATTGGTCCTCGTCATTCGAAAGGCTGCGAAACTCCTACCGGCCCAACCCTGCTGCGGCAAGCCGCAGCATCGCCCCCTTGCTTCGCCCCGCCAATGCGGTTCTATGGCCGAAAGGAGCAATCCCCGTGTCCACTGCACCATCCCCCGAGCAATTCATCGCCATGAAGGGCGCCGGCTATTATTCGCGTGCCACGACCGGTGCCAAGGACGTCATCGATGGCGCCACGCACTTGGTTCTCGATGCTGTCGAGCGTCTTCCGCTTGCCGATGATGGGTCGGTGATCCGGCTCACCGATATGGGCTGCGCGGATGGGGGAACCTCAATCGACCTTTGGCGCGCCGTCTTGAAGCGATTGCGCGAACGCTACCCATCGCGCCCGATCGAACTCATCTACACCGATCTTCCGCGTAACGACTTCTCACAGCTCTTCCGGACGATACACGGGCAGGCAGGCGTTCACAGCTACCTGGAGGAAGTCGACAATGTCTTCGTCCTCGCCTCCGCCAATTCCTTTCATCGCCAGATCGTCCCGACGGGCACGTTGAACCTGGGCTTCTCGTCGACGGCCTCGTATTACATCTCGACCGTGCCGACGAAGATTACCGGTCATGTCCACATGGTCGGCGCGAAAGGCGCTGAACGCGAAGCCTTCAAGGCGCAAGGCGCGCGCGATTGGGAGCGAATGCTTCTGGCAAGGGCAGGGGAACTGCAGCCCGGCGGGCGTCTTTGCCTTTTCAATTTCGGCATCGATGAGGAGGGCCGCTACCTCGGCCATACGGGCGGCGTCAGCATGTTTGACACCTTCAGCGATCTCTGGGCCGGCCTCGCTGAAGCACAAATGATCAATAGCGAGGAAAAGGCCGGCGCTGTTTTCCCGCAACATTATCGCACCGTGGCCGAATTCACTGCGCCATTCCATGACACGGCATCGCCTGTCCATGCGGCCGGACTTCGCCTCGAGCATGTTGAGACGCGCGTTGTCCGCTGCCCTTACGCGGGGGCTTTCGAAAACCACAAGGATGCCGCCAAGTTCGCACGCGACTACATACCGACATTGCGATCCTGGTCGGAGCCCGTCTTCGCCGCGGCTCTCTCGCCCTCGCGCTCAGCCGCGGAGCGGCTTGCAATTCTCGATGAATATTATGGCCGCTATGAATCTCTTGTAGCGGGTGCCCCCGAAGGTCACGGCATGGACTATGTCCATGTCTATCTCGTCATAAGGAAAGTGGAATGACGGACACGATTACGCTCACGCCCAAAGCCGCGCGCAGTCTGGTTTTCAATGCATTGACCGGCGCTGGCACCAGCCCGGAGAACGCGCGCTACTTCACGGACGGGATCATCGACACGGAATTGTCGGGCCTGTCAGGCCATGGCTTCTTCTGGGTTCCCTATTATTGCGAGCATGTGAAGTCGGGAAAGGTCGACGGCAAGGCGAGACCTAAGATCACCAGGCTCTCGGCTTCGGCATTTCGTGTGGACGCGCGCCACGGTTTCGCGCATCCGGCAATCGAACAGGGCTTTACGAAGCTCATTCCTGCGGCGAAGAAAAACGCGATCGCGGCAATGGCTGTCTACAATTCCTACAACGCTGCGACGCTCGGCTTCCATACGGGCTTCCTGGCACGCCAGGGACTCATCGCCTTCGGCTTCACCAATTCGCCGCCGTCGATTGCACCGCCGGGTGGCCGCAAGCCGCTCATTGGAACGAACCCGCTCTCCTTCGCTGTGCCTGGCGGACGCAACAAAATTGCCTTCCTGATCGACCAGTCATCATCGACGGTCGCCAAGAGCGCGGTGATGAAGGCGGCGGCAGAGGGCCGCGACATTCCGCTCGGCTGGGCGCTTGACGCCGAGGGCAAGCCCACGACCGATTCAAAGAAGGCGCTCGAAGGCTCGATGGCGCCGTCGGGTGGCTACAAGGGCTTCGGACAGGGCTTGATCGTGGAAGTGTTGTCGGCTGCCGTATCCGGCGCGTTGCTGGGCACGCAGATGGCAAGCTTCGTTGCCAATGACGGCAGACATGTCGACTCGGGGCAGTTCTTCATTGCCATCGATCCGCAGCGCTTTTCCGGCGGCAGCTTCGATCGACAGATCAAGGCCCTTACGAAATCCATACTCGCGCAGGAGGGCGCGCGATTGCCCAATTCCCGGCGAACTGCCAACCAAAAAGCGCTCGCCAAGTCGGGCTTGATACTTGCTCGCGATCTCCACGACCGAATCGAAAGCTTCGTCGCGTGAAGAAACATCTTCCCTCGCCCCGTTCTCCTCTTCCCTCTCCCCCGAGTGCGAGAGGGCGGCATGCGCAGCATGCCGGGTGAGGGGGCGGCGCCAACTCTCGTAATCTGGGCGCAAGGCTGGACCCATCTTTCCGCCTACGGAGCATCTTCCCTCGACCGCGCATAGTGCGAGAGAGGGTACCCCGGACTTGATCCGGGGCGGGTGAGGGGTAGCACAACTACCGTCATCCCGGCGTAAGCCGGGACCCATCTTTCACCGTGACGGGTCGCCAACAGCCTTCACGCGGATAGTTGGGTCCCGGCTTTCGCCGGGATGACGAAAAAGAGAGGCACCATAATACTCGAAGCCACCCGAATTTTATGATTGACGAAGTTCCTTTTATGTTCTATTGAGCGGCAATGAACTGGGAATTGGCCATCGAAAGCAAGCGCGTGCCACTGTTGGTCGTGGTGTTGGCGCTGTTCGCCAGGATCGGGCTCTCGGAAGGCGTTTCGATCGAGAGAATCTCGAAGCCGCTCCACCGGTCCGTGCTCCTGATCCTGCGGTCGGCGGAATCAGCCGTGAGACGGCTCATCGTCGCCGCGGCGCGTGACATCGTGCTCGAGCATAAGCCCCGGCGTCCGGCAGCGCCAAGGAAACCCAAGACCCCTCGTGAAAATAACGCCGAGGCCAAGCCTAAACGCAAACGCCGGCCCTTGTTCAACCTCTTCGATGCGCTCAGGCGCCAGGCCCGGCGGTTCAAGAAGAAGAAGCGCCATGGCCCCGAGCCCACATCACCGTCATTGATTACGATCCCCGCATCCCTGAATTCCTCAGGGCTCACTTCATGGCCCCCGCACCCGCTGCACCCGTTGTCGAGGCGAAAGTCGATGACGGCATGGTCAGTGCCAGGCACCTGGTCCGCCGGCTCCTCGCCGTTCTGGACGCGGTTCAGGACATTCCCGGACACGCCATGCGGCTTGCCCGCTGGGAGGCCCGGCCCTTCGACCAGCGCCGTCCTGAGCGCTCGGGCCCCTTGCGCTCCGGTCGTCCACCGGGATACCGCCAGCGGAACATCCACGAGGTCGACCAGATCCTCAAGGACTGCGACTGGCTCGCACGCCTCGGAAATCCGCCGCGCGACGACACGTCATAGGGCGTATTCCACCGCATACTGACTTATTTCCATGCACCCCTCATCCTTCGAGGCGCGCCTTCGCGCACCTCAGGACGAGGGGTCTTTTTTGTGCGCTTCAGTATCCTCTTTTACCCTCTCCCCTCGTGGGAGAGGGCGGCATGCGCGAGCATGCCGGGTGAGGGGCAAGCGGTCATGGCGAGAAGTGCCCCTCATCCGCCCTGCGGGCACCTTCTCCCCGCAAGCGGGGAGAAGGTGGCGCGTAGCGCCGGATGAGGGGGCTCGGCCACCTCGCAATCGCCGGGCACGCAGCACGTTACCCCCTCGGGCCTTCGGCCCTCGTCGCCCTCTCCCACAAGGGGAGAGGGGAAAAAGCGTCCGTGCCAGCCTTTCCAGCTTTCGCCGGCATGACGGCTCTCTTTATTTGTCATCGCCGGATTCATTCCGGCGATCCATTGTGCCGATACTCCGTCCACTGAGTTGGTTGATCGATGGATTGCCGAACAGAGCCCGGCAATGACAAGAATCTGCAAGCTCTCCTCCGCCCCTCCGGACTGGAGCATTGCATTTCGCTTCTAGTCGTTGTCGGTCAAGCCCGCGCCGGCGCCCTTCAGGCGCGAAGCTTCGTTCTCCGGAACCAGAATGGCCCGCGACAGCGCATAGGCTTTCGCCCAGATCGCGTCATCCACGTTCAATCCTAGTGCATAGGCAGCGGCAAGCTTGTCGGCATAAGGGTTCTTCGTTCTCTCGCCACCCAAGGCAAAGGCCGGATCGACCGGGCAGCCGATTCCGACATTGGCGCGCACGGTAAAGGGCAGGAAATACAATCCGTGGCGGACATTGCGGACGAACAAGCGGCCCTTGGCAACGGCGACATCGACGACATTGGGCGCCGAGAAAACCGCCGAAACATTCTTGAGATCGAGCCCCATCGCGTCTTCCTCAAGCGATGGCCGGCGCGCCTCGCGCGGCGTCTCCTCCAAAGCCTCGACGAGCATCCGCAGTCCCGGATAACCGCAGGCCTCGAGCCAGGCGCAGCCCCAGCCGCAATCATCATCGATCCCGGGAGCCGCTCCGCCGCCGTCAAGGGCGCGAAACGCAACCCGCCTCACTTCGTCAAACGAAACATTCATGAGAGCCACGCCGGCAGCCACCAATCGTCACTATCGGGGTTTTGGAGTTCGTCGATCAATGGTGCCCCCTGGAACATGGTGATGCGTGTCCACAGGTCCGATTTCGGATCGAACTTTGTTGCGCCGAAGAAGGCGAGCTTGCAGCGCAGGAGATCGATTGGAAGGAGATTGGCACCGATCGTGTTGTCCCTGATCTCGGCATAGGGAAAGCGCCGCGTCGTCTCGATCCGCCGGACGGCCAGTCGCCATTCGGGATGCTTCAGCAGGAACGTGGCGATCGCTTGATCGCGCGGAACATCCTTGAGTGCAGCATGGAGTTGTTTGACCATGTGGCCGACACCGAGGCGCATCTCGCGCTCGGCGCCGGGCTCGGCGAAGCGCTGGCCGAGCCGCGGCTCTTCCTTGGCCTCCGAATAATACCAGAAATACTTGCGCTGTTCCGGGTCGTCATAGTCGATGCCGAGAGCCCAATGATAGTCGCGCTCGATCACATCCAAGAACGAGCCGACGCTCTGCCTTCCGTCAATTCGTTCCGGCTCCGACGCGCTCATGTTCTCTGCAAGCCAATCCACCCTTTCGGGATAAAGCTCGATGAGGAGGGCAGCCACGAGTTCCTGCGTCTCGAGGCTGAACTTCTCCTTGGTCAGCCGATAGAGTGCCTGCCATGGAAATGAGTGGGAGAGGGGAGTGACCGCAAGCTCGCTGAGCTCGGATCGCAAGACCTCGATGCGTTCCTGCTGGCGCGGCTCCTCGACATTCCATTCCGCGACATGCGCGCGCGCCCGAGCGAGAAGCCGGCGATAGCGTGCCTCATCTTCAGGGCTTGCCGCTTCGACTGCCAGTACCGATGCGAGAGCGGTTTCCTTGGCAGCGATCCAGTGATGGATGAGGATCGGGTGGCGGATCAGGAACGGCGCCATGCCGAGGCCGGTTGCATTGCCGATTCCGAAAGCGCGCCTTATCGTCGGATCGAGCCTCACCGCTTTTGCACTGCCGCGCGCCCGTGCGACATGCTCCGCCAGCTCGCACTCGAAGTGCCGGATCATATAGACGCAAAGCATTTCGGCGCGGTACGGACCATCGAGCTCGGGGTGCGCTTGCGCCAATGGAAAATCGCCGAGACCGAATTTCCCGTTGCCATAGACGGCGGTCGTGCGCATCAAGTAGCCGACTTTGAGAATGTCGCGAATGTCCGGTTGCCGGCCGGCCGCAAGGGCATCAACGACCGCGTCGAACAAGCGTACCGATTTATTGGCTCGCGACAGCACGAGTTCCTTGGCGGAGAGCCGTCCGGCTTCCTGGCGCGGCACATTCTGTTCAAGACGCGCCAGATCGGCTGCATCGATTTCGCCTTCGACGAGGACGAAGCTCGCATCCCACTTTTCGGCGATGACGCGGTCGGTTCTCTCTTCCGCTGCCAGGATATTGGAGAAGGCGGCAAATGAAACGGTGCCGCTGGGCATGCGGATCGACCAGACGGCGCGGCCGTAGCCCGAAGCGTCCAAATCCCACACGACCCGATCGAACGTCCACTTTTCCTGCGCCATGCGTCTGATCAGGCTGCGCATGAAGGATAGCCGCGTGGGGAAGGCAGCTCCCATGCGATTGAGCCGCATGACCTCGTCCGGCGGCCTCAACCCATCAGCTTCGGCCACACTATTAACCATATCCATGGGTTCGCCCCCTCACTCCGCCCTCCCGGAACAGGCGTTGCATCTCCGTCACGAAACTGTAGCAAAATCGTAACGGAGCAGACATGAACGACGTCGATAAGCCGTGGTTTGCCCTGCGACAACGCAATCTTGCCCGTGAAAAGCGGGCCAGGGGTCTGCACTGGGCTGGTGTTGCAACAAAAGTGCTGGCAATCGCGGCCTTCATTCTCGTAACGAATTTCGGCTTTCTCGACAGGGTTTCGCTGCTCGCCCAGAACGGGCGCTGGGCGACATTGTTGCCATTCTTGGCCGTCTGGACTGTCTGCGTCGCTGCACTTTATGTCGCAGCGTTTCAGCCACGCTTCTTCGTTCGCGCCTTATGGGCGATCCCGATTGCCCTTTCGACCGCATGTGCCTGGAGCTATTTCGAGGCCAGCAAGTCGGACCTGAGTGTCTTCGACGTTGTGTCGCTATGGAGCGCCCGGCACGAGGCTTCCCGTGCAGCCGAGTTCTACTCCTCGCAAATCGTAACTGCGCTTATCGTCTTCGGATTGGGCTTCCTGGTTATCGCGAGCCCGCCGGCGCCCGCTGGGCGGATCCCGCGATTGTGGCTGTCGCGGCTCGCATGGGCTCCGATCGTCCCGATCGTGGTGATCGCCGCGATCATTGTGATGAAGCAGGGCGGGGGCTCACAGGCGCTGCCAAAGCAGTTTGCACCCCTTGCCGTTACCGCTGTCGCCGCCGAACGATTGGCGACGCAAGGCAGCACCGACCGCCGTGCAGTGGAATGGAACCCGCAGGCGAGTGCGCGCATGCCACATATCGTGATGCTCGTCGACGAGAGCATCCGCGCCGATTTCCTGGAACTGACCCCCGGCAGCTTGCACACGCCGGAACTTGCCAGGCTGCGTGCGAATTTCGTGGATTTTGGCCCCGCGGCCTCGGCCGGCAATTGCAGCCACTATTCGAATGCCTTGTTGCGTTTCGCAGCCTCGCGCCGCGACACCATCAAGACCGTTCGCACCAATCCGACGATTTGGGAGTTTGCGAAGAAGGCGGGCTATCGCACCGTCTATATCGACGGCCAGGCGGGCGTTAACAAAAATCCCGGCCTCCTGCAGAACTTTATGAGCGTTCGCGAAAAGCAGTCGATCGACGGCTTCTATACGATCCAGAATGTCTCATCCGATCAGGCCGATTTCGAACTTCTGAAGATCATCGACCGCGAATTGAAGTCATCCCAGCCTGTCTTCATCTACGCGAATAAAAACGGGGCGCATTTCCCCTATGACAAGGCCTATCCCGCGGCGGAGAGCGTCTATGGGCCGACCATGTCGGAAGCCGGAGAGGATACGCCGCCAACCCGTATTGCCTCCTATCGCAACGCCGTGCGCTGGTCGGTCGATCATTTCTTCGATGAATTCTTCAAGGCTACTGATCTCACCAATACGGCCGTACTCTATACGTCCGATCATGGCCAGGCGTTGATGGCCGGACAATTGACGCATTGCGTGGTCGAGAACCCGGATCCAGTGCAGGGGCTCGTGCCACTGATGGCCATCACGGGCGATAATGAGTTGCGCCAGCGCTTCGAAGCAGGCGCCAAGCTCAATCGGGGTCGCGCCAGCCATTTCGAGATCGCGCCGACCTTGTTGGAACTCATGGGCTATCGTTACCAGGACGTGCAGGCCTTCTACGGTGAGTCGCTCTTCACGGTGCCGATCGCAGCACCGGCTTTCACAAGCGGCGATGTCTTTGGGCTGTTCTCCGATGTGGTGAACGCGACGCCGATCGATCTTAACAAGAGCTATCTCGATAGCGTCGCGCGCACTGTGCTGCCACGCGAACCGGCGGCACGGGCCAGCGCGAGCGCCGGCGAGAATCAAACCGTGCAATAGGGAGTAGCGTCATGCCCCGGCACATATCTCGGTCTACGGCTTCGGCACGCCGCTCGTTCTCCTGGCAGATCGCCGCGCCAAACTTCATTACTCTGCTGGCTCTGTGCGCCGGCTTGACCGGCCTCGTCATGGCCGCCAACGGCCGCATCGCCGATGCGGTGGCCTGTATTTTGATCGCCGCATTGCTCGACGGCTGCGACGGTCGCGTCGCCCGCCTGACCGGCGGTGCTTCAAAATTCGGCGCCGAACTCGATTCCCTTGCCGATGTCGTCAGCTTCGGTGCCGTGCCGGCCTTCATTCTCTATCAATGGGGGCTGTCGCAGTTCGGCCTTGCCGGCTGGATTCCGTGTCTGGCGCTGGCCTCCTGCAGCGCCTTGCGCCTTGCGCGCTTCAACGTCATGACCGCCGATCCGAACCGACCGTCCTGGATGGCTGGCTATTTCACGGGCGTCCCCGCACCGGGCGGCGCTTTCCTGGCCATGGCGCCGGTCTATGCCGATCTTGCCGGAGTGATTGACCCTGGCTATGCGGCGTCGATAGCCCTGATCTGGACGGCCGCGGTCGCCCTTCTGATGGTCAGTCGCTGGCCGACATTTTCTGGGAAATCGCTGGGCCGCAAGGTACCGCGACTCATGCTTGTCCCGCCGATCCTGCTGGCCTTCCTTGTCTTGGCCTCCCTGGCGCTATGGCGCTGGCCGACACTTCTTTTTCTGGCTGTCTTCTACGTTTCCTCCCTGCCGTTCAGTCTGTGGCGCTTCCAGCTGCTGGGCAGGCGGCAACAGAGCGCATAAGTCCAGTCGGCCGGGCGGCATGGAGCCAGTCTCTCATATCCCGTTGCCCGACCGTCACAGGATCGTCATACTAGCTTGAAATGAGAAAAGTAGCCGGGTTAACCGGACAGACGAACCCCTGCCGTCAAACAGACAGCGAAAATCACCAGGGCTTAGCCTGGAGATATATCGGAGGATAACGAATGACAAAAACCAGTTCCCAAATCTCGGCCGAGCGTACCGCAGCGGCTGCGCGGCTGTTCAATCGCCGCGTCGTGCTGAAGGCTAGCGCCGCGGCCGGCGCCATCGCGGTGACCGGACCCGCCTTTATCAAGAGCGCCCTTTCTTCATCGGGTGAGCTCAATCTGCTGATGTGGTCGGACGAGTTTCCGAACCCCGTGATCCCGGACTTCGAAGCCAAGACCGGAATCAAGGTCAACCAGACCCCGTTCTCTCAGAACGAAGAGCAGATCAACAAGCTCCAGGCCACCGGCGGCGAAGGCTTCGACCTCTGCCAGCCGACCCGCGACCGCGCTCCGCAGTTCAAGGACCTCGGCGTTCTCGCTCCCTACGACATGAACAAGGTCAAGAACGTCGGCAACCTCATCCCCTCGATGCTGGAAGGCTCGACCAGCGTGTGGACGTGGGATGATGGCCTCTATCACCTGCCGCATTGCTGGGGTTCGGAAGCCATCTCCTGGCGTACCGACCTCTGGAAGGGAGACCCGGCCACACTTTCCTACGGCTCGCTGTGGGAAGATGGCGTGAAGGGCCATGTCCAGGGCCGCCCGCACTCGCTGCTGCTTGGCATCGGCCTGTGGATGGACGGCAACGGCACGCTGCCGACCAACCGCATGCTTGACGCTTTCAAGGATCCGGATTCGTTCAAGGCGATCTATGACAAGATCCTGCCCGTCGCGCTTGAGCACAAGCCGTGGATCAAGCAGTTCTGGGATTCGGCCGACAACACCAAGTCGGGCCTGCTCGAGAACGACGTATGGATCGGCCAGACCTGGGATGGCCCGGCCCTCACGCTCAAGAAGGATGGCAAGCCGGTCAGCTATCAGGCGCCGAAGGAAGGCGCGATCGCTTGGTTGGATGGCCTGTCGCTGGTGAAAGCCTCGAAGAATGTAGATCAGGTTTATGCCTTCCTCGAATACCTTCAGACGCCGGCGGCCTCGGCCGCAGTTGCCGAGGGCTCGGGCTACAACCCGGTCGTTACCGGCGCCGATGCGCTGCTCTCCGCAGCAGCCAAGAAGAACTTCCAGGAGGCCTATCCGGGCGATGCCCTGAAGAACCTCTGGCACCGTCCGCCGGAGCCGTCATGGTTCGGCGATCTGCGCGGCCAGTACGCCGACAAGTTCAAGTCGGCCTGAGCCCAAACGCCAGGACTTTGCGCCAGCCCCGAAGCAATTCGGGGCTGGTTTTCTTTTGAGGCGCGATCTTTTGGTTCTGGACCGCGGGGGCGGTCCGGTCTTAAATCGGCGAAAAGAAAAATACAGGGGTAGGGGATGAGCGCGGACGTCGAACTGGATCGCGTCACAATCAGGTTTGGAAATTTTACTGCGGTCAATTCCGCATCGCTCAAGATCAAGAACGGCGAGTTCTTTTCGTTTTTAGGTCCGTCGGGTTGCGGCAAGACCACCATTCTCAGGACCGTCTCCGGCTTTCTTGAGCCGTCGGAAGGCGCGGTCAGGATCGGTGGCCAGGACATGGCGGGTTTTGGGCCGAACAAGCGGCCCACGGCACTCATCTTCCAGAACCTTGCGTTGTTCCCGCTGATGACAGTGGCCGACAATATCACCTACGGCCTTCGTGTCCGTGGTGTCTCGCGGGAGGACCGCGCCAAGCGGGCGAACGAACTCCTCAGTCTGATCGCCTTGCCGGGCCAGGGCGGAAAACTCGTCAGCGAGCTCTCAGGCGGCCAGAAGCAGCGTGTGGCGATTGCCAGAGCCCTGGCGGTCGAACCGCAAGTGCTGCTGCTGGATGAACCGCTTTCGGCCCTCGATCTCAAATTGCGCCAGCATATGCGCAATGAATTGCGCGCCATCCAGAACCGGGTTGGAATTACCTTCATCTACATTACGCACGACCAGGGCGAAGCGCTCACCATGTCCGACCGGATCGCCGTCATGAATGAAGGCGTGATCGAGCAGGTCGGAGATGGCCGCACGATCTACGACCAACCGGACACGGCTTTCGTCGCCTCTTTCGTAGGCGAGAACAATCCATTCGCCGGAACCATCGTGCAAGCTGATG
Source organism: Hyphomicrobiales bacterium (assembly GCA_046349315.1). GTDB lineage: Bacteria > Pseudomonadota > Alphaproteobacteria > Rhizobiales > Aestuariivirgaceae > JAEUMG01. The sequence continues at coordinate 26,890 of JAXMCQ010000030.1, read as the reverse complement.
ACGACTGGGCGGTCGTTGAAACGAGCTTCGGAAAGCTGCGTGGCCGCAATCCGAAGAAACTCAAAACTGGCGGCAAAGCCATCCTGTTTGTACGGCCGGAATCCCTGCGGCTTGGCGCCGGCGCGGACGGCGCCACCATTGAGACAACCGTCAAGAACGTTGCCTTTGAAGGCAATGCGAGCCACTTGTTCCTGAAAGGTGCGACCAGCAAAGACATTACTTTGACGGTCGGCCGGCATGATACGCATAGCGTCCCCGAAGAGGGTGCGACGACTGTCATTTCTTACGAACCATCACTAGGGCTCGTACTTCCTGAAGGAAGGCTCGCCCGTGAGTAGGCTCTTCGTATTCCTGGTCCCCGTTGTGGTGATTGCCGCCTTCTGGGCGATGTCGACCTATGAGTCGAAACGCATCCATGATCCGACACGCAAAGGTTTTTTCGAGCGCAACGGTACCGTTCTTGGCATCACCTTCCTTCTCCTTGTCGGATTCTGGATGCTTTTCCTTGTGGTCCTTCCCTATCTCTACATGGTCCAGGAAAGTTTCCATCCAAAACTGCCGCCGATGAAGCGCGGGGGTCCTGAAGATTTCCTAACGCTTGAGCAATATAAGTCGTTCTTCATCCAGCCTGCCGATGGTGCCATCAACGACACCCATATGTGGGCGTTCGTATTTTCGATCGTCACATCGGTCCTCGTGACGATCCTCAATTTCGCGATTTGCTATCCGCTTGCCTACTACATGGCGCAGGCGGGGACCGCGCAGAAAGTGCGCCTGCTGATGCTCGCCCTCATCGTCCCGTATTGGGTGAACGAGATCCTGCGAGCCTTCGCCCTGCGCCTTCTCATGGCCACGAAGGGCCTGATCAACCAGGTTCTGGTTGGCACCGGGATCGTCGATACGCCTGTTGATTTCCTGGGTCTCGACGTCGGGCTCTATGTGGGCCTTTCCTATGCCTACCTGCTGATCATGGTATTCCCGCTCTATAACGCGATCGAAAGTCTCGACAAGAATCAGATCGAAGCGGCGCGCGACCTGGGGGCGCCTTGGTGGCGCATCCACAAGGATGTCGTCATTCCCTATGCCAAGCCCGGCATCGCATCGGGCTGTACGATGGTCTTCATGCTGAGCGCAGGTGCGCTTGCGGCACCGCAATTCTTGGGCGGCCCGAGCACCTTGTGGTTCACGTCGATCGTTTATGACTTCTTCTTCCAAGCGTTCAACTGGCCGCGGGGCGCGGCTTACGCCTTCATCCTGCTGGCGGCCTGTATCGCCTTCGTGATGCTGATGCTGCGGATATTCAAGGTCAGCCTTGGGGAGACGATTCGATGAGTTCGAAACTCGTCATCAAGGTGATGATCGGCTTCTATATTCTGCTGTTCTTCGCCTATTTGTTTGGTCCGCTCCTGGTGATGACGGTCACCGCCTTCAATACGCCCAACTATCCGACCGCCTATCCTTTCGAGGGCTTCACGCTTGATTGGTTCGTCAAGCTCTGGAACCACAGGGCGATGATGGAAGGCTTGTGGAACTCGGTGATCATCGGCTTTGGAGTCATTCTCGTCTCGGTGCCGATCGGCCTTGCCGCGTCGATCGTCATGAGCCAGATTTATGACCGCGCGCGGCCACTGTATTACTTGGTGACCGTTTCTCCGGTCCTCACGCCTGGCGTGATTATCGGCATTTCTACCGTCATCTTCTGGAAGGATTTCTCCGAGATGACCATGACGAAATCGTTCTTCTATGACGGCATCGTCCTATCGATCTTCGGTCAATCGAGCTTCATCGCCGCCTACTGCCTCTTGATTATCATGGCGCGTTTGCAGCGCTTCGACAAAGCCCAGGAAGAGGCGGCACTCGATCTAGGCGCCAGCTACCCGCAAGTATTCTGGCACATATTGTTGCCATTCCTGAAACCGGCCTTGATTTCGGCCGCGGTCATCGCGTTTCTCTCGTCCTTTGAAAACTACAATACTACGACATTCGCGATCCTCGCCGACAAGACGCTCGTCACAGTGCTTGCGGGCGAAGTCCGGCAGGGTACGACGCCGGCATTGTCGGCGCTTGCCGTCATCATCATCGGCATCTCGCTGATCGGCGCGATCATTTATGAAGTGATGAAGCGGCGCGAGGAAGCCGCAGCCGTAAAGAATCGCGAGAAGGCAAAGATTGCTGAACGTGGCGAATTGCTGCTGCCTGCAACCTCTTAGGGTCAGAACCAGGTCTCTCGCTCGGCGCGCGGATCCATATCCGCAGGCGCCCAGTTGAGAAAAGCATCGAAGTGGATGACGGTTCGGTCGGGCTCTGTCAGCGCGACGGTATACATGGGTGGCTCGTCGCTATAGACCGTCGAGACCGATCCGCCGGCGAGTGGTAACTGGTGCGCGAGTGACGGCACGGCCGAGAATGGGATGCCCCTCCACTGACCGCTGATCGGCCGATGCGCGTGACCAAAGAAAATATGCTTGATGTTCCGGCCCGACAGAAGACGGTGCAAGCCTTCGCCATCCTCGAGTTTGATGAGGTCCATCAAATCATGGCCGATGTCGAAGGGCGGGTGGTGCATAAAGATGATGACGGGCTTATCGCCAGCCCGAGCGAGTTCCGCTCTCAACCATTCGCGGCGATCTTCTCCGTAGAGGCCTGCCGATGAGGGTGGCCCTTTCAACGTATCGAGGATCAGAATCGCGGTGCCGTCGTGCTCGGCAGTACCTTGCACGAAGCCCCGCGCGTCACGCGGATTTCCGCTGAAGACCCGCAGGAAATTTTCGCGATCGTCGTGGTTCCCGAGCGCGAGATACGTGGGAAGTGGAAACTTCGACAGGAGATCTTTGAGTGCTTGATAGGCCGCCACTTCCCCGCGTTCGGCAAGGTCACCGCTGATCGCACAGAAGGCGGCGTCGCGATGGTGCACAGCAACGTCAGACAGGCAAGCCTCGAGGCGTTGCAACGGATCAAAACCCCAGAGCTTCCCGCCCGGAGCGACCAGATGCAGATCGCTGATGTGGATGAATTTCATCAGCGTGCTCAGATCAACCAAGCAACTCGATGATGACGGTGGTGCCGGTTGTCATTTCTCTCCAATCATGCGGGCCAGGGCAGGGACCATGTCTTGACGTTCGTGAAGAACTTCATGGCCTCCAGAACGCCTTCCTTGATGCCGTTACCGGAATCCTTGATCCCACCGAAAGGAGACATTTCAATGCGATAGCCCGGCACTTCCCAGACGTTTACGGTGCCGACCGCCAGCGCATTGACGAATTTGGTGACGCGATCGAGCCGGTTGGTGCAGACACCTGAGGAGAGGCCGAATGGTGTCGAGTTGGATATTTTGATCACTTCGTCATCGTCATTCGGTACGCGGACGATCGGGATGACCGGGCCGAAGGTTTCCTCGAACACGAGTTCCGAACGATGCGGGACGAAGTCGACGGTGATCGGTGGCAGTACGGCACCCTGACGACCAGGATCGTAGAGGACTTTCGCCCCTTGCTCGGCCGCTTGATAGACGCGGCGCTCGAAGGTCTTGGCGGCCTCCTCGTGGACGACGGTTCCGAGGTCCGTCTCGGGATTCATCGGATCGCCGAATTTGAGCTTTTTCGCCTTGGCGAGAACAAGAGGGACGAAGCGATCGGCAACACGCTCCTGGACGAGGATGCGCTTCACCGCCGTGCAACGCTGGCCGGAATTCTTGGTCGCGCCGGCAACGGCGAGTTCCGCGGCCTTGTCGAGATCGGCATCGCTCAGATCGTCCAGCACGATCAGTGGATCATTGCCGCCGAGTTCGAGCGCCGCGCGCTTATAGCCCGCCTTCGTGGCAATGAGCTTGCCGACCCGAACACCACCCGTGAAAGTGATCACCTCGATTTCCGGATTGGTGACCATTTCGTCGCCGATGTCGGCGGGCCAACCGGTTACAACCTGGAACATTTCGGGCGGCAATCCCGCCTCATAGAGAATGTCGGCCAATGCCAGGGCCGTAAGCGGCGTCATCTCGGTAGGCTTGCACACGACGCAGGAGTTGACAGCGATCGCTGGCGCGACCTTGTGCGACACCATGTTAAGCGGATGGTTGAAAGGAGTGATTGCAGAAACCACGCGAACCGGCTCACGCATCGTGAAGATCTTGCGCGGCTTGCCATGCGGGGTCAGATCGCAGGAGAAGACTTGCCCGTCATCGAGAATCGCCAACTGCCCGGCAAGCGTGAAAACGTCATAGGCTCGCCCGCATTCATAGAGCGAATCCTTTTTGGATAGTCCCAGCTCCAGTGTGATCAGGTCGGATAACTGCTCCTTGCGCGACCGGATCAGTTCGGCGGTGCGAAACAGGATCTGCTGGCGTTCATAGCGCGTGAGCTTGGGCTTGAATTTTGCCGCGATGTCGAAGGCGCGTGCGGCATGCTCGGCGCGGCCGGCGGGCACAGTACCGATGACCTCGTTTGTATAGGGGTAGTGGACCGGAACAACCCCGTCGGCATCGACCTTCTTGCCGCCGATCCGCATCGACTCCTGGATGACCGGGCGTTGCATTGTCATCTGATTCATCTGGAACTCCTAGGCCGCCGCGACCGCGGCTTTGGCGATGTGATTGCAGCCGATCGCAAAAGCATCGAAATTGCGAAGCTCCCCGGTCAAGCCAATGGTCTTGCGATTGACGATGATCGGGATTTCCTGCTCGCTGAGGCCGCCATGGGACCGCAATGGTTCCTTGAGGCCGGAGAGATCGTGCTTCGATCGGCTGGTCCCGATAACCTTGGTGAACTTCGCACCTCCCGAAACGACGACGATATCGCCCATGCGATCTTCCGGAAGCTCGAAACGACGGCAACCCTCGGCGCGGTCGAGAACCGCGTCGATCCCCGATTGCCGCTTGATGAACGCCATGACATCGCTGAGCGCCGGGCCATAAGTGTAGACTGTCGCGAATGAGCCGAGCGCCCCGTGATGCACGACATAGGGGTCGGTGATGGGCAGGATGACCTTCGTCTTGCCTGCGCCGAACTCGCCGTCGAGGGCGTCCTGCAGATAGATTACGTCCGGCTCGCCATTCGGCAGGTGCTTATCCTTCATGCCGTGGTCGGCAACGATGACAACGGTTGCGCCAGCGGCATCGAGAGTGCCGAGATAGCGATCCATCATCACATAGAACTTGTTTGCGCCCGCTGTCCCTGGTGCAAACTTGTGTTGAATGTAATCGGTGGTCGACAGGTACATGAGGTCGGGCTTGAAGCTCTGCAGCAGCTTGACGCCTGCCGCGAAGACGAATTCGGAGAGCTCCGCCGAATAGACTTCGGGAACTGACATTCCGACCATGGCGCAGACATCGGTGATCCCGTTTCCGGCGAGCGTCGCCTGATCGGCCTTCTCTGATGAGAAGCAAACCGCGCTGCCGTCAAATACAAGGCCCTTGCCGAGCAGAAGACGAAGCTTGTCTTTGGCGGTTACGACCGCGACTCGTGCACCCGCTTCCTGAAAGCCCGCAAAGATCGTCGGCGCCCTAAGCCACTTCGGATCATTCATCATGACCTCTTGGCCGGTATCCGGGTCGATCAGGTAGTTGCCGCAGATGCCATGAACGGCCGGCGGCCGGCCGGTGACGATCGACAGGTTGTTCGGATTGGTGAAGCTCGGCATGGCGCTAAGACCATGACGGTAGTCACCCTTGGCGGTCATGCGCGAAAGATTGGGCATCAGCCCTTCGCGCATTGCAATGTCCATATAGGCTGGCTCGCTGCCGTCGCAGCAGATCACCGCGAGCGGCGCATCCGGCCACGCATAGTCGCGGCCGTTGACTGATACAGTCTTCGATTTCTTGGTCATCTCGGTCACGATCCTTGTCTCAGGCGGGGAGGGGAGAAAGGTCCGTTACGTTCATCTCTCCGAGTACGTCGCGAATGGCGTTGGTCGCCTGACGCATGACGGTCTCGTCGAGCTGTCCGATCGTTCCGATCCGGAAGCTTGGCCGCTTGGTGAGCTTGCCCGGATAGATGGCAAAGCCGCGTTCGCGGAGTGCTTCGTAGAACTTCTCGAAATCGAAATTGGGATCGCGCGGTGTGAGGAAGGTCTGGATGATCGGGCCTGCTTCTTGGTCCGAAAGCAGGGTCTGAAAACCCATTTTCCGCATTTCTTCGATCAGCACTTGCGCATTGCGGCGATAGCGTGCGCCCCGCGCCGCAACGCCACCCTGCTGAGCATGTTCCTTGAGCGCCTGGTGGAAAGCGACCAGAGCGTGGGTCGGCGGCGTGAAGCGGAACTGGCCCGTCTTCTCAAGCCCGGTCCACTGCTCATAAAGGTCGAGAACGACGGAATGTGATTGCCCCTTTGAAGCCGTCAAAAGATCCCGCTTGCAAAGCACATAGGAAAAGCCCGGAACACCCTCGATGCATTTGTTGGATGAAGACACCATGACGTCGATGTTCCAGTCGATCATGGGCAGGGGAATAGCGCCGAAGGACGACATCGCGTCGACCATCACGATCTTGCCGCGCTTCTTGGCCGTCTGCGTAATCGCCTGGATCGGGTTGATGACTCCCGAGGTCGTCTCACAATGGATAACCCACACATGCGTAATCGCCTGATCCGCGTCGAGGGCTGCCGCGACCTCGTCAGCGGAAGGCGCCTCGCTGTCTGACTTGACCAGAGTAGCGACCGGGCGTCCGAGCTTCTTGAGGATCGCTGCAGCACGCTCGCCATAGGCGCCGTTTACGACAACCAGGGTTTTGCCGTTCTGGGCGGGGCAGAGGCTTCCGAGAGCGGCCTCGATCGCAAATGTTCCCGAACCCTGGACGATCACGCATTCATAGGAGCTGTCGCACCCGGCAAGATCGAGGAGGGCAGTTCGGATATCCTTGACCAACGCCCGGAACTCGATGTCGCGCGAACCCCAATCTGCCAGCATCACCTGTTTGACGCCTTGCGAGGTCGTAAGAGGCCCCGGCGTCAGGAGATAAGGCATGTGCTCTTGGCCCTTAGGGCCGGTGAACTGAACCTGCGGCGTCGTCTTGAGCTGTGGCATTGGGTCCTCCGTTGACGGGGGAAATGCGCCCGGCTAATGCATAAGTCAAATCGAATGTTCTTATATTTGATATTGGTAGAACTTATATGACTCATGCCCAGCTCAAAGCCTTCCATGCGGTGGCCCAAAGCGGAGGGTTCTCGAAAGCGGCCGAGAGATTGTCGCTGACCCAGCCTGCCGTTTCGGACCACATCGCCAAGCTCGAACAATCTTGCGGAACACAGATTTTTGTCCGAACGCGCCGCGAAGCAGCGCTCACCGAATTCGGTCGCCGGCTTTTCGCGCTGACCGAACGCCTCTTCGAAACCGAAGGACAGATCGATGAACTGATTTCCCGCGCTCGCAAGCTCGAGGAAGGCAATCTCGCGATCGGCGCCGATGCCGCAGTTCATATCTTGCCTCTGGTCAGTGCTTTTCGCGAGCGATATCCAGGTGTCGCGGTCAAGCTGATCGGAGGCAACTCGGCAATGCTTCTCGAGCGGCTCGATCGCTTTGAAATCGACTTTGCCGTGGCTTCGATACAGCCGACGGAAGCGCGTTACGAGATGCTGCTCTTGCGCGAGAACCGGCTCGTGGCGCTGGTCTCTAAGCAAGCCCCTCTCCGGCTAAAATCATTGGACATGGCCACATTGGCAGCCCACCCGATCGTGTTACGCGAGGAAGGTTCGATGACGCGAACCCTGCTGCTTGAAGAAATGGGCCGCCGCCGTCTGGCGCTTTCCAATGTGACGGAAATCGACAGCCGGGAAGCGGTAAGTGAAGCAGTGGCTCAAGGCCTGGGCATAGGCGTGGTGAGCGAAAGCGAGGTTGTACCTGATTCCAGGTTGCGCCAGATCCCGATTTCCGACTGGAATGTCTTGATGCGGGAATGGCTTGTCTGGCTCGCTGCTCGTTCGGATTTGAAACTTCTGGCGGCATTCTTGGATATTGCGCGTCGTCGGGAAGTCGGGCGTAATGGTCTGGGCGAACGGAAACAGGTAAGGTGACGACATGGCCGAGAAGTTCAAAGCTGCCTGCATCCAGAATTGCGCGACACCGGATGTTCACAAGGATATCGAGACGCTCTCGCGCCTCATCAATGCGGCGGCGGATGCGGGAGCAAAGCTGATCGCCCTGCCAGAATATTGTGCCGGTCTCGATACGAAGAATGGCCTTCTCTATCCATTTGCCGCGCCTGAAGCCCAGCATTCGGTGATCCCGGCCTTCGCGGCTTTGGCTCGGAAGCGGAATGCGTGGATTCTCATTGGCTCTATCGGCATCAAGGCGCCGGACGGTCGCATCTTCAATAGGTCGTTCATGCTCGATCCGTCCGGCGAAACAGTCGCGCGCTATGACAAGCTGCATATGTACGACGTCGAACTCGGCGACGGGCATTCGTATAAGGAATCGGCGACCATCGCGCCGGGCAGCGAGGCGGTTATCTCACCGTCGCCGGGCGGCAAGCTCGGCATGTCGGTCTGCTACGATCTGCGTTTCCCGGGCCTCTATCGCACCTATGGGCAGGCCGGCGCCAATATCCTCGCTATCCCGGCCGCCTTTGTCCGCCTAACCGGGCAAGCCCATTGGCACGTGCTCAATCGCGCCCGCGCCATTGAGAATGGCGCCTATGTCATCGCTCCCTGCCAATACGGAACGCTATCCGGTGGCTCGGAATGCTTCGGCCATTCCTTGATCGTCGATCCATGGGGCCGCGTCCTGGCCGACGGCGGTGAGGATGAAGGCTTCGTGGTAGCGGAACTTGACATGGGCGAGGTCGAAAAGACCCGTCAGCGTATCCCATCGCTGAAACACGACCGGCCGTTTTCGATTGAAGGTCAGCGACTGGCGGCCGAATGATCGTGCGGCGACGCGGGGTCGTGCTCGCCTGATAGCTCGCGATAGGCGGCGTGGATGCGCGCGAACATCGCATTCATATAGTCGAGAACCTCCTTGGGCGCGCCGACCCCCGCAAGTTTGTCGGGATGATAGTCGCGCGCCCGCCGCCAGTATGCGGCCCTGATTTCGCCAGGGCCGGCCGTGCGTTCGATGCCGAGTGAATGATAAGGATCGAAGGCGTGGAGGTCGCGGGCCCGACGCTGCAGTTGATCGTTTTTCGGAACGGTCAGCGAGGCTACGGTCGAGATACTTTCCTTCGAGATGTAAACGAGCGACAAATCGCGTTTTTCGAATTCGAGGAACCGGTCCGGCCCATTCAACAAGTCGCGCAGCTGCGCTGCGGGCTTGATGAAGACATGGCCGTTGAGAGTCACGCCCGATGCAAGCGTCAAGGCAACCGCGATGCGACCCTTCTCGATTTCGTTCGATCCGCCGAATAACGCTGCCATGGCCGTCCTTTGGCGGGACGATAGGCGGTCAAGTCTTCGCAAGACGTTAAATCTAGGCCGCGGCGGCGCGCCCCAACCTCACATAATCATCGAGCCAAGGAGTTCGGTAACCGTCCTCTCGCCAAAGTATGGGGAAATAGCTTTCATCCATTTCCTGTGAGTTAACCTTCTTGTACCGCGAATAAATGTAGCTGATCTGCGTGGGGTGGAAGACCGCTGCCGAAGAAATGCAATGTGCAATCACCGAACGGCGTGGCTTGTCGCCCTTGTTGTCACGCGATCCATGCCAGGTGCGGCCGTGGTGGAAGACGGCGGCGCCGGCGGGTACGACCATGGGTACGATCTCGTAATTGGCTATCCCGCCGGCTTCGGCAGCGGCGCGAAGATCAGTAGTGGGGTCGTCCGGCGCGTGGAACTGTTTGATGGGTGGCGCGATCGGCCATTTATGTGATCCACGAACATGCTCGATCGTGCCTTGATAGGCCTTCGTGTCGTCGAGGGTGATCCAGCAGGTCAGCATTTCGCCGGGAACGATCCAGCCATTGTAGGAATCATCCTGGTGAAAACCGAGCGGCTTGGTGCCGGGCGGTTTCCAGATGACATTGTCCTGACCAAGTCGCGCGCCTGGCCATCCGCGCAGCCTTGCGCAGGATTCACCCACATCCTCGCGCAACACGATGGAGGCAATGGTGAGATCGGATTTCCAGCCATTGCAAATCTGCCGCGTGAGGTCCTCGCGATCGCGGCCCATCCGCCAGTTCCACTCGTCTGGATAGAGGCCGGTCTGGAACTTTCCGGAAAACAGCGGTTCGAACCGCGATCGCGCCGCTTCGATACCGGCTGCGTCGAGTGCACCTTCAATGACGACGAAACCGTCCCTATCGAAGGCTTCGAGATGGGCTTTTGTGACTTTGAGCATGGCTAATTACTCTACTTGGCAAGCGAAAGGGCTGAAACGCCGGTGAAGACAAGGGCAATTCCTGCCCAACGGCCGAGCCGGACCTTTTCCTTGAGAAAGACGGCAGCGAGAATGACCGTGATCGCCCCGGCCGCGGCCGAACAAACAGTTGCAAGCTCCGGCTGCTCGGTCCGGCCTGCCGCGAAGAGAGCCGACGTACCGAGTACATCCAGCAGGCCCATCAAGGCGAGGAGTGGCATGGCACGGAAAGAAATCTGCTTCGTGTTCGCTCCAAACAGCAAGATGGGAAGTATCAGGATGCTGCCGCCGATGCGTGAAACCCAGACCGACTGCAGAGCGCCGATCTCCTCAGCCGCATTCTGTCCTGCCAGCACCGAGAAGAGGAATATAACATGTGCGAGGAGGGCGAAGGTGATGGTTCGGCGCATTCGACCCGGCGCGGTTGCGTGTGTCTCGGCGGGCTCAGAAACTGCGACAAGTCCTGCACCAGCCAATATCGCCACAACCGCAATGAGCTGATGCAGGGTCGGAAAGATACCGATTGCTGCGAAAATAACGACGGTCGAGGCCGGATACGACATGGCGACCGGGATCGCGAGCGAGATTGGCCCGGAGGCGAGGGCCGCAAATAGACACATGGTGGCGAGAGCAATTCCGGCACCGGCTGCTAACGCAATCCAGATCGTTTTCGAACCGAGCGATGGAAACGGCCCAAAAATCACCAAGGCGATCGTCAGGAGCAGGAGGCCGGCCAGTGTGACGCCGGCTGTCGTCAGCGCGTAACCCATTTTTCGGCTCGACAAGCCAGCGAGGAAATCGAGCGTTCCCCACGAGAGCGCCGCGATCGAGCCGAGAAATACAGGATGCATGGAGCTTAAATACTGTCCGCCCCGAGCAAATCCTGCCGCGCGGTCTCAAGATGCCGGGTGATTTGATCGACTGCTGCCTGCACATCCCGTTGCCTGAGCGCATCGACGATTGCCCGATGCTGCTGGTTATAGATCGCCATCTTCTCGCTCGAGAGGATGATCTGCTTCATCTGCTCCCACTGCGCGTGCGCTCGGATCGTGTTGATCTGCTGGTAGAGGCGGTAGATCAGCGGATTGCGCGAGCACCGCGCAAGCTGGAGGTGAAACTCCGAATCAAGCCGCGTGAAGGCGTCCTGATCGGTTTCGACCTTTTCGATCTGTTCCAGCACATTCTGCATCGCATCGAGATCGCGCGAGGAGGCGTGCAAGGTTGCGAGCTTCGCCATCGAAGGCTCAATCGCGAAACGCGTTTCGATGAGCTGCAGTGGCGAGATGAGGTCCGTGACATCCGCCATCGTGTCCTGGACCGGGCCGGCATAGCTGACGAACGTGCCCGAACCCACGCGGCGCAGAACGAAGCCCTTGATCTCCAATTGATCGAGGGCCTTCCGAATGGTCGAACGCGCCGTGCCGAAGGCGACCGCGAGCTGGCGTTCGGGCGGCAATTGGTCGCCATCCGAATAGACGCCGGTCTCGATGGCGCGGCGGAGCCGGGCGGTGATCGAATTGGCCCCGCGGTTCGCAACCAATTGCGGATCTTCGGACTCTCCGTCCGATCCATTGCGGGTGATGGCGGCTTCGTCGGTCATTGGGGCGCTGGTTGCAAATGGCTCACGCATTGGTTCAAATTGGTAAGATTTGGTTTGCAATCGGTCCGCTTTTGTGGATCATTATGGCTATAGAACCGGGTCTAAGGTCAAGCGATTCAGTCGGACTTTGAGCATTCGGGTTCAAAGCCAGGAGGCTTTAGACAGCAATGGCTGTTCCGTCGGGCGTAAAATACGCAATCATTGGGGCTGGCATTCACGGCCTCAGCACCGCCTACCATCTCGCACTCAAACTGAAGGAAACCGGGCGCGGCTCCGGCAAGGATATCCTTGTCGTCGACAAGACCGCGATCGCGGCCGGCGCCTCCGGCATAGCCTGCGGCGTCGTGCGCAATAATTACTACCAACCGGCGATGCGCGAATTGATGGCGCAGTGCGTAGAAGTGTGGGAGAGCGATCCCAAGGCCTATTCCTATCACGGCGTCGGCTATATGCAGATCAGCCCCGAGGTCATGCACCAGCAGGTGGGCACGATCTACGAACAGCAGAAGACGATCGGCTATCCTTCGACCTTCGTGGAGGGCGGCGCCGACTCCCAGAAATACATGGAAGGCCTGTTTTCGGATTGGCAGGCCAAGGGCATCACCTCCGTCCTTCATGAGAAGAAGGGCGGCTACGCAAATAACACCGCTTCGATGTACGGGCTCGCCTCGAAGGCCGAGGCCGAGGGCGTGCGTATCATGACCGGCCTTGAGGTCCAGGGCTTCGAATTCGGCAGCAATTCAACCGCCGTAACGGCGCTTTTGACCAACAAAGGCCGGATCGCCTGCGATTACGTCGTTGTCGGCGTGGGTCCGTGGGTCAACAAAATTTGGAATATGCTCGATCTGCCGCGCACCGTCTCGATCAAAGGCAAAGACGGCAAGATGCATGACGGCGTCCGCATGTGGAAATACTGGTGCCTGGAGGAGGGCACCCTTGGCGTCGACCCCAACATGCACAAGACCAATGACGGCAAGATGCCGCCGGTCATTCATGTCGATACCGACGCGCCGCTTTATTCCGATGTCGACGGTAGGTTGCTGACCGACAAGCTCTGGGGCCTTTATTACAAGCCCGACTTCAATTTCGGCGGCGTGCAGGGAGGGGCCTCGCCCTATAAGGTCGAGACCGAGCCGGACAAGGTCGCGATCGATCCCTATGGCCCTGACTCGCCGGACTTCATCGTCGGCGATGAATTCATCGAGACCTGGTGCTCGATGTTGGCGCATTGCCAGAAGCGCTTCGAGGGCAAGATCGGGATGTACAAGTCGCACGAGAAATCGGGCGGCCTTGGCTGTTTCACGCCCGACAACTTCCCGGTGTTTGACGTCTTCCGGCAGAATGTCTTCGTCATTGCGGACTCGAACCACGGCTACAAAATGATCGGCGTCGGCAAGCTGGCAGCGCAGGAAATCTGCGGCGAAAAATCGCGATTGCTCGAGCCGTTTAGGTTCTCGCGCTACGCGGAAGGCAAATTACACCCGGTCTCAAATAGCCCGTTCCCATGGAGCTGACCGGCCGCGACCAGCAAGCCGATTTACGAAACCGGTACAGGATTGGTAGGCTCCTGCCGCAACCACCTGACCCAATAAGATACTATAGGGATGAAGCGCCAATGACCGATTATGAGAAGTTCATCAAGACGCCTGGCCGCGACGACCTGATCAAACAGGTCCGCAAGAAGATCGATGCGCTCGGCATCGAGTATCTTTACCTGCAATTCGTCTCGATCACCGGCCGCATCATGGGCAAGGGCATTCCCGCCGACCATTGGGAAAATGTCGCCAATGGCGGTTTCCAGCTTGTCTATGGCGCGACCGTCAACCTCTTCATGAACCGCCGTGGCGAGTATCTGGGCTACGGCCCGGAAGCGGCCGAGCTTGTCGGTGTGCCGGAGCCTGAAACCTTCATGCAATTGCCATGGGACAAGCGCGTCGCGCGCATGTTCTGCACGCTCTTCCGGAACCGTGAGGAGAAGGAAAATCCAGGCGCGTTTCTGACATCCGATTGCCGCGGCAATCTGCGTCGCATCCATGACCAGTTCGAAAAGGATCACGGACTGCGCATGCGTCACGGCACCGAGCCGGAAATGATGTGGCTCAAGAAGGATGATAACGGCAATCCGAATGGCGGTTATTCGAATCCCTATTGCTATCACATCGATCAGTTCGAAAGCCTGCGCCCGGTATATATGCGGGTGATCGAATATGGCCGGAAGATGGGTCTCGACATGATTCAGGGCGACCATGAGGACGCGCCCGGCCAGCTCGAATTGAACTTCAACTACGATGATGCCTTGCGGACCGCCGACCGGCTGACCACCTATCGCCAGATCTGCGCTCAGGTTGCCCGCGAGTTCAACATTATCGCTTGTTTCATGTGCAAGCCTTTCATGGGCGTCTCCGCCAATGGCTGCCATCACAACATCTCGCTGTGGAAAGGCGGCAAGGACGAGTTCAAGGCGCTCGGCAATGATCCGAAGGCACTGCCCGGCTTCGAATACAACTACATGTATCGTCGCGGTGGCACCAACACCTTCATGCCGGAAGGCAAGGACCTTCAGATGCCGGGCAAGACCGGTCTCTACGTGATTGGCGGCATCGTCAAGCATCTGGGCGCGCTCACCGCCATTGGTTGCTCGACCGTCAACTCCTATCGCCGTCTGTGGGATACGGGCTTCTGGGCGCCGGTCTTCGCCGATTGGGGTTTCCAGAACCGCACCACGGGTCTTCGCGTTTCGGCGCCGGGCCGCTTCGAGTATCGCGCCGTTGACTCGATGGTGAACCCATACATCATGGCCGGCGCGATCCTGAAGGCGGCCGACGACGGCCTCAACAACAAGATCGATCCCGGCAAGCCGGAAGAGCGCAATATCTACGCGGCCATGGAAGCCGGCAAGCAAGTGAAAAAGCTGCCGATGACCTTGGGCGATTCACTTGAAGCCTTGAAGAAGGACGAAGTGATCAAGTCCGCGATGCCCGGCGAAATGCACAGGCTCTACGACGAATACAAGCGTGACGAGTGGGAGCGTTTCCTCCACACCTCGACCGAATGGGACCTCAATACCTATCTGAATTGCTTGCCCTAGTATCGATCACGAGAAGGCGGCGGGCCGGCTCCTGAGACCGGCTCGCCACTTGGCTCGTTACAGAAGGAGAAACGCACATGTGCGGTATCGCAGGCCTGATACATCGCGACGGCACAGGCAACATCGGTCAGGAGATGACCGCGATGTTGCAGTCCTTGAAGCACCGCGGTCCGGATTCGACCGGCTATGCGATTTACGGATCGCCGGGCCGCAATGAATATGTGATGCGCTTCAAGGTAGCCGAACAGGAAGATATGTCGAAGGGCTTCGAAATTCACGACGAGGTGAAGCGCCGCCGCGCCAAGGTCGAAGAGCGCATGAAATCCCTCGGCGTGCAGATCATCGATCGCGAAGAGGCGACCGAATATGCCTTTCGCTATCGCATCCACTTCGATGGCGACATGAAGAAGCTTGCCGACTATGTCGAGGATGTGGAAGGCACCGAGATTCTCTCGATGGGCAATGCGCTTGAGCTGATCAAGGATCTGGGCGACGCCGCCCGCGTGGCAGGGCAATACGACTTGCGCAAGTTCAAGGGCACGCACGGTATCGGCCATACGCGCATGGCGACGGAGTCGGATGTCGATATCCGCTCGGCGCATCCTTACTGGGCCTATCCCTATAACGACATCGCCGTCGTTCATAATGGCCAGTTGACCAACTACTGGCAGATGCGCCGTGAGTTCGAGCGCCGCGGTCATCGCTTCATGTCCAACTGCGATTCCGAATTGCTTGCCGTCTACACGGCCTACAACTTGGAACATGGAGCGACACTGGAAGACTCATTGCGTCAGTCGATCCAGGAAATCGACGGCGTCTTCACCTATCTCGTCTCGACGAAGGACGCATTGGGCATGGCCAAGGACACCATGGCTGCCAAGCCCATGGTTCTCTACGAGAGCGACAATCTGGTTGCGCTGGCCTCCGAGGAAGTGGCCATCCGCAGCGTCATTCATCACGAAATTGATACTTGGGATCCCTATGATGAGGAGGTTCGCGTATGGCGGGCGTAGTCACGGCCAAGAAGGACCATCTTTCCCATGACATGGGGATGCATACTGAGGGATTGCGTGGCCGCACCCAGCAGCGCTTCTTCGACATTACTGAGACTGACGGGGGATATGGCTATCCCGATGCCGCCGATGTCGATTTCAACAAGCGTGCCGAGATCGATTGCGAAGGACTTGAGACTCGGCAGATCAACAGCCAGTTGCGCGATCTCATCAAGCGCGGCGTCGGGACGGTCGTTCTGAAGAATCCAGGATCGAAGCATTCGATCGCTGTCGGCATTCTCAACCGCCTCAACCTCTACATCGAGGGTTCTTGCGGCTACTTCGCCTGCGGCCTCCTTGATGGCCCGAATGTTCGCATCAAGGGCCGCGTCGGCTGGGCTTGCGGCGAGAACATGCTCGCCGGCACGATCCTGATCGAGAAAAACGCAGGCTCGCAATTCGGTGCCGCGATCCGCGGCGGTGATCTGGTTTGCCGCGGCTCTGTCGGCGCCCGCACTGGCATCGACCAGAAGGGTGGTACGATCATCGTCGGCGGTGACACAGGCTCGTTTACGGGCTTCATGATGCAGCGCGGCCGCATGGTAATCTGCGGCAATGCCGGCAAGAATCTCGGCGATTCCATGTATGACGGCACGATCTACCTCGGTGGCGAGGCGCGGAGCCTGGGTGTCGATGCGATCTTGGCCGAGATGAATGACGGCGATAAGCAATGGCTGACGCGAAAGCTGAAAATGTATGATCTTCTTCCGAAGAGCGGCATCGGCCACTTCAAGAAGATCGTCGCTGGCAAGCAATTGTGGAACTACGACAATCTGGAGCCGGGCGAAAAGAAGCTCGTATTGTAATCGTCGGAATTTGATCTCTCGATCAGCGTGAGGATGAATATGGCGAAGAAGCCAACTCGTAAATCGAAGACAGTCGCCGCGCGAAAAAGCCAGGCGGTGAAGCGCTCGGCGCCCGTCAAAGCTAAAGCAAAGGCGAAGGCCGCTCCTGCCAAGCGTGAAAAGGCTGCAGGGCGCACCGCCGCAGGACTTGCTTCTCTCGCGCGGGCTCCGGCCGAGAGCAAGCGCTATATCCTCGG
The DNA here is from genome assembly GCA_046349315.1 of Hyphomicrobiales bacterium. Classification (GTDB taxonomy): domain Bacteria; phylum Pseudomonadota; class Alphaproteobacteria; order Rhizobiales; family Aestuariivirgaceae; genus JAEUMG01. The sequence goes on along the minus strand of JAXMCQ010000030.1, from coordinate 9,832 downwards.
ATCGTCGAAGATCTTCACCCCCGAGGTGATGAATGACATTCACATCAAGTCGGAACTTGGCCGCTATCGCATGCGCGGCTTCTCGCTCTTCAAGAAGATTCCGCACTGGGATGATCTGACGTTTCTGCCCGGTACGCTGACGCGCTTCGTCATCGAAGGCTATCGCGAGAAGTGCGAGACAAAGACGATCATTGGGCCGAAGGCTAAGCGGCCGATGGTTCTCGATATCCCGGTTTATGTAACGGGCATGTCCTTCGGCGCGCTTTCGTATGAGGCCAAAATCGCGTTGGCCCGCGGCGCGACGATGGCGGGTTCGGCCACATGTTCCGGCGAAGGCGGCATGATCCCCGACGAGCGCCGGTACTCGGTGAACTGGTTCTATCAGTGCATCCAGTCGCGCTATGGCTTCAATCCGCACCATCTGCGCCTTGCGGATTCTTGCGAGTTCTTCATCGGCCAGGGCTGCAAAGTCGGCCTTGGCGGCCATTTGATGGGCCAGAAGGTGACTGACCAAGTCGCCGAAATGCGGTCTCTGCCGGCCGGCATCGACCAGCGCTCGCCGGCGCGACATCCCGACTGGCTCGGTCCTGACGATCTGGCACTCAAGATCCAGGAAGTCCGCGAAGCCACCAACTGGGAAATCCCGATCCAGCTCAAGCTCGGCGCGGCGCGCGTCTATGACGACGTGCGCATGGCGGTGAAGTGCGGCCCGGATTCGATTTACATCGATGCCATGGAAGGCGGAACGGGTGCGGGGCCGCATATTGCGACTGAAGATACGGGCGTTCCCGGCATCGCAGCGATCCGCGAGGCGCGCCGCGCCATCGACGAATTGGGCAAGAAGGGCGAGATTTCGCTTGTTTATGCCGGCGGCATTCGCAATGGCGGCGACATGGCAAAGGCATTGGCGCTCGGCGCCGACGCGATTGCCATCGGCCATTCGGTGCTGATGGCGCTCAACTGCAACAAGCACATTGACGGCGTCACCGACTATCCAAATGAGATTGGCGTGGAACCGGGCTATTGCTATCATTGCCACACGGGGCGTTGCCCGGTCGGCGTCGCAACACAGGACCCGGTGTTACGGACGCGCCTCGATCCCGATAAGGCCGCCGAGCGTGTCTACAATTTCCTCCACACATTGACCATGGAAGCGCAGTTGCTGGCGCGCGCTTGCGGCAAGACCAATATCCATTCGCTCGAGCCTGAGGATTTGGCGGCGCTCACCATGGAAGCATCGGCCATGTGCAAAGTGCCGCTTGCCGGGACCAACTACACGGTTGGTCTCGACAGCGACTATCACAAATATTGATCGGAGAATTCAGATGGCAGGCACCAGCTATAAGGGCTCCGAAATCAAGTCGGTCGACCAGTTCATCAAGGACAAGGCCGGTCTCGACTCGGCGCGCGAAAAGGAAATCGGCCAGCATATCGGCTATCGCTATGATGTGAACCTGTTACCCGACTACACGCGCCTGACGCCCTTCCTCAAAGGCTATCTCGAATTCATGGGCTGGGACGACCTCAACTGGCTTGAGGATGTCCATATGGGTTACGAGGAGGGCGAAGCTGCGATCTTCGATCGCAATGTCAATGGTTGGGTGCGCATTCCCAAGAACGTCAAATTGCCGAACAACCAGCAGGATCGCGACATGATGGCGCGTGAATTGCTGATCAAGTTCCAGATGTCGCCAAACCACCCGATGGTGCAGCTGAACAAGGCCTATCGGAAGTTCTGAACCGCGATGGCGCGCACTGGCGGCTGCCAATGCGGACGCGTCCGCTATGAGAGCACCGGCGAGCCTCTGGCGCTTTACGCCTGCCACTGCCGCGAATGCCGCAAGCAATCCGCATCGGCCTTCGGCATGTCGTTCATCGTGCCGCGCGCCGGCTTTCGCGTAACCGGCGGTACGCCTCGCCGCTGGATTCGCATCGCCGACAGTGGAAACCAGGTCACATGCGCCTTCTGTCCCGATTGCGGATCTCGCCTCTGGCACGAGCGCTCAAGCGCCGCCGACACGGTTACGATCAAGGCCGGCTCGCTCGATCAGCCGGTCGATTTCTCGACCGCCATCCATATCTGGACATCGCGCAAGCTCCCTGGTCTCGTCATCCCGCCGAATGCCGAACAATTTCCCGAAGAGCCGCCCGACTGATTATTCCGGGGTAAGGACTTCCGTGCCCGCGCCATTCTTGCCGGCAATGGTCCAGATCCCGTTGAGCGATCCGTCCGGCATCATCTTGTAGATGACGAGCCCGATGCTGTCGCCCATCACATAGCCCGCGGCGAAAGCATCCTGGTTGCGCATGCAGAAACCGTTCGAACTCGTGCTGCCGGTTGTCCAGGTGATCGCGCAAGTCGTGTCCGAGGTGATCTGGATGTTGGCCGTCCCGCTATAGGGCGAGCCGTCGAAATTGGTGCCGTTGGCGCGGTAATTCCCGCCGAGATCGCGCGCCGATGCGGTGCCTGCAAGCCCAAGCAGCGCCAGACCGATGATTGCCGTCCTGATCATGAAAGCTCCCCCAGAAAGTCCGGCGCCAATCGCCGGTGCCGCAGGCTACACGACGGAGGGGCAGATATTCTAGGGCTCTCGAACCGGCGGATCGGCATTGGCGCTCTTCCAATCCGGAATGAAGCTCAAGACCTCGCAATCATTGGCCAGGTCGCGCTTGAATATCCTGGCCTGCCAGAGTGCCGCCTCGCGCGCCGCATCGCGCTGCCCAAGGCGCCGGACGGCGCAGAACATCCGGAAACTCTGACTGAACTGCGCAAAATCGAGCACGACCTCCTTGGCCTTGAGCATGTCCGCAGCCAATGGCGAACGGGGCTGGAATATCGCCGCCATGGCATCGGAGAAAAGTTCAGGCAGCTGGTAGAACTCGGCCCCGAGATAGCCGATCCCGGCTTCCCGCGCCTTCTGCAGTTCGTTGGTCTTCTGCACCTGGTACTTGAAGAACGCCGTGCTTTCCTTCGGTTCAAGCGGCAGGAGCAATACGATCAGGCCTGGCGACAGGCTCTGTCCCTTCCGCGTCGAAACGCTGGGCCGCATGCCGGGCAGGGGCTGGCCGCCATATTCGCGCATGGCGATTTGCCTGATCCGGCACTGCCAGCCCAGGAAGGCATCCCGCATTTCGGCATTGGCAATTCGCCGCATCAAACCTCCTTTTCCGGCCCGCATAGACTATAGACAAATTGGTCTGGAATTGGCCTAATAAGGTTTGGATTGGTCCGCGTCCATCGCAATGGAGCGGCCCAAAAAGCAGCGGGCGCAGAACCGCGGGCATTGACAACATATGAGAGGAAGCAGCCATGACGGACAAGGTTTGGGGCAAGGAGCCATTCTGGGGTCTGGGTTCTGAATGGGATCCGCAATGGACCCTCACCGATCATCAGAAGAAGCTGCAGGCCACCCTCATCGACCTTTGCGCGTCGGAGATGCGCGTGAACGCGGTCGAGAGCGACAAGAAGCTCATGTATCCGCGCAAGAACTTCCAGCTCCTGGCCAAGCACGGCTTCCTCGGCCTCATCGTTCCGAAGGAACTGGGCGGCATGGGCGAGAACCACGTCGCCGCCGCCATGGCGGTGGAGACCATCGCGCGTTATGGCTGCCCGTCGACGGCCATGTGCTACACCATGCATCTTGGCGCCGTCGCCGCCGCGCTCTTCCGCCATCACGACTCAAAGCCGATCCAGGACATCATGCGCCGGATCGACAAGGACTGCCTCGTCGGCACGCTCTCCTATTCCGATCCCGAGACCGGCTCGCACTTCTGGTATCCGATCTCGTCGGGCGCGGAAGAAACCAAGGATGGCTGGAAGGTCCGCAAGAAGGCGTCCTGGACCACTTCGGGCGGCTTTGCCGATTGGTACATCATCCAGACGACATCGCCCAATTTCGCCGGCAATTATTCCGACCTGTCCTGCTTCCTGATCCTGGGCAATGAAGTGAAGGCCGATCCGTCAAATTGGGACGGCCTCGGATTGCGCGGCAACCAGTCAGGCCCCATCGAAGTCGATTGCACGATCCCGAAAGATCGCCTGGTCGGAACCACGGGCGACGGCGCGGCGTCGAACGATGAATGCGTCGATCCCTTCTTCCTTCTGTGCTCGTCGGCCTGCTGGAACGGCATTTCGATGGCCCTCATCGACATCGCCAAGAAGCACACGACCGGCAAGACGCACAAGGACGTCGGCATGCGCGTCGCCGACTATCCGACCATCCAGGATTATGTCGGCGAAGCCATCATCGACACCAATAGCTGCCGCTCCTTCGATTTCATGATGGCGCAGGCCATGGATAACGTGACTAATAATTGCGACTGGTCGATCCACAAGGACACGAAGGCGCTGCCGCGCGCGCAGTATCTCTCCTGGATGTGGCAGGTGAAGTTCGCCGCCGCCAAGAATGTGGCGCATGTCACCGACAAGATGCTGCATGCCTGCGGCGGCACGGCTTATAAGCCGCGCCCGCTCGAGATCGAACGCTATCTGCGCGACGGCAAGGCGGGCTGGGTCATGGGACCGACCAACGAGGTCCTGCGCCAGTTCGTCGGCAAGGCCGCGCTCTTGGGCTTCGGCGCCCTCGACTATTGGAACCAGGCGATCAACGAGCGCGTGCTGAACAACGAAATCAAGAAAATGTCGGCAGCCGACAAGCAGGCGCTTGCCAAGCGGCTCATGGACGAAACCAAGGCGGCGGCTGAATAGCAGCCGTCCATTTTCTCACGCGTCGTCGTCCAGACTCCAACTATCGTCATCCCGGCGAAAGCCGGGACCCATCTTTTTTACCGCGCTTCTTTGCCGCGTCGCTGCCGAGCGGCTTGATCGCACGTCAGCGATTGGCGAGATGATCTTTGACTGGCCGGGCGATCCGGAATGCCTGTGCCGATCCTGTTCCATTGCGCCTTGCCGGCAGCCTCAATGCCCTGGTGAGGCGGGGAGGGCATCGACGCTTGCGCAGTTCTATCCGCCCAATCCGCTTCCTGATGCGGATCGCTTCTGGCAGGAATTGTCGCGCGTGCTCGCGACATTCTGCGACGATCTTCGTGAACTCCTGAAGAGTGCGCCGCAGACGAACGAGGCTGGCCGCTCGGCGATCTCTTCAGCGGCCTCCTGCTCGCGTCACGCGCGCGTCAACCGATGGCATCTCTGCGAGATTGGTGCGAGCGGTGGGTCAACCTCAATCTCGACCGCTATGCCTATCGCTTCGCCGGGCAACCCTTCGGTGTCCCGCACTCTCTGCTCACACTCGAACCGCGCTGGGAAGGTCCGCTGCCGCCAAGCGCGATGCCAATGATCCGGTCATGTCAGGGTTGTGATATTGCACCTGTCGATAGCGCCACAGGTGGCGGCCGAAAAAGGCTTTTTTGCCTATGTCTGGCCGGACCAGATACAGCGCCTGACCTGTCTTGAAGCGGGGGCTCTCGCCATTGCACAGCATCATTCGGTTAACATCGAGCAATCCGACGCTGCGCCGTGGGTCGAGCGCCGAATTTCGACATCACCCGCCTTGGACGAAACCCAAGTCCTCATGCACTCGATCGCCTTCCAATATTTTCCGGCGGAGACGCAAACGCGCGTGGTCACCATCTCGAACGAATTGGCGAGGGCGCAACAGATGCATCGCCACCTGCTTGGCTGCGGTTCGAGAGTGATCCAGCGCTTGAGAAACAATTCAGTTTGCGCCTGCTTGTGGCCGGACGGCAGCGACCATTTCTTGGCGCTTGGCGATCCGCACGGAAGCTGGATCAAATGGCAGGTAAAGTTTCGAAGCTGCAGCCCAATTCGACAAGCAGAATGCGGAACGAGGCCGTTCCGCGATCGAGCGCGATCTTCCATCCGCACCAGATCGTCGCCGGAAAAACGTCGATTGATCGAGAATGAGATATTGCGGGTCGAAGGGCGGCTGCGCGTAGCGGAACGAGCCTTCGCCCAGGACGACGCCCGGCAATGGCGTGCGATGTGGGCGAATGAAGGCCGAATAGGCCCAGACATTCTCGAAGCACACCCGGCGCAAGCTATTGTCGAGGAGACGCTTTGTGAGGCGCCGAAGCGGCAGGAAGCCTTCCCCATCGGAACGCCGGCGACGGTGAGTTTATTGTGGGGCGAATCTTCAGCCTTCACCATCACATGGTCCTTGGCATGCACCGAATGGACGAAGGGCATGGTGGCATCGAGCGCCGCTTCCGGATCTTCGAGAACCATTTGCGAATTGCCGTAGTCGTAGAGGATGCGAAGATTGGGATGGTCGACGGTACGGACCATCGCGGCGAGTTCGGGCCCCGTGAAGTCCTCATGATTTTCCAGCGCGAGAATCACATCCTGGCGCTGCGCGTGGTCGACAATCTGATAGAGATCGGCGAGCGTCTTGCGCACCATCTCTTGCGGTTCGCCGTGATGGCGCGTGTAGAACCGCATCGACTTGGCACCCATGCGATGGGCGACATCGATCATGTGCAGCATATGCGCAGGATTGGTATCGCTCGTGTCTATCTCGAGGCTGAGGCCCGAGCGCTCGAGCCGCTTGCGAACCTCGTCCATCCGCCATGTGTCGCGTCCGCCAAGGTGGCGAAAATTGGGATCGTTGAGCGAGAGATTGATACCCGTGAAGCCAAGTTCCTCGCAGGCATCGATATACTGGATCGGCCCGAAGCCCGGAACATGGCGAAAATGATGCCACAATGAGAAGGAATGAAGAGCGAGGTCGATAATCACGAAGCAATCTCCGCAAGTCTTTCAAGTGAAGCATCGGCAGCACGCGTATAGAGCCCGTGCCACATGGGGTCGGTCGTCTCAAGCAACTGATAGCGCAGGCAGCAATAGCTGGCGGCGCGATAGATGAAAGCAGGCTCGAGAATGCTGAGGCGTTCCTCCATTGCCGCATCGTTGTAAGCCCGAAGGAACGCGCTGCGATCCGCTGCGCTGTGAGGATCGCGGAAACTCAGAATCTGCCAGGCCGGTGTGAGAAAACTGAAGACATCCTCGGCCGGATCGCCCGCCGCCGGGCATTGCCAGTCGATCAGACGCAATCCCTTCGGCCCGTTGATCAGATTGCTTGGTCCAACATCGGTGTGAATCAGGGAGCGGCGCGACAAAGCCGGCATCGGTCTGGCAAGCGGACGCTCCCGCCGAAACCTGCTCACACGATGATCGTCGTTGCAGCGTGCAAACAGCGTGTCGCCTTCCGCGATCACGCCGGCGGGATCGAGCGGAACCTTGCGAAATCCCGCCGCATCGACGGGCAGCTTCCGTTTGAACAAGTCGGCGACAAGCCCGACATTGCTGCTCCAGCTCTCGCCCTCATGGAAGCGATAGATCAGCACCGGCCCCCATTTCGTTTCCGGAAAGAACCTGATCGGATCGGGCGCCACGGCCAACCCGCTCAATCGCTCAAGAGCGCGCGCCTCGGCATCTGGCAGATTGGGAAAGAGCGTGCCTTCGAGCACCGTCACGAATCGTTTGATGACGATATCGGACTCAGCGCTGGTGATCCGGAACACTTCATTCCACGCGCCGCCGCGCAATCGCTGAACAGCGTAAGGCTTCGACGCCAGATCATTGGCGTCGATCAGGTCTTCCGGGTCGAATTTCAAGCCCGGACTCGTGTCTTCTCTGGATCGTAATGCGGGTACCGGACGATTCTCGCCGGCAGTCGCTTCTGCTGGCCATCGAGCTTGCCGATTTCGACTTCCGTTCCGAGCGCTGCGTGCTGCACGTCCACGCGGGCAAGCGCAATATTCTTCTTCAGGATCGGCGACCGGCAGCCGCTCGTGACCACGCCGATCTGCGCCCGGCCGACATGCACGCAGTCGCCGTGTCCGACAGTTTCGTTCGAATCGATGTCAAGCCCGACGAGTTTGTGGCGCGGGTGCTCCTTGCGCTCGAGTAGCGCCGCCTTGCCGATGAAATCATCGCTCTTGGTCTTAAGGGGGACTGTGAATCCGATTCCAGCTTCAAACGGATCGACTTGGTCCGTGAACTCGTAGTTGAAAAAGATGAGCCCCGCTTCGATGCGCAGCATGTCGAGTGCCTCAAGGCCGAGAGCCGATATGCCATGCTTCTGGCCCGCGTCCCACACGGCCTTGAAGACGGCTTCCGCATCCTTCGGATGACAGAAAATCTCGTAGCCGAGTTCACCGGTGTACCCCGTCCGCGAAACGACGATCGGCGGCCCTTCGAAATGCCCGATCCGGCCGACCGAAAAGCGGAACCACTCAAGCTCGGAGATTGCCGGCTGTGCCGGCGGCGTCCAGACGATCTCGCTGAGCAGCTCGCGCGACTTTGGACCCTGCACGGCGATATTGTGAAGCTGGTCCGTTGATGACCGCACCCACGCCTTGAAGCCCATCTTCTCGGCCTGCTGGCGCAGCCACAATCCTGAGAACTCGTCCCCGCCGATCCAGCGAAAATTGTTCTGGGCGATACGGAACACGGTTCCGTCATCGATCATGCCGCCATGCTCGTAGCACATCGCGGTGTAGACAACTTGGCCAGGCGAGAGGCGCCTGATGTCGCGCGTCACACAATACTGGAGGAGGGCTTCCGCATCCGGGCCCGTCACCTCGAACTTGCGTAATGGCGAAAGATCCATGACCGCCACGCGCTCGCGGCAGGCCCAGTACTCGTCGATCGCATTGGTGTTGTTGAACCGGGTGGGCAGCCAGAAGCCGCGATACTCGGTGTAATTGCGCGTCAGCGCGGAGAAACTGGGGTGAAACGCGGTTTCCCGCGTCATTTGGGGATCGGCATCGGGCGTCATACGGAAAGCCACCGCTCGGGAGAATTTCTGTTTGTCGGAGTAAGTCCGCACATGGATATCGGTTGGGTCCCACCCATTGGCAGCATCGATATCATCGGGGCAGGAGGACGAGACGCAGACGAGATCGGTCAGCGCCCGCATCAGCACATAGTCGCCTGGTCGCGACCAGGGCTCATCGAGATAGAGCTGGTTATGGGCGTCGATATTCGTGTTGTAGAAGTAATTCAAAGCTTCCCAGCCCTTGCGGCGGTCGATCCCGTAAGGTGCGAGAGCCTCGTTGAAATTCTCCGTGCAATTGACATGCCCCGGATAGCCCATGTCGTCGTAATAGCGGCTGTTGCAAGCGGTCGCGAAAGCATCATGCCGCCCAACCGTATCCTGAACGATCTCGATCATCGGTTCGAAGTCGCGGCCAAACGCTTTCGATGGCAGGCCGGGCGTCGGATAGCTCCTTCCCGTCAGCGTGCGGGTCACCGTCGCGTCGAGTGCATTCTCCAGTCCCTTGTCGAGTTTGCGCAATGAGAAGCACTGGAAATCCGTGCACTGCCGCCCATCCACGTCGATTACCTGGATGAACTCACCGGCTTTGACGACATAGGCTTGCGCGGTGGCCGCCTTGATCCGGATATCCTGCAAGGGATCGGCCAATGGTTCCGGCAGGCGAAATCCCGGTCTTTCGTTTGGCAGCCGTGCGCGTGTGACTCGCACCTCGATATCGGTGGCGGTGTTCTGGAGCCCGGCATCCATATCGTCGCCAGGCGCAACCACGATGAGAACGCCAGATCTCTGCGCTGTAAATGTAGCGATTGCTCCGGCCCGCGAACCAAAGCCGAAGAGGCGAAGACACTTGGCGTTGGCAATTTCGATCCCCCGCCGCCGAAACGTGGCGCGGAGCTTCTCTGCACCTTCTCCATCGCCGGCCAACAATGCCTTTAGGCCTTGAGGCTCGGAAGCTGACTTCTCGCCGAGAATTCCGAGGTCGATCCGCCCATCCGATCCGGCCGACAGGACTTCGCAGGGCTGAAGACCTTCCAAATCGGTCAGAGCAATCAGATCGCCGGCCTCGATTGCGA
>JAXMCQ010000029.1:0-64105 GCA_046349315.1 Hyphomicrobiales bacterium | reverse complement strand
GCTTGTCGGATCCACGGAAGGTCGAGGCCGAGGCCCAGGCGGCCGAGACAAGCTCGGACACCGTCAGGCCAGAGGCAAGAATCTTCGCCTTGAGGTCGGCGATGTCCTTCTCATCGATCAGCTTGTGGTCGACAGCCGGAATCGGGTCCTGCCAGATGAGTATCTCGCTCGGAACGAGCGGGCCCCGGTAGCGTACGCGCGGGCCCATGTCGCGATGCGTAAGTTTGAACCAGGCGCGGGCGAAGGCATCGGCGAACTGGTCGGGGTTCTCAAAGAACCGACGCGAGATCTTCTCGTAGGCCGGATCGAAGCGCAATGCGAGATCGGTGGTGAGCATGGTCGGAACATGCTTCTTCGATTTGTCGAAAGCGTCCGGCACAGACGGCTGAGCGTTCTTGGCTTTCCACTGTTTTGCGCCAGCAGGACTCTTCGTGAGCTCCCATTCGTTCTCGAAAAGGTTTTTGAAGAACAGGTTGCTCCACTTGGTCGGCGTCTGTGTCCAGGTGACTTCCGGGCCGCCGGTGATCGCATCGCATCCGACGCCCGAGCCGAATTTGCTCTTCCAGCCCAATCCTTGGTCTTCGATGGCGCCTGCGTCCGGCTCCGGACCAATAAGCGAGGGATCGCCGGCGCCGTGGGTCTTGCCGAACGAATGCCCGCCGGCGATGAGCGCAACCGTCTCTTCATCGTTCATTGCCATGCGGAAGAATGTTTCGCGGATATCCCTGGCCGCGGCGACCGGATCGGGATTGCCGTTCGGGCCTTCCGGGTTCACGTAGATCAGGCCCATCTGCACGGCGCCCAGCGGCTCTGCGAGCTGGCGCTCGCCGCTGTAGCGCTCGTCACCGAGCCAGGTGCCTTCGGGTCCCCAGAAGAGTTCTTCCGGCTCCCAGACATCCTTGCGGCCGCCGGCGAAACCAAACGTCTTGAAGCCCATCGACTCGAGCGCGACATTGCCGGCAAGGATCATCAGATCGGCCCAGGAAATCTTGCGGCCGTATTTCTGCTTGATCGGCCAGAGCAACCGGCGCGCCTTGTCGAGATTGGCATTGTCAGGCCAGGAATTGAGCGGTGCAAAGCGCTGCTGTCCGGCGCCCGCGCCACCGCGACCATCGGTGATACGGTAGGTGCCGGCACTGTGCCAGGCCATGCGGATCATCAGGCCGCCATAATGGCCGAAGTCGGCCGGCCACCAATCCTGCGAATCCGTCATCAATGCGGTCAGGTCCTTGATGACGGCATTGAGATCGAGGCTCTCGAACTCCTTGGCATAGTCGAACTCCTCGCCCATCGGATCGGACAACGGAGAATTCGCGTGCAGACCCTTGAGGTCCAAGAGGTCAGGCCACCAGTCGCGGTTCGTGCGTGTGCGGGTCCCATGCTTCACTGGGCATTTGCTATCGTCAGCCATGACATCTCCCGTTTGTGCTCTTGAGAATTCAGTTGAGAAGCTTTCTAGCCTAATCTTTCGATCAGGCGAAATTGACTTTAATGATCAAGCCGATAAAAATATCTTATGACAGAAATCTCCCTGAGACAGCTACGGTATTTTGACGCGCTTGCGACCCATAGCCATTTTGGCCGAGCGGCTGCGATTTGCGCCGTCACGCAACCGGCCTTGTCGATGCAAATCAAGGAGTTGGAGGAAGCCCTCGGGGTGACCCTCATCGAGCGGGGAGCGCGCCAAGTTCGCCTTACGCGGTTTGGCGAGAATGCCGTTCGGCGCGCTCGCGAGATACTCCGTTTCGTCGACGAACTCGGGGACGCCGCGCGCGCTTCCCATGACCAGTTTGTCGGCCGTCTGCGCATAGGCATGATCCCGACGATTGCGCCCTATCTTCTGCCGACGCTGATGGCGCGTCTCGCAAAGACGTATCCGGAACTCGACGTTCATGTCAGGGAAGCACTCACGTCGAAACTGATACAGGAGGTCATGGACGGGCGTCTTGATGCGGCAATCGCCGCGCTTCCGGTTTCGTCGCCGAGCCTCACAGAGATCGCCTTGTTCTCCGAGAATTTCCTGCTCGTGCGTCCAGCTGAAGATGAACGCACGCCGGTTCCGAGCAGTGAGAAGCTCCGCGAAATGCGGCTGCTCTTGCTTGAGGAAGGTCACTGCTTTCGTGATCAGGCCTTGTCCTTCTGCAAAATGCAATCGCTTCCACCTCGTGAGATTCTGGACGCAAGCTCGTTGTCTACTCTTGTTCAGATGGTCAGTGCCGGCATGGGCGTCACCCTCGTACCGGAAATGGCGATCCCGGTTGAAACGCGGTCAGCTTCGGTGTCGGTTGCGCGCTTCAAGGATCCGCAGCCCTCCCGCACAATCGGCATGATCTGGCGCAAGACGAGCCCCTTGGGCCAGCACCTAGTTCGGTTATCGGAGCTTGTCCGTCGTTCCGGCAAGACATTCCGTGGACGCGGGCGTTGAATTCCGCCGCGGCTCTTGCAATGCGCGTCGCAATGGGCTCGTAGTTTACTCCGTACCATTGCTCGATTGTTCAGAAGGGTCTCCGGAAAGACATCATGGCTTACGTCAAACTTGAACGGCTGGCGAAACGGTTTGACGAAGTCGAGGTCATCCGCAATGTCGATCTCGAAATCGAGAAGGAAGAATTCACCGTCTTCGTAGGACCTTCCGGTTGCGGGAAGACCACACTGCTCCGCCTGATCGCCGGCCTTGAAGAGGCGAATGGCGGCGAAATCCACATAGACGGCCGGCGGGTCGATCAGTCTCCGCCGGCAAAACGCGGCATCGCGATGGTCTTCCAGAATTATGCGCTCTATCCGCATATGTCGGTCTATGAAAACATGTCCTTCGGATTGCGCATCTCCAAGTTCGATGCGTCGGTCATCCGCCAGCGGGTCGAGCGCGCTGCCGATATTCTGCAAATTCGAGAATTCCTTCAGCGCAAGCCGCGGGCTCTGTCAGGCGGCCAACGGCAGCGCGTGGCCATCGGCAGGGCGATCGTACGGGAGCCCAAGGTCTTTCTGTTCGATGAACCTCTGTCGAATCTCGATGCTAAATTGCGTGTGCAGATGCGCGTCGAACTCACGACTCTCCATCGCCAGCTCAAGGCGACGATGATCTATGTTACGCATGACCAGGTCGAAGCCATGACCATGGCCGATAAAATCGTGGTCATGAACAAGGGCAATATCGAACAGGTCGGCAAGCCGCTTGATCTCTACCATCATCCCAAAAACATATTCGTTGCGAGCTTTATCGGTTCACCAGCGATGAACTTCCTTAACGGCCGCATCAGTAAACAGGTGTCTCAGGGAGCCGAAGTCACCCTTGATGGTGGCGGCAAAGCGATCGCTCCTGTCAAACCCGCAGCAAACCTTGTTGGGGAGCCGGTGACTTTGGGCATTCGCCCCGAGAATCTTCGACTTGGCGGGGCCGACGCATCAGCCGTCACAGGGCAGATCTTCAATGTCGAGCGGCTGGGCGGTGACACCTATATCTATGTGAAGCAGCAGGGCGGCAATGATTTGACCGTTCACGCGTCGGGTGATGTTGCGATCCGTATCGGCGATGATGCGTCATTCGCTTTCGATGGCAGCAAATGCCATCTCTTCAACGCGAATGGCGAAGCTTTGGAGCGTTTGCCCTAATAGTCCCCGCGTTTGGGCTACTTGATCGATCCAGCCATAAGCCCCTGGATGAAATACTTCTGGAAGGCGATATAGAGAATAATCATCGGCGCGCTCGCAAAGACCATGCCCGCCATTGTCAAGGGAATCTGGTCGCCGTAGCGGCCCTGGAAGACATTGATCCCTGCCATCAATGTTCGCTTGGCGTCGTCCTGCAAGAATATGATGGCGATCAAAAGATCGTTCCACACGTAGAGCGCGTTCACGACCACGAGCGTTAAGAGTGGGGGCAGGGAGAGCGGGAGCACGATCCTCCACAGGATCAAGAGATCTCCGGCGCCATCAATGCGCGCCGATTCGAAGAGTTCGTGCGGCAGGGTGCGGAAGAAACTCGTCAGCAAATAAACGGAAAAGGGCGTGATCAACCCTGCATAGATGATGATCGCGCCTTGATAGGTGCTGATCAGGGATAGCTGGGTATAGAGCACGAAAAGCGGCACGATCATAACAACCGGCGGCACCGCCATCAGCGCGGTGCTAACGGCAAACAAGCCGCCCCTCCCAAAGAATTTCATGCGTGCGATCGCATAGGCACCGAGGCAGGAGACGACTGTGCTCAGTGCAACGGCACCGACAACCAGAATGCTGCTGTTGACCATCCAACCCAAGAATGCGCTGTCGAATAGCACGGTGTGAAAGTGCTCGAGAACCGGATGCTCAGGAAATGCGACCTTGTTAAAGGTGTATTCCTCCGGCGTCTTTAGCGATGTGAGAATCATGAAGACGGTGGGCGCGAGTGCAATCAAGGTCGCAGCGATCAAAATTGAGTGTTTGAGCGCGAGATCGGCGCGGGGGCGTGCGAGCGCTGCCATCGGACTATCGCACCTCTTCTTCGTTGGCGCGGCGCCGGATGGCGAAGAGCGGCACGATCAGCAGTAGGGAGACGAGGAAGAGTAGAACGGAGACCGCTGATGCGATGCCGGGCAAGCTCGACCGGATCAGCGCATTGAAGATATAGAATTCGACGACCATGGTTGATGTACCGGGGCCGCCGCGTCCTCCGCCGATGACGAAAACATAGGCGAAGACGGCGGAGAGGATGGTGATGACACTGACGACGACATAGAATTCGATCACGATCTTCATTTGCGGGATGATCACGTACCAGAGCCGCTGCCACCACGAGGCACCTTCGATCTTTGCCGATTCAATCAGCGACTCATCGAGGCTCAGGAGCCGGGCGAGGAAGAGGATGATGCCCAACGCAGATTCCCGCCAGATGATGAGCAGCATGACCGTCCACAGCGCCACGTCGGACGAGCCGATCCAGTCGAGCGCCAGGAAATCCAACCCAATCCAGCGGAGCACCTCGTTCACCGGCCCATTGAACTGGAACATCTTCTTGACGATCACTGCGATGATCGGGATGGCCAGGATGAAAGGCAGGAAAAGTACGATGCGGTAGAGTTTCCAGCCGCTCAGCCGTTCGTAAAGAATGACCGAGATAATCAAGGACCAGCCTACCATGAACGGCACGGCGAGGAGCAGGAAAAGGTTGTGCTGTACCGACTCCCAGAAGAGCGATTGGGACAGGACAAGCTCGTAATTGCGAAATCCTATCCACGGGCCGTCGATGCCGCGCACCATCTTGAAGCTGAACTCGAAAATGCGGACGAGCGGATAACCGAAGACGAAAAGCAGCAGCGCGATAAGCGGCGCTACATAGAAGTAGGGAGTAATCCTGGAAGAATGCATTATCGGCTTCGTTCCGTCTCACGCGCCAATACGAAACCGCAACTGGGGAACGGCGAGCTTGGGCCGATTGATCCAAGCTCGCCGCAGGAATTGATCAGCCGCCGAGATCGGCAGCCCATTTCTTGTAGTTCTCGACCACGTCGGGATTGAAGTCGCGCCACTGCTTGGCGACGTCTGCCGCGAGGTCGCCGGCCTGCGCGCCAGTGATCTTGCCGCCAACGACCTGTTGCGCGGTCGGCAGAAGCGCCTGCTCGTAGAACTGCCCGGGTACAAGGTTGGAGAGGTAGGGGATATTGGGAGAAAGTCCCCACTTCTGCCACATGTCGCGAACTGCCGGATCCTGGATGACCGAGACATCAAAATTCGTGCTCGACGGAATCCAACCCGTCTTTTCGTGCATGGCCTTCAGCCGATCTGCGGACTGGAGATATTCGAGGAACTTCGCCGCAGCCTCGGGATTGGTCGAGCCGGCGGAAATGCCGAGGCCTTGCGAATCGAAAATCGGCTGTCCCGCGAGCTTGCCCTTGCCATAGACCGGCATGACCATCGTACCGATCCGGCCATTTGTCGTCTTGCTGTCCTTCGGCAGGCGCGAAGCGATCGAAAGGCCAGCGCCAACCTTGCCAGCGACGATGAGATCGATACCGGAGTAAAGATCTGTCGACGGCATTTCAGGATTGAGGAAGTCCTTCTTCTTCAGATCCTCGAGCTTTACCCAATGCTCGTGATACTTCGGATCACGGAAATCCTTTTCGCCGGTGAAGAGCTGGATGACTTCGCCGGCGCTGTCGACATTCTGCGCGAGCGCATGACCGAAATACCATTCGCCCCAATAACCGTCCTGGATACCGCCGCCGACTGGCGCGATGCCCGCAGCCTTCATCTTGTCGCAGGCATTGAGGAACTCATCCCAGGTCTTGGGCGGATTGTCGGCATCGAGCCCCGCCTTGTCGAAGAGATCCTTGTTGTAGATCCAGATCATCGGCAGAGGATACCAGCCGACGCGATAGGTCTTGCCGCCGAAGCGGCTGAGCAAAGTCGGGTTGGAGGCCTTGATGATGTCGTCCGGGATCAAGCCGTCGAGCGGGCGGAGGTAGCCGAGCCAGACGCTCTCCATGTGATAGATGCCGTTCCAGAGGAACTGAATGTCCGGCGCCTTGCCGGCGGCGGCGGCGGTCTGGAACTGCGAGATCACCACAGCGGTGTCCTGCAGCATGGGCTTTACCGCTGCGGCTGTGTAGTTCTTGACAGACTCATCGACGTAGCCTTGCAGGCCCGGCAATTCCTGCTCGCCCCACCACCACATGTTGAGTTCAGGTGCCTGGGCTTGCGCCATGCCCGGCGCAAACTTCATCGTCGCGGCGCCTGCCGCAACGCTCGCCGTGGTCTTTAGAACCTGGCGGCGCGAAAAGCCTTTCTTATTTGTCATGGCCGTTTCGAAACTCCCTGTTGGTTTATCGTTTGGACGCATTAAGCGCAAAATAGGCCGATTGCGCAAGCGCGCGAGCCATTCAAAAGGTGCTCATCAGCCCACCGTCAACGACCAGCAATTGGCCGGTCATGTACCTGCAGTAGCTGGAGGCCAGGAATACAACCGTGCCGGAAACATCTTCCGGATAACCCGTACGACGCAGCGGAATCTTGCCTTTCCGCACATACCATTCGAGGAATTCCGGCGTTTCTGTCTCGTTCACGCCATTGATGACCGACATTGGTGTCGACATGAAGCCAGGCGCCACCGCGTTGACCAGGATGTTATGAGGCCCCAATTCGACCGCCATCGATTTGGTCAAAGCGAGGATTCCGCCCTTGGCGGCATTGTAGGCGCCGATTTCGCCGCTCGACGCGAAGCCTTGAATCGAAGCGATGTGGATGATCCGTCCGTCGCGCTGCTTGACCATGTATGGGGCCACGAGCTTCGATCCCATGTAGACAGCTTCGAGGTTGATGCGGATCGTTCTCTGCCAGTCTTCGAGTGTGTCGTCCAAGATCGTGCGGGCAGGCGGGTTGATCGCGGCGTTGTTGACGAGGATATCGATGGACCCGAAGGTAGCGACGATATCGTCGATCGCCGCGCCATATGCGGCATAATCGGTGATATCGAGCCGATACGCCTTGGCTGTCCCTCCGACTGCGGCGACTTCACCAGCGACGGAATCAAGCGTATTCGCATTAAGCTCGACCAGCGCGATCGTTGCGCCCTCGGTGGCCATTTCGAGAGAGATGGCGCGGCCCAGGCCTTGGCCCGCACCTGTCACGATGCATAGTTTCCCGGTCAGCAGGCCCATTCGCGTTCCATCGGAGGTTTTCGTTCGGTACGCGAGACCCTATGCTGTGGCCGAAAGAATCGTCAAGGATTGGGTCCGGAGCGTTGAAACATGGAAGATGACGGCAAGCTGCTCGCTTTAACGAATTTGGGCCATATCCTCGATCACCCGGAGGCAGTCGCGTGGGGCCCCGATGGCCGGATCTACGCCGGCGGCGAAGACGGACAGCTCTATCGTCTCGGACTGACCGACAACATATGTGAGACAGTGGCGAAGGTCCCGGGCGGATTTCTGCTTGGCCTCGCGCATGACGTCCAGGGCAACACCTATGCTTGCGATGAGCGCAAGGCTTGCGTTCACAAGATCACGCCAGGTGGTGAGGTCTCGACCTATGCAACCGGCAACAGCGAACAGCGCATGCGCGTGCCGAACTATCCTGTATTCGATGATGCGGGTAATCTCTTCGTTTCGGACTCGGGCGACTTTGGTCACAGCAACGGCTTCATCTGGCGGGTCGCTGCGGATGGGCGCGCCGAGATCTGGGATCGAAAGGCCAGTGGATTCACCAATGGCATGTGCCTGTCTGCCGATGGACGATGGCTCTATGTCGCTGAGTCTTCGCCGCCGCTCGTCTCCCGCGTCGCGATCAATGAGGATGGAACGGCAGGCGAGCGGGAAGTCGTGGTGCATCTTCCACGGCAAGTACCGGATGGTTTGGCGCTCGATATCGCGGGTGACCTTTATATCTCGCTGTACAACCCCAACATTATCTATCGCTTCACGCGCGATGGCGAGCTCATTACGCTCTATGATGATTGGGAACAGTTGAAACTGATAGCGCCGACTAACATTGCTTTCGGCGGCAGCGATATGTCGACACTCATCATCGCCAGCCTGTGTGGATGGTCGATCCACACGGCGCCGATGGCCGTGCCCGGACTGCGTGTTCGTTATCCGAAGATTTGAGTTAACGACCGTTTTTCAGGTGGTTTGAATACGGCGACGTTCCCACAGCAGCAGATAAAGGCCGCTGATGACGATGATCGCGCCGCCAATCCAGACATTGTGGGGCGGAATGTCTCCCCAGATGATCGCGCCAAGCATGAAAGCCCATATCAGCGAAGAATACTCCATCGTGGCCGTAACCGAGGCAGGCGCTCGGCCCGCTGCCTCAACCATCAAATACTGACCCAGGCCGCCGAACAAGCCGACACCCGCCATCAGGAGTAGCTTGTCCCAGGAGACCCAGGTCCAGCTCCAGGGCAATATCGTGCCGCAGGCAATAAGCAGGATCACGTTCTGGGCGAGCATCTGGAAATAGGAGGGGACCTTCGTCGCCATTGATCGCATCAGTGTGATGGAAATCGACCACAGGATCGCAGCGAGAAGCGCAAGCCCGATTGCCGTGGTCTGCGAGGCATCGCGCGGCAGGCAGGCGATGATCACGCCGACAAAACCGGCGCCTGAAACAACCCAGCGCGTCTTGGGTACTTTCTCGCCGAGAAAGATAATCGCGAGAAATGTTACGAGAATGGGCGAGGCATAATAGATCGTCGTCATCTCGGAAAGTTGGAGATGGCGGGAAGCCGTATAGTAGGAAACCCACGCGGCGAGCAGCAGGACGCCGCGGAGCAGCAATTGAAGGCGATAGGGAGATGCCCACAGCTTCCGCCACAGATCCGGCCCGAAGCGAAGAGTCAGGACGGTCGTGATGACCGCACTTCGAACGAAGAGCACCTGCACGACGGCGATTCCAGCGACGAGCCATTTGACCGACGCATCCTGCAGGGAAAAACAAAAGAAGGCGCCGAGTGCGAGATAGGCGCCTGTCAGAATGGTGTGGGAAGCAGTCCGCATGAAGTGGCCTAGAGCTAGCGGCGCCTGGTCGCCGCAGCCGACCAATTAGATGTGAAACAGGAGAAATGCAAAAGGGAGCTGCTTTATTCAGCTCCCTTTGATGATTCTACAAAAAGGATTTGAAAATCCCTCAGGCGGCTATCAGCGCTTGCTCTTCTTGGCAGCCTTCTTGGCCGACTTCTTCGCCGGCTTTGCGGCCTTCTTAGCGGCCTTCGACGGACGCTTGAAGGAGAGACCAAGGTCGAAGCCCTTCTTGCGGATTGCCGCTTCGGTGCGCGAGAGCGCTTTTGCAATCGCCTTGACCGGGTGCCGGTCCTTCACCATCCGCTTCAGGTCCGCGATGATTGCGTTCGTCCACTCGGCGCGATGCTTCGTTGGGTGTTTCGCCATACTGTCTCTCAAGCTCCTATTCGATTGTTTGATACTAGCAGAGTAACACGACCCTGTTCGTTAACGCATGACGTCGTGTCGTCCGGGGCTTCTAATACCTCATTATGATTTGGATTCAATGACGAATTGCAAGTTTCGCATGAGAAGTTGGCGCTAAGGGAAGAATCTGAACTCTTCGACTCAGAATGCGCGAGTAAAATTCGACTTCCGCTCACCGCAATGCATCTTTTGTACTCAAGTATCGCGCACGGCCTTCGGTGCAATCTGCGAGTAGCATAGGCCTCCGCCGGGCGCCTGTCGAATGAGGTCGGATTGGCGGTTAAACCCGGCTCGCAGTGGGCCAACAAACGCTGGCGGTTTTCCGGAACACGGCACTCCTAGGAATGTTGCAAAACAACAATTCCCGCGCAATTTCCCCAGCAGGAGCAGCTGAAATCGCTTGATGCAATGCGTTTGATATGATTAAGTGTTATGAATAACAACAAAGTAGGTGAAAAGTTTCAATGGGAGAGGCGCGGCGCATCCGCATTCTGGAGCTGTTGCGGACCCGCGAGGCAGCGACCCTCGAGGAACTGGCGGAGCTGCTGGGCGTCAGCAAGATGACGGTTCACCGCGATCTTGATCGCATGGCTGATCTAAAGCTCATCCGCCGCATTCGCGGCGGGGCAACGCTGCAGCCTAGCGTTGTCTTCGAAAGCGAGGTCGGGTACCGCGCGCGCCAGCATCTTGCAGAAAAACAGGCACTAGCTCGGCGGGTTTCAGAACTCATCGAGCCTGGCATGGCGTTGATTCTGGATGACAGTACGACAACTTCCGCCATCCTTCCGTTCCTCCTCGAACGCATTCCGCTCACGGTCATCACCAATTGCGTATCGCTCATCAATGCGCTCGGGCGCCAGGAGGGGATCACCCTAATTTCGCTGGGCGGGCGCTATGATCCGATCAGCGATGCGTTCTTCGGGATCGTTTGCGAGACATCGGTAGCGCGGTTGCGCGCCGATATCGGCATCTTCTCGACTGCCGCGGTTCACGGTGCTTCGGCCTACCTGCATGATCAGGACATCGCACGGGCGAAGCTGGCCATGATGGGATCGTCCGATCGCAGCGTCATTGCCTTCGACCAGAGCAAGTTCGGCAAGTCGTCACTCAATCTGTTCTCGCCGCTAACAGCTTTCGATTACGTCTTCGTTCCTGACAGCACCGATCCGCGTCTCGTTTCAGAATTGAAGAAGGCGCAGGTCCGGGTCGAAACCGTGCCGGTCAGCGGGGCTGCCGGCCAATCCACAAGCGTTGTTCAGGAAAGGTTTTAGATGAGCAGTTCTGTCGGCAAGGCCATTCGGCTTGGGCGTATTTTGTCAGGCAAGCAGGGGCGCAGCGCCTGCCTCGCATTCGATCATGGCCTTCACGTCGGCCCGATCGCCGGCGTTGGCGATTTGCGCGCCGGCATCAAACATGCCGTCGATGCCGGCTTTGACGGTATAATCCTGACGCCAGGCGCCGCGACGCGGAATGTCGATCTGCTTGCTGGCCGCGACAAGCCTTCGGTCGTCATGCGGATCGATCAGACCACCATGTGGCGATTAGGCTCATTCACCGGATACGCGGAAGGCGATGTCCGCGCCATCACCAGCGTCGAGGAAGCAGCGGCGATGGGTGCCGATGCTGTTCTCAGCTACATCTTCATCGCCCATAAGGACCCGTCGCTCGAGACGCGGTCCGCCGAACGCGCCGCCGAAACGGCCATGCAGGCTCGCCGCTTCGGCCTTGCCTATGTTGCCGAGCCTATGGTCGCGCGGAACGGCATGCTGCGCTCGCCTTTCGACCCGAAGGCGATCGCTATTCATACGCGCATGGCTGTCGAATTCGGCGCCGATATCCTCAAGGTTGACTGGCCGGGCAGCGTCAAGGCGTGCAAGGAAGTCCTTGCCAGTTGCGCCGGCACCCCAATGCTGGTTGCCGGGGGAGAACGTGGAAAGTCCGATGAGGACACGTTGCGTCTTGTTTCCGACCTTCTTGAAGGCGGTGCCCAGGGCATCATGTTCGGCCGCGCGCTGTTCCAATCTCCCGATCCATTGAAGATCATGAAGATTGCGCGCGAAATGATTCATGACGATTTGCCCTTGTCGCAAGCGCTAAAAAGACTCGGGCCCATCCCGGCGAGAAAACGCGCTTAAGTTCCTTGATCCTTTACTTGGGACTTGCCGGGCACGCTGGCGGGCGTCATCTTCCCACAATACAAAAACGGGGTTTGAAGGCGGGAGGATTGGCTAATGAGTAAGGTCAAGAAGATCATCAATGATCCGGAGAATATCGTTCCCGAAGTCATTGACGGTCTCGTGCTCGCCTCGCATGGCCAGCTCAAGAAAGTTGTCGGTGTCAATGCCTTGATGCGCACTGACATGCCAGCCGACAAGGTTGCGCTGTTGATCGGCGGCGGCTCCGGGCATGAGCCGATGTACACGGCTTTTGTGGGCGATGGCTGGGCCGATGCCTCGGTTTGCGGCAATATTTTCGCCGCACCCAGTCCCGACATTGTTTATGAAACCATCAAGGCGATAGATCGCGGCAAAGGCGTCATGATGGTCTATGGCAACTACGCCGGCGACACGATGAACTTCGGCATGGGTGCGGAACTCGCCGAAGCCGACGGCATCCCCGTCCGTACCGTGCTGGTCGCCGATGATATCGTTGTCAAAAAGCATTCGGACCGCCGCGGAATCGCCGGTGCTTTCTATATGTGCAAGATCGCTGGTGCGGCGTGCTCGGAAGCCAGATCGCTCGAAGAGGCCGAGAAGGCCGTCAAACATGCACAGGACAATATCCGCTCGATCGGCGTTGCCGTCCGCGCCGGTTCGCTGCCGGAGACCGGCGAACTCACCTTCGAACTTGCCGATGACGAGATTGAGATCGGCATGGGTGCCCATGGCGAGCCTGGCGTCGAGCGCCGTAAGTTGATGCCCGCCGATGAATTGTCGGAGGAGATGACGCGTCTGCTGCTTGCCGATCTTCCCTTCAAGAAAGGCGATCGCATCGCGCTGCTCCTCAACAACCTTGGCGCCACAACCGTCATGGAGTTGATGATCGTCAACCGGCATGTGCGCAACATTCTCAAGCGCGAGGGCATCGAAGTGGCGCGCACCGATTTCGGACCTTATATGACCTCTCAGGAGATGGCGGGTTTTTCGCTCACTTTCGTCCGTCTCGATCACGATCTCGAACGCTGGATCACCCGGCCCAGCCGGTCGCTCGGCTT
Organism: Hyphomicrobiales bacterium; assembly: GCA_046349315.1. Classification (GTDB taxonomy): domain Bacteria; phylum Pseudomonadota; class Alphaproteobacteria; order Rhizobiales; family Aestuariivirgaceae; genus JAEUMG01. Next base: position 50,992 of record JAXMCQ010000029.1, on the reverse strand, counting down.
CTCGCAGGGCCAGTAAATGTCTGTCGGTCTGACACTTGCCGAGACCAGGTCGCGTCTCGAAGCCGCCTGCGATGCCGTCGTCGCCAATCAAGACCGCCTGACCAAGGCCGACCAGGCGATCGGCGATGGCGATCACGGGGTCGGCATGGCGCGCGGCTTCAGAGCGGCCCGCGAAGCACTTGCGGCTAAGCCCGCCGCTACGCCGGCCGATCTCTTCAAGACCGTCGGCATGGCCATCATGGGCAAGAGCGGTGGTGCTTCAGGCGCCGTCTTCGGCACTTTCTTCTTAGGAATGGCCAAGGGCGCAGCAGGGGACGTGCTCGATGCGGCCGGTTATGCCGCAGCACTTAAGGAGGGACTGAAGGCCGTCCAGGCGAGAGGCGGCGCCAAGCCTGGCGACAAGACCATGATCGATGGATTGGTACCGGCCATTGCGGGTGCCGAATCTGGCGCCGACATCGGCGATGCGCTCGCCAAGGCGGCTGCCGGCTCAGTCAAAGGTGCCGAAGCGACCGCGAACATGATTGCGACGACCGGCAAGGCCAAGGCGCTGGGCGAGCGCTCGCGCGGCCATATGGATCCGGGCGCCATCACGCTATCGATCGTGCTTGGTGCATTGTCGGAATCGGCCAAGGCCTGACCGCCCGTCGCCATTGACGCATTGCTGAAGCGTCCATAGCTTTCCCATACTAGATTCGTGTCTTGCGATTCCGGGCCGTTGGCGGGGAGGCGGCCGCGATCATGACCGGCAGCGAGCCAAATCATCCGATCGTAACGCGACTGATCGCTTACACGGTCAAGCCCGGCCGTGATGCCGAGTTCGAGGCTTGGCAGAACTACGTCTCCAGGCAACTCCAGAATTTTCCTGGAGCATTGCGGGCTGACGTCCTGCCTGCCGCGATGACCGAACTCGGGCATGAATGGATCGTCATCAATCGCTTTGCGACGGAGGCGCAACTCAATGCGTGGCTCAATTCGCGCGAGCGTGCCGAAGCATTGTCTGAGGCTCCCGACATATTGATCGGGCAGGAAACGCAATACACACTCGTTGGCGCGGAATCCAAAGATGCGGGCGAGACCATCGTCACGTCGAACGAAGTCATTCCCGGCAAGGAGCCTGAGTATGAGGCGGCGGACCGCGCGCTGAACGAGGCGGCTGCGCGGTTTCCGGGTTTCGTATCGGCAAAATTGTACAAGCCGGCCAGTGCGGGTGATCGCTGGTCGACCATGATCCGCTTTGATAGCAAGACGAATATGGATCGCTGGCTTGCTTCGCCGGAACGCGCTGCCGGCCGAAAGGTCATGTATCGCTTCACCGTCAGTCACAAGGCGAATGTCATCCCGACCGGGTTCGGAAGCTGGTTTGCCGTCAATGCCGAGGATTCGATCGCCGCGCCCACCTGGAAGCAGGCAATGGTCGTGCTCGCCGCGCTTTATCCCTTGGTGATGTTTCTCAACCTGACTATTGGCGTTGCTCTTTCCGGTCGCGGTTTGCCTTTCGCCGCCGATGTGTTTGTCGGAAACGCGCTCAGTACAGCTGCCCTCTCCTGGCTCTTGATGCCGATCGCCACGCGCGCCATGGCCTGGTGGCTCTCACCGCGCTGCAACACTACCAACACTCTCCTTGGAGCTTGCCTCCTCCTCATTGTCTACGCGGCCGAAGTCGCGATTGTCCTCTCCCTCCATGCTAGCATCTGATTCGATTATGCGGAGGCAATCCCGTGTTCCTTGATACGCCGGGTCTGGCTGTGGTGGAGACGGTCGAGGAGGGGCTCGATGCCAAATTGCGCCGGCCCGGATCGGTGTTCGTGGCCGGCGGTACTGAGGTTGTCGCGGATCAGAATCTCGAATTGCGCGAGCCTGCTCCCTATGTGAGCCTGCGCCGCATTGCGGAATTGCAGCACATTGACATCCGCGCCGACCGCGTCACGATCGGCGGCGGCATTGTCGTTGCACGCCTCCTCGATGAGCCTTTGAAATCTGCAGCGCCGCTTCTCGCAAAGGCCGCTCGTGCCTTCGGCACGCGTCAGGTCCGCAATCGCGCGACCGTTGGCGGAAATATTGCCAGCGGCCTGCCGGATCGCACGCTCCTGCCGTGTCTCCTTGTACTCGATGCCGAGGTTGAACTGCGCTCGCCGTCAGCAACGAGACGCCTGGCGCTGGACGTTTTTTTGAAGGATGGCGGCCGCACCGCCTTGACGGATGAAGAACTCCTCACCCATGTCACGATCAAGCCGGTCGCGGGTTATCAAGACTACGTCATGGTCGGCCCGCGCAATGCACAATTCTATCCGACGGTGAGCGTTGCGCTCGTTGCCGATGAAAAAAAACGAACCATCCGTCTCGGGCTCGGTAATGCTGGCCCGAAAGCGATGCGGGCAGGTGAGGCCGAAGCCTTCGCCAACCAGTCGATATCCTGGGATCGGCGCGAGGCGTCTCCACAAGTTGCGCAAGAGTTCGGTTCCATCGCTGCGGAACATTGTGCGCCGGTTTCGGACGCCACCGCAGGCGCCGATTATCGCCGGCATGCGGTCAAGGTCATGGCGCGGCGACTCTTGTCGCGCATTTTCGAAGATCAGCCTTCATGACCAGCGACCGCATCAGCTATCGCCTTACCGTGAACGGTACCGCTTGCGAAGTTCGCGATGCGTGGCCACATGAAACGCTTCTCCATGTACTCAGATTTCGCCTGGGCTTGACCGGCACCAAATATGGCTGCGCGCATGGCCAGTGCGGCGCCTGTACGGTTCACATGGACGGCGAGCCCGTCTGCTCCTGTCTCGAGCTTGCGGCGGCGACGGTCGGATCGGCGATCACGACGATCGAGGGTTACAACAATCCCGACGGCAGCCTCTCGCCCTTGCAGCGCGCATTCGTCAAGCATGGCGCATTGCAATGCGGCTATTGCACGCCGGGCTTCGTCATGTCGGCCGCCGCACTCATCGCCGGCAATCCGCATTTGAACGAAGACGATGTCCGCGAAGGCATGGTCGGCAATTTGTGCCGCTGCACGGGCTATGGCCGGATTATCGCGGCGATCAAGGAAGCGGCGGGCGATGGTAGTGAGTGATGACATCACCAGCCTCTCCGTGCAAGGTGTCGGCACCAGCCGCCAGCGCCCCGATGCAGAGGCCAAGGTCAGGGGCGGCTTCGAATACGCCACCGATCTTCATGAAGACGGCATGCTGTGGGGCGCGACCTTGCGCTCGCCGCATCCTTTGGCACGCATTCTGAATGTTGATCTGGCGCCCGCCAAGGCGATACCAGGGGTCGCCGCCGTGCTCGGTGCGTGGGATGTGTCCGAAAATCGCTTTGGCGCGATCAACCGCGACCAGCCGGTGCTCGCCGATGATCATGTGCGCTATGTCGGCGAGCCGATCGCCATTGTTGCGGCTTCCGATCCCGAGACGGCTCGGCGCGCGCTGCGGGCCATCGAGGTCTCATACGAGCCGCTCGCGCCTGTCATCGATCCCCTGGATGCATTGGCGCGCGGCCATATCCATCGCCATGTCAAATACGCCCATGGCGATCCGACCATTCGCGGCGAAGTGGAAGTCGAGGGCGAATATTTCACCGCCCGCCAGGATCACTCCTTCATGGCGCCTGATGGCGGCCTTGCGCGGCCCGACGGCCATGGCGGGGTCGAGATCATCGGCGCTACGCAATGGGTGCATGCCGATCGCTCTCAGATCGCCTTCGCGCTTGGCCTGCCGGAAGAGAAGGTCCTGGTTCGCAATGCCGGCGTCGGCGGCTCCTTCGGCGGTCGCGTGTCGATGACTTGGCAAATCCATGGCGCGCTTCTCGCGCTCCATACAAACCGGCCGGTCAAGTTCCTCTATTCGCGCCAGGAGACGTTCCATGCGCGCTATCATCGCCATCCCTCGCGCATTTGGATCAGGCATCACGCGAACCGAGACGGCCTGCTGGTCAAGCTTGAGGCGCGCATCCTCTACGAAGGCGGTCCCTACAGCCACACCTCCGCCGCAGGGATCGGCAATGGCAGCACCTTGATCCAAGGCCCATATCACATTCCCAATGCCACGATCGAAGGCTGGGCCGTCGCCACCAATAACGGCATGTGCGGGCCGCTACGCGGCTTCGGCGTCGTCCAGGCAATCTATGCTTGTGAATCCAATATGGACAAGCTGGCGCGGGAATTGAAAGTCGACCCGGTCGAATTGCGGATGCGCAACGCGCTGCGGAATGACGATCGCTGGATCTTCAATCAAGCGCAGGATCGACCGACGCCGGTTCGCGAACTGATCGCGAAATGCCAGGCGAAACCGCTTCCCGATCAGTTGCCGGACGATCATCGCAAGATTCACCCCGTCCGCTTCCCTGGTGGGATCGCATCGCCATCGCGCCCCGAGCACATCAAGCGCGGTGTTGCCTTGGCCGCTGCAGTGAAAAATGTGTGTCTCTCGGAAGGTGCGCCGGTCAACTCGACGGCCATGGTCAGCCTGCGCGACGGTGTGGCAACGATCGATTGCGCAGCGGCGGAGGTCGGCCAGGGCTTTGTCGCCATTGCCGAACAAATCGTCCAGAGCGTGCTGGGCGTCTCCGATGTCCGCCTCAATCCGGCGGATACGAGCATGCCGCCCGCCGCCACGACCGACGGCAGCCAGCAGACGGTAACATCGGGGACCGCCGTGCATCATGCGGCAACGCGCGTCAAAGAACGCTTCCTGCGCGTCTTCTCGCGCGAGCGCGGCCTCGACCCAAGCCTCCTCGACATGCGGGACGGCCATGTTGTCGACAAGGCGGGCAACCGGCTTGCCTCGATCGTGGACGCAGGGCAGGGCCTCATTTTCCGCGCCACCGAGCGCTTCGATCAGCGCGCAACGCGGCCTGTCGATGATCCCGATTCGGATGCGCCGGTCCACGTGACCTTCGGCTTCTCAGCCAATCGCTGTGTCGTCGATGTCGATGTCGAGCTTGGCTTGGTCAAAGTCGTGCAGATGGATGTGGCGCAGGATATCGGTTTTGCGGTCAATCCGCTGCAGGCACATGGCCAGATCGAAGGCGGCTCGGTGCAGGGCATGGGACTCGCGCTCATGGAGCATCTCAAGGCCGAAGACGGACATCTCCTCAATCCCGATTGGCGCAGCTATCACATCCCGACAATTGTCGATGCGCCGGAGATCAAGTCCGAACTCGTCTTCTATCCCGAGCCTGATTATCCCTTCGGCTGGAAGGGGATGGCCGAGCTCCCGCATGTCCAGGCGCCGCCTGCCGTACTCGCCGCCGTCCGTGCCGCAACGGGCCTCGATCTTCCTGCCGCGCCGGCCACACCTAAACAGGTTTCCGGCATCGCCGCCGAAAGCCTACCCATGGCGCTTCATGATGCCCGTGAGGATGAACGGCGCGGGCCGTGGAAAGTGGCGCCCGGGCCGCGCAAGACCGGTCCCTGGTCACCATCCTGATGGGGACGCTCGATCTCATTCTTGCTATCCTTGCCGTCCTTGGCGCTTCGGCGCTCATGGCCGGCAATTTTCTCGATGCGATGCGGCGCACGAAAAAAGACGACAAGCCGAAGGTTCCGCCACCCGATCAATAGGAGCGCGGCAATCCGAGTTCGTGTTCGGCCAAGAATGACAGAATGAGATTGGTCGAGATCGGTGCCACCTGGTAAAGCCGCGTTTCGCGGAACTTCCGCTCGATATCGAATTCCTCGGCAAAGCCGAACCCGCCATGCGTCTGGATGCAGACATTGGCCGCCTCGTTGGAAGCATCAGCTGCAAGCAGTTTGGCCATGTTCGCCTCCGCGCCGCAGTCTTCGCCGGCTTCGAAACGCCGCGTCGCGTCGTGAACCATGAGCTCGGCTGCGCGCATATTCGCGTAAGCGCGGGCGATCGGGAACTGAATGCCCTGGTTCTGGCCGATCGGCCGGCTGAACACCACGCGCTCCTTCGCATAGGCCGTTGCCTTGTTGATGAACCATTTGGCATCGCCGATACATTCGGCGGCGATCAGGATGCGCTCGGCATTCATACCGGAGAGCACGTAGCGAAAGCCCTTGCCTTCCTCGCCGATCAGGTTGTCCGCCCGTATCGCCGCATTGTCGAAGAAAATTTCCGTCGTTGCATGATTCATCATGGTTCGGATCGGCCGGATGGTGATGCCGGGGGTCGCGCTGCCGCGCATGTCGACGATGAACAATGACAATCCATCCGAGCGCCGCGCCACCTGGTCGCGCGGCGTGGTGCGCGCAAGCAGCAGCATCAAATCCGAGTGTTCGGCCCGGCTCGTCCAGATCTTATGACCATTGACGATGTAGCGGTCGCCATCCTTCTTCGCGAAGGTCTTGATCGAGGTCGTGTCGGTACCGCTCCCTGGCTCGGTTACGCCAAAGGCCTGCAATCGCAGCCTGCCTGCGGCGATTTCGGGCAGATAGCGCTTCTTCTGCGCCTCGCTACCGTGACGGAGCAGGCTTGCCATCATATACATCTGCGCATGGCAGGCGGCGCCATTGGCACCCGATGCCTGGATCTCCTCGAGGATTGCCACGGCGGCCGAAAGCGGCAGGCCAGCGCCGCCGAATTCTTCAGGAATGAGGCTCGCAAGATAGCCGGCTTCGGTCAGTGCGGTCACGAATTCGGTTGGGTAGGTGCGTTCGCGATCGAGCTTGCGCCAATATTCGCCCGGGAAACGCTCGCATAATTTGCGCACCGCGGCACGGATTTCGGCATAGTTGCCATTCTCGCTCATGGCGCGAATTCCTTGCGCAAGGTCGCATCATGCTCGCCCAATGCCGGCACGCGGCCGAGTTTTGGGCGCTTACCGTCGACAATGGCCGGAGGTGCGAGGACCTCCGCAATCCCTTCAGGCGTCTCCACAGGCAAAGTGCTTGCGCTTGCGTGGTTCATGAGATCGCCCACCGTCGATATCCGGCCATAGGCGATGCGGGCCTTATCGAGGCGTGCGGTGATCTCGTCCATGGTCTTGCCGTTGAACTGCGCCTGCAGCGTCGTATCGAGAGCTTCGCGATTGCGTGTGCGCTTCACATTGCTGTCGAAACGCGGATCGCGGCCAAGCCGTGCGTCGTTCAATACATCCTCGCACAAAATCTTCCACTCGCCCTCGCTCTGCACCGCGATGACGATGTCACCGTCGGCGAAATGGAAGACGCCATAGGGTGCGATCGAAGGATGCGCGAGGCCGAGGCGTCGCGGCTCGCGCCCGCCGTAGCGGCGGGTGAGATAGGGCACATTCATGAAATCGGCGATGGTATCGAAGAGCGAAATCTGGATATGCGATCCTTGACCGGTTCTCGCGCGCAAGAGCAGGGCTTCGAGGACTGCTTCATATGCAGCATGGCCGGTCGCCACATCGGAGATCGAGATGCCGACGCGATTGGCGCCTGATCCTTCCGATCCCGTCACGAAGGCGAGTCCCGTTTCGGCCTGGATGAGCAGGTCATAGGCTTTGCGCTCATGCATGCTCGTCCCGGCGGTATAGCCGCTGATGTCGCAGACGATGAGGCGCGGATGGCGCTTACGCAATTCTTTGCTGCCAAGGCCAAGCCGTTTGGTCGCCCCGGGGGCGAGATTCTGGACGAAGATATCGGCCTTGGCCAGCATGCGCGCGACCAGAGCGAGGTCATCGGGCTTCTTCAGATCGACCCGGCAGGATTCCTTGCCGCGATTGATCCACACGAAATAGGTTGACTGGCCGAAGACGCAGTCGTCATAGCTTCGCGAGAAATCGCCTTCCGGGCGCTCGAGCTTGATGACGCGGGCACCGGCATCGGCAAGCCGCACCGTTGCAACCGGCGCCGCTACGGCCTGTTCGAGAGCCACGACCATAATGCCTTCAAGCGCGCCGGACATCCTGCCTGCCACTGGTTTCGGGGAGGCAAAATCGAACTGATTGGTGGGCCCAAGTCAATGACATTCGAGGTTAATCCCGCATGCCTGATTTGCGGGAGCTCTAGCGCGGGATGCTTGCCTTATCGCCTGCGCCACGCCAAACCTATCGCGCCAAAATGGGGAAGCACATGAAGATTGAATCCGTCGATTTCTTTTATCTGTCGATGCCGGAAGTCACGGATGCCGGCGATGGCAGCCAGGACGCCCTGGTGGTGCGCGTCGCAGCTGGCGGCTATGTGGGCTGGGGCGAATGCGAAGCCTCACCCCTGGTCTCGATTGCCGCCTATGTGACACCCATGTCGCATGGTGCCTGCAAGCCGCTCAAGGCGGTCGTTCTCGGCAAGCAGATCGACGGTCCTGCCGATATCGAGCGCCTCGCCGGCGACATCGAAATGGAATGCATGGATCTTCTCCAGGCCGCCCACACTTGGTCCGGCATCGAGATGGCGCTGTGGGATCTCCTCGGCAAGAAGCGCGGCGAGCCCGTCTATCGCCTGCTCGGCTATAAAGAAGCATACCCTAAGATCCCCTACGCCTCACAGCTCTTCGGCGACACGCCGCAGGAGACGCTTGAAGGCTGCCGCAGCGCACGCAAATCTGGCTTTCGGGCGGTCAAATGCGGCTGGGGTCCGTTCGGCCGCGCCGGTCTCAAGGAAGACCGCGACCAATTGATCGCGGCGCGGGAAGGTCTCGGCGCGGATGGCATGCTGTTGATCGATGCTGGGCAGATCTGGCGCGAGGATGTCGACAAGGCCGCGGCGCGATTGCCGATGCTTGAAGAAGTGAACGCCACCTGGCTCGAGGAGCCGTTCTACGGGGGCGCTTACGATGCCTATGCGCAGCTCGCTTCGCGCAGCAAGAAGGTCAAGACCGCCGGCGGCGAGGCCTCGCATAATTTCGGCATGGCGCGGCAGTTGATCGATTACGGCAAGGTCGCGTTCGTCCAGATTGATTGCGGCCGCATCGGTGGCATAGGCCCCGCCAAGCGCGTCGCCGATTATGCGAAAGGGAAGGGCGTCACTTATGTGAACCACACCTTCACGTCGCATCTCGCCTTGTGCGCATCGCTGCAGCCCTATGCCGGATTGAAGGACGACGTGATCTGCGAATATCCCTTCACGCCCAAATCCGTGGCCTGGGACTTATGCGCCAACCATATCGCACCCGATGCAAATGGCGAGGTCCGGGTACCCGAGCGCCCCGGCCTCGGCATCGATGCCAGCCCCGAGGGCATGAAGCGCTATCTCGTCGATGTTGAAATCGCCGCCAAGGGCAAGGTTCTCTACCGCACGCCGAAGCTTTAGACTCACCGGATGAGCGAGTTCTCGTATCTCGTCGGTGAATTCGAAGGCTTCGTTCAGGGCTACGGCGTCCTCGCCGTCACCGTCATCCTACTGCTCGAGGCAATCGGCTTTCCGGTGCCGGGCGAGAGCCTCCTTATCTTCTCGGCGCTGATGGCGAGCCGGCATGAAATGTCATTGCCGGCGCTCCTAATCTCCGCCTGGGCCGGCTCGGTGATGGGCGACAATATCGGCTATCTCGTTGGCCGCAAGCTCGGCCGCGCGGCGGTCACGCGTTACGGCTCCAAGGTCGGGCTGACGCCGTCACGCTTCGACAAGATCGAAGCCATGTTCACGAAGTTCGGACCGGTCACCGTCATCTTCGCGCGATTTGTGAACGTTCTGCGCCAACTCAATGGGGTCGTTGCCGGAACGCTCGGCATGCACTGGCTGCGTTTTCTCACCTACAATGCCATCGGCGCAGCCTTGTGGGTCGGCTTCTGGGTGCTCGTTCCCTATTACCTCGGCGGCCACCACATCTTTGCGCAGATTGCACAGAAAATCGGCTGGGCGGGTGCGGTTGGCGCGATCCTCGCCTTCATCGCGCTTGCCTATGAAGGCTACCGCTACTTCAGGGCACGATCAGGCTCTTGATCACGCCGGCTGCGCCTTCGGCGTGAAGCCTGAAGGCCTTCGGCGCATCGTCGAGCGCGAATTCATTGGTCACCATCGAGACGACGTCGACCTTGCCTTGCGCGACGAGATCGATTGCCCGCGGATAGACATGGCCCATGCGCCGCGAGAACTTGATCTTGAGCCCGCGCCGGCGCGCCTGTGCGGCATCGAGCGTGTATGAATTGCCATCGGGAATGCCGACCAATACAACACGACCGCCGATCTTGGCCGCGAGTACTGCATCGTTGAAACCGGCCGGTGAATTGGTCGCCTCGATCACCAACGGATAGCCTTGGCCCTTGCTCCATTGCGCGATGTCTTTGACGGAACTCCCGGCGCGCTTGGCGCCGAGTCTCAAGGCGAAGTCGCGCCGCGTCTCGATCGGATCGACCGCGAAAATATCGCCGGCGCCGGCCGCCTTCAGCACTTCGAGGATCAACAGCCCGATCGGGCCGCAGCCGATCAGGGCCACGCTCTCGCCAAGCCGCGGCTTGGCGAGATCGATCGCATGGATGGCGACGCCCAAGGGCTCCAACATCACCGCCTGCAGGGGCGTAAAACTTGGTGGGATCGGCACCACGAGTTCTGAGGGTACTGCGATCGTCTCGGTCATCGCGCCGTCGAAGGGCGGTGCGCCGATGAATTCAACCTTCGGACACAGGTTGGCATGGCCGGCGAGGCAGAATTCGCACTTGCCGCAAGCGCGGTTCGGATCGACCGCCACCAGCGTGCCGCGCTTGAGCCCTAACGCTTGTTCGTCATTGACGAGATAGCCCGCGAATTCATGTCCCGGCACGAAAGGCTTGGCAATGACCGCCGCACCGATGCCGCCGTCCTTATAATAATGAAGATCGCTTCCGCACAGGCCGACAGCGGCAACCTTGAGCATGACTGTGTCGTTGCGGGGCGGGGGCGGCTGATAGGGTCCGACCCGGACATCATAGGCCCCGTGAATGAAAACGGCTTTGCTCATGTCAATCTCCGGGCCGTGTTTGGCGCGCGCCGCGTCCCGTTGCAAGCGCCATTACTGCATCTGCAGCAAGGCTTGAAGCTGCGGCGGCAATTGCATGCCGGGATAGCGTTCCGACAGTTCCTGAACGGTTTTGCGGGCTGCGACGACATTGCCGGTCAATAATTGCTGGAAGGCATGCAGCATGAGGACGTTCGCATCGGTCGGTGCGACGGCGAGCAGCTTGTCGATCTCAATCCTCGCCTCGGTCAGCTTGTTGGCGCGCAGCAAAGCCGCCGCCAAAGTGACCCTGACATCGCGCTCGTCGGGATAGGCGTCGAGCACTTGGCGCAAAAGCGGGATCGCCGCATCGCCCTGACCTTGCGACACGAGCAGGCTCGCGAGTTCATTGGCGATCTGCACATTGTCGGAATTGGTCGCATGCGCTTCGACAAGGATCTGGGTCGCACCGGGGACATCACCCAACGCGGCGCGAATGCGGGCGCGGGCGAGCCAGGCCTCCGCCAATTGCGGGTCCATGGTCGAGGCCTGCTGGAAGGCTGCTTCCGCCGCCTGCCAGTTGCGGTTGGTCATGGCGAGGCCGCCCATCGCCATTTGCGTCTCGGGAAAGTCGGCGCGCGCCTCGTAGGTCGCACGCAACTCGTCGAGGACTTTGACGAGCAGCGGCAAGTCGGCTTTCGGCATGGCCTCGCCGATCGTCGTCAATTCCAGCACCGCCGCAAGTCGCACCGATTTGACAGGATCGCTGAGCAATGGCGTTAGCGCCTTGGCGCGTTCGGGCGGCGAGGCCTGGCGCTGCAATCGCGCACCCGCCGCGCGCACCAGATCGCTCTCGTCTTTCAAGAGTGCGCCAAGCTTGGCGAGATCGGCAGGCAACAACTGATCGGCAATCTCGCGCGCGGCCGTTGCCCGCACGATCGCCGGCTGGGACTGATCGAGCGCGATCGCGACGAGATTGTCCTTGGTCTTGGGATCAAGCCCGGTGCCGCGCGCTTTCGCAAAAGCTTCGCCATAGGCGGTCGCCTTGGTCACATGCGGCGGACCCCATTTGGCGATGTGTTCCGCCGCCCAGGCCGCCTTCTGCTTGTCATGGCACGTGAGGCACGCATCGGGCGACCCGGCTTTTTCGGAGAGCATGGGATCGGGCACGCGGAAGAAATGATCTCGCCTGCCGTCGACGATCATGTAGTTGCGCAGCGGCATGTGGCAGTTCACGCATTGCGCGGCATCGCTCCCCGCCTTGTGGCGCGTGTGCTCGGGTGAGTCATAGAGCCGCTTCTTGAGGGTTGGAAATTCGGCTCGGCCCGTCTCGTTGTGGCATTGCGTGCAGACCGCATTGCCCTCGAACAGCAGTTTGGCTGAATGAGGATCGTGACAGTTCGAGCAGGTCACGCCTTTCTCATGCATCTTCGACTGCAGGAACGATCCGAGGATATAGACCTCGTCATGCTGCTGCCCGTCGGCGAAATAGAGGCCGTTGCTCAATGTCGAGAGATTGAAGTGATCGCCGAGGTGCGATTGCGGCAAGGTTGAGTTGGCATCGAGCGGTTCGCGGCGGGAATGGCAAGGCCCGCACATATTCTCCTCGATCGCCTGCTTTGTCGGGCCCTTTGGCTTCGAGAATCCCAAGGCGTCGATATCGAGAAAGGCAGAAGCATCGAACTTGGCGCGATCCTTCGCCCAGGCGACATGCGCTTCGCCGGGACCGTGGCAAGCCTCGCAGGCGACGGTGAGGTCCTTCCACGTACTGTGGTAGCTCTGATCCTTCTCGCTGTAGTTCTTCTGGAAGTCCGTCTGGTGGCAGACAGCGCAGCGCGCCTGCCAGTTCTTGTAAGGCCCGGTCCAGTGCAGGCCGTTGCCGGCGGTCACATCCTCATTCGGATAGAGGTGGTACCAGCGCTTGGCGATAGTGTCCCAGGCGATATCCAGCGCCTGCAGATGGCCATTGCCGGTATCGACCAAATACTGCTGCAATGGCGTGACGCCGACCGTGTATTTGATCTCGAAAACCTGCAGGTTGCCGTCGGCGCCGTCAGTTTCGACGAAATACTTGCCGTCCTTGGTGAAGAAGCGCGAAGTGATGCCCTTGAATTCGAACTTCACGTCCTTGAAATCGCCGAGCACGTTCTCTGGCGTTGGCAATCGCAAAGCCCAGCCGTGATGCGAATCCTCCCAGGACTTAACCTCGCTCGTATGGCATGAGCGGCAGGTCTCGACGCCGACATAATTCGGCTCTGACGCCGCATGGGCAACACCAAGCGACAGGACAAGCGCGAGTAGCGCCGCGAACACCGGTACGATTTGGGTACGAAACTTCATATCCTGATCCTGGCTTCCAACATCTTGTCATTGCCGGGCTCGTCCCGGCAATCCATCTCGCAAACTATTCGGCCACAGGAGCATCGGCACAGTAGATCCCTGGAACAAGTCCGGGGATGACAAAAGAGTTAGCGTCGCGATCCGTCCTCCCAGCATCTTGCGCGGCAGGAGATTTTTCAGCCAGTATGCTCGGCCGCGATATTGCATTGCGGCGCGCAAGCGGGGTTAACGAAGATGGCCGGCGCTCAGCAGTCACCCGACCTCTCCAAGGCGCCGGTCGCCGATGTGCTGCAGTCGCTCGCCGTCGACCCGCAAAAAGGGCTCACCGCCGCCGAGGCAGCGAAGCGCCTTGTCCAATACGGGCCGAATGCCCTCACCGAGAAGGAGGAGGGCCTCGCGCGCAAGGTCGCCGGCTATTTCATGGGGCCGATCGCATATATGATCGAGGCGGCGGCGATTGTCTCGGCCATTCTCGGGCGCTGGCAGGACTTCTGCGTCATCGCCGCGCTTCTGATTTTCAATGCCTGCCTCGAATTCTGGCAGGACCGCAAGGCCTCCAATGCGCTTGCGGCGCTCAAGAAGGGCCTCGCGCCTAAGGCAACCGTCCTGCGTGACGCGGCCTGGCATGAGATCGATGCCGCGACATTGGTCCCAGGCGACGTCGTCCGCATCCGGCTCGGCGCTATCGTCCCGGCCGATCTTCGCCTCGTCCAGGGCGATTACGCTTCGATCGACCAGTCGGCCCTCACCGGTGAGTCCGTGCCGGTCGCCATGAAGATCGGCGACCCCGCCTATTCGGGCAGCATCGTGCGCCAGGGCGAAATGACGGGCGTCGTCATCGCGACGGGCTCGAACACGCTTTTCGGCCACACCGCCAAGCTCGTCGCCGGCGCCGGCGCGGTCAGCCATGCGCAAAAGGCGATGTTCGAGATCGGCAATTTTCTCATCGTCATTGCCGCCATCCTGGCGCTGATCCTCGTCGCGGCGCGCGTCTACACCGACATCGTCATCGCCGATACCTGGAACACGGCGACCGCGCTCAATATCCTGCAATTCGTCCTCATCCTGCTGATCGCCTCGATCCCGGTCGCCATGCCGGCGGTCTTTTCGATCACCATGGCACTGGGCGCCCTCGACCTGTCGCGCCAGAAGGCCATCGTCTCGCGGCTTTCGGCGATCGAGGAAATGGCGGGCGTCGACTTTCTCTGTTCCGACAAGACCGGCACCTTGACCAAGAACCAGTTGAACGTCGGCGATCCAATCCTCGTCCGATCGAAAGACAGCCAAGCTTGCATTCTCGCCGCCGCATTGGCGTCGCGGGCCGAAGATCACGATCCGATCGATGATGCGGTGCTCGCCGCGCTCAAGTCGAAAACCGCGCTCGAAGGCTTCAAGCCCGTTTCCTACCAGCCCTTCGATCCGGTCACCAAGCGCACCGCCGCGACGCTTACCGATCCGAAGGGCTATGCTGTCATCTGCAGCAAGGGTGCGCCGCAAGTTATCGTGGCGCTGGCCAAGCCGCCGACCGAACTTGCCGACAAGATCAAGCAGACGGTCGCCGATCTGGCGGGCAGGGGCTATCGCGCGCTTGGCGTGGCGCGTTCCGATGATGACGGCAAGACCTGGTCGATCCTCGGCCTGCTTCCGATGTTCGATCCGCCGCGTGATGATTCGAAGGCAACGAACGCTTCGGTCAATGGCAAGGGCGTGCGCGTCAAGATGATCACCGGCGACGACACGGCGATCGCCCGCGAGACGGCGCGCCAGCTCGGTATGGGCGACAATATCCTCACTGCCGCCGATGTCTTCCCGGTCAACATGGATCCGAACCATCTGCCGCCCCCAATCATCGACACGATTGAGAAGGCCGATGGCTTTGCCCGCGTCTTCCCCGAACACAAATATGCAATCGTCAAGGCTTTGCAGTCGCGCGACCACATCGTCGCGATGACCGGCGATGGCGTCAATGACGCGCCGGCATTGAAGCAGGCCAATTGCGGCACCGCGGTCTCGGGTGCAACCGATGCGGCGCGCGGCGCTGCGGCCTTGATCCTCACCGCGCCGGGTCTTTCCGTCATCAGTGCTGCGATCGACGAGGCGCGGCGCATATTCGGGCGCATCACCACCTACACGATCTATCGCGTGGCGCTCACCATGGACATCATGTTTCTGGTCGTGCTGTCGAGCGTGATACTCGGCTTCCAGCCGCTCACCGCGGTGATGATCGTCATCATGTCGCTCCTCGACGATGTGCCGATCATGACGATCGCCTATGACAACACGCCAGTGAGCCCCAGGCCGATGCGCTGGAAGATGCCGCGCCTCTTGAGCCTTTCCGCGGTGCTCGGCGTCTTCTGCGTCGCGCAATCTTTCGGCCTCCTGCTCATCGGCATGGAAATCCTCTCCGATCCGGCATTGCGCGAAAGCTTCGGCCTTACCGACCCCTCGCATCTCCAGACCATCATGTTTCTGCAGCTTGTCGCCGGCGGTCATTTGCTGCTCTTCGTCACGCGCAGCGAAGGCTGGTTCCTCAAGCCGCCCTATCCCGCGGCGATTCTGGTCGGCGCGATTGTCGCCACGCAATTGCTCGCCGTCCTGATGTGCGCTTTCGGCATTCTGGTGCCGGCGATCTCGTGGTCGCTGATCGGCTGGGTCTGGCTCTACAACATCATCTGGATTTTCCTGCTGGGCGGCGTGCGCCTTCTGACCGAACGCCTGCTCGATCATCTGACGGCGCGCCGGGTGAAGTCCGCTGCGCTGGTCAATCAACCGCTTACCCCTGATACTCAAGTCGCTCGTCGTTGAAGCGAGGAAGCCATCATGGACTATCGCAAGAAACTGATCGTCAAGCCCGGCACGAAAATTCGCCTCAAGGACATCGATCCCGCCTATCATGGCGAGCATGAGAGCGAGGCCGAGGCCCAACAGGACCTTGCCGGCAATGTCGCGAAGCTCACCCATCTTCAGTATCTCCTCTATGCCGAAAGGAAGCATTCGCTCCTCATCGTCGTTCAGGGTATCGATGCGGCCGGCAAGGACGGCACCTGCTGGCACGTGATCACCGCGATGAATCCGCAAGGCACCACGGTCACCGGCTTCAAACAGCCGACGGCGGAAGACCTCGCGCATGATTTCCTCTGGCGCATTCACCCGCATGTGCCGGGTCTCGGCGACGTCGCTGTCTTCAATCGCTCGCATTACGAGGACGTGCTCGTCGTGCGCGTCCACGACATGGTGCCCGAGAGCGTGTGGTCGAAGCGCTACAAGGAGATCAACCAGTTCGAGAAATTGCTGGCGCGCAAAGGCACGACCATCCTCAAATTCTTTCTCTACATATCAGCCGAAGAGCAGCTCGAGCGCTTCCGCCAGCGGCTCGACGATCCCAACCGGCAATGGAAGATCAGCGATTCCGACTACAAGGAGCGCGCCTATTGGGACGACTATACCAAGGCCTACGAAGCCATGCTGGAACAATGCTCGACGGACGACGCGCCGTGGTACGTGATTCCGTCGAACCACAAATGGTTCCGCAATCTCGCGGTCTCGCAGATCATCGCCGCGACGCTCGAGGAACTGAAGATGAAACTGCCACCGGCGACCGTCGACCTTGCCCAGATCCGCAGGGCCTATCATGCGGCGGCAAAGAACCCGGCTGACGCGAAGTCGAAGCCAAAGCCGCGCGGGTAGGGCGATGCTTGCGCAATTGATAGTTTTCCCCTCCCCCTTGTGGGGCTTCCCTCCCCCTTGTGGGGAGGGGTTAGGGGCGGGGGTGCAATACTTGCACCCGTCCGAGTGACCCCCACCCTTGGTCCCTCCCCACAAGGGGGAGGGAAGCGGTTCTAAACTCTTCCCATGGACATCACCCACTTCATCTTCTTCATCGTCTATCTGGCCATGGGGCTCGGCCATATCCCGGGCTTCAAGGTCGATCGCACCGGTGCGGCGCTCATCGGTGGCATCGCCATGATCGTCGCCGGCTCGCTCACGCCGGAAAAGGCGTGGAATGCGATCGACTATCGCACCATCGGCATGCTCTTCGGCCTGATGGTGGTCTCTGCCGCCTTCGTCGTCTCGGGTTTCTACGCTTTCGTGGCGCACTGGGTCGCGACACTCCCTGTCAAGCCGCCGGCGCTGCTCGCGATTTTGATCATTGTTGCGGGCTCGTTGTCCTCGCTCCTCACCAACGACGTCGTCGTCGTCGCGATGACGCCCTTGCTCGTCCAGATATCGCTGGCGCGCGGGCTCAATCCGATCCCCTTTCTTCTCGCCTTCTGCTTTGCCGCAAATACCGGTGCGGCGGGCACGATCATCGGCAGCCCGCAGAACATGATCGCCGCCCAGGCGCTGCATCTGTCGTTTCTCGAGTTTCTCAAGACTGCCGGTCCCCCGGCGCTGCTCTCGCTGCCGATCGTTTGGTCGATCGTCACCGTCCTCTATCGCGGCAGATGGCATCTCGCCGCCGACAATCAGCCCGGCACGGGCGTGCCGGCACCGATCGTCATCGTCAACAAGTGGGAGACGATCAAGGCCGCGCTGGTTACACTTGGCGTCGTCGCCGCCTTCACCCTTACCGACTGGCCACGCTCGCTGGTCGCACTGTCCGCAGCGGGTGTCCTGCTTCTCAACCGCAGAATCGCCTCGGGCGACATGATGAAGCATGTCGATGGCAATCTCCTTCTCATGCTGATGGGGCTCTTCATCGTCAACGCCGCCTTGGCCGCGACCGGCACGCCGCAGCAGCTTCTTGCCGGAATGCGCGCCGAAGGTCTCGACACGCATGCCCCCGTCTGGCTGTTCCTGATCACCTCGATCCTCTGCAACCTTGTCGGCAACAATCCGGCGGTCATGCTGCTGGTGCCCTATCTCGACCCCACCGTTGATCCCAATGCGCTGGGCGCGGCGCTTGCTCTCGGCACCGGCTTTTCCTGCAACCTCATCCTGTTCGGAAGCCTCGCCGGCATCATCGTTGTCGAGGAGGCGCGGGCGCGCGGCGTGAAGATCAGCTTTGCGGAGTTCGCGCGATCCGGCGTGCCGGTGGCGCTGGCCTGCATGGTGCTGGCGATCGCGTGGCT
The DNA here is from genome assembly GCA_046349315.1 of Hyphomicrobiales bacterium. Lineage (GTDB taxonomy): Bacteria > Pseudomonadota > Alphaproteobacteria > Rhizobiales > Aestuariivirgaceae > JAEUMG01. The sequence continues at coordinate 32,808 of JAXMCQ010000029.1, read as the reverse complement.
GCTGACGATCACATGAAACGAACTGGATGCTTTATAGAATCAGCCAGATCTCCGAAAGCCCGTCCGCGGAAACCGCCGAACAGAGTGCTCAATTGAAAAAATGGTATCGAACCAGCTCTATTAGGCGCGGCATGATCGAACTTTCCGAGGGCTCTCAGTTTCATAAATCAAGCATGCGATATAATTGCAGGAACTTGAGCACGTCGGGTAGAAGCTGATCTATCGCAATAATCACGCAGCGTGCACTCAACGCGAATAACGCTAGTCCCCTTAGAGGCTTGAATGTCGCAAAGAGTAATGAGTATTGTCAAAGAGGTTGTCTATCGCCATGCGAATTTGCTGTTGCCGGCGCCAACCATATTTCTCGCGGTGGATCGGCGGGGTGGATTTAAGGATCTCACCAACAAAGAGATAGCGAACTCCCTTCGAATTCTTGGCATCTTCATTCCCGCGCTCCGCGCTCTCTCTAATTCACTACCGCAACACTCGCTCAACTTGCCTCTGCGTCATTTGGTAGGAGAGTATATTGCACGTGCCGCGCTGATTCTTCAGAAGGAATATGTCTATCCGGTGGAGCAAGGTTCCGGCGTCCTCCAGTCCTCCGATACGCGGGCTGCGGCCGCGTATGAGTTTCACAACCGGAAACTTGGGTTAATTGCAGGGCGCGCGGCGGTGACGATATGTGCCCTTGCGTTATGCGGTGCGGAAGATCAGCGGGAACCCATCAAGGCGGCCTACGAGCGGTTTAAGAAAGATGCCGATGCAATAGTTCCAAATTTGGGTACGCGCTTCCTACTTCAAGAAGCAGCCCTGCGCGATATTCCAGTTTTCAATCTCTCCAGTTCTGACCTTCCTATAGCGTCGTATCAGTCCATTGTTCAGCTGGGCCAAGGGATTAAGCAGGCGCGCTTCCTGAGAGGTCTCACCAGCAAGACTTCGGAGATGGCTTGTGAGCTTGCAAATTGTAAGTCTGTTGCATCGCGCTTGTGCGCGGAGCAGGGCATCCCTGTCCCGCCGCACGGGCTGGCTGTCAATGAAGACGAGGCTCTTGAAATAGCGCGAAAGATCGGTTTTCCAGTCGTTGTTAAGCCCAATAATCAGCACAATGGCGTGGGAGTGCGTACGAACATAACCGATGAGACGGAACTCAAACGTGCACTCGAGCCCGCGTTCAAATTTGGGGCCGTGCTGATCGAACAGTATCTCAAAGGCTTTGACCATCGTCTCACATTCGTGGGGAACGACTTGGTTGGCATTCTGCGGGTGATGCCCGCCAACATCATTGGAAACGGAAAGTCGTCGATTCAACAATTGATCGAAGCGAGCCCAATCAGCACCCCTGGCGTGATAAGAGGAAAAATAAACGTTGATACCGAAGTGCTCGGCCACATAAGCAAACGAGGTTACAGACCCGACGACGTTCTCCCGGCCGGCGAACGCTTGGTTCTCAGGCAATGGTGGCGCAATCAACCTGATCACTCACTTGAGGATGTAACGCCGTCCGCTCATGCGGACAATGTCGAGGTGGCACGGTTGGCAGTGCAGCTTCTCGGTCTCGATGTGGCGGGTGTCGACTTCATCACAAGCGATATTTCCCGCCCATACCACGAAACCGGCGGAGCAATAGTCGAGGTCAACCCGATGCCAACACTCGCCGGCGCGCAAAGCTGCGGCTTGCCCGCATATCAAATGTTGTTGGCTTCGCATTTTCCGCGTGGCGATAGCGGCCGCATCCCGACGGGTCTGATTTTGGGAACCTGTCATGCCTCCATAGTGATCGATATCGCCGCCAATATGCTGGCGAAGTGCGTTTCTTCTGTGGGCATAGCAGCTCGCGAGCGATTTGAGATTTCCGGTAGAGCAATTGGAAGTAGCTTACCTCACGATGCGGCGAGGGCCGATGTCATCTTTCGAAACCCGCAGTCTACTGTCGCGCTTCTTCAGACAACCAGTGACATAGTAGCCGAAAGAGGCATGCCGGTCGACAAGTGCGACGTCGGCGTTCTTCTATTGCCAAGTGAGCAAGGCGTGACAGCGAAGGAAACTGATGCGCAAACGGCAAAACTGTTATGCTCTATATCGCGCAAGGCGGTTGTTCTGACCGCAAGTGATCCGCGAGCCGAGTCTCTTCATGACGTCGCCGTCGATAAGCGGCTGATCTGGATCCTAGACGAACTCGATACCGCTAATTTACTGCAGCGCCGCGATGGCGATGTGATTGTCACGATAAGTCGGTTCGATGGACAGCATTTCATAAGTATTCTCGACGACCAGGCCACGCACAGAATCGCTGTGGCGCCCGCCGAACTGGTTCAGCTAGGCTCCATGGCAACTGCACGCCGAAGGGCGACCCTGATCGGGATCGGGCTCGCCCACGAACTCAGCACTCGCTTATGCGACCTCTCCGAGTTTGCCCAAATCATGCAGAAGGAACTCGCATCAAAATATTGATTCTCATCCGACACTCGGCGAAACTCCACTTCGTCTGTACGCGTTTAGCGTGAAATGTCTTTTTGCCCCTGCCGTAAGAGGGAGTTCATCTACTGAAACTATCTCAACCTCAAAATTTCCACCCGTACATTCTTTTAACAAGCTAGTGAGCTGGTCTGCGAATTGAGTGTGACAGAACCGTGCTACCCTCAACTCGGATCGGCGCTTTTCAGTTTGCACGAAAGCCCATGCGTCGTGCCCAATGAGTTCGGTGATCCTGATTCTGTCGATGTTTGGCAAGGCGTCCCGTCCATCGGGGAAATTGAACATGTGCTCGCGCCGACCGACGAATTTGGAGATAGTGGGCAGAGTTCGACCGCAGGGGCATTGAGGCCCGCATTCCACGTAGTCGCCCGTCCGATAACGAAGGAGGGGGGAAGCGTAATTGTAGAGAGGCGTGACTACGAGCTCGCCGATTTCGCCAGTGCGACACAGCTTTCCGTTTACTCCGATGATTTCCACCAGAACTAGTTCACTTTGGATATGATATAGAGAACTGTAAGGGCATTGTATGGCGATGATGCCCGCCTCTGCCGATGAAAGAACGTCGATAATCCGGCTGCCAAACGTCCGTTCAGTCAATATGCGGATCTCAGGAGCCAAGTACTCCGCCACTGAAATGACGATCGGGATTATCGGTTGAGGGTCATGACGGCGCGCCTCGAGCGCTAACCTTAGCAAATTGGATGGAAACGTATTGATATTGGCTGGAGCGACTTCGATTATCTTCGCCAGCTGCTCGGAGGGCGCAGATCTTATGTTTAGAAACTGTTGAGCAGCTGGATCTTTGTGGCCGAAGTAGGCTGGAAGTTGCCAGCAGGAATTGCTGTCGCCTTTGTCCACCATATCGTCAAAGTGTTTGGCGAATTCATCTGTCCTGATCAGCAGCAATGGATTCGAGTAGTCGTAATGCCAAGCTCCTAAGGCGCGATAGAATGCGATCGTGCGCGCTAGCGATTCAAGCGAAGTAGCAAGCCGAGATACTGCGCGGCCAGTGCTGCCGCCTGAGTTCCACCGTACAAAGCCCCCATGATTCTCCGGAACATTTCTGGCGCAAAAAAGATCTAGGCCGGCCGCCAGTTGATCCCGTGTGACGAAGGGTTGGTCACGCCAGAACAATGAGGTCGGATCTAATGAAAGAGGCGGTGGCGGCCGATGTCGGTAAACCTCGACCTCTGTAACAGCGTGATGGTACAAGCGGGATAGTAGATCGGCTTGGTGCGCGACGATCTCATCTTCCGGCATCCGCTCAGTAGTGAGGAGGGTCTCCAGAAATGCACTGCCGATGTTGTTGTCCATCGTCATTAGCAAAAAAGACGCCGAAGCGTCCTTTATTCAAGCAAATACGCGCTCCGACATAGTCAGAGCGCGCCATAGCTTATGGGTTGACCGGTATTGGCGGTTGCCCGTCGCCATCATCCGGCGGCAAGGGGCCGAAGGTTTTAGCCAGGGTTGAGACGGTGCGCCCGCTTTCAAGCTTTATAAGGTCCAGTAAATTTGGCTTGAGTTTCATCAAAGCCTCCCCCAATTCCATATGCTGCGCAATATTTGATACCTTTCCCGAAAAGTCAACAAGCCTTCGGAATTGGGAACAGGTCGATCGCGAAAGTGATTACCATGTTCGTCGCGGTGTCTAGATCCTGCAAAGCGCAAAGCCAACAAGTGTCGCACCGCAGCTCTTCGGATTGATGGTGGTATAAGCGGCGTACGGGCTTCTAGCCCTAAGAGCCCCATGAATAGTTGCGATTGTAGTGACGCCTCTAGGTGTAGCATTCGCATTAGCCGAAGCTACCCCTATCGATGATTAATTTGGTGCGACGGGTTCGCCGATCACTGTGTCTTGGCTACTTCCGCTGTGTAGAAATCATAAGCGGCACTAAACTTGTTCAAGTCGAGATCGTATTTCAGCTCTTTGCCGTTGGCGCTCATAATCCGCACTGTAAATCCCTTGCTTGCTTTGAGCGTCTTGAGCCAGGCGTCGCTGAATGGGATTTCGGCGACACAGAATTTCGGCATGCACAGTCTGTATGGAACCTTCACTGGGTCGCTTTGACCGAACTGAACCGAAATTCCATCTGAAACTCGGACGCCGGTCAGTGTCGTGATAGTAATCTGGTTAGTCTTGCTTTCCTTATCCGGAGAAATCGCCCACCTGAAGACTATAGTTTTCTTTGCGTTAACGAGACCGGCCATCAAGGCGCAGACCCTTCCATTATCCTTTGTTTCGATACAGTTCACACGCCATTGGTCGAACACCTTGTTGACCGCTTCCGCGTGTCCCACGGAGGCAATGCCAAAAAAACCCACACCTAGCGCAACAATTCGGATGATGGTTCGCACAGTCAGTCCCTTCACATTGACGCTCGTTTTCCGACCGCTGCGATGCCAAGGCACGCATTCGGCCATCCTCCCGGCGAGGAATTACCCGCCTATAATTTAGACAAAACTTCGGCCTTCGCCAAATCTAATCAGTGACCGGGCAATGGCCTTCCTAAACTGATCGCAGCGGGGAAAAGGCTTTCCCTCGGGCAATCTGAGTACAAACAGCTGCGCAGTAACCCAAGAACTATTTTTTAAGTTTTTTGCAATTTTCATAAGCTCTTGATATATTTCATAAAATCTAGGCCTGTCGAGGGCGCCTCCCGAAATTCGTCCGTGTGCAAATGTTTTTCTGAAGGGGTATGTTCAGACCCTGAGGGCGCAGGCGAGCACCGGCTCCCGGATGCCCCGCACCGCGATCGGCGGCATGGTGACGAGCTCAAAGCCTTTGATATCAAGCGCATTCAGCACAGGCTGGGCGATCAGGCAGTCTTCGCGCAATTCCTTACCCGCCTGTTCCAATCGCGACGCCATGTTGATCGCATCACCCCAAATGCCGATGGCGCGGCGTATATCGCCTTGCTCGCTCACCACCACATCGCCCCCGGCAATGCCGATGCGGATGCCTTCCATCGCCATGCCGAATCTCCGAAGCCGATAGGCTTCGTCATCCCGCACGGCGCGCAAGGCCTCGCTCGCGAACAGCACAATCGCCTGGCCGCGGGTCGCCGCCTTCCAATCCCAGCTCGCGACCATGCCGTCACCGGTATAGAGATAAATATCGCCGCCATGCTCGATGACGGAGCGGGAGACGAGCGTCACCACATGGCTGATCGCCTCCTTGCCGCGCAGGGCGCCGAGTTCTTCGATCAGCGCCGTCGAATTCTTGATGTCGATGAAGGCGAGCACGCGCTTTTCGACGACGGGGCGGTGATAACGCCCGGTCAGGAGATGGAACAGGGTGCGCCCGCCGATAAAGCCGATGACGCGCAGGATGATGGCAAGGAGAGCCACCATCAGCAGGAGCAGGGGCAGGTGCCGGAACAGGGCGTTCATCATAGGGCCCAAAAGTTCGAGTTCGCCCCAGAAGGTCAGGTTCACGACTGATGATGCGCAAGCGGCCCCAATCGCGAAGCCGAAAGTCGCAAGCAACGCCAACAGCGGATGGCCTTCGCTGATCCAGGCGCCGCGCGGCGCGCGCAGGTAGAATTCCTCGATGCTGCCGAGCAAAATGCCGAAAATGAAAAGCCCGCTCAGCAAGCGCTCCTGGTCGGCGCCGCGCAAGACGAAGAGCGGCGTGCCGATGGCTGTGAGGATGATCGCCGAGACGACGATCTTGACGAGTTTGCGACGCAGGCTGCGCGGAGTCATGGCCAAGGCTCGCTAGCGCGGAAGCCTCGTCTACGGCAAGGCGATACGTTGACGGAGGCCGAAAAAGCGCCATAGATCATAACCGCGGGTAATTTGAGATTCGCGCGTCGGCGGTTTAGGACGGAACGCGCAGGCGTGCGGAAACGCGAACGCAACCTCAGGGGCTTCACATGGCAACCGATATCAAGGCGACAGGTTTACCACAGCCAATGCTGCTGCATGGCTTGGCGAAGAATTGGTGGCTTCTTCTCTTACGCGGCATCGCGGCGATCATTTTCGGCATTCTGGCTTTCGCATGGCCGGGGATCACATTGCTCAGCCTGGTGATCCTTTACGGTGCCTATGCTCTCGTCGACGGGGTGCTGTCGGTAGCGGCAGCCATCGGCGGCGGCGGTGGCGCGGCACCACGCTGGTGGCTCGTGGTGGTCGGCCTGCTCGGCATCGCGGCAGGCTTGCTGACCTTCTTCTGGCCACAGATCACCGCATTGGTCCTCCTCATGTTTATCGGTGCCTGGGCGTTGATCCATGGCGTCTTCGAAATCATCGGCGCCATCCGGCTGCGCAAGGAAATCGACAATGAGTGGATGCTCATTCTGAGCGGCGCGCTTTCGGTGCTGTTCGGCGCGGCGATGCTGATCATGCCGGGTGCCGGCGCGCTGGCGCTCATCTGGGTGATCGGTGCCTACTCGATCATCTTCGGCATTCTGTTCGTCGGATTTGCATTCCGATTGAAGAAGCACGCCCATTGATCGCTGGGACAGCGGTCTTCGAGTAGCATTCGGTGTTAGGAAAATCGGCGCGGCCCATAGTTGCGGTACTTGCTGCGCTGATTTTCCTGTGCTTCGCGGGTCAATCCGCACAGGCCCAGACGACGGACGCTGCCAAGCCGCCGCAAAAAATTGAGGAGCTGCTCAAGCTCCTCAGCGATCCGGAGGTCCAGAAATGGATCGATGCACAAAAGGCGGCGGAGGCGAAGCCACAAGCCCCCGCAGCGGTCGCGCAGCCGCATGACGACATTGCGATGGATGCGGCCTTCGAGCGGATCAGGTCTCATCTCGCCAGCCTCGTTGCTGCCATCCCGGCCTTTCCCTCTGAAGTTGCCCGCGTGGCCGGCGAGATCGGCGGCGAGTTACAAGGCTACGGTCCAATCCGGCTGCTGCTCATCTTTCTCGTCTTCATGGCAGCCGGCGTTGCCGCCGAATGGATCTTCCGGCGGTTTACCGGGGGTGTGCGGGCCTGGATTGCCTCGGCCCGTCTTGATTCAATCGGCGACAGGCTCATCGCCATGGCGGAGCGCCTCGGTTACGGTGCCGCTTCGCTGGCCGTATTTGCAGCCGGCAGCATTGGGGTGTTTCTGGGCTTCAATTGGCCAAGCCTCCTGCACCCGATCATCGTCGGCTATCTCGTTGCGGTCCTGATCTTCCGCGCCGCGCGGCTCGTCCTCGCGTTCATTCTCGCGCCGCCCGAGCATACGGGCTTTGGCGAGCCGTCGCGCTATCGTGTGCTCCCCGTCAGCGATGCCTCGGCTTCGTTCTGGGTGAAACGCGTTTCCTATGCGATCGGCTGGTACGCTTTCGGTTGGACGACGGTCAGCCTGATGGGGATCCTCGGCTTTTCTGATCCGACGCGATATCTCATTGCCTACCTGCTTGGCATGGTGTTGCTGGTGATGGGCATCGAGGCCGTTTGGCACCGGCCGGGCCAGGTCAATCTCAGTGCCGATGAGCCGGCGCGGGGCAGGCTCAGTGCAAATGCCAAGAACTGGATGATCACGATTTACTTCATCGTGCTGTGGCTCTTGTGGGTGGCGAGCGCCTGGCGTCTCTTCTGGCTCTTCGTCGTGGTGGTTGGGTTGCCGTTCGCCGTCGGCGCCGTGCGGCGCGCCGTCAACAATGTGCTGCGCCCTCCCGGTCGCGAGCAGGGCGGCAAGGAGATACCGAGCGTGCTTGCCGCCGTGATCGAACGCGGCGTGCGCGCGGCGCTGGTCATCGCGGCAGTCATTTTCCTTGGCCACAAGCTCGGCATCGACTTCACCGCCATGACGGCCCAGGACACGATTCTGACCCGCATCATGCGGGGTGCCTTCAGTGCCATTGTCATTCTGCTTGCGGCCGATTTTTTCTGGCATGTCGCCAAGACGCTGATCGATCGCAAGATGGAAGAGGCCTCCGTCCTGGGCGAGGTGGGCACCGAGCTGGCGCGGCGCCGGGCGCGGGTTCGTACGCTCTTACCGATCGTGCGAAATGTGCTGATGATCATCGTCGCCGTCGTCGCCATTCTCATGGCATTATCTTCGCTCGGGGTTGAAATCGCTCCGCTCATCGCCGGCGCCGGCATTGTCGGCGTTGCCATCGGCTTCGGCGCGCAGACAGTGGTCAAGGATGTCATCAGCGGCGTCTTCTACCTGCTCGACGACGCCTTCCGTGTCGGCGAATACATCCAGAGCAAGTCTTACAAGGGAACAGTCGAAGGGTTCAGTTTGAGATCGGTTAAGCTGAGGCATCATCGCGGCTATGTCTATACGGTGCCTTTCAGCGAACTTGGCGCCGTTCAGAACATGAGCCGCGACTGGGTGATCGAGAAGATCACCATGACGGTCACTTATGATTCCGACGTCGACAAGGCGCGCAAGCTCGTCAAGAAGATCGGCCAGGACCTCGCACAGGACCCGGAATTGGCCGCGAGCATCATCGAGCCCTTGAAGATGCAGGGCGTCGACGAGTTCGGCGATTCGGGCATGATCTTGCGCATGAAGCTCAAGACGCGACCGGGCGAGCAGTTTACGGTCAAGCGGCGGGCTCTCATGATGATCAAGAAAGCGTTCGACGAAAACAACATCAAGCTTGCCGTTCCAACTGTGCAGGTTTCCGGCGAAGATCCAGGGGCCGCGGCAGCCCATCAGCTCCGCTTGAAGCAAAAGGCAGAGGCAGCCGCGGCTGCTGCAGCGGCTGGGTAGTCCATATGCACGCCGTCAATCGTGACAACCGGTGCTTGACGCCACAGTGAGAAGAGCCGATTAAGGCGCGTTTTCGCCCTCGCCGTTGGTTGGAAGGTGGTTGTGCAACAAGACAAGTTTCAATTGGCGCTCGCCAAGCAGACGGCGGGCAAAAGCCAGGAAGCCGCGAGGCTTTATAATGAAGTTCTCAATGCTGATCCCGGAAACGCGTTAGCATATCACAATCTCGGGCTAATATTACTTGCCAATTCGGGCGCCGGCGCTGCCATTCCTCTATTTTGGTACGCAGCGGAACTAAAACCTGACCTGCCGGACGCTCATAATAGTCTTGCAAACGCCTTGGTGCGTATCGGGCGACTTTCGGATGCCGAGGCGGAGTATCGCAAGGCTATCGAATTGGAGCCCCAGTCAGCGCTTTTTCAGTTCAATCTCGGGAATCTGTTCCACTCGTTAGGACGTAATGAAGAGGCCGAGCAGTACTTGGTCAGAGCCGCCGAGCTTGACCCGCGTTATGCTGAACCCCACAACAACCTTTCGAACGTCCTGCGATCTCTCAATCGGCGCGCAGAGGCGCTTGAGGCGCTTGGGCGCGCACTTGCGATCAATCCGAAATTCGCGATGGCCCACAACAACATTGGGAATATCAAAAGAGATTTCAACCTTACTAGCGAAGCGGAGGAAAGTTACCGAACTGCAATCGCGTGCGATCCTAAACTGGCGATTGCTCATTTCAATTTGGGAAACGTTCTACGCGAAACGGGCAGGGCGGCCGAGTCCGCTGCGAGTTTTCGGAAGGCCTTCGAGCTCAATCCGTTCCACGCCGACGCTTACCGGCATCTCGTGCAGGTTGAGAAGATCAATCCCGACGATGGTCTCGTCGCCTACATGCAATCGCTTTACGAGGCTCCCTTGACCCGCAATGAAGACAAGAAGCACTATGCCTTTGCCTTGGGTCGAATATTCGATCAGGCGGGACAGTGGGATCGCGCGTTTGGCTATTTTGCGGCGGGTAATCGGCTCCACCGCGAAAGTTATAGATATGACATCAGGTCTGAAGACCTCGCGCTGAAGAGGATCCGGGATTTTTTCACACCGCACCGCCTCCAAACTCTACCCAAGTCAACGATTGAGGATGCCAGCCCTATTTTCATCGTTGGTATGATGCGTTCCGGCACGACTCTGATGGAGCAGATACTCGCGAGCCATCCGCAAGTTGGGGGCGGCGGCGAGCTGACCTACATTCAGGATATCGTCGATGAACTTCGTACAGAAACGTCCAAGCTCTATCCGAATTGTATCGAGGGAATGACTCAAGACGATGCGACGGTGATGGGCCGGAAGTATTTAAGGCGAGTCCGCGAGGCTTTCGGTACCGACGCGCTGTTCGTTACCGACAAAATGCCCCAAAACTTCCTCTTTCTCGGACTGATCGATCGCATCCTGCCGAACGCGCGCATCATTTACATGAAACGAGACCCCATGGATGTTGGGTTATCTATATTTAGTATTCTGTTCACGGAAGGCCATCCCTATGCGTACGATCTCAAGGAGATAGGGCAATACAGTCGTTTTTCTGAGCAGGTGATGAAGCATTGGATGAGCCTTTTCGGCCACAAAATCCATTCACAGTCTTACGAAGCCCTGGTGGCAGATCCAGAACGGGAAATCCGCAGGGTGCTAGATTTTTGTCAGCTTGAGTTCCACCCGGCTTGCCTCAATTTCCACGCAACAGAGCGGACAGTCGCGACTGCAAGCGCGAGTCAGGTGCGCGAGCGATTGAATGCCAATTCCGTCGGCCGATGGAAGCCTTACGAACGTCATTTGCGGCCGTTGAAGGCTGCGTTGGCTGTAAGTTGAAGCGGGGGCCTCCAGATGGCAAATGCTGAGAAGATCGTTCAGGCGGAATTTGAGAGCGCTTTGAAACTTCAGAACGCGCGGAAGCTCGATGAAGCCGAAGCGGCCTATTATGGCGTTCTTACAGTTCAGCCTGATCACGCTGATGCCCAACACAATCTTGGCCTGATCAAGCTCGATCGTGGCCAGCCCGGTCAGGCCCTCGCATATCTGCAGTATGCGATTAAGCTCAATCCCGCTATCGCCGAGGCCCATAACACGCTCGGAAATGCGTGGCGATCGTTCGGGAAAACTACGGAGGCCGAAGCTGCCTACAGGCGTGCCACCGATATCAAGCCAAGTTATGCGCTTGCATGGTTTAATCTGGGAAACCTGCTTGCTGACAGCCAACAGCTGCAGCAGGCGGAGGCGGCCTACAGGAAAGCCTTGGCAGCTCGCCCGGACTATGCCGAGGCCATGCTAAATCTCAGCAACGTACTGCGGACCCAGAATCGAAAGGAAGAGGCGCTCAAGCTTCTGAAGAAGCTTACGACGGCCGCTCCTAAATACGAACTCGGCTTCAACAATCTAGGAAATCTTCATCGCGATCTTGATGACCTTGAAAATGCACAGGCAAGTTATCGCCGGGCAGCGGAACTCAATCCCCAATACGCTCTGGCTTGGCTCAATCTCGGCACCGTTCTCAATCACCTCGGTCGGAAGGCCGATTCGGTCACCGCGCTGAGACGAGCCATCGAGGTCGCTCCCCGTTTCGGCGAGCCCTATATGCAGCTTGCGTCAACCATGAAAGTTCCGCTGGACGCGCCGGTCGTCGCGTCGATGCAGTTCTACTATGACGAGCCTGCAATTCCGGCGAGGGATAAGATGCATCTCGCCTTCGCGCTGGGGCGGGTGTTCAATGACAACGGCCAATACGACAAGGCGTTCGACTACTTTCGCGAAGGAAACCGGCTAAAGCGGGCGTCGCTTACCTTCAATATTGCCGGCGAAGAGGCTCTTATGGAGCGCACTCGCGCCGTCTTTACCAAGGAGTTTTTCGCTAAGGCGCCGCGCTCGGCTGTCAATGACGAAACGCCAGTATTCATCGTCGGCATGATGCGCTCCGGGACGACCTTGATGGAGCAAATCCTGGCTAGTCACCCCCAGGTTGCCGGCGCCGATGAATTGCAGTGGATCCCCGAGATCGCCTTCGGTTTCAAGCCCAAGTCGGGCCAAACCTATCCTGACTGGCTTAGGTCGGTGAGCGCGAAAGACCTCACCGCGATGGGCGAAGCCTATATTGGCCGCCTGAGGCAACGTTTCGGCGATGGCCCGCGCCTCATCACCGATAAGCTTCCGGGGAATTTCCTGTTCGTCGGGCTCATTCACCTGATCCTCCCGAACGCAAAGATCATTCACATGCGGCGTGATCCCTATGACGTGTGTCTTTCGATCTACTCTACCTTGTTCGCGCAGATGCACCATTATGCCTATGACATGCATGAACTCGCCCAATTCTACCAGCTCTATTCCGGTCTCATGAACCATTGGGACAAGGTCTTGCCCGGCCGAATCCTGCATCAGCGCTATGAGGACCTGGTGGGCGATCCCGAAAGGGTGGTGCGCATGGTGCTGGACTATTGCAATTTGCCCTTCGATGAAAAATGCCTAGAATTTTACAATTCCGACCGTCGCGTCAGGACAGCCAGTTCGCAGCAGGTCCGGGAGCAACTGCATACGCGTTCTATCGGCCGTTGGCGCAACTACGAGAAACATCTGGGCGAGTGGAAGGCGATGCTCGCAAGCGTTCAGTGAGGTTTGTCCATCGTGTCTACTGATTCAATCCGTCAGGCCGAAATCCAGTTCAAGGCGGCACTCGCGGCACAAAATGCCGGAAAGCGTCTTGAGGCGGAGGCCCTCTATCTGCAAGTCCTAAATCTCAATCCCAAAAGCGCCAATGCGCTTCATAATCTTGGACTGCTCATTCTCGAACGCGGTCATTCGGGAGGGGCGCTGCCCTATCTCAAATACTCTATCGAGATTAACCCGAAAGCCCCTGAGGCTCATAACACGTACGGGAACGCTCTTTGGAACGTCGGCTTCAAGGACGAAGCGGAGGCTGAGTATCGCAAGGCAATAGAACTGAAGCCGAATTATGCTGTGGCCTGGCGCGGATTAGGGCGCGTGTTCGCCGAAACAAACCGGCCGGCCCAGGCCGAAGATTGCTATCGCAAGGCGCTCGAAGCCAATCCACGCTACCGCGATGTGCTGATCAATCTCGGCAATATGCTGCGGTACAAAAATCCCGAAGAGGCGATCGCGCTCACCCGCCGGGCTTTGGAGGTCGATCCGAAATCGGCACTCGCCCATAACAACATGGGCAATTTCCTGCGTGATCTCGATAAGCTTGATGAGGCGGCGGAGTGTTATCGGAAATCCGTCGAATACGACCCACAACACTTTGTTGCCTGGCTCAACCTGGGTACGGTGCTCAATCACATCGGCAAGACGACGGAATCAGCGGACGCCCTGCGCACCGCGATTGAGATCGATCCGTCGCGGGGAGAGCCATATTTTCAACTTGCCGTAACGGTAAAGCTCAAGATGGACGATCCGGCGGTACTGGCGATGCGCCGGCTCTACGGTGATCCGAATACACCGGATGCCGATCGGATGTATCTGGCGTTCGGCCTCGGGCGAACATTCGATGCGAATAAACTTTATGACGATGCTTTCGCCTGCTGGCATATTGGCAACAAGCTGAAGCGCGCCGGCGCACCCTTCAACATTCAGAAGGAACAGGCGGTTGCCGCGCGGGTATGCCAGAAATACACGCGGGAATTCCTCGCCACAGCACCGCGATCGACGGTGACCGACAACACGCCAATCTTCATTGTCGGGATGATTCGGTCGGGCACAACCTTAATGGAGCAGATTCTGGCCAGTCATCCTCAGGTTGTGGGCGCCGATGAGAACACGATCTTTCCGGAGCTTGCCGCCACACTGAAGGATCATACGGAGGCCGAGTTTACCCGAATCGGTCAGGGTTATATTGACCGGATGCGTGAACGTTACGGAAGGGAATCGCCGCGAATCAGCGATAAGCTGGTTGGCAACTGGCTGCATGCCGGCCTGATCAGTCTTGCGCTCCCCAATGCCAAGATTATCTGCATGCGCCGCAATCCCTATGATTCGTGCATTTCTGCGTATGGCAGCCTGTTCTCGGCCTTCCATGAATATTGCTACGGCATGGAGGATGTCGCCAAATTCTACAATATTTTCAAGAACACGATCGCCCATTGGGAAGAGGCCATGCCGGGCAGGATCTTCCAGCAGCGCTATGAGACGCTGATCGCACATCCGGAGGAGGAGGTCCGCAAAATCCTCGATTTCTGCGAGCTTCCCTTCGATGAACGCTGCCTTGCCTTCGATACTAACGAGCGTAGGGTGAGAACAGCCAGCGCTCAGCAAGTGCGCGAGAAGATCCATTCACGGTCGGTGGAGCGGTGGCGCAATTATGAGCGTCACATCCAGCCCTGGCGCCCCATTCTCGGCGACCCCGAGGCTTGGTCGGCGGTTTGAGCGTTATCGATAGGTGACTCCGCGCGACTTCGGGTTGTATCTCGGCTTCAGTCGCAATCCCTTGGAGTCATTTGATGAATCCCGAAACACGACCTCCGCATCCCGTTAAAATCGGGCCACAATGTGTTGTTTTTTTGCAACTTATGGCCCGATTGTGACTCTCAAAACGATCCATTGCTTGTTTGTGGCGTGAACGATCGGTAATTTCTTGTCGTAAGAGTCGGGGTGTCACCACGGCCTAAGCGCGAATTTATGAAGCGGGAGAAAGACATGGCTTTCACGATCGGGACTGGAGCGAGGCGTTTATTGAGCTCCAAGGGGATATTGGGTTCAGCAAGTCTGGCCGCTTTGGCGTGTGTTGCGACCTTTGGCATGTCGGCCAGTCCGGCGCTTGCCAGGAACTGCATCGTGACGCAGGCGGCCTTCCCTTTCGTTGGAACTGGTGGCGCAAATGACGGCGCTGGCGGGCTCAGCAATTCGAACTTAGCTTGCGGTGTTAACGCAACCGCCTTGGGGTCAAATTCGACCGCGGTGGGGTCGAGTGCGGTTGCTACGGGGTCGTCCTCAACGGCTGTCGGTAATCAAGCGAACGCGTCGGGTAATTTTTCGACGGCAGTCGGCGAAAATTCGAATGCTTCTGGCGCCAGCTCAACGGCGGTTGGCCAGAACTCAAACGCTTCGGGCACCTCGAGCACAGCGATTGGCGCTGAATCTGATGCGACCGGTACTAACAGCACGGCGATCGGCCAGGACGCCAACGCCACTGCCAATGACGCTACCGCGGTCGGTCAAAACTCAACCGCTTCGGGCTTGAACAGCACGGCGGTTGGCCAGGATGCCACGGCCTCGGGCAATGAGAGCACGGCGATCGGCGAAGATGCGACCGCTTCTGCGGCATCCAGTACGGCGTTGGGCAATAACGCCAATGCCTCTGGCTCGAACAGCACCGCTACCGGCCATTCATCGACTGCCTCGGGTTCCAACTCGACTGCGAACGGCGAGAACGCAAACGCCTCGGGTGCCTCGAGTACGGCAGTTGGGCAGAGTTCGAATGCCTCAGGTTCGTTCTCGACGGCGGTTGGCCAGAATTCGAATGCCTCGGGCTTCAACGCCTCGGCGCTCGGCCAGAACTCGAACGCCTCGGGCGGCAATTCGACAGCGCTCGGCACTTCGGCGAATGCCTCTGGTTCAAGCTCAACAGCGGTTGGGCAGTCGGCTAACGCCAGTGCATTTGAATCGACTGCAGTCGGCCAGAACTCCAACGCTTCGGGGACTTTCTCGACGGCGGTTGGCGTGAATGCCAATGCCAGCGCTTCGCAGTCGACGGCCATGGGCGTGAATTCGAACGCGAGCGGGTCGTCCTCGACGGCGCTTGGTGTGGACGCCAATGCGTCGGGCTCGAATAGCACGGCGGTCGGTGAGAACTCCAACGCCACCGGGAGCGAGTCGACAGCGCTTGGTGCGGATGCGAGCGCCTCGGGTTCGAACAGCACGGCGGTTGGCCAGGGCGCCAATGCTTCGGGTTCCAACTCGACTGCGGTTGGCGAGAATTCAAGCGCTTCGGGCAGCTCGTCGACAGCGCTTGGCCAATCGGCTAACGCCTCAGGTTCGTTCTCGACGGCGGTTGGCCAGAATTCGAATGCCTCGGGCTTCAACGCCTCCGCGCTCGGCCAGAACTCCAATGCCAGCGGCCTTGACAGTACGGCACTTGGAACTTCGGCCAACGCCTCGGGTTCGTTCTCGACCGCAGTCGGCCAGAATTCGAATGCCTCGGGCTTCAACGCCTCGGCGCTCGGCCAGAACTCGAACGCCTCGGGCAGCAATTCGACAGCGCTCGGCACATCGGCTAATGCTTCCGGCACGAGCTCGACCGCGGTTGGGCAGTCGGCTAACGCCAGTGCATTTGAATCGACTGCAGTCGGCCAGAACTCCAACGCTTCGGGGACTTTCTCGACGGCGGTTGGCGTGAATGCCAATGCCAGCGCTGCGCAGTCGACGGCCATGGGCGTGAATTCGAACGCGAGCGGGTCGTCTTCGACGGCGCTTGGTGTGGACGCCAATGCGTCGGGCTCGAATAGCACGGCGGTCGGTGAGAGCTCCAACGCCAGCGGGAACGAGTCGACGGCGCTCGGTGCGGATGCGAGCGCCTCGGGTTCGAACAGCACGGCGGTTGGCCAGGGCGCCAATGCTTCCAACTCTTCCTCGACGGCGGTTGGCGAGAATTCCAACGCGAGCGGTGCTCACTCGACGGCTCTCGGCCAGTCATCCAACGCCCAGGGCAACTGGTCGACGGCTCTTGGCCAGAACTCCTTCGCGACGGACGACTCGACAGCGGTTGGTGAAGACGCCAACGCTTCCGGCTCTTCCTCGACGGCGGTTGGCGAGAATTCCAACGCGAGCGGTGCTCACTCGACGGCTCTCGGCCAGTCATCCAACGCCCAGGGCAACTGGTCGACGGCTCTTGGCCAGAACTCCTTCGCGACGGACGACTCGACAGCGGTTGGCGAAGACGCCAACGCTTCCGGCTCTTCCTCGACGGCGGTTGGCGAGAATTCCAACGCGAGCGGTGCTCACTCGACGGCTCTCGGCCAGTCATCCAACGCCCAGGGCAACTGGTCGACGGCGGTTGGCCAGAACTCCTTCGCGACGGACGACTCGACGGCGGTTGGTGAAGACGCCAACGCTTCCGGCTCTTCCTCGACGGCGGTTGGCGAGAATTCCAACGCGAGCGGTGCTCACTCGACGGCTCTCGGCCAGTCATCCAACGCCCAGGGCAACTGGTCGACGGCGGTTGGCCAGAACTCCTTCGCGACGGACGACTCGACGGCGGTTGGTGAAGACGCCAACGCTTCCGGCTCTTCCTCGACGGCGGTTGGCGAGAATTCCAACGCGAGCGGTGCTCACTCGACGGCTCTCGGCCAGTCATCCAACGCCCAGGGCAACTGGTCGACGGCGGTTGGTCAGAACTCTTTCGCGACCAACGACTCGACGGCTCTCGGCGAAGACGCCAGTGCCAGCGGTGCCCAGTCAACGGCTCTCGGCGAGAATTCGTCGGCTTCGGGTAATAACACTACGGCCACCGGCCAGAATGCCACTGCGATCGGCAATAGTGACAGTGCCTTCGGCCAGGACGCTTATGCTAATGGCAGCCAAGCCACTGCTCTGGGACAGAATTCTAACGCGATCGGCTTCCATGCTACGGCTTTAGGTGCCGACTCGACCGCTAATGACTGGGCGACTGCCGTCGGTCAGAACTCCTTCGCTGCCGACAACTCGGTGGCGGTTGGTGAAGATGCAAGCGCGAGCGGAACCCGCTCGACTGCAGTTGGCGAGAACTCCAGCGCGTCTGGCCAGAACAGCACGGCACTTGGTCAGTCTTCCAATGCGTCGGGTAGCTTCTCGACGGCGCTCGGCCAGAACTCCACGGCTAGCGGGTATGAATCGACGTCAGTCGGCGAGGACTCGGAAGCAAGTGGCAATTACTCCACGGCTCTTGGCGAGTATGCCAACGCGACCAATTATGGAGCTACGGCGGTTGGACAGGCTTCCTTCGCCACGGGGTCTTATTCGACAGCAGTTGGACATGATGCGTATGCGGAAGGGTATGACTCAACTGCGGTCGGCGATAACGCTTATGCCTACAACTCGGCAACAGCGGTCGGTGAGGATGCTTACGCTTCTGGGTCGGGATCGACAGCGCTTGGTGAAGATTCGACAGCCTCGGGCGACGAGAGCACGGCGGTTGGCCAATATGCTTATGCTTCGAACTATGAGGCGACGGCAGTAGGTCAGAATTCATACGCAACCGGCGCTTATTCGACCGCTGTCGGTGCGAACTCTTCGGCTGAGTACTATAACTCTGCAGCCTTCGGGAACGGCGCCCAGGCGACCCGCGACAACCAGCAGGTGTTTGGCACTTCAGACAACACCTACACGATGGCTGGTATCGCATCGCAAGCGAGCCGGAATGCGCAGCATGGCAAGGT
Source organism: Hyphomicrobiales bacterium (assembly GCA_046349315.1). Taxonomy (GTDB): domain Bacteria; phylum Pseudomonadota; class Alphaproteobacteria; order Rhizobiales; family Aestuariivirgaceae; genus JAEUMG01. The sequence goes on along the minus strand of JAXMCQ010000029.1, from coordinate 14,271 downwards.
CGAGTTCGTGACTTCCGACCAAGACGGTAACCTCGCGACGGCTGGCGGCAACTTCTTCCAGCATCTTGACGACCTCGACGGCGGTGTCGCCATGGCGATGGCCCTCGGCTCGATCGGTTACCTGCCTGAATACAAGCAGGGCGCGGTCGCTGGCTGGTACGGCAATTATGAGGGCACGAGCGCTCTCGGCTTTGCCGGCGCCTTCAAGGTCACGGATGACTTCCAGATCGAAGGTGGTCTCGCAGTCAGTCTCGATGGTGACACGCAGGTCGGCGGACGTATCGGCGGCATCTGGGCCTTCGGCAGCGCCCCGCCGGTCTATACGAAGTAGTCACGGTTTTCTTCGGCGACCGCCTGTGCTAGGCGGTGGGCATGAAGAAGCGAACACGGATCTTGGTAGCGAGCGCTTCGGCGCTCGCTATCGTTTTGGGGACATGCCAGCCTGGACTGGCCCAGACTGAACAACAACCTCCGCCGAAATCCTTCCGCGCCTTGCCGAAGCCATCGCCCGACAAGGTCACCGGCCCGGAAATCAGCATGCTGATCCGGACCACGCTGGTGGCCCTGCAGCAGGCGAATGTGACGGGCAATTACACGGTGTTGCGTGACCTGGGCTCGGGCTCGTTCCGGACTGTCAACAATCCCGTTCGTCTCGGGAATATCTACGGCAAGATCAGAGAGACGGGCCTCGACCTGTCGCCAGTGGTCTTGCTAGACCCGCTGCTCACCAAGGCACCGGTGATCGACGCGAACCAAGTGCTGATCATCGAGGGCTTTTTTCCGACATTGCCGCTCAACATCATTTTCAAGATGGGGTTCCGGTTTGAATTCGGGGAATGGCGCCTGCTGTCACTGAGCGTCGGCGCCCAGGAGCCGAAGGCAGAGGCGGCGGCCGACACAAAAAAACCGGCTTCGGGCAAGAAACAGACCTCCGGCAAGGCTAAGCCCCCGGCGCCGAAGGACAAGCCGACAGCCGAACAATAAGAGGACGTGCGGAAGATGAAGGCCGTTTTGCTGCGATTTGGCGCGCGCTTGGCGCTTATACTGCTGATTGTGCTGGGCAGCCATACGGCCCTCATGGCCCAGGACAATGCTGCCGCGACCCAGAAGCCGCGCGGGATCAATCCGGTGATCGCCGAGAAACTCGTCAAATACGCGATCATTGCCGTCGATCAGGGGAACGCAACGGGTAACTATTCGGTGCTGCGCGAACTCGGCACGCCCCGCTTCCAGGCCACGACCTCAAGCGCGCGTCTCTCCGATGCGTTTGCGGGCCTGCGCAAGATGAAACTCGACATGAGCGCTTTGATGATGCTCAAGCCGACCTTTACAAAGCCGCCGGTAGTCGAAAACGGCCAGTTGAAGGTGGTCGGGTTTTTCCCGACCACGCCGATTCGCATCAATTTCGCGATCAGCTACGCCCAGCAGAATGGCCAGGCGCGAATCGCCACTTTGAACATCACGCCGGCCAAGGTAACGGCGGCGGCAGGCGATGCGGCGGCGTCAGGGAATGCGGCGGCGACCAAGTCCGACCAGCAATAGCGCAAGGCCGCCTCTCTGTAATTCGGTTCAGTCGGCGTCAAAATCGCGTTAGACTTTCGAAGTTTCCAAACCGCCGCAGAGGTTCGCAATGTCCCAGGGATTCTCAGGCCTCAATCGACGTCACTTCCTAGGAAGCCTGCTTGCCGGCACGGCGGTCGGCCTCCTGGGCGTGCAAGCGGCGCATGGCAATGATGACGATCCCTTGCCGTCCTGGGCCAGTGGCCAATCCAAACGGTCCATTCTCGATTTCATTGCCCGCGTCACCAACGAAGAGGGCAAGGATTTCGTCGATGAGGAGGATCGCATCGCGGTCTTCGACAATGACGGGACATTGTGGGCGGAACAGCCGATCTATTTCCAGTTCGCTTTCGCGATCGACCGGGTCAAGGCGATGGCATCGCAGCATCCCGACTGGCAAACGACCGAGCCGTTCAAGTCGGTGCTGACCAACAACGTGCCCGGCATAATCGCCGCCGGCCACCACGGCCTTCTTGAGATCATCGCCGCGACGCATAGCGGCATCACGACGGTCGAGTTCGCCAAGACGGTCGATGACTGGTTCGCCACGGCAAAACATCCGCGCTTCGACCGGCCCTATACCGATCTCGTCTACCAGCCGATGATCGAACTCCTCAATTACCTGCGCGCCTGCGATTTCAAGACCTTCATCGTGTCGGGCGGCGGCATCGAATTCATGCGACAGTTCACCGAGAAATCCTATGGCATCCCGCCCGAGCAGGTGGTGGGTTCATCGGGCGTCGTGAAGTACCAGATGGGCGCCGACAACAAGCCGGTGCTGATCAAGGAGCCGAAGGTCGAGTTCATCGATGACGGCCCCGGCAAGCCGGTCGGCATCAACCGCTTCATCGGCCGCCAGCCGATCTTCGCATTCGGCAATTCCGACGGCGACAAGGAGATGCTGGAATGGACGGCGGCGGCCTCAGGCCCGTCATTTATGGGGCTCGTTCATCACACAGACGCGGTGCGTGAATGGGCCTATGACCGCAATTCCGATATCGGCCGGCTCGACAAGGCGTGGGACGAGGCCGTGGCGCGCGGCTGGACGGTCGTCGACATGAAGAACGACTGGGCGAAAGTGTTTTCCTTCGACAAGTAATCGCCGGCGTTTTTATTCGCCGTAAGGGACCCAGATATTCTTGACCTGGGTGGCACGGCGCAGGAATTCGCGTCCGCGCGCTTGCGTGTCGGAGGCCCAATCAATAGCGCTGCCATGATTGACCCAGGTCGCCTTCAGGTTTCCAGCCGATGCGCGCTCGACATCGGCACTGCCGGGGGCAGTCCCGAAATACCACAGCGCTGCGACATCGTCGTGTTCGGCAAGCGTACGTGAGAGGGCCTCGCGATCACCGGTCACGATGTTGACGACGCCTGCGGGCACATCGCTCGTATCGATGACCTGGTAGAAATCGGTGGCAAGCAGAGGCGCGATCGGCGAGGGGATCACGACGATGCGATTGCCCATGGCGATCGCCGGCGCCACCAGCGACATGAACGCGAGCAATGGCGCTTGATCGGGGCAGCAGATGCCCACGACGCCCCAGGGCTCGTTCATGGCGAGTGTTACATGCCGCGATATGGTCGAATGGACCTGGCCGTCATACTTGTCGGCAAAGCCCGCGTAATAGGTCAATCTCTCGATCGATCGGGCGACCTGCAATTGCGCGGTCTTTCGCGAGCCACCTTCGAGCGCCGCTACGCGACTTGCAAATTCTTCGCTGCGCGCCTCGAGATTTTCGGCGAGGTAGTAGAGGATCTGCGCGCGCGCATGGCCGCTCATGGAACTCCAGGCGCTGGCCTTGTGCGCCGCCTCCACGGCATTGCGGATATCTTTGCGGTTTCCCAATCCAGCCTGGCCGACGGCACGGCCTCGCGCATTGTGGATTGTATAGCTGTAACCGGAATCGGGCCGCGTCTGCTTGCCGCCGATGTGAAGCTTGGCGGTGCGATCGAGATGCGGCATTCCCTGCGCCGGCTCTGGCAAGGCGGAACTGGGCGCCGTCGCGAGATCGGCCGTTCGCGGCTTGCCTATTGAGACCGACATCGAGAGTGCCGTCGATTTTCGATATTCCCACAAGCCTTCGCGGCCGCCTTCGCGACCGAAGCCACTTTCGCGATAGCCACCGAAGCCCGATGCCGCGTCGAACATGTTGGTGGAATTGATCCACACCACGCCGGCCTTGAGCCGCGCCGCGGTATCGAGGCAGACATTGATGTTCTCCGACCAGACGGACGCCGCCAGGCCGTAGCGCGAATTATTGGCAAGCGCGATCGCCTCATCCTGGGTGCGGAACGTCATGGCGACGAGAACAGGGCCGAATATCTCTTCCTGGGCGATCCGCGCGGCGGGCGCGACGCCGGTCATCAAGGTCGGCGGATAGAACAGCCCCTGGCGCGGCAGGCCCGGCGTCTCCTGCCAGCAGTGCGATGCTTCGCTCTTCCCGGCATCGACGAGGCTTGCGATCCGCTCGAGCTGGATGCGTGAAACGATCGCCCCGACATCGGTCGATTTGTCGAGCGGATCGCCAACGCGCAGCGTCCGCATGCGGCGGCGGATCTTGTCGTAAAGGCGCTCGGCAACGGCTTCCTGGACGAGCAGGCGCGAGCCGGCGCAACAGACTTGCCCTTGATTAAACCAGATCGCATCGACAAGGCCTTCGACGGCGGAATCGAGATCGGCATCGTCGAAGACGATGAAGGGCGACTTGCCGCCCAGTTCGAGCGAAAGCTTCTTGCCGGTGCCGGCGGTCGCGGAGCGGATCAGGCGCCCGACCTCGGTCGAACCGGTAAAGGCAATCTTGTCGATGCCTGGATGTTCGACGATCAATGCGCCGGTTGCGCCATCGCCCGTGACGATATTGACGACGCCGTCGGGGAGGTCTGCCTCGCGGCAAAGCTCGGCGAAGGCGAGTGCGGTCAATGGCGTATATTCGGCGGGCTTCAGGACCACCGTGTTGCCGGCGGCGAGGGCAGGGGCGATCTTCCAGGCGAGCATCAGCAATGGAAAATTCCAAGGAATGATCTGGCCGCAGACGCCGAGCGGCGCGGTGTTGGGGAATTCCTCCCCTACGAGTTCGGCCCAGCCGGCATGATGATAGAAATGCCGGATCGCCAGTGGGATATCGATGTCGCGGCTTTCGCGGATCGGCTTGCCGTTGTTCATCGTCTCAAGCACGGCGAAAAAGCGCGCGCGCTTCTGCAGCAAGCGCGCAATGGCATAGAGGTAGCGGCCGCGCGCGGCGCCGGACAAAGCCGACCATGATTTATAGGCCCTGCGCGCCGCAGCGACGGCTGCATCGACATCGGGCTTCGTCCCTTGCGCACAGGATGCGAGACGCTGCTCGCTCGCCGGATCGATCACGTCGAAATAAGCCTTCTCGCGCGGCGCAACAAAGCGCCCGCCGACAAAGTGCGAGAACCGATGCTCGTGATCGGCGAGCCAGGCTTTTACTTCGCCATTGGCTTCCGGCGACGGCCCGTAATCCATGCTCTCGAGAATTTCCTGAACGCGCGGCATCAATTAACCCACAGCATGGCGGAAGTCGGCGGAATAGCGCCCCGTGACGAAGTGTTCGATCTGCCGGTTGATGTCGCCGAGCAGGGCGCTTGCGCCAATGCGAAAGAGGCCGGGGCGAAGCCAGTCATTGCCGAGTTCCTCCTTCATCAGGATCTGCCATGAGATTGCATCCTTGGCGGTGCGCAGTCCGCCGGCCGGTTTGAAGCCGATCTTCGTGCCGGTGAGGTCGAGATAGTCGCGGATGGCGCGGAGCATCACGAGGCTCACCGGCAATGTCGCATTGACATCCTCCTTGCCCGTCGAAGTCTTGATGAAATCGGCACCCGCCATCATCGCCACCATGCTGGCACGATAGACATTGCGAAGGCTCTTCAGATCGCCGGTTCCGAGAATGCACTTCAGATGGGCCGGTCCGCAGGCGCGGCGGATCGTGCCAATCTCGTCGTAAAGCGCTTGCCCATCCTGATCCAGAACATGCGCACGGGTGATGACCATGTCGATCTCGCGCGCGCCTTCTCCGAGCGCGTAGCGGACTTCCTCAAGCCGGGCCGACATGGGCGTCAGGCCGGCGGGGAAGCCGGTCGCCACAGATGCAACCGGAATGTCCGTGCCCTCCAGTGCGCGCACCGCAGCACCGACCATGGTCGGGTAAACACAGACCGCGCCGACTTGCGGTGCTTCGTCGAGCCCCAAGGCATCCACGAGATCGCTGCGCAAGGGCTGCCGGGCTTTGGCGCAGAGACGGCGGACGCGCTCGGGAGTGTCATCGCCGGCCAGCGTGGTGAGATCGATGCAGCGAATTGCCTGGATTAGCCATGCGGCCTGAAATTCCTTCTTCACGCTGCGGCGCGCGGTGAGCGATGCAGTCCTGCGTTCGACGGCGCTCAGATTGACGCGGCCAAATTCAAGCCAATCGACATGAAGCGGCGTGCCTTCATCGCGCCCAGCCTGTGCATCCGGTCGATCACGGACCGGAGCACTCGGGCCCGGCGGGCGCATGCTGACAATTCTCTCGCCTGACATGGCACAGCTCCACAGCGTTAGGTGCCATATAGCGCAGGTTGTGTGGGCCACGAAGCGCCGTGCGCTGCGATGACAATTTCGCGGCGCGAAGCGGGTGAATTTACATTGACAGGTTGTGAACGGCTCGCCTAGCCTTCTGGTATAATAGGTATACCAAAGTGGTCGCAATTCGCCGCAGCAAGCTCTACGAGCAAGTCGCCCAGACGGTCGAGCAGCGAATCCGGGAGGACGATTTGATGCCTGGCGAGGCGTTGCCGTCTGAGCGCGAGATGATGCGCGAATTCGGCGTCGGGCGGCCCGCTGTTCGGGAAGCACTGTTCCATCTTCAGCGCATGGGAATGATCGAATTGAAGGCCGGGGCGCGGGCGCGCGTCGCGGCCCCGACGCCCAAGGCCGTCGTTGAAAATCTATCCGGCAGCGTTCGCTATCTCCTTTCCTCGCCGGATGGCATCCGGCATTTCCAGGAGGCGCGGGCCTTCTTCGAGATCGGCCTCGCACGCTATGCCGCCGAACATGCAACGTCCGAAGAAATCGAGGCGCTGCGGGTGGCGCTTGAGGCCAATCGCGCAGCCCTTGGAGATCGCGCAAAATTCGAAAAGACGGATGTGGATTTCCACTATGTGCTGGCGGTGATCCCGAAGAATCCCATTTTTCAGACACTACACGCGGCGTTCGTCGAATGGTTGGTCGAGCAGCGGCATGTGACGCTGAATTGGTCCGGTCGCAAGGATACGGCGCAGTCAGCCTACGATGCGCATGCGGCGATCTACACGGCAATCGCGGCGAAAGATCCTGACAGGGCAGAAGCCGCGATGCGCAAGCATCTGGAACAGATTGCCGATGTTTATTGGGAGGCGAGGCAGAAACAAGCATGAGCGGTTATGTGATCATCGTAGACTTCCGGCTCAAACCCGGTTGCCTCAAGGCGTTTCGCGCACTGATCGACGAAAACGCCACCATGTCCTGTGCGACCGAAGCGGGTTGCCGGCGCTTTGACGTCCTTGAACCGCGCGGTGGCGGCGATCGCGTTATCCTTTACGAGATCTATGACAACCGCGCCGCCTTCGAGGCGCACATCAAGACCGTGCATTTTCACAAGTTCAACGATGCCAGTACGCCGCTCGTCGCCGACAAGACGGTGAGCGACTACGACCTCGTCTGTGAAGGCTCGGCCGTTACGAGCGGCGACTGAAAATTGGATATGGGAGACTGACAATGGCTGAACGCGGCCTCAAGGCCATGACGAAATCGGCGAAGACCCCGAAATTCGGGCATTTCATCGTCGAATTCGCAACGCCCGGCATCGGGTACATCATGAAATCGGCAGGCTGCGACTTTACCCTGTTCGATCTCGAGCATTCCGGATTCGATATCGAGACGGTCAAGAGCACATTGCGCTACTTCGAGGCCGCCGACCTACCGGCGATCGTGCGCATGCCGAGCAAGGACTATCACCACATCGCGCGCGCGATGGATTTGGGTGTGGAAGGGCTCATGCTGCCAATGGTCGGCAATGTCGATGAGGTTCGCCACATCCTCGACTCGATGAAATATCACCCGCTGGGCAAGCGCGGCGTGGCATTGCAAATTGCCCATGATCGCTACCGGCCTGGTGCGGTCGCCGACAAATTCAAAACCGCCAATGACCGTTCCACGTTCTTCTGCCTCATCGAGACCGCTGAAGGCGTTGAGAATGCAGACAAGATGGCGGCGATCGATGGCGTCGACTGCCTGTGGGTCGGCCATTTCGACCTGTCCGTGTCGCTCGGCATTCCCGGCCAGTTCGAACATCGCGATTTCAAGAAGGCGATGGACACGATCATCAATGCCGCGAAGAAGAACAAGAAGTCGCTGGGACGGCTCGTGCCCAATGTCGAGCAGGGGGTCAGCAACGTCAAGGACGGCTTCGATTTCATCTGCTATTCCGGCGACGTCTGGCTGTTGCATGATGCATTGGCCGACGGCATCTCGAAGATGAAAGAAAAGTGCAAAGTAAAGTGAGGGCCTGACGATGGCCGATAAGTATAGGGTCGCCTTGTCGGGCGACTTCAGGAAGGCAGACGGATCGCCAACCTATCCCGATTTCGATCTCGGCCCGCTCAAGTCGGCGCCTGGAGTCGAAATGGTGTTCATCGATTCCGCAAGCCCGATCAAAGGCGAGCAGCTCGAAGATTTCGACGCGCTGATATTGCTTGCGCATCGCTTCGGGCGGGAAAGCGTGCCGAAGAGTGGCCGGCTCGCGGTGATCGCCCGCTTCGGCGTGGGCTACGATACGGTTGACGTTGATGCCTGCACCGATGCCGACATCGCGCTGGTCATCACGCCGGACGGCGTCCGGCGCCCGGTCGCGGTCTCGATCATCACGCTGCTTCTGGCATTGACCGGCAAGGTCATGATCAAGGACAAGCTCACCCGCGAAGCGGCGGCGGGCTTTGCTAAGCGGTCGGACCATATGGGCGTGGGTCTTGTGGGCCGCACGCTCGGGGCGCTCGGCATCGGCAATATCGGTGCCGAACTGTTCCGATTGATGAAGCCGTTCGACATGAAATTCATCGCCCATGATCCCTATGCCGACAAAGCCGTTGCCAAGGAACTCGGAATCGAACTCGTTTCGATCGAAGATCTGTTCAGGCGCTCCGATGTGCTCTCGGTCAGTTGCCCCTTGACGCCAGAGACACGTCATATCGTCAATGCCGAGCGGCTCGCGCTGATGAAGCCAACCGCTTACATCATCAACACGGCGCGCGGGCCGATCGTCGATCAGAAGGCGCTCACCGAGGTGCTGCAGAAGCGAAAGATCGCTGGGGCAGGGCTCGATGTGTTGGAAGCCGAACCGCCCGATCCGGACGATCCCATCCTCAAGCTCGACAATGTGATCCTGGCACCCCATGCCCTGTGCTGGACGGACCAGTGCTTTGCCGGTAACGGGGCTGCCGATGTGCGGGCCGTTCTCGATGTGCAGCATGGCCGGGTGCCGCGCGGGGTCGTCAACAGGAAGGTGCTGGAGTCGGCTAAGTTCAAGGCCCGCCTCGAACAGTTTGCCCAGCGCTTCGGAAAGTGATGCGGCCTGGTCGACTGCTGAGCCTTCTCGGTCTTGCGGCCGGAAGGGCGTTGAGCGTGATAATCAGCGTGCAGGCTGAAACTGCCGCGCAGAGTGCGCTGCGCGCGGCGGAGCACTATCGCGGTCAGACGATCACGGTCGCCTGGCCAGCGGGACTCAAGCTCTCGGTCACTCAATTTCTCCGGCCCGAAATGGGAGGAACTGACTGGCATCCAGGTGAAGGTGATCGAGTTGCCCCGTCGCTGATACTGGCGGAGAAATGAAATTCGACCACAGGTGCCTGTAATTGCGCTCAGCATGGTGCCCACCTGGATGCCGAACTTGTGCAGGCAGGGGCATTGGAAGACCTCGGCCTTTCATGTCCGACAAATATGGCTATCGCGCGGAATTGCAGGACATCGCGCCGGGGTATCGCGACGGCAGGATGCGGTGAACGGCAAGATCCGCTGGCTTCCCGGATGATGGCGGCGATCTTCGTCTTCTATTACCGCGAGAACATTTTCGCCGATCCGAAGCTCAGAAAAACTTCAAGGCGAAGACAGATTAGCGACCTCGCCGTGCCGAACCTGGAGCGAATTCGACGAAGTCGGCAGTTCGACCGAGCTCGCTCCAAGTATCGCCAGCGCTGGCCTCTTCCGGCAGCCGAATTGCTCGCCCACCCATGTTGAGCGCCGCCGTGTCGGTGGCAAGTTCTTCGATCCAGAGACTGTAAATCAAACAATCAATAGCGCTGTCAGGATCGGTATCTTCACCGACGTACGCAACGGCGGTACTTCATGCCGCCCGGCGTCGAGCAGTGGGGGTCTGCGGAAAATCTCGTTGCCCCTTCCTGCGCCAGCAAGACGGCCATGGCGATCCGTGGCCGCCCGATGGCCGCTGGGCTGCCGGCTATGGGGCGCATGACGAGGATGTCTTGAGCTGGGTCCCAAAATCGACAGCGGTCGTCGGCAAAGTCGCTTACATTGCCGCCAGGGCGGACATCCCGAACTGGCGGAGTGGCTTTGCGCTGGCGGTCGCCTCGGCGACCAGCAAGGACGCCGCCTATCTCTTCTTCAATGGCTGAATAGCGAGGATGTCAGCCTCGAACGACCGGCGTACCGACCGCCTTATGGCTGCGCGATCCGTTCCGCACTTCCGCTTTTACCAGCGCAATGTTAAGCCCCTGGCCAGATGCAGGAGTTATCTCAAGACGCTCCGGGACGGCTCGAAGAGTGGTCTCCTCGACCTCTCGCTGCTTCAGACCGACAAATATGAGAGGGGCTTGCGCCAGGCGGTGTCGAGGTTATGGGCTGGCGGCGACCCGAAGGCGATCCTCGATCAGACAGCGGCCGAATGGGATGCGATCACCGAGGAAATTGGTGTCGCCCGGCAGAAGGCCGTCTATCTCGACTGGGTTTCCAAGCCAGGTGCCTATCCGACGATGTAATTTTGCGTAAGAATGCCCGCCAGCTGGTGGGCTGCGTGGACCAGGGGACCAGGCGATGGCGGATCTCAAGATAAGCGGATTGCACAAATATTACGGCGCTCTGCATGCCGTGCGCGGCATCGATCTTGAGGTGCCATCGGGCGAATTCACGGTCCTTGTCGGTCCTTCGGGATGCGGCAAGTCCACTTTGCTGCGCACGATCGCCGGGCTCGAAGACACCAATGACGGATCTATCGAGATCGGCGGCAAGAACGTCACGCATGTGCGGCCGCGCGATCGCGACATCGCGATGGTGTTCCAGAATTATGCGCTCTATCCCTACATGAACGTTTACGAGAACATCGCTTTCGGCTTGCGGGCACGCAAATTTGCCCAGGCCGCGATCGACAAGCGGGTCAAACAGGCCGCCGAAATGCTCGGGATCGGCGCCTTGCTCGAACGCCTGCCGCGCCAGCTTTCGGGAGGCCAGCGCCAGCGCGTGGCGATCGGCCGGGCCATCGTGCGCGATGCGCGGTTGTTCCTGTTCGATGAGCCATTGAGCAATCTCGACGCGCAATTGCGTGACGACATGCGCTCCGAGATCAAGCGGCTACACCAGGAGATCGGACGCACGATGATCTATGTCACGCATGACCAGATCGAGGCGATGACGCTGGCCGACAGGATCGTGCTGCTGCGCGACGGCAAGATCGAGCAGGTGGGGCCGCCGCTCGCCCTCTACGAACAGCCCGCTACCCGGTTTGTGGCGGGCTTCCTCGGTTCGCCAAAGATGAATTTCATCCCGGCGCGCATCCTCTCCGATGCGGCGGGCGGCGAATTGCTCGACCTTGGCCAGAACGTTCTCGTCAAGCTGCCCTTTACACCGCCGTCCTTAAGCGAAGTCCTTCTTGGCATCCGCCCGCAGCACATCGATATTGCGACAGGCGCCGGGGGCCGCAATCGCGCCAAGGTCGCTTCGATGATCGAGCTCGTTCAGCCGACCGGCGCGCGCATGCTGATCACATGCCCCGTCGGCTCGACGTCCGTTGTGGCGGAAGTCGATCCGCATTCGGGCTGTAAGCCAGGCGAGAGAGTAGAACTCGAATTCGATATGAATCATGCGGTGCTCATCGATCCAGCGACAGATCGGGTCGTGAGCCCAAGAAAAGCGGCCTAGGGAGGAAATGATGGCGGCAGCAAAAGCTTCGCGTGCGGTCAAACTGTTCGGCACCGACGTGGCGGATGGCAAGGGGCGCCTGCTTCAGGCGGGCGCGATCTCGGCCATGCTCGACAATGGCGCACTGCGCTACATCAAGCTCGGCGATGCCGAGGTGCTGAGGGCGATCGCTTTCCTCGTGCGCGACGAAAATTGGGGCACATTCACGCCGAAACTCACAAATCTCAAAGTATCCAAGAGCAAATCCGGCTTCAAGGTCACGTATGATGCGACATGCGGCGATGCCAAGGCCGAACTTGCCTATCATGCGGACATTGCATGTTCGGCCGATGGCGTTCTGAAGTTCGCCGTCTCGGCGACGCCAAAGGCCGATTTCAAGACCAATCGCACGGGCTTCATCGTGCTGCATCCGCTCAAAGGCGTCGCCGGAAAACCCGTCACCATCGAGCATGTCGACGGCAAGAAGGACAGGGACAAGTTTCCCGCGACCATCAACCCCGTGCAGCCCTTCCTCAATGTGCGCGCCATGACGCATTCGCCGATGCCCGGCGTGAATGCCGAGGTCCGTTTCGAAGGCGATACGTTCGAGACCGAAGACCATCGCAATTGGACGGATGCGTCGTTCAAGACCTATGTGCGACCGCTCGCTCTGCCGTGGCCCTATGTACTGCCGAAGGGCGAGACGTTCACGCAGTCGGTGACATTGACGCTCACCGGTAAATTGCCCAAGCCCAAGGCGCGCGGCGCCGCCAAGCCGATCGCGGTCAAATTGGGTGGTGCCGCCGGCACGATGCCGATCATCGCGTCTGGTGTACAAATGCGTGAAGCGGCCGCTGCAAAAGACAAAGCCGATCTCGTCAAGAATACGGGCGTGAAATCGCTGATCTGCCAGGTCGACGGGCGGCAGTCAGGCATTCCTGCAGCGCTTAGGAATTATCGCGCTCTGGCGGAAGCGACCGGTGCCGATGTGACGCTCGAAATCGTCATCCCCGGCAAAGGCGCTCCCGCCGATGAGCTTGCGCCGATCGCTGCGGCCATCAAGGAGTCAGGACTCAAGCCTGCTGCCGTGGCGGTCTCGCCGGCGGCCGACCTCAAGGCCGTCTTGCCCGGCAGCGCGGGCGGATCAGGGCCGACGCTCAAGGAAATCTACACGGCGGCGCGCGCGGCCTTTCCGAGCGTGACGCTGGGCGGCGGCATGTTCTCGTATTTCACTGAACTCAACCGCAAGCCGCCGCCGGCCGAGCTTCTCGACTACGTCACCCACACGACGTGCCCGATCGTGCACGCGGCCGACGACATATCGGTGATGGAGACACTCGAGGCGCTTCCCTATGTGATCAACTCGGCCAAGGCCTTCAGGAAGGGCAAGCCCTATCACATCGGACCGACGAGCATCCCGGCGCGCGACAATCCCTATGGTGCCGGCGTTGCAGCGAATCCTGGAAACGGGCGCGTCTGTCTTTCCGACATGGACCCGCGCCAGCGCGGTCTCTTCGGAGCGGCCTGGACGCTCGGCTGCGTCGCAGCTTTCGCGGGCACGGCCGCATCGGTTGCGATCGGTTCGGTGATCGGACCGCAGGGCATGATCTACCGGAAGGCCGATTATGCGCAGCCCGGATATGATGGCGGCAATGCCGCTGTATATCCGCTCTATCACGTGGCGACCGGCCTTGCCGAAGCGAGCGGCGCGAAACGCATTGCCGCGACATCGGCTGAGCCGTCGACGATTGCCGCGGTTGCCCATCGCAGCAAGTCGGGCCAAGTCCTGTGGCTTGCCAATCTGACGTCCGAACCGAAGAAGGCGAAGGTCGAAGGCTTCAAAGGCGGGGCAAATATCCAGGCGGTCGATCTTTCGAGCTACGCAAAGGCTCTCGCCGATCCGAAGCTTCTGTCGAAAAGCGGAAAGGCGGTGAAGAAAGTCGGCACCGTTGAGTTGGGGCCTTATGCCGTCGTTCGCATAGCGGCGGCGTGATCGCTCGCGCATGAGCCTTCTGCTGGGCTGTATCGCCGATGATTTTACCGGCGCGACCGATCTCGCCAGCATGCTGACGCGGGCCGGCATGCGTACCGTTCAGGTCATCGACGTGCCGAAGCCCGGCGATGCGGTACCGGAAGCGGATGCGATCGTCGTCGCACTCAAATCGCGAACGATCCCGGCGGCCGAAGCCGTCGCGCAATCGCTCGCCGCCTGCCGATGGTTGAAGGCGGCGGGAGCAAAACAGTTCTTCTTCAAGTACTGCTCGACCTTCGACTCAACGGACAAGGGCAATATCGGCCCGGTCGCCGACGCTTTGCTGGCAGAGCTCGGCGATGATTTCAGCATTGTCTGTCCGGCATACCCCGAGAATGGCCGATCCATCTATCTGGGCCACTTGTTCGTGGGCCAGCAGCTCCTGTCGGATTCGCCGATGCGCAACCATCCGCTGACACCCATGACGGATTCAAACCTGGTGCGGGTGATGGGACGGCAAACTCCGGCCAAGGTCGGCCTCGTTGCACTGCCGACCATTCGTGCGGGTGCGGCGGCG
>JAXMCQ010000028.1:0-66222 GCA_046349315.1 Hyphomicrobiales bacterium | reverse complement strand
ACCTATGAGGTCAAGCGGCTCGGCCGCGCCGTATCCCACGGCTGCGTCAGGCTTCACCCCGACAATGCGCGCAAGCTCTTCGAGATGGTCAAGCTCTACGGCCGCGGGAACACCGTTATTACCATCAGACCCTGAGGGCGGCGTCCGTGATAAATGTCTCACGGACGCTCGCGTAAGCGTGAGAAGATGTGACGCTGGAGCAGGCGAGCGACAGCCTATATCCTGCTGGAAACAGCTCCGAGAGTGTTCGCCTTGTATCCCTGGACCGATCGAACCGGCCGCTTCTCCCTTCTGAAGTCCGCCGTCTTTGCCAGCCTGTTTCTGCCTCTGTTGTGGCTGATCTGGCGCTGGCGGACGGGAGACCTCGGGCCATTGCCGATCCACGAGGCGATCCTCGAATCGGGTTTGTGGACGGTTCGGATGATCGTCATCACACTCGCCATCACGCCGCTGCAGCGCATCTTCGGCTGGGGGCGGTTGGCCCTTATTCGCCGGCAGGTCGGGCTTGCCGCGATGTGCTATGCGCTACTGCACTTCTCGCTCTATATCGCCGATCAGAAGTTCAATCTTGCGCGCGTCGCGAGCGAGATCGCCTTGCGCATCTATCTGACGATCGGCTTCGTGGCGGTGGTCGGGCTTGTGATCCTGGGCGTTACCTCCGCGCAGGCGGCGGTGCGCAAGCTCGGACGCAAGTGGAAACCATTGCACCGCGCCGCCTACGGCATCGCCGCGCTCGGTATCTTGCACTTTTTCATGCAATCGAAGATCGACGCGACACAGGCCGCATTGATGATGGGGTTCTTCATCCTGGTGATGCTGTACCGAATCCCGAATGCGGCGCGGCTCCGGTCGGTAGGGACCCTTGTTGGGATCGCTATGCTTGCCGCGCTGGCGACGGCGGGGCTCGAAGCCGTTTGGTACGGGGTAGCAACCGGTGTCAAACCATTGGCGGTGCTCAATGCCAATCTTCTCTTTCCGGGCGTGGTCAGGCCGGCCTGGATCGTATTCGGCACTGGACTCGCCGTGGCGCTCGTCTCACTCGGTCATCGAGCATGGGCGGCGCCGAAGCGGCAGGTGCGGGAGGCGGCCGCCTAGGCCGCGCGCGCAGGAGCGGTTGCCGCCGCCGCAACATTCTGCAGTGAGAAGCCGTTGCGATAGCCCGGCGTGTCCTTGGTATAGAGATTCTCCAATGCCATGACGACAAAGTCGGGCCGGAATTGCGGTGAGATGCCTTCGAACTTACAGGCCGAGCGCACTTGGTCGATGATGAATTTCGGCTGAAAGCTCGCGAGCGGGAAGTCGTTGTTGTGGGTCAGCGCGGAGATCACGAATTCGATCATGGCATCCGGCGCTTCAAGTCCCTGAGCTTGGGCGATCATGCGAAAAATCTTTACATAATCAGCCGGAAAGGGACCGCTCACTTCGAGCTTGTAAGGGATGCGGCGCAGGAAGGCCGGGTCCATCAGGTCGCGGGGGCTTAGGTTGGTTGAGAAGACGACAAGCTCGTCGAAGGGCAAGGAGAAGCTCTTGCCGGTGTGAAGCTTGAGGTATTCGATGCGGCTTTCGAGCGGCACGATCCAGCGATTGAGCAGCGCTTCCGGCGTGACCATCTGGCGGCCGAAATCGTCAATGACGAAGATGCCGCTCAGGGCCTTTACGTGGAGCGGCGCTTCGTAAAAGCGGGCCAATGCATTGAAGCTCAAATCGAGCATTTCCAGGGTCAGTTCGCCGCCCGTGACGATAAAGGGCCTGCGGCAGGCAACCCAGCGGCGGTCGAAATCCTCGCGCCGGATTGCCTTGATCTTGGACGATACGGCCTGCGCCGTCTTGTGAATGCCGGGATCGAAAACCTTGATGATCTGGCCTTCGACCTCGAAGCAATAGGGGATGTAGATGACGTCGTTGAAGATGCTGCCGATGCGCTCGGCAACGGAGGTCTTGCCGTTGCCGGGCGGCCCATAGAGAAGGATCGAGCGGCCGGCATTGATAGCGGGGCCGATCTGGCGAACGAATTCATCGGCGATGATGAGATTGGAGAAGGAATTGTCGATCGCGGCGCGTCCGACCTGCTCATTGGTGATGCGCTGGCGCTGGATGCGGTCGCAATAGGCACTGAGCGAGACGGGCGCAGGTCCCACATACTGGTTCTGCTCGAAGGCATCCTGTGCCCACTGCTTGCCCTTCTCGGTCAAGGTGTAGCGCAGTTCGGATACCGCATTGCCGGCGGCCGAGCCGAGCACATCGAGAAGTTTCCTCGCCTGCGCCTCTTCGATGAGGAGCTGCATCAGGCGATGCGGAAGCTTGAGGATGCCTGAGAGAAGCGATGGGGTTTCGGCATTACCGGAATACATCGCCTTGACCATGAGGTTGAGCAGGTCGGTCAATGCCAGTCCGGTCTCTGCAATCGTCTTGGGCTGCGGCGGGGCGCCGTGCATCACGGCTTCGAGATCTTCGGGCTTGAGCTTGCCGAGCGCGATCAGATTGTCGCCAAGCCGGCCGCCATTGGTTTTTTGATGTTCGAGGGCTGCAGCGACATCCGCCTGCGTGACGAGCCCGTGAGCAACCAGAATGTCACCAATGAACACCGCGATCTCCGTGAGATTTCTCGTTAGCTCCCCTTAGCGTGGGCCGCGTAAACAATTGTCTGCGCGTTTATCTTCACTTTGTTGCAATTTCCGCGGGTTACCAGTCGCCCTCATCTGTCGCATTTCCGCCCGGAGCGGCTGGAGGCTATAAGGGTACATGGATTCGTGGGACGCATTGCTGCTGGCGCGCTGGCAGTTCGCCTTTACGGTGAGCTTTCACATCGTTTTCCCAGCCTTTTCGATCGGGCTTGCGAGCTACCTCGCGGTTCTCGAGGCGCTTTGGCTCAAGAGCGGCCAGGAGCGCTATCTGGCGCTGTTCAACTACTGGAAGAAGATTTTTGCGATCGGCTTCGGCATGGGTGTCGTGTCGGGCCTCGTCATGAGCTACCAGTTCGGAACGAACTGGAGCGTGTTTTCCGATAAGGCGGGCCCGGTCATCGGTCCCTTGATGGGTTACGAAGTGCTGACCGCCTTCTTCCTCGAAGCGGGCTTCCTTGGAGTCATGCTGTTCGGCATGAACAAGGTCGGCAAGCAGCTCCATTATTTCGCAACCTTGATGGTGGCCTTCGGCACGGCGCTGTCGGCTTTCTGGATTCTCGCGGTCAACAGCTGGATGCAGACGCCAGCCGGTCACGCCAACAATGATGTCGGCCAGTTCGTCCCGGTCGACTGGTGGGCGGTGATCTTCAATCCGTCATTCCCGTACCGATTCGTCCATATGGTTCTCGCCGCCTATCTCACCACGGCCCTGGTCGTCGGTGCCGTCGGCGCCTGGCATCTGTTGCGCGCACGCGACAATTCCGCTGTGCGCACCATGTTTTCGATGGCGATGTGGATGCTGGCAATCGTCGCGCCCATCCAGATTTTCGCGGGCGACCAGCATGGCCTCAACACGCTCCAGTATCAGCCGGCCAAGATCGCCGCCATCGAAGGGCATTTCGAATCGGAGGCGGCCGCCCCGCTGATCCTTTTCGGCTGGCCGGACATGAAGGAGGGAAAGACCCTCTACAAGGTCGAAATCCCGAGGCTCGGAAGCCTCATCCTCACGCATTCCTGGGACGGCACCGTGCCGGGCCTCAATCAATGGCCGGCCGCGGAATGGCCCAATGCGACGATCATCTTCTGGACCTTTCGCATCATGGTCGGCATCGGCTTCCTGATGCTGGGTCTCGGGCTGTGGAGCCTGTGGCACAGGTGGCGTGACACGCTTTACCGGCCCGGTCTCATCCATTGGCTGGCGTTGCTGATGGGGCCACTCGGTTTTGTCGCAGTGGTGTCGGGCTGGGTCACGACCGAGGTCGGCCGACAGCCCTATACGGTCTACGGATTGTTGCGCACCGTCGATTCGGTTGCGCCGATCGCCGCGCCCGCCGTAGCCGCCTCGCTCATTGCCTTCGTCATCATCTACTTTCTCGTCTTTGGCGCCGGCATCTTCTACATGCTGCGTCTCATGGGCGAGCCGCCGCGCCTGCATGAATCCGACATTCCCGCCAAGGGCCCGATCCGGGCAGCCGGAATCATGCCGGCGCCAGCACTCGAATCGAGCGATCAATTGAGGAATCCGGGATGACCCTCGATCTCCCCTTCATCTGGGCGGCGCTGATTGCCTTTGCGGTCATCGCCTATGTGGTTCTGGACGGCTTCGATCTCGGCATCGGCATTCTCTTTCCGACTCTCAAGACGGAGGAGGAGCGCGATCAGGCGATGAACTCCGTAGCACCGGTCTGGGATGGCAATGAAACCTGGCTGGTCCTCGGCGGAGGCGGGTTGCTTGCGGTTTTTCCGCTCGCCTACGCGGTGATCATGCCGGCTCTCTATGCGCCGATCATCGCCATGCTTTTGGGCCTGGTTTTCCGTGGCGTTGCTTTCGAATTTCGCTTCAAGACCAAGCGCGGCAAGTTTCTGTGGGATTGGGCTTTCTTTGGCGGCTCGCTGGTTGCGGCTCTGGCACAGGGCTTTGCGCTCGGCGCTTTCGTCCAGGGCATTCCGGTCGAAGGTCGCGCCTATGCAGGCGGCTGGTGGGACTGGTTGACGCCGTTCAGCATTTTCACGGCACTGGCACTGGCATCGGGCTATGCTCTACTTGGCTCCACCTGGATGATCCTCAAATGCGAGGGCACCACGCAGGCCAAAGCGCGGGAACTCGCCTGGCCGCTGGCCCTCGTCATGCTCACCTTCATCGCGGCGATCAGCTTTTGGACGCCGTTCCTCGATCCCGTCTACATGAGCCGCTGGTTTGCCTGGCCGCAGATACTCTTCGTCGCACCGGTGCCGATCCTGGTGGCGCTCATGGCCTATCTGCTGCTTTCAGGCTTGCTGCAGCGGCGCGAGTTGCGGCCGTTCCTGGCAACGCTTGGGCTCTTCCTCCTATGCTATGCCGGGCTCGGTATCGGCTTCTATCCCTATATCGTGCCGCACTCGATCAGCATTTGGGAGGCGGCGGCACCGCCGATCAGCCAGGGCTTCCTGCTCGCCGGCGCGGTCGTTCTCGTGCCGATGATCCTCGCCTACACCGCCTATTCCTATTGGGTGTTTCGCGGCAAGGTCGGCACTCACGGCTATCATTGATGGATGCCCCGCAACCTCTGTGGAAGCGGCTCGCCTGGTTTGCGGGCCTATGGCTCGCGGGGGTGGCTGCCGTCGCGGTGGTGGGTGGATTGATCAAGCTCGCCCTCTAGCTTCCCGCTTCCTTGCCAAGCGGTGCCGTTCTAGCCATAAGTCGCCCGGGTTTGATCAATAAACAGGCGCTCATTATGGGTAAAGCGTTGCGGCTCGGAATCGCCGGGCTCGGCACAGTCGGCGGGGGCGTGCTCGACCTTCTGCAGAAGAATGGCCCGAATCTCGCGCTCAGGGCTGGCAAAACGATCGAAGTGACGGCGGTAACTGCCCGAAATTCCTCGAAAAAACGCTCCCAAGACATTTCAAGACTAGCCTGGTTCGACGACCCCGTGGCGCTCGCCGCCTCGGACAAGATCGATGTGCTGGTCGAGTTGATGGGCGGCGAGGGCGATCCGGCCAAATCCGCGGTCGAAGCGGCCTTGAAGGCCGGGAAACCGGTGATCACCGCCAACAAGGCTCTCCTTGCCCATCACGGTGTGCACTTGGCCAAGCTGGCGGAAAGCAAAGGTGTGGCACTTGCCTTCGAGGCCGCGGTCGCCGGCGGCATCCCGATCGTCAAGACGATGCGCGAGGCGCTGGCCGGAAATCGCGTCGGCAAAGTGTTCGGCATTCTCAACGGCACCTGCAATTACATCCTCACCAAAATGGGCGACGAACAGCGGAGCTTTTCAAGTGTCCTCGCTGAAGCCCAGGAGCTTGGCTATGCCGAGGCCGATCCGACATTCGATGTTGGCGGCTTCGACACCGCGCATAAGCTTGCGCTCCTCACCTCGCTCGCCTTCGGAACCGAAGTCAGTCTCGACGACATCGACATCGAGGGCATCGAGTCGATCACGCTCGAAGACATCAGCAATGCCTCGGACATGGGCTACAAAATCAAATTGCTCGGCGTTGCGGTGGCGCATGAAGAGGGGATCGAGCAGCGGGTCAATCCGACGCTTGTGCCCAAAGGTTCGCCGGTTGCCGACACGAATGGCGTATTCAACGCGGTGGTGGTGAAGAGCGACTTCGCCGGCGATCTCTTTCTCGAGGGACGCGGGGCCGGCGCACATCCGACGGCGTCGGCGGTCGTGTCGGATATCGTAGATGTGGCGCGCGGAAATCTGCGGCCGGTCTTCGGCATTCCGGCGAGCGACCTTCGGCGCTATACGCGTGCGCCCGCCAAAGCGCATGTCGGCGGCTATTATATCGCCCTCGAATTGCTTGACCGGCCGGGCGAGGTCGCGGCGATCGCCCGCATTCTTGCTGATGAGAAAATCTCAATCGCCAGCATCGTGCAGCGAGCGCCGCGCTCCAACCAGCCGCGCGCGACCGCGCCCTTCATCCTCATCACACATGATACGTTAGAATTGTCGATGCGCGCCGCCCTCCAGCGGATCGAGAGCGACGGGCATGCGGCGTCGAAACCGCGCATGATCCGCATCGAGCGGCTGTGACAATTCGATCGAAGGAGAAGAGGCCAACATGCTGAGCAGGACACTAACGATCGAGATCGCGCGCGTCACCGAAGCTGCGGCGATCGCGGCGGCGCATTGGCGCGGGCGCGGCGACGAGAAGCAGGCCGACCAGGCGGCAGTCGATGCAATGCGGCAGGCCTTGAACAGCATTCTCGACATGGATGGTCTCGTCGTCATCGGCGAGGGCGAGCGCGACGAAGCGCCGATGCTCTATATCGGCGAAAAGGTCGGCAGCGGCACCGGCCAGCGCATCGACATTGCACTCGATCCTCTGGAAGGCACGACGCTGTGTGCCAAGGCAATGCCGAACGCGATCGCCTGTGTTGCGATGGCGGATGGCGGCAGTCTTCTCCACGCACCTGATACCTATATGGACAAGATCGCGATCGGCGGCGGCTATCCTGAGGGCGTCGTCGATCTTGATGTGCCACCGGCCGAGAATATCCGGCGCTTGGCAAAGGCGAAGGGCGTCGCGCCGAGCGAGATTTCGGCCTGCATCCTCGATCGTCCGCGGCACGAGGCGTTGATTCAATCGGTTCGCGAGACGGGCGCTTCGATTCGCCTTATCACCGATGGCGACGTGGCGGGCGTCATTCACACGGCAACACCGGTCGAGACCGGCATCGATATCTACATGGGCATTGGCGGCGCGCCTGAAGGCGTTCTTGCGGCCGCCGCCTTGCGCTGCATCGGTGGCCAGATGCAGGGCCGGCTCGTTACCAAGAGCGAGGAGCAGAAGGCGAGGGCGCGGAAGATGGGCATTGAGGATTTCAACAAGAAGTTCTCGATGATGGAAATGGCCAAGGGAGATGTGATGTTCGCCGCGACCGGCGTCACCACGGGTTCGATGCTGGAAGGTGTGCGTTTCGAGCCGGGCTATGTGACGACCGAAACCGTCGTGATGCGCTCGGCCACCGGTACGGTGCGGTGGATCAAGAACCGCAGGAAGAATGAGTGAGGGAGAGTCCCATAAGCGGCAGCTCGGTCCAGCCGCGAAGAAGGAGTTGGATGATCTTGTCGACTGGTGCGAGTTCATAGAGACATATCTCCATGATCGAATCCTTTCGACTCACACGCTAGACGATCCCGAATACTTCGAAAAATCCTACGGGGAGAAGGTCGCAATTCTCAGGCGCGCCAGAGAAGAGCAAAATCTGCGTGGTATGCGCGTGGTTTTTCGAGATGAGAACGAGATGGCGCGGGGTGTTGGCGGTGCTCTTCGGCGCGATCTCGATCGCGCTTTGCGCGAACGCTTCGGACGTGGCCTCGAGAGAGGTGATCGACACCTTGCGCGGCAGGCGCGCGCCATGTTGAACCGAGGAAAGATATCGACGGCGGACCAGTATCGGATTTTGGAAACTAGACTTGGCGCGCTGATTGATGACGAAGCAGGGTCGGACGAAGTAGCGCAAATTAATGCACGTCTGGCGACGGTGAAGGAACCGTTGCCGGATTAAGTCCGCATACAGAACATTCCCCTCTCCCGTCATCCCGGCGAAAGCCGGGATCCATGTCGAAGTTGACAATCAATATTCGAGCGGACTGGGAAGCTGAGCCATGGATTCCGGCTTTCGCCGGAATGACGAAATGAGGGTAGTGCGCCTCTCCATCGACATGGTGCGGTGGATCAAGAATAGACGGAAGAGCGGGGAGTAGCTTTCGATATCCTCTCCCGCGTGCGGGAGAGGAAAGGGGCCCATTGCGGAGCAATGGGAAAGGTGAGGGGAGTCTCTTGAATCCATCCCCTCATCTACCCCATGCCACTGCGTGCCATGGGTCCCCTTCTTCGCCCGCAGGCGGGAGAAGACCAAATGCGAGTCCCTCTCAAAAGCTAAACCGGCAGATCAATTACTTCGTGGATCGGAAAACCCATCGCGGCATAGGCGCCGAGGCTTTCTGAGGCGCTGCCGCGAGCGGAGGTCAGTAAAACGGTTCCGCTCGCATGGGGACTGCCGGCGCCGCGCTTGGTCGTTTGCAGGACATCGGTCACGCGTCTGGCGATTGCCGGAGCAGGGTCGATGTAATCGACCGGCCAGGGCGCGACTTTCGCGATATCGGCGGTGAGCAGCGGATAATGCGTGCAGGCAAGCACCACGACATCGGTGCGCTTGCCGTCGCGGGTGCGGAAGACGGGGGCGACCTCGTCGCGCAATTCGGCGTCGCTCACCTTGTGGCCCTTCAGCTTCGCCTCGGCGATTTCGGCCAATCGCTTGGCGCCATGCAGGAACACCTTGCAGTGATAGGCATAGGTGTGGATCAACGCGTGGGTATATTCGCGCTTGGCGGTGCCGGGCGTTGCGAGCACGCCGATGATGCCGCTCCTGGTCTGGGCCGCGGCGGGTTTGATGGCCGGCACTGTCCCGACGAAGGGCAGATCATAACGCTCGCGCAAGGCGGCGAGCGCCAGCGTGCTCGCAGTATTGCAGGCAATGACGACAATATCGGGGCCGGTGCGTTCGATCAGCGCACCGACGACCTTGACGATGCGCTGGACCAGCGCCGGTTCGTCCCACGCGCCATAGGGGAAGGCGGCATTGTCGGCCGAATAAAGTAATTCGGCATTCGGCAAGTCGGCGCGCACGGCGCGTGCGACGGTCAGTCCGCCCATGCCTGAGTCGAACAACAGGATTCGCGGCGCGCTCATTCCCCGGTCTTTTCCCTCTTGCGCAAATGCGCCCGTGTCAGCGAGGCGACCATGCCGCGCAAGGAGCGGACCTCCTGCTCGGCAAGTTCGGCGCGCGAAAACAGATTGCGCATATTGCGCACCATGCCGGGCTTTTTTTCGGCAGTCTTGTAGAAGCCGGCCGTATCGAGTTCGGTCTCGAGATGCTCGAAGAAGCCGTAAAGCTCTTCCTTGGTGGCGGGGCGGGTGTCGGGCGTCTGGAGGCCCGGACCATCAAGGGCGGGAAGCTCCGGCGTCTCCTGGCCGAGCGTCTGGGCGGTGATTCGATACCATTCATAGCCGACGAGCAGAACGGCCTGGGCAATGTTGAGAGAGGCGAAGGCTGGATTCACGGGCGCCGTAATGATCACGTCGGCAAGGGAAACCTCGTCATTGTCGAGGCCCCAGCGCTCGCGGCCGAAGAGGATGCCCAGTTTTTGACCTTCGCCGATACGGCGGCGCATGTCGTGGCCGGCCTGTTCGGGGGTGAGAACCTCCTTGATCATGCCGCGCGGCCGGGCCGTCGTCGCGTAGACGTAGTTCATGTCCTTCAGGGCTTCCGGGAGGGTCGGAAAGACCTTGGCATTCTCGAGGATCCAGTGGGCGCCCGATGAGGTCGTAAAGGCCCTTTTGTTGGGCCAGCCATCGCGCGGATCGACGAGTCGCAGATCGTTGAGGCCGAAATTGGCCATGGCGCGCGCCGCCGTGCCGATATTTTCGCCCATCTGGGGATTGACCAGCACAACCACGGGGGATGGCCCCAGTGCCGGGCTCTGAGTCTTGTCGGTTCCTGCCATGGGGCAGGGATTAGCCATTTGGTGTCCCTGCATCCAGAGGCGAATTGCGATTGGATCGTTCGGTCACTAATCTGACAGAAAGAGACGGCACGAGGGCCCATGACTGATTCCACCCCGAAACCGGCCGATTTCAGGCTCGCCGATCCGGCCAAGTTCGCGCAGAACATGTCTAAGGTCTTCGAGCAGGCAAGCGTCATCGCCAAGATGCTGGCCGACCGGCCGGACGCCGCCAATCGGGAGATGGAGGCACAGGTCACGCCCGTCGAGCAGGTGACCAAGACGCTCGGTGCGGTGGCGCAGTCCTATATGGCCGACCCGCAAAAGTTCATGGACGCGCAGATGCAGCTCATGAACGGCTACAGCCAGCTTTGGCAGAATACCTGGCGGCGCTTTCTTGGTGAGCCGGTCGAGGACATTGCCAAGCCCGAACGGGGCGACAAGCGGTTCGCCGACAAGGACTGGCAGGAAAACAGCATCTTCGACTTCCTCAAGCAGTTCTATCTCATCTCGGCGCGCTGGGCGGTCGAGACGGTGAAGAATGCCGACGGCGTGGATGAGCACACCAAGCACAAGGCGAAATTCTATGTCGAGCAGATCGCCAATGCGCTGTCGCCGACCAATTTCGCGTTCACCAATCCGGAAGTGCTGCGGACGACGCTCGCCACCAATGGCGCCAATCTGATCGAAGGATTGAAGCACCTCGAGGAGGATCTCAAGACTCCCGATGGGCGCCTCAAGATCAAGCAGACGGACCAGACCGCCTTCGAAGTGGGCAAGAACATCGCGACCAGTCCCGGCAAGGTGATCTTCCAGAACGACACATTGCAGCTCATCCAGTATGCGCCGGCAACCGAGAAGGTCTACGAGACCCCGCTTCTGATCATTCCGCCGTGGATCAACAAGTTCTACATTCTCGATCTCAATCCGAAGAAATCCTTCGTGCGCTGGGCGGTGGAGCAGGGGCTCACGGTCTTCGTGGTCTCGTGGATCAATCCCGATATCCGGCAGAGCGAGAAAAGCTTCTCCGACTATATGCGTGACGGGTTCATGGCCGCACTCGATGCGGTGCGCGAGGCAACGGGTGCCGAGAAGGCCAACGTCATCGGCTATTGCGTCGGCGGCACGCTGGTTGCTGCATCGCTCGGCTATCTCGCGGCGAAAAAGGACGAGCGCGTGTCGGCGGCGACGTTCTTTGCAAGCCAGGTCGATTTCGAAAAGGCCGGCGACCTCAAGGTCTATGTCGATGAAGAACAGGTCGAGTGGATCGAGTCGCGCATGTCGGAAAAGGGCTATCTTTCCGGCCGGCGCATGGCGGATGCCTTCAACCTCCTGCGCTCCAACGACCTGATCTGGTCCTATGTCGTCAATAATTACATGCTCGGCAAGGATGCAATGCCGTTTGACCTGCTTTACTGGAATGCGGATTCAACACGCATGCCGGCCGGCGTTCACAGTTTCTATCTGCGCGACTGCTATCTGCATAACCGATTGTCGCAAGGCCGCATGGTACTCGACAATGTGCGCATCGATCTCAAGAAGGCGACATTGCCGATCTATAATCTCGCAACGCGCGAGGATCACATTGCGCCCGCCGCTTCCGCCTATCGGATCGGCCAGGCCTTCGGCGGCGAGTCGCGCTTCGTGCTGGCGGCCTCCGGCCACATTGCCGGCGTCGTCAATCCACCGGAAGCGCGGAAATACATGTACTGGACGAATGAAAAGGCAGAGCCTGATTTCGAGGCATGGCTCAAGGGGGCGACCGAGCATGCCGGCTCCTGGTGGCCGGACTGGCTTAAATGGATCGCTCCCAAGTCGGGCAAGAAGGTCAAAGCCCGCATTCCAGGCGAAGGTTCGCTCAAGGCGATCGAAGACGCACCGGGGAGCTATGTGAAGGTCCAGGCGGAGTAGGCGAGGTCTTCCTCCATGGCAGGGTCAAGCCCTGCCATGGAGAGGTTTTGACAGTACTCCAACTTTTCGATACGGCACCGCCTCGATTGATCTAATTGTCTGACGGAGGGTGTTCGCCATGCGCAGGAACAGGGACTACTCATCCATGCCGTCCTTTTGAGGTCAGCAGCAAACGCCGGAAATCGTTCCCGTCTGAAACGCGCGTCAAGCGCGGAGTTAGGATGGTGCATGGCGATGTCGAGCTTCAGGAGAAGCTCGGCCGAAACGATCTCTGCACGTGCGGCTCAGGACGCAGATTTCAAAAAGTGCTGCATGCGCAAGGGCGGCCATGATGGCTCGAACCGGGACCACTATTTTTAGGGACTGACTGGATCGAGCCCGGTTTGACTTTGCGGGCGCCTTCCTCTACATCGCCCGCCAGCGGAAGGCCGTTAGGCTTCCGTAATTCCTGCTTGCCTGCGGATTAACATCCTGTCGGCCGGATCGCCGGTGCGAGGAGGGCAAGCGACATTTGGGCGGTCCCAAGGGGCCGTCGGTTCATTTGGAAAAGACTTTGGAGACTGAACTATGACGAAACGTACCGAGGCCAAGCACAAGATCGATCGCCGCATGGGCGAGAATATCTGGGGCAGGCCGAAAAGCCCGGTCAACAAACGCGAATACGGCCCCGGCCAGCATGGCCAGCGGCGCAAGGGCAAGCTTTCCGACTTCGGCATCCAGCTCAAGGCCAAGCAGAAGCTGAAGGGCTATTATGCGAATATCTCGGAGCGCCAGTTCCACGGCATCTACATGGAAGCCTCGCGGATCACCGGCGACACCTCTGAAAACCTCATTGGCTTGCTCGAGCGGCGCCTCGACGCGCTGGTCTATCGCGCCAAATTCGTGCCGACGATGTTTGCGGCGCGGCAGTTCGTGAGCCATGGCCATGTGAAGGTGAATGGCAAACGCGTCACCATTCCGAGCATGCGGCTTAAGGCCGGCGACACCATCGAGCTGACCGAGAAGTCCAAGCAGCTCGGTACCGTTCTCGAGGCAATCCAGCTCGCCGAGCGCGATGTTCCGGATTATGTCGAGGTCGATCACAAGGGGATGACCGCCAGGCTGGCGCGCGTTCCCGCGCTCTCCGATGTGCCCTATCCGGTGCAGATGGAACCGCACTTCGTGGTCGAGTATTATTCGCGCTAAGCGATCAAGGGCTTAGCTAGAAGCCTAGGTCCATCAAAATAATCCTTGCAATAGTTCTCATAATGTTCTAGTCAGCGGGTGTGGGGTAACCCACCCGCTGATTGACATCGTGAATCTGCGGTCAGGATCGGGACCCGAAATCCGATCCACCCGGCGAGGCCCCTGCAGGGCTCCTCGCTTCCCCTCCGTTTGGCCAACGGGGGCGGAGGCGACCCCTGCGGGGGCCGGCCCCGGCTTCATTGCGACGCGCGCCTGCGCCATGCTCCAGGGGACACTCCAGCCCACCGCGCAAATGCCCTGGTGAATGAGGTCTGGTCCGGATAGCCCACCGCAAAGGCGATTTCCGCAATCGGGGCGTCACCCGCAGCGAGAAGATGCCGAGCGCGGGCAAACCGTACTTCGTCGACGACCTTCTGGCAGGTCGCGCCTTCCGCCTTGAGGTTGCGGAACAGCTGCCGTCTCGACATGCCGATCTGTGCCGCGATGTCCTGGCCGGTGAGCGGTTCAAAGCCGAGGCCCATCGCCGCTTGTCGGCGGACCAACTCCGAGAAGGGGGCCGCGCCAATCGCAATTTGTTCCGAGCGAATTCGATCCTCTTCCTGCGGAACACGACGCTTTAGCCAGGCGGCAGGAAAAAGCACTCCATCTTCGGTCGCCGAGAACCGGATTGGGTAGAGAAAGAATTTCTCGAATGGTTGCGGGTCTGCGGGCCGACGCCGGCTGAGATGGATCTCGTCTGCTTTCCATTCCGGGCCACCGAGCCACTGGATGAAGCGGAGGATAATACCGGTGGCGCCTTCCAGTATGTACTCCGACCCCGGGAAATCAGCGTTGCGAAGTTCGAACTTCATCGTCGCGATCGTTTCGGCAATATGCAATGCCGGATAGCCGGCCAAGGTGTTGTAGCGAAGCAAGCGCACCAGATTTTTCAGCGCGGTGTTGACATCCGGTCCTTCGGCGGCCACGAGACCGACCAAGCCGAGACCTGCAGGCTTGAAACCATCGACAACCAAGAGGCCGATGTCTTCGCGGCCGGTTGCTTGTGCCGCGCGGAGGAAAAGCCGTCCGAGATCCTGAGCGGCGATGCGATTTTCCGGAGCACGATAGAGGGCAGGATCAACATTGGCGGATGCGAATACCGCATCGGATGAATGTCCCAGAGCTTCAATGACCCGCGGGAGCGAGAAGGACGAGCCAACGCGAAAGCTGTTCGTGTAATCGGCCAGGATTTCGCGCGACATATTCGGCTCTTACCAGCGAGGCAGCCATCGCCGCAATTTTGGCACGCATTGTCAAGACCGCGGGGCGGAATCTAGCTCACGCTTCGATTGAACCGACTGATCCGCCGCCGCAACCATGCTTGTCGTTAAATCGCCAAGACACGCCCCAATTGTCAGACATGAAAATGTCAGACGGGCTTTTGGTGCTGCGGTGCGGGGCGCGATGGCGCGAGCTTGAATGAGGAGATTTGATGATGCAATCCGGCCTGAAGCAGTTGGTGGTCAGTTTCCTGGTCACAGTTGGTTTGGCGTTCAGCATCTATGGCGCTGTGGCCCAGGAGGCGATCGGCACACCAGGCTCGCCCGGCGCAACAACGACCATTGACGGCAGATACCTGCCAAACCCTCCGCAGCCTTTCAAAGGCGATATTCAGACCAACGCGGCGAAGTCAAAGCCGTATTGGCCGGAATTGATCGTTCCGCCCAAAGGCGCTCCGAACATTCTGCTGATCATGACGGACGACGTCGGATTTTCGGCACCGTCCACCTTCGGCGGTGTAATTCCGACCCCGGCGCTCGACCGGATCGCTGCCGACGGGCTGCGCTACACAAGGTTCCACACAACCGCTCTGTGCTCGCCGACGCGGGCGGCACTGCTCACCGGGCGCAACCATCACTCCGTGGCGACTGGCGTCGTCGTCGACCAGGCGACGGGCTATCCCGGATATGACAGCGTCATCAAGCGCGATACCGTCGCCATCGGCGAAATCCTGCGGCTCAATGGCTACGATACGTCGTGGTTCGGCAAGGACCACAACACACCGCAATGGGTGGCGAGCCAAGCCGGCCCCTTCACCGACTGGCCGACCGGGCCAGTCAAGGGATTCGATTATTATTACGGATTCATTGGCGATGACACGAGCCAGTGGACGCCGAACAACCTGTTTCGCAACACCACGCCGATTGAGCCTTATCTCGGTCATCCCGGCTGGAACCTGATCACTGCCATGGCGGATGAAGCGATCGGGCGGATCAACATGCTGAATGAGGTTCAGCCCGACCGTCCATTCATGATCTACTACGCGCCCGGCGGCACCCATGCGCCGCACCATCCGACCAAAGAGTGGGTGGACAAGATCAGCGCAATGCATCTTTTTGACGATGGCTGGAACAAGCTTCGCGAAACGATCTTCGCCAACCAGAAGAAGTTGGGCATCGTTCCACAGAATGCCGAGCTTTCGGCCTGGCCCAAGGACCTGCCTCAGTGGGACACGCTTTCTGCCGAAGCGAAGAAGCTCTATATCCGTCAGGCTGATGTCTATGCGGCTTATCTTGCCTATACCGACCATGAGATTGGCCGGGTGATCCAGGCTGTCGAGGACGCCGGCAAGCTGGATAATACCCTCATCATCTACATCAGCGGCGACAACGGTGCGAGCCCAGAGGGTACGCTAAACGGCCTCTACAGCGAGTTCGCTGTTCTCAACGGCATCCACCCGACGGTTGCAGACAACATGAAATTCTACGACGTATGGGGTACCAACGACACTTATCCCCATTATGCGGTGCCGTGGGCCTGGGCTTGGGACACGCCCTATCAGTGGACCAAGGAGGTCGCCTCGCATTTTGGCGGCACGCGCAATGGCATGGCGATGTCGTGGCCGGCGCGGATCAAGGACAAAGGCGGTATCCGCACGCAGTTCCACCACGTCATCGACATTGTGCCGACCATTCTCGAGGCGGCGGGTCTACCCGAGCCGGTTTCGGTCAATGGTGTGGCGCAGCGGCCGATCGAAGGTGTGAGCATGGCGTACACGTGGGACAACGCCAATGCCGACGGGCGGCGGACAACGCAGTATTTCGAGATGTTCGGCTCGCGAGCCATCTACCATGACGATTGGATTGCCTCGGCGCCACCAATTATCGCGCCTTGGGACCTGTCGCTGGCGCCGCCGCCGACAGATGTGATGAACGACTTCAAATGGGAACTTTACAACCTGAGCGAAGACTGGTCCCAGGCCAAGAATTTGGCCGCCAGCATGCCAGACAAGCTGCGCGACATGGAGCAACTCTTCATCATGCAGGCGGAGAAATACAACGTCTTTCCGCTCGACGATCGCACGCTTCCCCGGTTTATCGGGCCGAAGCCGAGTTATGTTCCCGGCCGCAGCGAGTTCACCTACACCGGCGAACTTATGAATGTTCCGTTCCCCGGTGTTGCCGGCTCGCCGAATGTGTTGAACAAATCCTACGCGATCACGGCCGAGGTGGAGATACCCGAGGGCGGCGCCGAAGGCATGCTGGTCACCGACGGCGGCCAGTTCTCAGGCTACGGCTTCTACCTCTTGAAGGGTGTCCCGGTGTTCACCTGGAATCTCATTCAGCTTGAGAAGGTGAAGTGGCAAGGCACTGAGGCACTCAGCCCCGGCAAGCACACGTTGGTGTTCGACTGGAAGTTAGATGGGCCGGGCCTTGGCAAGGGCGGCACGGGCACGTTGAAGGTGGACGGCGCGGTCGTCGACACACACGACATGCCAAAGAGTCTGCCGGTCGGCATAGGTTGGGTCGAGACGTTCAATGTCGGCGTCGACACCGGCACCTCAGTGGACGGCCAAGACTATCAAGTGCCGTTCCCATTCACCGGCAAACTCGACAAGTTGACGGTCAAGCTTGGACCGGAGCAACTGACGCCCGCGGAGCAGGAGATGATCTACGGAACGCTGCGGGCCAAGCAGTAGGCAGTGTTTGGATCAAGGGGATGAAGGGCAGCCCGTCGGGGCTGCCCAATCAGAGCCGGTCACTCACCCGCAATCGCGCCGCGAATAGCTGAAGCTCGTCAGGACCTCGTTGCCAAAGCCGTAAAAGGTCACCTTCACATTGCCGCCGGATTTCAGCACGTTTCCGGGGTGCTGGCCCTTGCGATAGGTTGTGCAGACGTAGTTGCGGATCTTCGGGCCGACGGACGCGCGCAAGCGCGCGATCGAGAGTTCACCCTTGGCAATGGACCAATAGATCGGGATTGAAACTGTCTTCGCGCTTGCGGGCAGAGGGCAGGCGAGAAGTGCGCCGGCTATGGCGATCACGGCAAATCTGCGCAGCATTGGCTGGGCGACCTCACTCCGGTGTCAGTCTTGCGACTATACAAGCAAGCCGCCGACGTGGTCACTGGCAATCGCGCTTGGTGTAGGTGAAGGTGGTGATGTTCTCATTGCCAGCGCCGTAGATGGTGACTCGAATCTTATTGCCCGCGCGCAAGAACGCACCGTTCTTCGCGCACATTTCTTTGCGGATTTTCGGACCGGCATATAGGCGAAGGCGGGCGATGCTCAATTCTCCCTTTTGAATCGACCAGTGAACCGGAATGTCGACGGTCTTCGCGGTGGCAGGTCCCAAATTCTTAGATGCCCCAAGGTAATATATTCGGCGGAGAAAATCACCCGATACTGAAGCGGCACTCCCGATCCTCGCCCGCGCTTCGTTAGGCGCCCGTTAGTCGCTGTCCGCCGCAAGCGCCGCCTTGATGCGTGGGGCGGCAAAATCCAGAAAAGCGCGAAGCTTCACCGGCATGAGGCCCTGGTTCGCATAAACGAGACTGACGGGCCAAGGGGCCGGCTCATAAGGCGCGAGCACCTTGACTAGCTTGCCGGCGCGACGCGACGCGGCGATCTGGTAGGATAAAACGCGTGTCAGCCCAAGCCCGGAGATGGCGGCATCGACCGCGGCCTCGGCGGTGTTGACGATCAGGCGCGGCCGAATGTCGACGGGATTCTCGATCTTGCCAAAGCGAAAGGCCCAGGAATGGTCCGGCCCGAGCCCCTCGAAGGCAATGCAGGCATGGGTCGCGAGATCGCGCGGATCTTCCGGCATGCCGTGCGATGCGAGGTAGGCCGGGCTTGCACACACGATCCGCGTGATCGTGCCAAGGCGGATCGCGACGAGGCTGCTATCGGGAAGATCGCCGATGCGCACGGCAAGATCGATATGTTCTTCGCCCAGATTGACCAGGCGGTCGGCAAGCCTCAGGCGGATATCGACATCGGGATAGGCGGCGAGGAAATCCGTAATCACCGGGAGCACGTGCAACCGGCCAAAGACAACTGGTGCCGTGATGAAGAGATTGCCCGTTGGCGCAATGTACTCGCCAGCGACGGCACGCTCAGCTTCCCCAACGTCCTCGAGAATCCTCCGGCAAGCGGCGACATAGGAAAGACCCGCATCGGTCAGTGCCACCCGCCGGTTGCCCCGGGCGAGGA
This sequence comes from Hyphomicrobiales bacterium, assembly GCA_046349315.1. Taxonomy (GTDB): domain Bacteria; phylum Pseudomonadota; class Alphaproteobacteria; order Rhizobiales; family Aestuariivirgaceae; genus JAEUMG01. Next base: position 47,536 of record JAXMCQ010000028.1, on the reverse strand, counting down.
GCGTGGTGCGAAGATGAGCCTCAAGGTCCGCGATGCGGCGGCTGATAGTGGTCAATGGCAAGCCGAGGCGGCGTGCGCCGGCCGACAAAGTGCCGGAATCGACCACTGCGAGGAGAATCGACATGGCTTCCAGGCGATCCATTCTTCTTCCCGAATATTGGAAGGGTAATTATCATTCTTGCCATCTATTCTCAAAATTAGAAAGGACTAAGTCTCGGGGCGTTGATTAAATCCAACCCGCAGAGGAGACGACCATGTCCCGCATACCTACGCCAGCCACCATCGATGCAGCCCCCGCCGCCGCCCAGCCGATGCTTGAGGCGGTCAAGAAACAACTGGGTTCGGTGCCGAACATGTTTCGCATGATCGCCAACAGTCCCGCGGCGCTGGAAGGCTACCTCAACATGATGAGTGCTCTCGGCAAGGGAAAGCTTCCCCTGCAAACGCGCGAGCGGATCGCCTTGGCAATCGCGGCGATCAATGGGTGCAGCTATTGCGCTTCGGCGCACACGTATCTGGGCAAGAACCTGGCAAAGCTCGATGAAGCGGAGATGGCCGCCAATCGCAATGGCGGCTCGAACGATGCCAAAGCCGATGCGGCGGTGCGCTTTGCCGCAAAAGTATTGCGCGAGCGCGGCCATATCGGCGAGGCCGACATACTTGCGGTCAAGACGGCGGGCTATGACGATGCGCAAGTGATCGAGATCGTCATGCACGTAGCGCTTAACACCTGGACCAACCTCATCAACGAAGTCGCCAAGACCGAGATCGACTTCCCCGTGATTGCGCTCAGCAAAGCCGCCTGAAATCATACGCGTCTGGCGGCCGGGACGTCGGGCCGGCCGCAGCGCTATCCCGTATTTCCAAGGAGGAACGCCATGAGCCGCCCGCCACTGCCGCCGTTCACCGCCGCGACTGCCGCGCAAAAGGCGCGCATGGCGGAAGACGCCTGGAACAGCCGCGATCCCGCCAAGGTCGCGCTCGCCTATAGCGAGGATAGCCGCTGGCGCAACCGCGCCGAATTTCTCCAGGGCCGCGCGGCGATCAGGGAGTTTCTAACTCGCAAGTGGACTCGTGAACTGAATTATCGCCTGATCAAGGAAGTGTGGGCGTTCCACGACAACCGTATCGCAGTGCGCTTTGCCTATGAGTGGCACGACGACAGCGGCAACTGGTTTCGCAGCTATGGCAACGAAAACTGGGAATTTGACGAGGACGGGTTGATGCGGCTGCGTATCGCCAGCATCAACGACGCGCCGATCAGCGCGGCCGAACGAAAGTATCATTGGCCGCTGGGGCGCCGACCCGACGATCATCCGTCCCTTAGCGATCTCGGGCTCTAGGAGTGCATCCATGGATGAAGAGAAGGCCTATTCGAGCGATGTTGCCTTCACGCCTGCGGTCAAGGCGGTTCAGTTGCGCAAGGGATCGCGGCGCGTCTACGCGCGCAAGGAAGAGGAGGGCGCCTGGCAGACCGTCATCCGCGACGACCTCAAGGACTTCATCGAGGCGCAGACGAGCGTGTTCCTGGCGACCGCCAATGCCCAGGGCCAGCCCACCATCCAACATCGCGGCGGCCCCGCCGGATTTCTGCGGGTGCTCGACGAGAAGACCATCGGCTTCGTCGACTATGCCGGCAACCGGCAATATATCACGACGGGAAATCTCGAGGAGAACCCGAAGGCATTTCTGTTCCTCATCGATTACGCGCTGCGCCAGCGGATCAAGATCTGGGGCGAGGCGCGGGTGGTCGAGGGCGATGAGGCGCTCATCGCCAAGCTGATGCCGGAAGACTACAAGGCGCGGGCCGAACAGGTGATCCTGTTCACGGTTAGCGCCTGGGACGTGAACTGCTCGCAGCATATCCCGCAGCGCTTCGATGCCGACGACGTCGCGCGCGCGCTGGCGCGGCGCGATGAGCGCATTGCCGAGCTCGAAGCCGAGATCGCGCGGCTGACAGCAGAATCTTCGGCTGATCCGTGAACCGTTACGTTCAGGTGCAGTCCTTCTTCGTGTAGACGAGGGTCATGATGTGAACCTTGGCGGCATCATAGAAGATGTACTTCACCGTGTTGCCGGCTCTTAAAGCGCTGCCGGGATAAGTCCCCTTGCGATAGCCGGCGCACACGTCCTGGCGCACGACACGGCCCAGGTCGAGACGGAGCCGGGACAAACTGTATTGGACTTTCAGTGATCCGAATCTCTCCTCGATGACGATCGTCTTGCCTGCCGCTGGGACAACGACACTCAGGGCGAACACAATCGCGAGCAGCCATCTGAGAAAGCGCAGGTGCATGTGCCAGCTCCGTTCAGGGACAAGTCTAACATGAGGTCAACTTGGTTCTGAATCCAGACCGGTTGTTCCAGCGCTTGGTTCGCGCGCTCTATATCGGCGCGACGACAAGATGGCGCGACTCAAGGGGTGACGACAGCGGGTCTTTTGCGGCGCGTCCAGTAGAGCGCCAGTACCAGGCCGATGATGGCGCCGACGAGCACGCCGGCGAGTCCGAGGAAAAAGGCGAAGTAACCGCAGGCGCCTTCGAAGCAGCTCATATTGGTTGCTTCGGAAATCGCGACGCCAGTCCCGAGGCCGAGCCAGAAGCCGATGAAGCCGCCAAACAGCACGCCGAGAAAGGCGAAGATAATACGGGCGGCAATAGAAAAGGCGACCGGGTTTGTCGTGTCGGGTTGCGCCATGGCGACAGTCTCGGGTGCCGGTTTGCGGCGGACAATGACGATACGGCGATGCCGATGAGGATTTCGCCGAGCCAATAGACGTAGCTCAAGGGCGCCAGCACGAAATCCGGCATGATCGCGGTGTAGATCGCAATCGCGATGAGGGCGGCGATGGCGAAGCCCTGCCAGAGCGTGAAGGCCGTGGGGTAGATGGGCATACGGCCGAGCGCTGTGGCGAGCACGAAGAGACCGCCGATGATGATGATGGCAGCGACGACCAGTTCACCCTGGATGAGCCAGGTTGCGGCGGGTGGCAGGCCGTATTCGTTGAGGACGGGCCAGGTAGTCCAGGCGCGATAGGCCTCCATGGCGATGGAGAAGACGAGCCAGGCGACGGGAAGCCAGGCGAGACCAGTCAGGCGGGGCGATTGAGGTTGGGCTACGTCTGCCATGGGGGTTCCGAATCGTGCATGCCAGAGCGAGCGATAGCATCGAGAGGGGTTCGAGACGAATCGGGGTAGTGGTGGAACCCCCCACCATCAATCCCTTCGCACAATGGGAGAGAATGATCCGTCGGCGGAGTGGTGTTCCGGCTTCTGCAAGTTGTTCGTCACCCCAGCGAAAGCTGGGGTCCCCTGAGCCATCTCCGCCAGCGGCACCGCGTCAGGGGATGCCAGCTTTCGCTGGCATGACGGTTTTAGTCAGTGTGCGGATCTTATTCTTCTCTCTCTTCTCAATGCAAGCGCCATTCCTGGTCGACGTAACGCATTTCTGCGGGGCCGGATATTCCGGCATGAGCGACGCGGATCGTCGACAACGGTCCGTCGAGATTGTGGCTCCAGAAATCGAGGAACTTGATGAGACGCGGAAAGCGAGGTGCTAGATCGTAATCCTGCCAGACGAACATCTGCAGGAGATCGCGATGATCCGGCATGTGATACATGATCTCCGCCGTCGTCAGGCTCCAGCCTTTAAGCTGGCAGGCGAAATCCTTGTCGATCATCGGCAACCCCTTCATGGCCATTACCCCATGGCGATGATGCCTGACAGCTGCAGATTGTCAAATTAATCAATAAGTTCAACGTGTTAGCAGCCTACGCTAAAGAGTGCTGCTAAGGCCGAATGGTGAAAGCCTCGGCAACTTTGGCATCGGCGTACGCAAAACAGCCAGCCAGTGATGCAGTAACAGGCAATTCGCGATAGGTGCCGATGGCACCCTGGCTCAACAGCCGGGCCGAGGTTTCCGGCTGCTCGCCGTCGACGACCCAGACGAAACCGAGCCAGGTTTCGCGAATCGGCCGCGCACCGGCCGTGACGATTCGCGCGAGGATGTCTTCCTTGGCTGTGCCGGGTTCGAAGACAACGATCATCGGACCCGTGGCATCGAGCGGCAGTCGCGCGGCGCGAATAGCGAGCGCCATGCCTGCGAGCCACAGGACAATCACGCCAAGCGCGAGGCCGATTGCGAGCCGATGTCCCGGCCAGCGCATGATCAGCTCGCGAAGGCCGGGACGCGCCGCTCGCGAATCGGCCAATTGATGACGGCCGCGAAAATCCCGAGCGCCACCGACATCCACCAGACGGGATCGTAGCTGCCATAAAGATCGTGAAACTTGCCGCCGAGCCACACACCGAAAAACGATCCGATCTGATGGCTCAAAAACACGAAGCCGAACAGTGTGGCGGCGTAACGCGTGCCGAACATGACCGTCACGAGACCCATCGTAAGTGGCACCGTCGAGAGCCAAAGCAGACCAAGCGAAGCCGCAAAGATGATGGACGTTGCCGGCGAGATCGGAAAGCTGATGAAGAGGACTATGACGAGCGAACGCAGGAGATAGATGGCGGTCAGCGAATAGGCTTTGGAGTAACGCCCCCCGATTATGCCGGCAAAATACGAACCGACAATGTTAAATAGACCGACAATGGCGATCGACATGTTCGCCAGCCAAACGCTGATGCCGCTCTCGAGCAGATAGGCGGGCAGGTGGATCGTGACGAAAGCGATCTGAAAGCCGCAAACGAAAAAGCCAATAGTGAGCAGGACGAAGCTCGATTGGCCGAATGCCTTGGTGACAGCATCGCGCAGTGTCATGGCGGACTGGGCGGGCGTGGCGACGGCTGGTGCCGCGCTCTTGGCGCCCAGTGGAATCGACAAGGGAATGATGGCCAAAACGAGTGCACCGATCAGCACCAGCGCCGTCTCCCAGCCGAAGGCGGCAATGAAGGCCTGACCCAAAGGCGCGAAGATGAACTGGCCGAGCGAGCCCGCGGCAGTCGCAATGCCGAAGGCCCAGGAACGCTTCTCGGCCGGCACCAAGCGGCCGAAGGAAGCCATGACGAGGGTAAAGGAGGCGGTCGCGATGCCGATGCCGGCGATCACGCCGCCGGTCAGGTACATGAGGCCAGGCGTATCGGAGAAGGGCATGAGCGCGATGCCGATGGCATAGATCACGGCGCCGATAATGAGGACGCGCGGGGTCCCATACTTGTCGGCAAAGCCGCCTGCGATCGGCTGGAAAATGCCCCAGGCAAGATTCTGAATTGCCATGGCGAAGCCGTAGACTTCTCGGTGCCACTGATGCGCCTCGGAAATCGGGTAGGTGAAGAGGCCCATTGTGGCGCGGGCACCGAAGGTTACGATGGCGACGAGACAGCCGGCGACGATGATAATGAGCGGGTCGTAGTACCAGCGGGCGGGTCTGGCGGCAATTTCGGTCATAGGGGGAGGATAGCCCTGTCGTGCGGGCGATCAATGATCAATCGCGCAGCAGGCCCATGCGCAGGCGCGGGCCGACCTGGGCAATGGCGACGCCCAAGAGTATCAACGCTCCGCCGGCTAAAATGTTGAGCGAGATGGGCTCGTCCAGCATCAAGGCACCGGCGACGACGGCGATGACGGGCACGAGATACAGGAACGCCGCTGCCGCCGCGGAGGGCAGTCGGCTTGCGCCGAAATTCCAGGTGATGGTGGCGATCAAAGTGGAGATGACGGCGAGGTAGAACATATTGGCCCAGTCGCGCCAGGCCATTGTCCTCACCGTCTCAATTGTGTCGCTCGACGCCATGAGCAGCATCGGCAGGGTCGCGAGCGCGATCGAAATGGCCGAAACCGGATAGGCGCCGTAAGTCTGGATCAAGGGCTTGGCGAGCACGACATAGACAGCCCAAGCCACACCACTCATGAAGATGAGGAAGCCGCCTTTGAGCAAGGGCGAGCCCTCAGTCGCGGTCATGAGGTCGTTCCAGAACAGCATGCCGGTGCCGATGAAGGCGACGATGAGGCCGAGGATCGTCGCGGGCGTCAAGCGTTCGCGGGCGATGAGGGCGGCGAGAAGTGCAATGAGCAGCGGCTGGGTACCTATGATGAGACCGCCAATGCCGGCCGGCACATGCTGGAAGCCGAAAGTGGAGCCGAGATTGTAGCCGAGCATGCCGACCCAGGAGACGACGAGAAGGCGCGGCCAGTCGCCGGGCGCAATGCGCCAGCCGCCGAGGATAAGAAGACCGCTCAAGTAAACGATGCTGACGATGACATAGCGGATGACGAGGGCGTTGTCGGGACCAAGATCGAGCGCGACGGTGCGGATGAAGACGGGGCCGACACCCCACACGATCATGGTGAAGAGCAGCGCCAGGACGGGCTTGAGCGCCATCACGCGAAGCGGCGGGGGCGAAGCGTCGGGCCGATCTGCGCAATAGCGACGCCGGCGAGCGTGAGCAGGCCGCCGAGGATGATGGCGGGGGTCACCGTCTCGCCGAGGAAGATCGCGCCAGAAGCAACCGCGATGACCGGGATCAGATAGAGGAAGGCGCCGGCATGGGCATTGCCGAGCTTGGCATTGCCGTAGTTCCAAAGACACGTGGCGAGCAAGCCGTTGGCGAAGGTGAGGTAGATGAGTTCGATGAACTGCCTTGCATCAAGGCGGGCGGTGACTTCGAGAAGCGGTGCGGAGGCGTTGAGCACGATCGGCGGCGCGGCGATGATCATCGTCCACGCTGTGACGGCGAAAGCCGAGTAGCGCGCAAAGAGCGGGCGGCAAGCGATGGTGTAGATCGCCCAGCAGGTGACCGAGAGAAAGACGAGCAACACGCCATAAAGCGAAATGCGCGAGCCGGTGGCGGCGATGAGATCGTTCCAGAACAAGGCAAGCGCGCCGAGGAGGGCGAGACCGACACCGATCAGGAGATGCACGGTCAAACGCTCGCGCCAGACAAGCCAGGCGCCGAGTGCGATCACCAACGGGCCGGTTGCGGCGAGTATTCCGGCAACGCCGGCTTCGACCTCGGCAAGGCCGTAATTGAAGAAGAGATTGTAGCCGGCCATGCCGATGAACCCGGCAAAGAGGAAGCGCGGAATGTCGGCGCGGTCGATGCGCCAATCCCCGGCGATCAAGAGGCCGGCGATGTTGATGAGGGTCAGCACCGCGTATCGGATGGCGAGCGAATTTTCAGGCTCGATGGCAAGCGCCAATGAACGCACGAAGGTGCCGGCCGAGCCCCAGAAGAACATGGTGACGAGCAGTGCTGCGGGCGCGACGAGACCAGAACGAGCGTTCATCGCCGCGCTGCTCGTTGGCAAATATAGATACCGATGAGAATGGCGGCGGCGCTGGCGAGCTTGGGCCAGGTGAGCGCTTCGCCAAAGATCGCCCAGGCGGCCAGCGCAGCAACCGCCGTGCCCATCAACTGCATCATGGAGGAGAGTGAGGCCGGTAGATGCGCGAGCGCATAGGCGAAGAGACCCTGGCCGCCGATATGGCTGACGGCAGCGAGTGCGATCAGGACGGCGAGGCTGAAAAGCGTCGGCGGCAGGAGGGTTGGGCTGGTGAAGAGCGCCAGAGGTAGCAGCGACAGGGCTGAGATCACCGTCGAATAGACCATCACGGTTTGCACCGAATGGCGGCGCCTGAGGCGCGCGACGATCAGCATATAGACCGTGTAGACGACGGCGGCCGAGATCGCGAGGAGATTGCCGAGCAGGCGATCGGGCGGTGCTACACCGGCGCCCTTCTGAAGCGCCAAGCTTGCGACACCGGCGATCGAGAGTGCAAGGCCCATCGCGAAGCCGCGGCTGATGCGCTCACCGAACAGGAAGAAGGCGGTGATCGTGACGAAAACCGGCGCCATGTTGGCGAGCAAGGTCGCGTCGGCGACGCTCGTATAGGCCAGTGCAAGATGCCAGAAGGCGATGTCGGCGCCGAAAGTAAGCCCGCAGGCGAGCAGCAGCCAAAGATCGCCGGATGAGAGGCTCGCAGGATGGGCGGCGCGCGACTTGGGATCAGCAAGCCCGATCGCAAAAAGCAGCGGCAGTGCGAGGGCGAGCCGGTAGAAGCCCGACACCATGGGCGGGACGTCGGAGAGGCGCACGAAGATCGGCGAGACGCCGACGGCGATGCCACCGCCGAGCAAAGCCAGCAGCGGCAGAATGGAAACGCGTGCAGCAATGGTCGAGGCGTGAGGCATCAGGTCCCGGAAAGTGCCTCACAGGTGCCTGAGCACGGGCCGGTTCGTCAATCGGGACCGACGCTCGGCTGATATGCGGGGAAGCCAAAGTGAGATTTGCCATCCCATCCTTCGAGGCCCGGCTTTGCTCGGCACCTCAGGATGAGGCCATCCACTGTCCCTCGTGCTGAGGAGCCCGCGCAGCGGGCCTCGAAGCACGCGGAGGTCAGGCCTGAACGAGGACGCCCTTTTCGTCGAGCATCTGCTTGAGTTCGCCCGACTGGAACATCTCCATCATGATGTCGCTGCCGCCGACGAATTCGCCCTTGATGTAGAGCTGCGGGATGGTGGGCCAGTTGGTATAGGCCTTGACGCCCTGGCGGAGTTCTTCCGATTCGAGCACGTTGACGTCCTTGAAGGGCACGCCCAGGTGGCTCAGAATTTGGATTGCGCGGCCGGAAAAGCCGCACATCGGCATTTGCGCATTGCCCTTCATGAAGAGCACCACGTCATTCGACTTCACGACGTCGTCGATCCAGGTGTTGATGTCAGTCATGTTCACTCCTCCGGCACGCCGGTCTGAAGGGCGAGGGCGTGCAATTCGCCGCCCATGCGCCCCTTGAGGGCTGCGTAAACCATCTGATGCTGCTGAATGCGTGACTTGCCCTTGAAGGCGGCCGAAACGACATTGGCGGCGTAATGATTGCCGTCGCCGGCGAGGTCGCGAATCTCGACCTTGGCGCCCGGTAGGCCTTCCTTGATCATTCTCTCAATGTCGATGGCGTTCATCGCCATGGGTCAGGAGCCTCGTCTAGGTGGGATCCGTGCCCATAAAGCCCGGAAACCAGCCTTCATGGGCATTGCGCAGTTCTTCCTGCGATATAGAGGCCCCGGGCCAGACAATCAATCCGCCGGCCGCGGTAACCTCGCCAACCTGTTCGGCCGGGATCCCTGCATCCAATGCGGAGTCGACCAAAGCCTTTGCCTTATCGGGCGAGCAGGTCACCACGTAACGGGCCTGATCCTCGGCGAAGAGGGCGATATGGGGCGCATGGCTGTCGAGGGCGATTTCGGCCCCGAGATTGCCTGACGCCAAGGCCATCTCGGCCAGGCATTGCGCCAGGCCGCCATCGGAAATGTCGTGAACCGCAGTCACCTCGCGGGCGCGAATGATCTCGCGGATGAAATCGCCATGGCGGCGTTCACGGAGAAGGTCGACGCGAGGCGGAGCGCCATCCTCGCGGCCCAGTATTTCGCGCAGATAGACCGACTGGCCGACATGCGTGCCATGGCCGCCGATCAGGATGATCGAGTCGCCCGCCGCCTTGAAGGCAATCGTCGCCATCACGGAAAGATCGGGAAGTAGACCGACACCGCCGATCGCCGGGGTGGGCAGGATCGCCTGGCCGTTGGTCTCGTTGTAGAGCGAGACATTGCCGGAGACGACGGGGAAGTTCAGGGCGAGACAGGCCTCGCGAATACCGGCGATGGCCTTCACGAACTGGCCCATGATTTCGGGGCGTTCGGGATTGCCGAAATTGAGGTTGTCGGTGAGAGCGATCGGCTCGGCGCCGACACACGTTAAGTTGCGCCAGCACTCGGCGACCGCCTGCTTGCCGCCTTCGAAGGGATCGGATTCGACGTAACGGGGTGTCACGTCGGTCGTGATTGCGATGGCCTTCCTGTTGTCGATGCGAATGACGGCAGCGTCGCCGCCCGGAATCTGCGCAGTGTTCGATTGGATGAGGTGGTCATATTGCTCCCAGACCCAGCGGCGAGAGCACATGTCGGGCGAGCCCAGAATTTTCAGGATGGCGGGTTTGAGATCATTCGGCGTCGGGATTGATTCCGGATCGATCTGTGTGGGCTGGGAGGGAGCAATCCAGGGGCGGTCATATTCCGGCGCCTGATCGCCCAGTTCCTTGATCGGCAGGTCGGCCTTGAGCTCTCCCTTGTGGCTAATGCGAAAGCGCAGGGTGTCGGTCGTGTAGCCGACGATGGCGAAATCGAGACCCCATTTGCGGAAGATCGCTTCTGCTTCCTTCTCCTTCTCGGGGCGCAACACCATGAGCATGCGCTCCTGGCTTTCCGACAGCATCATCTCGTAAGCCGTCATGCCTTCTTCGCGGCAGGGCACCTTGTCGAGATCGAGATCGATACCGAGATCACCCTTTGCGCCCATCTCGACGGCGGAGCAGGTGAGGCCGGCAGCACCCATGTCCTGGATGGCGATGACGGCGCCCGAGGCCATGAGTTCGAGACAGGCTTCGAGCAAACATTTCTCGGTGAAGGGATCGCCGACCTGAACCGTCGGGCGCTTCTCCTCGGCCTTGTCGTCGAATTCGGCAGAGGCCATGGTTGCGCCATGGATGCCGTCGCGGCCCGTCTTGGCGCCTAGATAGACGACAGGAAGGCCGACTCCGGTGGCCTTGGAGTAGAAGATGCCATCAGTCTTGGCAATGCCAACCGCCATGGCATTGACGAGGATGTTGCCATTGTAGCGCGGGTGAAAATTGACCTCGCCGCCGACGGTCGGCACGCCGAAGCTGTTGCCATAGCCGCCAATGCCGGCAACGACGCCCGATACGAGATGGCGCGTCTTGGGATGATCGGGTGCACCGAAGCGCAGGGCATTGAGCGCTGCGATCGGCCGAGCGCCCATCGTGAAGACGTCACGGAGGATACCGCCCACTCCCGTCGCCGATCCCTGGTAAGGCTCGATGAAGGAGGGGTGGTTGTGGCTTTCCATCTTGAAGACGATGGCATCGCCGTCGCCAATATCGATGACGCCGGCATTCTCGCCCGGACCCTGGATGACGCGTTTGCCCGTGGTGGGGAGCGTCTTCAGCCATTTCTTGGAAGATTTGTAGGAGCAGTGCTCGTTCCACATGGCCGAGACGATGCCGAGCTCTGTGATGGTCGGCTCGCGGCCGATCAGCTTGACGAAACGGTCGTACTCGTCCGGCTTGAGGCCGTGTTCCTTGACGAGTTGCGGGGTGATTTTGATGGGAGCGTGGGTCATTGCGCCTGCGGATTTAGCGGGGCCAGAAGGGATTCACAATCTGCTTAGGCTCCTCGTCCGCCATCGGAAAAGGCGAGGTTTCGCGAGCGGCCGAGCGATCGATCCACAGCGACGATGAGGAAGCCTATGCCCAGAAACAGCAGAAATATCAGGCCCAGATTGCGAAAGGCGATGGCGTAACCAAACCGGCCGGCATCAAGGATCGGATAGGGATAGAGGCCCGTGACGGCGCCGCGGGTCATGACATAGACGCCATAGGCAACGGGATAGACGAGCCACTGCAAGGCTTGCATCCAGCGCGCTTGGCCCTTGGGGACGAAGAACAGCCAGAACAGCAGATAGAGCGCCGGCATCACGTAATGAAGCAACCGGTCGAGGAATTTGGACAGCCCTTGCGGATCCCAGAGGTGCTGCAGGATGAAGATGTAGACCAAGGCGACGACCGTGATGTAAACCGCGACGGCGCTGCGTACCGCCGACTCCCGGAAGAAGCCGGAGATTCTCCCGCTGCCCGGCAAGAACTCGCTGGCAAAGCACAAGAAGACGAGAATGTTGGTGAGGATCGTGAAGAAGCTGAAAAAGAAGACGATCGAGCCGACGAAGCTGTAGCCCCCAGCCTGCGCGAGATGGAGCGTCAATAAGAACTGCGCGAGTAGGGTCGCGCCGCCGATCAATGTGCCCAGCAATGCCAGCGCGGCATGCGCCTTGCGCGCGCGGCCGGCCAACATCATCCTTCAACAGCCGCCGTTTGCCAGGCCGGCAGCTCAACGATGCGGTCCCACCATGCGGCAAGGTTCGGGTATTCGGCGAGAAGGTCGCGGCCCTCCTTCGCTTCGACGAAGTACCCGAATTGCGGGGCGAGATGGAAATCTGCAAGCGACGGCGCCTCGCCGGTCAGATAAGGCTGGTCGGCAACAAGACCCGACAATGCTGAAAGGAGTGTCTTCGCGCGCGGAAAGGCCGATGCAACGCGTGCCTCGTCCGTCGGCAGGCCGTCGCGCGGATTGGAGATGGCCTCGACATAAATGTCCCAGACGAGCGTGCGATATCCGTAGGAGTCGGCCATCGAGATGATCTGGTTCATGCGCGTGCGATTGGCGAGCCCGTCAGGTTGCAACGAAGGCCCCGGGAAGGCCTCGTCGATATAGCGGTTGATAGCATTGGTCTCGTAGATCGTGAAATCGTCGTGCCGGAGCGCCGGTATCTTCATGAAGGGGTGAATCGCGTCATATTTCTTGGCGCGCGCCTCCGGGCCGAAAATGTCGATACTCTCGAAATGGTGCGCAACGCGCTTCGCCGCGAGCGCCATCAATGCCGAGCGCGTATAGGTGCTGTAGCGCGCACCATAGAGGATGGGTGTTGCGGTGGTCACGCGGCGAGCAGGCTTTCGAACAATGGGCGGCAGTCAGTCGCGCCGTGCAGCGGTTCGATCATGTTTTCAGGATGCGGCATCATGCCGATGACATTGCCGGGTTTGTTGACGATGCCGGCAATGTCGTTGGTCGCACCATTGGGGTTGCCTTCGACATAACGGAAGACCACGCGGCCTTCGCCTTCGAGTGCGGCAAGCGTTTCATCGTCGCACACATAATTCCCTTCGCCATGAGCGATGGGGCAACGCACGACATCGCCCTGATTGAGCCGATTGGTAAAGTAGGTGCGGGTATTCTCGACGCGAAGCTTCACCTGCCGGCAGACGAATCTGAGGCCGGCATTGCGGATGAGAGCGCCGGGCAGGAGGCCGGCCTCGGTCAAGATCTGGAAACCGTTGCAGACCCCGAGCACCTTAAGTCCCTTCGCAGCCTTGGCGCGGACATCATTCATGATCGGCGAGCGCGCGGCGATAGCCCCGCAGCGCAGGTAATCACCATAGGAGAAGCCACCGGGAACGACGACGAGATCGACAGGCGGCAATTCGGTATCGGCGTGCCAGACGGCGATCGATTTGGTGCCGGTGATGGCTTCGAGCGCCCGCATCATATCGGTTTCGCGATTGATGCCAGGAAAGACGATAACGGCGGATTTCATGTAAAACCCATCAATCGGAGCGGCCGGGAAATTGAGGAGGCACAGTGGTCATTTGATCGTGTGATCCACGAAACCAACGCGACGTTCAACACGTTCCAGGCGGTCATCAATGCCATCAAGCCGGCGATTGACGCCTGCGAGACCTTCTTCGACGGCAGTGACGCGGATCTTTACATCGCGCACATCTGCCTTCACTTGCGCGACGTCGTGCTGAATCGGTTTCAGAACTTCGAATATCAGTTCGTTAGTTTTTTCCGCCATAGGCTTCCCTACGCCAGATCGATCTCGTAGTTTTCAATCACCGTATTAGCAATGAGCTTGTCGCACATAGCCTTGACGGCGCTCATGGCTTTCGACTTGTCGGTCTCGGCAAGATCGACTTCGAAATACTTGCCTTGCCGCACACCCTCGACGCCGCCAAAGCCCATGGAGCCGAGCGCGCCCTGGATCGCCTTGCCCTGCGGGTCGAGCACGCCCTTCTTGAGCGTGACCTTGATACGCGCCTTCATAGTCAGTCCGTCTTCACCAATTTTGGCCGCGAGCGTTCGGGCTGCTCTGATTCGATGATCAGACCCAGGCGCCGGGCGACTTCCTGATAGGCTTCCATGAGGCCGCCCATGTCGCGGCGAAAGCGGTCCTTGTCGAGCTTGTCTTGCGTCTTGATGTCCCACAAGCGGCAGCAGTCAGGGCTGATCTCGTCGGCGAGGACGATTCGTACCATGTCGTTCTCGTAAAGGCGGCCGAATTCGACCTTGAAGTCGACGAGCTTGATGCCGATGCCGAGGAAAAGGCCGGACAGGAAGTCGTTAATGCGAATCGCCATGTGCATGATGTCGTCGATCTCCTGGGGGCTCGCCCAGTTGAACGCGGTGATATGCTCTTCGGAGACCATGGGATCGTGCAATTGGTCGTTCTTGTAATAGAACTCGATGATGGAGCGGGGGAGCGCCGAGCCTTCCTCGAGACCCAGGCGCTTCGATAATGATCCCGCCGCGACATTGCGCACCACGACTTCAAGCGGAATGATCTCGACCTCGCGGACCAATTGCTCGCGCATATTGAGGCGCTTGAGGAAATGGGTTGGCATGCCCAGCTCATTGAGCCTGGTGAAAATCAGCTCCGAAATGCGGTTGTTAAGAACGCCCTTGCCATCGATGATGGCTTTCTTGGTCGCGTCGAAGGCGGTCGTATCGTCCTTGTAGTGAACGATGATCGTGCCGGGCTCCGGACCCTCGTAGAGGATCTTGGCCTTGCCTTCATAGATGCGCGTCCGCTTGGTGTTCATCTTCACTATCCTCATCCGGCAATCCTTTAGGGCCTTGGCAGGCTACACCCCGCAAGGCCTGAGTCACACACAACTTGTTCCGAAAATATGACGCCAATTCAATATGGCCATTGGCCCTTTTTACAGGAGGGGTGTGCGCTGCACAATCCCGGAGGTCCAGGTTGATTTGGGGCGGTCCTATGGCTATCTGTCGGCCAGGAAATGGCCAACGGGAGAGCCCTGATGACGACATTCGATAAGCGGGAGGAGGGTTTCGAGCGGAAATTCGCCCTCGACGAGGAATTGCGGTTCCGCGCAGAGGCGCGCCGCAACAAGCTCCTAGGCCTTTGGGCGGCCGACAAGCTCGGTCTGAGCGGTGCGGATGCGGAAGCTTACGCGAAGTCCGTGGTGCAGGCCGATGTCGCCGAAGCCGGCGATGAGGATGTCTTCCGCAAGCTTCGCGCCGATTTCGACGCAAAGAAGATCGCCCAGACCGACCACCAGATTCGCCGCACGATGGAGGAGCTTCGCGCGCTCGCCCTCGAACAGCTCCGCGGCGAGGCGCGTTAGGACGTGCGCTTCGATCTCAGAGCCAGGCTTAAGCAGGACAAGCCGTTCTATTTCATCTGGGCCACCATGCCCGGGTCGGTCCTCGCCGGACAACTCGCGCGCCTTCCCTATGAGGGCGTGTGTATCGACATGCAGCACGGGCTTTCGAGCTTCGGCGATGTCGTGACGATGATTCCGGAGATCATCTCGGCCGGGAAGCCGGCGATGATTCGCGTTTTATGGAACGAGCCGGGCCTGATCGGCCAGGCGCTCGATGTGGGCGCTGCGGCGATCATCGTGCCGATGATCAACACGGCGAAGGAAGCGGCAGCGCTGGTCAAGGCCGCAAAATATCCGCCGCAAGGAATGCGCAGCTGGGGCGGCTATGCCGCGGTGCAGGCGGCGGGCGTGGTTCCGGCGGCCTATCTCGCCGAGGCCAACGAGGGCACACTGGCCTTCGCGATGGTCGAGACGCAGGAAGCGCTCGACAATGTCGATGCGATCGCTGCGACGCCCGGCCTCGACGGTCTGTTCATCGGGCCCAATGATCTCGGTATCTCGCTCGGGCATGGGCTCAATGCCGACCTCACGATACCGAAGCTTGATGCTGCGGTCCGCAAGATCGGCGCCGCGGCGGCGAAGAACGGATTGATCGGCGGTGCGTTCGGCGGCAATCCGACGAATTGCAAATATTTCTCCGAACGCGGCTTCCGCTACATCGTCGGGGTGACCGAGGTCGGGCTGCTCGCGGCCGGCGCCAAGAGCCTGATCGCGGCGACGGGCTAGATTTGACCTCAAGCCCGTGGCGGTGGAGACTGCTGCGGGTAAAGGAAAAGCGTCCATGGATCAGCGTACACCGATCGCGGAGCGGCGGGAGGCGGTTCTCGACAAGATCGTCGAGATGTGTCTCGCCGCCGGGCCAATCTCGATCCAGACGGACAAGTATTTCACCAATACCGCGCGCATCGTGAAGGAGCATGGCGATGTCGAGGTGACATTCGCTCTGTTCATGCGGCGGCGCGTCGTTGCAGCCCTCGAACCGGCAATCCGCATTGTCGAGAGGCTCGCGCCCGGCAGCCGGATCAAGCGGTTCTTCAACGAGGGCGACCTGGTGCCATCCGAGGTCAAGATGATGGAAATCACCGGCTCCATGGCGAAGCTCTCGGAGATCGAGACGCTGGTCCTGCAGAAGACCGGGTTTCCTTGTGTATCGGCGAACAATGCTTATGAGATGTGCCGCGCCATTCCGACCGCGGGCTTCATGGACATGCATGCCCGTCACGGCAGCGGTGCTGAGATGAACGTGCTCGCGTCTTATGGCGCTTCCGTCGGCAGCGAAGCGGCCAAGCGTGCTGATGCGAAGGTCAAGGGCTTCGTCGGATCGTCGCAGGATTTGACCGCGCCGTTGTTCGGCGCGTCGGAAGGTCTCGGCACGATGCCGCATGCGCTGGTCGGCTATACCGGCGGGGATGTGCTCGAGGCGCTCAAGCTTTTCAACAAGACGATCCCTAATGCACGCACGCTGGTGGCGCTCGTGGATTATATGGGCGAGGAAGTCACCGACTCGCTTAAGTGCGCGCGCTGGTTTTATGACGAAGCGCGCCTGCAGAATGCTGGCAAGACGTTTGGCGTCCGCCTCGACATCCATGGCGGGCGCTTTGCGCAAGGCCTCGATTACGAAGAGTCGGTGGATGTGGTCGGCGATTGGCTTGGGTTTTCGGGCGAATACAACATCGTTGAGCAGGTGCTCGGGCAGCGGGCCTTCCAGCTCGATCCCAACAATATCCTGGTCGACAAGGTTCGCCGCATCCTGTTCGGCACCGGCGTGTCGGTCGCCTCGATCATCCATGTGCGCCGCGCCCTCGATGCGGCGGGCTACAAGGATGCCCAGATCGTCGCTTCCTCGGGCTTCGATCCGCAGAAATGCCAGGTGATGGGCGCGGCCAAGGCGCCGATCGATCTCGTAGGAACCGGCAGTTTCTTACCGGCCACATTGACCGAAACCTACGCAACTGCCGATATCATTGCCTATGGCGGGGTCAAAAGAGTTAAGATCGGCCGCGAATTTCTATTCGACTGACTTAGAGATTTTTCACCGCGGCAAGCAATATAGTCCGCCGATATCTTGCCTTTAGCGTGTGGATTTGTGATGGTGAAACCCGCCTTTGAGGCAATAAGGCTGGGGAAAATGACCATGTTCAGCGTTAATTTGAAGCGGCTCGCCGCCTATGTGGCGGGCATCCTGATTTGCGGTGCGGTCTGGACGTCTGCGGCTAACGCCAATGTTTCCGTGCGCATCGATATTTCTGCACAGACCATGACGGTCGACATCGATGGCGATCGCTATGCGACGTGGAAGGTTTCGACGGCTCGCTCGGGCTATTACACGCCGCGCGGTTCGTTCAAGCCGTATGTGCTGAAGAAGATGCACTACTCACGCAAGTACGACAATTCGCCGATGCCGCATTCGATCTTCTTCCGGGGCGGCTATGCCATTCATGCGACGAATTACGTGAAGTCGCTGGGGCGGCCCGCTTCGCATGGCTGTGTCAGGCTGTCGCCTAACAATGCGGCCGAACTCTATGGGCTCGTCCAGCAGTACGGCATGAAGTCGACGAAGATCACGATCACCAATTGATCGGCGATCATTCGCCAAAGACGCGCGTGAAGATCGTATCGACGTGCTTCATGTGATAGCCTAAGTCGAACAGGCCCGCCAATTCGGTGTCGGATAGGCGGGCCTTAACTTCCGCATCAGCTTTGAGAAGTGTCAGGAAGTCGCCTTCGCCGCGCCAGACCGGCATGGCGTTGCGCTGGACTGCGGCATAAGCCTCCTCGCGGCTCATGCCCTTTTGCGTGAGCGCGAGCAGCACGCGCTGCGAATGGATGAGGCCGCCGAGCCGATCCAGATTGCGGCGCATATTCTCTGGGTAGACCACCAGCTTGTCGATCACGCCGGCCAACCGGTTGAGCGCGAAATCGAGATGGATTGTCGCGTCAGGGGCGATGCCGCGCTCGACGGAAGAATGGGAAATATCGCGTTCGTGCCAGAGAGCCACATTTTCGAGGGCAGGGGTCACCGCCGAACGCACGAGGCGGGCGAGGCCGGTGAGATTTTCGGTGAGAACAGGATTGCGCTTGTGCGGCATTGCCGAAGAGCCCTTCTGGCCGGGCGAGAAATACTCCTCGACCTCCAATACCTCGGTGCGCTGCAAATGGCGGATCTCGGTGGCCAGCCGTTCGACCGACGAGGCGATCACCCCCAAGGTTGCGAAGAACATGGCGTGGCGGTCGCGCGGGATCACCTGCGTCGAGACCGGTTCGGGCTTGAGTCCCATGGCTTCCGCGACATGCGCCTCGATCGCCGGCTCGATATTGGCGAAAGTGCCCACCGCTCCCGAGATCGCGCAGACGGCGACTTCCTCCCGTGCGCGTACGAGCCTCTGGCGGCCACGGGCGAATTCAGCATAGGCAGAGGCAAGCTTCACGCCAAAGGTAGTTGGCTCAGCGTGAATACCATGGCTTCGGCCGATGGTAGCGGTATTGCGGTGTTCGAAGGCGCGACGCTTGAGGGCGGCAAGGACCAGGTCCAGATCCGCGAGCAAAAGATCGCTGGCGCGCGTGAGTTGTACGCTAAGACAGGTATCGAGCACGTCGGAGGAGGTCATGCCCTGGTGCACGAAGCGGGCCTCGGGGCCGACGATTTCAGCAAGATGCGTCAAGAAGGCGATGACGTCATGCTTGGTTTCGCGCTCGATTTCATCAATGCGCGCTACATCGAAGCTGGCATTGCGTCCTTTTGTCCAGATTGTCTCAGCCGCCTCGCGCGGGATGATGCCCAGCCCAGCCATCGCATCGGCGGCATGAGCCTCGATCTCGAACCAGATACGGTAGCGGGTCTCAGGGCTCCAAATCTCGGCCATCGCTTCACGGGAGTAACGCGGGATCACCGACTTTCTCCTCAGAAAGCGCGAAAAGTGATGATGGTGTAGGTATCCTTGATACCCGGAATGGCGTGGACCTTTTCGTTGATGAAGCGGCCGATATCGTCATCGCGGTCGAGATAGATCTTGACCAGAAGATCGTAATCCCCGGCCGTCGAATAGACTTCGGAAGCAAGCTCGGCGTCGACGATCGCGGTCGCCACGTCATAGGCTTTGCCAAGCTCACACTTTATCTGGACAAAGAAGGCTTTCACCCGAGAGATTCCCGCTGGGAGGCGGGCCATGCTTCCCAAGGATCGAAGCCTGGGTCAAGCCCAATTGGGACGCAGGCAAGATGCCCCAGAAACGGCAAAGGCCCCAACCTTCGGTCCGGGCCTTTGCAGCGAATGGAGGGAATCTACTCGGCGAGGTACATCACCTTCGCGAGCTGGTTCTTGATCACGCCGAAGGCTGCGGCCAATTCGGTGTTGTTGTCGGTATTGAAATAGTATTCGGGTCCGCTGGCGCAGTCCTGAAGGCGCTTTTCAGAGGCTGCATCGGCGACGTCATCCAGGTCAAACGAGACAGTCACGACGCGAACCTTCGCAGTCTTTAGCGCCGTGCACAGGGCTGCGGTATTGGCTTCGGCTGCAGCCACAGTCCACTTGTTGTTTGCACCATAGCCTGGGCTGGTCTGCGCGCCGTCGGTCAGGAGAATTACCGCCTTCAGCGTGTCTGCAGTATTCATCGCGACACCCTCGGTATAGGGCGCATTCGGTGTGAGGAGGTGGTAGGCCATCTCCAGGCCCAGCGCGATATGCGTGTTGCCGATCGGGTACATCGTGTTGAGCTGCGCCTTCGTCGAGGCGTGATCCGTCGTCAGTGGCTTCACGTTGACGCTGTATTTCTGGTAGTCAGAGCAGGTCGCCGATGTCGATTGGCCCCAGCGAGTCTTGTTGTTGTTATTGTTAGTTGTGCTCGGGGTCGTGGCTTCGCGGTTATAGGGATATTTGCGGTCCTCGATGCAATAGGTGCCGTTCGAGGAGCTGCTCTGGCCGTCAATGTAATATTTCGGCATGGTCACGCGAACCGACTCTGAGAAGGGAACGAGGCCAAACTTGACGTCGTTATTGACACCCTTCTGGGTCAGGTCGTCGATCAGCTTGACGGCCGCTTCGCGCATCGACACGTATTTGCGCACGCCATCGACCTTATCGTACATCGACCAGGAGAAGTCGACGACCATGGCAATCTCGCCCTTGTGGAAGTCCGAGAATACAGGCAACGAAACGGTCGCAGTCGCGCCAATTTTGCTGGGCGTGTTGGACTGCACTTCGCTCGCGTTATCGCTTCCGCTCCCCAAATTCAAGATATCGCCGAAGGCACTTACTACATTGCCGGTCGCCGTCACCTTTATCAGGTTCTGGACCTTGTCGACCTTCGTCGTGACATTCAGCGTGCCCGACTTCAAAGCCTTCGGGAGATTTTTGTTGATATAGTTCTTGGCCGTGGCTTCGTAGGTTGTTCCGCCGACTGCATAAGTGTTGGCTGCAGCGAGAGCGGCAGCGTCGACTGCGGCCTGCATTTCGGTGCGGGCCTTCGACATGTTCAGATATTCGACCGTTGCGCCGGCGGCGAAGAACAGCGGGATTGCCGAGAGCCCGAAGATCATGGTGGCGTTGCCCGCCGAATCCTTGAGGAAGTTCCGCAGCGAATTGAGTGATGTCGTTTTCATGACTGCCATTGCTCCGAGCTGTCGCGCCTCGTGCGATGCAAAACCGTCCGCACACTGAATGCATATGCCATTGCGCTGTTGCGCAAGGGTAAACTGGATGAGTCGAATTTTAGGGATTCAAGCACCACCGCGGATTCCTCTCAGGATCACCGGACAAAGCGGGAAGGCCCAGTCACAAGGCTGGGCTACCGCGTCGTCGAGATCACTCCTGGCTACCTTCCGCGGATCGAGGGGAATTAGGTTGACAGAACGCGACCGGGTCGGCCGCGAATTCTGCGTTCAGCTGTTCCAGCAGCGGGGCGACATCTTCAGATGTAATGTTGATGTCGAGAAACTCGTCGTCGATTTCGCCCTGATCGTCGGTTGAAGCTTGCACATCGCAGAACTGCTTTTCAAAAAGCTTGCGATAAGCGTCCGAAATCGAAGTGGCGTTCGCTGGAACAGCGAACAAGCCGGCCGCGAGCGCAACAACAACAAACGCCGTCCGTGAACTGATCATAGAATGCAACTCCTGCTAACGCCAACCTCGAGTTGGGTTGGACTAATTGCGCTGGAAGCTAGCATTCAAGTTTCAAGTGGTCGTTGATGAAGTCCTTAAGAATTTAGCGAACGCAGTAAGCATGTGCGAAATGAAAAACCCGCGCGGCGGATACCGCGCGGGCTCACCGTCAAGCCGTAATAAGCTTACATCTTGGTCGGGTCTTCGGCGTACTTGCCGTCATGCCAGACGTACCAGACGTACTTGGCATCCTTAATGTCGCCCTTCTCATTCAATGAGATGGTGCCAAGAACGGTATCCACCGGGTTGCCAGCGCGGAGCCATTCGGAGATCTTCTTGGCGTCCGTTCCTCCGGTGGCCTTCGCGGCCTGCGCCCATGCCTGGATCGCCGCATAGGCGTAGAGCGTGTAGCCTTCCGGATCATAGCCGCCGGCCTTGAATTCCTCGACGACCTTCTTAGCCGTCGGGAAATTACGGGGCTCGGGTGCGAAGGTGAACATCATGCCTTCGCCGGCCGGTCCGGTGATGGTCCAGAATTCTTCGGTGTTGAACGCATCGCCCGAGATCATCTGCGCGGTCATGCCCTGATCGCGCATCTGGCGAAGGATCAGGCCACCTTCCGTGTGGTAGCCGCCGACATAGACGACCTCAATTCCGGCATCCTTCATCTTGGAGACGAGGGCGGTATAGTCCTTTTCACCGGCGGTGTAAGACTCGTCCAAGGTTTCCTTCACGCCCGCGGCGTTGAGCGCCTTGCGGGTTTCATCGGCGAGACCTTTGCCGTACGCAGACTTGTCGTCGATGATCGCGATCTTCTTGTCACCAAAGTTTTTCGCGATGAAGTTACCGGCGACGATGCCTTGCGCATCGTCACGTCCGCAGACACGTGCGACGTTCCAGCCACCTTCATCCGTGAACTTCGGATTGGTCGAGGCCGGCGTGATCTGGAGGATGCCTTCCTCTTCATAGACCTTGGAGGCCGGGATCGAGGAGCCGGAGCAGAAATGACCGGCCATGAACTTGATGCCCTTCGACACCATTTGGTTGGCGACAGCCACGGCTTGCTTGGGGTCGCAAGCGTCGTCGCCGACCTCGAGAGTGAGTTGCTCGCCATTGACGCCACCAGCGGCGTTCATATCGGCAACCGCCTTTTCCGCACCGCGCTTCAGCTGTTCTCCGAAGCTTGCATATTGGCCCGAAATCGGACCCGCAACGCCGATGGCAATATCTGCCCAAGCAGCGGAAGCGGCAAGCGCCGCGGCGAAGCCCAAGGCTACGCCCGACAGCAAGAGTTTCTTCATTTGTTTCTCCCTTGAAAAACGGCCCAATTGGGCCTTTTGGGGGGCTCATTACCCCTTGCACGGGGTTCTAGCCTCTTTCAGGCGGGCTTGGGAAGAGGCAGCAATTTTACGATGCAGAGCGGCGCTCGCGCCAACTCAGAGGCCCCGAACGTTCGTAAAGCCAGGGGTATTGGTGCGTCATCATTGCTGCCCGGGTCAACTGATAACCGAGTAACGCCGCGGCGATCAGGATTGCCGTGTCGGTGACGAAATAGTGGAGGCTTAACAACTCGCCGTTGAAGAGGGAGTAATGGAAAAACCGCAAGGCGGCGCCCAAGGGAAGCATGTAGACGACAGGCATCCAAATCGGCCGCCATTTCGAAGCAAGGGCACGACCGGCAAGGAAGGCCGCACCGCCACCGATGATCACCGTCATGATGAGGAAGACCGAAAGCTTATCTTCGACAAACAGCGGCTCCACGGATCAATGACCTCCTTCAAGATATGCCGCGCGGATTTCCTCCTTGGCGAGCAGTTCTTTGCCGGTGCCCGACATGGTGATGCGGCCGTTCACCATAACATAGCCCCGATGGGCTAGCTTGAGCGCGTGGTAGGCGTTCTGCTCGACGAGGAAAACGGTGAGACCCTGATTGGCGTTAAGTTCGCGGATCACCGAGAAGATCTGCTTGACGATCAGGGGAGCGAGCCCAAGGGATGGCTCATCGAGAAGGAGCAGGCGAGGGCGCGCCATCAAGGCGCGGGCGATCGCCAGCATTTGCTGTTCGCCGCCGGACAACGTACCACCGCGTTGAGTCTGGCGCTTTTCCAAGATCGGGAACATCTTGAAGACGTTCTGGAGATCTTCATCAAAGTGGCTGGGATCGCTAACAGCGGCTCCCATCTGAAGGTTCTCGATAACGGTCATGCGCGGGAATATCCGCCGGCCTTCGGGAGATTGGGCCATGCCAAGGCGAATGATCTGATGCGTTGGCATCTGGGTAATGTCGTTGTCGCCGAACCGGATCGTCCCTGCACGGGCGCGAGGCGTGCCGCAGATCGTCATCATCAGCGTTGATTTGCCGGCGCCGTTCGAGCCGATCAAGGCGACAATCTCACCCTTGGCAACGTCGATATCGACGCCTTTAAGGGCTTGAATTTTCCCGTAGAAGGTCTCGACACCACGGACAGTGAGCATGGCTTCGCTCATGGCCGATCCCGTTCGTGTTCGGCGAGCGCCTCGGCAACTATAAGAGCCGGCTCCTCCTCTTCATCAACGCCGAGATAGGCACGAATGACGGCCGGATCAGCTCTCACTTGGGCGGGCGGCCCGTCGGAAATCTTCTGCCCATAGTCGAGCACCACGATGTGGTCGGATATGCCCATGACGACGCTCATATCGTGTTCAATCAAGAGCAGCGCGATGCCTTGATCTTTCCGGATCGACAGTAGCAAGCGGTTGAGTTCTTCAGATTCGCGCGGATTTAACCCGGCAGCGGGTTCGTCAAGGCAGAGCAGCAGAGGGTTGGTGCACATGGCGCGGGCAATCTCGAGCCGGCGCTGTGCGCCATAAGGCAGATCGCCCGCCGGGTCATCGGCGCGGTCGGTTAATCCGATGCGATCGAGCCAGAATTTGGAGAGATCTATCGCCTCGCGCTCAGCCCGGCGATAGGCGCCGGCGCCGAACATGCCGGCGAAGGTATAGCCCGATGCGACCATCAGCCGATTGTGCTGGGCGACCATGAGGTTCTCGAGCACGGTCATGCCGGCGAACAAGCGAATGTTCTGGAACGTCCGCGCCACCCTGGCATGCTTGGCGATGCGGAAGTCATCCATGCGCTCGAGCAGGTATTCCTGGCCATCAGGATGGCGCAGCGTGATCATGCCCTCGGTCGGTTTGTAGAAGCCGGTGATGCAGTTGAAGACGGTCGTCTTGCCGGCGCCGTTCGGTCCGATGAGTGCAGTGATGTCGTTGCGGCCGGCAGCGAATGACAGGTCGCCCACTGCGGTAAGGCCCCCGAACCGCATCGTCAGATGATCGACCTTGAGGATCGGATCCGATTCCGCAGCAGCCATCAGCCGTGACCCTGCGCCACGAGATCGGCGGAGACGGCCTTTTTCTCCTTGAGATAGACCGTGGGCTCGCGCCGGGTGACGAGACCGCGCGGACGCCAGCGCATGATCAAGACCATAGCGAGTCCGACTGTCAGCATGCGGTATTGGACGGGATCAAAGCCCGCCGGCATGATCGCCTTGAGCCAGGACATTTCGCGGAAGAGTTCGAAGGCGCCAATAATGACGATTGCAGAGATGGCGACCCCGACCTGCGATCCAAGACCACCCAGCACGACAATGGCGAGAACGATCGCCGATTCCATGAAGACAAAGGATTCAGGCGACACGAAGCCCTGCCGGGTTGCGAAGAACGAACCGGCAAAACCAGCGAACATGGCGCCTATCGCGAAGGCGGTGAGCTTAGTGCTGGTGGTGTTGATGCCGAGCGAGCGACAGGCGATCTCGTCCTCGCGCAGGGCTTCCCAGGCGCGCCCAACGGGCAAGCCACGCAGGCGGATGGTCACGAAATTGGTGATGAGGCAGAGTACGAGGATAACATAGTAAAGGAAAATGATGCGTTGTATCGGCGCGTATTGAAGCCCGAATGTCGCGGCAAATCCTTTCTCGTCGTTGGTGAACGGAATTCCGAAGAAGGACGGACGTGGGATGTCGGTGATGCCGTTGGGCCCTCCTGTGAAATCATCCCAGTTGATCAGTATGACGCGGATGATCTCACCAAACGCGAGAGTGACGATCGCCAAATAATCACCGCGCAGTCGTAAGACCGGAAAGCCGAGGATTATTCCCCAAAGCGCCGCCAGGAGACCGGCCAAGGGAAGCACCAGCCAGAAGGCCCAAGGCGTTATGCCGTCGCCGAACCAGACTGGAAAAAAGACTGTCGAGAGGAGCGCATAGGAGTAAGCGCCGACCGCATAGAAGGCGACATAGCCAAGATCGAGAAGGCCCGCGAGGCCGACGACGACGTTGAGGCCCCAACCTAGCATTACATAGGTCAGCATCAATATGCCGAGATCGACAATTCGCCGGTCGACGCCCGGGATAAACGGCAGGAGGATCGCGACGACCAATAGAATGATCCCGACATATTTGCCGAGCGGCTCAAGCGTTGCCCCGATCTTCGACGACACGCTCGTGCCGGCCTGAGCCTGGGGGCGGCTCCAGACGAATATGTTGAGGAGGAGACGACCGGCCATGGTGATCGCGACAAGGGCAGCGACCAGACCCCAACGGCTTTGAAGCGTAAGGCTGTTGCCAATCGAGACGGTCTTCAATCCGATGATCGGACCGAAGATCGCAAATGCGATAATTCCGGTTAGGGCGGTGTCCTTGATGATGGCGGCGGGATCGAGACGGGATTGTGCCGAAGCAGACTTCACCTTCTCGATCATGTCAGACCTTTTCGACTTCGGGTTTGCCGAGGAGGCCCTGCGGCAGGAAGATCAGCACGATCGCGAGCATCGCGAAGGCAGCGACGTCCTTGTATTCCACCGAGAAGTAGGCCGACCAGAAGACCTCGATCAGCCCAATGACCAAGCCGCCGAGCATGGCGCCCGGAAGCGAACCGATGCCGCCGAGAACGGCGGCCGTGAATGCTTTGATGCCGGCCAGAAACCCAATGTAGAAGTCGATGACGCCATAGCGCAGCAAGAACAACAGGCCTGCAACGGCCGCGAGCGCTGCGCCAATGACGAAGGTGATGGCGATGGTCTTGTTCACGTCAACGCCGAGAAGCGCCGCCATCTTCATATCCTGCTCGCAGGAGCGCTGAGCGCGACCGAGCGAGGTGCGGGTGATGATCAGCGTGAAGACCGTCATCAGGACGAGCGTCGTGACGATGATGATGATCTGCATGTTCGAGAGATGAACGACGAAATTGCCGCTATGAAGCAGCTCATGGCCACCTGTAACGATCGGCTGGAGCGGCTTCGGACGGCCGTCCTGAGCGACGCGCACATACTCCTGGAGGACGATCGACATGCCAATTGCCGAGATCAGCGGCGCCAGGCGAAAGGAGCCTCGTAAGGGCCGGTAGGCGACCCGCTCAATTGTCCAATTGTATACCGACGCGAGTGTCATCGCGATGGCGAGTACCAGGATTAGCGAGATGATGATGGTGAAGGCGCCGCTGTCTCCGGAAATGCCGATCGCGACAATGCCGATCAGCGAGATGAAGCCACCGACCATGAAGACATCACCATGGGCAAAGTTAATCATGCCGATGATGCCGTAAACCATCGTATAGCCGATGGCGATTAAACCGTAGATTGAGCCGAGCGTCAGCCCATTGATCAATTGCTCTAGGAAATATTCCATAACCCCTGCGCCGTTTGCCCCGACAAACTCGCGGGTTCCTTGGTGGCCCGCGTTAAGACTTGGTTTAGACCGCGATATCGGCAAAGACAAGCGGGCCCGGTCCGATGGCCAACAGCTTAAAGTTTGGGCATATGACGGGCAGGCCCCTGACACCTGCTGTCAGGTGTGTTGTTTCAGCAAAGAAATTTGCGCTTCCTCCCGTTTACAGGGCGGGGGGTAGCTACTATCTACTGCCGGATGTTGCGCCGCATCATATATTTCCTTCTGGTAACCGTTATCTTCGGCGGGCTGGCCGCGCTGATCGCGTGGTACTCCTTTGATTTCAAACCGAAGATGATTGCTCAAATGATCATGAGCGCTCCGCCGCCTGTGGAGACGATCTCGGCGGAGGCGGCGCGAGAGGATTCTTGGCAGCCGGAGATTCTGGCTCTGGGTACCGTGACTGCTGTGAATGGCATCGATGTCACCCCAGAAGTCGGGGGCATTATCCGCGAGATTAACTTCGAATCGGGTCAGAAGGTGAAGAAGGGCGACAAGCTCGTCCAGCTCGATACCGACACGCTCGAGGCGGATTTGCGCAATTTCGAACTGCAGTTGGGCAATGCCCAGACCGAGTTGGAAAGGCGCCAGAAAATTTTCGAAAAGGGCTTTGCGGCGAAAGCCGATCTCGATACCGCGACGGTTCTGCGCGACCGTCTGCAGGCCAATATCGAGAGAACAAAGGCCGAGATTGCGCAGAAGGCGATCTATGCGCCTTGGGATGGGACGCTGGGTTTGCGCAAGATTGCCGTGGGTAAGTACGTCGCAGCCGGTGATCCGCTCGTCTGGTTGCAGAGCGTCGATCCCATTTTTGTTGACTTCACCATAACTGAAGTGGACTTCGGCCGCCTCAAGCCGGGCCTGCCGATCAGCGCAACCTTCACAGCCTATCCAGGCGAGGAGTTTCGCGGCGAGATCGCGACGACGGACGCCAAGATCGATGCCTCAAGCCGGATGATCATGGTTCGCGGGACGGTCGCCAATCCTGGCGGGCGACTGGTGCCGGGCATGTATGCCAGCGTCGCGGTCGAAGCGGGCGAAGAGCAGAAAGTCGTGACGGTAGCCCAGACCGCTGTGTCCTACAGCCTTTACGGCGACAGTGTATTCGTGTTGCTGCCGCCAAAGGAAAAGGCGGGCGAGGGCAAGGATGAGGTGTTCGACATCGAGCGCCGCTTCGTCAAGGTCGGCCCGATGCGTAACGGGCGGATCCAGATTGTTGACGGCTTGAAGAATGGCGACCGGGTCGTGGTCGCAGGGCAGAACAAGATCGATCAGGGGTCCAAAGTGCGCGTGGATAACTCCGTGGCGCTCAATGCTCCGGCCGACCGGTCGACACAGTAGGCGGAAGGCGGGGAACGGATGAGCTTCACCGACCTCTTCGTTCGCCGCCCGGTGCTGGCCACGGTGGTTAGCTTGCTGATCCTGCTTGTCGGCCTGCAATCGGCGTTCAAACTCCCGATTAGACAGTTTCCGAAGGTGTCGGATACGACGATCACGATCACGACGAGTTATCCGGGCGCCAATGCCGATCAGATCAAGGGCTTCATAACGACGCCGCTCCAGCAGGCGGTGGCAAGCACAGAAGGCATCGACACGCTGAAATCAACGTCAGCGCAGAATGTCTCGACCATTACCATGAAGCTCAGGCTTGATGCTGACGGCGACCGTGCGCTTGCGGATGTCCTCTCCAAGGTCAATGAAATCAAAAGTGTTCTGCCGGAAGAGTCGAACGATCCGGTTGTGAAGCGCACAACCGGTTCGCCGTATGCGCTGATGTATATCGGCTTCAACAGCAAGACGATGACGTCGTCGCAGATCAGCGACTATCTCGACCGGGTCGTCAGGCCGCAATTGCAGGCAATCAACGGGGTTGCGTCGGCGGAAATCCTCGGCGGCGCCACCTTCGCGATGCGCGTGTGGCTCGACCCCGACAAGATGGCATCGTTCGGAATTACGCCGCTCGACGTCGCGAATGCGCTTGCCAACAATAACTTCACGACGGCCGCAGGCCAGGTGAAGAGCGACTTCGTCCAGAAGAATATCAACGCGCAGACCTCGCTGGAGAAGCCGGAGGATTTCGCCAATCTCGTCGTGGCAAAGCGCGGCGACACGATCATCAAGCTCGGTCAGATCGCGACTATCAATCTCGGCCCGCAGGATTTTGAATCGAGTTCGTCTTTCGATGGCCTGAAGGCCGTGTTCATGGGCATCAACGTCACGCCCGACGCCAATCCGCTAACCGTGATCAAGGCCGTCGCGGACTCTATGCCGGGCATTCAGCGGCAATTGCCGGCGGGGCTCGAGGCCCAGATTGCCTATGATGCAACCAAGTTCATCAATTCGTCCATCATGGAGGTCAGCAAGACGCTGATGGAAGCGGCGGTGATCGTCATCGTCGTGATCTTCCTGTTCCTGGGCAATGCGCGGTCGACGATCATCCCCGTCGTTACCATTCCGTTGTCGCTGGTCGGCGTCGCCGTGCTGCTGCTGGCTCTTGGATATTCGATCAACCTCCTGACGCTTCTCGCCTTCGTGCTCGCCATCGGACTCGTGGTCGACGACGCGATCGTGGTCGTTGAGAACATCCATCGCCACATCGAAGAGGGCATGACGCCGTTCGATGCGGCGATGAAGGGTGCGCGCGAAATCGCCGGCCCGGTCGTCACGATGACGCTGACGCTGGTTGCGGTCTATGCGCCGATCGGCTTCACGTCGGGCCTGACGGGCGCATTGTTCCGTGAGTTCGCATTTACCTTGGCGGGTGCCGTGCTCGTGTCGGGCGTAATAGCGCTGACGCTGTCGCCGATGATGTCGTCGAAGATCCTGAAGGGGCACCAGAAGCAAAGCTGGTTCTCGCGCGGAGTCGAGCGCTTCTTTGGCGCATTGCGCCGCGTCTATTCGCGGATGCTCAATGGTGCAGTCAAGCAGCGTCCTGTCTTTGCGTTTATGCTGGTGATCATCGTTGCGATGACCGGTATCCTTTATATGGCGATCAAGAAGGAACTGGCGCCCGCAGAGGATCAGGGCGTTCTCTTTGCCTTCGCCAATTCGCCGGAACAAACCAATCTCGACTATCTGACGACCTTTACCGATCGCGCGAACGAGATCCTGCGCGAGATCCCCGAGCGCCAGAACATCTTCACGATCAACGGCCTGGGCAATACCCATTCGGCGTTCGTCGGCCTCATCCTGAAGCCATGGGGCGAACGCGATCGCTCTGACAAGCAGATCATTGCCGAGCTGCAGCCGAAGTTCTCGAGCATTTCCGGCATCAAAACCTTCGCCACGGCGCCATCAGCCATACCCATCGGCGCGGGTGAAATGCCGGTCGAGTTCGTAATCAAGTATCCGGGCGACTACCAGCGCATTTCGGAAGTGATGGATAAGCTCGATGCCGAGGCAAAGAAGAGCGGATTATTCATCTTCACCAACACGGATCTGCGCTTCGAAACCCCGCAAGTCGAGCTCTTGATCGACAAGGATCGTGCCAACAAGCTTGGCGTGACGATGCAGGATGTCGGCGCGACGCTCGCGACGCTGCTCGGCGGCAATTACGTTAATCGCTTCACGATCGACGGACGCAGCTACCAGGTTATTCCGCAGGTGCCGCGGATGTATCGCGATTCAGCGGAATGGCTGACGCGCTACCATGTTCGCGCCACCAACGGCGACATGGTGCCGTTATCAGCGTTCATCACCCTTGGACAGTCAGTTCAGCCGAATAGCCTTGCCACCTTCCAGCAGCTCAATTCTGCGTCCTTCCAGGCGGTGCCGTTCCCGGGTCGAACGGTTGGCGAGGGCATCGCGTTCCTCGAGGAGAAAGCGGCAGAACTCATGCCGCAAGGCATGACATACGACTTCCAGGGTGAGAGCCGGCAGTTTGTGCTCGAGGGCAATACACTTGCGATCACCTTTCTCTTCGCCCTGATCGTTATCTACCTCGTGCTGGCGGCGCAGTTCGAAAGTTTCCGCGATCCGTTCATCATCCTGATCGGCCTGCCGGCCTCGATGTTTGGCGCATTGTTCTTCCTGTTTATCCTCGGCGAAATAAACGGGATGACGCAGGGCATGCTGCCGATCAATCTCGGATCGGGTACAATCAATATCTATACGCAGATCGGCCTTGTCACACTGATCGGCCTCATCTCTAAGCACGGCATCCTGATGGTGGAGTTTGCCAACAAGCTTCAGGAGGAGCAGGGCTATGATAAAGTATCGGCCATCAAGGAAGCGGCTGCGGTTCGTTTGCGGCCGATTCTGATGACGACAGCGGCGATGGTCATCGGCGTCGTTCCATTGCTTATTGCAGAGGGTGCCGGCGCTACAAGCCGCTTCGATATCGGCCTCGTGATTGCGGCCGGCATGACGGTCGGAACGATGTTCACGCTGTTCATCACGCCGGTGGTCTACACCTATATCGCCGCCGACCGACGCCCCGCTTCGGCGCGTGTCCCCGTGCCGGCACCGGCTCCGACAGCACCCAAGGCCGAGACACCAGTTCCTCCAAAGGAAGAACCGCAGCGGCTCGCCGCAGAGTAATCAGGCGAGGGCGGCAAACGCCGTTTTGAGCCTTTCTAGCCCCTTAGCGATGTCGCGTTCGCTTGCTGCGAAGGACAGGCGGATGCAGCGCCCATCGCCAAAAGCCGAGCCCGGAACCGTGGTCACGCCATGCGCTTCAAGCAGCCAGTCGCAGAGGCTGTCGACCGTCGATGCCTCCGGCCGCTGGCCAAGGAATGCTGAGACATCGGGAAAGGCATAAAAGGTTGCAGGGATGGGCGCGAGCTTGATGCCAGGAATCTCTGCAAGACCCCTCACCACGATATCGCGGCGGTGGCGATAGCTCTCGCGCATCCGCTCCACCTCGTTGCGCGGCCCTTCCAGAGCCGCAATCGCGGCGCGCTGCACGAACGAATTGGCTCCTGCGGTGAAGGCGCTTTGCATACGGGCCATAGAGCGAGCAACGGGATCAGGCGCGGCTGCATAGCCGAGGCGCCAGCCGGTCATCGCAAAGCTCTTGGAGAAGCCGTTGACCGTAATCGTCCGCTCCAGCATTCCCGGCAACGAGCCGATCGAGGACATCTCGCCATCGAAGACGATGTATTCATACATCTCATCCGACAGGACCATCAGGCGCGGATGGCGGGTCACGACCTCTGCAATTGCCTGCAGCTCTGCCTTTGTCCAGATTGCTCCCGTTGGATTGTTTGGCGAATTCAGGATGAGCAGCTTGGTCTTTGGCGTGAGGGCGTCAGCGACCTGTTGCGCCGAAGCCTTGAATCCTTGCTCGACGCCCGCCGAGAGAATTCGAGGGGTACCGCCCGCCAATTTGACGGTGATCTCATAGGAAACCCAAAACGGCGCAAGCAGGAGCACTTCATCGCCGGGCCCTATGAGCGAGAACACCGCATTGGCGATCGCCTGCTTGACGCCGTTCGCCATGACAAGCTGGTTGGCGGTGTAGTTAAGCCCGTTTTCGGTTTTGAGCTTATGGGCCACGGCCGTGCGCAGTTCCGGAATGCCACCAACAGGCGAATAGTGCGTGAAGCCTGCGCGCATCGCCGCGGTCGCAGCCTCCTGGATGAATAAGGGCGTGTCGAAATCTGGTTCGCCCAGTGTGAGGCTCACGACGTCACGGCCTTGCGCGCGCAGATCCCGGGTTTTTTGCGACATGCGAATGATTGCGCCCTCGTCGGAGGCGGAGGCGCGTGCGGCGAGAAGCGAGGCTGAATCGAAGGTGGTCATGGGGCGGCTCTATGCCATGTGTCGCTTGCGGCGTCGAGGTCGAGGCGGGTATATCCGGTGCAATCCGGCCTCTGTGCCGCAAAGGATTCGCATGACCTGTTTTCGATTGTCGATGGCGCTTGCTCTGTTGGCTCTTGCAGCCTGTTCGCAGCCCAAGAATGTCGATATCACGCGCGGCAGTCAGGCCGTCCAGACGGCATCCCGCACCGAACCGATCTTCTACAACGGCAAGCATTACAATCTGCGCTACAGCTACAATGAATCGCTGAAAGTGTTCGACATGAAGGTCAATGGTACGACGGCGACGATGAAAGCTGGCGACCAGAAAGATGCCGAAGCGATCGCGACCTCGGCCCTGGGCCATTTCGCCTGTCCGACCGGACAACGCGGGCGGCTTTCCAACACACCGAAATATGCCTCTGGCACATGGAGCCTTCAGGCCCGATGCGCGTAGGGCGCCGCCACTCTAGTTGAACTTCCGGTCGATCCAGTCGCGAGTCCGGAAGTAGCGGCCGATCCAGGGCAGGAACCAGGTGTTTCCGGTATATAGCGGATGGTCGGGAAAATCCGGCCGGTCGAAGGCATTGGCGCGGTTGACCTTGCCGGCGATCTTGCGCGCCGTCTCATGGCCAAGATAGGTCATCATCGCAATGCCTGAGCCATTGCAGCCGAGTGCATAGTGCAGGTTATCGAGCTTGCCCATATGCGGAAGCTCATCCAGCGTGAAGGCAACATTGCCGGTCCAGGCATGAGTGATCCTCGTGCCTTTGAGCTGCGGAAAACGGTCGGTCATGAAGCGGTGGAGGATGGGCGCCGTTTCGACTGGATCGGTGTGGCCGAATTTGGCGCGGCCGCCAAAGATGAGGCGTTTGCCATCCGGAGACATGCGGTAATAGGTCAGCACGCGGCGCGTATCTGCGATAGAACGGTTCTTTGGGCTGATGCCCTTGGCTATCTCGGGCGGAAGTTCCTCGGTGGCGATAATGTAGGAGCCGACCGGAACGACGCGGCGCTGAAGCTGAGGGGTCACCGCACCAGTGTAGCCATTGGTGGCGATCACGACGTCGCCTGCTTCTATGGCCCCGCGCGGCGTTTCGACCACCCAGCCACTGCCTTTTTGAGTGAGACCAGTAACAGGCGTCTTGGTGGCGATACGAACGCCGCGCGCCTGGCAGAGATCGAGCAGACCCTTGAAATAGAGGGCAGGGTGGATGTGCGCGGCGCGCGTGACGACCATGCCGCCGAAATAATAGTCCGAGCCAATCTCTTCGCGCTGGCGCTTGCGCGGCACGGCGAAGGCCTCCGACTTCGCGTGCTCGTTGAGCGTTGTGACCTTCTTCGCCATGGCGTCATAGTGGCTTTGACACCAGGCGCCGAGGAAATATCCGGCCTTGTTCCAATCGCAGGCAATATTCTCGCGGGCGATGAGATTCTCGATAAGCGTGAAGGCCTCTGCCGCATCATTCAGAAAAGGTGCTGCTTCTGCGGTGGAGAGCGCCTTAGCGAGGTAACGCTTGCCGACATTGACGCCGCCCGAGACCATGCCGCCATTGCGGGTCGAGCCGCCGAAGCCCGGCTCGTTGGCGTCGAGCACGATGCAGTCCAAACCCTCGCGGTTTAGTTCGAGGGCTGCGGAGAGGCCCGCATAACCCGCGCCAATGATTGCTACGCGCGCCTGTTTGGGGAGATCAAAAGCCGTAAGCGGCTTTGGCTCATGCGCCTCCCACCAGAAGGGGCGGGGCTTGAAGTCGCGGTGGAAGATCTCGGAAGACATGTCGGTTTTCGCCCCTTGTTGCGGCGGATTGCAGGAGTTGGAGTATCCCAGACTGCGGCAAATTCAAGGGCGAACTGGGCATGCCTGCCCAGCGGCGCATCGGGCTCAGGTACCGGTCCAGCGGTAGACGATCTCGGGAATGCCGATCGATTCATCCAGACGGCAAATCGCTGCATAGAAGTTTTCGCGCTCGTAAAAACGGCACGCAGGATAATTCTGCTGAGCGCAGTGCAGCTCAAGGCCGCCAGGATAGAGCGTCTTGGCCCACGCCATCAACCGCGTGCCGAGGCCCAAGCCCTGACGATGCGGCGCGATGAATAGCTTGTCGATGAAATGCGGACGAAGCGTCATGATGCCGGCGACCGAGCCCGCGACTTCGGCAACCCAGAAATCCTGCCCCTCATCCAGGGCCTCGAGCAGTCTTTGGCGTGTCGTCGAAACCGGATGGGCGTAGCCGAAATAGGCATAGGCCTGCCAGCAGGCGGCGTTGGCGGCGCGCGTTGCATCGTCAAGGTCGCGTGGCGCGAACCGGCGTATTTCAATGAGGCTGGACGGCATGGGCGGATTGCCGTTTGCTCCAAAGTACGGCCAAGCTCAATAGCCTGATCGACGGGAGAGATCCCGCAGCCAGGGTTAAACTGAGGCTGTGCGAACCGCGCCGGCGGTATCGAAATACTCGATGAATTCGACGATCTGGTCGCCATCAAAGCGGAAGACATCAGCTTTGGGTGAGGAAAAAACCTTGCCGGTGCGTTTGTTGCGAAACTCGACGCGGCCGTAGGAGATGACGAAGGGGCCTCCGGAAATCACGTCAAGCATCTGGAAACTCAGCAATTCCCAGTCATTGAACAATGCCTCGAAATAGCTGCGGACCTGGTCGCGCGTGGTTCGGGGGAGGGTGAAGGGCAGCCCGCGGGCACCGTTTCCGAGCGACGTCCAGCTTGCGACCGGGGCGATCATGGCCAACAATTCAGGATAGTTGGCGCCCTTGGTCGTCTCGTACTGGTTGAAAAAACGCTTCATTTTGCGCGTATTGGCTCGCCCCATTTGATCGAGCGTGTCGTGTACGCGCGGCGCGCCGGAATAGAGCGGGGCCGGAGCGGCTGCTCTTGGGGCCAAGAGGCCGGCTGCTGCTGCAAAGGCCTGCTCGGTATCGAAGAACTCGAAATACCCGATCGCTTTGCGCCCCTTGAATTTCCACAAATCGAGCTTGGGCGAGTGCGCGACCTGTTGTGTGCCTTTGTGCACCCAAGAGCATTCACAAATGACGGCGACCTCGCTTCCCTGCACGACAAAGTCGCGAACATGAAAGAAATTGAGATCCCATTCGCTCAGTAGCTCAGAAAAATAGTGCCTGGCCTGATCACGGCTCACATGATCGCGACTGAAGCGCATGCCGGCGGCGCCGGCGGATAGCGATCCCATCGTAAAGTCGTCGGTCATAAGAGCGATGACCTGATCGGCATTGCCGGCCTTCGACGCGCTCCAGTTTCTATAGGCCGATTGGAGATCGGCCAACGCCGCCCGCGATACCATTTGGCCCTCGCCGCTTGTCCCGTTAATCATGCTGCGCCGGGACGCCAGTAGCGTCAAGTTGGGCTTCGATCGCTTCTGCGCGTGGCTTTGTACCTGAGCAATGGCTGACGACCTTTTCGATTTCCTTTGAACATAGTGCCAGGAGCAGGAGTGGCATTAGGCAAGTGAGATGACGACAGTCGCTAAGGATAGCAGTGTCCCACGAGACGCCCGGTTGCTGCTGCTGATGCTCGGCATCGCGGCCGTCGGCGTGCAGGCGCTGATGCTGTCGCCGTTACTGACCGATATCGCGGGGAGTCTCAAAGCGGGTGCAAAAGAGGTTGGTTTTGCCTCAGCTGCCTATGGCATCGGTGTGGCTCTCGCGGCCCTTTTGGCGGCGCCACGCCTCGGTGCGTGGGAGAAGCGCAATGCCCTGCGTGTCGCGTTTCTCGTCATGGCGGGGGGCCTCGCGATTTGTGCCCTGTCATGGGATTGGCGCGTTCTCGTGGTTGGGCAGGCGGTCACAGGGCTCGCCGCAGGTGTCATCATTCCGGGCACTTACGCATTCACCGCAGAAATCAGTCCGCCGGACAGGCGCTCGCAAGCAATTGGCAGAGTCCTTTTCGGCTGGTCGGTGGCAATGGTCGGCGGCGTGCCGCTCGCGGCACTGCTCTCAACCTGGATCGATTGGCGGGGCATCTTCCTGTCGGTTGGTGGATTGAGTTTCGCAATGGCGCTGGTCATCGGGCTCTTGCCACGCGGCTCGATGGCGCCCACGGTTCAGAGTACCTCCTATCGTGCGGCCTTGAGCGTGCCGGGAGTGCTTGTCGGGCTCGTCGCGACCTTCTGTTATATGATTGGTTTCTATCAGACCTATACATTCATCGGCGATCACGTGCGCGCTGTGCATGGCGCAGGGGCGTGGCTTGGTGGCCTTATCTCTCTCGCTTATGGGATCGGTTTTGGCACCGGCGTAATCTTTGACAAGTGGATCGACCGGACTGGGCCGGGCCGCGTCATGGCGGGAGCGCTAGTCCTAGTCGGACTCAATTATGCGGTTTTGCCGCTCGCGGCTTCGCATGTATGGACGACGGCGACCTATCCTTTCTTCTGGGGCCTTGCAAACCACCTCTGCATGACGTCGCTTGTCGCCTATCTCGGTCAGGCCCCGGTCGAAAAACGCGGCACGATCATGGGGCTATTCTCGTTCATCACCTACGTGGCGGTCGGAGTCGGCGGCGCGATCTACGGCACGGTCTATGATCATTTCGGCTTCTTGGCCGTATCGCTCGCGGCAGCCGCCACTCTGTGGGTTGGGGCCATCGCCGTCTTGCTGTTTCACCCGCGTCAGCCGGCTGGTTGAGCGGGAACTTGCGAGGCTTCCGCGAGAATCCATTCGCGGAACGCCTTGACGATCGGCGTATCCGCAGTCTCGAGCGGGGTTATCACGTAATAGGCGAATTGCGGCGGGGCCTTGAGGGCGAGCTCGAAGGGCTTGACCAGGCGGCCAGCAGCCAGATCGGCAGCGACGAGCGCCGACTCGCCCAACGCCACGCCCTGGCCTTCGATCGCGGCCTGCAGCACGAGTGCAGTCTGGCCGAAATGAAGACCCCGCGTGTCGTCGAATTCACGAATGCCAGCGGCCAGCATCCACATGCGCCAATTGGGCCAAACGGCACCCTGCGCCTGATAATCGAGGTGGATGAGGTTATGATGGAGGAGATCGCGCGGCTCGCGAATGGGGTGGCGCCCGGTCAATAGCTTGGGACTGCAGACGGGAAAGACCATTTCCTGGAACAGGCGATCGACGCGGAGGCCAGGATAGTCGCCGGTGCCGAAACGGATCGCGATATCGACATCGTCGCGGTCGAAATCGAGGACTGATTGCGAGACATCAATCCTGACATCGGCACCGGGCTGCGAAGCCAAGAAACGGTCAAGCCGCGGGACCAGCCATTTGGCGGTGATGGAGGGTGAGGCGGTAACATTGAGTCGGTTCTGCTTCTGCAACTTGCGGATGCGCTGAAGTGCGCTGTTCAAGCCGTCGAGCGCATCGGAGACCGAGGTGCGCAGGATCTCGCCCTCGCGGGTGAGCCGCATGCTGCGGCTGGTGCGCTGGAAAAGCGAAACTCCGATCTGGTCTTCCAGTTCCTTAATCTGGTGGCTGACAGCCGCCGGGGTGACCGACAATTCCTGGGCGGCCTTGGTAAAGCTCAGGTGTCTGGCGGCGGCGTCAAAGGCCTTAATGGCGCTTAATCCAGGGAGGGTGCGGAGCATGTCAATCTACAAGTAAACTTTGAAGGTGTGGCGAAAACTAGTCGTTTGAATTCCCCAAAGCAAACGAATATCTCTATGAGCAAGAAAATCACTCTCTTAACAGAAGTTTAAGATCATGACCCACAATCCATATGCGCCCCTGGTTTCCCAGTTCCGGTCTGAGACAGACACCGTCAATGCCTTCCGCAG
The DNA here is from genome assembly GCA_046349315.1 of Hyphomicrobiales bacterium. Taxonomy (GTDB): domain Bacteria; phylum Pseudomonadota; class Alphaproteobacteria; order Rhizobiales; family Aestuariivirgaceae; genus JAEUMG01. The sequence continues at coordinate 9,193 of JAXMCQ010000028.1, read as the reverse complement.
GCTCGTTACGAGGCTTCTGGGCGGGGCACGGCCGCGCCCCTTGAGCGCGGCGCCCAGTCGTGAGCGGTCTCATATGGTTCAGCCCGATGGGCTCGCCATGCTCGAGCGGGAAGTCGATCGCATCCGGCTGCAGAGCCGGCACTGGCTGATGTAGGCGTCTACCTGCCGCGCCAGACCGGCTTGCGCTTTTCGGCGAAGGCGCGCGCTCCTTCGAGCTGATCCTCGCTGGAATAAAGCGTGTCGACAGTCTTGAGGCGGCGCTTGGTGACCATGTCGAAGGCCTGTTGAATGGGCAGGTGAGCTGTCTCCCGAACTGTTTCCTTGATGGCGGCGAACACTAGCGGCGGTCCTTCGGCAAGTTGGTCCGCTACTTCGCGCGCGCGATTCATGAGATCGGCGGCGGGGACGACTTCATTGACGATGCCCCAGTGCTTGGCTTCCTTTGCATCGAAGCGTCGGCCGGTGAAGAGCATCTCCATCGCCACATGATAGGGAATTCGGCGCGGCAGCTTGATCGTTGCCGCGTCGGCGAGCGTGCCGGAATTGATTTCGGGGAGGGCGAAGGTCGCGTGTTCAGCGGCGATGATGATGTCGGTTGAGATCATGATCTCGAAGCCGCCGCCGAAGGCCAGGCCATTGACGGCGGCGACGACCGGCTTGTTCAAGCCGGGCAGTTCCTGGAGCCCGCCGAACCCGCCCACGCCATAATCTGAATCCGGGGATTCGCCAGCGGCGGCCGCTTTGAGATCCCACCCCGGACAAAAGAATTTTTCGCCCGCTGCGGTGAGGATCGCGACACGCAGTTCGGGATCATCCCGAAAGCTGGCAAAAACATTGCCCATGATCCGGCTGGTCGCGGCATCAATGGCATTGGCCTTCGGCCGGTCGATGGTGACTTCGAGGACCGCGCCGCGGCGTTCGACGTTGAGGGGAGAGCTCACGCGCTATTCCTTTCGCATCTTGATCAAGGCATCGACCGCGACGGCGCCTTGGCCTGAAGGCAGGACGAGCAGGGGGTTGACGTCGACTTCCTCAATTGTCGCCGCATTGGCCTCGGCAAAGGCGGCAACGGCTTCGATTGCCATTACCACGCCATCCTGGTCGCCGGACTTTCCGCGGAAACCCTCAATGAGTTTCCAGACCTTCAAAGATTTCAGCGCGCGCTCGATTTCGGCGCGCGAGGTCGGCAGGAGCAGAGTGACAGTGTCCTTAAGAAGTTCGGTTAGAATGCCACCGGCGCCGACCACGAGAGCCGGACCGAATTGCGGATCGGATTTGAGGCCGATGATCAGTTCGGCGACGGCGCCGGTCACCATGCGTTCAACGAGAACCTCAGGCGCGAGCTTCGCCATGCGCGCCGCGGCCGCCGCCACATCGGCATCGGACTTGAGATTGAGTGCGACACCGCCAGCCTCGGTCTTGTGGGCGATGGCGGCAGACGAGACCTTGAGCGTCACCGGGTAGCCAAGTTCACGCGCAACGGCGACAGCATCCGCCGCCGTGCAGACACGGCCCTCCGGAACGGCGAGACCATAGGACTTGAGAAGCGACTTCGCGTCGTACTCACTCAAGACTGTCGCCTCGCCCGAACTCGGCGCGACATGAGCAAGTGCCGGCGGCTTGTCGCGGCGAGCCCAGTTGCGACCGATGAAGGCTGCCGCTTCAAAGGCTGTAAGTGCGTCATCGAGTCCGACCATGGGTGCGACGTCGGCGGCCGCCAGGTCGGCGGCAAGATCGAGCGGCATGCATTCCGGCAGGCTCGCGACCATGGCGGCGCGGGCCTTTGTGGCGTTGGCGGCATTGATCAAAGCCTGCGCCGTCACCAGCCAGGTGTCAGGGCGCATCTTCGGATTGGTCGGAATGTCCAGAATGAGCATCCCGACATCGAACCCACCGGCAAGCACAGACGAGAAGGTGGCGGTCAGCTTGGCTTCGTCGTTCCAGATGAAGGTATGATAATCAAGCGGGTTGTCGATCGACACATACTCGTTGAGCGTCGCGGCAACCTTGGGTTTGGTGCAATCGCCGAAAGGGGGGAAGGTCACGTCCTTCTCAAGGGCCATGTCGGCGATGAGCGCGGCCTCGCCCCCGGAGCAACTCATGGAGACAATCCGATTGGATTTGAGCGGTCCACCATGATGCAAGAATTTCAGCGTTTCGACGAAGGCGGTGACCGACGTCATGCGCGCGATGCCATAGCGATCGAAGAGGGCGTCATAGAGCGTGTCAGCGCCGGCGAGCGACGAGGTGTGGCTCATCGTGACCTTGGCGCCTTGCTCGGACCGCCCAGTCTTGAGAGCAATCACCGGCTTGCAGTTGTCGCGGGCGATTGCAGCGGCGCGCGCGAAAGCTTCAATATCCCTCAAGCCCTCGATGTGAAGCCCGATCGCGGTGATGCGCTCGTCTAGCGCCAGTGCTTCGAGCATCTGCGCCATGTCGACGTCCGCCTGGTTGCCGATCGCATAGATCGCGGCGAGCGGCAGGCCGCGGCGCGTCATGGTGAAATTGCAGGCGATGTTGCCGGATTGCGTGATAATGGCGACACCATCGGCGCGCGGATCGAGGCCATGCTCGTCCGGCCACAGGGCGGCGCGTGCCATGCCATTGACGAAGCCATAGCAATTGGGACCCATCAGTGGCATGCCGTCCGCCGCCGCCAGCAACTCGTCCTGCAAATGCGTGTCGCCGGTTTCGGCAAAGCCCGAAGCGTAAATCACCGCACCGCCACAACCCTTCGTGCGGAGACTGCGCACAACTTCGATGGTCGGCTCGCGGCGCACCGCCACAAATGCGGCGTCCGGCGTGCCGCCAATTTCCTCGACCGAGCGAACGCAAGGAATGCCGCCGAGATTGTCGCGCTTGGGGTGGACAGCCCAGATTTTTCCAGTGAAGCCCAGATCGCGCGTGCGGGCGATTGCCACATCGCATTCGCCGCCGCCAATGAACGCAACGGATCGCGGCGAGAGCAGGTGAGACAGGTCACGCGTCATCTTCTTGGCAGGAGCGTTCATTCACCCACCCAATGGACGCAGGAGGCTGCGCGAAATGATGTGGCGCTGGATCTCGCTGGTGCCTTCCCAGATCCGCTCGACGCGGGCATCGCGCCAGATCCGCTCGAGGGGGAGATCCGACATGAGGCCCATGCCGCCATGAATCTGGATCGCTTCATCGGCGACGAAGGCGAGCATTTCCGTCGCCTTGAGCTTAGCCATCGCCATGTCCATGTCAGTGACGGTCTTGTTGTCGAATTTCCAGGCGGCTTCGAGGGTCAAGAGTTCGGCAGCCTTCAATTCCAGCGCCATGTCGGCAAGCTTGAACGATATGCCCTGAAACTTGCCGATCTGCTGGCCGAACTGCACGCGGTCGACGGCATATTGCTTGGCATGATCGAGCGCGCGTTCGGCGCGGCCGACACAGGTTGCGGCAACCTGTAGGCGCGTGGCGCCAAGCCAATCATTGGCGACCTCGAAGCCCTTGTGAACTTCACCCAGGATCTGGGACTTGTGCACGCGGCAGTCATTGAATTCGAGAACGCAGTTATTGTAACCGCGATGCGATACGTTCTTGTAGCCGGGGCGCACCGTGTAGCCCGGTGTGCCCATGTCGATGAGGAAGGCGGTGATCAGCTTCTTCTTGCCCTTCGACGTGTCCTCTTCGCCGGTTGCCGCGAAGAGAATGACGAAGCTGGCTTCGTCTGCGTGGCTGATAAAGTGCTTGGTACCGTTGATGACATAGTCGTCACCATCCTTGCGGGCGAAAGTTTTCATGCTGCGAACATCTGATCCGGTACCTGGTTCGGTCATGGCAAGGCAGTCGGATTTCTCGCCGCGCACCGAAGGAAGCAAATACCGCTCGCGCTGGTCGCCCTGACACGCCATCAGAATATTTGAGGGCCGCGCCACGCAGGTCCAATGCAGCGCGTAATTTGCCTTGCCGAGTTCCTTTTCGTAGAGAACCCAGGTGAGCGTATCGAGACCGGCGCCGCCGACTTCTGCGGGCATGTTGGCGGCGTAAAGACCAGCCTCGATTGCCCTGCGCTTGATCTCGTCACGCAACTCGGGGCGCAAATGGCCGGTTTCTTCGATCTCGGCTTCGTGCGGATAGAGCTCATTGACCACGAAATCACGGGTGGTCTTGACGATCATCTGCTGTTCTTCGTTCAGCGCGAAATCCATGGCTCAGCTCATCCTGTAGGTTTCGGTGTGGCCATCGAGGCCGATCGCCTGGCCTGAGATCATTTTGGACGCAGGCGAAGCAAGGAAGAGACAAAGATCGGCTATCTCTTCCGGCTCGACGAAACGCTTGATTGATTGGCCCTGGAGATAGTCCGTTTCGACCTGCGCGAAGCTTATCCCGCGCTGCTCGGCTTCCGCCGCGATGACGCGGTTGATGCGCTCGCCGCGGACCGTGCCAGGGCAGATGCAATTGCAGCGGACATTGAAGGGGCCAAGTTCGATTGCCAGCGACTTGGTGAAGCCGACCACTGCCCATTTCGCGGAAGCATAGGGCGAGCGCAGGCCGTAGCCGACCATGCCGGCCATCGAGGAGAGATTGATGATCGAGCCGGCATTCTGCGCCTTCATCACCGGTGCCGCACGGCGGGCGCAGAGAAAGTGCGAGTCGAGACAGATCTCGATGCATTCGCGCCAGTCGGCATGGTCGATGTCGTCCACCAGGGCGGTGGGGCCTTTGATCCCGGCATTGTTGATGAGAACATCGAGTCCGCCGAGATCGTCGAGCGCATCGTCGAACCATGCTTCGATTTCGCCCTCGCTGCGGAGGTCGACATGCGTGGCGGCGATCTCAGGATTTTCGTCCCGAAAGGCGGCGAGGGCATCTTCATTGACATCGCAAACATGGACCCTCGCGCCTTCATCGGCGAAGGCGCGGGCAATCGACCGCCCGATGCCGGCCGCTGCCGCGGTGATCATGACCCGTTGCTGTGCCATTACTCCTCCCGGCTCATCAGGACCGTCTCGATGGCGGGCCAATCCCCGTTGCGTCCGGCGAAGATGCCGGTACCCACGCGCCTGAACCCAAAGCGTTCATAGAAAGCCTCCGTGTTGCGCGTTGCCTCGATACGCAACGATCCTGTGTGTCCCGCGCGGGCCATTTCGAGGCCAACGAGCATAAGCCGTTTGCCGATCCCATGACCCGAGAATTCCGGAAGCAGAAACAGCCGGGTTATTTCACCTTGCACGGCGTCGACATAGCCGATCGGACGTCCTGAAACCTCCGCAACCTTTATGCGGCCAGAACGTGCATCATTAGCATACGTCTCGGGTGTACGATCGCCCATCCAGCCATCAATCTGTTGCGGCGTGTAGTGATTGGCCGCAAGGCCTTCCACCGACGCCCGCGTGATCGCAAAAATCGCGGCGGCGTCATTCGCGGTAGCTGGCCTGATCGTTACATCGAGGTCGGTCGTCATCTTCGGCTCCCAGAATGCTGGGTTACTTGCTCTTCCTTCCTACTTCCATCACCCGGCCGAGTTCGTCCGGCTTCGGCAGGCCCTTATGCGCTTCGTTTATTGCCGATAGGGCTTCGAACAAGTCGGCGCGCATCGGGGTGACCTTGCTCGATTTCTGATCGACATGGAGCTGCATGATCTCGTTGGTTGCGACGAGTTCACCATTGGCATTGAGCATGCGATGGAAGAGGTGCATGCGCTTTTCGTCGCAACCGATGAGCTGCGTTTCGATCGTGAAAGTATCGCCGGCTTTCATCTCGCGGAAATAGTTGAGATGGGTCTCAGCCGTGAAGAAGGTCTGTCCGGTGGCGCGATAGGATTCGTCGTCGCCGATATAGCGGAAGAAGGTATCAAGCGCATCGCCGAATGCCACCAGGTAATAGGCATCCGACATATGCCCATTGTAATCGACCCAGGCGGATTGGACGATCCCGCGATGGAGAGCGACTGGGGCGGCCACTTTCGTACCCTTGGTCCAGCGCGCCGCGCGTTTGCGCGCAGACGCTTCCTCGCGCTGGAGGACAAGGCCGGCACCGACGCCATGTTGCTTGAAGAGATGCATCATGTCGACCAGCACGTCATTGCGTTTGGCTTCGATCTCGGCCACCGCGCGACCATTGGCCTGGGCTTCGCAACCTTCGACCAAGCGCTTTTCCAGCGTGTCGTTCCACTTCGGGAAGGGAAGGTCGGTCCAGGGGAGTTCAAGCGTCGGATCGAACTGTTTGATGAAATCGCGCATGCCGCCGGGGCCGCCGGCCAGGTGATAGGTCAGGAATGAGCCCATGAAGGCCCAGCGCATGCCGGCCGAATAGACGATGGAATCGTCGATATCCTCAGTGGTGCCGATACCCTTGTTGAGTATGTGCAGTGCCTCGCGCCACAGCGCTTCCTGAAGGCGATCGCAGATGTAGCCGTCGATTTCCTTCTTGAGCCTCAGCACATGCATGCCGATCGATTCGAAATAGACGCCCGCGCGGTCCATCGCCTCTCTCGATGTCTTCTCGCCGGGAACGGTTTCAACGAGCGGTAGCAAATAGACCGGGTTGAAGGGATGGCCGATGATCACGCGTTCCGGGTGCCTGCATTCGGACTGCAGGCGCGTCGGCAAGAAGCCGGACGAGGACGAGGCAATGATCACGTCGGGGTGGGCAATCGCGTCGATATCCTTGAAGAGCTTGATTTTCAGCGGTTCACGTTCGGGTGCTGCCTCGTGAACGAAGTCGGCGCGCGACGCCATCGTCGCAAGGTCGGTGGTAAAGGTGAGCTGGCCCCGCTTCGGGTTGGGATCCTGAATCAGCTTCAGCATCGACGGCCACGCGACATCGATCGCCGCGCGGAGCTTCGCTTCCGCGGCCGGGGCGACATCGTAAGCAACGACGTCGATGCCGCGCACAAGCAATCTTGCGGCCCAGCCAGCACCGATCAGGCCGGTGCCGGCAATACCGACAGTTTTCACGGTGCTCATCGGATTACTTCTTCTTCAGCTTGAGAATGTCGCGCGCTTCGTCCGGCGTGGCGATCTTCGGGCCGAGCAGTTCGATCAATTTGACCGCCTTTTCGACGAGAGCGCCGTTCGTTGCGTAGACGCCCTTTTCGAGCCAGAGATTGTCTTCAAGCCCGACTCGGACGTGGCCGCCAAGGAGTACAGCCTGCGCAACCATCGGGAACTGGTTGCGGCCGATGCCGAAAGCGGCCCAGATCGCATTCTTGGGCAGTTCACCGACCTGGTAGACCATGGTCTGGCTGTTGCCCGGCGCGCCCCACGGAATACCCAGGCAGAGCTGGAAGAGCGGCGGATCGTCGATCAGACCTTCGGTACAGAGTTGCTTGGCGAACCAGAGATTGCCGCTGTCGAAAATTTCCATCTCGGGCTTGACGCCATAGGACTGGATGAGCCGGGCCTGTTCGCGCAACTGCATCGGTGTTTGGACAACGATGCCGTTGCCGTCGCCGAAATTGAGCGAGCCGCAATCGAGCGTGCACAATTCCGGACGCAGTTCGGCGACATGGAGGAGTCGCTCGATGGGGCCCACAAGGTCTGTATTGTTTTCGTTGAATTGCCGCGGTTTCTCGCCGGCGCCAATTTCGAGATCACCGCCCATGCCGGCTGTGAGGTTAATGATGACGTCCTTGTTCTTGGCGCGAATGCGCTCCATCACTTCGCGATAAAGATGAACGCCGCGCGCGCCTTTGCCCGTCTTGGGGTCGCGAACGTGGCAGTGAACCACGGCAGCACCGGCCGAGGCAGCCTCAAGAGCGGAATTGGCGATCTGCTCCGGCGTCACCGGAATGGCTGGGTGCTTGCCGACCGTGTCACCGGCTCCGGTGACTGCACATGTGATGATGATCTTTGGGTTCATTTGGGCGCTCCCTTGAGGCTGAGGCGTTTTAGCCATTTCGTATGAGGCTATTTGACTTTTTCCGCCACCAGCTTGATTATTTCCGCTATGCTGATCCGGCGCCATGACGTGGTGTTCCTGCTGATCCCGCGATTTTCGATGATTGCGTTGTTCAGCGCGCTCGAGCCGCTCAGGGTCGCCAACCGCTTTGCGGGCGATATTTTCTCCTGGCGGTTCGTCTCGGTGGACGGGCAGGGCGTTGCCGCTTCGAACGGGATCCCGGTCTCGGTCTCCTCGGCTCTCGGAGGCGTTGGCAAGCCCGACCTGCTGGTCGTTTGCGCTTCCTATGAGCATGAAGTCGGCATGGTGCAGCCAGTGCTCAACGAGATCAGGCGTGCGGGCCGCAATGGGAGCCTGCTTGCGGCGGTTGACACTGGAGCCTTTCTTCTCGCCGAAGCCGGCGTGCTGGATGGCTATCGGGCGACCTGTCATTGGGAGACATTGCCGGCGTTTCGTGAGTCCTATCCGAACATCGATGTCGCCGAGACGACCTATGTCCTCGACCGGGGACGCATGACTGCGTCAGGCGGCGCCAATGCGCTCGACATGATGCTCGACTGGCTCGCCGCGATCGAAGGAGAGGCATTGGCGGCGAAGGTTGCTGATACGCTCGTCCATACCCGCCATCTCAATCATCCCGGCGAGGCACGCATCCCCGTCGGCTCGCGCTATCGGGTTTCCGAGCCGCGTGTTCTAGCTGCCATTCGGCTAATGGAAGAGCATATCGAGGATGTGCTCACGATGTGCGACATCGCCAGTGGCGCGGGGGCGTCGGAGCGACATCTGGAGCGGCTTTTTCGTACGCATTTAAGCGTGACGCCCAAGACTTTCTACAGCCAGCTCAGGTTGGAGCGTGCGGAGCGGCTGCTCACCTATTCAAGGTTGAGTGTGCGCGATGTGGCCCTGGCTTGCGGATTTTCGTCGCTCGCGCTGTTTTCACGAGCGTTCAAGGCGCGGTTCGGCCGGGCGCCCTCGCTTATCCGCCGGCCTGCCATTTCTTGATGGCCTCGAGGGGCCAAAGCAGCATGATGATGTTGAGGGTGAGATTGTCGCGGATCATGTAGCCGACGAAGAGTTCGAGTGCGACTGCAAGTGCGACGGTGACCCAAATGGGGAGCCGGGCCGCCAGAAAAAAGCCCACGACCATCGCCAGAACGTCGAAGACGGAATTGATGACGCTGTCGCCATAATAGTCGAGGGATATTGTCGCCTCGCGATAGCGGTTGATGATCAGATCGGTGTTTTCGAAGATCTCCCAGGCACCTTCGATCAGAATCGCGATGACAAGCCTTAATCCGATCGGCCAGTGCCTAAAGAAGAGCCA
>JAXMCQ010000027.1:0-66949 GCA_046349315.1 Hyphomicrobiales bacterium | reverse complement strand
AAGCCTTCCAATGTTTTGATCTGGTAGCTGACGGCCGACTGGGTCATGCCCAATTCACCTGCGGCCTTGGTGAAGCTCAAATGCCGGGCGACGGCGTCAAAGACGCGGAGCGAAGCAAGCGGAGGCAGGCTGGGCATGCATCCTCGATCCATCGAATGAGCTTATGGGTCGGGCATAATTTTGCGTTGGAAAGGCAGTCCCGTCGAGGCTTATTTCAAGGGCCTAGCCAGTAAGGAGGCTCACATGTCTGCAACGATCTGGACAACCGCATTTTCGGCTCTGGCCCACAATTTCGGCCTTCGCCGGCCTCAGGCTTCGGCCAATCTCGATCGGCTGAGCGCCCGCGATCTGGCCGATCTCAACCTTCCTTCCGATATCAGCGCACGCCTCGCTATGCGCCGCGAACTGAACCGCCGGAATCAATATGGCTTCTGACCGGCGCCGGCTTAACGCAAGGTGAGCGTTGACGCGCCGCCGCGGAGGACTATGTATGCCGGCATCCGACCCAGGAGCCAGGCTCGATGTCCCCCTTCGCGCGTGCGGCGCTTATCTGCCTTGGAGTGATTGCGATCTGCGCCCCGGCGCATGCCACCGACGCACTCAAGGTCAAGCCGCTTTATTGCGGGCGCGGTCTTTTCGACGTCCGTAGGCTCGAGGACGCCGCCAAGAATGTCAGCGGCATCGACTGCATCCCCGGCGAGAAATCGACCTTTTCTTGTGTGGCCGTCGCCGACAAGGAGATCGCCATTACAAAATTTTCGCTGAAGCGCGACGACGAGGGTGATCTCTCATGCGAATCCGGCGAGTCGCTCCCGCCTGAGCGCTTCGGCTGCCTGCCCGGCAATCTCGACGGCGATCGCGAATTCGAGGGCGTGTCGCTGTCGCCGCAAAATCTCATCGCCGTAACGTCGCTCGCCATGAGCCGCGGCAAGGCCAAGAAGTCGAAATGGTCGCTGTTTCGCGACTCGCCCGACAAATGCGAGGCCATGGGCCGCGGTGCTCTGGCGACTTTCATCAAGAGTACGGGTTCGGCCGAACTCGAATGGTCGATCGACCGGACGTTGCAATGCGGCGGCCTCAATGTCGAAGGCTTCGAGCGCATGGACGGCGAACTCTATTTCGGATTGCGCAGCCCCGGCATTCGCGCCGAGGGCATCGCCTATGTGATCCAGGCCTCGGAAAGCGCCTTCTTCAGCGACAAGCCGATGCCGGCCGGCACGGCGAAGCTCAACAAGGTGAAATTTATCGCTGCCGACGGCAAACCAATTGTCGGCATCGGCATCCGCGGCATGGATGGCGTCAACGGCAAACTGATCATTGTCACCGGTGATGCCGGCGTGAAGGGCTCGGAATTGGCGCTCACACGCTCCAAGGAAAAGGAAACCGGTTGCCCGGACCTCATGAAGGGCGATGTCTTTCCCAATGCCGAGACTGGCCAGCCGCCCATGCTGTGGAGTTGGGCGCCGGGGACCGACCAAGCGCAATTCATCGGCGCGCTGAGCGGGAAGTATGCCGAAGCGGATGTCGAAGGCATCACCGTCATCCCCGGCAAGGCGGATGGCAAGTTCGACATCATCCTCGCCATCGACGATCCATCCGAGGCTGGCGCCGATTCCCAGCTGTTGCTGGTGAAGGGGATCTTACTGCCTTAGAGGCACGGCATTTGTTGAGGCCGATTTGGCCGCAAGATTTATCCCCTAATCTTCTCGCCCTTCGGATCGTAGAAGGCCTGCAACTGCACCTTCACCGGATAGCGCTGCCAGGCGAGTTCGATCTCCCACTTGCCCGTATCGATCCAGTCCTTGGTCACCCCACCCTCGTGTTTTACATAGCCGAGGCCCAGTGACCGCTCGATGCGATGGCCCCAGGCGCCCGACGTCGTCGAACCGACAATCACGCCATCGCGATAAATCGGCTCCTCGTGATAGATCATCGGCGCCTTCGCCGAATTGTCTTCGAGCGCCAGGCACACCATGCGCTTCACTTGCACATTCTTGGCGCGCTGTTTCTCGAGCGCCTCCTTGCCGATAAAGCCGCCAGCCTTGTCCCAGGCGACCGCGAAACCCAAGCCTGCTTCGAGCGGGGTGTCTTCATCCGCAATGTCATGGCCCCAGTGGCGATAGGCCTTCTCCATGCGGGCATTGTTCATCGAATGCATGCCGGCCGGAGCAAGTCCGAATTCCTGGCCGGCCTCCCACAAAGTCTCGAAGACATGCGCTGTGAATTCGGTCGGGATGTAGAGTTCCCAGCCCAGTTCACCGACATAAGTGATGCGGCTGGCACGCACCCGCGCATAGCCGATCTCGATTTCCTTCGACTGGCCGAAGGGGAAAGCGGCGTTCGACAGGTCGGCGCCCGAAAGCTTCTCAAGAAGCGCGCGCGACTTTGGCCCCATGACCGCGATCATCGGCAGGCCTGAGGTGATGTCGGTCGCAACACAGAAGGCATCGCCCGCATGCCGCTTGAGCCAGGCCATGTCGCGCGTCTGGGGTGCCGCACCCGTCACCACGAGGAAACGGTCGTCGGCCAGTCTTGTGACGGTGAGATCCGCTTCGATGCCGCCGCGCTCATTGAGCCATTGCGTGTAGACGATCTTGCCCGGCGCAACGTCGATATTGTTGGCGCTGACCCGGTTCAAAACTTTCAACGCATCGCGACCCTCGACGGAATACTTGGCGAAGGAAGCTTGGTCGAAGAAAACGCAATCCTTAATCAGCTTCTTGGCTTCGTAATCGGCGCAAGAAAACCAATTCTGCCGGCCGTAGGAGTACTCATATTCCGGCTTCACCCCGTCGCGGGCATACCAGTTGGGCCGCTCCCAGCCATTGACCTCGCCGAACACCGCGCCGAGCTTCTTCTCCGCTTCATAAAGCGGTGAGCGCCGGACTCCGCGTGCCGTCTCCGCCTGGCGATAGGGCCAGTGCATGGCATAGAGGAGGCCGAGGCTTTCGGTGGCGCGGTCGCGCGCATAGCGCCTGACCGACTGGAAGGGATGGATGCGACGGATGTCCATGCCGTTGACGTCCATTGGCGGATGGCCGTCCTTGATCCATTGCGAGAGGATGAGGCCCGCGCCACCTGACGACTGGATGCCGATCGAATTGAAGCCGGCCGCGACATAGACATTCTTTACTTCCGGCGCTTCGCCGAGGTGATAACGCACATCCGGCGTGAAGCTTTCAGGCCCGTTGAAGAAGAGCGCGATGCCGGCGGTCTCGAGCAGCGGCACGCGATTGATCGCGGCGGTGAGGATCGGTTCGAAATGATCCATGTCTTCGGGGAGCGTTTCGAAAGAATGATCCTCGGCGATGCCCTCGAAGCCCCAGGCCTTGGCCTTGGGTTCGAAGGCGCCCACCATCAGCTTGCCAGCATCTTCCTTGTAATAGGTGCATTCATCCGCCACGCGCACCACAGGCATGTTGCGCGGCAGGTCCGCAATCGGTTCGCTGACGATGTAGAAATGTTCACAGGCATGCAGCGGGATGTTGACCCCGATCGTGCGGCCCAGATCGCGCGACCACATGCCGCCGGCGATCACCACCTTGTCGGCCAGGATCGTGCCGTCCGCCGTCTCGACGCCCTTCGCGGCCCCGTTCTCGACGATGATGCGCGTGACCTTGGTATTCTCGAATATCTTGGCACCGCACGAGCGGGCGCCTGAAGCCAGTGCCTGCGTGACGTCGATCGGGTTGACCTGCCCGTCCTTGGGCAGGAACACGCCGCCGACCACGTTCTCGAGATTGTAATGCGGGATGCGCTCCTTGATCTGGGCGGTCGAGATGACATCGACGGCGAGGCCGAAATTCTTGGCCATCGAGGCGCCGCGCTTTAACTCCTCCATGCGGCCTTCGGTGAGCGCAATCGAGATCGACCCGTTCTGCTTGAAGCCGGTCGCCTGGCCGGTTTCTTTCTCCAGTCCTTCGAAAAGTCCGGTCGTGTATTTGGCCAATTCAGTCAGGTTGCGCGAAGCACGCAATTGTCCGACGAGGCCTGCCGCATGCCAGGTGGTGCCCGAGGTCAACTGCTTGCGCTCCAAGAGCACGACATTGGTGATGCCGATCTTGGTCAGGTGATAGGCGATCGAGGTGCCGACAATGCCGCCGCCGATGATCACGACATCGGCGCGGGCAGGGAGCGATTTGGCCATGGATACCCCTCAAGCTTGTGTCCCTCATGCTGAGGAGGCGGCGCAGCCGCCCTCGAAGCATGGTCGGCGCACGAACCTCAGACGATCCTTCGAGGCACCGCCTGCGGCGGTGCACCTCAGGATGAGGTTGGATGATATGGCGCCCTCTTAGCAGCCGTTTCCGGTGGGGCGGAAGGACCAGTCTTTGCCGTGGGCTCCCACCAGGAATTCACCTCTTGGCGGGGGTTGATTTCGCGGGGGGTGCCTGTTACACACCGCCCGCTTTCCCACCGGTACGCGGCCATGGCGGAATTGGTAGACGCACTAGCTTGAGGTGCTAGCGGGTAACACCGTGGAGGTTCGAGTCCTCTTGGCCGCACCAGTCTGAAGTTCGCGAATATGCACGAGCCGTCAACGGCAGCGATTTTGGTCGTGGGCTGGACGCAGATTAAAGCCGAAAAGCGATCAGGTCATTGAGGGTAGAGTCACCCCTATGAGCAGCCCATCCTCTCGTGCTCACGGCGAGCCGGTAGTCATCTCGGGCGATGGGAGTGTCCTAGAGCTTCAGCGGCACCTGGACGGTGCCGGGCTGACGGAGGCTCGTCTCCAGGAATTGGTCCATCGCCACCCTGAAATTCTCCCGATTCAGGAGATCGAACCGGCCTTCAGCCGTCCGGTCTCAGCTTGCCGCGAGCTTCGAACACCACACGGACCTATCGACAACCTGCTCATCACGCCGGACGGGAATCTGGTGATTGTCGAGGCCAAGTTATGGAGAAATCCGGAGGCGCGTCGCAAAGTCGTTGCTCAAGCGCTGGACTACGCATCTTGCCTATTCGAGATGGATTACGACGGGCTGGAAAAAGCCGTTCGAGGCAAGGAGCGGCGATCGGGTTCGTCCGAACAGCCTTTATGACATTGTTGCGGACTTTGAAGAGGCTCCGGCTGAGGCACGATTTGTAGATGCCGTAAATCTCAATCTCAGGCGTGGAAGGGCGCTGATACTCGTTGTCGGCGACGGAATCCGTACTGAGACTCAGCGGCTGGTTGACTTGTTCCAGTCGCATGGCACCGCCCATTTCACGTTTGCGCTTGTTGAGCTTGCAATCTTCTCACTGCCTGATTCGGGTAGATACCTAGTCTCTCCCCGAACCTTGGCAAAGACCGAGATTATCAATCGGAGCGTCATTCAGGTGGATGATGTCCGGACTAAGATCAGACTGCAAAAACCGCCGAGCGAAAGCGCATCGCCGTCCGTAGCTAGAATTCGGGCGCCATCAATAACCGTCGAGCAATTCTTTGAGAACCTGACGCGTATCGATCGTGAGTCTCCAGAAAAGGTGCAAGAGCTTCGGGATGCACTTGAGAAGTTGGGCGTCTTCGAGGAATTCACCACGCGGCTGATATTCAAGTGGGAAAGCCCGCTGGACAAGGTATTCAATCTCGGAGCGATCCGACCAGACGGAAGGGTACCGACACGGGCCGTAAACTGGTTCGCGCCAACCGACTTATCGCATCAATACATTGAAGAACTCGCGCGAGCGTGGGGGATGGACGTCAACAGAAATCACGAACGAGATTGGTTTGTGGCCGGACCTGACGGCAAGACAGTCAAGCTGAGCGCGATCTCGGATAAGCTCGACCGTTGGGCTCCAATAGTAGCGAGATTTCAGGAGCGTATCCGCGAGAGAGCGGAAGAGTTACAGAGGGCCTAGAGCCCGCTTGCGAAATCCAAGGAACATTTCTCATGACCAAACACGCACTGATCGCCGGCGTCAGCGGCATCATCGGCCGCCACATGGCGGAGGAATTGCTGCGGCAGGGCGGCTGGGATGTGAGCGGGATTTCTCGCCATGCCAGCAATCTCCCCAAAGGCGTGCAGCATATCGCGGCCGATCTGCTCGATGCTCGTGGCTTGCGCGCCGAACTCGCGCCCGTCCAAGCCACCCATGTATTCATCACCACCTGGTCGCGCCAGGCGACCGAAGCCGAAAACTGCAAGGTGAACGGTGCCATGGTCGAAAATCTCATGGGCGCGATTGATGGCAAGCAGGTCCGCCATGTCGCTCTTGCGACCGGCTTGAAGCACTACATGGGCCCCTTCGAGGCCTATGCGAAGAACAAGCCGATCACGCCGTTCCGCGAAGAGCAGCCGCGTCTCGATTATCCCAATTTCTACTATGTCCAGGAGGATGCCGTCTTCGCCGCGGCGAAGCGGCAGAGATTCACCTGGTCGGTTCACCGCCCGCACACTTTGATCGGATATGCGGTCGGCAACGCCATGAACATGGCCTCGACGCTTGCCGCCTACGCGACGATCTGCCGGGAAACCGGAATGCCCTTCGTCTTTCCGGGCTCTCCCGGACAGTTCTCCGGCGTCGTCGACATCACCGACGGGCGGATCATGGCGAAGCAAATGGCCTGGGCAGCTACGAGCCCGAACGGCGCCAACCAGGCGTTCAACATCGTCAATGGCGAGGTCTTCCGCTGGAACTGGATGTGGCCCAAGCTTGCCGCCTATTTCGGCCTGAAGCCCGGTGACTATCCGGGGCACGCCCAGCCCCTGGAGACGATGATGAAGGACGCTGTACCGGTTTGGCAAAAGATCGTCGCAAAACATGGGCTCAAGGATATGCCGATCGATCAACTCGCTTCCTGGTGGCATACAGATCTCGATCTCGGCCGCGAACTGGAGACATTTGCAGCGATGACCAAGAGCCGCGATCTGGGCTTTCTCGATTATCAGAACTCGGTGAAGTCCTTTACCGACGCCTTTGATCGCCTGCGGCAGGATCGCTACATTCCCTGAGACAGGGCGTTTGCGCTGAAGGACCGGGAATGAAGGGTGCAATTCCAATCATCCTGATCGCTGTCTTGGCAGCATGGCCAGGGACAACCGCTCGCGCCGCGACGATCGACGAAATCCTCAATGCCTGCCGGACCGACGCCGACCAGCGCGCCGGTGCGCCTGCCTTGCCGGACCTTGGCGCCGCTCAACCGCCTGGCTCTGCCAAGCAGCCTGAAGGTGATCAGGAACAGGCAACCGCGACGCCCAAACCCAAGCCGAGCACCAAGCCGAAGCGCAAGCCGCGCGGTTCCGCCTTCGCCTATGCCAACGCCCGAAAGGCGGCGCTTGCGGGCAATGGCGAGGAGGCGATCGACCGGCTTTTGGAGTGCCCGCAGGCGCAGGCCGTCGAGGCGGAGATGCGTGAGAACCAGGATTTTGTGGTAAAGCGTTTCATTGACGACCTCGGCGCCGAATAGTCGCGTGGTCGATAAGATGTCGCAAGGGCGACACAGTTTCGGCACCATTCAAGGTTTTATTGACGCACCCCACATTTGGATCCCCGCTGATGATTCTCTCCCAACATCATGCGTGCAGTGCCTATGTCACGGATTGGCTTGAGGCTTTTGGCATCGCCGGCGATGAGACGTCCGACGCCGTCGATCTTGCCCTGACGGATTGCGAGGCGGTCGGACTTGGCATCGATGAAGCTGCTGACCGGACAATCACCAATTTTCTGCTCTCCGCCGTAGAACCTGCCAGACTCGCCGCCTAAGCTAGACCGCCGCCGGACGCTTCCGGTCGCGCCACAATTCCCACAGGCTTTCGAGGACTCCGGCGCTTGAGATGAGCAGGATGCCGGCGACTTCGCGCCAGCCGAAGGGCTCGCCGGACCACAGCGCCGCCGTCACTGCCCCGACGCTGATCTCCGTCATGAAAAGCAAGCCGACAATGCCGGGGCTCAGATACTTGGCGCCCCAGATCGAGGTAACCGGTCCTGAGACAATGGCGATCAGCATCAGGATCATCCACCAGGGCAGGGACGGGATGGCCGTTCCCCAATTCGGCATCGGCGTCTGATTGGCGATTAAGAGGAAGGCGAGCGCGAATACGAATGACCACAAGAAGTTCACGTTGCTGAGCTCGATCGCGTTGTTGGTCTCGCGCCGGAGCCGCACCGCGGTAATCGCCCACATGATGCCGGAGGCGAGGGCCAGCCAGTCGCCAAGATTGCGGGGCAGGGGCAGGCCGCTGTCCAGGCCGAAAATAACGACAATGCCAATGAGGCCGAGCGCCATGGCCAACCAGCGCACCGGCGTGATGGTCTCGCCCAATACGACCCGCCCAAGCAACGTGCTCCAGATCGGCGTCAGGTAGAAAAGCAGGATCGCCTTGACGATGTCGGTATAGAGGACCGAAGCCGAATAAAGGACAAGCCCGAAGGCCGCGATAATGCCAGTCAGTTGCAGGCCGGCACCACCCGCGATGAGTTCGCGCCAGCGCCAGATGAGGACGGGGGAGGCGAGAACAAGGGGCGCGGTGTAGAAGACAAGCGTCGCCCACAAGCCGGTGATGCCCGCAGCTTCGAGCGTGCGCAGCGGAATCCAGAACAAGCCCCACACCATGCCCGAATAGGCGCAGGCGATCTTGGCGAGGGTTTCGGTTTTCATTGCAGGAGCTGCTGAAACGAACGCTACAGATTCCGTTCCGCCGTGCGCACGAAGACAGCGAGCGTCGCGCCCGTCTCGGTGCGCGAATTGTGGATCGTGCCCTCTTTGAGCAGGACGAAATCGCCGGGCCTGTAGACGTAGCCGTCGTGATCGATGACCTCGCCTTCGAGCACCAGGAACTGCTCATGGCAGGTATGTTCATGCGGCTGGCTCGCCGAGCCCGGCGCCATCCGATAGATGTGAAAGCCCGTGCCTTCCGGAAACGTTTCGTCGAGCTGCAGATAGCTCTGTCCCGGCACCTTCGCGCCGTCGATCTCGAACGGCTTGAACTGCGCTGACTTGATATTGGCGATGAGGCGATCTGACGCTTTGATCTTGTCCATGGGCGCTCCGGGTCTTGCGTGCGGACCGCAAAACTGTGACACGGGGCGGCACATCTGCGCAATCGGAAGCGGCATGACTGAGACGCAAGCGGCTAATGCGATCCGCGACGAATGGGGCTCGCTCGCGCCCGATTTTGTCGAGGCTGTGAGACAGGATCTCGCAGATTCGGACCCGCGCGCCATTCGCACCCGGCTCGAGGATTTGCATGCCGCCGACCTTGCCGACCTGATCGAAGCTTTGGATCAGACCGAGCGCGTACGCCTTATCGCCATGCTTGGCCGCAGCTTCGATGTCGAGGCCCTGGCCGAACTCGACGAAGCCACCCGCGACGAATTGATCGAGGCCTTGCCGCCGGAGGTTGTGGCCTCGGCAATCGATAAGCTCGATACCGACGATGCGGTCTATCTCATCGAGGATCTCGACAAGGCCGAACAGGACGAAATCCTGGCCAAGGTCTCGCAGGAGGACCGCGTCGCGCTCAACCGCGCACTCGATTATCCCGAGAACACCGCTGGCCGCCTCATGCAGACCGAGTTCGTGGCGGTGCCTTCATTCTGGACGGCAGGTCGGGCGATCGAGCATTTTCGCGCCGAAAGCGAACTGCCGGAAGATTTCGTCGAAGTCTATGTCGTCGATCCGACCTATCATTTGGTCGGTACCGTGCCGGTCAGCCGCATCATCCGCAGCCAGCCTTCGCGCAAGATCGAAGAATTGATGGAGGAAGAGCAGACCGTCTTTAACGTCACCGACCCGCAGGAAGACGTCGCCTACAAATTCGAGCAATACAATCTCGTTTCCGCTGCAGTGGTCGATGCCGACAATCGATTGGTCGGCATGCTGACAGTCGATGACGTCGTCGACATCATCCAAGAAGAGGCGGAAGAAGACATCCTGCATTTGGGCGGCGTCGGCGGCGAGGAGACGATTTCCGACACCGTCTGGGAGACGACACGCTCGCGTTTCCTCTGGCTGCTCTTCAATCTTGCAACCGCGGTGCTCGCCTCCTGGGTCATCTCCTGGTTCGATGCCACGATCGAGCAGATGGTGGCGCTTGCGGTGCTGATGCCGATCGTTGCCTCGATGGGCGGCAATGCCGGAACCCAAACCATGACGGTCGCGGTGCGCGCACTCGCGACGCGCCATCTTGGGCCCGTCAATGCATTAAAGGTCACGCTTCGCGAGTCCGCGGTCGGCCTCATAAACGGGCTGTTCTTCGCCCTCATCATGGGGCTTTTCGCCTGGTGGTGGTTCGGTTCCGACGGGCTCGGGTTGGTGATCGCCGCCGCCATGATCATCAATCTGCTGGCGGCCGCGCTCGCCGGAATTCTCGTGCCACTGGCGCTCGACAGTCTCGACGTCGATCCGGCGATCGCTTCCGGCGTGTTCGTGACGACAGTCACCGATGTCGTTGGTTTCTTCGCCTTCCTGGGGCTTGCGGCACTATGGCTGGTACACTGACCGTAGCGCGCGTCACGGCCACGGACCGCGCCGATTGGGAGCGCTTGTGGCAGGCCTGGCAGGATCATATGGAGGGCGAAGTCCCCACCGCGGTCACCGCGGCAAGCTGGGACCTGATGACTCGCGAGGATAGCGGCCTGACCGCATTCATTGCGCGTGAACCCAATGGCAGCGCCATAGGCTTCGCAAATGTGAGCACAACGCCATTCGCCTGGACTGGCGGTCCGACGCTGTTTCTGCAAGACCTCTTCGTACTTGAGGAGGCGCGCGGGGTAGGGGCGGGAGAAGCCTTGCTGAAGGGCGTCTATGACCTGGCAGACGAAATCGGCGCGAGCCAGGTATTCTGGATGGTCGATGAGGACAACGAGCGGCTTCAAGGCTTCTACGTCCGGCACGGCATTCGCACCCCATACCTTCGCTACATGCGCCGCCCCTGGCCGTGGTGAATGCTTTAACGATGAGTGCTGGCATCTAATTCCGTGGCCATCGACCTGCTCTTCATCGGCTTCTAGGATAGGCGTGGCATCAGAGGACCAGCCGCCATGCTCGCCAATCGCTATCCGACTCTTGATTTTGATCTCGGCGAGACCGCCGAGGCAATCCGAGAGACTGTAAAGACCTTCACCGACGCGGAGATTGCGCCCCTCGCCGCGGAAATCGATCGCACCGATGTCTTCCCGCGCGCGCTCTGGCCGAAGCTCGGCGAATTGGGCCTGCTCGGCATCACGGTCGAGGAGGACTATGGCGGCTCAGGGCTCGGCTATCTCGAACACTGCATCGCCATGGAGGAAATCTCGCGCGGCTCAGCTTCGATCGGCCTCTCCTATGGCGCGCATTCCAACCTCTGCGTGAACCAGATCAGGCGCAATGGCAGCGCCGAGCAGAAGCGCCGCTATTTGCCGAAGCTGGTCTCGGGCGCCCATATCGGCGCGCTCGCAATGTCGGAGCCGGGGGCGGGCTCGGACGTCGTGTCGATGAAACTCAAGGCCGAGCGCAAGGGCGATCGCTACATCCTCAACGGCAGCAAGTTCTGGATCACCAACGGACCTTGCGCCGATGTGCTGGTTGTCTATGCCAAGACAGATCCAGATGCCGGTGCGCGCGGCATAACCGCCTTCATCATCGAGAGGGACTTTAACGGCTTCTCCGTCGCTCAGAAGCTCGACAAACTTGGCATGCGCGGCTCGGAGACGGGCGAACTCGTCTTTACCGATTGCGAAGTGCCGGCCGAGAACGTGCTGGGCGAAGTTGGACGCGGCGTGAACGTGCTGATGTCCGGTCTCGATTACGAGCGTGCCGTGCTCGCTGCGGGGCCGGTCGGCATCATGCAGGCATGCATGGATCTCGTGCTTCCCTATGTCCATGAGAGGAAGCAGTTCGGCCAGTCGATCGGCACTTTCCAATTGATGCAGGGCAAGCTCGCCGACATGTACACGACGATGAGCGCGGCACGCGCCTATGTCTATGCGGTGGCGAAGGCCTGCGATCGCGGCGCAACATCGCGCAAGGATGCGGCCGGCGCCATTCTTTATGCGGCGGAGAAGGCGACCTGGATGACGCTGGAGGCGATCCAGTGCATGGGGGGCACCGGCTATATCAACGAGACGCCGACTGGACGCTTGCTGCGCGATGCCAAGCTCTACGAGATCGGCGCCGGCACCAGCGAAATCCGCCGCTGGCTCATCGGCCGGGAACTGTTCGAGGAGACGGTCTAATGGTACTACATATTGACAAGATCTTGTGTAATTGTTACTACTAAGTAGTAACAATGAGAGAGGCCATTACGATGCGAGCGAACAAGGACGCCATGCGTCACCTCGTAAAGGGGGCGGAGGGCAACAAATCCGAGATGATCCGTCGCTTGGTTGGGGCAGGCTATCGCCAGGCCGACGTGGCCCGGTTCCTCGATATCCGTGACCAATTTGTGTCCAACGTTGTCCGCCAGCAAAAGCGACAGGAGAAGGATGTTGGGAAAGATCCGGAACGACAGGCCACTGTTTCCATGAGCAGTCTAAGAGAGCACCTTAAATTCGATTCCGAAGGACGCCTAACTGTTCCGGCCACTTTCAGAAAAGCAATGGAAGTCGGTGAAGGTGGGGAAGTGTTCGCGCGGGTCGTGGATGGGGAACTGAGGATCTCAACATCGGATGTTGCACTCAGACGGGCGCAGGAGATGGTTCGAAAGATGATCCCAAGCAATGAGAGTCTGGTGGACTCTTTGATTGCAGATCGTCGTGAGGAAGCGGCTCGCGAGGAACGCGGTGAGTGAAGTCGTCCTCGATGCATCTGCAGTAATGGCCGTGCTTAGGAACGAAGCGGGTGCCGCGCAGGTTCGCCAATCTCTCTCGGTATCTAACGTTTCGGCAGTGAATGTTGCTGAAGTAGTTGCAAAACTGATCGACTACGGCGCCGAACCAGACGAGGCGCAACAAGCATTTGGCATTCTTCCTTGCAACGTTGTGCCATTCGACATCGCCCAAGCATTCTCTGCGGGTGCCATGCGCGCGCGAGCGCGCGGGCTTGGTCTTTCCTTGGGAGATCGAGCATGCTTGGCACTTGCGGAGGCAATGAATCTTCCCGCTTTGACGTCGGACAGAAATTGGAAGAGTTTCAACTCGACGATCGAGATACGGCTCATTCGCTAATGCTGGTCACCTTCCATCCGCTGACCGTTGAACGCTGGCCCGACCTCGTCGATCTCTTCGGCCCCGAGCGCGGTGCCAATTCCGGCTGCTGGTGCATGTGGCCGCGCCTCGCCTGCAGCGAATGGAACGCGCTCGGCAAGGGCGGACGCAAGCGCCGATTTGCAGCGATCGTCAAGAAAGGCCCGCCGCCCGGCTTGCTTGCATATGAGGACGGCAAAGCCATCGGCTGGGTGGCGGTTGGCCCGCGCATGAATGTCCCGCGCTTCAATCAGGGCAAGACATCGCGACCCGTCGAAGAGAGCGATGCACCCGATCCCGACAAGACTTACGCCATTAGCTGCTTTTTCACCCGCCCCGGTCATCGCAAGCAGGGCCTGATGCAGAAGCTTGCCAAGGCTGCGGCCGATCATGCGCGCAAGCGGGGAGCCGAGGCGATCGAGGTTTGTGCGATCGAGCCCGATAAGCCCTTGCAATGGGGCGAGGGGTTCGTCGGCCTCGCGACCGTGTTCCGCCGTCTCGGCTTCGATGAGGTCGCTCGCCGCTCACCGAAGCGACCGCTGATGCGGCTCGACTTCAGGAAGTGACAGGACGGCAATTGTTACCACGGCAATTGTCTGATTGCGCCGTTTTAAATGCCCATTATATCGAGCCTCCCATTGGGAGGGACGGCACATGGGAAGATCGCGCGGTATAGGGGTTGGACTAGCGCTTCTTTGCCTTCTGATACTTGGCGCCATGCCGATCCTCGCGGCGAACCGCCCGGCGCGTTTCGATGGGCTAACCTTCGCAATCGCCATCACCTTCTGGCAACTCGTCGCCGCCATCCCCCTTTTCGGCATCGAACTTGCGAGAAGCGGCGGGCGATTACCGCTATTCATCGGCCGCGGGCGCGCCGGCCTGATTACGCTCGCCACCGGCGCCATGTTCGGGCTTTCAACCTACATGTATGTGGTGGCTGCGGATAAAGCCGGCCCCGTCAGCATGGTTATTGCGCTTCAGGCCTATCCGCTCTTTGCGACAGCCTGGGAGACGCTGTTCCTCGGCAAGCGCAAATCACCGCTCGAACTCTCTTTCATGGCACTGATGCTCCTGGCGCTCGTCTACCTCACGACTGAGGGGACCTTTCGCATCGCCGGTATTTCCTGGTGGTCGGCCTTCGCGCTCGGCATCCCGCTCATCTGGAGCATTGCGCATATCCTGCTGCGCCAGGTTCTCACCACGACAAAAATCACACCCAACCAGGTGACGATCTCGCGGCTCGTGATCTCTGGCGCGTTCTTGCTGCTTCTCTTACTCGTAATCGGAACGCCCGAGGCGCTTGCCGAGGCCTTTACAGCAGCCGATTTCCAGAAGGCGGCCGTCATCCTCGGTGTCGCCTATTACCTGGAACTGGTCCTGTGGTTCTATGCGATGCGTCACATCGATGTTTCCCTGGCAAGCTCGGTCACCGTGCCGGCCCCGGCCGTCACCATGCTGCTGACGGTCCTGTTTCTCGGCGGAGAAGTTGCGGCCTACCAGGTGGCCGCCATGGCGGTGATTGCCGTCGGTATGTATGGGCTCCTGTTCGCCGGACGTCGCCGGCCAGCCTAGTCATAATTTTTTCCGGAGGCGTCCAAGGATTCGCCCGGTTCCTTGCGTCTAACTCTACAAAACGCCCATGGAAGCGAGCGATCTGGACCTGGCCCTGAGGGCCAAAAATGGTGACGGGACCGCGTTCCGGCATTTGCTGGAGCGGCATTACGATACGATTTTCCGCCTGGCACGCCGGCTCCTCGGCTCGTCCGTCGAGGCGGAGGATCTGGCCCAGGAGATCTGCCTTGGGCTTGCCGGCCGGATCGCAAGCTTCAGGGGCGAGAGCCGCTTCTCGACCTGGCTTTACAGGGTGGTGGTCAATGCCTGCCGCGACCACAGGCGCAAGCAGGCAAACCGCGCCCGCATCCAGGCCGACTACCTGGCCTTTGCCATGCATGACGCGGCCGACTGGGCCGATGGCCTTGCGCGGCAGGACTGGCTCAAGGCGGCACTCGCGCGGCTCGACGAGGCTTTGCGCGAAACCGCACTCCTCGTCGTCGGCGAGGAACTGAGCCACGCCGAGGCGGCAGAAATTCTGGGCATCGCCGAGACGACGGTGTCCTGGCGCATGCATGAGGTGAGAAAGCGCCTCAAATCCATGGTGGGACGCGACACGGATGGATGAACTCGAAAGACTGAAGACTGAACTACGCGCTGAAGCCGCGCAGCCGCCGCCGGGTGCACGCGCGGCCGCGATTGCGCTTGCTTCGGCGCGCTTTGACAAAATTTCGCAAGCTCGTCTCCAAGGATCGGCAACTCCCAAGCGTCTTAGTGATCGGGCAGGGGCGCTCATCGGACGACTTCGAGGGAGACCGATCATGCAATCCATCCGTTTGAATCACGCGCTCATGATGGGCACGAGCCTTGCCGTGCTGACGCTCGTCGCCATCAACATCAACGCGCTGATGCCGTTGATGCGTGAACCGTTGGCGATCAAGACCGATAGCGACAAGAAGGAAGGGGATGCGACGACCGCTCCACGTCAGGATGCGCCGGCTGCCAAGCCGAGTGTCATCGGCGAGATCGTCCCGGCCGAACCCGTACCTGAATCCGCCGATGCGCTCTCGACGCAGATGAATATCGCGGGAAGCCCCCCGCCACCCGCCCCTGGTCTTGCGCGCGGCATTGCCAAAATGAAGGTCGAGGGGATCGCCTCTGTGCCCGATCAGTCACCGCAATATTATCACGACCAGGGCCGCGACAAGTTCACCGAGATTGAAACCAATCCGGTGAAGATCACGGCCGAAGAGCCGGTTTCGACCTTCTCGATCGATGTCGACACCGCCTCTTATGCCTTTATCCGCGGATCGCTCAACAACAATACGCTGCCGCAGAAGGATGCCGTGCGAATCGAGGAGATGATCAATTATTTCCCCTATGACTATGCTGGTCCCGCCGATAAGGCCGAGCCGTTCAAGGCCAATGTCCAGGTCTTTCCGGCGCCTTGGAACCCTTCAAATCGATTGCTCCATATCGGCATCAAGGGCTTCTCGCTCAACGGCCAGGAAAAGCCGCGCGCCAATCTCGTATTCCTCATCGATACGTCGGGCTCGATGGAAGAGCCGAACAAGCTGCCTTTGCTGCGCAATGCCATGAAGATGCTTGTGGAGAGCCTCAGCCCTGAAGACACGGTGTCGATCGTCACTTATGCCGGCAATGCCGGGACGCTGCTTGCGCCGACCAAGATCAAGGAGAAGGGCAAGATTATTTCAGCGCTCGACGGCCTCATGTCGGAAGGCTCGACAGCGGGTGCTGAAGGCATCCGCCAGGCCTATCAACTCGCCGAACAGAGTTTCGACAAGACCGGCATCAATCGCGTCATTCTTGCAACCGATGGCGATTTCAATGTCGGCATCACTGATCCCGACGAGCTGAAGAGTTTTGTCGAACGCAAGCGCCAGACCGGCGTCTATCTGTCGGTCCTGGGCTTCGGCGAGGGCAATTACAATGACGCGATGATGCAGACGCTTGCCCAGAATGGTAATGGCAATGCGGCCTACATCGACTCAATCAACGAAGCCCGCAAGGTCCTGGTCGACGAGGCGACCTCGACGCTCTTCCCGATTGCCAAGGATGTGAAGATCCAGGTCGAGTTCAATCCCGCGACCGTCTCCGAATATCGCCTCATCGGCTACGAGACGCGATTGTTGAACCGCGAGGATTTCAACAACGACAAGGTCGATGCCGGAGAGATCGGCTCGGGCCACACGGTCACGGCAATCTACGAGTTCGTGCCGAAAGGCTCCGGTACCGCACTGGTCGATGATCTGCGCTACGGATCGGCGACGGATTCAGGCAAATCTGAATCGAATGAATATGCCTTCGTGAAAATGCGCTACAAATTGCCCGATGGCGACACGAGCCGATTGATAAACGTTCCGGTTCCCGTTTTATCCGAGGTTAAGGACGCTGCCAACATCCCGCAGGAATCACGATTTGCGGCTTCCGTTGCCGCCTTCGGCGAGCTGCTGCGCGGCGGGAAATATACCAATTCTTTTACCTATGATGATGTGATCGCGCTTGCGCAGGGCGCAAAGGGGAATGACGCGTTTGGCTATCGCGCCGAATTCGTCAACCTGGTTCGCCTTGCGAAGACGGCGCAGGCTCTCGCTCCCTTGCAGCCGTGAATACGCTTACGGACGGCGACGGATGCCCCGGCAGAGATGCCGGGGTGTCTGTTTTTGGATTGTCGTCTCCCGCAGGCGGTTGAAGACCTGCTACCGTCCCGCAATCCTGACCACCGCCAATCGCAGTTCATCGCTCGACGGTGTCACCGCAACACTCTTGTGGGGCGAAAGGATCAACGTATCGCCCTCTGCGATGATCCGCGCCTCTGCCACGCCGTCGCCTTCAAGCACATGGAGTAGCAGCGTGTCGTCGCCAGCAGCATAGCGCTTACGTTCGCGAAGCGTCTCCACGACGAGCGTGCCCGTGGCTCGTTCCCGCTCCACCATCAAATTGAAGTCCCGCACCGGCCCGTCGATCAATTGTCCATCGACATCCCAGTCGCCGGAAAACTCCCGCGGTACGAACCGCCGCGACAGGTCGATCGCACCATGGTCACGCGCCTCTAGCCGCATGCCCTTGCCGGCGATCGTCATGATGTGCCGGTCATAGCCCGGAAAGCGCGAGAACGGCCCGTCAACGGCAACGTCGGCTATGCTCACGCGCCAGATGAAGCCGGCGCCCGAAATCCCTGTCCCTTCGGGATAAATCGCGATTTCCGTCGTGACCCCGCCGCCATTTTTCCACGGCATGACGCGGTAATCTTCCGGCCGCAAGTGGCGCATCAGTCCTCACTCGTCATCAAGCGTGCCACCAATCGGCTCGGCATGGCCGATGACCCGTCGGATCTCTGGGAAGCGCTCGCGCAATCGATGCTCGATGTCATCGACCGCATCATGCGCTGCCTCGACCGATTCCTCCGGCCGGAAGCGGCAGTGATAGTGGACGAAAAGCCCATGCTCATTTCGCCGCACCCGGATGTTATGGGGATCGGTGAGATTGGGCTGCAGGCTTCCAAACTCTTCGAGTGCTGCAACGATCGGTGCGCATTCGGAAGGCTCGACCGCCGTACCGGGAAGCGTCGCCTCGGGCAGGGGCTCGATATGGCTCTCAACCTCGACATCGGGGCCAAGCTCGCGGCGGATCGCGAGTTCGAGCGCGGTTGCCTTCTCGTGCGCGACCCCCAATGTCTCACGACCTTCGACTTCGACATCGAAGCTGATGGCGATCCTGCCGGCGATCTCCTGCACGGTGACATGATGGATCGCGAGGGCATGCCGCGATGCGATCAGCATGACGCGCTGAAAGATCGTCTCGTCATCGAGGACGACCGGATTGGTGGTGACCGTCACATCGGCATGGGGATATTCCGCCTTGATGCGCTGGGTTAGCGTCTGTTTGAGCGCGATCATGTCGTCGACCGCCATGGTGCGTGGCACTTCCACGACGACGCCGGCAAAAAGCGTAGCACCAGAAGGTCTCACGCGAAGCCGCCGCAATGTGAGCACGCCTTCCGTCTGAGTGATCAATCGCGACAGTCTCTCGCTCACGCCTTCGGGTGCGGTGTCGAGCAGCGAGTTGATGGTGCGCCGCCCCAGGCGCCAGCCGGCCAGCGCCACAAAGAAGGATACGACGAGCGCTGCGATCGGGTCGGCGAGCGGAAATCCGAGCCACACCGCGCCAAGGCCAACGAGCACGACGAGCGAACTCCACATATCGGAGGAGAAATGCAGCGCATCGGCCTCGAGCGCCTCGCTCGCCGTCTTCTTGGCGACCCGCGACAGGCTGCGGGCGCGATTGTAGTCGATGATGACAGAAGCGGCTATGATCGCCACCGCCCACCAGGTGGTGATGACATGCGACTCGCCCGAAACGATCCGATGCACCGCCTCGTAGACGATCCACACGGTGGTGAGAAAAAGCAGTCCGGTTTCGGCCAGGGCCGCGACGCTCTCGGCCTTGGCATGGCCGTAGTGATGCTCGGCATCGGGCGGCTGGTCCGACCATTTGATCGCGAAGAAGGTGATGATCGTGGCGCCGAAGTCGAGCAGGCTGTGGATCGCTTCCGACAGGATGCCGAGCGAGCCGGTGGCGATGCCGGCGAACAGCTTCGATCCCGCCAGCACGGCGCTGGCCGCAAGCGAGATCAAAGCAACACGTTGTTTTTCGGAAAGCGCCATCAACCCTTTCCCGCGACCGGGCTTTGGCGCCTTCTAGGCGGGTGTGCGGGGCCTTTCAATGACGCAAAGAGACGTTCTTAACCTTTCTCGACCGTGTTTTTGGCTGGAACCGCGAGCGGCGGCTCGGCGCGCGGCGCGGCCGGTTTGTCGAGATTGCTCACGGCGTCCTTGAGCTTTTTCTGCTCTTCGTCCGCTTTGGGCGGCGTATTGCGCTGGGCATCGGGCTTGTTCATCGGGCACGTTCTCCTGAGCGGCTGAAAGTCGTTAACACCGGCCGGGCTTTGAGGTTCCGCCGCGCCGTCGAGCTGACGATGGAACCAATTGTGAGGTCTCAGCGTTATGGTCTTCCGAATTTCATTCTCTCTTGACCAGCCTGTCAATCTTGGCTGTCAAAATCCCTGCGCCCGCACTAGACTTGAGCAGTTCTGGACAAATTCCCTATGGCGAAAAAGCGATCCGTCAAATCCGAGCTTGGCGACCTGCAGGCCGAATTGAAGCGTGCCGAGGCCGAAACGTCTCCCGCTGAACCCGCGGCCGGCTCCAAAAGCGAGGCCGAAACCCTGCTGCACGAGCTTGAATCCAGTCTTGGCAAGGCCGGGGAAGAGGCTGAGGAATTGGTCAAGCATCACCCCTTGGCTGCGCTCGCCGCTGCCTTTCTGCTCGGGCTTTTGGCCGGCCGCATGTTGGGGCGTTAGACTATGAACACCGACAAGATCATCCGCGACCTGCGCGTCATGCTTCGCGCCCAGTCGGTTATCACCGAAATCAAGCTCAATCATTTGGCCGCGCGTACCGGTCTCATGGCGGTGGCAGCGCTCATCGGTATTTTCGGCTTGGCGATGCTCGATCTTGCCGTCTACTTCGAGCTCGAACCGCAATTGGGCCGGGTAGGGGCCGCAGCACTCGTTGGCTTTGGCGATCTTGTTCTCGCTGCGATCCTCTTTATGGTGGCCGCGCGCGTTAAACCGGGCCGCGACCTCGAACTGGCGCAGGAAATCCAGAAATCCGCCCTCGACGCACTCGCCGCCGATGCCCGCGAGATCGAGGACGATATCCGCGGCATCACCCGTATGGTGCGCAACCCTCTCGATTCGGCCTTACCCGGGCTCATTGTACCCTTGGCCTCGATGATCATCAAAGCTGTGCGCGGCAAATAGCCTTTCCTCCAACCGAACCAGGAGACCACGTCCATGAGCCAGAAAGATGCGAAGTCCCGCCGTACAGCGGCGCTTCAGACGCCCACCAGCCTTGGCGCCAACGCCACCAAGGACATTTCGGCGGCACTGACGACGCTGCTTGCCGATGTCTTCACGCTCTACCTCAAGACGAAGAATTTCCACTGGCACATGTCGGGGCCGCATTTCCGCGACTATCATTTGATGCTCGATGAGCAGGCGAGTCAGATTTACGCGATCACCGACGATGTCGCCGAACGCGCCCGCAAGATCGGCGGCACGACGCTGCATTCGATCGGCGAGATTGCCCGTCTGCAGCGTCTCTCCGACAATGACGCGGCCTTTGTGACGCCGCTCGACATGCTGGCCGAATTGCGTGACGACAACGAACGCCTGGTCGGGTTCTTCCGCGAAACTCATGATCTATGCGACGAGCATGGTGACGTCGCCACCGCGAGCCTCCTTGAACAATGGATCGACGAGGCCGAACGTCGCGTCTGGTTCCTCTTCGAATCCTGCCGTACCGCCGAAGGGCCGGCATAGTCTGTCACCTGTGGCCTTCTTCATCGGCGCGCTTGCACAGGCGCGCCGATTCTGGTTTATGCCCGGGCCATGACCGACGAAATCATGAGACCCCAGGTGCCGCCGGCCCCGGGCCAGCACGCCATGGGACCGTTTCCGAGCTTCCTGGCCGCTATTGGCGTCGCGTTGATGGCCATCTCCATGTTGGGTGCGGCTTCCGCGGCGACGGTATGGGCTGCATCGCGCCTGATGGGCCTTCCCGACACCTTCATGTATGGGCTGATGGCAGTGGGCGCCCTGCCGGTCATCTGGGCGACGATTTGGGCTGCGGGTCGCGCTTTCCATGTCGAACGCCGCCTCGAAGATGGTCTTGATATCGACCAGCCGGTCTTCAAGCTTTTCCACTATTGGCGCCCGGAAAACTCGCCCGCGAAGTAAGCCGCTATTGAGAAAAAGGCGGCCCGGTGGGAAAGCCACTGGCTCATGCCAATCGCTGCCCAGCCGGCCGCCGTTTGCGGCCTCCGTCATCCACTGAGCGGGTGAGGGACGGGTTTGGCCGCTAAGTTCAATCGTTTCGGTTGATTGCTTGGTTCTTGCGTCAGGCGGCTAGGCCGCTTTGGCGCTCGCGCAATATGATGTCGAGCAATTCGCGCCCCTCGGGCGTTAGATCCCAGACGTCGGTCAACCCTCCTCCCTCGTCTTGCCGGTGCGCCCGGTGTTTGAGCCAGCCGCGCTGGACGCATTCGAGTCCGTCGGTTCGATTGGCGACCGCGTCGATTCCGGAGCCGGACTCGATGACGGATTTGAGTGCGATAAGGTGATGATCGTTGGGTAGATGTGCCATGGCCATGAACTTCCCCTGTTCAAGCCATCCCAAGAACAAACTTGCCATCGATTTGAGTCCAAAGCGTGGCAAGGTTAACGCAGCAAAAACC
This sequence comes from Hyphomicrobiales bacterium, assembly GCA_046349315.1. Taxonomy (GTDB): domain Bacteria; phylum Pseudomonadota; class Alphaproteobacteria; order Rhizobiales; family Aestuariivirgaceae; genus JAEUMG01. The sequence goes on along the minus strand of JAXMCQ010000027.1, from coordinate 44,992 downwards.
TTCCGCCCCGTTTTGAGGCATACCGTCCGTATGCGGATGAAAGCGCTGCTTGGTCTATGCTGCGGCTTTGTACGTCGCGATCACTTGCGCCGCTGCTTCTTCGATCTTGCAGCCTTCACACTCGACCTGCGATTTGAGCGCCCAGCCGATTGCCGCGCGCGCTTGCGGGTCAAGCGCAATGCCTTGGTGTTCGAGGGTTGCTTCGATATTGGCTTTCGCCTGTAGCAACTCTCGGATCCGGTTCATTTGACCACTCCGGTTTGAGCCTCGCTGACGGCGAGTCATGCGCTCCGATAATGCTGTTTCCAAGGCGCACACCAAAATGTGATGAATGTCGGATGAAGGCGATGATTTTATCCGGCGCGTGCGGTAATGTGTGAGCTTGGCGGAGGAGCGCTGGCAGTGCCCCAGGATCGAATCAAGAACCGCAAGGATATCGGCCGCGTCGAGTTTCTGATCGACAAGCTCATGGCGGCCCGTTCGCTTTCATCCTGTTGCGCTGCACAAGAAGTGATGTTGGAAACCGGCAATCGGCTCGACATGGAAGAGCGCGATCGCGATCCGAATCCATCGAAGACCGGTGCCGCATAGGAGACCGGCTCGGAACGAAGTGCTGCACCGTACGTTGCCCCGGGGAACCATTGCTAACCCCGGAGAACGCCCGTGCCCAGCCAAGCCGAACTCGAAAAGGAATTCTGGAAAGCTCTCAAATCCGATATGACCGTGATGCTCGGCATTGTCGGTGCTGAGGAGAGTCACACCCGCCCGATGACCGCGCAGATCGAAGAGGATCGCGGCCCGATCTGGTTCTTCACGGCCAAGGACACGTCGATCGCCGAGGGCGTCGGCCGCGGCAAGCGCGCCATCATGACTTTCGCCGCGAAACGCCATGCGCTCTTCGCCGCGGTTCACGGCAAGCTCTTCATCGACAATGACCGCGCCGCCATCGACCGTCTATGGAACCCCTTCATCGCCGCCTGGTATGAGAAGGGCAAGGACGATCCCAAGCTCACTCTCTTGCGGTTCGATCCCGACGAGGCGCAGATTTGGGAAAATGGTTCGAGCCTGCTTGCCGGGATCAAGTTGATGCTCGGCGTCGACCCCAAGGAGAGCTATCGCGACAAGGTCGCAACGGTCGACTTGAGACACTAGGCGTCAGATTTGCTCGTCAACGCTTGTTGCCAGTCCGGATCACTTTTGTACCAGAAACAGTGCCCTTGATGGCCCCATAATCGACCATCTCGTCTGCGGTCACTTCGTAAATCGAATCTCCGGCGTGCTTGTGCGCAATGGCGAGCACCGTGTCAGGAACACCGTGGGCCTTGAGAAAATCGGCGGCCTCCTGGTTGGCTTGTGCGTCTGCGTAAGCGAAAGTTTCGGCATCCAGCGCCACGATTGGTGTGGTTCGGTGGAAGCCGAAGATGGCGCCACGATCGGCGTAGGATTCGGGCGAAGCAACGGCAATATGAATACAGGCACTGAAGCAATAGGCGCGCACGATCACCGGCAGCTTGTGTTCTTCCAGGTGGGCGGCAAGCGTCAGCGAAGAACTCACCAGGCCGCCGGGACTGGTGATCTCGACTCGCTTTACCGGCCCTTCCATTTCCGCTTTCATAAAATCGTCTACGAGTCTCGGTCCGAGCGAGCCCATGATGTAGACTGTGCCGTCGGAACCGCGAAAAACTGTCGCATTCTCTAACGCGTCTTGCGCGACAAATACCGGATACAGGTCTCGCGCCTGGATGGCATTGCCGACAAAGACTGTGACGCCAACGATCGATGTCGACAGAGCGATCAGGAAAAGCACTCCGGCCACGGCGATGCCGGCGCGCCGTGTCGGGCGTCGCCAGAAATAGATGGTCGCCGCGATCATGAGGATCGCACCCAGTGCGAGTACAGCCATGTGGAGCAGGAAGGCGGTCGATGCGGATACGCTGCTCGGGAGATAATCCCAAAGGGCGAAGAAACTCGTGGCAGTGGCCACGGACCAGGTGATCATCGCGACGAGGATCAAGGCTGGCCAGAATTGCGTACTCTCTCGACGCCGGTCTTCGGAAGCCCGATCCGGCTCACCAATTGCGCTGACGATCTCCGCGACGGGCCGCCATGTGGCAGAGCCAGGCGCCCATGCAAGGGCAGTCTTGGGGATGTCGCCCGGCGCAGACCTCGCGCGCAACATGGCCTCTGTGACCTGCACCGAATAGTACTCGACGAGGAGATAGAAGGTCACGCGCTATTCCAACGCTTGGAAATAGATCAGGAGCAGAAGGCCAAGCGCCACTCCGACGAAATTGAGCGCCATCTGTCGGTTCGTCGCCGGCCGGTGCAGCACGAGATAGCGCCCCTTGTCCCACGCGGTAGCATTCCGCAGTAATAGTCTTCGGTAGGCGACGAGAGTCGTGATGAAGGATATGAGCGCGATGCCGCCGCCAAGGCCAACCAGCCAGACATGCAGTTCACGCTTGAGGCCGCGCCACGGACCGATTGGACGCAGATTTCCGTCGACGATCTTCACACCGAAGATCGCCTTGCCGATTGAACTACCGGTCGTCCCAACGACTACAGAGCCGACCAGCGCGGCGACAAACACCGTTACGAGCACTTCGAGCAACTGACCGCCTCTCGTCTCGAACAGAGCGAGGGCTTGATTGACTTCAATGGGAGCAATCATGCCGCCGACATAGCCAATCATCATGAAGCCGATGAACCCGTGGATCATCGTGTCGAGATAGCGTGCGAAATAGCGCCGCCATGGCGCCACCGGCCGGTTCGACCAGCCGTGAATGTCGCGGACCCCTGTGTCGAACCAATCAGGGCTGAGCGGTGTCGGATGCGTCGGAGCAGGGCCGGGCTCATCCGGCATGACGTCGTTGGCGAGCGTGGCAAGCACGGCGAGAATGTCCAATCAAAGAGCGGGGCGGAAGATATCGTAAGGTAAAAACCTTCGACGTTACGAACAAGAGGGAGAAGCTGGAGAGGTTGGTCCCTATATGTTCTTCTGCTAAGCGATGTATCGTGTCAGGCCAAAAAGGAACGAGTCATGAAGCCGGTGATGAATCTCGACGAAGCTGAATTCGACGATATTGAGGATAACGGCATTTACACCTCGAAGCGCGCCTCGATCGGCATCCACATTGGCGCGAAAAAGCTCGGTTACAACCTCACCGTCGTCGCGCCCGGCAAGGTCCAGTGCCCATTTCACAATCACCGCGGCGAGGAGGAGATGTTCTTCATCCTCGAAGGCGAGGGCGAATTGCGTTTCGGCGACAAGCGCTATCCCTTGCGCCCGCACGATGTCATCGCCTGCCCGCCGGGCGGCCCAGAAGTGGCGCATCAGATCATCAACACCGGGACAACCGACTTGCGCTATCTGGCACTTTCGACCTTGTGCGACATCGAAGTCTGCGAATATCCGGACTCGGGCAAGATGCTGGTGGTCGCCGACAAGCCGGACGGCCGCAGATTGCGCAAGATCTTCCGCGCCGAGACGACCGTCGGTTACTACGATCGCGAGCAGGGTTGATACTGATCCCGATTGACTCCATTGTTCTTTGGGCGTGAGCTTTAATGGCACGCTGGCGGGGGAAGCGCTCATGGCTCGACAAGCGGACACCGGAGCGACCTATAGCTTCACGATACCGGTTTTCATCCGGTCACTGAGGAACCTCGAGAAACTCCTCGCCCTTTCCGAGCGCCATGCCAAACGCCACAAGATCGATCCCGCTATTCTGCTCCAGACGCGGCTCTATCCCGACATGTACAGCCTGCTGCAGCAGCTCCAATATGCCTGCTTCATCCCGGTCGATTTCGCACGCCACTTCACCGACGCCCCGCCGCCGCGCGTCGGCTATGACGAGGCGAGCCTCGCCGACGTCAAGGCGAGCCTGAAACAGACCATCGCCTATCTGCGCGCGATCAAGCCGCAGCGATTTGTATCGTCCGGGGCGACCCTCCTGCCGCTCTTCTTCGACAGCTCGCGAGGCTTGCAACCCGAAGCGCATGCGAGCCGGCTCACGATCCCCGACTTCTTCTTTCACGTGTCGATGGCCTACGCCATCCTCCGCCACAATGGCGTGCCGCTCGGCAAGGCCGACTTCCTTGGGCCGCTCGATGCCGTTGCAATCAAAAAGGCGAAGACCTGACCGAAAGCCTTCACGGGCTCCACGGAAACAGCCGCTGCATGGCCGCGCGCAATGTCATGTCGTGATCGAACTTTCCGTGTTGAAGAAACTGCAGCACCTGCGCGATAACGAGCGGATTGTTCATCATGAAAGTATGCGTCACCGGCAAGGTGATGTGATCAGTCATGCCCTCGAGACGCGTGCTCTCGACGGACACCAGCCCGTCATTAGGCCCCTGAAAAATCCCCGGCAACGGCAGGCTCGAGCGGTCGCCGGCGATGATCCCCACCTCGAAATCGGCCGGTCCCAGGCGGTTGGGCATGCTCTTCGCATCGCTGCCGAGCTGCTGGCCCGCCGGCCCGATGAGCATTTCGAACAGCCGCATGTGCCGGAACGTGTCCACCATTTCCGAGCCGTGATTGGGCGGCCCCAGCATCACGCTTCGCCCTAGATTGTCCGGCCGATGGGCGATGAGCCACAGTCGCAGCAATATCCCGCCCAGCGAATGCGTGACGAAGTTGATCCGCGCCGCGTCCCCGCATGCCGAAAGGCTCTGATCGACATGGCCGGTGACATCCTCGATGGCGTTGTCGTTCGAGGCATAGGTTGAATTGACGACCTTGTATCCTGCGCGCTCGAGGGCGGCCTGCATGACCAGGAACGAGTTTTCCGTCCGCGACAGGCCGTGCAGCAGGATGACGCAATCCTGGGCGAATGCGGCAGGCGTAGCGAGACAGAAGAGGACGAGCGCGAGGACAATGCGCGGCATGAAGCCTCCGAGGCACGAGCTTCTCACGGGCGTGAATTGCGGTACAGTCCCGCCGCAATGTCCAATGGGAGAGAGCACGAATGGACGGAAAATTTCTACCGCTTGCGGGGATGAATTTCACCACCCATGATTGGGGCCGCGTCGGCAATCTTTGCGTGCCGGCTAATACGGGCGCCAAGCAGCTCACCATCCTCGAAGCGCGATTGCTGCCCGGCAAGGGCCATGATTTCCACAAGCACCCCGACCAGGAAGAAGCGCTCTATGTCGTCCAGGGCGAGGTCGAGCAATGGGTCGACCGCAAGAAGCAGATGCTGAAACCGGGCGATGCCGTCTTCGTCCCAGCCGGCATGGTGCATGCGTCTTTCAATGTGGGGCAGGGCGAGGCGCGCATCCTGGCGATCTTCGGTCCGAGCATTGGGGAAGCCGGCTTCGAAGCCGTCGACATGACACAGGAAGCGCCCTGGAAAGGCCTGCGCGGCTAAGCCGGTCTCACACCTTCTGCTGGGCGAGGCGCTCGGCCGCCACCTTTTCGATGCGCGCCTTGAGATCCGGCAATTGCTCGGTGAGGCGCTTGAAATCGGCGATGTCGAGGCTGAGCAACTGGCATTCCTCCTGGGCGATGACGGTCGCGCTGCGTGTCGTATCCATGATGAGGCCGATCTCGCCGAAGAACTGGCCGGGGCCGAGTCGCACCGGGCTCGGTTCGACTTCGACGCTGACCGTGCCTTTGACAATGACGAACATCGCATCCGCTACATCGCCACGCCTGACGATCACCTGGTTTGCCGGCACGATCTGCGGCTCGAGCAGCCGGGCGATCGCGGCAATGCGGCTCGCCTCGAGATCGGCAAACAGCGGCACGCGCTTGATCGCGTCCCAGGAGACGATGAAGTCGCGCCGCTTGATCTCGCCGGCAAAGCCGGTGGCGAGGATGCCGGCCGGCACCGCGAACATGGCGATGCCCATCAGCATGATGAAGCCGGCGAGCACCCGGCCGACGACCGTCTGGGGGACCATGTCGCCATAGCCGACCGAGGCCATGGTGACGATCGCCCACCACATGGTGCTGGGGATCGAGGAAAACACGGTCGGCTGCGCGTCGTGTTCGGCCGCATACATGAAACCCGAGGCGAGCATCAGCAATACCGCGAGCGCCAGAAAGCCGCCGAACAGCGAGCGCGCCTCGTTGCGCATCACCGTTATCACCATGCCGAGCGCCGGGATGAACCGGGCGAGCTTGACGAGCGAGAGGAGAAGCGCGATCTCGACGAAGCGCGGGTCGATCGCCGTCGCCATTCCGAAGGCCGGCACCGCGAAGATCAGGAATTCGAACAGCGCGAAGGGCCCGACGGGCTCGTTGCGGCCTTGGCGCAGGGCGTAGCGCCAGGCGAATTCGCCGGCAAAGACCAAGATCGAGAAGAGTTGCAGCGCGTTTGTGAGCCAGCCGGGCCAGGCACTGTCCGGCGGAAGCGACAGGCAAGCCGCGGCGAGGACGGCAGTGCCGATTGCCGTAATGATCAAGGCATCGAAGATGCGCACGCCCCCGGGCATGGTGCCAGTCTATCTATTTCGTCCGCTAGCGCCAACGGCGGCAAAGTGCCCGACCGGCGGTTTGCATGACCGCGGATTGACACCGGCAGTCCAAGCTGCAAACTGGATTTCCCCTACGGCATGGGGGGCGTCTTGAAAGCAATTCGATACGTCCTGGTTCTTGCGGTCCGGCTGCGGTCTTCCGACCACCCAAGTCGAGCTGAAAGAGGAGGCCAAACAGCTGATGTCGATCATTGGCTCGCTCCGGGCCGGTCCGCTCCTTCACGTCGCCGTTCCGGTTGGCGCAATCCTGTTCTTCATTCGGCGTCGGCGGCTTATGAAATCGCGCGGCAATGTCACGGCAGGCGGCGATGCCGAAGCCGCCGCATGAGCGCCAGCGCTCCGTTCCGGGCCAAATGAGCACTCCCGCCAACAGCCGGGGCGCTCTCTCCACGGCAGCGAGAGTTGTTCTTTACATTCTCGGCGGCCTGCTCGCGCTCCCGGTCGTCGCTTTTGTCGCCCTCATTTTCATGGACGATCCGCTTGACAGCTACGAATTGAAAGAAGTCCTTGCTGAACCCGGAGGCGACCTGCACGCCTTGCTATACGACTATGTCCATGCCGAGAGCTCAGGCCAGGGTACCACCGTCTGGATTGCGTCCGGGGCGCCGCCGGCGCTCGGGTCCCGCGACCGCGAAGGCGAGGCGGCGATGACGTGGTTCGGCCCGCGCGATGCTCTGCACCTTGCCTAGGGCAATGACGGCCGCCTCTTCGCCCATATCGAAGGGCCCCATCGTGTCGACTTTGCGAAGAACTTAGGCGACTGCGGCTGGTCGCTCATGCAGGCGGAGAACAACCGCATCCTATGCCTTCACTCATCGCTCATTTCGTTGGATGAGGAGTGATCGCTGCGGGGGTGAAACGGTAAAGCCCCGCACACCCCTCGGAATGACGAGGCGTACGGGGCTTTTTGTCTCCGTTCGTCTTTATGACTTGCAGAGGACATAGAATAAACGGATGTGTCGAAGCGTGGTTCCCGAAAAAGGTGGAATGGTCGGGGCTGGGTATGATGGGTTCGGCACGAAAATCGCGGCTCTGGCTTGGCTGTGCCGGTTGATGAGGGTGCCACATCCCTCGGCACGTCTCAGAGCACGTGCAATACTCGCGGGCGCAGCAGTCCTGGCGGCCGGTGTTCTCGCTGCTGATTCGACAAGCAGCGCCGTGCCAATCGAATGGTCCGACAACGCTCTTGCCGCCGCAAACAACGGTCGGGACATCTTGTTGATCGCCGGTCAATCCGAGGCGAAAATAGCCCAAGCGCTGATGAAACGACTGACGAGTTGTTGGGCGGTGCCAAAGGCGGCGCTCAATTCGCAATTCATAGTCAGGGTCAGCTTCACGCTTAAACCGGACGGAACCCTCACGAGCCTGCCGAAGGTGCTCAATTCGAGCACGCATCCGATGTTCATTTCGACCAGTGGATCGGCAGTGAGAGCTGTGGTCGATTGCCAGCCTTACGACTTCCTCCCCGCCGACCAGTATGATCTGTGGCGCGACAATACGATCGACTTCGATCCTCACTGCAGGTGTTAGGGCTGTGAAAACGGACGAAAATGCGGCGTCATGAAGTACAATGTCAGAAACATAGCCCTAGCTTCGGCGTTGATGGGAATCGCAATATCCTCCACCGCCGCTGCGTTTGCGGGTCAGAAGCAGAAAACCGAGGATCGGATCAAGCCGAGCGGATTGCAGGTTTGCAACAAGACCGATCACCGCGTGGCCGTCGCCATCGGTTATCGGGGCAAGCAGGGATTGACCTCTGAAGGCTGGTGGAATCTTCTTCGCCAGTCCTGCATGCCGGTTCTTTTCGGGACTCTCACCGATCGATATTACTATGTCTTCGCCAGGGATCTCGACGGCGGCGGGAATTGGGGCGACGGCTTGACCTTCTGCGTATCCACCAAAACCTTCACGATTGTCGGCAACAAGCGCTGCTTGCTCCGCGGTTATCGGGAATTCCGGTTCATGGAAGTGGATACGCGCGGCGAGGAGAGCTGGACGGTATCCTTGTATCTCAAGGATAAGCGTCGCTAAGAAGCGAGCGCGTGTTTTCGTAAAACCGGCGAGATGCGGCGCATCTGGGGATGAGGAGCATGCGACGTTGCAATGACAGAAAAAACAACATTTTTTCACAGTGCAGCGATCTATCGATTTGATGATCGCCTGCTGGTCGTTCCCTATGAGCGCACGCGCGACGGTGTGAGGCGAGGGATGGCGACGCTGGCGATCGTCTCGTTAGAGGATCCTCATGAGATCGGGATTAAGGTTCTCGCCATGCTCGATCGATGCGCGGACAATGTTCCAGACGACTACAGCAGGGGTCCGGCCCCGTCTACGGCGGTTATTTTGCGCGAAACGAAGCAGCGGTCGTGGAGCGCGTTCCACAGGAAAGCGCTCCTGCTCGGCGTCTACCGGGAAGTGGGAGCTCGCCAGTTGGAGATAACGCCGACCCGGCGGGCGGGCGGTGGCTCGGAGGACGTTGATGATAAGACACGGATTAGCGGCGATGACCCGAAAGAGATTGGTCGGACCGTTCTGGCTGCCTTGTCTGATGCTGGGTAGCTTCAGTCATCCGGGTCATCGCAATCGCGGGAAGCCAAATCATTGGAGGTAACTCGGCCCCGGAGAACGATCGTGAACACGCAGCCAAGGAAATCGCGGCTTCTGACCAAGGACGAGTTCGGGCAACTGCTGGCATCCGGTGAATGGCAATTGGACACAGCAGCCTCGGAACGCTTTGGGAGGCCTCTTTATGTTGGCCCGGACGATCAAATGATCGCCACCGGCTTCGCAAAGTCTGAACGCCCAAGATTGTCCAATGGGCGAACCGAGTTTTTCGATCGCCTCTTCAATCCTCCGCGGACGGTGACGGTCGTAGGCGGCTTCCATCTTAAACCCGAAACGTTCCTGGCTTTCGTGCCGGAAGAGGCGGCGGTCGACGCCGAACTCGATACCGATCCGAACCATTCGATGGCCGATTATCCGGCCCGCGACATCGAACCCGATGGTACAAGGTTCATCGAATTGCTGACGATGATCGGAAACAGGATGATCGAGTTCGATTCCTCTTTGCACTGGCGGATAAAAACCTCCGCGGGAATCATGACGCGGATCGATATCGTCTCGGAAAGCGAAAGCATCCCGATAGACGCTGTCTTCTACAAGCAGGTCTGGGATCGCCGTCCGAACTCGCACAACAGGAAGGTCGATGTGGAACACTATGCGAGGTCTTACCTGAAGTGTCATCGCGAAACGCGATAGCCCACCGGGCCGCGCGGCAGTTGGAGCTGAATGCAGATACACTTGGGGTATTAGAGAAGCCGAAAATGATGCGGACGAGCAAAAAGATTGCACTGGAGGCGATCATTGGTGAAGTATTAGCCCCGCTGGGCTTCGCGCCAAGTGGCAAAGGGTATTGGTATCGCAGCCATGACGGACTCGTTGATATCGTCAATGTTCAAGGCTCCAGCTATTCGAGTGTGCGCTACATCAATCTGGGGATCTGCCTCGCCTCACTTCTCGACGGGAAGAGGCCCGCGACCGCGGACTTTCATGTTACGACCCGGATTGGGCACTTCATCGAAAAGCGTAATGTTCCAGAAAATTTGGATGTGTCCGAGCTGCCGGCATCGTTCAACACGCAAGAACGCTCGCAGATCGCGAGCCTGATTGAAGAGGGCGTGCGGACATTCTTTCGATATAGTCAGTCGCAATCGGCTTTGAAGGAAGCGCTAATCAACGGCGCATTCGAGGGACGAGCTCTGGCATTGCTGCCGCTCAAGGACAAATTGCTTTGAGAGGAAGTGCGGCCGGCTTCTACTTCTCCGGCTCCACGCACCGCTTCTGCCGCCCGTCATAGGTCGTGTAACTGTCCGTGGACGGATCATAGCTGTTGTGGTGGTTGAAGCACCAGCGCACATGCGGATTGTCATAGGCCTGCTTGAAGGCGCGGCGCGCCGCCGTCGTGCCGTAGGCCTCGGGCTGCCACCAGGGCGCGCAGCCATTGTAATTGAGGTCGTGCCAGCGATGGCCGCCGAAATGCTTGTGCTTGTAGGGGCCGATGCCGTTCCACTCATCATAGCGCCCCGGATTCCAGTTCTGGAAATGCCGCTGGCTCTCGAGCGTGCAATAGGGCCGCCGCGGCGGGTCATAGGCGACGCGCTCGAGCGCCGGCGAGGTCTTGCCGATCGTCGTGGCGAGGCCCGGGGCCATCGGCGCGGCGAGGGCAGGGCCTGTTCCCGCAACCAGCGTGAACATGAGACCGGCGGCGCCACCCAGCAATGACATGCGAACCATCTGATCCTCCCTTGTGCAGCCGGCCAGGATGCGATCTGCCTCCGCCACCCGTCGTCTATAGCAGATATGGGTTTACCGACCCGTTTACCGGAAACTGACGACCGGATTTTGAACGCCCGTTCATTCTTTCATCTGGCATAATGACGAAATGAACGTCCGTTCAATAGGTTTCGGTGTGCGCGAGTCGAACCAAACCGTGTCGCGAAGAATGCGATTTTGGGGGGTAAAAATGCGCGAAAATGGCCTCTCGGGCCGCGCGAAAACACACTAAATGGGATACAGGATAAATTTGGCCCCACGCTCTTACCCTTGCTTAGTGAATTTCGGATACGCCATACCTCATGCAACTCAAGCCCCATGAAAAACTTGCCGCCATTTTTTCGGGCGTGATCTGGATGGCATTCGTTGTCGTCCTGGTGGGGTTCGCGGCTTCCGTCCCGCTCGTGATCCGATAGGCCGCGAGTTTAAGGCCGCCGCAATTCAATCCGTCGAAAACTTGCTATAAGAAATTTATTCGGATGTTGAGCTAAGCAATTGAAGATAATACGGAATTTTAAATGGTGCCGACTACAGGACTCGAACCTGTGACCCCCTGATTACAAATCAGGTGCTCTACCAACTGAGCTAAGCCGGCTTCTGCGGGCCTAGATAGCGCCGCGCCGCCGCCCCTGACAAGCTTCTTAAGCCTTGGCCGGCGCCTTGCGTTTGAGATCGGGAAGGAACCAGGCGACGATCCCAATGGCGGGAAGGAAAGCGCAAATCTGGTAGACAAATCCGATACTTGTGCGATCGGCAAGCTCGCCGAGGAGGGCCGCGCCGAGGCCGCCCATGCCGAAAGCGAGGCCGAAGAAGAGGCCCGCGATAAGGCCTACGCGCCCCGGCACAAGCTCTTGAGCGTAAACGAGAATTGCCGAAAAGGCCGACGACATGATGAGCCCGGTGATGATGGCGAGCACCAGGGTCCAGAAGAGATTGGCATGCGGCAGCAACAGCGTGAACGGCAGCACGCCCAAAATCGAGAACCAGATCACATACTTGCGCCCGAACCGATCGCCGATCGGGCCGCCGAGGAAGGTGCCGGCCGCCACCGCGGCCAGGAACACGAACAAATAAAGCTGCGCGCTTTGGACTGAAACCCCAAAGGTTTCAATGAGATAGAAGGTGAGGTAATTGCCGAGGCTCGACATGTAGAAGAACTTCGAGAACACCAGGGCAATCAAAACGCAGATCGCCACGACCACCTTGCGGCGCGGCAGCGTCTCGGCCCCGGTCTTGGGCGCCGCCTTCATCCGCTTGGTCCCGTGAACGGCGTACCAGCGGCCGGCAAAACTCAATAAAATCATGGCCATAACGCCGATGGCCGTGAACCAGGAAACGCTCGCCTGGCCGAAGGGGAGGATGATGAGCGCGGCGGCAAGAGGGCCGATCGCCGAGCCGACATTGCCGCCGACCTGGAACAGCGACTGCGCAAAACCATGCCGGCCGCCCGACGCCAATCGCGCGATGCGCGATGATTCGGGGTGGAAAATCGACGATCCGGAGCCGATCAGGCAGGCCGCCAAGAGCAGGAACGGGTAGGAATGGGCAAACGCCAAGAGCACCAGCCCGCTCACCGTGAGCCCCATGCCGGCGGCCGCAGAATAGGGCATCGGATGGCGGTCGATGAAGATGCCGACGAGCGGCTGCAGGATCGAGGCCGTGAGCTGAAAAGCCAATGTTATCAAGCCGATCTGGCCGAAATCGAGAGCATAGCTTTGCTTCAGGATCGGGTAGATCGAGGGCAAGAGCGACTGCATCGTGTCGTTGAGCATGTGCGACAAGGAAAGCGCCGCCAGCACCGCCATCGCGGTTGATTGCGTGTTGGTTCTTTCCTCGATTGCAACCGTGCTCATTTGCGTTGCGTTTATCCGATTTAGCGCCCCGACGCCTCCGACAAATTCACAACCGCGCCAATCGCTTGGCGCAAATCAGCGGCGCAGAAGCTCGGCCAGCCCGATCGCCGCGGCATTGGACACATTGAGGCTCTGGATCGAGCCCGGAAGGTCGAGCCGGGCAACGACATCGCAGGTCTGCCGCGTCAATTGCCGCAAGCCCTTGCCCTCGGCCCCAAGCACCAACACAAGGGGAGGGGTCTTGTCGACATCGGCGAGCTTGTTTTCGCCCTCGCTGTCGAGCCCGATCAGCCTGAATCCGTAGCCCCGTAACTCCTCCATCCCTCTGGCAAGATTGGTGATTTTGACAAAAGGCACATGCTCATAGGCGCCCGACGCGGCCTTGAGCAGGACGCCCGAGGCCTCGGGGCTGTGACGCGCCGTGGCAACCAGCGCGGTCACCGCGAAGGCCGCACAACTGCGCATAATGGCGCCGACATTATGCGGATCGGTGACCTGGTCGAGCATCACCACGATGCCCTTGCGCGGGATCTGGTCGAGCCGCGGCTGATTGAGCGATTTTGCCTTTAAAACGACGCCCTGATGCACCGCATCGGGCCCGGTGAGCCGGTCCAGCGCCTTGGGATTGGCCTCTTCGATGGTCAGTCCGCGCTTGGAAATTTCCTCCGCCAATCGCGCCGCCGCATTCTTCGTTGCAAGAAGCTGGACAAACTTCCTTTTTGGGTTGTTCAGGGCCTCCGCGACGGTATGAATTCCATAGAGCAGGTCGAATTCCGGACCTTCTGAATTTTCGCGGTGGATGGCGCTCATCCGGCTGCTTCTACACGGTCTTTTTCCCGTTGACACGCTTTACCATCCCGCGCATAAAGCGCCCCGATCTGGGCCCGGGCTAAACCCGGGCTCGCTGGCGTTTGGCTCAAAGCAATCCAACGGCGATTCGGGGGAATGTCCCGAGCGGCAAAGGGGGCGGACTGTAAATCCGCTGGCTTCGCCTTCGTAGGTTCGAGTCCTACTTCCCCCACCATCGCTTGGGGGGTTGAGGGCTGAACGTCCGCAGTCGAGGTCGAGGAGGTAGAAGCGAGTTCCCGGGCGGGTGTAGCTCAATGGTAGAGCAATAGCCTTCCAAGCTAAAGACGGGGGTTCGATTCCCCTCACCCGCTCCAGTAATCGTAAAAAATGCCAGTCTGTACAATAGGATAGAAGAATATGGGCAAAGAGAAATTCAACCGCGACAAGCCGCACTGCAACATTGGGACGATTGGCCATGTTGACCATGGCAAGACGTCTTTGACGGCGGCGATTACCAAGGTTCTGGCGGAGACTGGCGGGGCGACGTATACGGCCTATGACCAGATCGACAAGGCACCGGAGGAGAAGGCGCGCGGCATCACGATCTCGACCGCCCATGTCGAGTATCAGACGAAGGCCCGCCATTACGCGCATGTCGATTGCCCGGGCCATGCCGACTATGTGAAGAACATGATCACCGGAGCGGCGCAGATGGACGGCGCGATCCTGGTGGTGAGTGCGGCTGACGGCCCGATGCCGCAGACCCGCGAGCACATTCTGTTGGCCCGCCAGGTTGGCGTTCCGGCCCTGGTTGTGTTCATGAACAAGGTCGACATGGTCGACGATCCGGAATTGATCGAGCTTGTTGAGATGGAAGTGCGCGAGCTTCTCTCCTCCTATCAGTTCCCCGGCGATGAGATCCCGATCGTCAAGGGCTCGGCGCTGATGGCGCTTGAGGGCAAGAGCCCGGAGCTTGGCCATGACGCGATCTTGAAGCTGATGGAGGCGGTTGACGCCTATATCCCGCAGCCTGAGCGCCCCAAGGACCAGCCGTTCCTGATGCCGATCGAAGATGTGTTTTCGATCTCGGGCCGCGGCACGGTTGTGACCGGCCGCATCGAGCGCGGCATTGTGAAGGTTGGCGAGGAAGTCGAGATTATCGGCCTGCGTCCGACCACCAAGACGGTCGTGACGGGTGTCGAGATGTTCCGCAAATTGCTCGATCAGGGGGAGGCGGGGGACAATGTCGGAGCACTTCTGCGCGGTGTCGACCGCACCGGTGTCGAGCGTGGCCAGGTTCTGGCCAAGCCGGGTTCGATCACGCCGCACAAGAAGTTCAAGGCTGAGGCCTATATCCTGACCAAGGAAGAGGGTGGCCGTCACACGCCGTTCTTCACCAATTATCGTCCGCAGTTTTATTTCCGCACGACAGACGTGACCGGGGTTGTAACGCTGCCGTCTGGCACCGAAATGGTTATGCCTGGCGACAATGTGACGATGGATGTGGAATTGATCACGCCGATCGCCATGGAGGAGAAGCTGCGCTTCGCCATCCGTGAAGGCGGCCGAACCGTCGGCGCCGGCGTCGTCGCCAAGATCGTGGAGTAACCGCGGACGGATAGGGGTATAGCTCAGTTGGTAGAGCGGCGGTCTCCAAAACCGCAGGTCGAGGGTTCGAGCCCTTCTGCCCCTGCCAGTTCGGAAAGAGGATAATGGCCAAGACAAACCCGGTAGAATTCCTTCAGGAAGTCCGCGAGGAAGCGGCCAAGGTAACTTGGCCGACCCGTAAGGAAACGATGATCACCACCGTCATGGTGATGATCATGGTGGCGCTCGCGGCGGTGTTTTTCCTGGTCGTCGACATGGGCCTCCAGTGGGGCGTCAACAAAGTTCTGTTCGGGCTCTAGCGGACAGGAACGGCAGAAGCATATGACCAAACGCTGGTACATCGTTCACGCCTACTCGAACTTCGAGAACAAGGTGGCCGACTCCATCAAGGAGCAGGCGGCACAGAAGGGCCTGGGCGAACTCTTCGAGCAGGTGCTCGTCCCGACGGAAGAGATCGTCGAGATGCGCCGCGGTCGCAAGATCAAGAGCCAGCGCAGATTTTTTCCGGGCTACGTGCTTGTAAAGATGGAAATGACCGACCAAGCATACCATCTAATAAAGAACACTCCCAAAGTGACCGGCTTCCTTGGATCGGACAACCGTCCGGTGTCGATCACTGACGCGGAAGCAGCCCGCATCCTCAACCAGGTGGCCGAAGGCGTGGAACGTCCACGCGCTCCGATCTCCTTCGAGGTTGGGGAACAAGTCCGGGTTGCAGACGGCCCCTTCGCCTCCTTCAGCGGGTTGGTGGAAGAGGTCGACGAGCAGCGCGCCCGGCTTAAAGTGGCGGTTTCGATCTTCGGCCGGCCGACGCCGGTTGAACTCGAATATACCCAAGTCGAAAAGGTCCGTTGACCTTCAAGGCCTGGATTTCAACGGTGGGAGGCGCGCTTTCACGGGCAGCCGGACCACTAACCTCAACAAGCCCGGCTCGGAGCCGGTGAGGGAAAGAGAATGGCTAAGAAAATCGTAGGTTACGTCAAATTGCAGGTGCCGGCAGGGCAGGCAAACCCGTCCCCGCCGATCGGTCCCGCGCTCGGTCAGCGCGGTTTGAACATAATGGAATTCTGCAAGGCTTTCAACGCGCAGACGCAGCAGATGGAGCCGGGCTCGCCGGTGCCGGTGGTGATCACCGCGTACCAGGACAAGTCCTTCACATTCGAAATGCGCTCTCCGCCGGCTTCCTACTTCCTCAAGAAGGCGGCGAAACTGACGGCCGGCTCCAAGGAGCCGGGCAAGGCCGCGCCGGTCGGCAAAGTGACCATGGCGCAGTGCCGCGAGATTGCCGAGAAGAAGATCAAGGGAATGAATGCCCGCGATCTCGATGCAGCAGCCCGCGAGATCGCCGGTTCGGCGCGCTCGATGGGCCTGGAAGTGGTGGAGTAAGAGCCATGGCAAACGCTCCAAAGCGGATCAAGAAGAACACCGAACCCGTTGATCGCGCCAAGTTTTACGGGCTCGACGAAGCGGTAAAGCTGGTCAAGAGCCGGGCCAATGCGAAATTCGACGAAACCGTCGAGATCGCCATGAACCTGGGTGTCGACCCGCGTCACGCCGACCAGATGGTCCGTGGCGTCTGCAACCTGCCGAACGGCTCGGGCCGCAAATTGCGGGTCGGCGTCTTCGCCAAGGGCGCCAAGGCGGAAGAAGCCAAGAAGGCGGGCGCTGACGTTGTCGGTGCCGAAGATCTCGTCGAGATCGTCAGCAAGGGCACGATAGATTTCGATCGCTGCATTGCGACGCCGGACATGATGGGCCTCGTCGGCCGTCTCTGGTAAGGTCTGGTCCGCGCGGCATGATGCCGGAACCCCGGGTTGGCACGGTGACCATGGATGTCACGGCGGCGATCAAAGCGGCCAAGGGTGGCGCAGTTGAATTTCGTGTCGAAAAGGCCGGATCGTCCAGGCCGGCGTCGGCAAAGCGAGCTTTTCGGAAGACCAGATCGCCGGCAATGTCCGTGCTTTCGTGGACGCGGTCCTCCAGGCCAAGCCGCAAGGCGCCAAGGGCACCTTCGTCAAAGAAAGTGTCCATTTCTTCGACTATGGGCCCCGGCCTCAAGCTGGACCTCGGCAGCATCACCGCTGCCTGATTGAGTTACGGTTTCCGATCGAGGAAATCTAATTTCCTCAGTCGGTTAACCGGAGTTTCGAGTCTTTTTCTGGTCTTCCGGCACCTGTGAGATTGCTGGCGCGAGGACCTCGCTTAAACCCCAAGCCCGCATGAGATGGGATCAAAGGATCAAAGCCCCGTTTGAGAGGTGAGATCGGTTTGAACCTTCCGACTTCATGGTCGCGCAAATGCGGATCCTGGGGGACAGGCAAGTGAGCGCCGCTCGCGGCTCGCCTGCCATCGCGTGGGTCGAGTTCGGGCGGTTTGTCCACCGGTGTCCTGCCGCTGAGCGGCGGACGCCAAAAAGGAGAGAGCAAGTGGATAGAGCCGAAAAGAAAGAGCTCGTCACGTCGCTTCACGAGGTGTTTTCGAACACCACTGTGATTGTCGTGGCCCACAACAAGGGACTGACTGTCAACCAGGTCAATGACCTGCGCGGCAAGATGGCCCAGGCGGGCGCGACCGTTAAGGTCGCGAAGAACCGTCTTGCGAAACTTGCTCTGGATGGCACTGACGCAGCCGGATTGAAGGACCTGTTCGCAGGTCCGACCATGGTCGCATACGCCAAGGATCCGGTCGCGGCACCAAAGGTTGCTTCGGACTTCGCCAAGGCGAACGAAAAGTTCGTCATTCTTGGCGGCGCCCTGGGCAAGACCGTGATGGATGCCGCTGCAGTCAAGGCACTTGCCGACCTGCCTTCGATCGATCAGCTCCGTGCGAAGATCGTTGGCTTGATCCAGGCGCCGGCTACCCGCATCGCGGGTGTCCTGCAGGCGCCGGCCGGTCAGTTGGCGCGTGTCCTGAACGCCCATGCCACCAAAGACAAGGCCGCCTGACGGCTCGCCTTTTGACGACAACCTGGTTCAACCGATTGAAAGTGAGAAAGTTAAATGGCTGATCTTTCCAAAATCGTCGACGAGCTTTCGAGCCTGACCGTGCTCGAAGCCGCCGAACTCTCGAAGCTTCTCGAGGAGAAGTGGGGCGTTTCTGCCGCGGCTCCGGTGGCTGTTGCCGCTGCCGGCGGTGGCGGTGCTGCCGCGGCTCCGGTCGAGGAGAAGACCGAGTTCACCGTCGTTCTGGCCAAGGCCGGCGACAAGAAGATCGAAGTCATCAAGGAAGTCCGTGCGATCACGGGCCTTGGCCTCAAGGAAGCCAAGGACCTGGTCGAGGGCGCGCCCAAGCCTGTGAAGGAAGGCGCGAACAAGGCGGACGCCGAGGCGATGAAGAAGAAGCTCGAAGCGGCAGGCGCCACCGTCGAGCTGAAGTAGTGCATTGCGGCCGGCTCCGGTTCACGCCGGGGCCGGTCGTCATAAGTGGTTTTTTTGACAACGGTTTGCTCAAGTCCCCCGAAAAAGGGGGCTTGGGCAAGCCGTTGAATTGGCTTGTTGAAATACTACCTAAGGAAAACACATGGCTGAGGCACATACCGTCGCAAGTCGCAGGCGCATTCGCAAGTTCTTTGGCAAAATCGCGGAAGTCGCGGAAATGCCGAACTTGATCGAGGTGCAGAAGGAATCCTACGATCAGTTTCTACAGGTCAAGGAACCGCCGGGCGGACGTGCGAATGAGGGCCTCCAGGCGGTCTTCAAGTCGGTATTTCCGATCACCGATTTCTCCGGACAGGCGATGCTGGAATTCGTCCGTTACGATTTCGAGCCGCCGAAGTTCGACGTCGATGAGTGCCAACAGCGCGGCATGACCTATGCCGCACCGCTGAAGGTAACTTTGCGCCTCATCGTGTTTGAAATCGACCCCGACACCCAGGCAAAGTCGATCAAGGACATCAAGGAGCAGGACGTCTATATGGGCGACATGCCCTTTATGACGTCGAACGGCACCTTCGTCGTCAACGGCACCGAACGCGTCATCGTCTCCCAGATGCATCGTTCGCCGGGCGTCTTCTTCGACCATGACAAGGGCAAGACCCATTCCTCGGGCAAGCTGCTCTTTGCCGCGCGCATCATTCCCTATCGCGGCTCGTGGCTCGACTTTGAATTCGACGCCAAGGACATCATCCATGTCCGCATCGACCGCCGGCGCAAGCTGCCGATCACCACGCTGCTTTATGCGCTGGGCCTCGATGGCGAGCAGATCCTGCATTATTTCTACAAGACCGTGCCCTACACGCTGGCCGACGGCGGCTGGCGCACGCCCTTCGATCCGCAGCGCTATCGCGGCATCAAGCCGGCAGTGGACCTGATCGACGCCAAGACCAAGAAGGTCGTGGTCGAGGCGGGCACCAAGATCACGCCGCGCCTGGCGCGCAAGATCGCCGAAGACGGCGTCAAGGAGTTGCTGGTCAGCGACGAGGAGCCTGCTCGGCATGTATCTCGCCGATGAACTCGTCGATCCGCCGAACGGCGTCATCTATGCCGAAGCGGGCGATGAGATTTCGGAAAAGCTGCTCAAATCGCTGAAGGAAGCGGGCTACAAGAAGCTCAGCTTCCTCGATGTCGACCACATCAATACCGGCGCCTATATCCGCAACACGCTCAAGGCCGACAGGTCGAGAGCTCTCGAGCAGGCCTTGCTCGAAATCTATCGCGTGATGCGTCCCGGCGGAACCGCCGACGCGGGAAACCGCAGAGGCCTTGTTCAACGGCCGCTGCTTCGATGCCGAACGCTACGATCTGTCCGCGGTCGGCCGCGTGAAGATGAACATGCGCCTCGAACTCGACGTACCGGATACGATGAGGGTACTCCGCAAGGAAGACATCCTGTCGGTCATCAAGACCCTGCACGACCTGCGCGATGGCAAGGGCGATGTCGACGACATCGACCATCTCGGCAACCGCCGTGTCAGGTCGGTCGGCGAGTTGATGGAGAACCAGTATCGCCTGGGTCTCGTTCGCATGGAGCCGATCAAGGAGCGCATGTCGTCGGTCGATATCGACGCTGTCATGCCGCACGACCTGATCAACGCGAAGCCGGCGGCGGCGGCGGTGCGCAGTTCTTCGGCTCATCTCAGCCTCGCAGTTCGGACCAGACCAACCCCTTGTCGGAGATCACCCACAAGCGCCGTCTCTCGGCGCTCGGTCGAGGCAGTCTCACCCGCGAAGCGCGCCGGCTTCGAAGTGCGCGACGTGCATCCGACCCATTATGGCCGCATCTGCCCGATCGAAACGCCGGAAGGCCCGAATATCGGCCTGATCAACTCGCTCGCCACCTATGCGCGCGTGAACAAGTACGGCTTTATTGAGACGCCTTATCGCAAGGTGATCGACGGCAAGGTGTCCGGGACTGTGGTCTATCTGTCGGCGATCGAGGAAGGAAAGCACTATATCGCTCAGGCGAACGTGCCGCTGACCAAGGAAGGCGGCTTTGTCGATGAATTGATCACCTGCCGCCACCAGGGCGATGTGCTGACCATGCCGCGTGGCGTGGTCGACTTCGTCGACGTGTCGCCGAAGCAGCTCGTCTCGGTGGCAGCGGCCTTGATTCCGTTCCTCGAGAATGACGACGCCAACCGCGCGCTCATGGGATCGAACATGCAGCGCCAGGCGGTGCCATTGGTTCGCACCAATGCGCCGCTCGTCGGCACCGGCATGGAGGCTGTCGTGGCGCGCGATTCAGGCGCTGCGATCACCGCCAAGCGTCCCGGCGTCGTCGACCAGGTCGACGCCAAGCGCATCGTCATCCGCGCGACGGAGGAGACCGATCCGACAAAGTCGGGCGTCGACATCTATACGCTTGCCAAGTTCCAGCGCTCCAACCAGAACACCTGCATCAACCAGCGTCCGCTGGTACGGGTCGGTGACGTGGTGAAGGGTGGCGACATCATTGCCGACGGTCCTTCAACCGATCTCGGCGATCTGGCGCTGGGCCAGAACGTGCTCGTCGCGTTCATGCCCTGGAACGGCTACAACTTCGAGGACTCGATCCTCCTCTCCGAGCGCATCGTCAAGGACGACGTCTTCACCTCGATCCATATCGAGGAGTTCGACGTCATGGCTCGCGACACCAAGCTCGGCCCGGAAGAAATCACGCGTGACATTCCGAATGTCGGCGAAGAGGCGCTCAAGAACCTCGACGAAGCCGGCATCGTCTATATCGGCGCCGAGGTGAAGCCGGGCGACATTCTCGTCGGCAAAATCACGCCGAAGGGCGAAAGCCCGATGACGCCGGAGGAAAAGCTGCTGCGCGCCATCTTCGGCGAGAAGGCGTCTGACGTGCGCGATACCTCGCTCAAGCTGCCGCCGGGCGTCTCCGGCACGGTGGTCGAGGTGCGCGTGTTCAACCGCCACGGCGTCGACAAAGACGAACGTGCTCTGGCGATCGAGCGCGAGGAGATCGAGCGTCTCGCCAAGGACCGCGACGACGAATTGGCGATCCTCGACCGCAACTCCTATGGCCGCCTGCGCGACTTCCTGACCGGCAAGAATGCCGCCAGCGGTCCGAAGGGGCACAAGCTCGAAGGCAAGATCGCAGAGAAGAACCTCGAGGATATCCCGCGTTCGCAGTGGTGGAACATCGCGCTCGAAGTCGAGAAGGCGATGGCCGAACTCGAAGCCATGAAGCAGCAATACGAAGAATCGAAGAAGCGCCTGGAAACCCGCTTCCTCGACAAGGTCGAAAAGCTGCAGCGCGGCGATGAACTTCCGCCCGGCGTGATGAAGATGGTCAAGGTCTTCGTCGCGGTGAAGCGCAAAATCCAGCCCGGCGACAAGATGGCCGGCCGCCATGGCAACAAAGGTGTCGTCTCCAAGATCGTTCCGATCGAGGACATGCCGTTCCTCGAGGACGGCACGCATGTCGACATCGTGTTGAACCCGCTCGGCGTGCCGAGTCGCATGAATGTCGGCCAGATCCTCGAGACCCATCTCGGTTGGGCCTGCGCAGGCCTTGGCAAGCAGATTGGTCAGCTGATCGATGCTTACCGGGACTCCGGCAAGGTCAAGCCGCTGCGCGACCAAATCAACAAGATCTATGGCAAGAACGACGAGATCGATGCCTTGCCGGACGACCAACTCGTTGAGGTGGCATCAGTGCTGCGTTCTGGCGTACCGATGGCGACGCCGGTCTTCGACGGCGCGCGAGAAGAGGACATCGCCGCGCTGCTGAAAGAGGCCGGCCTGTCTCAGTCGGGCCAGGTGCAACTCTTTGACGGACGTAGCGGCGAACCGTTCGATCGCGTGGTCACCGTCGGCTACATCTACATGCTGAAGCTGCACCATCTGGTGGACGACAAGATCCACGCGCGCTCCATCGGTCCCTACAGCCTCGTGACCCAGCAGCCGTTGGGCGGCAAGGCGCAGTTCGGTGGCCAGCGCTTCGGCGAAATGGAAGTGTGGGCTCTCGAGGCCTATGGCGCTGCCTACACGCTGCAGGAGATCCTGACCGTCAAGTCGGACGACGTCGCCGGCCGGACCAAGGTCTATGAAGCGATCGTCCGTGGCGATGACACATTCGAAGCCGGTATCCCGGAAAGCTTCAATGTGCTGGTCAAGGAAATGCGCTCGCTGAGCCTCAATGTGGAGCTGCAGAATTCCCAGCAGCAATCGTGATCAAGCGGCCGGCGCGCCCATATGCGTGCCGGTCCCGACTACCGTGACAGCGTCCTGATTTTCACCCGCGGGGAAGTGGCCCCGCATCAAGGAGACGAGTGACCCATGAACCAAGAGGTCATGAATATCTTCAACCCGGCTGCCCAGCCGCAGACCTTCGACCAGATCCGCATCTCCATCGCGAGCCCGGAGAAGATCCTGTCGTGGTCTTTCGGCGAGATCAAGAAGCCGGAGACGATCAACTACCGTACCTTCAAGCCTGAGCGCGACGGGCTCTTCTGCGCGCGCATTTTCGGGCCGATCAAGGATTACGAATGCTTGTGCGGCAAGTACAAGCGGATGAAGTACAAGGGTATCATCTGCGAAAAATGCGGCGTCGAAGTCACGCTTTCGAAGGTGCGCCGCGAGCGTATGGGCCATATCGAGCTCGCCGCTCCGGTTGCCCATATCTGGTTCCTGAAGTCGCTGCCCTCGCGCATCGGCTTGCTCCTCGACATGCCCTTGAAGGACATCGAGCGGGTGCTCTATTTCGAACAGTATATCGTGCTGGAGCCGGGCCTCACTCCGCTCAAGCTGCACCAGACCCTGACCGAGAGCGAGTACATCAAGGCTCAGGAGGAGTACGGCGAAGATAGCTTCACGGCCTCGATCGGCGCCGAAGCCGTGCGCGAAATGCTGATGGCCATCAATCTCGAGCGGCTGCGCGATCAGCTTCGCGAAGAACTCAAGGTCGCAACCGGCGACTTGAAGCCCAAGAAGCTCGCCAAGCGCCTCAAGATCGTCGAGTCCTTCATCGAGTCGGGTAACCGTCCGGAATGGATGATCCTGACGCAGGTCCCGGTCATTCCGCCGGAATTGCGTCCATTGGTTCCGCTCGACGGCGGCCGCTTCGCGACCTCCGACCTCAATGACCTCTATCGCCGCGTCATCAACCGCAACAATCGTCTGAAGCGGCTGATCGAGTTGCGCGCGCCCGATATCATTGTGCGCAACGAGAAGCGCATGCTGCAGGAAGCGGTAGATGCGTTGTTCGACAACGGCCGTCGCGGTCGCGTCATCACCGGCGCCAACAAGCGTCCGCTGAAGTCGCTCGCCGACATGCTGAAAGGCAAGCAGGGCCGGTTCCGTCAGAACCTGCTCGGCAAGCGCGTCGACTATTCCGGCCGCTCGGTTATCGTTGTCGGTCCGGAACTCAAGCTGCATCAGTGCGGTCTGCCGAAGAAGATGGCACTCGAACTCTTCAAGCCGTTCATCTATTCGCGGCTTGAGGCGAAGGGCCTGTCGTCGACCGTCAAGCAGGCGAAGAAGCTGGTCGAGAAGGAAAAGCCGGAAGTGTGGGATATCCTCGATGAGGTTATCCGCGAGCACCCCGTTTTGCTCAACCGCGCCCCGACCTTGCATCGTTTGGGCATTCAGGCTTTCGAGCCCATGCTGATCGAAGGCAAGGCCATCCAGCTTCATCCGCTGGTCTGCGCCGCCTTCAACGCCGACTTCGACGGCGACCAGATGGCCGTGCACGTTCCGCTGTCGCTCGAAGCGCAGTTGGAAGCGCGCGTCCTGATGATGTCGACCAACAACATCCTGCATCCGGCCAATGGTCAGCCGATCATCGTGCCATCACAGGATATCGTGCTCGGCCTCTATTATCTCTCAATCATGCGCAAGGGCGAGCCGGGCGAAGGCAAGGCCTATAGCAGCACGGCAGAGATCGATCACGCGCTCGCCAACGGCGTCATCACGCTCCACACCAAGATTCGTGGCCGCGTGAAAGAGGTCGATGCAGAAGGAAGAATGCGGACCCGCATCGTCGAGACGACTCCGGGCCGCATGAAGATCGGCGAACTACTGCCGAAGTCGATGGGGATTTCGTACGACCTCTGCAACAAGCTGATGTCGAAGCGCGAAATCTCCAAGATGATCGACGCCGTCTACCGTCACTGCGGTCAGAAGGAGTCTGTGATCTTCTGCGATCGCATCATGGGTCTTGGCTTCTACAACGCCTACAAGGCGGGCATTTCCTTTGGCAAGGATGACATGGTCATTCCGCCGACCAAGGAAAAGCTCGTCAACGACACGCGTGATCTCGCCAAGGAGTATGAGCAGCAGTATATCGACGGCCTGATCACCCAGGGCGAAAAGTACAACAAGATCGTCGACGCCTGGGCGAAGTGCACCGATCGCGTCGCCGAGGAGATGATGAAGAAGATCTCCGCGGTCGAAATGGATAAGGACGGTCGTGAAAAGCCGATCAATTCCATCTACATGATGAGTCACTCGGGCGCCCGCGGTTCGCCGGCCCAGATGAAGCAGCTGGGTGGCATGCGCGGCCTGATGGCCAAGCCGTCGGGCGAGATCATCGAGACGCCGATCATCTCGAACTTCAAGGAAGGCTTGACGGTGCTTGAGTACTTCAACTCAACGCACGGTGCCCGCAAGGGTCTCGCCGATACGGCGCTCAAGACAGCCAACTCCGGCTATCTGACCCGCCGTCTCGTCGACGTCGCCCAGGACGCAATCATCTCGGAAGAGGATTGCGGTACCAAGGCGGCGATCACGGCCCGTCCGATCATCGATGCCGGCGAGGTCATTGCTTCGCTCGGAAGTCGCGTGCTCGGTCGTACCGCTTCCGTCGATGTCAAGGATCCCGCGACCGGAGCGATCATCGTTCCGGCGAACGAGGAGATCCTCGAAGCCCATGTCGAGAAGATTGAAGCGGCAGGTGTACCGGAAATCCGCATCCGATCCGTTCTCACCTGCGAGACGAAGTTCGGCGTCTGCGGCAAGTGCTATGGACGCGATCTGGCACGCGGTACACCGGTGAACATGGGCGAGGCGGTCGGCGTTATCGCGGCTCAGTCGATTGGTGAACCGGGTACGCAGCTCACCATGCGCACCTTCCATATCGGCGGTACGGCGCAGGTTCTCGATCAGTCCTTCGTGGAATCAAACCACGAAGGCAAGATCAAGATCCGCAACCGCAACGTCGTGAAGGATTCCACCGGCCGCCTGATGGTCATGGGCCGCAACATCGCCATCGTCGTCGAGGACGACAAGGGCAATGAGCGTGCCGTGCACAAGGTTGTCTACGGAACACGGCTTTACGTCGACGACGGAGACAAGGTGAAGCGCGGCATGAAGCTCGCCGAGTGGGATCCATATACCCGTCCGATCCTCACCGAAGTCGACGGCACCGTCGAATTCGAGGACGTGGTCGAAGGCGTCTCGGTGAATGAAGTGGCGGACGAGGCGACCGGCATCACCAACCGCGTCATCATCGACTGGCGCAGCAACCAGCGTGCAACGGGCCTCAAGCCCGCCATCGCGATCAAGGATGCCGAAGGCAAGGTCCACAAGCTGCCGCGCGGCGGCGATGCCCGCTACCTGTTGTCGGTCGACGCAATTCTGTCGGTCGATCCGGGTGCGAAGGTCAAGGCCGGCGACGTCCTTGCGCGCATCCCTCTGGAAAGCGCCAAGACCCGCGACATCACCGGCGGTCTGCCGCGTGTTGCCGAGCTCTTCGAGGCGCGCCGTCCCAAGGATCACGCGATCATCGCTGAAATCTCGGGTCGCGTCGAATTCGGACGCGACTACAAGAACAAGCGGCGCATCAAGATCGTCCCGCAGGATGGTGCGGAGCCGGTAGAGTATCTGATCCCGAAGGGCAAGCATTTGCCAGTTCAGGAAGGCGACTTCATCGAGAAGGGCGAATACATCCTCGACGGCAATCCGGCGCCGCATGACATCCTGGCGATCAAGGGCGTGGAGGAGCTTGCCTCTTATCTCGTCAATGAAATCCAGGAGGTCTACCGGTTGCAGGGCGTGTCGATCAACGACAAGCATATCGAGGTCATCGTCCGGCAGATGCTGCAGAAGATCGAAATCACCGATGCGGGCGAGTCGACTTTGCTGGCCGGAGAGCAGGTCGATCAGCTCGAACTCGACGAGGAGAATGCTAAGCTGCTTGAAGAGGGCCGTAAGCCTGCTTCGGGCGTGCCGGTTCTGCTCGGCATCACCAAGGCCTCGCTGCAGACACGGTCATTCATCTCGGCAGCCTCGTTCCAGGAGACGACGCGTGTCCTCACCGAAGCAGCGGTGCAGGGCAAGATCGACACCCTGGAAGGCCTGAAGGAGAACGTCATCGTTGGCCGACTTATTCCGGCTGGTACGGGCGGCATGCTTGCCCGCTACAAGCAGGTGGCCGACAAGCGCGATACTCTAATCCTCGAGGAACAGGCCAAGGCAAGCGAGGTTTTGCCGGCGGCCGAGTAGTCGTTTATCGAGTAATCTTCCAAAGCTCGGCGGAGCGATCCGCCGGGCTTTTTCATTGGAGAAGTGCCCAGATCGCCCTGCCGCCGATCAGTGTGGCGAGGACGGCGAGGAGCAAGAGGATCATTTGGCGGAATCGCGCCGGATCGGCGGTCTTGAAGCTGCGCGCGCCTAGCCAGACGCCGACAATAAGCGGGAGGAGGAATACCATCGCCCGGTAGAAAGCATCGGCCGTTACCAGCCCTTCGCGCGCGAGCAGGGGAAGCCCGATGAGATCGGTCGCAAGAAAGAAGGCGATGAGAGAAGCACGCCCCATGGCGTGGCCCGCCGGCGAGGAGAAGTAAAACAGGATGACTGGCGGCCCGGCAATGCCGAAGGCGCCGTTGCCAAATCCTGCTGCCGCCCCGGCTACAAAAGCACCGGCAGTTCCCGGAATGCGCCTGAGCGCAAAGCCACGCCAAAGAAGGTATGTCGCAATCAAGACGAAGATCGAAAGCGCCAATTGCATGGGAGCAGGGTGGACAGACGCAAGCAGCATCACGCCGAACGGCGTCGCTATCACGCATCCCAGAATGAGGGGGATCAGTGATCGCCAATGCACCTCGCGCCAGATGCCGGGGAGAAGATGCAGGCTTGCCGCGATCTCTAGCATGAAGATAGACGGCACGATCTCGGCCGGCTTGAGCACCAGGCTCAGCGATGTGATCGCAAGCAGCGAAAAGCCAAATCCGGAATAGCCGCGCACGATCGCGGCCAGAAATATGAAGACGGTTGCAATGGCGAGGACGGCGAGCGACATGGGCCTTAATAGCCCGCGAGGCTACGCTCCAAAGCATCCTCCATCCTGTCGACATCCGACTCCTGGATGCACATGGGAGGCACCATGCGCAGGATGTTCCGGTCGGTCCCGGACTTGCTGACTACCAACCCATTCTCGCGCGTCTTTTCGAAGATTTCGGCGGTTTCCTTGGTTGCAGGTATTTTGCTTCTGCGATCCGTGACAAGTTCGATCGCCAGCATCAGCCCGTGCCCGCGAACGTCGCCGATGATCTCGTGCTTATGATGAAGGCGTTCGAGCACTGCCTTCATCCGCCTTCCGACTTTGAGCGAATTGGCCTGCAAGCCCTCCTGATCGATCACCCGCAGCACCGCCCGGCCGGCCGCGCAGGCGACCGGATTGGCGCCATAGGTGTTGAAGAAGAACTTCTTGGCGACGGATTCAGCGACCTCGCGCTTCGATACGACGGCGCCAAGCGGAAAACCATTGCCGATACCCTTGGCCATCACGACGATCTCTGGAATGATGCCATGTGCCTCGAATCCCCAGAAATTATCGCCGGTGCGGCCAAAGCCCGACTGCACTTCATCGATGATGCAGATGCCGCCATGATCGCGAACCTTTTGGACGGCAGATTTTAGATAGCCGGCGGGCAATTCGATGATGCCGCCATAGCCCTGGATCGGTTCGACAATGAAACCGGCCAGTTTGCCGGAACTCGCATAGCGGATGGTCCGGTCGATCTCGGCGAGGTAAGCCTCGGTATCATCGCCAAATATGCCGCGATAGGGATCGGGATTGGCAATGTGATGGATACCGCCAAGGAGAGGGACGTTATGACGGAAGCTGCTGATCCCGGTCAGTGACTGCGCGCCGAAAGTCGCCCCGTGATAGGCGTTGCGTAGCGCCAACATGTCGATATTGCCGGTAAAGGTCTGCGCCATGATGAGCGCCAGATCGATCGCCTCGGCGCCGCTGCTGGTAAAATGCACGACCCAGTCATGGCCTTTCGGCATTCGGGCGGCCAATTCCTCGGCAAAATGGGCCGGAACCGGGTGATAAAACATCGTCGTGCAGTGCTGGAGTGCACGAATCTGTTCCTCCGCTGCGCGTGTCACCTCCGGATGCGCATGACCCACTGAAACGCAGACATTCATGCCGAGAAGGTCGAGATACTGTCGGCCTTTTTCGTCCCAGAGGTACTGGCGCTCGCCGCGCGAGAAGATGAGCGGCGTCTTGTAGGGCATAAAGGAGCGCTGGGAAGCGGCGTAATATTTCTCTCGCCGCGCAACGATTCCTTCAGTGGACCAGTCAGTTGCGCCGGTTTCCATGGGAACCTCCAGTCAAAAGAGCCTCGTGCTGCAGGCTAACTGGAAGGCGGTGCGGCAGGTGGAGCCAGCCCGCGATATTATCGGGTCCCAGGCCGAACCGCGTGGGACCCGATATGAATTTAGTGGGTTCTGCCGAGCGAATGGCCCATTTCCGGCTCGAATAGGCCGATCAGGGCACCGGCGGAATCGGTGACCACAGACAGCATGCCGACGCCTGGAACGTGGGTGCTTGGCCGCATGACCTCGCCACCAGCCTTGGCGGCATCATGCTCGGCCCGCGAAATGTCGCTGACCGCCATATAGGTCATCCAGTGCGACGGGATACCCGCATAATCGGGGTCGGTCAGGGCAAAAATGCCGCCCACCGGACGTCCGTCCTTCCGGGCGATCCAGTAACCGCCGCCATCGGGAAGCTCGGACTGCTCGAATTGCCAGCCGAGCGTCCGGCCATAGAAAGCAAGAGCCGCATCCGGCTCCCAGGTGTTAAGCTCGTGCCACCATGTCTTGAGCGGCAATGTCATGGATAGGTCTCCCCTCGCAATTGACAGTCTGTGTCGCCCGATTCGGGAGACTCGACCTGCCTCGGGGCGGCGCTGTGGCCGGGGCAGGGAGGAATTGTGGCAATCCGCATACGGAGATGCTGCGCCGCAGCAATAAGACCGTCGGTAAGACGTCGAGTCGCAGAATTCCGTCATTTGGCCGGTAATTTTCATTGGTTAAGGGGTTGACGGCCTGAAGGGTCCTGAGTATGTTCCGGCCCGTTTTCAGGCGGCAGGCAGTAAGTGCTTCGCGCACTTAAACGCTGGCGGAAAACGAAAGTTTAGAACACTCAAGGTCACGACCTCGCGACCCTGCCGGTCACGCGGTCCTCTGGTTTTGAAGCGTTGCGCCTCCTTGAGCGGGATGCGACAGCGCTTTGTTCGTATGCGCATGCTCGAAATGTATTGGCGAAGGTAGCACAGGCGAAAGATGCCGACGATCAACCAATTGATCCGCAAGCCGCGTACCGCTCCGACCTATCGGAACAAGGTGCCGGCGATGCAGTCCTGCCCACAGAAGCGCGGCGTTTGCACGCGCGTCTATACCACCACCCCGAAGAAGCCGAATTCGGCACTGCGCAAGGTTGCGCGCGTCCGTCTCACCAATGGCTTCGAGGTGACGAGCTATATCCCGGGCGAGGGGCACAATCTGCAGGAACACTCGGTTGTCATGATCCGTGGCGGCCGCGTTAAGGACCTGCCCGGCGTGCGCTATCACATCATTCGCGGCGTGCTTGATACCCAAGGCGTGGTCAAGCGTCGTCAGCGTCGTTCCAAATACGGCGCCAAGCGTCCGAAGTAATCGCGGAGAGTCCCCATGTCCCGTCGTCACCGCGCAGATAAACGTGAGATCAACCCGGATCCGAAGTTCGGCGATCTCGTCGTTTCCAAATTTATGAACAACCTGATGTACGAAGGCAAAAAGTCGGTCGCCGAGACGATCGTCTATGGAGCTTTCGACCGTATTCAGTCGAAGGCCAAGCAGGACCCGGTTCAGGTGTTCCATCAGGCGCTCGACAATGTCGCGCCGGCCATCGAAGTGCGCTCCCGCCGCGTCGGCGGCGCCACCTATCAGGTCCCGGTCGAAGTCCGCACCGAGCGTCGCCAGGCACTCGCCATCCGCTGGCTTATCCAGGCCGCGCGCGGTCGCAATGAAAATACAATGGTTGACCGCTTGTCGGGCGAACTGCTCGACGCCGCCAGCAATCGCGGAACCGCGGTCAAGAAGCGTGAAGACACCCATCGCATGGCAGAGGCGAACCGCGCCTTCTCGCACTATCGCTGGTAATCGCGCGCCCTGAGGAACTGATCATGCCCCGCCAATACGCCCTCGAAGACTACCGCAATTTCGGCATCATGGCCCACATCGATGCCGGCAAGACCACGACGACCGAGCGCGTGCTCTATTATACCGGCAAGAGCCATAAGATCGGCGAAGTGCATGACGGCGCCGCCACCATGGATTTCATGGAGCAGGAGCAAGAGCGCGGCATTACGATAACCTCGGCCGCCACGACCTGTTTCTGGAACGGCAAACGCCTCAACATCATCGACACGCCCGGCCACGTCGACTTTACGATTGAAGTCGAGCGTTCGCTGCGCGTGCTTGACGGTGCCGTATGCGTGCTTGATTCGAACCAGGGCGTTGAGCCGCAGACCGAAACGGTCTGGCGCCAAGGCGACAAATACAACGTTCCGCGCATCGTCTTCTGCAACAAGATGGACAAGATCGGCGCCAATTTCGATCAGTGCATCTCCGACATCAAGACGCGCCTCGGCGCCAAGCCCATTCCCATCCAGCTCCCAATCGGTGCCGAGCAAGATTTCAAAGGCCTCATCGACCTCGTCCGCATGAAGGCCGTGATCTGGGAAGAAGAATCCCTCGGCGCCAAGTATAACGATGCTGAGATTCCGGCCGACCTCCGGGACAAGGCGATCGCCGCCCGCCAGGAAATGATCGAAGCCTGCGTCGACCTCGACGAGAAGGCGATGGAAGATTACCTCGAAGGCAAGGAAATCTCCGAAGAGACCATCAAGAGATTGCTTCGCAAGGCGGTCGTTGTCGGCGCCTTCTTCCCGGTACTCTGCGGCTCGGCTTTCAAGAACAAGGGCGTCCAACCACTGCTCGACGCCGTTGTCGACTATCTTCCGTCGCCGCTCGACCGCCCGTCGATCAAGGGCATTGATGTCAAGACTGGCGAGGAAACCGTCCGCATGGCCGGCGATGACCAGCCTTTGTCTATGCTGGCCTTCAAGCTTATGGACGATCAGTACGGCATTCTCACTTTCTGCCGGATCTATTCGGGCAAACTCGCCAAGGGCGTGTCGCTCCTGAACTCGATCCGTGACAAGACCGAGCGCGTAGGCCGCATGGTTCTCATGCATGCGAATACCCGGGAAGAAATTGCAGAGGCTTATTCCGGCGATATCGTCGCGCTCGTCGGCCTCAAGGATACCCGTACCGGCGATACCCTTTGCGATCCCGCCAAGCCGGTCATTCTCGAGAAGATGGAATTTCCGGATCCGGTCATCGAAATGGCTGTCGAGCCGAAAACCAAGGCCGACCAGGAGAAGATGGGTGTGGCGCTGCACAAGCTCGCTGCAGAAGACCCGTCCTTCCGCGTGTCGACCGACTCCGAGTCTGGTCAGACCATCATCAAGGGCATGGGTGAGCTTCATCTCGACATCAAGGTCGACATCCTTAAGCGTACCCACAAGGTCGAAGTGAATGTCGGCGCCCCACAGGTCGCCTATCGCGAGACGATCGTCCGTCCGACGACGGTCGATTACACGCACAAGAAGCAGACTGGTGGTTCCGGTCAGTTCGCACGCGTCAAGATCATCGTCGAGCCGAACGAGAAGGGCAAGGGCTACGAGTTCGAGTCCAAGGTTGTCGGCGGCACGGTTCCGAAGGAATACATCCCCGGCGTCGAAAAGGGTCTCAACTCGGTTATGGGCGCGGGCGTTTTTGCCGGCTTCCCGGTCGTGGACGTCAAGGTATCGCTGGTTGACGGCGCCTATCACGAGGTTGACTCGTCGGCGATCGCCTTCGAAGTCGCCTCCCGTGCCGCCTTCCGTGAAGCGCTTGAGAAGGCGGGTGCAATTCTGCTTGAGCCGATCATGAAGGTCGAAGTCGTGTCGCCGGAAGAGTATCTCGGCAACGTCATCGGCGACCTCAATTCGCGCCGCGGGCAGATCATCGGCACCGACAGCCGCGGCAACGCGCAAGTCATCAATGCCATGGTGCCGCTCGCCAACATGTTCGGCTACGTGAACAACCTGCGCTCGATGAGCCAGGGTCGCGCCAGCTACACCATGCAGTTCGATCACTATGAACAAGTGCCGACCGCGGTCGCGCAGGAAGTTCAGAAGAAGTTCGCCTAAACTCGAAGTCAATTACCGAATAGCGGAGTATTCCGATGGGCAAAGAGAAATTCAACCGCGACAAGCCGCACTGCAACATTGGGACGATTGGCCATGTTGACCATGGCAAGACGTCTTTGACGGCGGCGATTACCAAGGTTCTGGCGGAGACTGGCGGGGCGACGTATACGGCCTATGACCAGATCGACAAGGCACCGGAGGAGAAGGCGCGCGGCATCACGATCTCGACCGCCCATGTCGAGTATCAGACGAAGGCCCGCCATTACGCGCATGTCGATTGCCCGGGCCATGCCGACTATGTGAAGAACATGATCACCGGAGCGGCGCAGATGGACGGCGCGATCCTGGTGGTGAGTGCGGCTGACGGCCCGATGCCGCAGACCCGCGAGCACATTCTGTTGGCCCGCCAGGTTGGCGTTCCGGCCCTGGTTGTGTTCATGAACAAGGTCGACATGGTCGACGATCCGGAATTGATCGAGCTTGTTGAGATGGAAGTGCGCGAGCTTCTCTCCTCCTATCAGTTCCCCGGCGATGAGATCCCGATCGTCAAGGGCTCGGCGCTGATGGCGCTTGAGGGCAAGAGCCCGGAGCTTGGCCATGACGCGATCTTGAAGCTGATGGAGGCGGTTGACGCCTATATCCCGCAGCCTGAGCGCCCCAAGGACCAGCCGTTCCTGATGCCGATCGAAGATGTGTTTTCGATCTCGGGCCGCGGCACGGTTGTGACCGGCCGCATCGAGCGCGGCATTGTGAAGGTTGGCGAGGAAGTCGAGATTATCGGCCTGCGTCCGACCACCAAGACGGTCGTGACGGGTGTCGAGATGTTCCGCAAATTGCTCGATCAGGGCGAGGCGGGGGACAATGTCGGAGCACTTCTGCGCGGTGTCGACCGCACCGGTGTCGAGCGCGGCCAGGTTCTGGCCAAGCCGGGTTCGATCACGCCGCACAAGAAGTTCAAGGCTGAGGCCTATATCCTGACCAAGGAAGAGGGTGGCCGTCACACGCCGTTCTTCACCAATTATCGTCCGCAGTTTTATTTCCGCACGACGGACGTGACCGGGGTTGTAACGCTGCCGTCTGGCACCGAAATGGTTATGCCTGGCGACAATGTGACGATGGATGTGGAATTGATCACGCCGATCGCCATGGAGGAGAAGCTGCGCTTCGCCATCCGTGAAGGCGGCCGAACCGTCGGCGCCGGCGTCGTCGCCAAGATCGTCGAATAATCAGTCCGAGCAAAGAAGATGCAAACCAACAATATCCGCATCCGTCTCAAAGCGTTCGACCATCGTATCCTCGATACGTCGACGCGCGAGATCGTGAATACCGCCAAACGCACGGGTGCGCAGGTGCGTGGGCCCGTTCCGCTTCCGACGCGGATCGAGAAGTTCACCGTGAACCGCTCGCCGCATGTCGACAAAAAGAGCCGCGAGCAGTTCGAGATGCGCACGCATCGCCGGTTGCTGGATATCGTTGATTGGAACCCGCAGACGGTCGACGCGCTGATGAAGCTCGACCTGGCTGCCGGTGTCGATGTTGAGATCAAGCTCTAACGAGCTTTTTGAGGAGTGAAGCGATGCGTTCAGGTGTCATCGCACAGAAACTGGGGATGACCCGCATTTACACGGAAGACGGAGCGCAGGTTCCTGTCACCGTGTTGAAGGTGGATAATTGCCAGGTCGTTGCGCACAAGACTCAGGAGAAGCACGGCTATACCGCCCTGCAGGTCGGCGTCGGCACGCCCAAAATCAAGCGCCTCACCAAGGCCGAGCGCGGCCATTTCGCGGTCGCCAAGGTCGAGCCGAAGAAGAAGCTTCAAGAATTCCGCGTGAGTCCGGACTCGACCATTCCTGTTGGCGCCGAGATCACCGTCGATCATTTTGTGCCCGGGCAGTTTGTTGATGTCACCGGCACCTCGATGGGTAAGGGCTTCCAGGGCGGCATGAAGCGCTGGAACTTTGCAGGCTTGCGTGCCACCCACGGCGTCTCGGTCAGCCATCGCTCGATCGGTTCGACCGGTAACCGCCAGGACCCCGGCAAGACTTTCAAGAACAAGAAGATGCCCGGCCACCTCGGTTCTGAGCGCGTCACCACGCAGAACATCGTCGTCGTCAAGACCGACACCGATCGCGGCCTGATCATGGTTCGCGGCTCGGTTCCGGGCGTCAAGGGCGCTTGGGTTTCGGTCCGCGATGCCGTCAAGCGCAAGCTGCCCGATGGCGCGCCGAAGCCTGGCGCGTTCAAGGCGCCGGCAGCCAGCGAAGCCGCGGCGAAGGAGTAAGCGATGGCCGACATTAAAGCCGATATTCGCACGATCGACGCCGGCACCGCAGGTTCGCTTGATCTCAACCCGGAGATCTTCGGGCTCGAGCCGCGCGCCGACATTCTCCATCGCGTCGTGCAATGGCAGTTGAACAAGCGCCAAGCGGGTACGCATCAGGCGAAGACCCGTGGCGAGGTCAATCGCACCGGCAAGAAGCTTGGCAATCAGAAGGGCGGCGGCGGCGCCCGCCACGGTGCCCGTAGCGCCGGCATCTTCGTTGGTGGTGGCAAGGCCTTCGGTC
Source organism: Hyphomicrobiales bacterium (assembly GCA_046349315.1). Taxonomy (GTDB): domain Bacteria; phylum Pseudomonadota; class Alphaproteobacteria; order Rhizobiales; family Aestuariivirgaceae; genus JAEUMG01. The sequence continues at coordinate 9,452 of JAXMCQ010000027.1, read as the reverse complement.
CGCGTTCGCGTAGCCATGAAACTTTGCTGCCGAAGAAAGTACGCGCGCTTGGGTTGCGGCATGCGCTCTCGTCCAAAGCGAAGTCGGCAGAGTTGATGATCATCGACAAGGCCGACATCAAGGACGGCAAGACGAAGTCGCTCAAGGCCGCTTTTGCGGGCCTTGGCATTGAAAACGCACTTATCATCGACGGCGCCGCTGTGAACCAGGGCTTCGCCAATGCCGCGCGTAACATTCCGAATATCGACGTGCTGCCCATCCAGGGCATCAACGTCTACGACATTCTCCGCCGCAAGAAGCTGGTTCTGACCCAAGCTGCGGTTGAAGCCCTGGAGGCGCGATTTAAATGAGCAAAGAGCGTTTCTACAACATCATCCGCGGGCCTGCGATCACCGAAAAGGCGACCCTGGTTTCCGAGAAAAATCAGATTGTCTTTAACGTGGCCTCGCGCGCCACAAAGCCGCAGATCAAGGCTGCGGTCGAAGGCTTGTTCGGCGTGAAGGTGAAGGCCGTGAACACGCTGGTTCGCAAGGGCAAGTCGCGCCGCTTTCGCGGTATTCCGACCATCCTGAGCGACGTGAAGAGAGCATACGTGACCCTCGAGGAGGGTCAGCGGCTCGATGTGACAACGGGCCTCTGAGAAGAGTCTGGAGCGAATTATGGCACTCAAGACCTATAACCCCACAAGTGCAGGCCAGCGCCACTTGGTGATGGTCGACCGCGCGCATTTGTGGAAGGGCGCGCCTGTGAAGGCACTGACCGAAGGCCTGACCAAGTCCGGCGGCCGTTCCAATACCGGCCGGATCACATCGCGGCGCAAGGGCGGCGGCCACAAGGCTGCCTACCGTCTCATCGATTTCAAGCGCCGCAAGTTTGATGTGGCGGCGACTGTCGAGCGCCTCGAATACGATCCAAACCGGACCGGCTATATCGCGCTGATCAAATATGCCGATGGCGAATTGTCTTACATTCTGGCACCCCAACGCCTTTCGGTCGGCGACAGCGTTATTTCGGGCCGTTCTGTCGATGTGAAGCCCGGCAATGCGATGCCGCTTGGTGCGATGCCTGTCGGCACGATCGTTCACAATATCGAAACCAAGCCGGGCAGTGGCGGCGCGCTCGCACGCGCTGCTGGCGCTTATGCCATGCTCGCCGGCCGCGACCAGGGCTATGCGCTCCTCAAGATGAAGTCGGGTGAAACCCGCATGGTCCGCTCGGACTGCATGGCAACGGTCGGAGCGGTCTCCAATCCGGATCACGTCAACGAAGTCGTCGGCAAGGCTGGCCGTACTCGCTGGAAGGGCGCCCGTCCGGTGTCGCGTGGTATCGCGCGCAATCCGGTCGACCATCCCAACGGCGGCCGTACCAACGGCGGTAAGCACTGGGCAACACCCTGGGGCAAGCCGACCAAGGGCAAGAAGACGCGCAACAACAAGTCGACCCAGAAGCTGATCGTGCGCAGCCGCCACGATCGCAAGAAGTCGCAGTAAGAGGTAGCACGTGGCACGTTCGCTGTGGAAAGGCCCGTTTGTCGACGGGTATCTGTTGAAGAAGGCAGAAGCCGCGCGCTCCGGCAGCCGCAATACGGCGGTCAAGACCTGGAGTCGGCGCTCGACAATATTGCCGCAGTTCGTCGGCCTGACATTCCAGGTCCACAACGGCGCGAAGTTCATTCCGGTTCTCGTCTCCGAGGACATGGTCGGTCACAAGCTCGGCGAATTCGCCCCGACGCGGACCTTCCATAGCCATTCGGCGGGCGACAAGAAGGCGACGAAGGAATAAGGCGCCATGAGCAAACAGGCACGCAAGCGCTCGCTCTCCGATAAGGAAGCCAAAGCGATTACCCGCTCGATCCGTGTAAGTTCGCGCAAGCTGAACGAGGTCGCGGCGTCGATTCGTGGCAAGAAGGTCGACAAGGCGCTCGCCGAATTGACCTTCTCGCGCCGTCGCATCGCCGGAACGATCAAGAAGACGCTCGAATCGGCGATTGCCAATGCCGAGAACAACCACGATCTCGACATCAACCAGCTCGTCGTCGCCGAAGCTTTCGTCGGCAAGAACCTGGTGATGAAGCGCTGGACGCCGCGTGCCCGCGGCCGTGTCGGGCGCATCGAGAAGCATTTCAGCGAACTCACGATCATCGTACGTGAAATCGAGGAGGCGGCCTGATGGGTCAGAAAGTCAATCCGATCGGGCTGCGCCTCGGGATCAATCGTACCTGGGATTCGCGCTGGTTCGCCAATCACCGCGAATACGGCAAGTTGCTTCATGAGGACATGAAGATCCGCAAGTACCTCAAGGAGCAGCTCAAGCAGGCGGGCGTTTCGAAAATCCTGATCGAACGGCCGCACAAGAAGTGCCGCGTAACGATCTATTCGGCCCGCCCCGGCGTCGTCATCGGCAAGAAGGGCGCCGATATCGAAAAGCTGCGCAAGAAGATTTCCGAGATGACCACTTCAGAGGTTCATCTCAACATCGTCGAAGTGCGCAAGCCGGAGGTCGATGCGACGCTGGTTGCTGAGAACATCGCCCAGCAGCTCGAGCGCCGCGTGGCCTTCCGTCGTGCCATGAAGCGTGCCGTGCAGTCGGCTCAGCGCATGGGCGCCGAAGGCATCAAGATCACTTGCGCCGGCCGCCTGGGTGGTGCCGAAATCGCGCGCACCGAATGGTATCGCGAAGGCCGCGTGCCGCTGCACACGTTGCGCGCCGATGTCGACTACGGCACGGCGACTGCGGTGACGGCCTACGGCACCAATGGCGTCAAGGTCTGGATCTTCAAGGGCGAAATCCTCGAACACGATCCGATGGCGCAGGACAAGAAGATGAGCGAACCGCAGGACGGTGGCCGTCCGCGTCGCGAGCGCGGTCACGACCGCGAAGCGGCGAACGCCTGAGATCCAAGGTAACTGATCATGCTGCAACCGAAGCGAACAAAATTCCGCAAGGCCCACAAAGGCCGCATTCACGGCAAGGCAACGAGCTGCAATACGCTCGATTACGGAGCCTTTGGCCTGAAGGCCCAGGAGCCGGAGCGTATCACTGCACGCCAGATCGAGGCCGCCCGTCGCGCGCTGGCGCGTGGCATGAAGCGTGCCGGTCGCATCTGGATCCGCGTGTTTCCGGATGTCCCGGTCTCGAAGAAGCCAGCCGAAGTCCGCATGGGCTCCGGCAAGGGTTCGACCGAATACTGGGCGGCGCGGGTGAAGCCGGGCCGCATCCTGTTCGAGGTCGATGGCGTGAGCCGGGCGACCGCCGAAGAATCGCTGGCCCTTGCCGCTGCCAAGCTTCCCATCAAGACGCGCTTTGTTGCGCGCCTTGGCGAGTGATCGGAGGGATCGAAATGAAAATTTCCGATGTCAAGGCGATGACCCCCGATCAGCTCAAGGACGAGTTGCTGGGCCTCAAGAAGGAACAGCTTAACCTGCGTTTCCAGAAGGCGACCGGCCAGCTCGAGAAAACCTCGCGCATCCGCCAGGTTCGTCGCGACGTTGCGCGCATCAAGACGGTGCAGAGCGCTAACGCCAAGAAGACCGCGAAGTAGGAGAGACATTATGCCAAAGCGCGTTCTGCAAGGCGTGGTCGTCAGCGACAAGAACGACAAGACCATCGTGGTCAAGGTCGAACGCCGCCTGACGCATCCGGTTCTGAAGAAGACCGTGCGTCTGTCGAAGAAATATCATGCTCACGACGAGGCGAAAGCCGCGAAGGTGGGCGATGTGGTCCGTATCCAGGAGACCCGGCCGATTTCCAAGCTGAAGCGCTGGACGTTGGTCGAGAAGGTCGCCCCGGGTCAGGGCTGAGCGAATTTACGAAGGACAATCCGGCTAGAGCCGGGGCAGTGGAACAGGTGCTGACATGATCCAGCAAGAAACGAACCTAGATGTGGCCGACAATTCCGGCGCGCGCCGCGTGCAGTGCATCAAGGTGCTGGGCGGCTCGAAGCGGAAATATGCGGGCGTGGGCGACATCATCGTCGTCTCCGTCAAGGATGCGATCCCGCGCGGCCGCGTCAAGAAGGGCAACGTGATGAAGGCGATCGTGGTCCGCACCGCCAAGGACATCCGCCGTACCGACGGCTCGACGATCCGCTTCGATCGCAACGCTGCCGTCCTCATCAATGCACAAGGCGAGCCGGTCGGCACCCGTATCTTCGGGCCCGTGCCGCGTGAATTGCGCGCCAAGAACCACATGAAGATCATTTCGCTTGCGCCGGAGGTGTTGTGATGGCGGCGAAGCTTAAAATCCGCAAAGGCGATCGCGTGATCGTTCTTGCCGGCAAGGACAAAGGCAAAAGCGGCGAAGTGCTGCGCGTTCTGCCGAAGGAAGAGCGCGCGGTCGTGCAGGGCGTCAATATGGCCCGCCGTCACCAGCGCCAGACTCCTTCGCAGGAAGGCGGCATCATGTCCAAGGAGATGCCGATTCACGTTTCTAATCTCTCACTGCGCGATCCCAAGGACGGCAAACCGACCCGCGTCGGCTACAAGCTGCTTCAGGATGGCAAGAAGGTCCGGTTCGCCAAGCGTTCCGGGGAGGTCATCGATGGCTGATAAGAAAGAACCCAAGGCTCCGGCCAAGAAAGACAAGAAGCCCGAAGGCGATAAGCCCGAGGCGAAGAAGCCGGCTGAGAAAAAGGCTGCCGAGAAGAAGCCTGCCGACAAGAAGCCCGAAGCCAAGTCCGAGGTGGCTGATACGCTGCCCGCCGGTTACGTGCCGCGCCTCAAGCAGCACTATATCGACGTGGTGCGCCCGAAACTCATCGAGCAGTTCGGCTACACCAATCCAATGCAGGTTCCGCGCCTCGAAAAGATCGTGCTGAACATGGGCATTGGCGAGGCGACGGCGGATTCGAAGCTTGTCCAGGTCGCGGTTGCCGAGCTCGAAAAGATCGCCGGCCAGAAGGTGGTCATCACCAAGGCTCGTAAGGCCATCGCGACCTTCAAGATCCGCGAGAACCTTGCGATCGGCGCCAAGGTCACGATGCGCAAGACGCGGATGTATGAGTTCTTCGACCGGCTCATCACCATTGCGCTGCCGCGCGTTCGCGACTTCCGCGGCCTGCCGGATCGCAGCTTCGATGGCCATGGCAACTATGCCATGGGCATCAAGGAACACATCATTTTCCCGGAAATCGATTACGACAAGATCGATCGCGTCTGGGGGCTTGATGTCATCATCTGCACCACCGCGAAGACCGATGAAGAGGCGCGGGCGCTGATCGAGGCATTCAACTTCCCGTTCCGCAAGCAGATCCGCAAGCAGGCGGCCTGATGCGGATCAAGAATTTCAACTGAGGTAGCTCATATGGCAAAGACGAGCTCTGTCGAAAAGAACAACCGGCGTCGGAAGCTGGCGAAGAAGTACGCGGGCAAGCGCGCCCGCCTCAAGGCCATCACGAAGAATCACGATCTGCCGATGGAAGAGCGTTTCGCCGCGCAACTCAAGCTTGCGCAATTGCCCCGCAATTCGGCGCCGAACCGCATTCGTAATCGCTGCGAGCTGACCGGCCGTCCGCGTGCGTTCTACCGGAAGCTCAAGATGTCGCGTCTTGCCTTGCGCGAGTTGGCCAACCAGGGACTGATCCCCGGCATGGTCAAGTCGAGCTGGTAAGGGCAGGACACGAAGGAGATCGACGAAGATGAGTGTCATTGATCCGATCGGAGATATGCTGGCTCGCATCCGCAATGCGCAGGAGCGTGGCAAGCAGAAGGTGGCAACACCGGCCTCGCGCCTGCGCGAGCGTGTGCTCGAAGTGCTTCAGCAGGAAGGCTTCATCCGAGGCTACGCGACCGTGCAGCAGACCGGTGGCAAAGCCGAGATTGAAATCGAACTGAAGTACTTCGATGGCGAGCCGGTCATCCACGAGATCCACCGGGTTTCGAAGCCAGGCCGGCGCGTCTATGCCTCGGTCGGGACCTTGCCGACGGTCTATAACGGCCTCGGCATTTCCATACTTTCGACGCCGAAGGGCGTTATGTCTGATGCTGAAGCCCGCGCCCAGAATGTGGGCGGCGAGGTTCTCTGCACGGTATTCTGAGGAAGAGACGATGTCGCGTATTGGCAAAAAAGCGGTTCCGGTGCCGGCTGGCGTGACGGTCAACGTTGCGGGCCAGAACGTGTCCGTGAAGGGGCCGAAGGGCGAGCTCAAGATGGTGCTGGTCGAGCACGTGCTCGCCAAGCTGGAGAACGGCCAGGTCATGGTCGATCCCCGCGACCAGACCAAGCTGGCGCGCTCCTGCTGGGGCATGTCGCGTACGATGATCGCCAATATGATCAAGGGCGTGACCCAGGGCTACAGCAAGTCCCTCGAAATCAGCGGCGTCGGCTATCGCGCCGCCGCGCAGGGCAAGGCGCTCCAGCTCAATCTCGGCTATAGCCACGACGTCTCATACCCGGTGCCGGAAGGCATTGAGGTTAAAACGCCAAAGCCGACCGAGATCGTGATTACCGGCATCGACAAGCAGCGCGTCGGTCAGGTCGCGGCTGAAATCCGCGAGTTCCGCGGCCCCGAACCCTACAAGGGCAAGGGCGTGAAATATGCTGGCGAACGCATCTTCCGCAAGGAAGGCAAGAAGAAGTAATTGGTGACAGCCATGGCAACGAAACCTACAGCAATCGATTTGCGCCGCGCCCGGGTCCGCAAGGCCCTTCGTGCCGCCGGCAAACTGCGCCCGCGTCTGTCCGTCCACCGGTCGGACAAGAACATCTACGCCCAGGTGATTGATGACGCGAAGGGCGTGACGGTCGCCTCGGCTTCGACCCTTGAGAAGGATTTCAAGGCGTCGGGCAAGAAGGGCGCTGACAAGGCGGCGGCCACGCAGATCGGCAAGCTCGTTGCCGAGCGCGCGCTCAAGGCCGGTGTCAAGGACGTGGTCTTTGATCGCGGCGGCTATATCTATCACGGTCGGATCAAGGCGCTCGCCGATGGTGCGCGCGAGGGCGGCCTCAACTTCTGATAAGACAGGCAGACAAAACGATGGCTAAGGAACGTGGCGAGCGGGACCGCAAGGATGACCGCGATGACCGGGACAACGAGTTTCTCGACAAGCTCGTTCACATCAATCGCGTCGCGAAGGTTGTGAAGGGCGGTAAGCGCTTCGGCTTCGCTGCATTGGTCGTCGTCGGCGATCAGAAGGGCCGCGTAGGCTTCGGCCACGGTAAGGCCCGTGAGGTGCCTGAGGCGATCCGCAAGGCGACCGAGGGTGCCAAGCGCAGCTTGGTGCGGGTGCCGTTGCGCGAAGGCCGCACCCTCCATCACGACGTTGACGGCCGCTGGGGTGCGGGTCGTGTGGTTCTGCGCTCCGCTCCTCCGGGAACCGGTATCATCGCCGGCGGCCCGATGCGCGCCGTCTTTGAATCGCTCGGCATGCAGGACGTCGTTGCCAAGTCGAAAGGGTCTTCCAACCCCTACAACATGGTTCGCGCGACCTTCGATGCGCTGAAGAAGCAGGCGAGCCCGCGTTCGGTTGCGGCGCGCCGCGGCAAGAAGGTCAGCGATATCCTGTCGCGTCGTCGCGACATGGACGTCGCGGTCGCTGAGTAAGGTTGGACACCATGGCAAAAGCGAAGAAATCCGAGTCCAAGACGATCGTCGTCGAGCAGGTCAAGAGCCCGCAGCGCCGCCCGGCGGTTCAGCGCGCGACCCTCGTCGGCCTTGGCCTCAACAAGCTCCATAAGCGCTCCACGCTGACCGACACGCCGGCGGTACGCGGGATGATTGCCAAGGTTTCGCATCTGGTGCGCGTGGTCGAATAGGGAAGACGGATATGGAACTGAACAAGATAGCCGACAATCCAGGCGCGCGGCACAACCGCAAGCGCGTCGGCCGCGGCATCGGCTCGGGTCTCGGCAAGACCGCGGGTCGTGGCGGCAAGGGCCAGACGGCCCGCAAGGGTGGTGCGAAGGCTGGCTTCGAAGGCGGCCAGATGCCGATCTATAGGCGCTTGCCGAAGCGTGGTTTCAACAAACCTAATGCCGTCCACTACAACGAGGTCAATCTCGGCGTGGTCGAGCGTGCGATTGCAGCCAAGAAGCTCGACACGAAGGCACCGGTAACGCTCGAAGCCCTGGTGGCGGCAGGCATCATCGGCAGGCCATTGGCCGGCGTTCGTCTACTCGGTAAGGGTGAATTCACCTCCAAAGTCGCTTTTGAGGTGCATCACGCCTCCAAGGGCGCCATTGCGGTCGTCGAAAAGGCTGGCGGCTCGGTGAAGTTACTCAAACCGGCCGAACCCGCGCCGGCTGCGCCGTAAGCTTGCCGGTGAGGGACTGCCAACCCACATAAGCGGGGTTGGGGCAGCGCGAGGATATCGGATGGCATCGGCAGCAGAGCAACTTGCGGCAAGTTTCAATTTCTCGGCGCTTGGCAAAGCCGAGGATTTGAAGAAGCGCATCTGGTTCACGCTGGGTGCGCTTATCGTCTATCGGCTCGGTACCTATATTCCGATCCCCGGCATCGATGCCGCGGAGCTTGCGCGTTTTGCTGCACAAAATTCTTCGGGCATTCTGGGCTGGGTCAATGGCCTGGCTGGCGGCGCGCTTGGTCGCATGGCGATCTTCGCCCTCAACATCATGCCCTACATATCCGCCTCGATCATCATCCAGTTGCTCTCGGCGGTGTCGCCGCATCTCGAGCAGCTGAAGAAGGAAGGCGAGCAGGGCCGCAAGAAGATCAATCAATACACACGCTACGGCACTGTGCTCCTGGCCGCGCTGCAATCCTACGGCATCGCCATAGGCTTGGAGGGCCAGGCAGGGTTGGTTGCGGATCCCGGCCTGTTCTTCAGGGCGAGCACGGTCATTACGCTCACTGGCGGTACCGTCTTCCTGATGTGGCTGGGCGAGCAGATCACTGCCCGTGGCATCGGCAATGGCATTTCGCTCATCATCTTCTCGGGCATTGTCGCCGGCTTGCCGCATGGCATCGCAGCCATGCTCGAGCTTGGCCGCACGGGCCAGCTTTCGACTTTTGTGATCCTTGGCATCATCGTGATGGCGTTGCTGGTCATTGCCTTCATCGTCTTCATGGAACGCGCCCAGCGGCGCTTGCTGATCCAGTATCCCAAGCGACAGGTCGGCAATAAGATGTTCCAGGGCGACAGCTCGCACATGCCGCTGAAGCTCAATACATCGGGCGTCATTCCGCCGATCTTCGCTTCATCGCTGCTCTTGCTGCCGATCACGGTCGCAAATTTCACCAAGGGGCAGGGCCCCGACTGGCTCAACGCGCTCACCGCGATGCTCGGCCACGGCCAGCCGCTGTTCCTCGTGCTCTACGCCGCACTAATCATCTTCTTCGCGTTCTTCTACACCTCGATCATGTTCAATCCGAAGGAGACTGCCGACAATCTGAAGAAGTATGGCGGCTTCATCCCGGGCATCCGTCCTGGCGAACGGACGGCGGAGTATATCGACTATGTGCTGACGCGCATTACGGTCATTGGTGCGCTCTATCT
>JAXMCQ010000026.1:0-79790 GCA_046349315.1 Hyphomicrobiales bacterium | reverse complement strand
CTTTGCACGGAAATCGAAGCCGCCTCGCAGGCTATCTCTACTGTTGCTGACGCGCTCGCCCGGCTCGATGTCGCAGCCGCACTCGCCGAACTTGCCGAGACGCGGCGCTATGTCCGACCGCATATCGATCATTCGCGCGATTTCGCGATTCTGGATGGCCGTCATCCGATGGTCGAACAGGCGCTCGCTGCAACCGGTGACGCCGCCTTCATCCCCAATGATTGCAATCTTACCGCCAATGGCCGGCATATCTGGCTGCTCACCGGTCCCAACATGGCCGGCAAATCGACCTTCTTGCGCCAGAACGCGCTGATCGTGGTGCTCGCCCAGATGGGATCCTTCGTGCCGGCGCGCGAGGCGCGCATCGGCGTCGTCGACCGCTTGTTCAGCCGGGTCGGTGCGGCAGACGATCTCGCCCGCGGGCGATCGACCTTCATGGTGGAAATGGTCGAGACCGCCGCCATTCTCAATCAGGCGGGCGAACGCTCCTTCGTGATCCTCGATGAGATCGGCCGCGGCACGGCGACTTTCGACGGGCTGTCGATCGCCTGGGCGACGGTCGAGCAACTCCATGAGGTCAATCGCTGCCGGGCATTGTTTGCAACCCATTATCACGAACTGACGGCGCTCGCCGGACGGCTCGCGCATCTCGCCAATGCCACGGTGAAGGTGCGCGAATGGAATGGCGAGGTCATCTTCCTGCACGAAGTCGTGGCCGGGGTCGCGGACCGCTCCTACGGCATCCAGGTGGCGAAGCTCGCCGGGCTACCGCCGGCGGTCGTGGCCCGGGCGCGGGAAGTGCTGGACCTCCTCGAAAAAAGCGAACATTCCGAAACCCGACAAGCGCTTGCCGATGATCTGCCATTATTCTCAGCCATCAGGCCCGACGGCGGCGCCAGGCCGGCCGCCAAGAGCAAGGCCGAGGAACGGCTTGGCCATATCCTTCCCGATGAGTTAACGCCTCGGGAAGCTCTGGCGCTTATCTACGAGTTGAAGAGCCTGACGGGCAAACAGACGTGAACAAGCAAGCCATCGCCAGCAACGGCGAACGGATCGAGCCGGGCTTGAGCCTCCGGCAGCGATTGCGCGACTTGCCGTTCGACCGCAGCGCCACCAGCTCCAACCCGCGCAAGCAAGTCGTTGAACTGGTCAAGGCCGAGCTTGCGCAGGCGCGGCTCGAAGCCGAGAGCAATCTGATGCGCGATGGGCGTGGCACGCGTTGCGCCATGTTCCTCTCCGACCGACAGGACGAAATTATCGAGGCCTTGTTCGAATTCGCGCGCGGCACACTCTATCGCTCGCCCAATCCATCCGAAGCCGAACGCATCGCCATTGTCGCGGTCGGCGGCTATGGGCGCGGCACCTTGGCGCCGGGCTCAGATGTCGATCTCCTGTTCCTCCTTCCCTACAAGCAAACGGGGTGGAGCGAGAGCATCATCGAATTCGTGCTTTATTCGCTGTGGGATGCGCGATTGAAGGTCGGCCACGCGACGCGCTCGGTCGATGAGTGCATCAGGCTCGCCAAGACCGACAACACCATCCTTACCGCCATTCTCGAAGCGCGCTTCATCTGCGGCGACAAGGCGCTCTTCGATGAACTCTCGGTGCGGTTTCGCAAGGATATCGTGGCCGGCGGTGCTAAATCCTTCATCACCAGCAAGCTCGGCGAGCGCGACGAGCGCCATCACAAGTCAGGCGCCAGCCGCTATCTGGTCGAGCCCGATGTCAAGGACGGCAAGGGTGGCTTGCGCGATCTTCACACGCTGTTCTGGATCGCCAAATTCGTCAATGCCGTCAATTCTCCCGAAGAACTGGCGCTCAAGGGCGCGTTCACGCGCGAAGAACTCGCGACCTTCAAGAAATGCGAAGATTTCCTGTGGGCGGTACGCTGCCATTTGCACTTCCTGTCGGGGCGCGGCGATGACCGCTTGAGCTTCGACAAGCAGCCGGAACTTGCCGAACTCCTCGGCTACAAGGCACATGGCGGCTTGCGCCATGTCGAGCGCTTCATGAAGCATTACTTCCTCACCGCCAAGGAAGTCGGCGACCTCACCCGCATTCTGTGCGCAAGCCTCGAAGCCAAGGAGATGAAGTCAGCGCCCACTTTGGCGCGCGTCTTCAGCCGCTTCGCGCCGCGCCGCAATCTCGATGTGGCAGGGCATGCAGGCTTCCGCATCGAGGGTGGCCGGCTCGGCATTTCCGAGACCCAAGTCTTTACGCGCGATCCGATCAATCTGTTACGCCTCTTCGCCATTGCCGAATCCAAGGATGTCGAGATCCATCCCGACGCGCTCAAATTGGTGCGCTCGTCATTGCCCCTGATCGACAAGACGCTTTGCGCCAGTCCGGAAGCGAACCGATTGTTTCTCGATCTCCTGACCGAGAGCCGCGATCCCGAAACCATCCTGCGGCTCATGAACGAGGCCGGCGTGCTTGGGCGCTTCATTCCGGAATTCGGCCGCATCGTCGCGCTCATGCAGTTCAACATGTATCACCATTATACGGTGGATGAGCATCTGATCCGCACTGTCGGCATTCTTGCCGAGATCGAGCGTGGCGCATTGGCCGGCGAACATCCCTTGTCGACCAAGATCTTTCCGACGCTGACCAGCCGGCGCGCGCTTTATGTCGCGGTTCTTCTTCACGATGTCGCCAAGGGCCGCGGCGAGGATCATTCGCTGGCTGGTGCGCGTATCGCGCGTTCGCTCGGGCCCCGCCTTGGCCTTACGCCGGCGGAGTCCGAAACCTGCGCCTGGCTCATCCAGCATCATCTGTTGATGAGCGAGACCGCGCAAATGCGCGATCTTAATGACTACAAGACGATTCTCGATTTTGCGCAGATCGTGCAAAGCCCGGAGCGATTGAAACTCCTCCTTATCCTCACCGTCGCCGACACGCGCGCCGTTGGGCCAGGTGTGTGGAACGGCTGGAAAGGCCAGCTGCTGCGCACGCTTTATTACGAAGCCGAACCCATATTGTCAGGTGGCCACACCAGCGTGTCGCGCAAGGAGCGCGTGCAGGAAGCACAGGCCAAGTTCTTTTCGCATTTTCCCGCTTGGGACGAGGCCCGCCGCAAGGCCTATGCCGCGCGCCACTATGATGCCTATTGGCTGACGGTCGAAACCGAACGCCAGCTCATCCATGAGACGCTTATGGCCAATGCGGCGGCAGCCCAGCAGCCGATCGCCACCGCAGTGCATACCGATGCCTTCACCGCTATCACGACGCTCACCATCACCGCTCCCGACCACCCGCGCTTATTGGCACTCATTACCGGGGCCTGCGCGGCGTCGGGCGCCAATATTGCCGGTGCCCAGATATTCACCACCGCCGACGGCATGGCGCTCGATACGATCCTCATCCAGCGCGAATTCCAGGACCATGATGATGAGATCAGGCGAGCGGGCAGGGTCGCCGATCTGATCGGCCGGGCCTTGCGCGGCGAATTGCGCCTCAGGGAACTGGTGCGCTCGGTGCAGCGCCCGCAAACCCGCATCAAGGCTTTCTCCGTCACCCCGCGCGTCATCATCGATAATGATTCGTCCAACCGCTATACGGTGATCGAAATCAACGGTCTCGATCGCATCGGACTTCTCTATGATCTCACCGAAGCGCTATTTGGCTTGAGCCTCAATATTGCATCAGCGCAGATCACCACTTTCGGCGAAAAGGCGGTGGACGTATTCTATGTGACCGACCTCACCGGCGGCAAGATCACCAGTACCAACCGTCAGAAGCAGATCGAGAAGACCCTGACGGCTGCGCTGGCGCCAGCCGCCAAGGCGCAAGCTTCATAAGCCTTGTGAATCAGACAATCGATCCCTAGACCAAGTAACACATGTCACTCTTCAGATCGGCAGCGACGGTCGGCGGCTACACATTGGTAAGCCGCGCCCTCGGCTTTATCCGCGACATGATGATTGCTTCCGTCGTCGGCACCGGGCCCGTGGCGCAAGCCTTCGTCGTCGCCTTCCGCTTTCCCAATCTGTTCCGGACGCTCTTCGCCGAAGGCGCCTTCAATTCGGCCTTCGTGCCGCTTTTCGCCAAGCGGCTTGAATCGGGCGGCGAGGCGGATGCCAAGCGCTTCGCCGAAGACGTCTATGCGGTGATGTCCGCCTGGCTCCTGGTCTTCACGGCGATCGCCCAGATCGCCATGCCGCTTCTCATGTATGTGATTGCGCCAGGCTTTGCAGACGATCCCGAGAAGTTCGATCTCTCGGTGCAGATGACGCGGATCGCCTTTCCCTATCTGCTCTTCATGTCGCTTACCGCTCTTCAAAGCGGCGTGCTCAACAGTCTGCGGCGCTTCTCGGCCGCGGCCGCGGCGCCTATCCTCCTCAATCTCGTGATGATCGCGACATTGCTAATCGTGCAGTGGCGCGGCTGGGGCGATACGGCGACGACCGGCTATGCACTGGTCTGGGGCGTGTGCGTAGCAGGCATCGTGCAATTTCTACTCTTGATGATTGCCTGCCGGCGCGCCGGCTTCGGCCTCAGACTGCGCTGGCCCAAGATCAATGCCGATGTCGTGCGCCTGGTGAAGCTCGGCATTCCCGGCGTCATTGCCGGCGGCATCACGCAAGTGAATATCTTGATCGCGACGATGATCGCCACGACGATCGATCGCGCCGTCTCCTATCTCTATTACGCCGATCGCGTCTATCAATTGCCCTTGGGCGTGGTCGGCGTCGCCATTGGCGTCGTGCTGCTTCCCGACATGGCGCGGCGCTTGCGCGCCAATGACGAAGCGGGCGCGGTGCTTGCCCAGAATCGCGCGCTCGAACTGGCGCTGTTCCTCACAATCCCGGCGACCGTCGCGCTGGTCGTCATCGCCCTGCCGATCGTGAACGCCTGTTTCGAACATGGCGTCTTCACCGAGACGGATTCGATCGCCACCTCCTATGCGCTCGCCGCCTTTGCGCTCGGGCTTCCCGCCTTTTGCATGAACAAGGTGTTCTCGCCGGGCTTCTTTGCGCGCGAGGATACCAAGCGCCCAATGATGTTTGCGTTGACGTCTGTTGCGGTCAATGTCGCAATGAGCCTGATACTTTCGCGCTTCATCGGCCATGTCGGCATTGCGCTCGCGACCGCAATCGCTGCCTGGGTCAATTCGACCCTGTTGTGTTCGACCCTGATACGGCGCGGTCATTATGTGCCCGATGAGCGCATCCGTAAGCGCATCCCGCGCATCCTTATTTCAAGCATCGGCATGGGCGTGGCGTTGTACGCCGGCTTCTACCTGACGCGATCTCTCTTCACCGACGGTCATCCGCTCATGCTGCGCGCCTTCGGGCTACTGGGGCTCGTCGGCATCGGCATCCTGGTTTACTTCGCCCTTGCCCATTTCACCCATGCCATGCGCTGGGCGGAATTGAAGAAGATGGTCCGGCGCTAGGTTTTTTCAGGCCGGGACTTCACTTGAAGCCATTTTGCGGGCATAAACCCGCGCCGCATTTGAGGTTTCAACGACAATGACCGTTTCCGTTCCGCGCGTTTTTTCCGGCATGCAGCCAACCCATACGCTTCACCTCGGCAATTATCTGGGCGCCATGGTGAACTGGATTCGCATGCAAGAAACGCATGAATGCATCTATTGCGTCGTCGATCTGCACGCGATCACGCTATTCCAGGACCCCAAGGAACTGACCGCCAATATCCGCGAGGTAACGGCTGCCTATATCGCCTGCGGACTCGATCCCAAGAGGAGCATCATCTTCAACCAGAGCCAGGTGGCCGAACATGCCGAACTCGCCTGGATTCTAAGCTGCGTTGCCCGCATGGGCTGGCTCAACCGCATGACCCAGTTCAAGGAGAAAGCCGGCAAGGACAAGGAAGCCGCCTCAGTCGGCCTGTTCATCTATCCGAACCTGATGGCGGCCGACATTCTCGCCTATCGCGCGACGCATGTGCCGGTCGGCGAGGACCAGAAACAGCATCTGGAGCTTGCCCGCGATATCGCTATCAAGTTCAACAACGACTATGCCGAGACGATTGCCGCGGCAGGTTACAATGACGGCTTCTTCGTGCCGCCCGAACCCTTCATCACCGGGCCTGCGACCCGCGTCATGTCATTGCGCGACGGTACCAAGAAAATGTCGAAATCCGATCCTTCGGATCTGTCGCGCATCAATCTTACCGACGATGCCGACACGATCGCCAAGAAGATCAGGAAGGCCAAGACCGATCCCGAACCCTTGCCGAGCGAAGCCAAGGGACTGGAAGCGCGGCCCGAAGCCGACAACCTGGTGGGCATCTATGCGGCACTCTCCAACCAGACGGTCGACCAGGTTTTGCGCGACTATGGCGGCGGACAATTTTCCGTGTTCAAAAATGCACTGGCCGATCTGGCCGTCGCCAAGGTGGGGCCCATCGGTAAGGAAATCCGCCTGTTGTCCGGCGACCCTGTCTCGATCGACGGCATCCTCGCCGATGGCGCCGAGCGCGCCCGGACGATCGCCGCCCCGATCTACCGAGAGGTCAAGAAGATCGTCGGCTTTATCGGCTGAAGCCGCCTATCTTTAAATCCATTCTAAAAAGGCCTATCTTGGCCGTGGAGGTTCCCCATGTTCATCCAGACCGAAGCCACGCCCAATCCGGCAACCTTGAAGTTCATCCCCGGCCAGCCGGTGATTCCCGGCGGAACCCGCGAATACCGCGCGGCTGACGATGCCGAGGATTCAGCGCTTGCCCAGCGCCTGTTCTCGCTTGCGGGGGTCAGCGGGGTGTTTTTCGGCCAGGATTTCATCACCGTTACCAAGGCCACCGGCGAATGGCAGCACCTGAAGCCCGCCATATTGGGCCTCATCATGGAGCACTATCTTTCCGGCGCCCCGATCATCACCAGATCGGCGGCAGCGGCCGAGATCGGCGATGAGGACTTCGCCGAGGCCGATCGCGAGATCGTCGGCACGATCAAGGAACTGCTCGAGACGCGGGTTCGCCCGGCAGTCGCCCAGGATGGCGGCGATATTACTTTTCAGGGCTATCGCGACGGTGTCGTCTACCTCAATATGAAGGGCTCCTGCTCGGGCTGCCCGAGTTCGACCGCGACGCTCAAGCATGGCATCGAGAATCTGCTGCGCCATTTCATTCCGGAAGTCAGCGAAGTCCGCCCGGTCTAAGCCGGGTCAAGCACCCGGCCGCGCATGATCATTCTCGCTCTCGATTGCAGCCTCGATTCCTGTTCGGCTGCGGTCTTCGATGACGCGCGCGGCGTTCTGGCTCAGCGATTTGAGCGCATGGAGCGCGGCCAGGCCGAAACCATCGCGCCGATGGCCCGCGATGTGATGGCGGAAGCGGGACTTGGATTCGAGCAAATCGCGCGCATAGGCGTGACGCTTGGTCCCGGCACATTCACCGGCATCCGCATTGGCTTGGCTTGCGCCAAGGGGTTGGCATTGGCGCTCGACAAGCCGGTGATCGGCATTGATACTCTCAAAGCAATCGCCATCAATGCCGGGCAAGTCTCCAACGTAATCGCGGTTGCGACGGATGCCCGCCAAGGGCAAATCTATCTGGGCCTCTATCGCGGCGGCGAAACCCTGATGGCGCCGCGGCGTATCACCCTCGAAGACGTTTCATACTTCTTGCCGGAGGGCCCAATGCTGGTCATGGGTGGCGCAAAGGCTGCTGCGATCGCTGCGGCGCGTCGCGACGATCTCACAGCCGCTTCTCAATCCGACATCCCCATTGCGGCGAAATTCGCTCCGCTCATCATTGATGCGGAACCCGACGCGATGTCCTTGCGGCCGCTTTATCTCGCCGAATCCTATGCCAAGCGGCCGCGCGCCAAGGTCGAAATCGTCCTGGCAAAAGCTGACGATGCGGCGCGGCTTTCGCAACTCCACGCCGCCTGTTTCGCTACAGTGTGGAGTACCGCCGACATCGCGCGGCTTCTCGCGATGCCGGGCGCATTCTGCGTGATTGCGCAGCAAAAGGGCGAGGCTGTGGGATTCTTGCTGCTGCGCGTCGCCGGCGACGAGGCCGAGATCATCAGTATCGGCACGCGGCCCGAATCGCGGCGGCAAGGCATCGGTGCGAAATTGATCGATGCCGCAGTCGAACTCTTGGGAACACAGAAGACGACACGCCTGTTGATCGAGGTCGCCGATTCCAATGATGCGGCGCTCGCGCTCTATCGCAAGTTCGGATTTGCGACGGTCGGGCGACGGCGTGACTATTACCAGCATGCCGATGGGCGGCGCGAGGATGCAGCGATCATGCGCAAGGAAATCCCGGCGTGAGCAACTTCCGCGCGGCATCGATCCTTGCCCGATGCGCCGTGCTCACATTGCCGCTGATGCCGGTGCAGAAGCTTCTCGTCGCAACCGGTTCACGCCATGCCCGCACCTTTCCGCATTGGTATCATCGCCAGGTGGCACGGATCGTCGGGATCAAGGTCAAATGCATCGGCGAGAAACCCGATCAAGCCTGTCTCATCGCCGCCAATCACGTCTCCTGGCTCGACATCCCGGTCCTGAGCGCGGCCTTGCCGGTCTCCTTCATCGCCAAGCAGGAAGTCTCGGGCTGGGGCATCTTCGGAAGCCTGGCGCGCTTACAGCGCAGCGTCTTCATCGATCGCGAGCGGCGGCACTCGACCGGCAATTCGCGCGATGAGATCCAGGAGCGGCTCAAAGCCGGCGATACGCTTGTCCTCTTTGCCGAGGGAACCTCGACCGACGGTAATCGCGTCTTGCCGTTCCGCAGTTCCTTCTTTGCCAGTGCGGAGACCGACGGGTTCCTCGTCCAGCCGGTGACAATCGCCTATGACGGGCATTGGGGCTTGCCGATGACGCGGCGGCGGCGCCCCTTCTACGCCTGGTATGGCGACATGGAATTGCCGGGCCACCTCTGGCAGGCGCTGGTGACGGGACCGATCGAAGTGACGGTGATGTTTCACGCGCCGATGACGGTGGCCGCCGAGGGCGGCCGCAAGAACCTCGCCCGCAAAGCCGAAGATATTGTCCGGAAAGGGTTAATTGACGCGCTGAGCGGCCGGGCCGGGGAGGCCGGTTCACAGGCATCCGGAAATCGGCTAGACCAAAGCCAGAAATGAGGACGCCCACCGGCAAAAAACTGTTCATCAAGACCTATGGCTGTCAGATGAACGTCTATGACAGCCAGCGCATCGCCGAGGTCCTGGCGCCGCAAGGCTATGTCCCGACCGAGGAGGCCTCCGAAGCCGATCTCGTCATCCTCAATACCTGCCATATCCGCGAGAAGGCCGCCGAAAAGGTCTATTCCGAATTGGGCCGATTGCGCCGGATGAAACAGGCGCGCGCCGAGGCGGGCGGCAGCATGGCGATCGCTGTTGCCGGTTGCGTCGCGCAGGCCGAGGGCGAGGAGATGATCCGCCGGGCGCCCGCGGTCGATCTCGTCCTGGGTCCGCAAACCTATCACCGCCTGCCGCAAATGCTGGCGCGGCTCGAGGCGGGCGATGCTTCCGTGGTCGAGACCGAATTTCCGGCCGAGGACAAGTTCGAGACGCTCGCCGAGACCAAGCCCGCGCGCCAAGGCCCGCGCCAGGTGACGGCCTTCCTCACCATCCAGGAAGGCTGCGACAAGTTCTGCACGTTCTGCGTCGTTCCCTATACGCGTGGCGCTGAATTCTCCCGGCCCGTCCGCCAGATCGAAGACGAGGCGCTAAAGCTTGCAGCGCAGGGCGTCCGCGAGATCACGCTTCTCGGCCAGAATGTGAATGCCTATCGCGGGCAGGATGAGAAGGGGCGATCCGTTTCGCTCGCCGCACTCCTCACACGCCTGTCACGAATCGGCACTATCGATCGGCTTCGCTACATGACCAGCCATCCGCGCGATATGGACGAGGATCTGATCGCCCAGCATGGCGAGAACGCGAAAGTCATGCCCTATCTGCATTTGCCGGTGCAGGCGGGAAGCGATCGTATTCTCAAGGCAATGAATCGCGGCCATCATGCGCAAGACTATATCGATCTTGTCGCCAAGGTGCGCAAAGCGCGACCTGACCTCGCGCTCTCCGGCGATTTTATCGTCGGCTTTCCCGGCGAGACGGATCAGGATTTCGAAATGACGCTCGCACTGGTCCGCGAGGTCACCTATGCCAGCGCCTTCTCCTTCAAATATTCGCCGCGCCCGGGCACACCCGCGGCAGAGCACGTCAATCAAGTGCCCGATGCGGTCAAGGCCGAGCGGCTCAACCGCCTGCAGGCCTTGCTCGATCAGCAACGCGTGGAATTCAACACGGCCTGCATCGGGCGGCGCATGAGCATTCTCCTTGAGAAGCCGGGCCGCCGGCCGGGCCAGCTTGGCGGGCGCTCGCCCTATCTCCAGGCGGTTCATGCCGAGGCCGCCGGCCATGCCATTGGCGACATTGTGGAAGCAGAGATCGCGGCGGTTGGCGCCAACGGCCTTTCAGCCCATATTCGAGGCAGGGATGATTCTCGTCCCCGGCACAGGGTAGCAACAGAAGGAGCAGCAGCCCTTTGAATCCCAGAGTCAGCTTGCATGAGCTTGCCGGCGCCAAGGCCGGGCGCAACCCCAACACCCAGGACCTTCTCACCCTCACATTCGACGACAATCGCCTGCTCGCCTCCGTCTTCGGCGAGCATGACGAGCATTTGGCCCTCATCGAGAGCAAGCTCGGCGTCGATCTGACCCCCCGCGGCAATCGCGTGGCGGTCCGAGGCTCGGAGGAAGCCTGCGCCAGCGCGCGCTCGGTGCTCGCCTCGCTCTATAACCGCGCCCGCCAGGGTCATGATATCACGCGCGGCGATGTCGAAGGGGCCATACGCATGAGCCTTGCTGCAGGCGATAAGGCCGCTCACGACGATTCAGCCGTGCGCACCCGGCGCAAGACGGTCATTCCGAGGACGCCGGCCCAGAAGGACTATGTCGAGGCCATCCGTCATCACGAACTCGTCTTCGGAACCGGGCCGGCCGGCACCGGCAAGACCTATCTGGCGGTTGCCTGTGCGGCGGAAGCATTGATGAATGGCGAGATCGACCGCATCGTGTTGTCGCGCCCAGCCGTTGAAGCGGGCGAACGCCTCGGCTTCCTTCCCGGCGACATGAAGGAGAAGATCGATCCCTATCTGCGCCCGCTTTACGATGCGCTTTACGACGTGATGCCGCATGCGCTCGTCGCCAAGGGACTGGCGGAAGGCACGATCGAAATCGCACCGCTTGCCTTTATGCGCGGGCGTACCCTGGCTTCAGCCTTCGTCATTCTCGATGAAGCGCAGAATACCACGCCGCCGCAGATGAAGATGTTTCTGACGCGGCTTGGCGAAAACAGCCGCATGGTGGTGACCGGCGATCCGACGCAGGCCGACCTTCCGCCCGGCATGGAATCGGGATTGTCGGATGCGATCGCAACACTGAAAGGTGTCGCCGGCATCGGGCATATCGCCTTCAGCAATGCCGACATCGTGCGCCACGCGCTGGTCGGACGCATTGTTGCGGCCTATGATCGTAAAGGGGCGGCCGGACGTACCAGCAAGGCAAGATGAAGGTCTCGGTCGATATCGACGATCCGTCATGGCTGGCGATAGACAATCTGGAGGCGGAAGCGCAGCGTGTCGCCGATCATTGCGCGCGCCTTGTCGATTTCGGCACCGGGCCCGTGGAGGCAACGATCCTGTTCAGCGATGACGAGACGGTTGCGGAGCTCAACCACACCTGGCGCGGCAAGCAGGGCCCGACAAATGTACTATCGTTTCCGGGGCCCGCGGATTTCGTCGCGCCGGATGAACCGCGCCACCTGGGTGACATCGCGCTTGCCTATGGCGTCGTTAGCCGCGAGGCGAGAGACCAGAACAAGGCGCTTGCCGCCCATACGAGCCATCTCCTCGTGCATGGCCTTCTGCATCTTGCGGGCTTTGACCACATGAACGACGCGGAAGCCGAAATCATGGAGGCCCGCGAGATTGAAATCCTGCAAGGCCTCGGCATCGCCGACCCCTATCGGAGCGAGGCCAGACTGTGAGTTCGCAATCGCCATCGGGCGGCAGGCCGCAGCGACGATCTGGTTTATGGAACCTGATCAAGCAGCAATTCGGCGCCGGCCGCGACAGTTCGTTCCAGGAGAGCCTGCAGAACGTCATCGAGACCCATGCGGCAAGCGGCGGCGAATCGCAGATGGCGGACGAAGCCAAGTTGATGATGCTCAACATCATCGAATTCGCCGACATGCGCGTCGAAGACGTCATGGTACCGCGTGCCGATATTGTGGCGCTCGAGGATACGGCGAATATCCGCACCTTGCTCGAGACCTTCATCGACGCCAATCACTCGCGCGTGCCGGTCTACAAGGAGACGCTCGACGACATCGCAGGCTTCATCCACGTCAAGGACTTCTTGCGCTGGATGGCGCAGCGCAGCACCCAGAAGAAGCGAACGAGCAAGGCGACGACGGCGACAAAGCCTGCGGCACCTGGTTTCTCGCTTACTGCAAGTGAGCTTTCACTCAGCATCAAGCAGGCGGGACTGATGCGCGATCTCCTGTTCGTGCCGCCCTCGATGCCGGCGCCCGATCTTCTGGTGAAGATGCAGGCGAGCCATATCCATCTCGCCATCGTCGTCGATGAATATGGCGGCACCGACGGACTGGTGTCGATCGAGGACCTTGTCGAAGAAATCGTCGGCGACATTTCCGACGAGCACGATACCGACGAAAATCTGGTGAAGGGCGGCGAAAACGGCGTCTATACAGCCGATGGCCGCGTCGCTATCGAGGAACTCGAAAAGCTTCTGAAGGTCGACCTGCTTCCCGAAGAACGCGAGGAGGATGCCGATACTTTGGGCGGCCTCGTCTTCTCGATGGCGGGACGGGTGCCGGCGCGCGGCGAATTGATCCGCCATCCGAGCGGCATCGAATTCGAAATCATCGATTCCGATCCCAGGCGCGTGAAGCGCGTGCGCATCCACACGCAAGGCAAGACCGAGCCCGCAGCGGCGGCTCCCGCCGAAACTCCGGTGGGGCATGCTCCCGCCGACCCCGCGCCATTGCCGTCGGCATCGTCAGAGGCAAATCCCGCACCCGAGCCGGAGAAGAAGGAATAGCTCCTTCCCTCTCCCAGTGCTCTTGCATTGGGAGAGGGTGCCCGAAGGGCGGGCGAGGGGGAGTTAAAGCATCGACGGCAGGACGCGGTCGGGCGGCTTGTGACCATCGACCCAGGTCTTGATGTTGATGATGACCTTCTCGCCCATGTCGACGCGGCCCTCGATGGTCGCCGAACTCATATGCGGGAGCAAGACGGTGCGCTTCGATTTGAGGAGGCGCGGATTGACGGCGGGCTCATGCTCGAAGACGTCAAGGCCGGCACCGCCAAGCTCGCCCGCTTCGAGCATGCGTGCCAATGCATTCTCATCGATGATCTCGCCGCGCGCGGTGTTGACGATGATGGCAACTGGACGCAGCAGTTTGAGGCGGCGCGCCGAGAGCAAATGATAGGTCGCCGGCGTGTGCGGGCAATTGACCGAAATGATGTCCATGCGGGCGAGCATCTGGTCGAGGCTTTCCCAATAGGTGGCTTCGAGTTCTTCTTCGAGGACGGAGGCTACGGGTTTCCGGTTGTGATAATGGATCTGGAGGCCGAAGGCCTTGGCGCGACGGGCGAGTGCGGAACCGATGCGGCCCATGCCGATGATGCCTAGGCGCTTGCCCCAAATGCGCGAGCCGAGCATCCAGGTCGGCGACCAGCCCTGCCAGCTATTGTCGGGGCCGATCACCTGGGCGCCTTCGATCAGGCGGCGCGAGACCGCAAGGATCAAGGCCATGGTCATGTCGGCGGTGTCTTCGGTGAGGACGCCCGGCGTATTGGTGACGGTGATGCCGCGGGCGACTGCGGTTTCGACATCGATATTGTCGACGCCGTTGCCGAAATTGGCGATGAGCTGCAATTGATCGCCGGCCTGGGCAAGTATGGTTTTGTCGATGCGGTCGGTGACGGTCGGAACCAGCACTTCGGCCTGCTTCACCGCCTCGACGAGATCGGCCTTGGTGAGCGGACGGTCGGCATCATTGAGCCTGGTGTTGAAGAGTTCGCGCATGCGCGTTTCGACCACGTCCGGCAATTTGCGGGTGACGATCACCAGGGGTTTTCGCTTCGTCATAGGTCTCCTCCGGCCCGCCGATCTTGACGCATTTTTAACCCTGGGGGCCCAGGGTTCGGGAATGGCTGCCTTGGCTTCGCCAAGGCTGTTCTAGACTGGCTCTGGTGTCTAGGGCATGATCGGGCGGACTGTACAGCCTTTGCCAGACCAGGATGCGGAAGCCATCGGGTTGACGCATTTGGCTGGCAGGCTTTTCTAAAGTCTGGCTGCTCAGGGGACTAGCGGGGCGGCGTGTGACGGGGAACAAGGGTGGGTCCTTGGGGTAGGCAGAATGGGTGATTCGCGCTCGATCATGCGCCGGATCGGCTCGATTACGATGGCCGTGAGCTGCCTCGCAATTGCGTTGGCCACTGCTTATGCCCTGTTTTCAAAGAGAAATTCGGGCGTTGCCACAGCCGAGCCGACGTCGGCTGAAGTGACGGCCTCATTGGGCCGCCCGGATGTGGTGGTCGGCGCATCGGGACTGCCATTGCCGCGATTCGTTTCGCTCAAGGCCGAAAAGGTCAATGTCCGACGGGGTCCTGCGAGCGAGCACCAGGTGGCCTGGGTGTTCCAACGCCGCGGATTGCCGGTCGAGATCGTCGCCGAATTCGAAAACTGGCGGCGCATCCGCGACAATGACGGCGAAGAAGGCTGGGTCTATCAGAGCATGCTCGCGGGCAAGCGCACCGCGCTGGTGGCGCCGTGGCGGAAGGGCGATGAGATTCCAATGTATTCGGCGGCCGGCCTCGAAGGCGGGCTTATTGCCAAGGTCGATTCTGGCGTCGTTGCCGAAATCGAGAGCTGCAGCGGCACGTGGTGCCAGATCGCGACTGGCGGCTATGAAGGCTGGATGGAGCAGACGATGCTGTGGGGCGTCTATCCGAACGAGAAGGTCGGCGACTAGCCTCTCCAGTTGCCAAGCTTTAAGTGCTGCGCGATAAGCGGCGCGACCCAATAGCGCAGTTCCCCTCATGCGACGCGTCAACGGCATTCCGATCCTGGGCTTCGGCACCTATCCTTTGTCGAGCGATGAGGCCGACCGCGCCATCTCGACGGCGCTCGAACTCGGCTTTCGCCATATCGATACCGCACAGATGTACGGCAACGAAGCCGAGGTCGGACGCGCATTGGCGCGCTCGGGCATTGCGCGCAAGGAACTCTACATCGTCACCAAGGTCGATCCCGGCAATGTCGGGGCAGATCGCTTCCTATCGTCAGTCGAGCGGTCGCTTGCGCATCTGAACGGCGCCGTCGATCTCCTCCTCATCCACTGGCCGCCGGCGGATAAGCAATTCGACAAGGCGGTCGATCTTCTCGTCGAAGCGAAGGAGCGCGGCTTTGCGGGTGCGATCGGGGTCAGCAACTTCACCATCGCGATGATGAAGCGGGCGCAGGCGCGTGCTTCGTCCGCACTCATTGCCAACCAGGTCGAGTTTCATCCGCTCATCGACCAGGCGCGGGTAAGAGAAGAAGCCGAAAAGCTCGGCATGGCATTGATGGCCTATTGCCCCTTGGGGCGCGGCGAAGTGATGAAGAGCAAGGTCATCCAGGAGATCGGCTATCGGTTGAAGCGGCCGGCTTCGGAAGTAGCCCTTGCCTGGATCATGCAGCAGAATGTCGTGGCGATCCCGATGACGACCAAGCGCGAGAACGCGCAGTCCAATCTGCGGGCGCTCGATCTCGTGCTGTCGCAAGCCGACATGGATGCGATCACGCAGGTGAGCAAGGGCAACCGGCGGCTTATTTCGCCGTCCGGCTGGGCGCCGAAATGGGACAATTGAATTTCTTCTTCTTGTCATCCCCGGCCTTGTTCCGGGGAACCATTGTGCCGATACTCCGTATGCGGAGCGAATGGCACGGTGGATTGCCGGGACAAGCCCGGCAATGACAGTTTTTGGTGGTGGGCATCGCCAGCAGTGGTGCGGAGGAAGTGTTGATGTATAGCGAAGAGCGGCCGTGGGGCGCCTTCTATGTTCTCGACGAGCAACCAGGCTTCAAGGTGAAGCGCATCGTGGTGAAGCCGGGCGGGCGCTTGTCATTGCAGAGCCACAAGCATCGCGGCGAACATTGGACGGTGGTGAACGGTACCGCGACTGTGACAGTCGGTGAGAGTGTCAAGGAGTTCACCCGCGCGCAGTCGATTGACATTCCGCAAGGCGCCAAGCACCGGCTCGAGAATTTCGGCAAGGAGGAGGTCGCGATCATCGAAGTGCAATTCGGCGATTATCTCGGCGAGGACGACATCATCCGTTATGATGATGTCTACAAGCGCACATAGACGATCATGCCGTCGCGCATCGGCGTCGATATTGGCGGTACCAAGATCGATGCGCTCGCACTTTCACCGCAAGGCGAGACACTATTTGAAAAGCGCGTCGCGACGCCCAATGATTACGCATCGCTGACCGCAGCCGTTGCCACCCTCGTAGATGAAGCGGCGAGGGTGGCAGGGCGCGATGCGACTGTCGGCATCGGCGCGCCAGGGTCGGCGTCGCCCGAAACCGGCCTTTGGCGCAATGCCAACATGGTCTTCTGCAATGGCCGGCCGTTGCCCGCCGATCTCGCCAAAGTGATCGCGCTTCCGGTCAAGCTCGAGAACGACGCCAATTGCTTTGCGCTGTCAGAAGCCTTCGACGGAGCAGGGGCGGGCTATCCGGTCGTTGCCTTCTACACGATCGGCACTGCACTGGGTGGTGGGCTCGTGATCGACGGCAAGTTGCGCTCCGGCCCCAATGCCGAAGCTGCCGAATTCGGGCATCTGCCGTTGCCCTGGCCGAACGAAACGGAATGGCCGTTGCTGCCGTGTTTTTGCGGGAAAGCCGGGTGTGTCGAGCAATATGTTTCCGGCACCGGCTTAGCGCGAGACTACAACACGGTCACGGGGCAGTCGCTGAAAGGGGCTGAAATCGTGGCGCGGGCCAGGGCCGGGGAGAGTGCGGCCCAGGCAGCATTGGAGCGGCTCGCCGATCGCTTCGCGAGGCTCACCGCGAGCCTCGTCAACACGCTCGACCCCGATATTTTCGTGGTCGGGGGCGGGTTGTCGTCTTTGCCTGAGCTGGTCGAGGAATTGGGAGCAAGGGCCAGCCTCTACACCTTCTCCGGAGCGGCCAAGGTCCGGGTCGCCCGGGCTTCCCACGGGGAAAAGAGCGGTGTCAGGGGTGCGGCACGCCTCTGGAGCCAAGGGTAGGGCCGGTAGGGCGACCTCCGACCCCAGACAGGCCCTAGAACGCACAGGGAACGCCGTAGAGTGCGTTCTTAGGGTGGGCTGGTAGGGGGGTAGCGGGGAAGGCCTGAAAGCGCTCTACGGGCCTCCTAGGGCACCTAGCGTCGATTTCTATTCCTAGTTGCAGCTTTCCCTCTCCCGCCGCTTAAGCGGGAGAAGGGCACCCCACCCGTCGCGCTGCGCGCGACACCCTCCCCGCTGCGCAGGGAGGGAAAGCTCAAGGCTTCTCCCATTTCCCGGACTTGGCCGAGCGGAAGAAGGCATCGATGATCTTCATGTTTTGAATGGCATCGGCGACGCCGTGCTCGAGCTTGTCCTTCTTGCGGATGACGCGGCCGAAGGCCTCGGCCTGCATCTGGTACTGGTCGCTCACCGGCAATTCGCGCCACTCACCCTTGTTCATTTCCATGCCCTGGATGAACAGGCGGTTGGGCACATCGGGCGGTGCGTTGAAGGGGATCTCGACTTCGATGCGACCCTTGGTGCCGCCAATATGGGCGCGTTGATAGGGCGCCGTCTGGGTCGAGACGGTGAAGGTCAATTGCCTGCCATTGCCGAAATCGGCAATGCCGCTCGCGGTACGATCGGTCTTGAATTTGGGATCGCGATCGATCAATGCGATGACGCGCTTGGGCTCGGCATCGAAGACGAAACGCGCCACGGTGATCGGATAGCAGCCGATATCGAGCATGCCGCCGCCGCCGATCTTCGCCACGTTGCGGATGTTCAAGGGATCATCGAGGTAATAGGTGAAGAAGACCTGGATCGCCCTGACCGTGCCGATCTCTCCCTTCTTGACGCGGTTCCTGACCTCGATCCATTGCGGGTTGTGGCGGACCATGAAGGCTTCGGCGACATTGATGCCGCGCTTCACCTTCTTGAGTTTCTGGGCCTCCTTGGCGGTGATGGCGATCGGCTTTTCGCAGAGCACATGCTTGCCGGCGGCCGCCGCCTTCAAGGTCAAGGGCACGTGGAGATGGTTGGGGAGCGGATTATAGACCGCCTCGATCTCGGGATCTGCGAGGAGTTCCTCATAAGATCCATAGGCTTTCGGAATGCCGAGCTTCTTGGCCGCGGCCTTTGCGGTCTTGAGATCGCGGGACGCGATGGCGACGACTTCGAGATCCTTGCTCTTGAGCATGCCGGGAATGACTTTCTCGGTTCCGATCTTGGCGGTCGAGATGATTCCCCATTTGACTGGCGACATTGATGCGGGCCTCCCTGCCTGTTGTCATCCCCGCACTTGTTGCGGGGATCCATCGCGCCAGCATTTCGCCGACCGAAGCTGCGGCATGATGGATTGCCGGGACAAGCCCGGCAATGACAAAAGAGGGATGGCTCTCAGTCCTCCATGGCAGGGCTTGACCCTGCCATCCAGACTGGATGGCCGGCTCCGGGGCCGGCCATGGAGAGAAAGCGCAGGTTGCGCGGTCTACTTCCTTATTGTACAAACGTTCAATAAGGAAACCCATGCGCAATCCCCGCTACGATATCCTGTTTCAGGAGATGAAGATCGGCCCGGTCACCGCGCCGAACCGCTTCTACCAGACGCCGCATGCAACAGGCATGGGATGGCGTGCGCCCAAGTCATCCGCCGCCTTGCGCGGCATCAAGGCGGAAGGCGGCTGGGGCGTGGTCGCCACCGAGTATTGCTCCATTCATCCGTCCTCTGATGATTTCCCCTATGGCTATCTCAGTCTCTGGGACGAGGACGATGTGCAGGCGCTCGGAAAGATCGCCGAGGCGATCCATGCGCATGGCAGCCTCGCCGCGGTCGAATTATGGCATGGCGGCTTTCATGCAAATAACAGGCTGACCCGCGAGCCGATGCTGTCCCCTTCCGGCCAGCGCGCCAAATTCGTGCAGCCGATGGGTGCCCGCGCCATGGACAAGAGCGACATAGCCGCCTTTCGCGACTGGCAGAAGCTCGCCGCCGAGCGCGCGATCAAGGCCGGCTATGACATCGTCTATGTCTATGCCGCGCACGACTATCTGCCCTTCCAGTTCCTGTCGCCGCGCACCAACCGGCGGACGGACGAATATGGCGGCTCGACCGAAAACCGCACACGCTTGCTGCGCGAGATGATCGAGGTCACGCGCGAGGCGACCCGCGGCAGGGCGGCGGTTGCGGTGCGCATGGCAGTCGATGAACTGCATGGACCCCACGGCATCAGCGCCGATGGCGAGGCACGCGCCATCATGGGATTGCTCGCCGAGCTTCCCGATCTTTGGGACGTGAATGTCGCCGGCGCGCTCGGCAATGATTCGAAGAGCGCGCGGTTTTCCGAAGAAGGCTACCAGGACGAGTATATTTCCTTCGTCAAATCGATGACGACGAAGCCGGTCGTCACTGTCGGCCGCTTTACTTCGCCCGATCTCATGGTGTCGCGCATCCGGCGTGGCCTCACCGATTTCATCGGTGCCGCACGGCCCTCGATCGCCGATCCGTTTCTGCCGACCAAGATCCGCGAAGGCCGCGAGGACGAAATCCGCGAATGCATAGGCTGCAATATCTGCCGCGCGGCCAATAATGAGGCGGTGCCGTTACGCTGTACGCAGAACCCGACCATGGGCGAGGAATGGCGGCGCGGCTGGCATCCGGAGAGAATCGAGTCGAAACATGAAGCTGCGCATGTGCTGGTGGTAGGCGGCGGTCCGGCCGGGCTCGAATGTGCGCTCGCGCTCGGCAAGCGCGGCTATGAGGTGACACTCGCCGAGGCGACATCGCAACTGGGTGGACGCGTTCTCACCGAATCTTCATTGCCGGGATTGGGTACGTGGATCAGGGTGCGCGACCATCGCGAAACCATGCTCTCGAAACTCAGCAATGTTTCGGTTTACCGCGAAAGCCGGCTCAGTGCCGACGACGTGATCGGCTTCGGCGCCGATCATGTGGTGCTGGCCACCGGAAGCTCCTGGCGCAAGGACGGGATCGGGGCGATGGGCGAGACGCCAGTCGCGATCGCCGATGATGCGCCGATCGCAACGCCCGATTCCTTTGCCGATCTCTCAGGCCCGATCGTGATCTATGATGATGATCACTACGCAGTCGCCAGCGCCGTGGCGGAGAAACTGAAGAAGGCGGGGCACGATGTGACCTATGTGACGCCGGCTTCCGTCGTTTCCTCGTGGACGGCGGCGACAGACGAGCAGGGTTTTATCCAGGCGCGCCTGATGTCGATCGGTGTAGAGCTCTTGTTGTCGCATGCGCTTGTGGCTGCAACGCGCGACGAAGTCCGCTTCGCCTGCGCTTACACTGGCCAAGAGAAAAGCATACAGCTCGGCCGGCTCATCCTGGTGACTGGCAAAGTGCCGGATGATGCGCTCTATCACGCGCTGGCCGCGGCACCCGACGCGCCGCCGATGACGCGGATCGGCGACTGCTTGAATCCTTCGCATATTGCGGATGCCGTCTTTTCCGGCCATCGCTTTGCCCGCGAATTCGGCAGTGCCGCGATCTCATCCCTAAAGCGCGAAAGACCAGAATCATGAGCCGCCGCCGCGACCGCCCGACCCGTACCGCCGGCGCCTTTGCGCAGCGGCCGTGGAAGCAGTTCTCGCTGCCTTACGAGCCGATCAAAATCCTCAGCGCCGACAACGTCGCGCGCATTCACGATACGGCGCTCACCATCCTCGAAGAAATCGGGATGAAGGTGCTGGAGCCGCGCGCGCGCGAATACTACGCCCGCGCGGGCGCGAGAATCGAGCCCGGCGAGGATCGCGTTCGCTTCGACCGCGCGATGGTCGAAGAGCTCATCGCCAAGGCGCCGGCCGAGTTCACGCTCGAAGCCCGCGATCCGGCCAAATCGGTCAAGGTCGGCAAGCGCAACGGCATCTTCTCGTCAGTCGGCGGGCCGGCCTATGTGATGGATCTCGAAGGCGGCAGGCGGGCCGGCACCTACGCCGAAATGTGCGACTATCTCAAGGTCGTGCAAACCCTCGACATATTGCACCAGGAAGGCGGCGGGCCGTTCGAGCCGCTCGATCTGCCCGCCGATACGCGCCATCTCGATTTATACTTTGCCGAGATCACATTGCTGGATAAGAACTGGCAGCCGCAGGGCCTCGGCACCGAGCGGTCGATCGATGCCTTAGAAATGGCGGCGATCTCGCTCGGCACCACGCGCGAGGGCTTGATCGACCGCACGGTTTTCACCTGCATCATCAACACCAATTCGCCCTTGCAGCTCGACGTCCCCATGGCGGAAGGGCTGATGACCTATGCCGAGCATGGGCAGTGCGTGGTGGTGACTCCCTTCACCTTGGCGGGTGCGATGTCGCCGGTGACATTGGCCGGCGCATTGGCGCAGCAGCATGCCGAAGCGCTCGCCGGCATCGTTCTGTGCCAGATCGTGCGCCCGGGATCGCCGGTCATGTATGGCGGCTTCACCTCCAATGTCGACATGCGCTCAGGAGCCCCCGCTTTCGGCACGCCCGAATATGCACAGGCCGCGCAAGCCTCGGGCCAATTGGCGCGCCATATCGGCGTGCCGTTCCGCTCGAGCAATGTGAATGCGGCGAACGATGTCGATGCGCAGGCGGCCTATGAAAGCATGATGGCATTGTGGGGTGCCGTCATGGGCGGCGCCAATATGATCCTGCACGCTGCGGGATGGCTGCATGGCGGGCTGACCGCGTCTTTCGAGAAATTGATACTCGATGCTGAGATGCTGCAGATGATGGCCGCCTATTGCGAGCCGTTCTCCGTCGATACCGAGAGCCTGGCGCTTGATGCGATCCGCGATGTCGGGCCGGCCGGGCATTATTTCGGCACCGCGCATACATTGGCGCGCTACGAGACGGCCTTCTACACGCCGCTCGTCTCCAATTGGGCCAATTACGAAAGCTGGCGCGAGCGCGGCAGCGAGACGGCGCCGCAAAAGGCCAATCGCATCTGGAAGCAGATGGTCGAGACTTACGAACGCCCATCGATCGATGCGGGGGTGGAAGAGGCGCTGAAAGACTACATGGGGCGAAGGAAGAGGGGCGCCACAGCCGCGCCGTAACCCTCTTGTTATCCCCGCACTCGTTGCGGGGATCCACTGTGCCGATGCTCCGTAGGCGGAGTTTGATGCCCGATGGATTGCCGGGACAAGCCCGGCAATGACAAGTTAAATACCGTCACCCCAGCGAAAGCTCGGGTCCCCTGAATCATCTCCGCTAGCGGCACCGCGTCAGGGGATGCCAGCTTTCGCTGGCATGACGATTTTGATGTGAGATGTTACGCCGCTCGCGCCGCGACGCCGGCTTCCCAGCCGAGGATGGCACGCTTGCGGGTGAGGCCCCAGTGATAGCCGCAGAGGCTTCCGGATTTCCCCATCACGCGATGACAGGGCACGACAAAGGACACCGGATTGCGGCCGACTGCCGTACCCACGGCGCGCGCCGCAGACGGTTTGCCCAAATGCGCGGCAATATCGGAATAGCTCGTCCGTCGGCCCAAGGGGATGCGGAGCAATGTCTCCCACACCCTGATCTCGAAATCAGTGCCAATGAAGACGACGCGCAAGGGCTCGTCGGGCTTCCAGTTCTCCGGATTGAAGATGCGCTCGGCATAGGATGCGGTCGCTTGCGCGTCCTCGATGTAATCGGCTTCCGGCCAGCGCGAGGTCATGTCGGCGAGCGCCGCTTTCTCCTCGCCGTCATCGGCGAAAGCGAGACCGGCCAAGCCCTGATCGGTGATCATCACCAAGGCATTGCCAAAGGGGCAGGCATGGAAGCCATACTGAATGACGAGGCCCTTGCCCTTGGCCTTGTAGAGGCCGGGCGACATGCCTTCATGGGTGACGAAGAGATCATGCAGGCGGCCAGGGCCTGAAAGCCCGACCTCGTAGGCCGTATCGAGGATCGAGGCTGAATCGCGCAACAGACCCCTTGCGTGGTCGAGAGTGACCGCCTGGAGGAAGGCCTTGGGCGACAATCCGGCCCAGCGGGTGAAAAGCCGCTGCAAATGATGGGGCGAGAGGCCAGCCTGTTCGGCAATGGTCTCCAGCGTTGGTTGTTCGCGCCAGTTTTCCTTGATGAAGGCCAAGGTTTGTTTCACCAGCGCATAATCGCGGGCGGGGGATGAGGTAATGTCGATCATGTTCATGAGACCGAATTTAAGCGCGGGGCCAGGGGCTGCCCACCCGATTCTTGCTCAGATATGAGGGCGCGCCAAGGCCTGCTTCAGCGCTCCCGCCAGGGTCTTACGCTCGGCCGGGCTTAAGAAAGAGCCGATCTCGGTGCGCTTGTGCCGGGAGTTGAGATAGAGCCGGCCGATCAGTTCGCGCTCGCGATCCTCCTCGAGTTCGACCCTGACCCAGCCCCTGACAAAGCGGCTCTCCAAGGGCGGTCGGCCGGGAAAAAGCCGTTCGAGAATCAGTTCGTGATCGGTGACCTCGATCCGCTCGGCGCGGCGGGCGGCGGCAAAATTGGCCTTAAACGCCCACCAGATAAGCAGCACGTCGAGGCCCATGAAGCCCACGACCGGCCAAGCGCCCAAGAGCCAGAAGGCGGTTCCGCCAATGAGATTCAATCCGGCGATCGTGCCCATGACCATCAGAAAGCCCTTGCGCGACAAGGAACGGTGCGGGGTCAGGAGGAACTTGGTCTCAGGCAGGGCCATGCTTGGTTCTTAAACGCAATCGGGCTAGGCAGGGAGGCGGCATAGTGGACGGGGCATCATGGCGAAGGCGAGGCGGCTCAAGCCGGCGCAGGTCGAAGAAATTTTTAGGCGCTTTGCCGAAGCCGACCCCCATCCCAAAGGCGAGCTCAATTCCCTCAATGCCTTCACGCTGCTTGTCGCGGTGGTGCTCTCCGCACAGGCGACCGATGCCGGGGTCAACAAGGCGACGCCGGCCCTGTTTGCCTTGGCCGACACGCCCGAAAAAATGCTGGCACTCGGCGAAGACAGAGTGCGCGAGCTTATCAAGACGATCGGCCTCTATCGGACCAAGGCCAAGAATGTGATCGGCCTGTCAAAGGCGCTCGTCGAACAACACGGGGGAAACGTGCCGCGCGAGCGCGCGGCGCTGGAAACGCTGCCCGGAGTCGGGCGCAAGACCGCCAATGTCGTGCTCAACATCGCATTCGGCGAGCCGACGATTGCGGTCGACACGCATATTTTCAGGGTCGGCAACCGCACCGGCATGGCGCCGGGCAAGACGCCTTACGAAGTGGAATTGGGGCTCGAGAAGATCGTTCCTCAGAAGTACAAGCTCCATGCGCATCATTGGCTGATCCTGCACGGGCGCTATGTATGCCTGGCGCGGAAACCGCGCTGCTATAATTGTCTCATCGCCGATATCTGCCTCTTCACGCCGAAGACCGTCTCCGCATCCCTTTGAGGATGTGCATGAAGTAGGAGGTCGAGAAGAGCGGCACGACGAGGTTGACGATCGGCACGATGGCAAGAAGCGCCGGGATGAAACCCGAGACGAAGACCTGCGGCGAGTTGATGCGGCGGAATTCCTTGGCGTCCTCAACGTCCATGTAGCGCATCGCCGCCATTTCGAAATATTCGCGGCTGAGCAGGTAGGCGTTGGCGATGATGAAGCCGATGGCGCCAATGCCGAAGAAGACGACCGGAAGGATTGCCAGATTGACGAGCAGGATAATCGCTGCGAATTGCAGTGCAAAGACGATTGCCTGGCGCATGGGGAGATCGACGCCGGGCGGATCGCGCGGATAATGGCGCTTCTCGACAAAGCCCGCGACACGATCAAGGAAGAGCCCTGCAAACATGGCCGTGACGGGCGCGGCGAGGAAGAAGAAGGCAACCAGGAGCCCAAGGCCGGCGACGACCGCGATCAGGTCCTCGGCCCAAGCCCAGGGCACGAGGCTCAGGGAGGTCAGCAGGATCTCGACGGCGACGAAAACGCCGACGAAAAGCACGAGCGTCAGGACGAGCGCCTTGATGAGAATCCCACGAAACTCCGGCGAGAGGAGATCCTGGAGCGCCTTGAATGCTGCCGATATCATGGCGCTGAGAGATAGTGAGCCTCCCTTGCGGCGACAAGTGGCATCGTCTATCGGCTGAATTCCCGCATTTCTCCAAGGCTCTCCATGTCGCAATCGCGCTTTGACGTCCTCTCCATCGGCAATGCCATTGTCGATGTGCTCGCCCGTGTCGACGACCGGTTTCTCGAGAAGCACCAGCTCGCCAAGGGTATGATGCGGTTGATCGACGAGACAACGGCGGAAGAGCTCTTCGCCGATATGGGGCCGGCTACCGTGATCTCCGGCGGTTCGGCCGGCAATACCGCGGCTGGCATTGCGTCCTTCGGCGGGCGCTCGGCCTATTTCGGCAAAATCAAGCAGGACCAGATGGGCGAGCTCTTCGGCCATGATTTGCGCGCGCAGGGCGTCCATTTCGATTCGGCCCGCGCGGTCGACGGTCCGGCAACGGCGCGCAGCTTCATCCTGGTGACGCCCGATGGCGAGCGCACGATGAACACGTATCTTGGCGCCTGCGTGAATCTGACGGTGGCCGACATCGTGCCGGAGATCGTCTCAGGCTCCGCCGTCACCTATATGGAAGGCTATCTCTGGGACCGGCCGGAGGCGAAGGAAGCCTTCGTCAAGGCCGCGGCAATCGCGCGCCAAGCCGGGCGCAAGACGGCGATCACGCTCTCCGATTCCTTCTGCGTCGACCGGCATCGCGACAGCTTCCTCGATCTCATCAGGAACCAGATCGACATCGTCTTTGCCAATGAGACGGAGATCACCTCGCTCTACCAGACCGATGACTTCAGCCAGGCACTCGAGCTTGCAGCAGATGATTGCGAAATCGCCGTGCTGACGCGCTCGGAGAAGGGCTGCGTGGTGGTGTCGGGCGATGAACTCCACACGGTTCCGGCGCATCCGATCAAGAAACTCGTCGATGCGACGGGG
This sequence comes from Hyphomicrobiales bacterium, assembly GCA_046349315.1. Taxonomy (GTDB): domain Bacteria; phylum Pseudomonadota; class Alphaproteobacteria; order Rhizobiales; family Aestuariivirgaceae; genus JAEUMG01. Next base: position 53,620 of record JAXMCQ010000026.1, on the reverse strand, counting down.
GCCGGCGATCTCTTTGCCTCGGGTTTTCTCTACGGGTTCACGCAGGCCAAGCCGCTCGATCATTGCGCAAGGCTCGGCGGGCTCGCCGCGGCGGAAGTCATCTCGCATATCGGCGCCCGACCGGAAGTCAACCTCGCCGAGCATGCACGGCAGCATGGATTGATGTGAGCCGTCCTCTCCCGCAAGCGGGAGAAGGCAGAGCAACCTATCAATATTTGTCATTGCCGGACTTGTTCCGGCAATCCATCGCGCCGAGTGATCGGAGACGGAGTATCGGCACAGTGGATCACCGGAACAAGTCCGGTGATGACAAGCTGAGAGGTCTCAAAACCCTCCATCGGCGGGCTTGACCCGCCGATCCAGTCTGGATGGCAGGCTCAAGGCCTGCCATGGAGAGACAAAAATTGACGTAGTCGTTAGAGCTTCCTGAGCCACACCCCGCGGATGACGTGATCGTGACCTTTGCGCAGGATGAGATCGGCGCGCTGGCGGGTGGGCAGTACATTCTCGCGCAGATTGACGAGATTGATCGTCTCCCAGATGCGATTGGCGATGGTCCGCGCTTCCTTGTCGGAAAGATCAGAATAGCGATGGAAGTATGACTTTGGATTCTTGAAGGCAGTATCACGCAATGAGAAGAAGCGGTCGACGTACCAGCTCCTCAGATCTTCGAGATCGGCATCGATATAGACCGAGAAATCGAAGAAGTCGGAAACATTCGGGATGCCGCGGCCGTCGCGCGGCGGCCGGCCGGTCTGCAGCACGTTCAAGCCCTCGACGATCAGAATATCCGGTTGGTCGATGATCTGATGCTCACCCTTCAGCACATTGTAGCTCAAATGCGAATAGAGCGGGGCGGCGACATTACGCTTGCCGGCTTTCACCTCCGACATGACGCGCAGGATCGCCGGAAGGTCATAGCTCTCTGGAAAGCCCTTGCGGCTCATCAATCCTTCGCGCTCGAGAACCTCGTTGGGCATCAAGAACCCATCCGTGGTCAGAAGATCGACCTTGGGATGGTTTGGCCAGCGCGCCAATAATCGCTGCAGAATGCGCGCCGTCGTGCTCTTGCCGACGGCGACACTTCCCGCCATGCCGATGACATAGGGCACTTTCGGATTGTCGATATGAAGGAAGTGATGCGTGGCGCGGAACAGCTCCTGGGTCGCGGCGACATAGAGATTGAGGAGGCGCGACAAGGGTAGATAGATCGCCACGATCTCGTCGAGATCGATGCGGTCGTTCAAGCTCCTCAATTCGTCGAGATCGCTCTGATCGAGGGTAAGCGGCGTATCGGCGCGCAGTTTCGCCCATTCCTCGCGCGAGAAACGCCGGAAGGGCGAAACCTGCTTGGCGAGCTGTTCCATGATCAGACCGTCTTGCGCCCGGCCTTCTCGGCAAGGCCGCTGGTACCGACGCGCTTGGCCAATTCACCCATGACATCGGAAAGCGGCGTACCGGAAACCTCAAGGAGGACGATCAGGTGGTAAAAGAGATCGGCGGCCTCGGTGCGTAAATGGGCGCGATCGCCTTTCACTGCGGCCATGGCGGTTTCAACCGCCTCTTCGCCGACCTTCTTGGCGCATTTCTCGATGCCTTGCGACAGAAGCTTGGCCGTGTAGGAGACATCGGGCGAGGCATGGCGGCGCGCCGCTACCGTGTCGGCGAGTTCGGCTAAGACTTCGAGCTTGTGATCGGGCATCGTTTTATCCTTCGCCGCTCAGTTCATGCGCATCGGGATCGCGTGGCTTGCCATGTGGCGCTTGGCTTCGCCAATCGTATAGCTACCGAAATGAAAGATCGAGGCGGCAAGCACTGCCGCCGCGCCGCCGTCGCGGACGCCTTCGACCAGGTGATCGAGCGTGCCGACCCCGCCCGAAGCGATGACCGGCACAGTGACCGCATCGGCAATGGCCCGCGTCAAGGCGACATCGAAGCCCTTGCCGGTGCCATCGCGATCCATGGAGGTCAGAAGTATCTCACCGGCGCCAAGAGCCACGACGTCGCGGGCAAACTGAACCGCATCGAGCCCGGTCGGACGCCTGCCGCCATGGGTGAAGATTTCATAACGGCCCGGCGCCACGCTTTTCGCATCGATGGCGACAACGATGCATTGGCTGCCGAATTTTTCGGCCGCACGCCCGACGAAGGCGCGATCGAGCACGGCGGCGGTATTGATCGAAACCTTGTCGGCGCCGGCGAGCAATAATTTGCGAATGTCGCCCGTCTCGCGCACGCCGCCCCCCACCGTCAAGGGCATGAAACAGGCTTCAGCAGTGCGGCTTACAACGTCAAAGAGGATGCCGCGATTCTCGTGGCTGGCGGTGATGTCGAGGAAACACAATTCATCGGCGCCCGCCGCGTCATAGGCCTTGGCGGCCTCGACGGGATCGCCGGCATCGCGCAGATCGACGAAATTGACGCCCTTGACGACGCGGCCGTCTTTCACGTCGAGACAGGGAATGATGCGGACCTTCAGCATGACGTCAGCGGCCGCCGGAGACGCGCAGGATGGCGCCCGTCACATAAGTAGAGCGGTCGCCTAAGAGATACATGACCGCATCGGCGATCTCTTCCGGCTTGCCGATGCGCTGCATGGGTATCAACGGCCTGATGCGCTCGACGCGGCCAGCATCTTCGCTCGACAAGGCATGAATTTCGGTCTCGACCATGCCCGGCTGCACGGCATTGACGCGAATGCCGTGGATCGCAAGTTCCTTGGCAAGCCCGATGGTGAGGCTGTCGATGGCGCCCTTGGAGGCGGCGTACCAAACATATTCGCCGGGACTGCCCATGGTGGAGGCGGCCGAGGATAGGTTGACGATGATGCCGGATTTTTTCGGCAGCATGCGCCGCGCCGCTTCGCGCGCCACAAGGATCGCCCCCGTCACGTTGATATCAATGCATTCACGGATGACGGCCGGATCGGACTTGGCGAGCGGGCTGCTCTTTCCGGTGATGCCGGCATTGTTGACGATAGCGGTAACGGGACCGAGCGCCTTTTCGGCGGCGTCGAACATTGCAACGACATCATCATGCTTCGAGACATCGCCCTTGACCGCAATCGCCTTGCCGCCGAGCGCTGCGATCTCGGCGACGAGTTTCTCCGCCGGCTCGCGGCGGCTCGCATAATTGATCGCGACGCGATAGCCGTCCTTTGCCGCGGCGCGCGACACGGCGGCACCAATGCCACGGCTGCCACCGGTGATGAGAACGACGCGGGCACTCATGCCGGCACCTTTTTCTTTGCGAGTATGGCAAGGGCCGTCGCAGGATCGATCCGCCCGTCATAGAGGGCACGGCCTGCGATCACGCCGCCAAGCTTTGCGCAATCAGGCGCGGCGAGCCGTTCGATATCGGCCATTGAACCTAAACCGCCGGAGGCGACAACTGGAATTGGCACGGCGGAGGCAAGGGCAAGAGTCGAGTCGATATTGATACCCTGCAACATACCGTCGCGGTCGATATCGGTATAGACGATCGCCGCGATGCCGGCATCGGCGAAGCGCAAGGCCAAATCGCGTGCGGAGAGCGCGGATGTCTCGCCCCAGCCTTCCACCGCGACCTGGCCGTTGCGCGCGTCAATGCCGACGGCGATGCGATCCGGAAATACCTTTGCTGCTTCGCGAACAAGGCTAGGGTTTCGCGCCGCTACTGTACCCAGGATGACGCGGCGCACGCCCTTTTCGAGCCACATGGCGATGGTTGCAAGATCGCGAATACCGCCGCCCAGCTGGAGCGGAATCGATACGCGCTTCAGGATCGATTCAACCGCTTCACCATTAACCGGTTTTCCGGCAAAGGCGCCGTTGAGATCGACAAGATGCAACCATTGAAAACGCTGGCGCTCGAAGGTTTCAGCCTGCGCCGCCGGATCGGTGTTGAAGACGGTTGCCGATTGCATGACGCCTCTTTGCAGACGCACGCATTGACCGTCCTTGAGGTCGATAGCCGGAAAAAGAATCATGGCTTCCAGCGCAGGAAATTGGCGATCAGGGCGAGGCCGAGCGCCTGGCTCTTCTCGGGATGAAATTGCACGCCCGCAATGTTATCCCGGCCGACCATGGCGGTGACGGCGCCGCCGTGATCGGTCTCAGCGATGACATCGCCCGGATTTCCGGCGCGCAGATGAAACGAGTGGACGAAATAAGCGTGCCGTCCGGCTTCGCCCGTTGGAATGCCTTCGAGCAGGGCATGGCGCTTCACCGTTTCGAGGGTGTTCCAGCCCATATGCGGAATCTTGCAGGAGGAATCGCGCGGCTCGATCGCCACGACGTCGCCTGAAATCCAGCCCAAGCCTTGCGCTTCGCCATGTTCGAGCCCGCGTTCGGCCATCAATTGCATGCCGACGCAGATGCCGAGAAAAGGCTTGCCTTGCTTTGTTACTTGCTCCTCAAGCGCCTCGCGCATGCCGGACACGGCATTCAGGCCATCGCGGCAATCGCGGAAAGCCCCGACGCCGGGAAGAACAATGCGATCGGCTTCCCGCAGGCGCTCAGCGTCCGACACGACAGCGATCTTCGCGTCGATGGCATTGTCGGCGGCGGCACGCTCGAACGCCTTGGCGGCGGAATGAAGATTGCCGGAGCCATAGTCGATGATGGCGACCTTCATCGCGCCGCTCCGGATGCTTCGAAAAGACCGAGAGCGTCGCGCGATTGCGGCAAGCTCAAGGGTCCCGTCATCGGCGTGACCGCGGGCATTGCAGCCGGCAGCGCCAGGAAGAAGCGCAGTTCCGCCTCGTCGCGGTCGCTGCCCGAGGCAGGACCGACATCGACAAGCCTGCGGCGCTGCAGGGTCCAGCGATAGAGATCATTGCCGGTGAAGCCGATCAGCAGATTGATCCCGAAGCAAAGAACAATGATTGCGCGGTCCGGCAGGCCGAGTACTTCACTCACCGCACCGATGGCGATCAAACCGAGTATGACAAGGACCAGTCCTTCCCACATGCCCTTGACGAGGAGCCAGGGCAAGGGAAAGAAGAAGCCCCACCAGGAGAATCCTTCCTTGACGAAGCGGACCTTGTCCGCATCGGCGCGGATCCCCTCGGGCTTCGCCGATTTCGCATGGACGGAATAGCGCGGCATCAGCCCGACAATGACCCCTTGGTTGAGGGGATTCGACCCTCTTGGCGCGGGTCGATTTCGACCGCGGCGCGCAAGGCGCGCGCCAAGCCCTTGAAGCAGGATTCGGCAATGTGATGATTGTTGTCGCCGTAAAGCGTCTCGACATGGAGCGTTACGCCGGCATTAATCGCGAAGGCCTGGAACCATTCGCGCACCAATTCGGTGTCGAATTCGCCGATTTTCGGCTGCGAGAAAACGGTGCGGAAGACGAGGTAGGGCCGACCCGAAATGTCGAGCGCGACGCGGGTCAAGGTCTCGTCCATCGGCAGATCGAGGCTCGCATAGCGGCGGATGCCCTTCTTGTCGCCAAGCGCCTTGGCCACCGCCTGGCCCAGTGCGATCCCGACATCTTCGACCGTGTGGTGGAAATCGACATGGGTGTCGCCCTTGGCCTCGACCTCAAGGTCGATCAGCGCATGGCGGCCAAAAAGCTCCAGCATATGGTCGAAAAAGCCGACGCCGGTCGCGATCCGACAAGCGCCGGTGCCGTCAAGATTGACCGCACCGGCAATCTCGGTTTCGCCAGTCTTACGCTTTACGCTCGCCTTACGCATGGGGTCCTGCCCGTTCCGGGCGGGTTCTTAGCAGGCGCAACATAAATAGGCTACTAAGGCTCCCGGCTTTTCTTCCCGGCGCCGAAGGCCTACATGACCGCCGTCACAACGGCCGAACTGGACCCCAATGAGCGAACCCGAACACTGGCATGGTACGACGATCCTGACCCTCCGGAAGGGCAACCGGGTCGTCATCGCGGGGGATGGCCAAGTCAGCCTCGGCCAGACCATCATCAAATCCAATGCCCGCAAGGTACGCCGGATCGGGTCGGGCGATGTCATTGGTGGATTTGCGGGAGCGACGGCCGATGCATTCACATTGTTCGAGCGGCTGGAAGCCAAGCTCGAGCGGTTTCCGGGCCAACTGACGCGCGCCTGCGTCGAGCTTGCCAAGGACTGGCGCACGGACCGCTATCTGAGGCGGCTTGAAGCCATGATGATCGTTGCCGACAAGCAGGCAAGCCTGGTCTTGACCGGGACCGGCGACGTGCTTGAGCCCGAGCATGGATTGATCGGCATCGGTTCGGGGGGAAATTATGCGCTTGCCGCGGCGCGCGCGCTCATCGAGACCGACATGGATGCCGAGACGATCGCCCGCAAGGCGATGGCGATCGCAGCTGAAATCTGCGTCTACACCAATGATTCGGTCATCGTCGAAAGCCTCGAATGCTGACACGCAACGACCTCGACGAGGCGGTGCGCAGCGGCATCATCACCGCGGCGCAAGCCGAAAGCCTGCTCAGCATACCGGCCAAGCGCCACGAAATGCGCCAGGCGCAAACCTTGCGCGACGAGCGCTTCGTCTTCATGAGGAGCTTCAACGAATTCTTCATCGCGCTCGGCGTCGTCTTGCTCGGCGTCGGGCTCACCACCGCCAGCAGCGGCGAGACCCAATTTGCGATCCAGATGTCATGGGCTTTCCCGGTGATCGTGTGGGGACTTGCCGAGTATTTGACCGCGATCAAGCGCTATACTTTGCCGAGCATCGTGCTCGCCGTCCTCTTTACGTTTGCGGTGGTGATGCTGGCCGGGCGGTATATCTCTCTCCTTCCGACGCATAGTGTCGATGTCGATTACTTGCCGTCTTTCCTGCATGGCGAGAGCCTCATAGTGTGTCTGGCCTTGCTGTTCGCTTCGATCGCGTTCTATGTGCGCTTCCGCTTGCCGTTTTCGCTGCTCCTCATCGTCGGAAGTTCGATACCTCTCATCATCATGTTCGTCGATCGCGCGATTGGCCTTCCCGACAAGGGGGTTCTCAATATCGTGCTCCTCGTCGTCGGCCTCGTCGTGTTTGCGGTGGGCTTGCGCTTCGACATGTCGGACCGCGAGCGCCTGACGCGCCGCGCCGACTGCGCCTTCTGGCTGATCCTCGCGGCTGCGCCACTTATCGTTCACCCGGTGGTAAGCCTCATCTCTTCGCTCAACCTCGTCGACCTCATGGCCAATGTGGCGACGCTCGCGGCGGTCGCAGTCTTCGTGCTGATTGCGCTTATCGTGGATCGGCGCGCTTTTCTCGTCTCGTCGCTGATCTATGTCGGCGCCAGTATCATTTCCGGCATCGGCGCCATTGCCGGGGAGGGCAATGCGCTCTGGGCGACGCTCGTCGTCATCGGCGGTGCCGTCGTCCTTCTCGGCGTCGGCTGGCAGAGGGCGCGCGCCTTCGTCATGCGGCCGTTGCCTCAATCATTCGCCTCACACTTCCCCGTCATCAGATCGTCCTAAGAGTAACATGACAGATTTTACGCCTCGCGAGATCGTTTCCGAACTCGATCGCCATATCGTTGGCCAAAAGGACGCCAAGCGCGCGGTTGCCATCGCATTGCGCAACCGCTGGCGGCGCAAGCAATTGACCGGACCCTTGCGTGAAGAGGTGATGCCCAAGAACATCCTGATGATCGGGCCGACGGGCGTCGGCAAGACCGAGATCGCGCGCCGCCTCGCGCGTCTTGCCAATGCGCCGTTCATCAAGGTCGAGGCGACGAAATTCACCGAGATCGGCTATGTCGGGCGCGATGTCGAACAGATGATCCGCGATCTGGTCGAAGCCGGCATCGGCATGGTGCGCACGGCGCGGCGCAAGGATGTCGAGGCGCAAGCGCATCTCAATGCCGAAGCGCGGGTCATCGATGCCCTGGTCGGGCAGAATGCTTCCGAATCGACGCGCGAGACGTTCCGGCGCAAATTGCGCTCCGGCGAACTCGACGACCGTGAGATCGAAGTGCAGGTCGCCGATACCGGCGGGATGCCGAGCTTCGATATTCCCGGCATGCCCGGCTCATCGGCAAGCGTGATCAATCTTTCCGAAATGTTCGGCAAGGCGTTTGGCGGGCGCACCAAGACGCGGCGCCTGTCGGTCAAGGCAAGCCATGAAATTCTCGTCGCCGAGGAAAGCGACAAATTGCTCGACAATGAGCAGATCGTTCAGGAAGCGATCGATGCGGTCGAGAATAACGGCATCGTGTTTCTCGATGAAATCGACAAGATCTGCGCGCGCTCCGAACGCCAGGGCGCCGATGTCAGCCGCGAAGGCGTGCAGCGCGATCTATTGCCCTTGATCGAAGGCACGACGGTTTCGACCAAGCACGGGCCGGTCAAGACCGATCATATTCTCTTCATCGCCTCGGGCGCCTTCCACATTGCGAAGCCGTCCGACCTTCTCCCCGAACTGCAAGGGCGACTGCCGATTCGCGTCGAACTCAAAGCGCTCTCCAAAGAGGATTTCCGGCGCATCCTCACCGAACCGGAAGCAAGCCTTATCAAGCAATATAAGGCCTTGCTCGAGACCGAAGGTGTTACGCTCGATTTCACCGATGACGGTATTTCGGCACTCGCCAATGTCGCGGCCGAGATCAATGGATCGATTGAAAATATCGGCGCGCGGCGGCTTCAAACCGTGATGGAGCGGGTGCTCGACGAGGTGAGCTTCACCGCCACCGACAAGGCAGGCGAGACGATCACTGTCGATGCCGCTTTCGTCGAGCGTAATATCGGCGACCTAGCGCGCAATACGGATCTGTCAAAGTTCATCCTTTGAGGCGAACCGTCGCCTTCGCCAGAACACCCGAGAGTTCATCGAGCGCCTTGCGATCGAGCCTTGCGATCTCGTCCGAGAGGCGATTGGCAAATTCGGTGGCGCGCGGATCGAGACCCGACGTATCGATCACCACGCGCGGATGCGAGATGCGCGCCAATCGTGCGACATCCTCGGCTTCGTCCCAGATGATGTTGAAGTAAGTGATGATGCGCTGGACGAGATGCCAGCCTGGCCGGCCGCGGCGGCCATGCTCAAGCGCCGAGAGATAGGCGCTCGAAACGCCGATATCCTCGGCCATCTGCTTGAGGGTGAGGCCGCGCTCGGCGCGCAGTTTGCGCATGCGCTCGCCGAAGGGCGTCATGGCCTTATGCGCCTGAGCTTTACGTAAAACGCGCCGCCGCCGCCATGCTTGGGATGAGCCGGCTGGAAACCCGAAACGAGGGTGCGGAATTCCGGTTCGTGCAGCCATTCGGTGAGTGAGCGGCGCAGCCGGCCTTCGCGCTCCGGCGCATGGAAATGCTCGGCGCCATGGAGCGTGTGGCGCGCGAAAGGCGAGGCACCCTTACCGGTTATGACCAGCACGAGCCGATGCCCGGCACTGCGCGACTGGTTGAGAAAGCCGAAGAGGCGATGTCGCGCCATCTCGATACCGGTGCCATGCAGGTCGAGCCGCGCCTCGATCTCGGCTTGTCCACGCATCAAGCGCTGGCTCGTACGCCGGTCGAAGCCCGATAATTGCGGCGGCCCCGACCGCGGCGGCCGCGGAATCTCAACAACGGATCGGGTTTCGGCGGGAGGCTGTGTCTTCGTGCCGGTCTTGGTGGCAGGCTTCGGGGAATCGGCCTCTTTGCGTGCCCGCCTGCCCAAGGGCTTCAATGTGCGCGCGACTTCAACCCATAGATCATGGTCGGGCGCCTGATAGGGCTTGCGGCTCATTGCTGGGCAAGGAGCTTGCGCGCCAGAGCCTTGGGCAGCAGGACGGTCATGCTGCCCTCGCTCTTCATGTGACCGGCGTTACGAGCGGCCTCAACACCCCAACCCCAAAAGACATCGCCACGCACCGCGCCCTTGATTGCGGTGCCGGTATCCTGCGCGATCATCAGGTGCCGGAAAGGCGGCCCCTTCCCGCCGTTTTCCGCCGGCACGTAGCTATCGACCCACACCGGCGTGCCGAAGGCCCACAATCCACGATCGACGGCAAGGCTGCGCAACGGGGTTAATTGCACCATCTGGGCACCCGGCGCTCCCAAGTCGGGGTTAGGCAGGTCCAATTCGCGAAAGAAGACAAAGGACTTGTTTTCCCACATCAATTCGCGTGCCGCCTTCGGGTCCTTGCGCATCCACGCCAGGATCGTCTGCATCGAGAGCGCTTCCTTGGCGATTTCGCCGCGCTCGACCAATAGGCCACCAATCGCCGTATAAGGCAGGCCAGTCTTGGCGGAAAAGGCGAGGCGGGTGCTGGTACCGTCAGCGAACCTGATGCGCGCCGAACCCTGCACCTGGATGAAGAAGGCATCCGACCAGTATCTGAGCCAGACGATTTCGAGTCCGCGTCCCTGAAGTGCGCCCTCTTCAATCTCGCGGCGGGTAAAATAGGCCGTCGGTTTGCCGTCGACATAGCGGCCATAGCGTAAGCCGCCGGTCGCCTTCTGCTCCTTGGCATCGAAGATCACGAGATCAGTCGGCTTGGCGTAGATCGGGACCGAATATTCCTTGCTGGGCGTGCGGCTGCCCAGCGCTTCGGGCTCGAAATAACCGGTGAACAAGCCTTCGGGGCGGTCGGAATCACTGACCCGCAAGGCAGTCATTTCGGTTTCGAAAAACTTCCGCGCATCCGATGTCTTCTGCGCCTTGCGGCACACGCTCAGCCAGTCGGCCCGCGCGCCGCCATATTGGACCGGGCGGGCAAAGCCGCGGCCGTGATTGATGATTTCCTCGCAGGAACGACGGAAGGCGGTAAGCGCCGCCTCGTGATCATCGTCGTTCCAGCCATTGAGCGCAGCGAAGCTCACCGCTTCGAAATTGGCGCGCGCCAGCGCCGGCGTAACAAGCGTCACGAGGATAAGGACCAGCGCGGCAAGCCGTTTCGCCACAGGCTTGCCTCAGGCCGGGGATTCCGTTGCCACCAGTTTCCAGTTCGGATCGCGCGAGCCGGTATCGCGTTCGAAGGTCCACACATCGGTGATCTCGCGGATCTGTTTCGGGTCGCCGTCGATCACCTCGCCGGCGCGGTTCGTGGTCGCAGAAATCAATTCGCTCACGAATTTCACGGTGACAAGCGCCTTGCGGCCATTGAGCTCGGCCGAGACCAAATCGGCCTTGTCAATGCCAACGAAGCGCGAGTCGAGCTTTTCGCCAGCCTTTTCACGATTGTCGATGGCACCCGCAAAGCCATCATAAACTTCCCGCGATAGAAGATTCTTGAGAGTCGGCTTGTCGCCTTGGGCGAAGGCGGTCACCACCATTTCATAGGCAACCTTGGCCCCGGCGATAAAGGTCGCCGGTGAAAAATCGCGATCAGCCGCGGCAATGCGCTCCAAACCCGCAGCAAGTGCCGATCCCTGCTCGGCAAAACCGGCCCAGACCGGCGCTGCCGGTTCGGCGTCCGCCGGCTTCGCCTCAGCGGTGCGATCGCGCGGCAAAGAAATGACGTTTCCGCTCGCTTCTTCCGGCCGGCCCGGCTTGCCATTGTCGTTATTGTTACGACGGCGGGCCGCAAACGGGTCAAAAGGCGGGCGCTCATTCCCGGTCCGCCGCCCGAGGACCGAGCGCAAACGGAAGAAGATCACCACCGCGATGGCGAGTATCAGCAGGTTGAGCGGATCGAAAGCCTCGTTCATTGCGTCTCTTAGCGATCTTTGACTGGGACGGCCGGGCGCCGGATTTGAAACCGGACACCTCGAACCCTTATATAGTAGCGAGCGAGCCAGGTCCAAACCTTGCTTTGAGGAGAAACGGTCACTTTGCGCTTCTTTCCATTGATCCTAATTGGCGGAATTGCCGCCGAAATTTGGGTTTTCATCAAGGCGGGCGAAGCGTTCGGGGCGCTAACGGTCGTTCTGGCGGTCATTGCGGCCATGTTTGTAGGTGCTGCGATCATCCGGCGGCAAGGAATACGCACCTTGAACGGCCTGCGCGGCGCTCTCAATGGCGGATCATTGCGTGAAGTTAATGCGGCAGACGGGGCGCTCATCTATGTCGCGGGCCTGCTTTTGATCCTGCCGGGGTTCCTCAGCGATATTGCGGCGATCGCGCTGCTCCTGCCTCCCGTACGCCACCTGGTCGTCAATCGCCTGCGCAGCCATGTCGTCGTCAGTGAAACCCACATCTGGACCGACGGCCGGCGCCGCTCGCCTGCGCCGGTCATCGAAGGCGAGGTGATCGACATCACTTCCGAGCCCAAGCCAAACAGGGACTCACCCTGGCAGGCCTAGCCAATCGCCTTGCGGCGGCCGGCCAAGTCATGTAATCCCGCCGCAAGCCGGGCGGGCGCAGGCGGGAGCGAGGCATCCGCCCTCAGACAATTCCAGAAGTAGAAGGCAAAGCGCGTGGCAAAATCAGCAAATGGCGGTTCGACCAACGAGCCGGAAGGCGAAGAAATGGATGTTACGCAGGCGATGGCGCCGGAACTGGCAAGCGCAGAGGCAGCGCCTGGCGGCCAGCCGGGCGTGCAGCCCTCGATGCGCATCCTCGCGCAGTATTTGAAGGATCTGAGTTTCGAAAACCCGGCCGCACCGCAATCGCTCGGAGCCCAGGCAGCAGCACCCGAGATCAGCATCGGCGTCAATGTCAACGCACGCAATCTTGCGCCGACCGATTTCGAAGTCGAATTGCAGCTCGAGGCCAAAGCGCAGGCGCAAGGCAAAATTATCTTTGCCGCCGAGATGAAATATGCCGGGCTGTTCCGGCTTGAGAATTTCCCGGCCAACATGCTGCACCCAGCGGTTCTCGTCGAATGCCCGCGCATGCTGTTTCCGTTTGCGCGGCAGATCCTGGCGGAAGCAACGCGGCAGGGTGGTTTCCCGCCCCTGATGCTCGATCCCATCGATTTCGCCGGCATGTATCAGAAGCGCATGGCGCAGCAGTCGGCCGCGACCGCCTGATCTCTAGTTCGTCCAGCGCAGCCAAATGGCTTTGTCGCCGATCTCGGCGATGAGCTTGGCATGGGCTTCGTACTCCGCGCCGCTAATACGCGGCGGCAGCGGGTTTGGCCTCACCAATGTCACGCGCTGCCTGATTACGGCGCGGCGTTCGATTGCAGCAGCCGTCGCCAAAGTCAACGCAGATTGGCGGCCGCCGGTCAATTCGAGATAGACCTCGGCCAGGAGTTCGGCATCGAGCAACGCGCCGTGCTTGTCGCGGCGTGAATTGTCGATGCCATAGCGCTTGCACAAGGCGTCGAGACTGTTGGGACCCATGGGATGGCGCTTGCGGGCGAGCATCAAAGTGTCGACGATGCGCTCGGGCGGCAATTGCGCCCGTTTGACCGCGGTCAACTCCCAATTGAGAAAGCCCAGGTCGAAATTGGCATTGTGCATGACGAGCGGCGCATCGGCGATGAAGTCGAGGAATTCGTCGACAATCGCTGAGAAAAGCGGTTTGCCCTTGAGAAAAGCGGTACTCAGGCCATGCACGGCCTCGGCTTCGGCCGGCATGTCGCGGCCGGGATCGATATAGACGTGATAGCGCTTGCCGCTCGGGATGTGATTGACGAGTTCGATCGCGCCGATCTCGACAATGCGATGGCCCTGGGCCGGATCGAGGCCGGTGGTTTCGGTATCGAGGATGATTTCGCGCATGATCAGGATCCGGCTGCCAGTGTATCCAGAATATGCCTTACTTGCGCGCGTGCATGATCGAGACCCCTCGCACCATCCACAATGAAATCGGCGCGCCGGCGCTTTTCGGCATCCGGCATCTGGCGGGCGAGGATAGTTTCGAGCTTTTCCACCGTCATGCCGGGACGGGCCAAGGCGCGTTCCCGCTGGACATCGGCTGGAGCGGAAACGACGACAATAATATCGACATCCTTCTCGCGCTGCGTCTCGAAGAGCAGGGGAATGTCGAGGAGGACAAAGGCTGTGCCCTTGGCGCGGTGTTCGGCGAGAAATTGCTCTTGAGCGCGGCGAACGAGCGGATGAACGACCGCCTCGAGTTCGCCCAGACGCTGCGGTTCGCGGGTGAGGATTTCCGACAGGCGTTTGCGGTCGACGGCACCGTCGATGACGGCTTGCGGAAAGGCCTTGCGCAGCGGCGCAACTGCATCACCGTCTTTCGCATAGAGGACATGAACGGCGGCATCGGAATCGAAAACCGGCACGCCCAGTTCGGCAAACAGGCGCGCGGTCTCGCTTTTTCCCATGGCGATCGAGCCGGTGAGACCGATCACCTTCATGGCGTGCGATAGCCTTTCTCGATGCTCGCGGCGACGAAATCATAAAGATCCTGCGTCACCTCGGGCTTAAGCCCGAACCACAATTCGAAGCCGCGCACCGCCTGGTGCAGCAACATGCCGAGGCCGCCAACAGTGCGATTGCCACGCTCGCGCGCTGAACGCAGGAACGCCGTTTCAAGCGGAACATAGACGATGTCCGCAACGACCGCCGCACCCGGCAGCCGCGCAAGGTCGATCTGCAATGGCGGCTGGCCGGTCATGCCGAGCGAGGTCGTGTTGACGAGAAGATCGACTTCAGCGATTGCCGAACCCGCCGCACTCCACGCAAGAGGTGCAATCCGCTTGCCGAAATCATGGCGCAAGGTCTCGGCGCGCTCGAGCGTACGATTGGCGACTTGCACTTGTGCAGCGCCCCGCGCCACCAGGGTGCCGGCGATCGCGCGTGCTGCACCGCCGGCGCCTAGAATCATGATGTTTCGACCCGATACTTGCCAACCCTCGATGGCTGCTTCGACGCTTGCCAGGAAGCCTTCGCCATCGGTCGATGTTCCCCACAATTCGCCATTGCGCGAGAAGACGGTGTTGACGACCCCTAAGCGCCGCGTCGGGTCGTCGGCAATATTGACAAGATCGAAGACCGTCTCCTTGTGTGGCAAGGTCACGTTGCAGCCGAGATAGCCTTCCTCGCTCAGGCTATCGAGGAACTCCTTGACCTCGCCGGGCGGAACGGCATGGCGATCGTAGCTGCCGAGAATGCCGTATCTGCCGAGCCAATAGCCATGGATCAAAGGCGAGCGCGAATGGCTGACCGGCCAGCCGATGACACAGGCGCGCTTCAGATTCATGATGCGATCAAACCTTCACTGCGGAGAAAGCTGAGAAGCGGCAGCAATGGCAGACCCAAAATGCCGAAATAATCGCCTTCGATCTTCGAAAAGAGCTGGATGCCGCGCTCCTCAAGCTTGTAGCCGCCGACCGAGGTCAGCGCGTCTTCACCGAGGCTTTCAAGATATGTGTCGAGAAAGCCGTCGCTGAAATCGCGCATGGTGAGGCGGGCATGCTCGGCGTGAGACCATGAGACCTTGCCAGACCGGCAGCAGCAGACCGCCGTCTCGAGCGCATGCGTCTTGCCGCGGAAGCGTAAAAGCTGGTCGCGAGCCTCAGCGAGCGATGCCGGCTTGTCATGCGCCTTGCCCTCGAAATTCAAGACCTGATCGGCACCGATCACCAGCGCGTCGGGATTGCGGCGAGAGATATCTCCTGCCTTGGCTTCGGCAAGGCTTGCCGCGAGGTCGCCCGGGGAGGCCTGGCAGAATTGGAGCTTGAGGGTCGCCTCGTCCACGGCAGGGCGCAGAATGGAAAAGCTCAATCCGGCGCGGGCCAACAATTGCGCGCGGATGGCACTGCCGGAAGCCAGGATAAGCGATTGTTGCCTCATTGCTCGGCCGCAGCCTCGGCGCGCTCATGAAGGAGGTTGATGATTGCGGCAGCCGTCTCCTCGATCGAACGACGCGTGACATCGATCACCGGCCAGTTGTGGCGCGCGCATAGCTTGCGCACAATGACCAGTTCCCTGGCGATGGCTTCCGGGTCGACATAAGGCGTTTCCGGCGCTTCGTTGAGGCTCAAGAGCCGGTGGCGGCGAATCTGCGCAATGCGATCGGCACTCGCAACCAGTCCGATGACAAGCGGCCTATTCACGTCCTCAAGCTCGACTGGCGTGTTCACACCAGGCACGATCGGTACATTGGCGGCCTTGATACCGCGATTGGCCAGATAGATGCTGGTTGGCGTCTTCGATGTCCGGCTAATGCCGGTCAGGATCACGTCGGCCTCGGAGATCGTGTCGAGATGCTGTCCGTCATCATGCGCCATTGTGTAATTGAGGGCATCGATGCGCTTGAAATATTCGGCATTGAGGACATGCTGTCCGCCGATCTGCGGGCGCGACTGTGCATTGAGATAAACGGCGAGGGTGCCGATGATTGGATCGAGGATCGACAGGCATGGAACCGTCAATTCGCTACAGCGTTGTTCGAGCTGGCGGCGCAGATCCACGTCAATAATCGTGAACAGGACGATCCCGGGCTGGCGTTCGATTTCAGCCAGCACACGTGACATCTGCCTCGAGGTGCGGACCAAGGCATAGATGTGCTCAACCGGCTGGTGATCGGCATAATGCGCCATGGCGGCGCGAGCGACCGTGTTCAGGGTTTCGCCTGTCGCGTCTGAAACCAGATGCATATGGAAGAAACGGGACACGGGCGGGAAATACACAAATGTTGATAAGTTGTGTGGATCAAACCTGGATAAACGGGGTCAGCGAAGGTTTTGAAGGCGAGTTATACCGGTCATACCTTTGCCGTCCACAGTCATTTGAAGGCGAAGAGGGCTTCGGGGATTCCGGTATAACCGCCTTCATGCTCACAAGCTGTTGATAGGTTGCGTATCACGGCTCGGCTATGCCTGCTAAGCTCTTCTGAGTCTTTGTGAATTGCGATCACGCTTTGCAGTTGAACGAGGCTTGGGAAGCGTCGATAAAGATCCGGCTGTGGATAGACAGGCCGTCTGGCGAGGATCGTCGATTCCAACAGCCAAACAACTTATTCAACTCAAGAATCCTCTTTGCTTTGGAGTAGGACGTGGTCCGCAAGGCACTCCTCGATGTGCTTCAGAACACGATGCCGGAACGGCGTCCGATCTGGTTCATGCGCCAGGCCGGGCGCTACCTCCCCGAATACCGGAAGTTGCGCAGTGAAGCTGGGTCGTTCCTGGATCTTTGCTATTCCCCGAAGCTGGCGAGTGAAGTGACCTTGCAACCGCTCAGCCGGTATGACCTCGATGCGGCAATCCTGTTTGCGGACATCCTGGTCGTACCACACGCGATGGGTGTGGGCTTGCGGTTCGCCGAGGGTGAAGGCCCGGTTCTCGATGTGGTCGATGATGAAGCCGCCGTCGGGCGGCTCAGACCCATCAGCCAGGCCAGGGAAGTCCATGCTGTTGCGGAGACGGTTTCATTGACGCGGCGTGGTCTGCCCGATCATGTCGCCCTGATCGGCTTTTGCGGCGCGCCGTGGACGGTTGCAAGTTATATGATCGAGGGGGGCACGTCGGAGGAGCGTCTGAAAGCGCGGCTCGCAGCCCATCGCCGGCCGGGCTGGTTTGGGGGGCTCATCGAGTGCTTGGTTGAGGCTTCATGCGATTATCTGAGTTTGCAGATCGAGGCGGGAGCCGAAGCCATCCAGATCTTCGATTCCTGGGCTGGCGACTTGACGGGCGATGCCTTTCAGGAGTGGGTCATTGCGCCCATCAGAACCATGGCGAGCGAGATGCACAGGCGTCATCCTTCGATACCGATCATTGTCTTTGCGCGCGGTGCCGGATCGAAGCATGGAGCCGTTGCTGCGGCGGCAGGTACTCAGGCTGTGGGGATCGAGCAGTCGATGGAACTCTCTGCCGTTCTGAAGGATGTACCACCGCGATGTGCCGTCCAGGGTAATCTCGACCCGGTGATGTTGCTTGCTGGCGGCGAGCAACTCTCGGCGGGGGTCGAAAATCTGTTAAGCGGTGTGCCGGTCGAGCGGCATATCTTCAATCTTGGGCATGGTATCAAGCCTGGAACCCCGCCTGAGCATGTGGCGCAGACCATTGCGGCGGTGCGTCGTTTTGATACGCGGCGGCCATGATCAATCTCTATCTGTGGTTCAAGGCCTTTCACATCATCGCCATGGTCGCTTGGATGGCGGGTCTTTTCTATCTCCCGCGGCTTTTTGTCTATCACGCGGACGCAGCGCCTGGTTCGGCTGTTTCCGAAACTTTCAAGGTGATGGAGCGGCGGCTGGCGAGCGCAATCATGGCGCCGGCGGCCATACTGACCTGGGTATTGGGCCTTGGTCTTGCCCATATTACCGGTCAGTTCAGCGAGCTGCAGACATGGTTTCTGATCAAGGTTGTCGCCGTGGTGGGATTGAGCGCCTTCCACATCCTGCTTCTGCAGCACAAGACGGCCTTCGCTCGCGACCGGCGGGTTAAGCCTGCCCGGTACTACCGCATAATCAACGAGATACCGACACTTCTCCTGATCGTGATCGTCATCATGGCGGTGGTCAAACCGTTCATATAAAATTTGTTTGCAGGATGAGCGGATTTTGATAGAAGGCGGTCAACGCCGGATGGCCGAGGATGCAATGTCCCGGGTCCGGTGCGTCCCTCCCTCCTCCGGCGCGGCCGATTTCTGCCGGATTCCTCCTCGCTCATGTCGACGGATTTGATCCCAGCGGGCCGCACCTTCCTCCTTATTTCTCTGGATTATCATGACTAGTATTTCCGAACTTAAAGAAATCAAACTACACGACCTCAAGAGCAAGACTCCGACGGAATTGCTCGGCATCGCCGAGGAATTGCAGGTCGAGAATGCAAGCGCGATGCGGAGGCAGGAATTGACCTTCGCAATCCTGAAGAGCCTGGCCGCAAGCGAGGTCGAAATCATCGGCGAGGGTGTCGTCGAGGTGCTGCTCGACGGTTTTGGCTTCCTGCGTTCGCCGGATGCCAATTATCTCGCGGGCCCCGACGATATCTATGTGAGCCCGAGCCAGATTCGGCGGTTCAATCTGAGGACCGGCGACACTGTCGAAGGGCAGATCCGCAGCCCCAAGGATGGCGAGCGGTATTTCGCCTTGGTGAAGGTCAACACGATCAATTTCGAGGATCCCGACAAGACCCGGCACAAGATTCATTTCGACAATCTGACGCCGCTCTATCCCGACGAGCGGTTCGAAATGGAAATCCAGGATCCGACGAAAAAGGATCTCTCGGCGCGTGTCATCGATATCGTGGCGCCGCTCGGCAAGGGCCAGCGCGGACTGATCGTGGCACCGCCGCGCACTGGCAAGACGGTTCTTCTGCAGAACATTGCCCATTCGATCACCAGCAATCACCCCGAATGCTACTTGATCGTGCTGCTGATCGACGAACGGCCGGAAGAAGTCACCGACATGCAGCGTTCGGTCAAAGGCGAGGTCATCAGCTCGACATTCGATGAGCCGGCGTCACGGCATGTGCAGGTCGCCGAAATGGTGATCGAGAAGGCAAAGCGCTTGGTCGAACATGGCCGCGACGTGGTGATTTTGCTCGATTCGATCACCCGCCTCGGCCGCGCCTATAACACGGTCGTTCCTTCATCCGGCAAGGTGCTGACCGGTGGTGTCGATGCCAATGCGCTGCAGCGGCCGAAGCGGTTTTTCGGTGCGGCACGCAACATCGAAGAAGGCGGCTCGCTGACGATCATTGCAACGGCATTGATCGATACCGGCAGCCGCATGGACGAAGTGATCTTCGAAGAATTCAAGGGCACCGGCAATTCCGAAATCATCCTCGATCGCAAGGTCGCGGACAAGCGAGTCTTCCCATCGCTCGACATCCTGCGCTCCGGCACGCGCAAGGAAGAGTTGCTGGTCAAACCTGATCTTCTCAAGAAGACCTACGTGCTCCGGCGGATTCTCAATCCGATGGGAACGGTCGATGCGATCGAATTCTTGCTGGATAAGCTGCGCCAGACCAAGTCGAATAGCGACTTCTACGATTCGATGAACGCTTAATGCGCCGTACGCACGCCGCGGTCGAGCTGCAGTAATTGCGTGGCCGCGGCGAGCTCGGTGGCATTACGCGCAGGTGCTGCGCAGACATTGCCGCGGCACAAATAAGCGGTCGAGTTTCGACTCGCTACTGACTTGCCATAGGCTGGGTGTGCCGGCGAAAGTTGTGCCGTGTCGGCGATCGCTTGCGCGATGGTATCAGGGCCGAGAAGGCTGATGGCCACGCGCTGCAGTTCGGCGATATCGCCGGATCCCGAGAAGACGAGTTGGACGGGGTCGATAAGATCGAGCAGGCCCGCCATGAAGCTCGCATAGCCGAAGGGGTTGCTTCTGACTTCGGCGGCGAATGTGCGGTGTATGATCTCGGCTCTATCGGCATATTCGGGCTTGCCGGTAAGATGAGCGAGCCGGGCGAGGTTGCCGATCATCACACCATTGGCGTTGGGCATTGCATCATCATGAGCCGAGAAGGGGCGGACCAGGAGTTCGGCCGCCTGATCGGAAGCGAAGTAGAATCCGCCTCGATCGGCGCTCCAGTGGTGTGTGACGAGAGCGAGTTCGAGTTTCTCCGCCCAGTGGAGATAGGCCGGTTTGGTCGTTGCTGCATGGAGCGCGAGTGCGCCAGCTATGAGGTTCGCATAGGCGTCGGCGGTGGCATGGTGCTTGGCGATGCCCTGCCGCCAGGAATGATGCAAGGCGTCGCCAGTCCATAGAAGTTCGACGATCCGGTCAAAGGCGCGCTCGGCTGCCGCGAGCCAGTCGGGTCGCTCGAACACGCGAGACGCATCGGCAAGCGCAGCGATGGCTAGCCCGTTCCAATCGGCAAGGACCTTGTCGTCGAAGCCCGGCGGAATGCGCGTTTTGCGTTGTTCGAGGAGCATGGCGCGCGAGGTGGCAAGGCGTGATTCGCTTTCCGGATCGAGGAGCTTCGGCCCTTGCGTCCGATTGAGGATGATATGGCCTTCCCAATTGCCGATAGGGGTAGCGTTGTAGGTGTTCGCGAAAAGTGTGAAATCGGCTGGTGGTATGAGCGCCTTCAATTCGTCGTAGGACCAAACGTAGTACCGGCCCTCCTCTCCTTCCGAATCTGCGTCATAGCTCGCGGCAAAGGCGCCATCGGCAGTGACCATGTCGCGCAGAAGGAAGTCGACGGTCTCGGCCGCGCGGACGGCATAGAGCGGTTCGTTTGTGCTGATATAGGCGCGGGCCAACAGGCTAAGATACTGGGCATTGTCGTAAAGCATCTTTTCGAAATGCGGGACGAGCCAGTTTCCATCGACGGAATAGCGGGCAATCCCGCCTCCGAGATGATCGTAGATGCCGCCTTGGGAGATTTCGGTAAGGGTCTTGGTTACGGCGTCGAGAAGCCGGGGTTCGCCGGTGCGGCGATATTGCGCATGAAGGAAGTGGAAGACTGGGGCTTGCGGAAATTTGGGGGCACCGCGGAAGCCGCCATGGCTGAAATCGACGGCGCCGAGATAGGCATTGGCAGCATGCTGAAGGAATAAGGCGTCGAGTTCGTCGGGAGCTTGCTGGCGCGGTTGAGTGAGAGCGGCGCGCAAGGCGGTCGCATTGGTTGTGACCTTGTCGCGCTCGTCGCGCCAGATGCGGGCGATTTCGGTGAGCACATGACGGAAGCTCGGGCGGCCATAGCGTGTCTCGGGCGGGAAGTAGGTGCCGCCCCAGAAGGGCTCGCCTGCGGGCGTGAGGAACATGGTCAAGGGCCAGCCACCCTGTTCGCCGAGGCTGTGAAGGGCCTCCATGTAGATGCGGTCGACGTCGGGGCGCTCTTCGCGGTCAACCTTGATATTGATGAAGTTGGCGTTCATGAGAGCGGCGGTTTGAGGATCCTCGAAGCTCTCATGCGCCATGACATGGCACCAATGGCAGGCGGCATAGCCAACCGACAGCAGGACCGGGCGATCAGTTGCCTTGGCCTGCGCGAAGGCGGTTTCGCCCCAGGGCATCCAGTGAACCGGATTGTCGCGGTGCTGGAGAAGATAAGGGCTGGTTTCGCTGCCGAGTTGGTTCATGGGACAAGTCTAAAGCGATTACCGGGTGGCGCCAACAAGGGCATCGATTCGGTGCCGGAATGAGCGCGGATGACACGATTTTTGCTCTGAGTTCCGGCGCCGGTATGGCCGGCGTTGCGGTGATCCGGGTGAGCGGTCCCCAGGCGGGGGATGCCCTTTCCGTTTTGGCCGGGAGATTGCCACCGGCGCGGAAAGCCGTTGCCGCGCAGCTGCGCAATCCGGCGGATGCAGAATTGATCGATTCGGCGTTGGTGCTCTGGATGCCGGGGCCGGGCAGCTTCACCGGAGAAGATGTCGCTGAATTCCAGGTCCATGGCAGCCGGGCGGTTGTTGCGGATTTGCTGGCGGTCCTTGGCGGTATGGCTGGCTTGCGGGCGGCCGAGGCCGGGGAGTTCAGCCGTCGCGCCTTTCGGAATGGCAAGATGGATCTCGTCGAGGTCGAAGGCCTTGGCGATCTGATTCAGGCGCGAACCGCTGCCCAGAAGCGCCAGGCGCTCGAGCATATGACCGGGCTGGCGAGCCGGGATTACGAGCGCTGGCGGTCAATGCTGATCGAATGCCTGGCCAGGGTGGAGGCTTCGGTCGATTTCAGCGAGGAAGAGGATATTGCGCCGAGTGCATTGGCGGGTGTCCGGGAGAGGTTGATTCTGCTCCGGGACGAAATCAATGCCGCGATCGCCGATGCGGGGCGGGGCCGGGCGATCCGGGAAGGCGTGAAGGTGGTGTTCGCCGGCGCGCCCAACACTGGCAAATCATCCTTGCTGAACAGGATCGCACGGCGTGAGGCAGCAATCGTCTCTCCCATCCCGGGCACGACGCGCGATGTGATCGAAGTGATGCTCGATCTTGGCGGCATCCCCGTTATCCTGACCGATACTGCCGGTCTGCGGAGCGGTATTGCTGATCCGATCGAGCTGCTCGGTATCGAGCGGGCCCAGGCGGAGATGCGGGGCGCTGACCTCACGATCTGGGTCACCGCACCCGATATTGCTGACGAGGGTGTTCGGCCCGGATTCGATTCGGATACGATACGAGTCCTGAACAAGGCTGATTGGGTCCCGAATTCGAGTCACAACCGAAACGAGTCCCCGGAGGGTCGGTACTACCTGGTGTCGGCCCTCACCGGTAGAGGTGTTTCCGCGTTACTTTCGGCCATCGAGACCCAAGTACGCGAGCGCTTTGGGCGGGGAGAGGCGCCGGTTGCCGTTCGGGCGCGACATCTCCATGCCTTGGAGCGGTGTGCAAGACAGCTGGATGCGGCGATCGATTCGCCCACGGAACAGATCGAAATCGTTGCTGAAAGCCTTCGGGCGGCGGCTACCGAGCTTGGTCGGGTGACCGGGCGGATCGATGTCGAGGACCTACTCGATTCCGTCTTCCGCGATTTTTGCATCGGCAAGTAGTACTTCTGTTTCACGTGAAACGTCGCTTTGACGAAATGCATCGCGCCAGCTAGAGAGCGCGCATGAAAAGGACATTCGATGTGATCGTGGTCGGTGGCGGCCATGCCGGCACCGAAGCGGCCGCAGCCGCGGCGCGGCTCGGTGCGCGCACGGCTTTGGTTACGCATCGTCACGCGACCATTGGCGAGATGTCCTGCAATCCGGCCATTGGCGGGCTCGGCAAGGGTCATCTGGTTCGCGAGATCGATGCGCTCGACGGCCTCATGGGTCGTGCCGCCGATCGCGCCGGCATCCAATTTCGTCTGCTCAATCGCTCGAAGGGGCCGGCAGTGCGCGGGCCGCGTACCCAGGCCGATCGCGCACTCTATCGCAAAGCCATGCAGGGCCTCATTGCCGACACCGCCAATCTGACGGTGATTGAGGGCGGCGTGGAGGGCTTGTCGATCGAGTCCGGCAGAGTTTCGGGCGTTGTCATCAATGAAGAAACGCTATTCGCCACTGCGGTAGTGCTGACGACCGGCACGTTTCTGCGCGGCCTGATTCATATCGGAGACGTTACAATTCCGGCTGGGCGTTTCAATGAAGCGCCGGCATTGGGGCTATCGGATCAGATCGCGGCTGCGGGGCTGGCGCTCGGCCGGCTCAAGACCGGGACACCAGCGCGCCTAGACGGCCATACTATTGCTTGGGAGCGGCTCGAGCGGCAGGAGGCCGATGCCGATCCAGTGCCGTTTTCGCTGCTCACCGAGCGTATCACCACGCCGCAAGTCGCCTGCCATATCACTCATACGACAGCCGAGACGCACCGCATCATCGGTGACAATATTGGCCGTTCGCCGATGTTTTCTGGCCAAATCGGTAGCGTCGGGCCGCGCTATTGTCCCTCGATCGAGGACAAGATTTTCCGCTTCCACGAGAAGCAGTCGCATCAGATTTTCCTGGAACCGGAGGGATTGGACGATCCCACGGTCTATCCCAATGGCGTTTCGACCTCGCTGCCGGAAGACGTGCAGCACGCCTTTCTCAAGACCATTCCGGGACTCGAGAATGTCCGGGTCATCCGTCCCGGCTATGCGATCGAGTATGATTATGTCGATCCGCGGGAACTGACGCACGCGCTCGAAGTCAAGAAGCTTCCCGGCCTCTACCTCGCCGGCCAAATCAATGGCACGACCGGCTATGAGGAGGCAGGCGCCCAAGGCCTGGTTGCCGGGCTCAATGCGGCGCGCGCCTGCGGCTCTCTCGCTCCGGTCGTCTTCGACCGCGCCCAGGCCTATCTCGGCGTGATGATCGACGATCTCGTGACCCGCGGGGTGAGCGAGCCCTACCGCATGTTTACCTCCCGGGCCGAATACCGCCTGTCCCTGCGTGCCGACAATGCCGATGAACGGTTGACGCCGATCGGTGAGGCGAATGGCCTGATCGGGACCGAGCGGCGCACAAAATTCGCGGCGCGAATGGCTGAGCTCGATAAGGGTAGGGCCCTGGCGCAATCGCTCTCGCTTACCTCTGCGCAGGCCGCAAAAGCCGGCCTCAAGGTGAACCAGGATGGCCAGCGCCGCACAGCGCTGGAACTGATCGCTGCACCGCATGTCGGCTTTGCGGCGGTGGCGCAGATCTGGCCTGCGCTTGCGGCCCTACCGGCGCATGTCGTTGCCGCGCTCGAAGCAGATGCGCTTTATTCCGGTTATATGAGCCGTCAGACGGCGGATATCGACGCCATGCGCAAGGACGAGAAACTGGAACTGCCGGGCGATCTTGATTATGCAGCGCTCCCCAGCCTCTCGGCCGAAGTGAAGCAGAAATTGCAACGCACGCGCCCGGCAACGATCGGTCAGGCGGCGCGCATCGAGGGCGTGACGCCAGCCGCGCTGGCGCAGTTGCTTGGCCATGTGAAGCGCGCCCGGACACGGAAATCAGCATGAGCGACGATGCAGCCGACGTGCTGCGGGCGTTCGATGTTTCACGTGAATCAGAACGGAAATTGCGGATCTACATCGATCTCCTGCGTGAATGGCAGGCAAAGATGAACCTGGTCAGCAAGGCGAGTATGGCCGAAGTCTGGACACGCCATGTCGCCGATTCGCTGCAGCTTCTGCGGCTCATGCCGCAAAGTCCGCAAGTGATCGCCGATCTTGGCAGCGGCGCCGGCTTTCCCGGCCTCGTGCTGGCGCTGGCGGGGCCTCATGAGGTTCATTTCTATGAGAGCATCGGCAAGAAGGCCAATTTCCTGCGCGAGGCCTCGCGCCTTACGGGCGCCAAGGCCGAGGTCCATCAGATGCGGATCGAGGACATCAAGACGCCGCCCAAGGTCGATTTCGTCACGGCGCGGGCGCTTGCACCGCTCGACCGGCTGCTCGGCCTGGCCCTTCCGTTTCTCAGAAATGGTGCCACCGGGCTCTTTATGAAGGGACAAGATGTGGACGAAGAATTGACCAAGGCCACCAAATCTTGGAGAGTCAAAGTCGAGAGACATCCGAGTCTGACTGATTCCCGATCGGTCATACTCGCCGTCACGGAGGCTCGCCATGGCTGAGACTCATAGCCCGGATCATCCGGTGCCCGGCATGCGCATCCTGGCCGTCGCCAATCAGAAGGGCGGGGTGGGCAAGACCACGACCGCGATCAATCTTGGAACCGCGCTGGCGGCGGTTGGCGAGCATGTGCTGATCGTCGATCTCGATCCGCAAGGCAACGCCTCGACCGGCCTGGGCATCCAGCGGCATCATGGGCAATTGTCGACCTACCACGTGCTTATGGGAGATTCTTCCCTCGAAAAGGTCATAATCCCATCGGGCATACCGAGGCTCGACTGCGCGCCATCCACGATGGATCTGCTCGGCGCCGAACTCGAACTCGCCCAGATCGACCGCAAGACCTACCGGCTGTTCGACGCGCTGCATGCTCTCTCCGCGCACCAGGACGGCCCACGCTACACCTATGTGATCGCCGATTGCCCGCCGTCGCTCAATCTCCTCACCGTCAATGCGCTGTGCGCAGCCGATGCGGTGCTGGTGCCCTTGCAATGCGAGTTCTTCGCCCTGGAAGGCTTGAGCCAATTGCTCAAGACGGTCGAGCGGGTGCGGGCCAATCTCAATCCGAGACTCTCGGTGCAGGGCGTCGTGCTGACGATGTTCGACCGGCGCAACAGCCTCTCGGAACAGGTCGCCCAGGATGTGCGCGGCGTGCTCGGCGAGAAAGTCTACCAGACGGTCATACCGCGCAATGTGCGCGTCTCGGAAGCGCCATCCTATGGCAAGCCGGTGCTCCTCTATGACAATGCCTGCCCAGGTTCGCAGGCCTATATAAGGCTTGCCTCGGAAGTCATCAGGCGGGAACGCGATCTGAGAGCTGCGTGACTCTCGGCGAATAAGAAGAAGGTGTGACGGCATGAACAGTCTTCCCAAACGCCGCCTCGGCCGCGGCCTCGCGGCATTGATCGGCGATGATGCCGCCGATGAACCAGCGCTCGCCGATCCGCGCAGTCTGCGACAGATCCCGATCGAACTCGTTCACCCCAACCCCAACAATCCCCGCCATCATTTCGATGACGAAGCCATCGCGGAACTCGCCATCTCGATCCGCGCCAAGGGATTGCTCCAACCCTTGATGGTGCGGCAGCGCGAAGCCGGCCATTACGAGATCGTCGCGGGCGAGCGCCGCTGGCGTGCGGCGCAGCGAGCCGGCATTCATGAGGTTCCGGCGATCGTCCGTGAGCTGAGCGATGGCGAGGCGCTCGAGATCGCGCTCATCGAAAACATACAGCGCGCCGACCTCAATCCGCTCGAAGAAGCGCGCGGCTATGCGCAATTGATGAGCGAATTCGCCTATACCCAACAGCAGCTCGCCGATTCATTGGGCAAGAGCCGCAGCCACATCGCCAATACACTGCGGCTGCTCAACCTGCCCGAAAGCGTCCGCGCCCATATCGAGGCTGGGAGGCTCACTGCCGGTCACGCGCGCACGCTGGTGGCGGCGGAAGATCCAACCTCGCTTGCCGCGCGCATCATTGAAATGGGCCTGAACGTCCGCCAGACCGAAGATCTGACCCGCGATGTGTCGACCGCGAAACGCAAGCCGCCAAAAGCAAAGGCGGGGAAGAGCGCCGACATCAAGGCGATCGAAACGCAGCTTGCCGAGAGCCTGGGGCTTGCGGTCACGATCAGCGATCACGGTGCAAAAGGCGGCACGGTGTCGATTGCCTATGCGACGCTCGAGCAGTTCGACGAGATTACCCGAAGGTTGATGCGGAGCGGTACCCACTACTAATTGCCGTCTCTTTGTTGTCATCCCCGCACTTATTGCGGGGATCCATTGTGCCGAAGCTCAGACGCCGCAAATGCGGTTCGATGGATTGCCGGGCTAGCCCGGCAATGACAATGCAGGGAAGGCCGGCGCAACATCCGATTCTTCCGCTTACAGACTAACCGAAGCGCAGGCGCGTACCGCGGGCGCGGCGGGCAAGGGCGAGCAGACAACGATGCGCGATGGCTTCGGCTAATTCCGGCTCGCCGCGCATCTGCAAGGTCGCGGCACCCAACGCCTTGCCGGCGGCGCCAAGGCCATCGAGATCCCAGGCGCCAAGCTGGCGTATCATACCGGCCTGGCGCTTGAAGAAAATCTGCGGCCTCGCACCACGCACGATATCCTCGCTGCGCCTGCCGCTATCCACCTGCAACCGCATATTTGCAAGCCGCGCTGCATGCTGGCTCGCAACCGCAATCATCCGGTCCGCGGCGGTGCCGGCATCAAGCAAGGTCTGGAAGACCGAATCGGCCGATTCGAGATCGCCGCCGTAAACCGCGTCGACCAGATCATCGAGCGAATGTTCCGCGGCATCGCCGCACACAGCTTCCACGTCCGCCAAGGTCACGCGGGTGGTCCCGTGCGCATAGGTCGTGAGCTTGACGACTTCCTGGCGGCTCAACGCGCGATCAGCGCCAAGCAGGCTCGTCAAATGCTCGCGCGCGTCATCGTCGATCGACAAGCCGGCGGCCCGCATCTCGGCTGAGATCAGGGCGTCGATTTCGCGCGCCCCGTCGGCATAGCAGGCAATCGCCACCGCCTCGTCGCTTGCCTCAAAGAGCGTGCGCAAGGGCGCTTTCTTCTGAAGGCTGCCGGCTTCGGCGACGATGAGATTGCCGGGGCGCGGATGAGCGAGGATCGCGGTCACGGCTTTCAAAAATGCCACGCCCGCATCCGCAACCCAGATGACGCGCCTTCCGCCCATCAATGACAAGGAGGCATGCTCGTCGGCAAGCCGTGCGGGATCGGCAGAGAGAATGTCATCGGAGAGACGCACGACCGCGAAAGCATCATCAAGCGAACCCGCCACGGCCCGCACGACCGCGCTGGCGCGTTCGCGCACGCCGCCGGCGTCCGGCCCGTGAATCAGAGCGGCGAGAATTGCCGGATCGGGCTTCTGCAAAAACCGGTCGATCGCCGCGCCGGAGAGGGCCGTCATCGTGGAAGCGTCAGTTGGTCGCGAAATAGGCCGCGACGCGGGTGCGAATATCGTCGCTCACCACCTTGGCCGCGCGCTCCATGGCGTTTTCGTAGGCCTGCAAATCGGCAAAGCTCTGGCCGGTGCGATCATAGGAGGCGATGGAGAAAGTCTTGCCTTGGAATACCGGCTTCCCGGACGAGATGTCTTTCAGAACGAAGGCCGCATTCACGCGCACCGTCCGGCGCGCGATGTGGGAGTCTTCCTGTTCGACCGCATTCTCATCGCGCGAGCGCGAATTGATGACCAACGCATAGCGGTCCGGAGCGCCGCTCCCCGCCGGACGGAAGGCCGAGACGAGATCATTGCGGATGAGTTGTCCCAACCGGTTGTCGGCTTCCGGAATCATCACTGATTCGAGGACTTCCGGCACGCTGCCATCAGCCGAAGCGGTTCCGTAGAGCGGTCGCATGGCGCAACCGCCGAGCAGGCTTGCCGCACCCAGCATCAGGCAGAAGGCGGCAACAGCCTTGAACATGTTCAGGCGCTCACGATATTGGCAATGCGATCGGGCACGACGATCACCTTCCTGACGGCCTTGCCGTCGAGCGCGCGCACGACATTGTCGAGCTTGAGCACCGCCGATTCAACCTCCTCACGCGCCAGCCCCTTCGGCAATCGGATCTCGTCGCGGCGCTTGCCATTGACCTGGACAGCAATCGTCACATGGTCGGTGGCAACAAGCGACGGGATGGATTCGGGCCATGCCGTCTCGGCCACAATAGACCGGTGGCCGAGAACCCGCCAGCACTCTTCCGCAAGATGCGGCATCATCGGGGCGAAGGTCAAAACCAGGGTATCGGCAGCCTCGCGCAAGGCAAAATGCATGGCCTGGGAGCGGTTCGACGAGGCGAGTGCGGAGCCCAGCGCATTGGAAAGTTCATAAATCCGCGCAATGGCGCGGTTGAAACGCAGAGCGGCGATATCTTCGGTGATTGCCGCCAGAGCACGATGGGTGGCGCGGCGCAAGTCGAGTGCCGCGGCATCATCGCCGGCGCCGGCCGGTTCGTTGGGTTTCGTTTCCCGCGCGACGTCGGCAATCTGGCGCCACAAGCGCTGGGCGAAGCGCCAGGCTCCTTCAACGCCAGTTTCGGTCCATTCGATGTCGCGTTCGGGCGGAGTATCGGACAGCATGAACCAGCGCGCCGTGTCGGCACCGAAACGATCGATGATCGCTTCCGGATCGACGACATTCTTCTTCGACTTCGACATTTTCTCGACGCCGCCGGTGGTCAACGGCTCGCCGGTGGTCACATGTTTCCAGCCGCCCGATTCGGTCTTCACCGCGTCGGCCGGCAGCACCCAGTCGCCGGCTGGGTCGCGGAAGGTTTCATGGATGACCATGCCTTGGGTGAAGAGGCTCGCGAAGGGTTCGTCCAACGCCAGGTGACCGGTCTTGGTCATGGCGCGCGCATAGAAGCGCGAATAGAGAAGATGCAGGATCGCGTGCTCGACGCCGCCAATGTACTGATCGACCGGCAGCCAGTAGGCCGCAGCCTTGGGATCGGCGGGAATCGCCGAATGCGGCGAGCAGAAGCGCACGAAATACCAGGATGAATCGATGAAGGTATCGAAGGTGTCCGTCTCGCGCTCGGCCTTGCCGCCGCAGGTCGGGCAGTTCACATGCTTCCATGTCGGGTGATGAGAGAGCGGATTGCCCGATTTGTCGAATGTGACATCCTCGGGCAGCGTCACGGGAAGATCTTGTTTCGGGACCGGTACGACCCCGCACGACGGACAATGGATGACCGGGATCGGGCAGCCCCAATAGCGTTGGCGAGACACCCCCCAATCGCGCAGACGGAAATTCACCTTGCGCTCGCCAGTGCCAGCTTTTTCAAGGCGTTGCGCGATTTCCTGCTTGGCTTTGGCAACGCTCAGGCCGTCCAGGAAATCGGAATTGATGAGGACGACATTGTCGCCCTCAGTTTCGGTGAAAGCCTCGTTGCCAATTTCGAATTGATTCGGGTCCGTTCCTTTCGGGGCCACAACCGGAATGACCGGCAGGCCGTACTTCCGTGCAAAATCGAGGTCGCGCTGGTCATGCGCGGGGCAGCCGAAAATGGCCCCCTCGCCATAACTCATCAGTACGAAATTGGCGGCATAGACGGGCAAGCGCACGCCAGGCCGGAAAGGATGGCGCGCATAGAGCCCCAGCATGTGGCCGCGCTTCTCGGCACGCTCGATCGTCTCCTCGCTGGTGCCAAGGGCTGCGGTGTCGCGCCGGAAGGCGGCCAATGCCGGATCGCCTTGTTCGAGATGTTTGGCCAAGGGATGGTCGGCCGAGACGGCGCAGAAGCTCGCCCCGAAAATCGTGTCGTGCCGGGTGGTATAGACGGTAAGCCGCTCATCGAGGAGGTTGCCCGCCTCATCCTCGAGCGCGAAGGAAAAGCGCAAGCCCTCGGAGCGGCCGATCCAGTTCCGCTGCATGAGGCGAACTTTTTCCGGCCAGCGGTCGAGGCCATCGAGCGCGGTCAAAAGTTCTTCCGAATAGGCGGTGATCTTCAAGAACCATTGCGCCAGTTCGCGTTTTTCGACCAATGCGCCCGAGCGCCAGCCGCGGCCGTCGATGACCTGTTCATTGGCAAGAACGGTATGATCGACCGGGTCCCAATTGACCTGCGACACCTTGCGCTCGACGAGACCGGCTTTCAGGAAGTCGACGAACATCGCCTGTTCGTGAACATAATAGGTGGGGTCGCAGGTCGCGACCTCGCGGCTCCAGTCGAGCGAGAGCCCCATGGATTTGAGCTGGCGCCGCATGGCGGCGATATTGTCATAGGTCCAGGATTTGGGATGGATGCCGCGTTCGATCGCGGCGTTCTCGGCCGGCATGCCAAACGCATCCCAGCCCATGGGATGAAGCACGTTATAGCCGCGGGCGCGCATGAATCGGGCGATGACATCGCCCATCGCGTAGTTGCGAACATGGCCCATATGGATGCGGCCCGAGGGGTAGGGAAACATCTCCAGCACGTAGTATTTCGGCCGCGATAGATCTTCCTTCGCCTCGAAACAGCGCCGATCGTTCCACACGCCCTGCCAATGGGGCTCCGATTCCCGCGGGTTGTAACGTTCGGTACTCACGCGCAAAGGTCCATGAAAGCTGAGGATCGGCGCCCGGAGTACCAGCCCTTGTCAAGCCTCGCAAGCTTGGTCATATGCGCGGGATCATGGCCGATGCCACCAGCAGCGCACCCCGTCTGGAAGAAGTCCGCAACCGCATTGCCGCGGCGGCGAAAGCCGCCGGGCGGCAGCCTGAGGATGTGCGGCTCGTCGCGGTGAGCAAGACTTTCGAGGCCCTGGACATCATCCCGGTCATCGAAGCAGGTCAGCGCTGTTTCGGGGAAAACCGCGTGCAGGAGGCGATGCGCAAATGGCCGGACCTCAAGACGCGGTATGGCGATCTCGAACTGCACCTCATCGGGCCGCTGCAGACCAACAAGGCGGCGGATGCGGTTGCCTTTTTCGATGCGATCCAGAGCGTCGACCGAACGAAGCTCGCCGAAATCCTGGCGCGCGAAATGGCCCGGCAAAATCGCCGGCCATACCTGTATATACAGGTTAATACAGGCGATGAATCGCAAAAGGCCGGAGTTTCCATTGCCGAAGCCGATGGGTTCATCCGCTCGTGCCTGGAGACCCTGAAGCTCCCGGTTGTCGGCCTCATGTGCATTCCTCCGGTCGGGGTCGATCCCAAACCGCACTTCAGGCTGCTGGCGGAAATCGCCAATCGTCACGGCCTTCAACGTCTCAGCATGGGGATGAGCAGCGATTATGAGGCGGCTATCGCCTGCGGGGCGAGCGATGTCCGGGTCGGGTCAGCGATTTTCGGGTCGCGGTAGGGCCAATCTCGATTGAGGCTCCTCGCCCGCAAAGCGCGAGCAGTCGTCCCATGTCGCGCGGCCGTACCGCGACGCACCCGGCGGTCGGGCGCCCCGTGGGATCGGCCATGTGCAGGAACACGGCGCTGCCATGGTAGCGCCGGCGCGGGCGTTCATTATGCGAGAGGACGACCACAACGTCATAGAGCCGGTCATCCCGCCAAAGGCTTTCGTGGCTCGCCGGGTAGGGCAGGCGGACGGGCCGGTTGTAGTTTCGATCGCTTGGCGCGTCGCACCAGCCATCCAAAAGAGCGATCGCGGCGACCGGGAGCCTTGTCTGCGGCCGCGCGATCCGGTCGGGCCGGAACAGGACCCGGCGAAGCATCCAGCGGCCGGCGGGCGTTGCACCGTCGCCCTCCCGCTTTAGTGATTTGATGCCGGAACGGCCGAGGCGGCAGGGTATGACAAGATTACCGAGCCGCAGGCGGCCATGAGTCGCCGAGCGGTTAATGACGTCAAGACGGATTGTGCTCACGCTGGCGGGGGACTTTCAAAACGGTCCGCCCGACCTTAACATTGCGACAAGACGAGGCAAGACAGATAGCGGACATGGGCACGGCCAAGAAGATCCTGATCATCGATGACGACGACACATTGCGCGAGACGCTGAAAGAACAGTTCTCGCTGCATGAGGAATTCACGGTCGCCGATTCGCCGAACGCCGGCGCCGGCATCAAGTCGGTCAAGGCCGATCACATCGATCTCGTCATCCTCGACGTCAATCTTCCCGACATGGATGGTCGCGAGGCCTGCAAGATCATGCGCAAGAACGGGTTCAAAGGCCCCGTGGTGATGCTCACCGCGCAAGGCTCCGATCCCGACCAGATCCTCGGACTCGATGCCGGCGCCAATGATTATGTCGCCAAACCCTTCCGCTTCGCGGTGCTATTGGCACGCGTCCGGGCGCATCTGCGCCAGCACGAGCAGAGCGAGGACGCAGTCTTCAAGGTCGGTCCCTACACATTCAAGCCGGGTGCGAAGATTCTGATCCGCGACGACAACCGCAAGATCAGGCTCACCGAGAAGGAAACCGCGATCATCAAGTTCCTCTATCGCGCCGGCGAGAAGACAGTGAGCCGCGACGTATTGCTGCATGATGTTTGGGGCTACAATGCCGGGGTCACGACGCATACGCTCGAAACCCACATCTACCGCCTGCGTCAGAAGATCGAGCGCGATCCCGCGCATGCCGAAATCCTCGTAACCGAAGCCGGTGGATATCGACTGGTTCCGTGACGATTTCGCCTTCACGCGATCATCATTGACCGCTACCTAGGATGAGCAAGTTCGGGGGCGGAGAGCGTGCGATCAATTGAGCTGCGGCGGGGCAAGACGGCATGAGCGTCAGGGCGAGTGCCGAAATATTAAGCCGGATTCCGATTTTTTCGGATTGCGAGCGCGCGCACTTGCAGGTGCTCGCGTTCTCGGCGCGAAATCATAATTTCGCCCCGGGTGAAGCGGTCATCAAGCAAGGGTCGCAGGCGGCGAGTGCGCTTCTCATTCTCGACGGCGTTGCCGAAATCTCGGTCGTCGAGCGCGGCGGTCTGCGCAAGCTCGGCAATGCCGGGCCGGGTGTGCTGCTTGGCGAACTCGCGATGATCTCGGGCCATAATTACAGCGTGACGGCGACGGCCCGCAGCCTTCTCACCGCAGCGGCAATCGAGCGCGAGACATTCCTGCGCGTGGCCGGAGAGTTTCCCGAATTCGGCATGCGCGTGCAGCGGAGCCTGGCGCGGAAGCTCGAAGCGATGGTGAGCGAACTCGCCACTGTGCGGCAGGTCTTCGACCAGGCGCGCGCTTTCGCGCGGTGACGTTTATTCCAGCGTCGCGAAGACGGGGATGTGGTCGGAAGGCTGCGGCCAGCCGCGCACTTCGCGCGGCGTCTCGATCTTCGCAAAGCGCGGCGCGATATCAGCAGTGGCCCAGACATGGTCGAGCCGCCGGCCACGATCGGCGGCGTCCCAATCGCGCGCGCGATAACTCCACCAAGTGTAGAGCTTCTGATCTTCGGGAACATGTTTGCGCATGACATCGACCCATTTGCCGGCGCGCTGCACGCGATTGAGCCCTTCAGTCTCGACGGGCGTGTGGCTCACCACCTTCAAGAGCTGGCGATGCGACCAAACATCGTGCTCGAGCGGTGCGACATTGAGATCGCCGACGACAACACCGTTCTTGCCGCCGGGCACCGCGCCATCGGCGAACCAGTGTTCGAGCTCGTCGAGAAATTTGAGCTTGTGGGCGAATTTTTCGTTGATCGCGGGATCGGGCTCATCGCCGCCCGCCGGGACATAGAGATTGTGAATGGTGAGTGGGTGGGCGCCGCCAAAGGTCGCCGAAATGTGGCGGCAATCATCCTTGCCGCAAAAAAGACGATGGGTATGAGCCTCGAAGGGAATGCGCGCGACAATGGCAACGCCGTGATAGCCCGACTGGCCGCGCTCGGCGAGATAGGGATAGCCGATGTCCTTGAGTGCCGCTGATGGGAACTGGCCCTGCGGACATTTGGTTTCCTGGAGGCAGAGAATGTCGGGCTGCCAGGTTTCGAGAAAACGGGTGACCAGACCGATGCGCAAGCGCACCGAGTTTATGTTCCAGGTTGCGATCTTAAGGGGCATCACCTAGCTCTGCCGAGCCGGGTGGAAATGGGCAAGCCCAAAAAAAGTGGGCGCCCGGTCGGGGACCGAGCGCCCGGCGCCTTGTGCGCGATTAGCGCCGGGAGGGGATACCGGCGCGTACATCCACCATCATGGCCATTCGAGCGGGGGGCGCAGTGGCCACGGTTTTTTATGGCGGTGTACAGCACTTCAAATGGAGCGCTGCCCGGGGAAGTTCAAGTCCCTGCGATCACAAGCCGAAGAGCAGATTGTGAAGCGACGCGATGCAAACCTGCAAGGCGCTGGAATCGCTCGGATTCGGCATCTTGGCAGACGTCAGCGGTCGCTTTTCTTGCCCTGGCTGGTCGCCCGCGTAACGGCCACTTGGAAGAGTTCCGGATCAGGATCGACGCCGGGAACCAAATTCTGGAGGGCAACCGTGGTCTTCCGGCCCTTGCCATCGATCACCACCCATTGCTGCAAGGCGTTGCTTGCCTTGTCATAGACCAGGACCAGTTGTCCCGGGACAATGTTCTTGCGGTCCTCAAGCGTCACGGTAATCGACGAATCGGTGTCCTCGACGGAGAGGATCTTGGCTTCCTTGGCGATATTGACGCGCTCGGAGAGAACCAGCCGCAAGGGAGTCTGCGATAAGGGATATTGATCGGCTTTGTCCTTGGAGCGGTTTTTGATCGTTACCCAAGTGCCGTCGGAGACGATCACGAAGGGGTTGGGTGAGGCATATTCGAAGCGCATCTTGCCTGGCTTCTGCAGGTAAAAGATCCCGCGCGATACCGTTCCCTTTGGTCCGGTCTGCGTGAACTCACCCTGCAAGGTCTTGAAGCCGTTGATGAAATTGGAGATCTGGCCAACCGCTTCAGTTTGCTGCGGTGTCAGGGTCAATTCGGTGGCGGCGCCCGCGGTCTGACTCGCGGCGATAAGCGCCATGCAGGCGATTGTCGCTGCAGCCCAGTTGCGGCGCAGTCCAGCGAAACCCGTCTTTAGTGCCAACATGCGTCTTTCCCCTTTTTCTCAATCGCCATGTGATGGAACAAACCGGCAGTTTTGCGGCAATCAATCCCGCGCACTGTCGCCCGGCACGAGAATCTCGCGCTTGCCGGTGGCATTGGCTGCCGAGATCAAGCCTTCCTTTTCCATGCGTTCGATGAGGCTCGCTGCCTTGTTATAGCCGATCTGGAGGCGGCGTTGCACATAGCTGGTCGAGACTTTCTTGTCACGCAGCACGACCGCCACCGCCTGGTCGTAGAGGCTGTCGCCTGAGGAGCCTGGGACATCGCCGCCATCGAGCGGGGCGCCGTCGCCATCCTCATCGGATTCCTCGGTGACCGCCTCGACATATTCGGGCGCCCCTTGCGCCTTCAGGTGCTTGACGATCTTTTCCACTTCGCCATCCGAGACGAAGGGCCCGTGCAGGCGCGAGATGCGACCGCCGCCCGCCATATAGAGCATGTCGCCCTGGCCGAGCAATTGCTCGGCGCCCTGTTCGCCCAGAATGGTGCGGCTGTCGATTTTGGAGGTGACCTGGAAGCTGATGCGGGTCGGGAAATTCGCCTTGATCGTGCCGGTGATGACGTCGACCGAGGGGCGCTGCGTCGCCATCACGACATGGATGCCGGCAGCGCGGGCCATCTGGGCAAGACGCTGGACTGCGCCTTCGATGTCCTTGCCCGCCACCATCATGAGGTCGGCCATTTCGTCGATGATGACGACGATATAGGGCATCGGCGTCAGATCCATCTGCTCGCGTTCGAAGATCGGCTGGCCCGAATCGGGATCGAAGCCGGTCTGGACGGTGCGGGTGATGGTCTCGCCCTTGGACTGCGCCAGTTTGAGGCGCTCGTTGAAGCCGTCGATATTGCGAACCCCGACCTTCGACATTTTGCGGTAGCGGTCTTCCATTTCGCGCACCGCCCATTTCAGTGCGACGACCGCCTTGCGCGGATCGGTGACGACCGGCGACAGGAGGTGCGGAATGCCCTCATAAACCGAGAGTTCGAGCATCTTGGGATCGATCATGATCAGCTTGCAGCGCTCGGGAGACAATCGATAGACGAGCGACAGGATCATGGTGTTGATGCCGACCGACTTGCCGGAACCGGTGGTACCGGCAATGAGCAAATGCGGCATGCGGGCGAGATCGGCGAAGATCGGCTCGCCACCGATATTCTTGCCAAGCGCGAGCGAGAGATTTTGATTGGTCTTCTCGAAAGCCTCGGAGGCAAGGAGTTCGCGCAGATAGACCGTCTCGCGCTTTGAATTCGGCAGTTCGATGCCGATCGCATTGCGCCCCGACACAACTGCAACGCGGGCCGAGATCGCACTCATCGAACGGGCAATGTCATCGGCAAGGCTGATCACGCGCGAGGATTTGATACCGGGCGCGGGTTCGAGTTCGTAAAGTGTTACGACCGGGCCGGGCCGCACATTGATGATCTGACCCTTGACGCCGAAATCGTCGAGCACGCCTTCGAGCATGCGGGCATTCTGCTCAAGCGCTTCCTCGGAAAGCTCAGTGCCCTTCGCAGCCTTCTTGGGTTCGGCAAGAAGCGTCAGTGGGGGAAGCGTGAACTCGCTAGCCTTCGAGAAGCCGAAGCTCGGCTGCGAATCCTTCTTGAGCCGCTTGCCCTGCTTGATTTCTTTCGTCCCACGCGACACGCGCTTGCGAGCCGGCGCTTCT
Source organism: Hyphomicrobiales bacterium (assembly GCA_046349315.1). Taxonomy (GTDB): domain Bacteria; phylum Pseudomonadota; class Alphaproteobacteria; order Rhizobiales; family Aestuariivirgaceae; genus JAEUMG01. The sequence goes on along the minus strand of JAXMCQ010000026.1, from coordinate 15,799 downwards.
TCCTCGTCCTCCTCTTCGGCGAGTTCGGCCTCGTCGTCGGCGCCTTCCGCTTCATCCGTACCTTGATCATCTTCTCCTGGAACCGGCAGGCGCAGACCGAAGGAGGAACCACCGGCAAGGCGCGGTTCGATGCGGCCGTCGAGCGGCGATTCGCGCCGCTTGGCATGTTTGCGCAGGGAGCCGAAGAGGCGCGCCAACTGGCCATCATTTGAGAGCTCGATATCCGGTGCCGAAAGCTCCGCCTCTTCCGGGAACTCAGGCTCGGCTTGCCGCGCCAATCTGCGTCCTTCGCGGCGCAATCTGGCGCGTGAACGCCAGCTCAGCCAGGCGTGGTGCATAGCGCCGGTCATATAGGCGAGCGAATCCTGGCCAATCCGGTTAACAAAACCACCGATCCAGGCAAGGCGGCGCAGAGCAATGCCGGCGGCGAGGAAGGTGGTGATGATCGTCAGGATGCCGAGAATCGCCGCCGCAATGAGACCGGCATAGAATTGATCGATGGCGAGCGACAGAAGAGAGCTGAAGCCACCATGCACGATATCGCCCGCATTGCCGCCAAGTCCTGCGGCAAGCGCCCAATTAGCAGGCGTCGGCAAGGCCGACATGAAGCCAGCACCGATGAAGATCGCGACGACGAAAAGAAAGACCGAACGGATCGGACGGGTGACCGACTGATGGCCAAGCAACCGGGCTGCCCAGGCGGCGGGAATGGCGATGACGAACAGCACGCCAAGACCCAGAAGCTGCATGAGTTCATCGGCAATGACCGCACCCGGATAGCCGAGAAGATTGCCCGGGGTCGCATCGACGGCATGGTTGAAGGAGGGATCGGCGATCGACCAGGTGGCGAGCGAGAGCGCAACGGCAATGATCGCCGCGAACATGCCAAGCGCTACGAACTCGTAAAGGCGGTTGCGCAGGAAACGCCGCAAGGTGCCGGGAATAGCACCGTCGTCGGTTTCTATCGGGTGGTCATAGGCCATCTAACTCTCCCGCATGCCTGGCGGAGACGAGGTGGTTTCAGGGACTAACAAAAGGTTAAGGCCAGTCTGGCGGGTTAGGGTTAAAGGCCGGTTAAATGCCAGCGATTGCAACAAAAAAGGCGCGCCCGGAGGCGCGCCTGGAGATTGCGGAAGTACTTGGTATCAGTTGTAGGCGCGCTCTCCGTGCTCGGAGATGTCGAGGCCCTCGCGTTCGTCCTGCTCGCTGACCCTGAGGCCGGTCACGACCTTGCAGATCATCAGCGCCATGAAAGCGACGACGCCCGACCAAATGAGCGCGGTAAGCACGGCGTAAACCTGGGCCATAAATTGCGTCGAGAAGACGTATTCGACAGTCTTCACCGAAATATCGGTGGCCAGGTAGTCCGTCACGCCGACGCCGCCAAGGGCGGGATTGACGAAGATACCGGTCAGCAGCGCGCCGACGATGCCGCCGATGCAATGAACGCCGAAGCAATCCAAGGCATCGTCATAGCCGAGCTTGGCCTTGAGCCAGACCACGGCCCATAGACAGATCAGGCCGGCGGCAATACCGATCAGGATCGAGGCGCCAGGGCCTACCCATCCGCAAGCCGGCGTAATTGCGACGAGACCGGCAACGGCGCCAGAGGTTGCGCCGAGCAGGCTCGGATGTCCGCGGAACACCCATTCGCCGAACATCCAGGCCAAGGCCGCAGCAGCCGTGGCGATGGTGGTGTTGAGGAAGACCAGCGCCGTCAGAGAGTTCGACTCGAGGTTCGATCCGGCATTGAAGCCATACCAGCCGACCCACAACAGGCTCGCACCCACCATGGTGAGAACGAGATTGTGCGGCGGCATGGGCTCCTTGCCGTAACCCAGCCGAGGTCCGACGACGATCGCGCAAACCAGGCCGGCAATACCAGCATTGATATGAACGACGGTGCCGCCTGCGAAGTCGATGGCACCCTTGTTGAAGAGCCAGCCATTCGAAGCGTTCACGGCATTCGCATAATCAGCGAGGACGGTTGCCTTCGCCGCATCATCGGCCGCGGCCGCAAGCTTGGCGAGGAAGTCGGTTGCCGCGGCTTCGCCGACAGCGGCCTTCACCGCATCGAGATTTTCAGGGCTGAGCGTGAAAGCATCGGGACCTGCCCACCACCAGACCATGTGGGCGATCGGCAAATAGGCGAAGGTGAACCACAGCGCGATAAACAGAAGCACAGCTGAAAATTTCATGCGCTCGGCAAAGGCTCCGACGATCAGCGCCGGCGTAATCGCCGCGAAGGTCATCTGAAAGATGACGTAGACATATTCAGGAAGGTAGACTTCCTTCGAGAAGGTCGCCGCCAAGGTCGACAGGTCGACACCTCGGAGGAAAAATTTGTCGAAGCTGCCGATGAAGGCCGAACCATTGGTGAAGGCCAATGAATAGCCGTAGATCACCCACAGTATCGTCAGCATGCTGAAGCAGACGAATACCTGCATCAGGACGGAGAGAACGTTCTTTGAGCGCACCATGCCGCCGTAAAAGAGCGCCAGGCCCGGGATCGTCATGAGGATGACCAGCGCGGTCGCAATGATCATCCAGGTGGTATCGCCCTTATTGACGCTGGCGGCGGCATGGCTTGCCGCCATAGGGAGGGCTGCGGTGAGGGCAAGGCCCAGTCCTGCGACGGACAGGAGCCTGCGTAGTCTTCCCCAATTCGAGAATTCGGTCATGTCATCAACCTTGTGTCTTGGAAGGATTTAGAGCGCGCCCGGCCCGGTCTCGCCGGTGCGGATGCGGGTGGCGAGTTCGAGCGGCAGCATGAAGATCTTGCCGTCGCCGATCTGCCCGGTCTGGGCGGTGGCCTGGATCGTCTCGACGGCCCGATCGGCAAGGGCTGAATCAACCGCGATCTCGAGCTTGATCTTCGGCACGAAGCTCACCGTGTATTCCGCCCCCCGGTAGAACTCGGTATGGCCGCGCTGACGACCGTGGCCCTTGACCTCGGTGACAGTAATGCCTTGGACACCAATGCCGCCGAGGGCCTCGCGCACCTCCTCGAGCTTATGCGGCTTGATGACAGCTATGATGTATTTCATCCACGCAGTCCCCTTGCAGATTGCAATGGCGCACTGCAACACAAGAACTGTGCCAGATTCACAAAACTCGTTAAATTATTGTTTTATATTGTCTTTCTGGAATCGGCACGGGCCATAGGCGAGCGCAATTGCCTAATCTTTGGGCATATTTTTGAATCTGCCTAACTATTGATCTTTGCGCAAGCGGATCAGGCCCTCTTGTGCCGTTGAAGCAACCAGACGCCCCTCGCGGGAGAAGATCAAGCCACGATTGAAGCCGCAAGCGCCGGAAGCTGACGGCGTGTCCTGGGCATAGAGCAGCCAGTCAGCCATGTCGAAATCGCGGTGAAACCACAACGCATGGTCGAGACTGGCAGCCATGATGTGAGAATCGAAAATGTGCCGCCCATGCGGAACGAGCGTCGTGTCGAGCAAAGTCATGTCGGTCGCATAGGCCAATACGCATTGGTGTAAGAGGCGATCGGCCGGCATCTGGCCGCGGGCACGGATCCACACATTCTGGCTGGTTTGGCCGGCGGCGGCCTTGGGGTTGAGGTAGTGGTCAGGCTCGCACGGGCGCAATTCAATGGGCCGGTCGCGCTCCAGATAGCGCTTGAGCGAAGCCGGCATTTCGGCTGAGCCTGCTGCCAGCAGGTCCTGCTCGCTTGCGAGCGTCTCGGGGGCCGGGACCGCAGGCGCGGCAATCTGATGCTCAAGCCCCGGCTCGGGCCGGTGAAAAGAGGCCGACATCGAGAAGATCGGCTCGCCATGCTGAATAGCGATCACCCGCCTCGTCGAGAAGCTGCCGCCGTCGCGATCGCGGGTGACTTCATAAATGATCGGCACATTGGGATCGCCCGGCCGCATGAAATAGCCATGCAAGGAATGCGCGACGCGCGTCGGATCGACGGTACGAATTGCCGCAACCAGGGCCTGGCCGATAACCTGACCGCCGAATACGCGCTGCCAGCCGACCTGCGGGCTGGTGCCGCGAAAGAGATTGAGTTCGAGCCGCTCCAGATCGAGCGTTTCGAGCAAGGCTTCGACACCGTCAGCCACCGATGACCCCTCAGAACCTGTTGACGCAGCCACTCTCTATCGCTTGACGGCGACAAACGAAACCCGTCTGGTCTCGCGATGACCGAGCGCATCGAGATCGCCATCATTGGCGCGGCCCTCAACGGGCTTGCTGCGGCGCTGGCACTGGCCGGACAACAGGCCTTGCGGCCGGCCCACGTGATGCTCATCGATGGCAAGGACCCGCGGCGTTTTGCCAATAGCGCCTTTGATGGGCGGGCCTCGGCCATTACCGCTTCGTCGCGGCGCATGTTCGAGGCGCTGGGCGTGTGGGGGGCCATCGCACCAAATGCACAGCCGGTCACTCGAATCGTGGTGACCGATACCGCTGCGGGTGATCCGGTTCGCCCGACGCTTCTGCAGTTCGGCGATGCCGAGCCGCAAGGCGCGCCCTCCGCCTATATCGTCGAGAACCGGCATCTCTACGCCACCCTCTTCGAGGCGGTCGAAGCGAGCCCGCGCATCACCTTGCTTCCCAATACGCAGATCGCCTCTTTTGGATTCGGGAAAGGGCCCGCCCGGCTTGAGACCGACGACAATCGCACGATCCTTGCAGAACTGGTGATCGCCGCAGACGGCCGCAATTCACCGGCGCGCGAGGCGGCCGGAATCAAAACCACCGGATGGGCCTACGGCCAAACCGGAATCGTGACCGCGGTTGAGCATGACCTGCCGCATGAGGGGTGTGCAGAGGAGCATTTCCGCCCGGCCGGGCCATTCGCGATCCTGCCGCTGCCGGGCAACCGCTCGTCCCTTGTCTGGACGGAGACAAGCGCGACGGCGCAGCAATTGCTGGCTTTGTCAGACCAGGATTTTCTAGTCGAACTCATGGCACGCTTCGGACATCACCGCGGTGCGGTGTCCCTCATCGGGCCACGCCATGGCTATCCTTTGTCGCTCTTCATTGCCGAGCGTTTCATTGGCCCGCGCCTCGCGCTTTTGGGCGATGCCGCACATGTCGTTCATCCCATCGCCGGGCTCGGTCTCAATCTCGGTTTGCGCGATGCCGCCGCACTTGCGGAAGCCGTGGCGCGGGCGCGCTATCTTGGGCTCGATATCGGTTCCGACGCGACACTCACGCAATACAGCCAATGGCGTCGATTCGATACCAACCTCACGGCGCTCGCGACCGATGGGCTCAATCGGCTCTTTTCCAACGACCTTCCGGGCTTGAGACAATTGCGCGACACCGGGCTCAAGCTTGTGAACCTCATGCCGCCGCTCAAAAATCTCTTCATGCGCGAGGCGGCGGGCGACACCGGGCATCTGCCGAAGCTCATGCGCGGCGAACCGGTCTAGCCGCGCGCCAAGCCTTTCGCCTTCAGCGCGTCAAGATAGGCGCCCCAGATTTGATCCTGCTCGCGCCCGAGTTTCAGCAAATAGGTCCATGTGTAAAGCCCTGTATCATGACCGTCATCAAAGACGATGCGTACCGCGTAATTGCCGACGGGAAGGAGCCGCAAGATCTTGACATGGCGTTTGCCGGCGACCGTCACGGCTTGGTCGGGCGCGTGGCCCTTCACCTCGGCGCTGGGGCTTTCGACGCGGAGGAGTTCAGCTGAGAGAGAATGGGATTCGTCGTTGTCGAAGCGCAGCACCAGGCGCGCGCCATTTTCGGCAAGTCGCAATTCTTCCGGCCACGCCTCACTCATTTTCGCCGAGTTCGCGCGCCTCGTCGGTGAGCATGATCGGAATGCCGTCGCGTATCGGATAGGCGAGCCGGGCGGCGCGCGAGACGAGTTCCTGGCGCTCGCGATGATATTCGAGGCGCGTTTTGGTCAGCGGACAGACGAGGAGTTCGAGCAGTTTCGGATCGACGCCGCGGCCAGCATTCATGATCGTCACTGCAAGCGGCTTAGCGCACTCGAATCGGACTTGGCGAGGGCGATTTCGGTGAGCGCGATCAAGACCTCGGCGCGAGTCTGGAGATCGAAGGCTTCGAGCAATGCCTGCTTGTCGCGCGGCGGATAGGGTGCGAGGAGCGAGAGCGTGTTGACGAGCGATTCATTGGAGGCGGCCGCTACCTGGTCCCAGTCGGCACTCAGATCATTGGCGGTGAGATATTCGCGGAACACTTTGAGCAGGTTGTCGCGATCGACCAATCCCTGGCCATGGCCTGGATCGAGGTCATCGGCGAAGTCTGAAAAATCCGGCGCGACTTGGCGGTAGGGCTTGACGCTGTCAAGTTCGCGCTTGATCGCAAAACGACAAACCCCGGTCAGCGTGATCAGCATGCGGTCGTCCGGCATTTCGGCATAGGCGGTAATGCGCCCGACACAACCGATGCGGCGCAGTTCGGGGGTGCCGGCGAGATCGGCATCTTCGTCGGCGGGCTGGATCATGCCGATCAGGCGATCTCCCGACAATGCATCATCGACCATCGCCAAGTAACGCGGCTCAAAAATATTGAGCGGCAGATCGGCGCGCGGCAGGACCAAGGCGCCCGGCAAGGGAAAGACCGGGAGCTTGCGCGGCAGATCCGCGATGGTGCGATAGCGTTCGTTCCGGCTCATGAGCGCCTATGAGAAGAGAAGCGATGAGAGGCGCCGGCGGCCAAGGAGCGTGAATTCGTCCTTCGGACCCCAGGCCTCGAAGAATTTGACGAGCTGCTTGCGCGCGCCATCGTCATTCCATTGCCGATCCTTGCGCATGATGGCGAGGAGCGCGTCCAAGGCTTCTTCGCGGCGGCCAGCGGCATTGAGCGCGATGGCGAGATCGAAGCGGGCCTGATGATCGAGAGGATTGGCCTCGACAGCGGCGGTGAGCTTGCCGATCTCGCTTGTATCAACCGGGTTGAGAGCGAGTTCGAGTGCCGCCTTGACGCTCAGGATTTCGGGATCATTGGCCTTGGCGGGCGGTACAAGAGCGAGCGTGGCTTTCGCCTTTTCAAGATCCTTGGCCTCGAGCTGGCAGCGCGCCATGCCGGCCAGCGCCCCAACATTCTCGCGATCGGCCTGGAGCACCTGGCCGAAAATCTCCGCCGCCTCAGCAAAATTCTTCTCAGCCAGCGCTTCGCGGCCGGCGGCAAGTGCGGATTCGATCTGTTCGGCGAGACTGCCCTGCGAGCCCAATCGGTCAATGAATTGCTTGATATTGCTTTCGGGCAAGGCGCCCATGAAGCCATCGACCGGCTGGCCATCGACAAAGGCAAAAACCGCCGGGATCGACTGGATGCGCATCTGCGCGGCGAGCTGCTGATTTTCATCGACGTTTATCTTGACCAGCCTGACCTTGCCGTTGGCCTGCTTGACCACCTTCTCCAGAAGCGGGGTTAGTTGCTTGCACGGGCCGCACCAAGGCGCCCAGAAATCGACCAATACCGGCACGCTGCGCGAGGCCTCGATGACATCGGCCATGAAGCGCTTGGTATCGCTATCCTTGATCAGGTCCTGGGCCGGCCCAGGCGCTCCCGCGCCATTGCCGCGGCCACCACCGCCGATGATCATATTTTCCATGTCTATCGCCTTGCTGCGCCTTGTTTGTCTCTTAAATGGCTGATTGGCGGCCGGTTTACAACATCGGCTCGCTCACGCTCAGGATCCGCGGCTCATGGCCGGTGGCGCGGATGAACGCCAGAAGATCGGCGGCCCGAATGGTGGTCGTCGCATCATTGCGCAAGGGGTGATAATTGAGCCATTCGTGCTCCATCATGGCCCTGTCGAGGATGACCGTGGCGCGCCCGGCAGTGTCGTTGATGAGGCCGAAAGGCGTGACCGAGCCCGGCTCTACGCCCAGAATTTCCATCAGCAATTCCGGCTTTCCGAAAGTCAGGCGTCTGGACCCGATACGGGACGGAGCCGCCTTTAGATCGACCTTCGCATCCTCGAGGCAGACGATCAGATAGATCGCGCTCTTGTCATCTTTCAGAAACAGGTTCTTGCAATGCCCGCCGGGGATTTCGCCGCGCAATGCGCGGGCTTCCTCGACCGTGAAGACGGGCGCGTGATCGACCGTCCTGGTGGCTAGTTCCAAGGCGTCGAGGCGCGCCATAAGCTCATCGCGGGTGGCAGGCATCAGGCTTTCTCGTTCTGCGGAGGTGGAAACGGAGGTTCCTATTGCATTTGACCAATGGTTGCGCAATAAGACGCGCCACCTCGCCGGCTTGAGCCGGCTTCCAGGACGCGGGCGTAGCTCAGGGGTAGAGCACAACCTTGCCAAGGTTGGGGTCGAGGGTTCGAATCCCTTCGCCCGCTCCAAATTACTCAATAAAAAAGAACAGTTCGGCCGGTAGAGCCGAAAATAATCCCGTTTCCCGAACGCTCGAGAAGGCGGCCTCGTGCCAAAACCTTACCGGCCGGGCGCTCAATGAACGGCTGCCGTCCACCTGAAGACATGGCCCCTCTAGGCAAGGTTTATGCTTTGGCCTTTTCCGCGCCGGCATCGACGTCCTTGACGGTCTTCCATCCTCCACGCATCCGCTCTTCGAGTACGCGCACGACCTGGCCGGAGGGGTAGCAGACCGAAAAATATAATATCGCCGTGATCGTATAGACGGTGAAGTACTGGAAGTTGCGTGCGGCAATGATCTGCCCACTGAACATCAGTTCCTGGACAGTCACGACGGAGGCAAGAGACGTGTCCTTGAAGAGCGAGATGAGATAATTCCCCAGTGTGGGGAGGACAGCGCGTAATGCCTGCGGAAGGACGACTTTGCGGAACGCCAACCAGTAGGAAAGCCCGAGCGCGAGAGCGGCTTCGGTCTGGCCCTTCGGTATGGATTGAATTCCACCGCGGAATACTTCGCTGAGATAAGCGCTATAATGCAAAGTAAGGCCGGTTATCGCCGCCGTAATGGGATCGAGTTTGATGCCTGCGGTTGGCAGCACGTAGTAGATGTAGATCAGCTGCAAGATGAGCGGCGTCGCACGCATAAACTCGACGAAGACATTGGCCGGCCAACGGATCGCCCGATACTCAGACATTCGCGCCAGCGCCACGGGGATAGCCAATAGCGTTGCCAGAACCATCGTCGATACGGTCAACAAGACCGTAATGCCCAGTCCGCGCAGGAAAACCTGCCAGTAATCGGTAACGACTTCGAGATTGAGAAGATCCATGATTTATCCCCGTCGGCACAAAAGAAATCGGGCTGCCGAAGCAGCCCGACAGATGTCCGAAATTTTTCAGACACGGTGGATTGGGTCAATCGCCGCGGGCTTCGCCCGCAACCCATCCAGCATTAGTCTTTGATCGGGAAGAAGAAGAGGTTGGCGTCCGAAAATCCGTATTTCGCGAGGATTGCCGAGACATTGCCATTGCCGCGTACTTCCGCCAGACCTTGCGTGACGGCTGAGCGAAGCGAGCAGTCAGCCTGCCGCAGACCAGGGCGAACATAGCCGTAGCCATATTCGAAGATGAGCTCGTCCGGCACCTGCACGCCCTTGAGGAGTTCGAGTGGCGAATCCTTGTTGGCGGCGAGGAAGAGGTTGATCTTGGTGTCGTCATCGACAATAGCGCTGACGCGGCCTGTCGCTACGGCGCTGAACTGCTCGGCATCGGTCTGGAAGGGTACGATTTCAGCGCCGATCTTGCGCAGATATTCGTCCGCAGCCGAACCGGCGATGGCGCCGACCTGCTTGCCCTTGAGGTCGTCATAGGACTTGATGCCGTCGGGATTGCCGGTCTTCACCATGATGCCCGGGCCATACCAATAGGCCGGCCCAGAGAAGGAAATGACCTTCTTGCGATCGGGTGTCACGTGGATCGCCGTGATGAGGTCGATCCGGTTGGCGAGGAGCGCCGGGATCAATTGTCCAAAGGGCATGACCTCGTATTTGATGTTGGTGATGCCCGCCCATTTGAGCGCGGCTTCGTCGATCTCCACTTCAAGCCCTTCCGCCTTCTGGGTGTCGGGATTGAGTGAGGTGAAAGGCGGCGATGGCGAGATGCCAACCGTGATGCCTTCGGTTTTCGCCTTTTCGTAAGAGGGATCACCGCAATTATCGAAAAGCGGCGAGGCCTCGTTTTTGAATTCCTGAGCGTATGCCGTGCCCATTCCCAGGCCAAACAGCACCGCAACGACTCCGAGCGTTAGTCGCATGACGTTTCCCTACCTTTAATAATGTTCGCCACCGCAGTTGTCGCTTGAAGCAGGTGTGCAGAGCGGCTACGTTACAATGGCCTGACCAATTCAGCAGGTTATCGGCGCAATCGCAAGAAATTTGTTAGTTTGTAGGCAGAGCCCAGAGATGTTCGAGCGGAGCGCCCCACCGCATGTCGGCTGACACGGTAATCGACAGGATTGAGACCTGGGCCTGTACCATCCCGCTCCCTGCGGCGCTCTCTTTCGGTGCCTTCACGATCAGCCAAAGGCGCTATGCCGTTCTACGGATAGTGACGAGGGGCGGCCTCATTGCCGACTGCGTGGGCCATACGCGAGGCTCGCCCGTCGACGTGGCCATCGCCGACCTTTTTGCCGGTGCTCTGCTTGGCAAGGATGCGCTCGATCACGGCGAACGCCTGGCCGACCTCGCCCGCATCACTATCGCCATGGAGGATGACGGAATGCTCGGCCGCGCGCGCTCCATGGTCGACATCTGCCTCTGGGATTTGAAGACACAGGCCTTGGGCGTACCGCTCTGGAAGCTGCTCGGGGGATCGCCCCGAAGCGTGCCTGTCGGTCTTGTCGAGGGCTATGAGATCGCCGGCGAGACCGAGAGCGATATCGCTGCGCGGCTTGCCGGGCGGGCTGGTGAGGGCTTCGGCTTTCTCAAGATGGAAGCGGCCCATTACGGCGATCCGCAAGCCGTCACGCGCATCCTTACCGAGGCCCGAAGCCAAGCGGAGACCGATCTTCTCTTCACCTGCGATCTTGCCTGGTCCTGCAAGACCGCGCGCGACGGCATCGCCGCCGCCGAGGCGTGGCGTGACCTCGGCGTGGCTTGGATCGAAGACCCGATGTATCGCACCAAGGTCTCCGAGATTGCCTTCATGCGCCGGCATTCGCCATTACCGATCGGCGTCGGGGACGAGGTGACACGGCCGCAAGACCTCGCGGCGCTGATGGACACCGAAGCGGTCGACGTGGTTCGCATCGACGCGACGACGATCGGCGGCATTACGGCCGCGCTCGACATTGCTGCCCGGGCCGTCTCGCGTGGATTGCGGGTGTCCCATCATGTCAATCCCGAAGTGCATCGGCATTGCGTATTCGCGGGAGTTGCAACCGACCACATCGAGATTTTCCCGACCGACCGACCCTTTGATTGCTCGCATATGCTCATGGAACGTGCCGCTTATGCCGACGTGCGCCAGGGGCGCTTGGCGCCCCCTGAGGCACCGGGGATCGGCCTTCGTCTCGACCTCGACAGCGTCAAGCGCTTCGCCGAGAGAAGTAATAATCGGACGAGACGTTAGATGAGCGACTCGCCGAAGGTTGTCCTGGTCACTGGCGGTGCCCGCGGCATTGGTTGGGCAACGGCCGAGGCTTTTGTTGCGGCGGGCTGGAAAGTCGCACTCGGCGATATCGATGGCCGGGAAGCAGCGCTACGGGCAGAGAAATACCCGCAGCAAATCCTTCCCCTTACTCTCGACGTCACAGATCGGGCGGGCGTGAAAAAGGGATTTGCTGAAGTCCTCGACCGCTGGAGTAGGCTTGACGCGCTCGTCAACAATGCCGGGATCCAGCGCCATGCGCCCCTCGAGAGTCTGGCGGCGGAAGACTGGTTGGCCGTGCTCAATGTCAATCTTCACGGCACTTTCAACTGCCTCCAGGCCGCGGCGAATATCATGCTGCCGCGTGGATCCGGGGCCATTGTCAATCTGGCGTCCGTTGCCGCAACGAGGGGTGCACCGGGCAGGGCGCCTTACGCAGTATCAAAGGCGGCGATCGTCTCGCTCACAAAGACCGCGGCGGTGGAGTGGTCGGCGCGTGGCGTGCGCGTCAATGCCGTCGCTCCGGGCTATACGGAGACTGACCTTGTCAGGACAGCGATCGCCGACGGACGCATCAGCCTCGATCCAATCGTCGCCCGCATTCCTGCAGGCCGACTTGCCACCCCGAGCGAGATCGCGAGCAGCATCGTGTTTCTGTGTAGCGATGCCGCCTCTTACATCACTGGCCACGTGCTGCATGTCGATGGCGGCTTCGAGGCCGATTATGGCGTGCCCTTCTCCCAGCCAAAGCGTGCATGACAATGAGATACTGTGAAAGCTTTGCCTTCTGCTACAGCCGCATGGTACCCGGGCGTGGAAGCAGAGAAGCTGCAACGATCAACTAGGACATCCGTGAGCTCCCGCATGGGCCCGACCAACCAGGAACGATCTCGCGCAGAACTGATCAGCATTGCGCCGATCGAGAGGGTCTCCGTGGCCGAACAGGTTGCTCACAATCTGCTCGATCTCATTCGATCGGGCAGCATCAAGCCTGGCCAGCAATTGCCGACCGAGCGTGATCTCGCCACCATGATGCAGGTGTCGAGGCCTTCGGTGCGTGAAGCTGTGCGCGGCCTGCAAATTCTGGGCGTTATCAAGACCAGGCAGGGCGGGGGGCTGTTCGTCACCTCGCTGACCGCAGCGGAGATACTCTCGCCGCTGCAGATGCTGATCACGCTGACGGACGAGAATTTCGAGGCGCTGCACGAGTCGCGGGTGATGGTGGAAAGTGCCGTTGGTCGGCTTCTCGCCGCCAGGATCGATGTCCCAACTATCGCGAGATTGGCAAAGATCGTCGAGATACAGCAGGGATTGACGAATGATCCCGTCGCGTTTCGTGTTTCGGACAAGGAGTTCCATCGAACGCTCGGCGGCGTCCTGCGCAATCCGTTCCTCGAGCGAATTTCCGAGGCGCTCTATTTGCTCGGCAACGAGTACCGCAGCATCGCATGGGAGACGGCAGGGGTGCTCACGCGATCGGTGGAGGATCATCGCAATATCGTGGCGGCGCTGGAGACACGCGATCCAGACCAGATCACGGACGCCATGGTGCGTCACATGATCAGCGTGCACGAGACCACGAAAGCAGCCATGGAGGAAAGGCTCAAGGGAAATGAGTGACTGGAATAGCCAGGCCAAGCAGCGTCTGACGCTTGAGCGCATCCTTTCCGGTGGCTTTTCAACACCGTTCGATGCGCCAACGATCCCGCCCTTCCCCTTCACTTTCCGCAATGCCGAAGTGATGACGGTTGCGTGGCGGACAGACCCCGACGCCATCACTGCGATACTTCCGCCGCCGCTCGAGCCTGTATCCGATATTGCGTTGAGCCACATCTACCGCATGAACGACACAGAGTGGCTCGGTCCCTATTTCGAGAGCAATGTCATGGTCGGATGCCGCTATCCGGCGAGCGGTGACAGCGGCGGTTATTCGCCTTATCTGTTCCTTTCATCCGACGGTGGCGTTGCCCATGGCCGCGAGGTGCATGGACAGCCAAAGAAGCTCGGAAGCCCGAAACTCGAAGCGCGTGGCGACATCTGGGTGGGAACCATCGAGCGCAATGGCATTGACGTCCTGACGGGCACCATGGCCTATAAGCAGCAGCGCTCGGATATTGCCCGTTTGACGAAGTATTTCGACTTCGCTCTCAACATCAATTTGAAGGCGATCGATCATATCGATGGAACGCCGGCGATCCGTCAGTTGACCGCTCGGCGGCTCGGCTCGATCCAAGTTCACGAATGCTGGTCGGGTCCGTGCACAGTCGAGTTGCGGCCCAACGTGCAGGCGCCGGTCTACCGCCTGCCGGTCCGCGAGATGCTTGAAGGCTTCTGGTGGCGTGCGGATTTCACTCTGGTGCCCGGCTATATCCTTCATGACTATTTGGGCAGCCGGCCATCAAAGTAGATTAGAGCGCCGGCAGGCCAGCACGCTCACGGAATTGCGGATTACGGATGTCGATATCACTGCCGGCGAGATCATCGGCTTGACCCGACAGAAGATAGGCTATGCCGGCGGCCGGCTCCTCCACAGGTCGCAGTACCGAACGCGGCAGCTGGCTCACACGATTGATACCCGAATCGCGGATCGTCGCCTGCATGTCAGTGTCGACAAGGCCGGGTGTGAAGCCGAAGGCCAGTGCTTCCGTTCCGTGCTCGATGTGGATCGAGCGAGTCAGCATCGCAAGGGCCGATTTTCCGGCGCAATAGGCACTCCATCCTTCCAGCGCCTGGCTCGCGGCCCCGCTCGACACGTTCACAATGCGCCGCCTCGTTTCGGCGGGCGGGAGCGCGAGCAGTCGGCGGATAAAGCGATAGGGCGCAAAAAGGTTGGTCTGGATCGACGATTCCCAGGCGAGAGGATCCGTTTGCGCCAAAGGCCCAATCGGATCAATGACGCCGGCATTGTTTACCAGCGCATCCAAGCGGCCCCAATGGTCGAACCCAGCCTGGATTACCGTTTCGGCAGCGTCCGGCGCGGCGACGTCAATTTGCACCACGAGTGCCGAGACGCCGAATTCTGTCCGGAGTGCATCGGCCGACGCAGCAGAGCGAACCGCAAGCACGAGGCGGGAGCCGTCTGACCGTAGCTTGCGGGCAATAGCCCGACCGATACCCCTTGATGCCCCGGTGACGACGACAACCGGTTCGTATTTTCCATCAGCCATGAAAACTCCCGCGATCTCTGCCGCCCACTATCCGGACTCGCGCGGGCTTGCAAGGCGGATGCATCAAGATGGCTAGAAGCCCGATTTGTCTCACCTTGACCAACAGCTTGTCCTCTCCCGCAGGGAGGCGGGCGTATGATCTGTATACGGATCATAATCATATGAGCCACGCAGCATTCGCCGCGGTGGCGATCGGCATACGGATGAACACGCAGTCGAGCGCGCCGCCTCCATCTCTCCATCTCCCCGCGTGGGAGAGGGCGGACGCCGCGCAGCGGCGGCCGGATGAGGGGGTGGTGCAACGTGACGGGCACCTGACGAGCGGCAGCGCCCCCTCACCCGCCTCGAGCCAAACGGCGCTCGTCGCCCTTTGCCACGGGGGAGAGGGGTTAGTAACGATAAGTCTGTGTACAGATGATGATGCTCACGACGTGTCGTCGAGCGGCGGGTATATGCTGCGGGCGAGCCAGTGGCACTCTTTCAGGATGTCGTCGAGTTCGTGGATGTTGCGCTGGCGGAAACCGGGCGGCGGGCCGGAGCGCAAGGAGCTCCAGCGCTCAGGCCGGCGCTCTTCCTTGGGACGGGCCTCCCAGCGGGCGAGGCGCATCGCCTGGCGCGGGATGTCCTGGAGCGCATAGGCGGCGGCGAGGAGGCGGCGGACCAGGTGTCTCGCATCGACGGTGTCGTCTTCGACTTTTTCTGCAACGACGGGTGTCGGGGCTTGCGGCTCGGGTTTGCGGAACAGAAGGAAGATGGGATTGGGGCCAGGCGGAACATCGAGGAAATAGGCACGGGGCTCGACCTGCGGGCGTTTGGCCGGCCGCCGATAGCCCTTTTCGAGACCCTTGCGCGGATCGAACAGGTTGAATGACGGGCGGCGCTTGCGCCTGATTTTAACGGGGGTTTCGGCCTCGGCTTTGTCTTTGACCGCGCTTTCCGGCTTCGCCCGCGCCGCACGCTGCGGCGGCGGCTCCACCACGATATTGCGGGCGGCAACGACGATGAGTCGCCGCACCGCTGATTCCGCCTTGCGCAGTTTGCCAAGCATGAGGCGGTAGAGAGACCTGGGCACGCGCCCGACGGTGCCACCCTCGGTGAGACCGATCTCGGCGAACATCTCCATGACGTGGCCGAGCAGTGGCACGCGATAGCGTT
>JAXMCQ010000025.1:0-86506 GCA_046349315.1 Hyphomicrobiales bacterium | reverse complement strand
GAACTCCGCTTCGCGTCAGACTGCGCCAGGCGGAACGGCGAGAACGGCTCAAGGCGATAGTGCTGATCGCGCCGCTTTTTCTCTTCGTCGTCGTGACGTTCCTCGTGCCGATCCTGGTGATGCTGTTCAATGCGATCCACGATCCGGACATCAAGAACACTTTGCCCAATACAGTCGGTACCCTTTCCAATTGGGACGGAAAGGAAGTTCCAGGCGAGCCCACTTTTGAAGCTTTGGCACGCGATCTCAAGCAAGCACAGAAAGACAAGACCGTCGCGCTCCTCGGCAAGCGCATGAATTATGAACTCTCCGGCATCCGCTCCAAGGTCATCACCACGGGTCGCAAGCTTGACAAGGTCGAGCAGGGGCCATGGAAGGAGGCGGTGATCGCCATCGATCCGGTTTGGAACGATCTCGCGACCTGGGCAGTCATCAAGCGTGGGTCGGGTGAATATACGCCTTACTATCTGCTCAGCATGCTGGACCTGCGCCAGCAGACCGACGGTTCGATCGTAAGAGTAGCTCCAGATCGGGCCATCTATGTCGACATCCTGATCCGGACCATTAGCATCAGCGCTTTGGTGACGCTCTGTACGCTGATCCTTGGCTATCCGGTTGCCTATCTCTTGGCGACTTTGCCGCAACGCACCGCCAGCATTCTCATGATTTTCGTGCTGTTGCCCTTCTGGACTTCGCTGCTGGTGCGCACCACGGCCTGGTTCATCCTGCTCCAGGATAATGGCGTGGTGAACGAGTCGCTGATCGGGCTAGGCCTTACCTCCGGCCCGCTCAAGCTCATCTTTTCACGCTTCGGCACTGTCGTGGCGATGACGCATATACAACTGCCGTTCACGCTCCTTCCCATCTACAGTGTGATGAAGACGATCTCGCCATCCTATATGCGCGCAGCGAAGTCATTGGGAGCGACGCCGTTCACCGCCTTCATCAAAGTTTACATGCCGCAGACGCTTCCCGGCGTCGCGGCCGGCTGTCTGCTCACTTTCATCCTATGCCTTGGCTATTACATCACCCCGGCACTGGTGGGCGGCCCGACTGATCAGATGGTCTCGGGATTCATCGCCCAGGCGATCAACCAGGAGAACAACTGGGGCAAGGCTTGCGCCTTCGGCACGATCCTCCTGATCGCGACCCTCATTCTCTACTTCGTCTACAACAAACTCATCGGCATCGATCGGATGAAACTGGGTTAGCGGCATGGTATTTCCGGCTTACATGACAACCGGCGAGAAGCTCTCTTATGTCGGGCTTCGCGTCTTCGTCGGCCTCGTCCTGCTATTCCTGATCGCGCCGATCCTGGCGATCATGCCCTTGTCGTTCAACTCGGAGTCCTTCTTCAGCTACCCGATGCCCGGTTATTCGCTGAAGTGGTATGAGGACTTCTTCTTCAACGATCGTTGGCAGAGTTCGCTGCGCATGAGCATCATCGTCGCGCTTGCGACGACATGCCTTGCGACCTTCCTTGGCACGCTAGCGGCGCTCGGGCTTTCGCGCTCCAACATGCCAGGGCGCGCGGCCATCATGGCGGTGTTGATTTCGCCGATGATTGTTCCATTGATCATCGCGGCGGTCGGCATGTTTCTTTTCTATTCGCGGCTTAACCTTGCGGGCACCCTGTTCGGCCTGGTGCTCGCCCATACCGCGCTGGCGACGCCCTTCGTGGTGATCACGGTCACGGCGACCTTGTCCGGATTCGACCGGACTCTGATGCGCGCCGGGGCGAGCCTGGGTGCGCCGCCATGGACCGTGTTCTTCAAAGTCGTGCTGCCGCTCATCCTGCCCGGTATGATTTCGGGCGCCCTGTTCGCCTTCGTCATTTCCTTCGATGAGTCCGTGGTGGTGTTGTTCCTGGCGAGCCCCGAACAGCGCACATTGCCCAAACAAATGTTTTCCGGGATCCGCGAAATGATCTCGCCCACCATCACGGCTGCAGCGACGGTGCTGATCATATTCTCGACCTTGCTGCTGATCACTGTCGAGCTTCTGCGCCGCCGCAGCGAACGGCTGCGCGGCATCACGAACTAGGGTGTGAGCCACGGCGGTCGGACACGCATCCGCGTCTTTGGTGCCTACGCGGTTGGGGCTATCGTGGTGGGCATGCTCATCACCGCAACAACAGGAGAGGGCGGACCTTGGCCCAATTGCATGATGCTGTGATCGCTGGAGACGCCGCGCGGGTGGATGTCTTGATCAATGCCGGTGCGCCTGTCGATGAAAAGAACAAGTCAGGGGAAACCGCGCTTCTCCTCGCTGTGAAGCACGATAAAACGGCGATCGCGAAGTCGCTCATGGCGTCCGGCGCCAGCATCGACGCGCGCGCGAAGAACAAGGATACGCCCTGGCTGCTCGCGGGCGCATCGGGCCGCACTGAACTTATCCGGGAGATGGTCCCGCTGGGCCCCGACCTCTCCATTCGCAACCGCTATGGCGGCAACGCATTGATCCCCGCCTGCGAGCGTGGTCATGTGGAAACGATTAAAGTGCTGCTCACCACCGACATCGACGTCGATCACGTCAACAACCTGGGCTGGACTTGTCTTTTGGAAATCGTCATTCTGGGCGATGGTGGCCCGCGTCATGTCGAGGCGGCGCGGCTTGTGCTCGATGCTGGCGCCAACCCCAATCTCGCCGACAAGGACGGCCTACCGCCACTCGCCCATGCGCGGGCGAGAGGGCAGGTCGAGGTTGCCGCACTCATTGAAAAGGCCGGCGGCAAGTCCTGAATTTGTTTAGGGAAGCCGGGCTTACTACCAATGTTGTCTAGATCAGCTTCTCAAGTCGCGCATATTGCAGAAGCATGATGGTCTTGGCGTCGACGATGCGTCCGTCGGCGATCATCGCGAAGGCTTCCTTCCCGGTCATCTCGAGCACTTCGATGTCCTCGCCTTCATGTTCAGCGCCACCACCACGCGAGATGCGATCGGCGGGGGAATATTCGGCAATGAAGCAGTAAAGGCGTTCGCTGACGCTGCCCGGGCTGGTGTAAGGCGCAAAAACCAGGCGCGGCTTCCCTATGCGGTAGCCGAGTTCCTCCTCGGCTTCCTTGCGGATGCAGCTTTCCGGGTCCTGCTTGTCTAAAAGTCCGGCGCATGCCTCGATCAGCATGCCACTTTCGCTCGCAACCCAAGCCGGCATGCGGAATTGCCGGACCAGAAGTACGCGGCCGCGCCCGGGGTCGTAGGGAAGGATCGCGGCGCCGTCGCCGCGATCATAGACCTGCCGGATCTGTTTCTCATGACGACCGTCGCTGCGCCGGTAGTCAATCGTATATTTGGTGACGACCGACCAATCGTCGAGAAGGACTTCCTTCTTGAGGATTCGAACGCGATCGTCCTCCTCGCTCATCCGAGCGAGCCCCGCGCCATGCGGTCAGGCGAGGCAACCGGTTCGGCCAGGGCGAGCCGAGCCAACTCGTCCATCAACCCCATCGCATCATCAAGTCGGCGCACTGCTTCGTCATGCTTGCCATCCACCAGCGCGCGATCGCCCGCTACAAGCGCTACTTCAATGCGCCCGCCGATTTCGGTCAAAGTCGCTATGGCTTCCACCGCCTGCCGGGTCGGCGAAAAGCGCGCGAGCGAACTTACCCGCTGCAGAGCGGCACTTGCCGCCGTTCCTGCCATGCCTTCCGCCGCGAAAGAATATTCGTTCACCATCCCCGTCGTCGCCGTCATGCGGTTCCTCCCCAGTCACTCCGGGCAAACTGGGGCGGGGGCGCTTAAAGTCTCGTTAAACGCCTGGGGCGGCCTTGGCGCGCGCCGAGAGAGCGGGCTATAAGGCCCCCGAAATCTTCGAGGACGAGGCATGGCCGGCCATTCACAATTCAAGAACATCATGCACCGCAAAGGCAAGCAGGATGCGATCCGTTCGCGGCTCTTCTCCAAGCTTGCCCGCGAAGTCACCGTTGCTGCGAAGTCCGGCCTGCCCGACCCCGAAAAGAACCCACGCCTGCGCCTTGCCGTCCAGAATGCGCGCGCCGAGAACATGCCCAAGGACAATATTGAGCGCGCCATCAAGAAGGCGATGGGCGGAGACGCCGAGACTTATGAATCGATCCGCTATGAGGGCTATGGCCCCGGAGGCGTCGCCGTTATCGCCGAGGCTCTAACCGACAACCGCAACCGCACGGCGAGCGTGGTCCGCTCGGTGTTCCTTAAATATGGCGGCAATCTCGGCGAGACCGGTTCCGTCGCCTTCATGTTCAATCGCGTCGGAGAGATCTTCTATAAGGCTTCGGCGGGCTCGGTAGATGCAATGCTCGAAGCGGCAATCGACGCCGGTGCAGATGATGCCCAGTCGGATGAGAGCGGGCATACGATCACCTGCGCATTCGAGAATATCGGGGAAGTCTCATCGGCGCTTGCCGCGAAGCTCGGCGAGGCGGAATCGGTCAAGGTCGTGTGGAAGCCGCAGACCATGGCGCCGGTCGATGAAGAGAAGGCCGAAAGCCTGATGAAGCTTATCGATGCGCTCGATGAAGACGATGATGTGCAGAATGTCTTCACGAATTTCGAGGTTTCGGAAGAAGTGATGCGAAAGCTCACCGCTGCCTGAGTGCAAGGCCGCAGCCGGCGTGATAATTCTCGCCCATGTCCGTCGTTGTCCGAATCATCGGGATCGATCCGGGCCTGCGCAATGCGGGCTGGGGGATCGTCGAGGTCAATGGTACGCGGCTTTCACATGTCGCCGATGGCCGCATCCAGTCCGACGGCGAGGCCGCACTCGCGGAGCGGCTCCTGCAAATCCATTCGCAATTGCTTGCCGTTTTGCGGGAATTCACGCCGCATGAAGCCGCGATCGAAGAGACCTTCGTCAACAAGGATGCGCGCGCAACTCTGAAACTTGGCCAGGCGCGTGGCGCCGCAATGCTGGCGCCGGCCTTGCTCGGCATTCCGATCGCTGAATACGCGCCGAATGTTATCAAGAAGTCGGTGGTGGGGGCGGGGCATGCGGAAAAGACCCAGATCCGGCATATGGTGCGGGTGCTGCTACCCAAGGCTAGCCCAGAGACAGCGGATTCCGCAGATGCGCTTGCGATCGCCATCTGCCACGCGCATCACCGCAGCATCAGGACGGTTTGTTCTTGACGTGTTCTAGGGCTGTTGATAAGTAATACCTACGAGGTATTACCATGCGCGTCACCAAAAAAGGTCAAGTCACCATACCGCTTGAGATCAGGCGAAGGGCTGGATTTGTGCCCGGGGTCGAGGTCGCCTTCGTTATGGATGGCGAGGAGGTAAAGCTTGTTCGCGCGAATCGAAGCGACAGCGATGTCGACCGTGCGGAGGAGTTTGAAGCGTGGTTGAAGCGAGTCAGGGGAACGGGTACTTCAGGTTTGACCACGGACGAGATCATGGAAATGACGCGGGGACCCTTCGATGACGTCGACCCTGGTCGACGCTAATGTCCTGCTTGATCTCGCTACAGACGACCCGGTTTGGCGAGAGTGGTCGGCTAACGCATTGCGCTACGCCCGGTCCAATGGGGAGCTTGTGATCAACGCCATAGTGTTCAGCGAAATATCTGCTGCATTCGAACGCATCGAAGAAGTTGACCAGTTTCTTGCCCACAGTTCATGTCGGCGAGAAGACCTGCCTTGGGCGTCGGCGTTCGTCGCCGGACAGGCATTTCGCGAGTATCGACGCCGTGGCGGGATCAAATCGTCCACGCTTCCCGATTTCCTGATCGGAGCTCATGCGCTTGTACTAGGCTACGCTCTGCTGACACGGGATCGCGCGCACTATCGAAGCTACTTTCCGGCGCTGCGCATCGTCTCGCCAACTGAGCGCTAGGATGATCGGCAAACTCAAAGGGCGGATCGACAGCACCGGGCCGGATTGGGTCATGATCGATGTCGGCGGTGTGTGTTATCACGTCTTCTGTTCGGGAAAGACGCTGAGCGCGCTGCCAGGCGCCGGCGAATTCGCCGAAGTCCATACTGAAATGCTGGTCACGCAGGACATGATCCGGCTTGCCGGATTCGCGACGGCCGGCGAGCGCGATTGGTTCCGTCTGTTGCAGACCGTGCAGGGCGTTGGCACCAAAGTGGCGCTTGCAATACTTTCAACGTTGTCAGCGAGCGATCTCGCGAATGCCATTGCACTACAGGACAAGGCGATGGTGGCACGGGCGCCGGGCGTCGGACCGAAGCTTGCGCAGCGGATCGTCAGTGAGCTGAAGGACAAGGCGCCGGCCTTTGCGCCCGCCGATTCCGGTCTCTCGCGGCTATCGGCCGAACTCGATGCGCCGCGCCCGACGGTGGCGGCGGATGCCGTCTCGGCATTGGTCAATCTCGGCTACGGCCAGGTGCAGGCAGGAGCCGCAGTCAGTGCGGCGCTCAAGAAAGCCGGCGATGAGCCGGCGCCCGAGCGCCTGATCCGTCTTGCACTCAGAGAGCTTGCAACGGCATGAATGCCCGGCTCATCGATCGCGAGCAGAAGCCCGAAGATCAACTCGATACCCATCTGCGGCCGCAGCTTCTGGCGGAGTTTGTCGGCCAGGGCCGGGCAAAACAGAATCTCAAGGTCTTCATCGAAGCGGCGAAGGGACGCAGCGAAGCGCTCGACCATGTGCTGTTCGCCGGGCCGCCCGGCCTCGGCAAGACGACGCTGGCGCAGATCGTGGCGCGCGAGCTTGGCGTGAACTTCCGCGCAACCTCGGGGCCGGTCATTGCCAAGGCCGGCGATCTTGCCGCACTCCTTACCAATCTCGAAGAGCGCGACGTCCTCTTCATCGACGAGATCCACCGCCTCAATCCGGCGGTCGAAGAAATCCTCTATCCGGCGATGGAGGATTTCCAGCTCGACCTCATCATCGGCGAAGGGCCTGCGGCGCGCTCGGTCAGGATCGATCTTGCAAAATTCACGCTCATCGGTGCAACGACACGCACCGGGCTTCTGACCACGCCGTTGCGCGACCGTTTTGGAATTCCCGTTCGCCTCGAGTTCTACACGGAAGAAGAACTTCTCGACATCGTGCGGCGTGGCGCGCGCGTACTGAAGATAGCGATGAGCGAGGAAGGGGCGGCTGAAATTGCACGGCGCTCGCGCGGCACGCCGCGCATCGCCGGCAGGCTCTTGCGGCGCGTGCGCGATTTTGCAGCCGTCGAAGGTGCGGGCGCGATCGACAAGGCCATCGCCGATCGTGCGCTCAGCAATCTCGAGGTCGACCGGCGCGGCCTTGATTCGCTCGATCATCGCTATCTCACCTGCATCGCGGTCAATTTCGGCGGCGGTCCGGTGGGCATCGACACGATCGCCGCATCGCTGTCGGAAGCGCGCGATGCGGTCGAGGAGATCATCGAGCCCTATTTGCTCCAGCTTGGCTTCATCAATCGCACGCCGCGCGGCCGCCTGCTCACCCCGCATGCCTTCCGCCATCTTGGCCTCGCCGTGCCGCAGCGGCCCGAGATCACGCAAGGCACATTGCCGCTCGACAATGACGATCTCTGAATCCGGCTGGCCCGATATTGCCGGGCGAATCACGGAGGGACTGCATGTGCTGCCGATCCGTGTCTATTTCGAGGACACGGATTTTTCCGGCGCGGTCTATCACGCCAATTACGTGAAATTTTGCGAGCGGGGCCGCACCGACTGTCTGCGCCTGATGGGAATCCATCATCGGGATTTGCATGAGGTCGAGGGGGGCAGCCTCGTCTTCGTGGTGCGGCGCATGGAATGCGATTTCCTCAAACCCGCGCGAATCGACGATCTGCTCGAGGTCAGTACAGTCTGCCTCGAGACGGGCGGAGCCCGCATGGTGCTCGGCCAGCGGATCACGCGGGAAGAAACCTTGCTATTCAAAGCCCGCGTCACGGTGGCGCTCATCGGGGCGGACGGACGGCCGCGGCGCTTTCCCGGGGATCTCGCCAACCGCTTCAAGGCGTTGCAAACAAAGCCGGAATAGGCGCGGCGCGGCGCTAACCCGATGTTAACCATGGCTTGCTTCCCTAGACTGTGACCATCGCCGCACAGGTGAGGGGATTCGGGCTAAAACACAGAAATCGCCGCAGTTTCGACAGATTTGGCCTGTTTCACGGCGCATCCGGCCTGGTGGTAAGCGGGATCGCGGCGGATTCGGGCGCCGGGCGGTGGGAAAGCAGGAATGGAAGTAGAAACCGTACAGGGCGTCGCCCAGACCGCCGGTCATATCTCTTTGTGGCACCTGGTCTGGCAGGCGAGTTTGCCGGTCCAGATCGTCATGCTGGGCCTCGCCATCGCGTCCATCTGGTCATGGGCGATCATCTTCGAGAAATTCTTCGTCGTGCGCCGCGTGAATGCCGCGGACGACCGTTTCGAACAGAGCTTCTGGT
Source organism: Hyphomicrobiales bacterium (assembly GCA_046349315.1). Lineage (GTDB taxonomy): Bacteria > Pseudomonadota > Alphaproteobacteria > Rhizobiales > Aestuariivirgaceae > JAEUMG01. The sequence goes on along the minus strand of JAXMCQ010000025.1, from coordinate 78,177 downwards.
CGGGCCAGTCGCTCGAAGACCTTTATTTGACGCTGGGTTCGCGCGATACGATGGGGCTCGCCTCGATCTTCATGAGCGCCATGCGCGAATGGAAGCGCAGCCAGGAAAGCGCGCTCAGGGCCGGTTTCCAGGGCGTCCAGAAGCGCATCGAGAAGGTCATGGACGTCCAGATCCAGAAGGAAGTGGGCCGGGTCGAATCGCGCCTCCTGTTCCTTGCAACCGTCGGTTCGGCGACCCCCTTCGTCGGCCTCTTCGGCACGGTCTGGGGCATCATGACCAGCTTTCAGGCCATCGCCAATTCGCAGAACACCAATCTTTCGGTGGTCGCGCCGGGTATTGCGGAAGCGCTTTTTGCTACCGCGCTTGGCCTTCTCGCCGCCATACCAGCGACAATCTTCTACAATAAGTTCGCCGCCGACGCGGGGAAGATCGGGTCTCGGTTCGAGAATTTCGCCGATGAATTTTCCGCCATCATTTCACGCCAGTTGGACGAGCGGATTTAGCGATGGGCGCAGCGGCAGGCGGAGCAAAAGGCGGGTATACGCGGCGCGGCAGCCGCCGAAAGTCCTTTTCTCCGATGAGCGATATCAACGTCACGCCGATGGTCGACGTGATGCTGGTGCTGCTCATTGTTTTCATGGTGGCGGCGCCGTTGATGACGGTCGGCGTGCCAATTGAACTTCCCGAGACGAAAGCAAAGCCGCTGCAGGGCAGCAACGAGCCGATCACCGTGACGGTGACGGCGGAAAACAAGATTTTCCTGCAGGAGACCGAGATCGACCTTGAGACGCTGACGCCGAAACTCCAGGCCGTCGCCAAGAATGGCTATGACGAGCAGATCTTCGTGCGCGCCGATACCAATGTTCCCTACGGATCGGTGATGCAGGTAATGGGCGCCCTCAACCAGGCGGGGTTCCACAAGATTGGCCTCGTGACCGGTTCGGAAACCGAAAAAAAGGCCGAGGCTAACTGAGCATGCGCTGGAGCCTGACGACATCGATCCTCTTGCATGCGGCGATCCTCGCCTCGGCACTGATCGTGTTGCCCAATCCCGATGCGTTCAAGGTTCAGCCGCAAGACACAATTCCAGTCGATATCATTTCGATCGAGGATTTCTCGAAGCGTCAGGCGACGGCGAAGAATGTCGAGCCGCCGAAGCCCGAAGAGAAGATCGCGCCCAAGAAGCAGGAAGTCGTCAAGGACGTGGAGCCTGCTCCAGAAATCGCGCCCGAGGTGAAGACCGCGGCGCACGAGCCGGTGGCCGAGCCGCCCGAGCCCAAGCTCGATGAGCCGAAGAAGGAAGAGCCGGCCCCGGAGGAAGTCAAGCAACCGGAGCCTGATCCGTTGAAGGAACTGATCAAGGAGACGGCGGACACGCCCGAGCCCAAGCAGGAAGAGCCGAAAAAGGTCGAGACCAAGAAGGCCGAGGTCAAGCCCAAGGCGAAGCCCAAGCTCGACAAGCCCGAGAAAAAGAAACCCGAGAAGAAGCTCGATATGAACGAAATCGAGGCTTTCTTGAATAAGGAAGGCGACGTCAAAACGGCGCCGCAGAAGCCGTCGACCGAGGAGGGCTCGCCCAAGCAAGGTGAGTTCAATATGGCCGGAAACGACGATGGAATCTCCGCCACCATCGTCGATGCGTTGCAGAAGCGATTCAAGGAATGTTGGTCGGTGCCTCCGGGCGCGCGTGAATCGAAAGTAACAGTGAAGCTCCGCTTCCGCCTTAACTCCGATGGAAGCGTTGCGGGTATTCCGGAAGTGTTGAGTGGCAGCTCCGATCCTCTATTCCCGGCGACCGCACAATCGGCCGTTTCCGCCGTTCAGGGCTGTGGGCCTTACGACTTCTTGCCCGCCGATCGTTACGATCTCTGGCAAGACAACACATTCGTCTTCGACCCGAACATGATGTTCGGCATCTGAAGGACCTTTTATGAGAAATCTGGCAAACACAATGATCGCGCGCCGCTTCTGGATAGTGCTGCTGACCACGATGATGGCATTGCTGCTCAGCGAGCGGGCAAGTCTTGCGGTCGAAGGCGTGGTGAGCGGCGGCAAGATCGATCCGCTGCCGATCGCGCTGCCGTCGTTCCTCGGCGCGTCGCAGGATGCACAGGAACTTGGCGCCAATATCACGTCCGTCATTGCCAATGATCTCGGCCGTTCCGGCTTCTTCAATCCGCTGCCGCCTGAATCCTATATCGAGCAGATCAGCAATTTCGAGCAGGAGCCGCGCTTCGCGGATTGGCGGCAAATTCAAGCTAAGGCGCTCGTCACCGGTCAAGCCGTGATGGAAGGTGGAAAGCTTCGCGCCGAATTCAGATTGTGGGATGTCGGCAGCCAGCAGCAATTGCTCGCAACGCAGTTTACCACCAACCCCAAGAACTGGCGGCGCACGGCCCATATCATCGCCGATGCTATCTATAAGCAGTTGACCGGCATCGATGGCTATTTCGACACGCAGGTCGTGTTCATCGATGAATCGGGTCCGAAGAACAAGCGCGTGAAGAAGCTTGCCATCATGGATCAGGATGGCGCAAATATCCGTATGCTGAGCGATGGCCGCGATCTTGTCGTCACGCCGCGCTTCTCGCCTAATTCCGGCGAGGTTACCTACATGTCCTACGGCCGCGGCGATCCGCGTGTCGTTCTCTACAACATCGAGACGAAGCAGCGCGAAATCGTCGGTGAATTTCCAAATGTGAGCTTTGCGCCGCGCTTCTCGCCCGATGGGCAGAGCGTGATCATGAGCCTTCTGGAAGGCGGCAACTCAAATATCTATGTGCTTGATTTGCGCTCGCGCCAAACGCAGCAACTTACCAATACAACTGCGATCAACACGGCGCCCTCCTATTCGCCGGACGGTAGCCAGATCGTCTTCGAATCCGACCGCGGCGGCACCCAGCAGATCTACACGATGAATGCCGACGGCTCGAATCAGCAGCGCATCAGCTTCGGCGACGGGCGCTACTCGACGCCGGTCTGGTCGCCCAAGGGCGACTACATCGCCTTCACCAAGATGCATGCCGGCCGATTCGCCATCGGCGTCATGAAGCCGGACGGCTCTGGTGAAAGAATATTAACCGAAGGTTTTCATAATGAGGGTCCAACATGGGCCCCAAATGGACGCGTCATCATGTTCTTCCGGGATCAGCCCGGCGAAAACGGCGGGCCTAAGCTCTATTCGGTCGATATCACCGGCTACAACGAGCAGCAGGTGCCATCGCCGGGATACGCGTCCGATCCGGCTTGGTCGCCCTTGCTCAATTGAGGGCAGGACCGGCGCCGGAACGGAAATAATGGGGAAGAGAACGGTTTGAGCATGATCTCACCGGCGGGTTTCAAGAGCCAGCCGGGACATGCTCCAGGGCCGGGGGGCCCAAAGGCGGCAGAGCGGGGGATCGCTTCTGCCAGACGAAGTGTGAAGGAGTGGGATTGATGTTACGACAGATTGCGCATTTCAAGCTCGCGATTATCTGCTGCCTTTTCCTGGCGGTTGCTGCGTGCTCGAAAAAGGCCACCAATAACCTTGAGGCCGGCATGGGTGCCGCGCCGGGGACAGAGCAGGAATTCACGACCGTCGTCGGCGACCGCGTCTTCTTCCAGGAAGATCAGACCAACCTGACGTCCGAAGCGCAGGATACGCTGCGCCGCCAGGCCGCCTGGCTCAAGAAATATCCTGAAGTCACGGTCCAGGTCGAAGGCCATGCCGACGAGCGTGGCACGCGTGAATACAACATCGCTCTTTCGGCTCGGCGCGCTACTGCGGCTCGGGAATTCCTGATCGCGCAGGGCGTTTCGGCCAAGCGCATCTCCTCGATCGCCTATGGCAAGGAGCGGCCAGTCGCCATGTGTGACGCCGAGCAATGCTGGTCACAAAATCGCCGTGCTGTGACGGTCATTACGGGCGGTGCACGAACGAGTTGATCTGGCTGAGGGAAGGGAATCTTAACCCTACCGGACCAAAATCCCAGATTAGAGACCATTGCCGCAAGCGGTTGAACGGGATGGGGCGCGCAGAGCGCCCCTCACCATTTGCGGGACGAAGGAGTGGGACGACATGATGCAGCGCCTGGCTGGGCTGAAGATTGCGGCAATCTGCCTATGCTTTGTCGCGCTTTTGGCCTGCTCCAAGAAGAGCACCCCCAGCATTGGCGGAAATGCCGCGCCCGGAACGGTTGAAGACTTCCAGGTGAATGTCGGCGACCGCGTCTATTTCATGGAAGACCAGTCCAGCCTTACCGCCGAGGCGCAGGAGACGCTGCGCAAGCAGGCCGCGTGGTTGCGCCAGTACCCATCGGTGACCGTCCAGGTCGAGGGCCATGCCGATGAGCGCGGCACCCGGGAGTACAACATCGCCTTGTCGGCGCGGCGCGCCACCGCGGCCCGCGAGTTTCTCATTGCGCAAGGGGTGGCCGGCAAGCGGATCGCCTCGATTGCCTATGGCAAGGAGCGACCGGTGGCCATGTGCGATGCCGAGCAATGCTACTCGCAGAACCGGCGCGCGGTGACCGTGATCACCGGGGGCGCCCGGGGCGGCTGAGCTGAGAAACCCTTATGTGGCAAGGCCGCAACAGTCACGGCTTTCCTGAAAGCTGCCCAAGGCCAGCCCCAATTTCACCGCCTTTGACGACCATTTGGAACAGTCAGGGTAGGCATAAGGCCGAAACGGCCAAGCGGTGTCGAGTCATGGTGTCCAAGTTTAAGAAATCAGCCACGGCGATCATTCTCGTAGCAGCCTGCGCGGGACTTGCGCCGGGCGCCTTCGCCCAGTCGGCTGAAGAACTCAGTGTCCGAATGACGCAAATGGAAGACCAGATGCGCCAGCTTGTCGGGCAGGTCGAGGAATTGAGCTTCCAGGTCAGGACGCTGCAGCAGCAGCTTGGCGGAACGGCACAGAAGTCCGGCGATGCCGGGCAGATGCAGATGCCGGTAACCCAGACCCAGCGGACGACGGTCGCTGAAATGCCGGCCACGGCTGAAACGATCGAGCCGGTCGGCGCCGGAAACGGCCAATTCGAGGAAGACCAGCAGGTCACGACGATCGTGACCGAGAACGGCACCGAGGAGCAGGTGGTGCTGCAGAAGGCACCAGGGCCCAAGATTCTCGGGACCCTCCCGGGAACTGCCTATAACGGGCCGCCCGAGACGAATTTCCAGGGCCAGGTCATCGTTCCGGCTGAAGGCGGCGATGGCCAGATGCCGTCGGAAGTCGAAACCGTATCGCTCGGCACCCAGGCCGAAACGCCCGACATGCTCTATGAGCGGTCCTATGAAAGCCTGCTGCGGCGCCAGTTTGCGGATGCTGAGACGGGTTTCCGGACCTTCGTGCAGAAGTACAATGACAACAGCCTTGCCGGAAACGCGCAATATTGGCTGGGCGAGACCTATTACGTGCAGGGCGACTACCGCCAGGCCGCGCAGTCCTTCCTGAAGGGCTATCGCGAATATCCCAAGGGCCGCAAGGCTGCGGACAGCCTGTTGAAGCTTGGCCTGTCGCTCAATCGCCTCGGCCAGAAGGAGCAGGCTTGCGCCGCGTTCACGCAGCTTGGCGGTCAGTTCCCCAAGGCCGCGGAAGCGAGGAAGCGTGCCCAGACCGAGGCAAAGCGGGCCGGCTGCACCAGCTGATCGGCCGATCTCGGCAGACGAAGCCCGGACTCTCTTCAAACCCCTCGAGTCACGCCGTCATATCGCCTTGGCGGTCTCCGGCGGCGGCGATTCGACCGCGCTGATGTGGCTCGCCGCGCGCTGGGCAAAAGGTCTCAAGAATCCCCCCAAAATCGATGTGCTGACCGTCGATCACGGTTATCGGGCCAGCTCGGCCGACGAAGCCCGCCAGGTTGTGGTCTGGGCGAGGGCGCTCGACCTTACCGCGCATATCCTAACGTCATCAGCCTCTAAACCCGATAGCGGTTTGCAGCAGAAAGCGCGGGCGCTGCGCTATCATCTCATGGCGGATTGGTGCCGCAAGGCGGGGGCAGAGGTCCTGGTCACCGCCCATACGCTCGAAGACCAGGCGGAGACGTTCCTCATGCGGCTGGCGCGCGGTAGTGGGGTTATCGGTCTTGGGGCCATGGCGCCCGATGGGGTGACCGAGGATGGGTTGCCGGTCGCCCGACCGTTTCTCGGGATTTCCCGGTCGCGATTGCGGGCGACATTGGTGGCGGCGGGCCATCCGTGGATCGAAGATCCGAGCAACGAGAACACCCAATATGAGCGCGTAAGAATGCGCAAAATGATGCCAAAACTCGCCGAAATTGGCCTCACAAGCGAAGCTTTGGCGCGTTCCGCGATGCGGCTCGGACGGGCGGCGAGACCCTTATTGCGAGCGTCGGAAACCTTGTTTGCGCAGGCGGTCGAGTTGCGCCCGCAAGGCTATGCCCTTGTCGATCTTGAGAAATTTCAAGGTGCCGGAGCTGAGATCCGCATCCTTGCACTGCAGGAACTGCTGAAAATACTGGGCGGGACCAATGACTTGGCGCAGCTCTCCGAAATCGAACGCCTGGACGATTGGATCAGTACCGGTGTCGGCCAGGCCCGGACCCTCGCCGGTTGCAGAATTGCGAGGCGAAGCAAGGTGTTAGTGGTTGGGCGCGAGCCGGGACGGATTGCCGAAGTGGCGGTGGCTTTGCCACACAACGGCGAGGTGATTTGGGACAGACGGTTTTCCGTAGGATGGGCCAATCGGCCGGAAGGCTCTTCCATCGTCCCGGCGGCCCTGGTGCCAGGCCTTAATCGGGTCAAGGAGCTACCGGCCTTTGTCCAGGCCGGGCTGCCGGTGATCATGGCAGAGGGGCAGGCTGTCGGGCTTCCCTATTCGGCGCAGAAGCCCGCCGGGCTCAGCTGCCGGTTTCTCTTTACACCATTGCCGTAATGGCTCGTTTACATTGGTGTCGCGCTTGGCAAGCGGGCAGGCCGCACCTATGTTAACCTCAACCAAATCGGCCGGTTTGTGGCCGGACCTTATTTCGCCGAGAGGGCCAGAGTGAATAATTTCAGGAATTTCGCCGTCTGGATCGTCATTGCACTGCTACTCTTCGCATTGTTCAGTCTGTTCCAGGGCCAGGCGGGCCGCAGCAAGACAAACGACGTCACCTATTCCTACCTGAAAGATAAGGCGCAAGCGGGCGAGGTTCTCTCGATAACCTATTCCGGCGATGCCAGTGTCGCTCAACTCATCCAGGCCGATCTCACCAATAAAACCAGCATCCAAGCTTATGGCCCGGCGATCGAGTCCGATCTCAAGGAATTCGAAGCCAAGGGCATCCAAATCAAGTTTCAGCCGGCGCAAGGCGATTCCTTCCTGACCAGCGCGCTCATCTACTGGCTGCCGACATTGCTGCTGATCGGTGTGTGGGTATTCTTCATCCGCCAGATGCAGTCGGGCGGCGGCAAGGCCATGGGCTTCGGCAAGTCCAAGGCGAAGCTACTGACCGAACGCCATGGCCGGGTGACCTTCGAGGACGTGGCGGGCGTCGATGAGGCAAAGGAGGATCTCCAGGAGATCGTCGAATTCCTCAAAGACCCGCACAAGTTCCAGCGGCTTGGCGGCAAGATTCCGAAGGGCGCGTTGCTCGTCGGTCCTCCCGGTACGGGTAAGACTTTGCTCGCCCGCGCTATCGCCGGCGAAGCCAACGTGCCGTTCTTTACGATCTCAGGCTCGGACTTCGTCGAAATGTTCGTCGGCGTCGGCGCAAGCCGCGTGCGCGACATGTTCGAGCAGGCAAAGAAGAACGCGCCCTGCATCATCTTCATCGACGAAATCGATGCGGTCGGCCGGCATCGCGGTGCGGGGCTCGGCGGCGGCAATGACGAGCGCGAACAGACGCTCAACCAGTTGCTCGTCGAAATGGACGGCTTCGAAGCCAATGAAGGCGTGATCCTGATCGCCGCCACCAACCGACCCGACGTGCTCGATCCAGCGCTTTTGCGCCCCGGCCGTTTCGACCGGCAGATCGTGGTCCCCAACCCCGACGTGGTTGGCCGCGAGCAGATTCTGAAAGTTCACATGCGCAATGTGCCGGTGGCGCCGGATATCGATGCCAGGGTGCTTGCCCGTGGTACACCGGGCTTTTCCGGTGCCGATCTTGCCAATCTCGTCAACGAGGCCGCCTTGCTCGCGGCGCGGCGGAATAAGCGCATCGTTACGCAGCATGAATTCGAAGATGCCAAGGATAAGGTGATGATGGGTGCGGAGCGCCGCTCGCTGGTAATGAGCGACGAAGAGCGCCGCAACACCGCCTATCACGAGGCGGGTCATGCGATTGTCGGTCTTGCCGTGCCTTACGATCCCTTGCACAAGGTGACGATCATCCCGCGCGGGCGCGCGCTGGGCGTGACGATGAACCTGCCCGAAGGCGACCGGCACAGCCGCACGCGTGAATGGTGCGAGGCGCGGCTTGCAGTCCTGTTCGGCGGACGAGAGGCGGAGCTTTTGCTTGGCGGCGAAAAGAACGTCACCAACGGCGCCATGGGTGACATCCAGATGGCAACACAGCTTGCCCGTGCGATGATCATGGAATGGGGCATGTCCGACAAGCTTGGACGCGTGCGCTACAACGGCAATGAGCAGGAAGTCTTCCTCGGCCATTCGGTGACGCAGACCAAGAACATCTCCGATGAAACCGCGAAGCTTATCGATCAGGAGATCCGCGATCTCATCGCCAATGGCGAAGCAACGGCTAAGCGCGTTCTCTCGGACAAGCCCGAACAGTTGCATCGGCTGGCGGCGACATTGCTCGAGCTTGAAACGCTGTCCGGTGATGAAGTGAAGCGGGTTCTTGCAGGCGAGACGATCACCCGCGATGACAGTACGCGCACGTCCAAGCCCGACAAACCGTCGTCCTCGGTTCCCTCGGCTGGCGGCGCCAAGCGCGGCCATGGCGGCACCGGCGAGATGGAGCCGCAACCGCAAGCCTGATGCGCGGGACAAGCACCCTCGCGCCCGCGCAGCGGGCCTCGAACCATGAGATCTTCGTTTGCAAGTCGTCCTTCGAGGCTTCCCCGGCTCCCGCCGGGGTCGCACCTCGGGACGAGGTAGAGAAACTCCACCATGCGCCGCTATCTGCGGCCGCTTGAACTATCCTGGGGCGCCGATGCGCGGCGCGCCTTTGCGGCGGGACGCGCGGGGCGATTGGGTGGGTCGGACTCGATTGCCTTTTCAGCGGCGGAATGCATCACCCGTAATGGCGACAGGATCGATCGGGAAGTCGTTGCCTATCGCGATCTTGCGCGGGATAGCCTGTTAGTTGCCATCGAGGCCCCGCGTGCGCTTGCGGCTCGGTTTGCATCGCCGGCGCTGATGGGCATCGTCAATGTGACGCCCGACAGTTTCTCCGATGGTGGTCTCTATGCAACGCCCGGTGATGCCATAGCGCAAGGCTTGCGCTTGGCGGAGGAGGGCGCGGCTATCCTCGATATCGGCGGGGAGTCGACGCGACCCGGTTCCGACGGCGTGACGGAAGACGAAGAGCTGGCGCGGGTCATTCCGGTTATCGAAGCGCTTGCGAAGGCGGGCCACATGGTCTCGATCGATACGCGCAAGGCAGCGGTGATGCGGCAGGCGGCACGGGCCGGGGTACAGATCATCAATGATGTTTCAGCCTTGGACTATGACCCGCAGGCTCTCGCAGCGGCGGCCGAGCTTGGCTTGCCCGCCATTCTCATGCATGCGCAGGGCGATCCCAAGACGATGCAACGCAACCCGGTTTATGTCGATGCGGCGCTCGACGTATACGACTGGCTCGAGGCGCGCATCGTCGCTTGCGAGAAAGCGGGCATTTCCCGCGAACTGCTTGTCGTCGACCCGGGGATCGGCTTCGGCAAGACGCTCACTCACAATCTCGAGATACTCCGGCGGACGACACTATTTCACGGATTGGGCGTCAGCTTGATGATCGGCCTCTCACGCAAATCCTTCATGAGCAAGCTAACAGGTGAGAAGACGGCGTCGCGGCGGGTCATGGGCTCGCTTGGCGGCGCGGTCCATGCCGCACTCAATGGAGCACATTTCATCCGCGTGCACGATGTCGAGGCGACACGGCAGGCGCTGGCCGTGGCAGGAGCGATTTGCGATGCGGACCGGTATCGTTAATTCTTCGTTCCTCGTCCTGAGGTGGCCGCGCAGCGACCCTCGAAGTACGAGTGGTCGTGCAATCTTGCCTTCTGCCATGGTTCGAGGGCGGCTGTGTGTGCCGCCACCTTGTATCAAGACGAGATCGCGTCATCCTAGGCAGGTTGGGAGCGCGATCACGGAAGGGAGCCCGACAGCACCTGGGGCCTTGAAGCCCGATGGTGAGCTTGGTGCCCCTTCCGTTGATTCCGTGATCCCGAACGGTCGCCAGGGCCGCCATACGAGCCCGCATGCGCAAGGACGGGAGAGGAATCGGATGTTCGTAGGGATCGATGTTTCCAAGGATCGGCTTGATGTCCATATGCGTCCGGGCGGCGAGAGCTTCGCGCTCGCTCGTGACGGCGAAGGGCTGGTGAAGCTTTGCGAGCGGCTTTCGCGAAGTCCGCCCAGTCTTGTCGTGCTCGAAGCAACCGGCGGCTTCGAGACCATCGTGGCGAGCGCGCTCGCCGCAGCGCATCTCCAGGTCGCGGTGGTCAATCCGCGCCAGATCCGCAGCTTCGCTCATGCCGGGAACAGGCTCGCCAAAACCGACAGGATCGACGCCGAGGTCATCGCTCACTTTGCCGAAGCCATGCAGCCGGCCGCAAGGCCAATTGCCAGCGAGGATGCCCTGTTGCTCGGCGAACTCATGGCCAGGCGCCGCCAGCTCATCGAGGATCACTGCCGAGCAGAACCGCCGCTCAAGGCTCACCAGCCGCCTCCTGCTTAAAGCCATCGATCGCCATCTGGCGCTGCTCAAGCAGCACCTCGCCGAGCTTGACGAGGAGATCGGCACCGATCGTGGAACTCCGGTCTGGCGGGTCAAGGAAGACCTGCTGATCAGTGTGCCGAGCATCGGACCAAGATTGCCCGCACCCTCATCGCCGAACTGCCGGAACTGGGAAGCCTCGATCGCCGCAAGATCGCAGCCTGGTCGGCGTCGCTCCTTCAATCGCGACAGCGGCAAGTTCCGTGGGCGCAGGACCATCGCGGGTGGGCGAACCCGGTGCGCAACGCCCTCTACATGGGCATCCTGGTAGCCATAAGGCGCAACCTGCCAATGGCCCAGGTCTATCATCGCATGCGCAGTGCCGGGAAACCCGCAAAGGTCGCCATCGTCGCCTGCATGCGAAAGCTCCTCACCATCCTCAATGCAATCCTCAGAGACCAAAAACCATGGCAAGCCGCTTGACTTCCACGACGGTCGCTCACCATGAGGTTTCATGGGTTATTTGCCGATTAATCGGTTTGGTAGCATCATGTTGATGCGGGAGCCGGCGGCGGGCATACACCGCCGGCAATGGGTGCGAGCATGACACGCAAATATTTCGGAACCGATGGCGTCCGCGGAACGGCCAATCGCTGGCCGATGGATGTCGAGACGGTGCTCAAGACTGGCCTCGCCGCCGGCAGTCTTTATTCGCGCGGCGCGCATCGCCATCGCGTCGTCATCGGCAAGGACACACGGCTTTCGGGCTATATGCTCGAGCAGGCGTTGACTGCCGGGTTTCTCGCGACCGGTATGGACGTGTTCCTGTTCGGCCCGGTGCCGACGCCCGCCGTCGCCATGCTTACGCGTTCTCTGCGTGCCGATATTGGCGTCATGATTTCAGCCTCGCATAATCCTTACGACGACAATGGCATCAAGCTCTTCGGTCCGGATGGCTACAAGCTCTCGGATGCGCAGGAACAGGATATCGAGCGATTGATCGAGAGCGATCATGGCGCGAAGCTCGCACCATCCGACAAGATCGGCCGCGCCAAGCGCATCGAGGACGCGCAGGCGCGCTATATCGAGTCCGTCAAGCGGACTTTCCCGAAAGAACTGCGCCTCGAAGGACTGCGTATCGTAGTCGATACCGCCAATGGCGCCGCCTACAAGGTGGCGCCCGCCGCCTTGTGGGAACTTGGTGCCGAGATCATTCAGATTGGCAACGAGCCGAACGGCCTCAATATTAATGAGAAATGTGGCTCGACCGCGCCGGAGCGGATGTGCGACCGGGTCCGCGAGATGCGCGCCGATATCGGAATCGCACTCGACGGCGATGCCGATCGCGTGATCATCGCGGATGAGCGCGGGGAGGTCATTGACGGCGACCAGCTTATGGCGCTCATCGCCTCATCCTGGCAGAGCAGGGGAATACTCCAGGGCGGTGGTCTCGTTGCGACAGTGATGTCCAATCTCGGGCTTGAGCGATTCCTCGGCGAGAAGGGAATGAGTTTGGCGCGCACCAAGGTCGGCGACCGCTATGTCGTCGAACATATGCGTGCCCATGGCTACAATGTCGGCGGCGAGCAGTCGGGCCATATCGTGCTCTCCGACTTCTCGACGACTGGGGACGGGCTGATCGCAGCCCTGCAGGTTCTGGCCGAAGTCGTGCGCACCGGGCGTCCGGTGAGCGAAGTGTGCCGGATGTTCGAGCCGGTTCCGCAAGTGCTCAAGAACGTGCGCTATGCTTCCGGGAAACCGCTCGAATTGAAGCCCGTGAAAGAGGCGATTGCCGCTGCCGAGACACGGCTTGGCGGTTCGGGGCGTCTGGTGATCCGGCCATCGGGTACCGAACCCCTAATCCGTGTCATGGCGGAAGGCGACGATGCCGGGCTCGTCACCAGCATTGTCGATGAATTGTGCTCGGTGATCGCCAAGGCGGCGTAAGTAAACTTTTCCCTCCTCCTTGCGGGGAGGGATCAAGGGTGGGGGTCTGCGAGATCTGTCCCACCCTCACCCCTAGCCCCTCCCCACAAGGGGGAGGGGAAGAAGTATTTATCGCTTCAATCCCTTGGTGAAGTCGGCGATGTCCTTGGACGAGAGAAACGCAGACTGCGCAGCGTCGCCATCCTTCTTGTACTGATTGAGGTCCATCGTGGCTCCGGTTTCCCCCGGCAGATAGATCTTGCCGCCGCAATAAATGAAGTACTCCGTCGTCACTTTGTGAAAGGCGAAGGGGCCCTGGTCTTCCAGGAAGGCGTGACGGATATAGTCGATGCGCTTGGCGGCGACGCCATAGGTATTTCGATTGACGATGCTGAGACGCAGTTCGTTGCGGCCCGACTCGCCATAATCCCCGCGGATGATGGTGTTCACGCGACCATCCTTTTCGCGATAAATCTGCCAGGTTCCTCCTTCGGTCGATTGAATGTCCGACACCTCCCGCTCCAGCGGCTTCATGGATTCGAGCGGGGTGCCGAGAGCTTTTTCGATATCAGACAAGGGGCACTCAGCAGCAAGCGCCGGGCCGCACAGCATCGTGACGATAATGAGCACTATCACACGGGGCATATTCAACCTTTCAGGCGCGATGGGGCAAAGCGGCTCGTGGCGATGCCGGCAATGATGAGAACAAGCCCGGCGGCGACATTCCAGTCAAGCGTCTCGCCGAGGGTCAGTGCGCCGAATCCCAGGGCATAGACGGGAACGAGATAGTTCGAATAGGCGACAAAGCTGACACCGACGGTGCGCATGATGCGATACATCATGAGCGTGGCGAGCGCCGTGGGCAGGATCCCCAAACCCACCACTGCGGCAAAGGCGGACCACGGGACGTCCTGGAGACCGGTCGGGTCGATCGCCAGCGCGAAGGCGAGTCCCATTGCGCCTGCGGCAAGACAGACGGCAGTTGCCTGTTCAGCGGGCGCATGGAACGGAATGCGGCGGGCAAACAATCCGTGCACGGTATAACAGATGCAGCCGAGCAGAATCGCGGCCTCGCCCTTGAGCGCATCGCTTTCGGTGGAGAAGCCGGACAGGCGATCCGGACCCAGCACGATCATCAGGCCGGCAAAGCCAACGACGAAGCCGATAGCCTTGGCGCGGGTCATCGGCTCGTCGGGAAGAAGGAAATGCGCAGCAACGATGACAAAGAGCGGGATTGCGCCCATCAGCACGCCGGAAAGGCCGGACGAGACATATTGCGTGCCCCAGGAGATGAGGAAGAAGGGAAGCGCGTGGCCGATCAAGCCCAACCAGGCGAACCAGCCCCACAGGCGCGGCTCGCGCGGCAATCGCCTTCCCGAAGCGTAAAGAATAATGAGCAGAAATCCGCCGCCGATTGCCAGGCGGAGCGCCATGACCCAGGCGGGATCAAGCTGACCCACTGCAATCTTGGTCATGGCGAAAGACGAGCCCCAGGCGACAACAAGTCCCCCCAGCGTCAGCCAGTCGAAAAGGTGCGGATGTGCCGTTGCGGCGGGTGCCGGCAATGTCGTCATGGTTGGGGTTGCTTCACGGCGATGTTTCGAATTCTTACAATTTGATGAGCCTTTCCAGCAAGTTTGCAAGGTTGCCTCTTTATCGTCCCATTCGGGCCCGGCTCGTGACACATGCCGGAACTAATCCTTGCGGTCATGGTTGCTGTCCCAAAGTTCGACAGTTGGAGTACTGAATGAAGTTTTTGAGACTTGCCCTGCTTTCCGGCGTCGCGGCCTTAAGCCTTCAGGGCGTGGCGCGCGCGGCCGATCCCTATCAGCCGCCGCCGGTCGTCGTCGAGGAACAACCGGTGGTAAGCGAATCCGGGTTCTATCTGCGCGGCGATATCGGTTGGTCGTTCCTGTCCTGGGACGGCGGCAAGGATGACAGCGCGTTCACCGGCGGTGGCGGCGTCGGCTACAGGTTCAACGAAAATCTGCGCACCGATGCGCGTCTTGAATGGAGCGGCGACTATAATATCGGTAATGGCGCCGACATGTCGACGACAACGGCTCTCGGCAATCTATACTTCGATATCCCGACCTCGACGATTTTCACGCCTTATGTCGGCGCCGGCGCCGGCTGGGGCTGGGCTTCGGTCGATAACGGCCCTAGCGATAACGGCTTCACCTATTCGCTGATGGCGGGTGCCTCGATCAATCTTTCCGAGAGCGTCGATCTCGACATCGGCTACCGGTTCATGGACATCACCGTGGACGGGCCGAATGTCATGGATCACCAGATTCTCACAGGCGTGAAGTTCAAGTTCTGAGGCTCGATCGAGAGTCCTCTGAAGACGGAAGCGGCGCTGGAGCAATCCGGGGCCGCTTTCGCTTTTTTGCATGAGGTGTTGACGCGCCGGGCCGAAAGGTGCATTCCCGTCCTCGGGCTACCCCTCCCCAACGAGGGGCAAGCCATCTGGAAGGATGGATCGATGACTGACTCGCCAAGACCGGCCACGCGGCCGGCATCGCCAAATTTCTCGTCCGGCCCATGTGCCAAGATCCCCGGCTGGACTCCCGACAAACTCTCAAAAGCATTGATCGGCCGCTCGCATCGCTCAAGCGAGGGCAAAGCGCGGCTCAAGCGCGCGATCGCGCTGACGCGTAGTGTGCTGGATGTCCCGAAAGACTATCTCATCGGCATTGTCCCGGCTTCCGATACCGGCGCGGTCGAGATGGCACTCTGGTCGCTGCTCGGCGAGCGCGGCGTCGATCTCCTCGCCTGGGAGAGTTTCGGCGAGGGCTGGGTCAGCGATGTGGCCAAACAGTTGAAACTGAAGGACGCGCGCGTCCTGAAGGCGGCTTATGGCGAATTGCCTGATCTCGCGCAGGTCGATTTCGCGCGCGATGTCGTCTTTACATGGAATGGCACGACATCCGGCGTGCGCGTGCCCAATGCCGACTGGATCTCGACGGATCGTGAAGGTTTGACGATCTGCGATGCAACCTCGGCCGCCTTCGCGCAGGCACTCGATTTTTCCAAACTCGATGTCGTGACCTTCTCTTGGCAGAAGGTTCTGGGCGGGGAGGGCGCGCACGGCGTGCTGATCCTGTCGCCGCGCGCGGTGAAGCGGCTCGAGACCTATACGCCGCCGTGGCCCTTGCCGAAGATCTTCCGCATGAGTTCGGGCGGCAAGCTCATTGCCGGCATTTTCGAGGGCGAAACAATCAACACGCCCTCCATGCTGTGCGTCGAGGATTACATCGTTGCGCTCGAATGGGCTGAAGCCGCCGGTGGGTTGAAAGCCTTGCAGGCGCGTGCCGATGCCAATGCCGCGGCAATCGACGCCTGGGTTGAGCGCACCCCCTGGGCGCATCATCTCGCAAAGGACAAGGCGACGCGATCCAATACGTCGGTCTGTCTCACGCTCGATGGCGGCGAAGCTATAGCCAAGACAATCGCCAAGACGCTCGAGGCGGAAGGGGTCGCCTATGATATCGGCGCCTATCGCGATGCGCCGCCGGGCTTGCGCATCTGGTGCGGTGCCACCGTCGAGACGGCCGATGTCGAGGCGCTGACGCGATGGATCGACTGGGCCTACGCAAAATCGTCACACTGATTTCACGCAACAGGAGCTCTCCATGGCGCCCCGCGTCCTCGTTTCCGACAAGCTCTCCGAAACCGCTGTGCAGGTCTTCCGCGACCGCGGCATCGATGTCGATTACCAACCAGATCTCGGCAAGGACAAGGATGCCTTGCTTGCCGCTATCCCTGCCTATGACGGCCTTGCCATCCGCTCGGCCTCGAAAGTCAGTCCCAAGATCATCGCGGCGGCGACCAATCTCAAGGTGATCGGCCGCGCCGGTATCGGCGTCGACAATGTCGATATTCCGGCGGCAACAGCGCGCGGCATCATCGTCATGAACACGCCGTTCGGCAATGCGATCACCACCGCCGAACACGCGATCTCGATGATGATGGCGCTGGCACGTCAGATCCCGGAGGCCAATCAATCGACACGCGCGGGGAAGTGGGAGAAGAACCGCTTCATGGGCGTCGAGCTCTTCAACAAGACGCTCGGCGTTATTGGCTGCGGCAATATCGGATCGATCGTCGCGGATCGGGCGCTCGGCCTTAAGATGAAGGTCATCGCCTTCGATCCCTTCTTAAGCCCCGAGCGGGCGCTCGAAATCGGCGTCGAGAAGGTCGACCTCGACGACATCTTCCGCCGCTCCGACTTAATCACGCTCCATACGCCGCTCACTGACAAGACGCGCAACATCGTCGATGCCGCGGCCTTGGCAAAGTGCAAGAAGGGCGTGCGCATCATCAATTGCGCGCGCGGCGGCCTTGTCGTGGAGGAAGCGCTCTATGACGCCTTGAAGTCGGGGCAAGTCGGTGGGGCTGCCCTCGATGTCTTCGAGACCGAACCTGCGACCGAGCACAAGCTCTTCGCGCTCGAGAATGTCGTCTGCACGCCGCATCTCGGAGCCTCGACATCGGAAGCGCAGGAAAATGTTGCGATCCAGATCGCCGAGCAGATGGCGGATTATCTGATTACAGGTGCGGTCTCGAACGCGCTCAACATGCCGTCGATCTCGGCCGATGAAGCGCCGCGCCTGCGGCCCTTCATCGCGCTTGCCGAAAAGCTCGGCTCGTTTGCGGGCCAGCTCACTGACGACGTCATCACCGGCATCGTCATCGAATATGCCGGCGACGTCGGCGACATGAATACCCGCGCATTGACGGCGGCCGCGCTGTCGGGTGTGTTGCAGCCGCAGCTCGGCACCGTCAACATGGTCTCGGCCCCGGTCGTCGCCAAAGAGCGCGGCATCAAGGTCGATGAAGTGCGCCAGACACAGCGCGGCGCGTACGAGACCTATATCCGCCTGACGGTGAAGACGAAGGGCATGGAGCGCTCGGTGGCAGGCTCGGTCTTCTCGGATGGCAAACCGCGCATCATCCAGATCAAGGGGATCGAGCTTGAATCGGAATTCGGGCCGCACATGCTTTATGTGACCAACATGGACAAGCCGGGGTTCATTGGAGCGCTCGGCACATTGCTCGGCAATGCCAAGGTCAATATCGCGACCTTCCATCTCGGCCGGCAGGCTCAGGGTGCTGATGCGATTTGTCTCGTTCAGATCGACGAGCAGGTGCCTGAGACGGTACTGGCGGCGGTGCACAAGCTGCCGCATGTCCGTCAGGCGAAGCAATTGGCGTTCTAGCTAGCGTTGTCTCCAAAGCGCCGTCAGTTCGGCGGGATATGCGCTTCACTTGGCCGCAATCCCGCCGCGAGGTCAGTGTGTGCTCCGGCCCAGCCTGAGGGGGCGTACCGGAGACCATTCATGCGCATTCTGGCCGCCGCCTTCCTGCTATCAACCGCTTTTGTCGCCCCGAGTTTTGCCGCCGAGATCGCGGCGCCCTCACATGTCGATGCTGTGACTGTTTACCCGCAAGGCGCGGAAGTGCTGCGCCTTGCGGAACTCTCTCTTGAGCCCGGCGAGCACACGCTACTGTTTGCCGGATTGCCGGGTGAGATGCAGGCCGAGACGATCCGGGTCGAAGGCTCTTCTCCCGGCCACATCGAGATCGGCTCGGTCGATTCTAAGCTTGTCTCGGTGCCATCGACTGGGATCGATGAACAAAGAAAGCGTATCGAGAAGGACATCGAGCTATTGGGCGATGAACGCGCCGCGCTCGATCAGGCCATTGCCGATGCCGAATTCCAGAAGCGACTGCTCGAGCAATTGGCGACGGGCGCCATCGCTCCGACACCGAAGGAAGGTGAAGTTCGTGCGACGGATGCGACGCAACTCGGCGGCGTCCTCGATCTCGTTTCGGGAAAATTGCAAGTGATCGGCAAAACGATCCTCGATGCACGCGTCCGCCAGCGCGAGATCGACCGGCAGGTCAACGACCTGACGCTGCAGCTTGGCGGGCTCGCGCCGCGCGAAGTGACGAGCATGCTGGTCTCTGTGCATGTTACCGTTCCGGCTGCGACGTCGGGTACGTTCAAACTGCGCTATCGCGTTGGTAATGCTGGCTGGGTGCCGATCTATGATGCGCGCCTCGCCTCGCCAGCGAAAGGCCAGGCGGGTGCCACGATCGAACTGGTGCGCCGCGCCGAAGTGCAGCAGGCGACGACTGAGACCTGGGACAATGTCGCGCTGACCCTGTCGACGGCGCGTCCGGCCGGGGCCACCGCGGCCCCTGATCTGGTGCCGCAGGGCGTCAATGCCTTTGATGAGGGCAGGGGGCGCAACTACTCGCGTGATGCCAAAATCCAGGCGCAGGCGGGGTTGGAGCTTGAAGATTCCTCATCAAGCGTCGGCCTTCCGGCGCCCCGCAGCGTCGAGCAGATGGAAGCTGAAGTTCAGGTCGCAGGCTTCCAGGCGCTGTATGGTATCCAGGGCCGCGTCAGCATCGACAACACCGGCACCGCCAAGAAAGTGCGGATTGCGACTGATACGATCGGCGCCAAGCTATCGGCGCGTGCCGTGCCGAAGCTTGACCCCAATGCCTATATGACGGCGGCCTTCACTATCACCGGCGAGACGCCTTTTTTGCCAGGCCCGGTCACGCTCTATCGCGACGGTGTCTTCATGGGGCAGGGCTATCTGCCGATGCTGTCACCCGGCGAGGAAACCAAGCTCGGCTTCGGCGTCGACGATCTCGTCAAGGTGAAGCGGGCCGAAGTGACGCGCATCAAGGGCGAGGAGGGGCTCATCACCACGTCCAATGTCGACACGCGCGCCTACGACATCACGGTGAAGAATCTCCATGACTTTCCTCTCGATGTTACTGTCGTCGACCAGATGCCGTTCTCGACGAACGAGGATGTGACTGTGGCAACACTCTCTGGCATGACGCCCGCTACTCAGGCCAATCTCGAGCGCCGGCGCGGCGTGCTGGCGTGGAATTTCGAGCTTGAGCCCAAGGCCGAAAAGCTGATCAAGCACGGCTATAAGATCACCTGGCCGAAGGACATGACGGTCGGCCAGGCGGTGGATTGAAGAGCTACCCGCGATTACTCCATCCCGTCATGCCAGCGAAAGCTGGCATCCCCCGAATCGTTTCCACGGCGGTGATGCTTCAGGGGACCCCAGCTTTCGCTGGGGTGACGGATACATAAGGAATTGCTTCCGATAACTTTCTTGTCATTGCCGGCTTGTCCCGGCAACCCACCGTGCCGATTAATCAGTTGGCGGAGTAACGGCACGATGGATCCGCGGAACAAGTCCGGGGATGACAAGGTACCGATGTTCATCCGACACTCCATCAGGCCAGCGAATGCTGGCATCCTCACCTCACACTAGCGGAAAGCGATCCATAGGATGACTCCGCCCCACAGGCAGAGGACTATGCCGGCGAAGCGGCTCACATACCATTGCCGCGGCATCAGCTTTTCGATCAGGACATAGATCGCGAGACCGGCGATCCACTTGGGCTCCATGACGCCGCCGTAAAACAAGACCACCATCAGCATGGCGCAGCAGCCGACGCAATACAGCCCGTGACTAAAGCCCATGCGGAGTGCGCCGCGAAGACCGGGGCGCCAATCGCGTGCAAAGACGAGGAGCGGCAATTGGCATTTGCGCAGGCAGGCTTCCTTCAGTGGTGTCAATTGATAGAGGCCGGCAGCGATGAGCAGGATGCCGCCGGCAATCCGGCTGGTCGTCGCAAACATCGGATTGAGCCGCAGCGTGTGATCCGTAGCCATCTGGAATAGGACAGCGGCGAGGGAGAAGCCTGTCCAAACGAGGGCATACCCGGCTGCAAAGGCGAGCATGCGCGCCGATGCGTCCCGACCGTCCAGCCGTCTCGATATGGCGCCGAAGGTGAGAATGGCAGGCGCGGCGGAAGGCAGCATCATGGCGAGCATCATCGTCCACCACATGACGAAGAGCAGGACAATCCACTCAGCCGAAACCTGCATCGGCATCATCATCATGAGCGCGTCGCCGGAACGCAGCATGAAGACAATGCTGATGATGATGACGAGGAGCAGGGCGATGAGAACCGTGACGCGCTCGCGGCGCGCCAGGATCTCAACCGCCCCGGTGAAGGTCACCGGACGATGCCGTCGCCCGTCAGATGCAGGTTGGCGAGATGGGCGTGCTTGCCGGCGGTGACGAGCGCAATTGGTGCCGTCGCCTTGACTGTTCCCGACGCGAACTGCGCCTCGACGAATTCAAAGCTGTCGGCCAGCGAGACTTTGGCGCGATGGGCAGCACCGGTGACCGGATTGCGGATCGGTTCAACCGCGGCTTCGACCACACCGCCGACGCGGAATTTCCCTGTCGCCTTTGCGACGTCGGCTCCGAACTCGATCGTCTCGAATTTGGGTTCGTGCACCGTGTCGATCATCGAGGAGAAGACTTGGAAGAACGTGGCGCCCGGCTTGGTGTGCTGGCCCGACATAATGGCGAGCAGGGCATCACGCTGCTCAGGCGTGGCACGGACGTCGACGATTGGCTGAATTTCGCCGTGCCCTTCATGAATAGGTCCGGGCCATGCGGCGACCGCCGCCCATCTCAGACCGTCAAGCCGGACATCGCCGAAAAAGCCTTCGTCGATCTGCATGGCGACGGCTGCGCGGCAATCGCCATTCGTCGGAAGCGCATTGAACTGGCAAGGGCAGCCATAAGAGCAGTTGCAGGTTGCGATTTCGGGTCCGCGAATCATCCACTGAATATCCGCCATGATCGTCTCCTCCGAGTGATCGCCTGACGGCGAGGACCTTAACACACTGGCGGATCGTGCGAAATCACGTCCTCCGTTTTCGCTTTGGACAGCGGGCCCTGCTGGTGTAGACACTGGCAAACGGCCCCGGCGGATAAACCGCTTCGGGGCCGTTGCCATGCCGTAGGGAGAGTTTGATGGCGAATGTCGCGGTCGTCGGAGCGCAATGGGGCGACGAGGGCAAGGGAAAGATCGTCGACTGGCTGTCGGAGCGCGCAGATATCGTGGTGCGTTTCCAGGGCGGCCATAATGCCGGCCACACGCTGGTCATCGACGGCGTCACCTATAAGCTTTCGCTCCTGCCGTCCGGCATCGTCCGGCCGGGCAAATTGTCAATCATCGGCAATGGCGTGGTCATCGATCCGTGGGCGCTTGCGGCCGAGATCGACAAGCTGGCGGCGCAACGCGTCAACGTCTCGCGCGACAATCTGCGGATCGCCGGCAATGCCACGCTGATCCTGCCGCTGCATCGCGATCTCGATCAGTTGCGCGAAAGTGCGGCCGGCACAGCGAAGATCGGCACGACGGGGCGGGGCATCGGGCCTGCCTATGAGGACAAGGTGGGGCGCCGGGCTATTCGCGTGAATGACCTCGCCGATTTCAGAACGATCGGGCCGAAAGTCGAGCGCCTGCTTGCGCATCACAATGCGCTGCGGCGCGGCCTTGGACAGCCGGAGGTCGATGCGCAGTCGCTTGTCGCTCAATTGGCGGAAATCGCGCCACGGGTGCTCGCTTATTCCGACGCGGTCTGGAGCCTCCTCGATGAGGCGCGGCGCGACGGCAAGCGCATCCTCTTCGAGGGTGCGCAGGGCATCCTGCTTGATATCGATCATGGCACCTATCCCTATGTGACATCATCCAATACGGTGGCAGGGCAGGCGGCCTCAGGCTCGGGTCTTGGCCCCTCGGCGATCGGCTATGTGCTGGGCATCGCCAAGGCCTATACGACGCGCGTCGGGTCCGGGCCGTTCCCCACCGAGCAGGCGAATGAGATCGGCGAGATCATCGGCGCCCGCGGTCGTGAATTCGGCACGGTCACGGGCCGCAAGCGGCGCTGCGGCTGGTTCGATTCGGTGCTGGTGCGCCAAGCGATCAAGACAAGCGGCATTCACGGCATTGCCTTGACCAAGCTCGACGTGCTCGACGGTCTCGAAGAAATCAAGGTGGCTGTCGGTTACCGTCTTGATGGCAGGGAGATCGGCAGACTGCCAGCTGCAGAGGAAGCGCAGGCGCGCGTCGAGCCGATCTACGAAAGTTTCGAAGGCTGGCGCGAGTCGACGCAAGGCGCGCGCTCCTGGGCGGATCTGCCGGCCCAGGCGATCAAGTATGTGAAGTATCTCGAAGAGCTGATCGAGTGCCCCGTCGCGCTGCTTTCAACGAGCCCCGAGCGCGACGACACGATCCTGATGACTGATCCCTTCGCTGATTGAGAGAGGTCAACCGAGAGTCAGGACGACGCGATGGCCGGGCCGCGGCTCGCCGGGCCGGGGCGTCTCGCGGGCGACCGTCGCGTTGAGACCCATGGCGAGGGCGTTCACCACTTCGCTCCCCAACCCGCCAGCCCCCTCGGGCGACTCGACGAAGCCGATGCCATCATCTTCGACGATGAGCGTTGCCTGGCTGTCCTTCTTGGCAGGCGCAAGCCGCACCCAGATCGTGCCAGGCAATCCGTTCGGAAGAGCGTATTTCATTGCGTTATTGACGAGTTCGCCGACAATGACACCGATCGATACCGCGTCCTGACTCTTGACGATGAAGGGTTCAGCCTCAAGCTCAAGCGTGATCGGGGCGCCTGCGACGCTTGAAGCGCGGATGTCGTCGAGCAGGCCGGTCAGCAACTGGGTGGCGTCGGCCATGTCTTCGGGGCCGGTGTCGCTCAGGCGCAATCGCCGCTGGGCCAGTGCCACGGCCTGGACGCGGGCTTGCGCCGAGCGCAATGCCTGGCTCGCGCCCGGATCGCGGGTTTTGCGGGCCTGGAGGCTCAGGAATGATGAGACGAGCTGCAGGCTGTTGCCCACGCGGTGATTCATATCGCGCAAGAGCGCCTTGACCTGATCGCGCTCCCGCAGCAATTCGGCGCGCGCTTCTTCGAGATTAGCCGTGCGCTCGGCCACCATCGCTTCGAGTTCCACTTTGCGAATGCCAAGGCTTTGCGTGTCACGTTTCAAAACCGCCAATTGCCGGCGCATCAAAAGCAGGCCGGCGAGAGCGAGGATGCCGGAGAGCAGAATGGCAACAATGGCACCGCGCAGCAACCATTGCCGCATCATTCGGGATTTGTCGCGTGCGGCATCGAGTTCGGCCGTTTGTTCGTCCCGCAACGTCGCGATGCGGTCGCGGATCGCATCCATGATACGGCGGCCGACATCGCGGTTGATGATGGCGATCGCTTCGCTCGCGCTGCCCTGGTCCCGCAAAGCGACGGTTTGCTTCAATTCGGCCAATTTTGAATCGATGAGCTTTTCGAGTTCGGCGATCGAGGCCTGCTCGCGGATTTGGTCAGGCGTCAGTTCACGCAGGACCTGAAGCTGCGCGGGAAGCTGCTCGAGGGCTGATTGGTAGGGCTGGAGATAGGCCTTGTCGTTGGTCAGGAGATAGCCGCGCTGCCCGGTTTCGGCATCTTGGAGCGCACTCATGATCTGATAGCCGGCTTCGCGCCAATCGAGCAGCTGGCGGCTCGTTATGGCGGTGCGGTCGATGCTGAGCGTCAGCCAGGCGATGACCGCCGCGACGACTACGAGAACAACGAGTCCGGCTACGACGAGAACATAGGCCAGCCCAAGGCCCCAACCGCGCGGCGGAATGCCCCGTGCCAACGATGCCATTGGCGGCGTCGCGTTGTTCACTGAATGATCCCTCTCGCCCGTCACTATATCGCTCAGTGAAATGGTTACCACTGCCGATTTCACAAGGGCTGCATACATTTAGCGAAGGGGGCGGCAGGTCTTTTGCCTGCCGCATCAAGTCACCCGCCTAAGCGGATCAGAAATCGCGGTTCTGGACGAAAAAGCCGTAAAGACTCGTTAGCAGCGTAATCATGAAAAACGTCAGGAACCAGTTGACGATCAGTTGGAGGATGAACCCAATCACGACGCCGATGAATGCACCGCTGAAGCTGAGTGCAGTGATAATGAATGCTGCCAATAGCGCGAGCGCCAAGGTAACAAGAAACAGGGCGGCAATGCGGAACGAATTGCCTTGGGAAGCGCGCCAGGCGTCGGCGAACCGATAGTCGATAACGCCCAGTGCGATAGCTGGAAGCTTGAGGCCCAACCGCAGAAAACCGATCGATACGACGATGAGTACGCCAATCATACTGCCCACTGTCGCGAGCTGGGGCGAGAAAACGGCCGCGATGAAGACGAAGGGGATCGCGACAACGATCGACGGGACGATCAGCGCCAGCATGATCAACAGGCTGTTGCCGAAATAGCGCCAGACCTTTCCATCGAGGCGGAAGGTATCGAACATGCCGGGCACCTCGTCGAGCAGAATGTAGCGGTGCCAATGCACGGCGAAGGACGAGTTGACGAGGAGCACGAGGAGAAGTGTGACAAGTTCGATCAGGTAGAAATCCGCTCCCTGCGATTGCGGATTTTCGACCCTCCCTGTTGCCGCCATCTGACCGCCAAGTGCTAGGACGATTGCAACGATGGTGTACCAGATCCAACTCATGCGCAGCGCAACCATGCGGTTGACCCAAACCGATTGAAAGGCATGGTGCAAGGCGGCGATAATGGGCAATTGGCGCATGGCGAATCTTGGTCCGGCAGTTCGTTTTTGCGACCCGACTTGAAGCGTCGCGGCCATGCAATTGCAACCGGATTCTGTCAGAGCCGGTTGGCGTTGATCTCGATCGCCGCGACGAGGCCGTTGATCGTCGAATAGGGCATGACCGGCTTGGGCGGCGGATCGATAGAGGGCCAGGCCTCACGCAAGCGGAGGTAGGCATCCTCAATATTGGTTGCGATCTTGACGTCTTCCTTGCGCAGGACCGGCAGCGAGCGTGCGAGGAGCCACCGCGCCTCCAGCAGGAAGCCATAGCCGGTCTGAAATTCGTGCAAATGGGTGAGGCGTACGCCTTGCCATGCCGCTTGGTACTCCTCGGCGGCTTCTTTGAAGAGGAGTAGAGCGAGCGAGAGGCTGAACGAGACCGATTGCCGGCGGTGTTCAGGAATGGTGTCGTAATCCCTCCAGATCTGCAATTCGGCTGGACGGGTTGCTCGCAGAAGTGCGAGCTGTCCTCCGCCGCTGTTGGCGGCGGCATTTACCGCGAGAAGGTCGTCGCGCAAGGACGGCAAGCCGCGGCGCGCCAGCTCGGGCTCGAGCGGCGGCAGACTGACAAGCAGGGCATGCGCAGTATGCGTGGCTGCCTCCTTGAAACGATTTTGCGATACAAGGACTTTGGCGGCCGCGAGGTGGCCCCGTAGCATGTGCAGGCGCAGAGCGAAGGCAAGGTCGGAATCAATCGCCGCGAGTTCGCCGGCATCGAGTTCGTCCGTCGCGGTATGTACCTGCAGCTGGGCTTCGGGCCCATAGGTCATCTGCTGTGCGCCAGCGCCAGCATGCAAGAGCACGACGGGCGAAGCGCTCGCCAGTGCGGCTGCGAGCGTCACCAGCCGCCACAGGGCGCTCACAGCATCACCTGGTCAGGCAGCTTGGTGTCTTTCGCCGCACGCTTGCGTTGCGCAGGCTTCTTGGAAAGGCTCTTGGTGAAATCCTTGAGGATGATGCCAGCGACTTCCGTGCTGGGGACCGGCCGGCTGAAGAGGTAGCCTTGCGCGAATTGGCATCCCGCACGCTCCAGGAAACGCGCCTGCTCGGCGGTCTCGACGCCTTCGGCGGTCATCGGCACGCTGAGATAACGGCCTAGTGCGATAATCGTTTTGAGGATTCCCGGCGCGCTCGGGGTTGCCTCGATGGCGCGAATGAAGGACTGGTCGATCTTGATTTTCGAGAACGGGAACTGCCAGAGATAGCTCAGGCTCGAATAGCCGGTGCCGAAATCATCGAGCGCAACCGCGATGCCCATGTCGCGCAAGACCTGCAGCTGTTCCTTGACGACTTCGACGTCGCCGAGCAGCAATCCTTCGGTCACTTCAAGTTCAAGCCGGTAGGCGGCGAAGTTGCTCGCTTCGAGCGCACGGCGCAGCACGCTGATGAGTTGGCCGGAGTTGAATTGCAACGGCGAGAGATTGACGGAGACGGTAAGATCAGACGGCCAGAAGCTTGCCGTATGACAAGCCTCTTCCAGGCACCATGCGCCGATCTTCTGGATATCGCCGGTCTTCTCGGCGACCGGAATGAAATCGACCGGCGAAATCAAGCCTTTTTCCGGATGATTGAGCCTAATGAGCGCTTCGAATCCGCGCAGTTTCTTCGACTTGAGTTCAATGATAGGCTGGTAATGAAGCTCGAAGTAGCCGCGCTCATAAGCCTCCGTGATCGTCTGTTCGAGGTCGCGCTGTTTTTGCGTCTGGCGCTCGGTCTCGGCAGCGAAGAAGCGGTAGCAATTCCGACCGGCTTCGATCGCCTCCTCAAGCGCGATGCTTGCTGCCGTCCACAGTCGCGATGGATCGGTTCCGTCGTCGGGTATCAGCGCGACGCCGACGCTAACCGGCGAGCTCAGAACATGGTCTTCCCATTCGATGGGCCGTGACAGGACTTCCACGAATTTGCGCGCCATGTGAGCGGCGTCGATCGTGTCGGCGACGCGTGGGAGGAACGCGGCGAACTGACCGCTGTTTACCCGGGCGACCGTGGCCTGGCTGAAGGGTTCTTCGACAATGCGAGCCGCCATTTCCTTGAGGAACGTGTCGCCCGCGGTCGGACCATAATTGTCGGTCGCCAATTTGAAACCGTTGAGATCGATCTGGAAGACCGCGGCGCGTGGCGCTGTATCGCTGCGCCCGGCAAGCAGACCCCCCAGTCTCTCCAGCCAGGCGCCACGATTGAGCAAACCCGTCGCCATGTCGAAATGAGACAGATAGTTAAGCTGTCGTTCGGCGAGCTGCTTCTGCCGCGTGCGATACCAGAAGCCGAGCGCGGGACCTGCGGCAAGGATCGCGCCGATAATCAGGGCGAGGCTGGTCATGGAGGACATGAACAGGCGCTGGCGGCGGGTCTGATCGACCTTGATCTCAAGCCAGCCGTCGAGATTGCCCTGCGTCCCGATCGGCATCAGGGCATCGGCGAAGATTTCAGGGCCCTGGCTCGAACCGCTCTCATTGACGAAGATGACCCGCTTGCGGTCCAGTCGCGCCTTGTCGAATTCCGGCCTTGCCGTGAAGATGTTGTAATCGAAAGTGTGAGTGCGCCCGAGTTCTTCGGACTTGAGAATGAGCCGGCCATCCGGGTCATAAATCGAAAAGTCATAGACGCGCCCCACCTGGCGCGCCTGCTCGAAGAAGATCACCGATTCCGTCGAAGGGATTTCGCCCTGGGCGATTTCCGACAGATCGGGAACATTCGAGACGATGTAGTTCGCCCATTCATCGGTCACCATCTCGGCGTCCGACTCGAGAAGCTTCGTCGTGGCGCGGGTAACAAAGGCTACACCAACGCAGGCGATCAGGACGCAGAACAACGCTACGGCCGCAAAGGAGCCGTATTTGCTGCTCAGGATTGTTTTAATCGACGTCCCCATATCGCCCTTGATCTTAACCAAGCGCCGTTTCTATCTTGTGACCGGCAAACCGGCGGTAAAGGCTTGTCGAATCGGTCTAATATCTGTGTGGCATAGTTGATAAGGCGTTGTCTTTAACGCTGAAAAAACGCCTTTAATTCTCCATGAACCATTTCCCTGCGCGCTTTTGGTCTGTGACGATCCTGATCCTGGCCGCCATGCTGACTCTGGCCCTGCCGGCTTCAGCCGGTTATCGCGACTATGCGCATGGGCTCGTCGGATCGCTACCGAAGGGGGCCGTCCTGCGCCCGGACCTCGAGGAATTGCTCGACGAGATGGCCTCCGGCTATCGCAGCGGACGGTCGCGTGCGCCGCTTGAGGCAAGCGACATGCTGCGGGAGGCGGCGCGGGCCCAGGCGATCGACAATATGCGGCGCGGGAAATCCAGTCACCGCTCCAACCGGGGTGAGGAGTTCGGCACGCGGTTCTCGGCCTATGTCGATGATGCCGATCTATATCCGGCGCGCGGTGAGAATGCGGCAAGCGATCGGCATGATGATGCTGCGGACGAAGCCAAGGCGCGGCGGCTTTTCAAGTTGTGGCTCGACAGCTCCGGTCATCGCCGAAACCTCATGTCGCGCGACTATGAATTCGTATCGACTGGCGTCATCCAGCGTGGCAATGAATTATGGGCGGTGCAGATTTTCTGGTCGAAGCCGCGCGAGCCAGGATCGAAATCGATCTTCCAGATACAGTAGCTCAAAACGCGTAGTCGGGCCGTTTCTCAGGCGCCAATTGTTGCGCGAAGAAAGACGCCGCGGTCGGCTTCTGCGGCAAGTCCATAGCATATCCGATCGAGCGCACGGTGTTCGTCTTCTCCCCGCGCACGACAAGACCCTCGAACTTGCTCGGCACGGGATTCGGCGAATAGGGCTGCGCATCCTCGGCCGTGTAAACGCTGATGAACAGGGTACGCGGTTGCGACGAGTGATTGGGCGCCGAGCCGTGCAGCAATCGCGTATGCATGAAGCAGCAGGAACCTGCGGGGCCCATGCAGCGCAAGGCCTTGCGCCGGCTTGCCTCGGCAATTTCTTCGCCGACCGCAGCCGTGAATTTGCCGTCATGCCAAAGACTGTGGATCGGTCCGCGATGGGTGCCGCCGACGATTTCGAGCGGGCCGTTGTCGGCCGTCACCTCGTCGATGAAGAGCAGGGCGGTGACGATGTCGTCATTCGAGTGCGGCGTGAAGGGAAAATCCTGGTGCCACTTCACTTCCGTCTTTGCGCCGGGCAATTTTGAGTTGATCTTGCAGTGGTGGAACTTGACATTCGGCCCGATAAGATCGGCGACCATGTCGGTCATTTTCGAATCCGCCATGCAGTCGTAATAGGCCTGCGAGACCTCGACCGGCGAGTTCACGCGGCGCAGTGCCGGCTTTTCCGCAGTGTGGCCCGATTCGATATCGAAGCGCGGCCGCCCGTCGATGATTTCGCCATAGGGCTTGGTATTGCGACGGCTCTCCTCGACCCAGCCCTCGAAGTCGTCGCGCAGCGCGGCTAGGCGGGCGCCGTCGATGACGTTCTCGACCAAGAGGTATCCGTCGAGCCAGAAGGCATCGCATTGTTCACGGGACAAGGCAGGCATGGCGCAACCTCCGTGCTTTACGGTTTAACAGACACGGTTTTTGCTGAGCTGTCGAGATCACAGCTCTGCCCTTTTATGACAAGGTAACCCGATGACTGCAATTCTCTCTGGCTCCAGCCGAACTGCTCTTGGCTATATTCGAACCCACTGGCTCGAACTGATCCAAGCTAGCTTGCTGCCATATTTGGCGATAACCGTTATTGTAGCGACCGAGTTCTGGATGATCGGCCGGTTTTTCCCAGATATTTTGGCAATGGTTGAAAGAGCGCAGGGGAGTGATCCTTTCCATCAAGAGCTGCTGAGGTTCTATCCGGGCTTGATGAAGTACCAGGCCTCCAGTTGCCTTCTGCAGCTGGGGATGGGCCTCATCACAACATGGCAGTTTGTGCGGATCACGCGGCTCTATCTGCGAAACGAACTGGCATGGATTGGGCTCAGCCAGCCAGTAATCATCGCGACGTTGATGACCATGCTATACGGGATCGGGGTTGTGTTGCTTTCATTTCTGGTTCTTATCGGAGGCATTTTGGTCGCCGCGATCCCGTTCGCCGTAGTTGCAGCGGGAGGCCATGTCGATGCTGGCAATAGTTTGGTTGTCATCCTACTTGTGATTGCTCTGATCGCGTCTTTCGGATGGTTCGTCTGCCGCTTCGCAGTCGGTCTGCCGGCGGTCGCTCTGGGTGAGACGCCGGATTCTTTGGACTTGTGGGGAATCTCAGCGGGGTGAGTTGGAGTTACGCTTGGCGCTGATCCTCGCCGGCGCTGGCGTTTGTCGTAACGACACTCGCATGCTGCTCTACAAGTTCGTCGCATTTGGAGATCGTCTGGCCGTATACCTTTTAAACCTATCGCCTGAGTTGCGCGATCTCCTGACAACGGGAATTCTTCGTGCGATTATGCATGCCCTTTGCCGTCTACATTTCGCTACTTGCAGCTGAATGCTTTCGCCGTTTGGGGGAGGCACGCGGCCACACTTTCGCGCGGCCGCATACTCAACCTTCTTAGCTCGTCTCACAGCGAAGCTTCGCTGACCGCGCGCGGGAGGAGGGCCTTCTGGGCGGCGTTCTTGACCGCTTTCTGGATCTTCTCGAAGGCGCGGACCTCGATTTGGCGGATGCGCTCGCGGGAGACGCCGAATTCCTGCGAAAGCTCTTCGAGCGTCGCCGGCTCATCGCGGAGCCTGCGTGCTTCGAAGACGCGCTTCTCGCGCTCGTTGAGCGTGTCCATGGCGGCCGAGAGCATGCCCATGCGCTGTTCGCTCTCTTCGCTCTTGGCAAGGGCGGTTTCCTGGTCGTCGGATTCATCCACGAGCCAGTCCATCCATTCGCCTTCGCTGTCGGCACGGACCTGAGAGTTGAGCGAGGCGTCGCCCGACAATCTCCGGTTCATGGAGATGACGTCCTCTTCCGGGACTGCGAGCCGCCTGGCGATCTCTTTGACCTGCTCGGGCTTGAGGTCGCCCTCTTCCAGGGCCTGGATCTGGCCCTTGACCTTGCGCAGGTTGAAGAACAGCTTCTTCTGGCTGGCGGTGGTGCCCATTTTGACGAGGGACCACGAGCGCAGGATGAATTCCTGGATCGAAGCTTTGATCCACCACATGGCATAGGTTGCGAGCCTGAAACCCTTGTCGGGCTCAAAGCGCTTGACCGCATGCATCAGGCCAACATTGCCTTCGGAAATGACTTCCGAAATCGGCAAGCCATAGCCGCGATAACCCATGGCGAGCTTCGCCACGAGACGCAAATGGCTGGTGATCAGCTTGTGAGCTGCTTCCTTGTCGCCATGCTCCTTCCAGGCCTTGGCGAGCATGTATTCTTCGCTCGGCTCCAGCATCGGAAACTGGCGAATCTGCTGGAGATAGCGCGAGAGGCCGGCCTCTCCCGAAGCAATTGCCGGCAAGCTTTTTACAGTCTGGGCCATCTTTAACCCCTTCTGGCGCGGATGCCCCGCACCTAGCATAACTCGAATAACGCCCGTACTAACATAATTGTAACTTTTACGATTTCAATTCCTCGTCACTCTGTCGTTATCCAACCCGGCTTACCTCCTTGGGTTTCGTGTCAGGTTCAGTGCACAGAGCCGCCTGCGGCCGATTTTGGCCGCTGCATCAAGGGGGTAAGCACGACGATCGCGGCAAATAGCAGCGTCAGCAAAAGAAAGACGTCGCCGATCGCCATAACCGTCGCTTCGCGCCGGACTATCCGCGCCAGCTGGGCCACTGCCGCATTGGAGGCGTCCGAGCCCAACGGACTGAAGGCCTGGGTCATGGTGTTGAGCGTATTGACCGCCACATCCCGTCCCCAGGAGACCTGCTCGCGCAGGCGCTGGAGATGCAGGTCCATACGATCATTGAGAACCGTATTGATCAAGGCGAGACCGACGGCACCTCCAAGATTGCGGGTCAAATTGAAAAGGCCGGATGCATTTTTGATACGGTTGGGCGCCAATGTGCCGAGTGCCGCGTTGGTGATCGGCACCATGCACAGCATCAGGCAGAAGCCGCGCAGGATCTGCGGCACCAGAAGCTCGTTGAACGACCAGTCCTTGGTGACGAAGGAGGCCTGCCAGGTGCCGAGCGCAAAGCCGCCAAAGCCGAGCGCCATCATGATGCGCGGATCGACTTTCGTCGAAAGGCGGCCGACGATCGGCGCGGCGATGAACATGGCGATGCCGGTGACGAACATCGTCTCGCCGATCATCATCGAGGAATAGCCGCGCACCCGGCTCAAAAACACCGGATAGAGATAGGTGAGGCCGTAGAGGCCAATGCCCATGACGAATGAGAAGAAGGCGCCGGTTGCGAAGTTGCGATTGCCGAAAGCCGAGAGATCGACGATCGGCTGGCGCGCGGTGAAAGTGCGCCAGAAGAAAAAGGCCATGCCGACGACGAAGGCAATTGCTGCATAGCTCACCGCCGCATCGTCGAACCAATCATTGGACGGGCCTTCTTCAAGCACATATTCGGCCGTGCCGAGGAACACGGCCATTGCCGCAAGGCCCAGCCAGTCGAAGCCCTTGAACAGCGACCAGTCGGGCTCGTCGAAATCGACGAGGAACCAGACGAGCGTTACGACGACGATGCCTGGCCCGACATTGACGAGAAACAGCCAGTGCCAGGAGAAGAGATCGGTCAGATAACCGCCGACTGTTGGGCCGATGGTCGGTGCGAGCGTGGCGATGAGGCCGATCAAGGGCGTGATGATCGGGCGCTTGCTCGCCGGGAAAATCGTGAAGGAGGCTGCAAAAACCGTCGGGATCATCGCGCCGCCAATGAAGCCCTGGAAGGCGCGGAATATGATCATTTCGTTGATCGACGTCGCCTGCGCGCAGAGCACGCTCGCAAGCGTAAAACCAGAGGCCGACAGCGTGAACAGGATGCGCGTCGACATCATGCGGGAAAGCGTCCCCGACAAGGGGATCATGATGACTTCGGCGATGAGATAGCTCGTCTGCACCCAGGAGATTTCATCGACGCTTGCCGAGAGGCCGGCCTGAATGTCGGACAGCGATGCCGAGACGATCTGGATGTCCAAAATCGCCATGAACATGCCGAAAACCATCGCGATGAACGCGATGAGCCGACGTGTTTCGAAGCCGCTCGCGACGGCGCGAGGAGCATGGGCGGCAATGGTTGTCGTGGCAGCGGCCATGGCGGCGGCCTAGTCGAGCGCGGCAGTCGCGCTTCCCTTGGGTTGACGGGTATCGATATCGACGACGACGGAGAGGCCGGCGCGAAGCCGCGCGGCATCCTGGCTGGCGATCTTGATGCGGACCGGCACGCGCTGGGTGATCTTGGTGAAGTTACCCGTCGCGTTCTCGGGCGGCAGCAGCGAGAATTCCGCGCCCGAGGCCGGGGAAATGCTGTCGACTGTGCCGGTGATCGTGGCGCCGTCCCAAGCATCGACCGAAATCTCGGCCTTCTGGCCGGGATGCACGTCGGCCAATTGCGTTTCCTTGAGATTAGCCTCGATATAGGCGCTGGAAACCGGGACGAGCGCCATCAGGCGCTGGCCGGTTTGCACGAACTGGCCGGGTTCGACCGCGCGATTGGCAATGATGCCGTCGAACGGCGCCTTGATCTCGGTGAAGCCAAGATCGCGCTCAGCGCGCGCCAATTCGGTGTTGAATTGGGCGAGCGTGGCGCGAGCTTCCTGGCCCTCGGCTTGGATCACTTGGTAGTCTGCCTCGGCGGCGGCAAGATCGGCCTTGGCGGAGGTGACACCGGCCGCTGCACGATCACGATTGGCTTGCGCCTGGTCGACGGCCTGGGTGCTGGCAAAGTCCTTCTTGGCGAGCGTCTTCTGGCGCTCGAGGATCGAGGCGTAATTCTGAGCATCCGCTTCGGCCATCGTCACCTTGGCGCGCGCCGAGTCGATATCGGCCTGCTGGGCCTCGGCCTGGCGGGAAATGCGGTCGATGGTCGCCTGCTGCAGGGTGATGCGGTCTTTGGCGGAGGAGACAGCGAGCTTGAAGTCACCATCGTCGATCTTGAGGATCGTGGTCCCGGCCGAGACGAGCGTGTTTTCGGCGACCGGGATGTCGGCGACATAGCCCGACACCTTGGCGCTCAAGGCGGACGTGTCGGCGCGCACATAAGCGTCATCGGTCGAGATTATGAAACGGCCGGTGGTGTACCAATTCTCGCCATACCAGCCACCGGCGGCCAAAATCGCCACGAGGCCGGCTCCCAAGAGCAGCTTCCGAATGGGTGAGCGCCCCCGCCGGCGCGCGGCGGCGGGAGCAGCCGGCGCCGGAGCGGGGGCCTCTGGCCGGGCCTGTGGAGGCTCGGCAAGCTTTAATTGTGGGCGCAGCTCCTGAACAGGAGTGGGTGAGAGTTCGGGCTGCTTGGCTTCGCTGAGGGACATTGGGGGGTTCCTCTTTGGAATAAGACTGAACCGTTCGGTTCGATCTTGATTTACGGTCGCGGACCTATTAAGTCAAGACCGAACCGTTCGGTTCAATCTAAAGTGTCGATTGAGAATTGCGAAGCACGCATAGCGGCGTTAGACGAGGCAGAGGCGTTGGGAGGATGAGATGACGGCACTTCCCGTGGAAGTTGAGAGCAGCGCGGAACACACTGCGAAGCGTCAGCAGATTATGGACGGTGCCCGCCGCGTTTTCATGGAGCATGGCTTCGACGGTGCCAGTGTCAACGATATCGTCCGGGCCACCGGCGTCTCAAAAGGCACCGTCTATGCATACTTTCCCAGCAAGGAAAAGCTTTTTGAGACGTTGATTTTCGAAGACCGTCGCGGCCAGGCTGAGCGGCTTTTTGAGATCCTCGATGAAAGCCGGCCTGTCGAAGACATGCTCCGCGAGATCGGCTTGCGTTTCGGCAAGATGCTGATCGACCCCCAACAGGTCGCCTATTTCCGGATGATCATCGCGGCCTCGGCTAAATTTCCGCAAGCGGGCAGGGCGTTCTACGAGGCGGGACCCCGCTACGGCATTGCGCGGATCACCGCCTATATCGAGGAGAAGATCCGCCAGGGCGAATTGAAGGCGTCAGATCCCGAGATGGCCGCCAGGCAGTTGATGGAACTCATCCATTGCGGGACGAGCAAGCCGCTCTTGTTCAACGTGAGCGATTCCATTGCAACGGAGGAACTCAACCGCGTGGTGAATGCCGGCGTGGCGACGTTCCTCGCGGCATATGGAGTGCGAGTGTCGCCCGTTGTTTAGTCTTCTCCCGCTTGCGGGAGAAGATGGGGCCCCATGACACGAAGTGGCATGGGGGAGATGAGGGGGCGGATGTTGTAGTTCCCCTCACCATTCCCATTGCTTCGCAATGGGCCCCTTTCCTCTCCCGCAGGCGGGAGAGGAAGAGTCACCAGATGTTACTCAATTCATCTTGAACGCGGAAATCCAGCCGTTCTGAACCGTGCATTTTGCGTAGTGCACAGTGACGCCTGAGCGATAGATGGCCTTCATCCGCAAGCCGACCTTGAACTGTCCGCCGCCGCGATTGTTCAAGTAATCGAGCTTCTCGGCGATGATGCGATAGGCGCCGCGTTTTGACGCGACTTTGCCCGCCTTATGCATGCAGGCTGCGATCGCATTCTGCGACTTGTCGTAGTTCCAGCTGTAATCATAATAATCGGAATCCCAATCGGCATTGGCTGCCGATGCAGCCGCGGCGAGAACCGCGCCAGCGGCCGCGCCGATCGCTATCCCCGCGGCTACATCGCCACCCTTGGCGTTGAGCTGCGTCGCGCCAAACACAAGTAGTGCGCTCGCCAACGCGGCTTTCGCAAAAGTGAAATTCTGCTTCATCTTGTTCCCCCATGAGCCCCACAGAACGGGACACTAACATCTCCCGGGAACGGGCTTGTCAAGCGCGGATGCGCGCTTGTTCGCGCAAACTTGCCAAGAGCATTTGCATATCGGCGGGCGGTGCGCGTTCGAAGCGCAAATGTTTTCCCGTCAAGGGATGATCGAAACCCAGAACCGTCGCATGCAAGGCCTGGCGATCGAGTGCGGCGAGCGCATCGCGGGCTTGCTCCGTCAAGCCGCTGCGCGATGCCGAGAAACCCTTGCCGTAAGCGGGATCGCCGAGAACAGGGTGCCCGATATGGGCAAGATGAACGCGGATCTGATGCGTGCGGCCGGTTTCGAGGCGGCAGCGGATGAGCGAGGCAACATCGCCGAACTGCTCTTCGATTTCATAATGCGTGATGGCGGTGCGTGCGGCAGAACTCTTCGAAACGGCGATCTTCTGCCTGTTGTGGGACGAGCGCGCGAGCGGCGCGTCGATCGTGCCACGCGGCCGCTCCGGGATGCGCCAGACAATGGCAAGATATTCGCGTTCGAGCCGGCCATCGCGGCCGTGGCTTGCAAATTGCTCGCTCAAGCCCTGATGGGCGCGATCGGTCTTGGCGATCACCATGAGACCGCTCGTCTCCTTGTCGAGGCGATGCACGATGCCAGGCCGCTTGATGCCGCCGATGCCGGAGAGGCTGTCGCCGCAATGGGCGAGAAGCGCATTGACGAGGGTTCCGCTGTCATGGCCGGCGGCCGGGTGCACCACGAGGCCCGCCGGCTTGTCGATGACGATGAGGTCGTCGTCCTCATAGACGATGTCGAGGTCGATCGCTTCGGCCCTTGGCTCGGCGGGTTTAGCGGCAGGAAGTTCGACAGCGACGGTCTCGCCCGGCTTGAGCTTCCGGCGCGTCTCGCGGACCGGCTGCCCCTCGACAGCGACGTGGCCCTCCGCAATAAGGGCCTGAAAGCGGGCGCGGCTCGTCTCCGGGAAGGCACCGGCGAGGAAGCGGTCGAGGCGCTCGCCGGACTTTTCAGCGTCGACGGTCGCGGTCAGCAATTGCGGCGAAGGAGATTTCATGAGCGACAATATAGGCGGGGAGGGCAACGGACCGGCCGTCGAAGTGAAGCAGCCGGGTCTCAAGTTTCTCGAGGCAGCCGTCTATATCATGGGCGGCCTGCTCGTGCTCATGCTTATCGGCCTCATCGGCGGCATCATCTGGAAGGCGACGCGCAAGGCGCCAGTCGATCCGAACATACCAGCCCTCGTCGATATCCAGGCGGCGCCCGGGACCCGGGTCACGCAGACGACCATCGATGGCGATCGGGCGGTGATCCAGCTCACGCAGAACGGGGCGGACGAGCTGGTGGTCGTCGACGTCAAGAAAGGCATCATCCTCTCGCGGATCAGGCTCACTCCCGGGGTGCCATCGCCCTAGCGCCCGCTCCCCCGCAGCTTCACTTGCGCTTTCCGCCGCCCGCCGATATAGGAGGGCCGTTCCTGATCAGTGCTCCCTTCGTCTAGCGGCCCAGGACGCGGCCCTCTCACGGCTGAAACACGGGTTCGATTCCCGTAGGGAGCGCCAACAAGATCAATAGATTAGAGCCGCCTGGCGCACAGTAGCGCTTTTTACGCCTAGCTGAAGCCTCGCTTGTGCAGGCTGTTATCCCTCCACCCGGCGGGTTGTGCTAGGCTGCGATTGCAGTATCTCTTGAATGAGCCCGGCGATCCCCGAGTAACTTCGCCAGGCGTTGCGGCGTGATACAAGACGCCTGTTAGAGGCTGGTCTCTATGGGAAGCGTTAGGCAATCATTTCAAGCGCAACGGAGATTGTCATGGCCAAAGACCATGTTGCCCTCTTAAGAAAAGCCGAAACAAAGTTCATCGAATCGCGCCGAAAATACGTAGAGTTCATCGTCAAGAGCGCCGATCCTGCAAACCCCACAAACTCCGATACCTTAGTCGCCTTTCAAAGTGCGCTGGCGGCAATCCGCGAAGCAATATCGGAAGAAGAGAAAGACGCTTCTCCCACCACTGCCAAGCGAGCGAGGGGACCGCGCTGACCATCGAAGGTCAAAGGCGCTGAAGCTTGCGCGTGAGCCTACGCCGCGGATGAGAGTATTCTGAAGCGTGAAGGCATGCCGGGGTGAGCAAAGTGGAAAAGCGTGAGTTGCCACCTGATTGGGACACGCAGTATGGCCGTGTGCTGCGAACGATTGCATTGGTCATCAGCGTAATAGTGGCAATCATGGCCAGTGTCGTCTGCATTCTATTGTTGGCTCATACTGGATTTGCATTTTGGCAAGACGAAATAAGAAATCATCTGATTGGTACGATAGGATTCATCGGTATTTGCGTGATCAGTTTTGGCATCGTGACTTTCCTGCGGCAGTCTGAGGGTCCGATGGAGTTCGAGGCGCTCGGCATGAAATTCAAGGGCGCTTCCGGGCAGGTCGTTTTGTATGCGTTTTGCGTTGTAGTTTTGTCTCTGTGCGCAAAGCTCCTATGGTAGGTTGTGAAAGCGTATTCTGAGAAGTGCAGTTACTGCTGAAGGTGTGACCTGCCGAGGGGGAACCGCGTTGACTTCACCTGAAATCCTGAGAAGCGAGCTCGAGGCCTTTGTGGCGAGGCGTGATGCAAAATTCGCCGAGATTTGTACGCTGCTGTGCGAGCAGCGCGGGCAGGGTGAATCAGTCAGCGATGAGCAGCGCCGCGAAATCGCCAGAGAAGCTCAGGACCAACTCGAAACATGGCGGGTGAAGACTGAAGAGCCGGCGCACGCCACGCCGATGGAGCGCCTTTTTGCGGAATACTGTCAGATGGATGCTGAAATCATGAAACGCGAGGATCAACTCGCAGCCATGGAAGACGCACTGGATGTCGATGACAACGACGACTGACGAATATTCCGATCTTTAGCCGAGGAGCGCGCCGCCGTCAGCGCGCGAACATGAGATAGCCGGGTTCGTCGCCCACGACGGTAATGTGTCCCTTGCAAGGGGACACGTCTTCCAGATGAACAACGGCGCCGGGATGCAACACCCGTGTCTCGCCATCAGTTACGGTAACCGAGAAGACGCCGCTCAGCACGGTGAACAGCTGAACCGCGGGTGTTGGATGGTTGAGATGGTTCTTTAAATCGGAAGCGCCCCAATTGGCCTCGAAGCCTCCAACGAATGTGCGCGACGCCTGCTGATTGTTGCCGATTGCGATTGGGGGCGCGGGCGGCGCGAAATTCTCCTTGGTGAGTCCGACCGTCACGTCGGCGAAATGCGATTCATTGTCCGGAGTGCAATACAGCCGTACGTAATGGAACGGCGAGGACTCACCTTCGGCGCTTGCAATTGGGCTCATCAGACTGAAACCAAGTGCGGCGATCGTCACTTTCAACGCCACGCTTGGGGAATCGAATTTCATGGCCTTGCTCCAAAAATCTAAGCGGGGTTCGATCTCCAAGACGAGCACCAACGATTGAAAAGGGCAAGACGGCCGGCGGGCCTTAGCGGCAAGCCCTGTCGCGGGCCCCGACCGCTAACCTGCGCGCTGCCGTTCTTTCCATTTCGCCTGACGCCATACCCTCCTGCCGAGGCGATGCTGGAGTGAAGAGGGCATAAATGAAGAGGGTGAGCATAGCGGCCACGCCAGCATAACCAAGGCCCAGATCAAGAAACCAGCTCATGTTCGCCGTCCTGTTAGGAATGCAATACTCTAACGCGGTGAGCTTGTTTCGCGGGTTTACGTGGGACCCGGAATTTTAGACGAGTTGGCAATCTTCCGGAAATACATGAACCGGCCTCATCCGCGGTGGACCACAACTTCGAGACGCCGTCGCTCAAAATTCCAGGCAATCATCGAATTCTTCACCATTTGAAGCGAACGCTTGCGATGCCTGCGCATTGTCTCTCTATGGATAGAGCTTCGCCGTTGGGCGGGCAGCTTGAGTGACATAGGCGACGCGTGGACAGCCAGTTTTTGCGCATAAGCGAGGTGCGCTCCGAGGAGGAGCGGGCCGAGGCGGGAGAGATGCTGTTCGGTTTCTTGAAATGGA
The DNA here is from genome assembly GCA_046349315.1 of Hyphomicrobiales bacterium. GTDB lineage: Bacteria > Pseudomonadota > Alphaproteobacteria > Rhizobiales > Aestuariivirgaceae > JAEUMG01. The sequence goes on along the minus strand of JAXMCQ010000025.1, from coordinate 38,119 downwards.
ACCGGCAGCGGCTCGCCAATGGCTGGCCGGTCGAGGCTTTCGAAGTCCAGGAGCGGGTGCGCGACGACGTCGTCAATCTGGCCAGGCGGGCTGCGGATGAATCATGGACGATCTTCATTGCGAAGCTTGGGGATGAACTTGCCGGCTGCGTCGTCGTCAGGCCGGTCGATCAGGCGGACTGCGAGTTGAAGCGGCTCTTCGTCGTGCCGCATCTGCAGCGGGCGGGCCTCGGCCGGGCCCTCTGCCTGAAGGCCATCGAAACGGCGCGCGAGCGAGGGTTCAAGCGGATGATGCTCGATACCGCCGATCTCCAAGTCGAAGCGGTGAGCCTCTTCGAGGATTTGGGATTCAAGCGCTCGGCGCCGCACCGCGACGACAGCCCGGAAGTTCGCAGCCGGGTGGTTTTCATGGCCAAGGACCTCGCTTAGGCCTTTCTTTGCACCGCAGAATTGCCGAGACAGCTGCCGAACGAGCTTGGTCGTTCATTGGAGGACGTGGGCTTGCGGATCGCTGTGAAGTACTTGGGCCAGCAAGACCAGGTGCAAGAGGTCTAAGTTCAGTTTGAAGTTGACTTACTTGCGGTTGTGGCGCTTTTGCAACAGCCGCAATCTATTCATTCATCCGGCAACCGCGATACGTCCCCTCGCTTGGCAATTTTGTGTTTTGGAAGGTATCAATATCGGGACTCTTACCGAGGAGGGCGGCATGTTGAAGAAGGTCCTATTCGCTACTGCGGCGACCGTTATGATCAGTATGCCGGCCATGGCTGCCGACGTCGTCGAAGCGCCGCCGGTATCTTCCTGGACTGCCTTTTATCTCGGCGCGGGGATTGGTGCGGCTTGGTCGAATTTCGACGCAAGCGCCAAGTACTGCTACGAAGATGGCGAACTTTATTGCTACAAGGACTTTTACCTCTTTCCCTATGGCCTTCAAAATCTCTTTGACGGCGATAGCGATACGGCATTCCGTGGCATCGGCCAGATCGGCTTCGATTGGGAAGTTGCTCCGAGCTTCGTCCTCGGTGTCTTCGGCGACGTGAATTTTGGCCAGCAGACCGGCGTTTCCAACAGCTACTATTACGAGGACGATTACGATTGCTACGACGGCTGCAAGGACAAATTCAGCTACGGTGTGGATACGCTGTGGACCTTAGGCGGCCGTGCGGGTTGGGGTACGGAGAACACGCTGTTCTACGGCCTGGTGGGTTACAGCTGGGCTGACGCAGAACTCAAATTGAAGTTTGATTGTCTCGAAGGCACCAGCGATTGCATCTATACCGGAAAGAGCGACGATACTCTGAATGGCTGGACTTTCGGTGGCGGCATCGAGTTCAAAGGATGGCTGTGGGACGGCGTATCGACCTCGATCGAATATCGCTATACCGACCTCGATTCGGTTTCGGCCACGGTTGAGGGTGACGACTACGATTATGTAAAGGGTAAAGTCGACCAGGACATCCAGCAGGTCAATCTGGTGTTCAAGTATCGCTTCGGCGGCATGTAACCGTCAGGGTTGACATACCACATGATTGGGGCGGGATTTCCCGCCCCTTTTTGTTGCGGGAGTGTAGCCGGTGGGGTCGTTTTATGGGCCAGGACCTCGCTTAGGCCTTTGCACCGCAAGGTTGCCGAAGGCTCGCGTCTGCCATTGACGTAGGGATGGCTTGCCGTCACACTGGAGCCGCTTCGTCAACTAGGGATCTGAAACGTGCCGACAGGAAAAGTTAAGTGGTTTAATCCGCAAAAGGGCTATGGCTTCATCCAACCGGATGATGGTTCCAAGGATGTCTTCGTGCATATCAGTGCGGTCGAGCGTGCCGGGCTCTCCGGCCTCAATGAGGGCCAGAAAGTCGGCTTCGACCTAACGACCGAGCGCGGCAAATCCAACGCCGCAAACCTGAAGATGCTCTAGGCGGAGGCTGCCTAAAGCAGCTCCTCGGATTTTTGGATCGCGCGTTCTGAAGTGGCGATCCATTTTTGAAGCGATCCTGCCGGCCCGAAGCTCTCGGGCCGGACGGCAATGTTCGCTCACACGAACTGAACGCCGACCGAAGGTCCGCGCCGCCAGATCAGCCGGACGGGTCGTGCACTTCCCTCCGCCGGAATCGACAAGGTGAAGCGGCGCGGCAGCGAAACCGCCATGGGGAGGTGAAGTTTGCAGCCGCGCTCGCTGCGGTTGCGGATCGTGCAATCGACCTCGCACCAGATCGCATCGCTGACGATCTTGGCTTCCACATTCACCGGATAGCGCCGGCTCGACCGCCGGTGCGGCTGATGCGCAAGACCCAGCAATGCCGACATTCGTAATCATCTCCCCCACGGTTACAGACGTTACCTAAGCGCACTTCCCGTTAACAAGCGTTGATGCGCTGCAAGCAGCCATCCTACTGCAGTAGCAGGTAGCCCGTTGGGTTGTCCGGGCAAAGTCCGCCGGCACATTCGAGGACGGTCGAAAGGCCATTGGCAAGCGCCAGGAACCCAAAGAGCGCGAAACTCGCCAGCAGCCAGCCGGCCAGCGGCTTTTCTTCATAATCCTCCGTAAACTGACGATCGAACAGGAGCATCCCGGCGGTGCCGAGGATGATGAGCGTCGAGACAATCACCATCCAGGTATAGAAATGCAGACCGAAGAAGGGATCGCCATAGGAACCTGTCCCAGGAACGATGTGGAGTAGCACCTGGCGGCGCGCGATGATGCCGGCCGCCAGCGCGCCGATGATCATCAAGCCGTAATGACTGGGCCTCGGGCCGAAGCGCATGTTGAGGGCCAGGCCGAAGCCAGCGGCCATGAGCCCCGCCCGCTGCAGGATGCAGAGCGGGCAGGGAAGGTCGCTATAGATGAGCTGATCGGCGAAAGCGAAGATGAGAACGGCGCTCACCGCGAGAAGGCCGAGCGCATTGAGCCTGATGGCGAGAAGGGGCGTCATGGCGGCACTCTCACAGGCCGATATTGAGCTGGTCGGTCGCGTGCAGCCGGAACAGGACGAGCACCGCGATGACGCTCAAAGTCCACAGGCCGATCGCGATGCCTCGCTTGCCGCGGAAGATCGCGGCGAGCGCGCCTGCGAAGAGGAAGAAAGGAATGCTCATCATGGCGGCCTCCCTGTGGAGACCGGCCGGCGAGGTCTCCGCTAGTTGCCGAGGTAGTTGAACAAGGCTTCGATCTTGTCGTGTCCGCCGCGCCGAATCTCTGCGACGAATTTGGCACGCATCTGGTTTGCGAGCCAGATGCCGCTCGCCTGAACATCGCGAATGCGACCGCCGCTGACCCGCCAGACGAGTTTGCTCGAACCGGCCGTGGTCTTTACGAGATCGCCGGCGCAGCTATCGACCTGAAGATTGGGCTGGGCGATGCGGTCGGCATTTCGCAAAAGAAACCGCCCGATATAGGCCTTGGTCTTGGCGATGTATTCGCTCTGCCGGTCGGGGGGTAGTTCCTTGCGGTATTGGCCAAGCGCAGCGAGAGCCAATGCCGAGATATCGGCATGCTTGGCGACCGCATTGGCGAAGGCCTCGGCGGTCCCGACCTTCTTGGCGGCGAGGAAGGAAGCGGCAGCCGATTTCACTACGCCTTCGCCGCCACAGGCGGCGGCCTGCGCAGCGTCTAGCGCCTGAGGCAGGACAAGACCGAAGAGAAACAGGAGCGCAATGAAGTAGCGGTTGACCACGCCGATATAGGGGACACGCATTGCAATCTTTCCGATGGAGCCGTCTGGGGTGGCGGCATCTTAGCTGGTTCACCTCTGCGACGCTACCGCAGCGCACATTGCTAGTTTCTGAACGCCATGGAATTGCGAGAGAAGTGTCATCTGAGCGACTCATTCTCGCCGCCATGGCCGGCTAGACATCCGGTCGACGGTGGCATTGGACAATCCTCAAATCCAGGAGCCTCGCATGTTCCATAATTCCCCCCACAGCCTGGAACCGGCGATGATCGAGACGCTGGCTACGGCTTTCGACTTGGCCTGTTCACGATTTGCGATCGACCATGGCGGCTACATTCCCAACGAGACGATGCGTAATGCCATCGCCCAGCGCATGGTCAATTGCGCCGGGGAAGGCGAGATCGACATCGAGCGGATCATCGCCTCCGGTCTGCGCGGAACCTGGCGGACGGCGGCCTAGCCCGCATTGTTGGACGGCGCCACCTTCAGGTGAAAATAGGCCGGATCGCCGGTCAATTCGGTCGCGAGCGCATCGACGGCGGTGTGCAGATGCTCGCATTTCCTGCGCAATTCGGAGTCGTAATGCTCGGAATGGGCGCATTGCAGCGCAAGTTCGCGGGCATCGCCGAGCGCGCGCAACAATTCGTGGCGCGCGGAATAGCTGAAGGTCGGACGCAAGGGGCGGCGGATCATGGGGCACCTTTGAGGGATGGGATATCTAGCCGCCACACCTTAAGAACATATCAGGAACTTATCAAGAGGCGGCCTTTCGAGGCTATGGGTTTGCATGCTAACCATCGCCATTCCCCTCCAGGCGGCGAGACCCTCATGCGCTTTCAGTTGCTCTTCTCCCTTTGCGTAGCTTTGACAATCGCGACCGCGGGGGAGGCGTTGGCGCATTCAAAGCTCAGATCGTCCGTTCCGGCGAATAATTCGACGGTCGCCGGGAACTTTGGCGAGGCGCGGCTCGATTTTCTCGAGCCGATCGAAGCGGCATTGTCCTACTTCACACTGGTTGGCACCGATGAAGCAAAGCTTCTGCGCGTCGAAGGGGCGGATGCTTGCGAGCCGAAGACCTGTAAATTCGCCGTCGAGTCCTTGAAGGCCGGCACGTATCGCATCGACTATCATGTTCTTTCGGCCGACGGGCATGTGGTCGAAGGCAAGATCCACTTCAGGGTGAAGGCGGATCAGTGACGCTGGCGATTGCGCTGGCGCGACTCGTCGCGCTCGTCGTCCTGGGCGCGATTGGCACGAAGCTTATTCTTGCCCGGCAGACCAAATCGCAATGGCTTATCGTCGGCGCGCTTGTTGTTTTCGCGGCGACGATTTTGCAGGTGGTGCTGCAGGCAGAGCTTGCCGCGGGCGATGCTGGTCTGACGCTATCGCTGCTGTCGACATTCCTCCTCAAGACATGGGGTGGAAAGATTGCCCTCGGCCGGCTTGCAATCATCGCAGCGCTTGTAATTGCGGTTCCGCGCTGGCACGCAGTTGGCCTTGCCCTCGCCGGGCTGGCTCTGCTGAGCGCGCCGTGGAGCGGGCATGCAAGCACGGTAGCTCCGAGCGTCGTCGCCTTCACATTTCACGCTCTGCATGCAGCGGCTGCTGCGATGTGGATCGGCGGCGTGCTCATGCTTGCCGTCCCGGCGTTCATGCGAAGCGAGGATAGCTCGCTGCGATCATCGCTCGCCGCTTTCTCGCCCTGGGCTTTCGGCTTCGTGCTGATCGCGATCGCGGCCGGCATCGGCACGGCAATGCTGCAAGTTGAGAGTTGGGCAGCGTTGTTCGGAACGTTTTACGGGCAGTTGCTGCTCGCCAAGATTTTCCTGCTGCTTCTACCAGCGCTCTTGCTGGCGGGCTGGCTGAGACAGCGCTTCCTTGGCGGCGTTGGCGGAGAAGCCAATGCAAAGCGCGTACTCATCCTCGAAGCTTTGTTCGGGCTCGGCGTCATGATGCTCGGCGTATATCTCGCGCAGACCGTGCCGGGCCGGCATGATGCGATCGACTGGCCTTTCGCCTTCCGCTTCGCACCGGAGATTTCCTGGAAACAGGAAGGCGGCATGCAGGACATTCTCGCCACGCTCGTCGGGGGAGGCGCATCGCTCATCCTCGCCGTCATCCTCTTCGCCAAGGGTGGACCGTTCCGGCAAACGGCAGCGATCTGCTGTGCCGTCGGCGTCGCGCTTATCGCGATGCTCGCCTATTCCGTTTCGGTTCCGGCCTATCCGACGACATTTGCGATAACGAGTGAACCTTACACCGCCGATGTGATCATGCGGGGGCGGCAGGTGTTTCGCGAGAATTGCGTCGTCTGCCATGGCGAGAGCGGGCACGGCGACGGGCCGGGGGCAGGGGTGCTCCCCATCGCACCCGCGGATCTTGCTGCTCCGCATACGGAGGATCACACAGCGGGCGATATGTTCTGGTGGATCAGCAATGGCATGCCGTCGGGCGGCATGCCGGGGGTCGGCAATGCGATTACGGATGAAGATAAATGGGCATTGATCACGTACATCCGCGCGCTCTCTTCAGGCTATACCGGGCGCTATGTGCCGAAGCGGGTGATCCCGCGACTGCCGTGGCTCGGGGCCATCGATTTCAACTATCAATCGGCGGCGGGCGAGCTTATGGCGCTCAATGACTGGCGCGAGCGCGCGGTCGTGCTTCTCGTCCTGATCCGCGATAGAGCACAAATCTCGCGGGTGCGGGAATTGCTGACGCTGGCGCCCGACTTCGAGAAAGCAAGTACGCAGATCCTGATCGTGAGTTCGGAGAAGCTTGGCGAAGCGCTGGGGCCATTGCCTGCCAATGCGACGGTGGTCGAGACCGACACCGCCGCGATCCTCGATGCGTGGAGCCTCTACCGGCGCACGTTCTGGGACATGGACCCGATGGATGCGCGGCCGGCGGTGCCCTACGTGGAATTCCTCATCGACCGCTTCGGCTATGTGCGCCTGCGCGGCAAAAGCGATGACGAGACCTTGTCGCCTGCCAATGTGCTTCTCGTTCAGGCTGCCTATCTCGGCGGGGAACCACAGTTGCGGCCGCCACCGGGCGAGCATGTGCATTGATCCGTCGGCGGATTACCTTAAGCTATTGAAAAGGAATAAAAATATTCAAGGAAGAAAAATCCTTGACAATTGTTCCCTTTCTGTACTAGGTTGGCAACCTGAATTCGACGTGCCTACCGCTGATTGACATCGTGAATAAGAGGCCAGGGCCGGGGCCCGAAATCCGGTTCCGCCGAGGAGAGCAGTCTCCCGCCAAGGGGAGGGGTGTGTCCGGAAACGCCCCCCACCCCTAACCCCTCCCCACAAGTGGGAGGGGAATCGATCCGAAGCCGGAATGGCAGGTTACCCCCTCACCCGGTGTGCTACGCACGCCACACTCTCCCGCAAGGGGAGAGGGAAAAAGGCCCGTTAAACCAAAAATGGATTGGTGCGGCGTTCTTCGCCAATGCGGCCGGGCTGGCCGTGGCCCGGCAGGAAGACGACATCATCGCCCAGGGGGAAGAGCTTGTCGCGGATCGAGGCGAGCAATGTCGCGTGATCGCCGCGCGGAAAGTCGGTGCGCCCGACCGATCCCTTGAACAGGACGTCGCCGCCCAAGAGGAAGCGGTTGGGCTTGTTGAAGAAGACGACCGAGCCCGGCGTGTGCCCTGGCGTCTCGAGGATGTCGAAGGCGAGGCCGCCGACCGTCACCGTGTCGCCTTCGGTCAGCCAGCGGTCGGGCTTGACGGGACGAACGCCCGCCATGCCGTATTGCGCGCCCGAGCGGGGCAGGTCTTCGAGCAGGTAGAGATCCTCCGTATGCGGACCTTCGATCTTGACGCCGAGACGCTCGGCGAGCTCCGCGGCACCGCCGGCATGATCGATGTGGCCGTGGGTCAAAAGGATCTTCTCGATCGTCACGCCGGATTTCTCAACCGCCTTGAGAATCTGGTCGACATCGCCGCCGGGATCCGAGACCGCGCCGCGCTTTGTTTCTTCCTCCCACAGAATTGCGCAGTTCTGCTGGAAGGGAGTGACGGGGACGATCATCGCCTGGAGTTTGCTCATGGTGGCGCTCTTAGCGGGAGAGGGTGGGCCGTGCAATGGCGGGAGGAGAAGTCCGTCCTCTCCCGATGCGCAAGCATTGGGAGAGGGTGCCCGAAGGGCGGGTGGGGGCCCCCCGCGCAGCGGAGCGGTTAAGCCAATAGTACCGGCGCCTTGCTTCGCAAGCCGCCAGCCCTCATCCGTCCGCGCTGGGCGCGGACACCTTCTCCCACGCTTCGCGCGGGCGAAGGAAAGGGTGGTATTGCGTCACCCGCATGCAACTCCTGTCCCCGCGCCCATGGACGACGCAGGGCGGCGCAGCTAGAGGAAGCCCCAAGACTTATGGCAACCCGGGATTCTCAACGCGATGTCCGCAGCAGCGCCAGCGCTCCAGCGCCGTGGCAATCTTGTCGCCGCGATCGCGACGGTTGCCGCCTGCGATATCGCGATGGGATTGAGCTTCACGCTCATGCCGCTCATCCTCGAATCGCGCGGGGTTTCCGCCTCTCTCATCGGTCTTAACGCGGCGATGTCCCCGCTCGGCATCCTGATTGCCGGGCCTTTCCTGCCACGCATCGTTGGGCACGTCGGCTCGAAGAGAGTGGTGTGGATCGTCATCGTGACGATCATCGCCTCGCTGCTCGCTTTCAACCTCACCGATAGTCTCGCCATGTGGTTCGTGCTGCGGTTCATCTTCGGCATCGCGGTCGGGACGCTGTTCACGGTGAGCGAGGCCTGGGTGCTGACTTTCGCCGATGCCGAGAACCGCGGCCGCATCATGGCGATCTATACGAGCATCCTGTCGATCACCTTTGCCGTCGGGCCATTGATCATTCCGTTCACCGGCATCGAAGGCTGGCTGCCCTGGCTGATCGGCATCGCGTGTCTGGCGGTGAGCGTATTGCCGTTGCTCTTCGTCAAGGCCGACGAAGCGGTGTTCCAGAAGGACGAGGGCGGGGGCTTCTTCAGCTTCGTCATGCGCGCGCCACTGCTGCTCTTCGCCGTCGCATCCGTGACGATCTGCGACCAGGTGATCCTCTCCTTTTTCCAGATCTGGGGATTACGCAATGGACTGACGCTCGAGGCTGCGAGCTGGCTATTGGGCATCGGCATCCTGGGCAATGCACTTCTGCAATATCCGGTCGGGGTGCTTGCCGACCGCTGGTCGAAGATGGGTGTGGTGATCCTCGCAGCCGCCGTGACGATGATCCTCGCCTTATCGCTCGCCCTCGTCGTCGGCAGTTGGCTGATCTGGCCGGTGATGCTGATCCTCGGCACCGCCTATTTTGCGATCTACACAGTGGCGCTCGCCATCATGGGCGACAATTTCCACGGACCAGACCTCGTCGCAGGCTCGGCTGCGTTCTCGGTGATGTGGGGCATTGGCGGCATCGTCGGGCCGGCGTTGACGGGCGCCGCCGTCGACAGGTTCGGCATCGGCGCCTTCCCCATATCGGTCGCGGTGCCCTATGCGATTCTTCTCGCAGGACTTGCGATTACCGGCGGCGTGCTGATCAGGGAACAGTCCCGTGTTTAGCCAGCGCTTCATCAACCTCGCCGCGGCGATCGCCTCGATCGTCGTCTTCGGCTTCGCATTGGGATTGATGTTCCCGCTCCTGTCGCTGCTCATGGAGCGGGCGGGCGTCTCGGCGAAGATGATCGGCTACAACACGGCGATGGCGCCGCTCGGCATTCTGCTCGCGGGCTTCATCGTACCGCGCCTGGTCAGACGCTTCGGGGCGAAGATCGTGGTGATCACCGCGGCGTGGATCGCAGCAACGATCGTGCTCTCCTATTACTTCACGGCGATTCCGTGGTGGTTCGCATTGCGCATCCTGCATGGGCTCGCGGTCTCGACGCTGTTCTCGATCAGCGAAGCGTGGATCGTGAGATTTGCGTCCGGCAATTATCGTACGCGCATTCTTGCGATCTATACGAGCATGCTGGCCTTGAGCTTCGGCGGCGGACCAGCGCTGATTGCCTATGTCGGCATCGATGGCATCCTGCCCTTCGCGATCGGGGCGGGCGTGCTGATCGCCGCGACGATCCCCATGTATCTGGTCCGCGAACCTCCGTCATTGGAGGACCCCAAGGCGGCACTATCGGCGCTCGCTTTCGCGCCCAAGGCGCCGATCCTGCTCCTGGCGGTCGGGCTTTTCGCGATCATCGATGCCGCCAATCTCGGCTTCCTGCCGGTCTATGGCGTCAAGAAGGGCATGGACCGCGAGACGGCGGCGCTCATCCTCACTGCCTTCATCGTTGGCAATACCATCTTCCAATTGCCGATCGGATGGCTTGCCGACCATTATCCCAAGCGCAAGGTGATGGCGGGATGCGCCATCGTGACGGCGCTAACGAGCGCGCTGATTCCCCTGAGCTTCGGCACGATCCTGCTGTGGCCGGTGCTGCTCGTGTGCGGCGCGGCCTCGGCGGGAATCTACACGGTGGCTTTGTCGGAACTGGGCGAGCGATTTTCAGGCAATGAACTGGTGGCGGGGACGGCTTCCTTCGCGACAGTGTGGGGACTTGGAGCGATATTCGGTGCGCTGCTTGGCGGGTGGGCCTTCCAGAGCTTCGGGCCGGACGGTCTGCCTCTGTCGATCGCGGCCGTCTTCGCCTTGTTCATCGGTGCTGTGATCTGGCGGCAACGGATGCGGCGCTCATGACGCAGACCTGGCGGATCACATACGGGACGGGCGTCATGCTCGCCGCGATCGGAGCGCTGTGCTGGAGTTTCGGCGGCGCACTGGTTCGACTGACCGAAAAGCTCGATGCCTGGCAGATCATTTTCTACCGGTCGACGACGCTGCTCGCCTGCATGATGGGCTGGCTCGTCATCCAGCATAAGGGGCATTTGCTGACGGCGTTCCGGCATGCCGGCGTCAATGCGATGATCGCCGGGCTTGCGGTCGGCACCGCCGGCCTCACCTTCATCGCCTCGCTCTTCTACACGACGGTGGCGCAGTCGATCTTCATGACCGGGCTCTCGCCCTTCATGTCGGCACTCCTGGGCTTGTGGATTCTGCGCGAGCGCGTTGCATCGATCACCTGGATCGCCATGGTCATCGCCTTGATAGGCATGCTGATCATCCTCAGTGCCGGAGGCGGGCAGGGCTCGATGATCGGAACCGCGCTGGCGATCTATTCGGCCTTCTGCTTTTCCTGCTACGCGGTGCTCTTGCGCTGGGGGCAGAATACCGAGATGACGGTGGCACTCGTCTGGAATGCGGTGTTCCTCATCGCGGTGAGCACTTTTGTGCTGCTGGTGCCGACGGGCCTGCGGGAGATGACGCCGCAGCCGTTTCTGATCGGATGGAAGAACTTCGCGGCCTGCGTGGCGTTGGGTTCGGTTCAGGTGACGCTCGGGCTCGCACTCTTCACCTTTGGTTCGCGCGCCGTGCCGGCGGCGCAGTTGTCGCTGATCGCGCTGATCGAGCCGACCTTCTCGCCATTGTGGGCGTGGCTCGTTGCCGGCGAGGTTCCGCCGGTTATGACTTTCATCGGCGGCGCGGTGATCCTGGCGGCGATTGCCTTCCAGGCCTTGATGCGGGTCAGGCAGCCAAGATTGGCGTGAGGGTGGCCGATTTTGTCATCCCCGGACTTGTTCCGGGGATCCATTGTGCCGGTTCTTCGACGACAGCATGTGTTGCACGATGGATTGCCGGGACGAGCCCGGCAATGACAAGGCTTTATTAAGCCGCTTTCTTCAAGCCACTCGCCTGCATGAGATTGTCGTAGATGCGCCGTGTCATCGCGCCCATGCGCGGCATCAGCGGATAAGCCTCGCGCGTGACGCGATCATAGGCGCCGGGACCGAGATTGCGGTCGAGGCCCGCGATGTAGTCGGGGATCGACGCCCAGGAGGCGACGGTCTGGGGCGTGAATTCGGCATGGAATTGAAGCCCCAGCGCGTGGTCGCCGACGGCAATAGCCTGCACCTTGGCCGCGGGAGAACTGGCAAGGACCTGCGCGCCAGGCGGCGGTTGAGTAACTTCGGCCAGATGCCATTGCATCACCGGATGCGTTCCGGTCAGTCCCGCGAACAACGGATGGCGCGCGCCATGGTCATTGATCGTCACAGCGTGGACGCCGACCTCGCGCTTTTCGGCAAGCGCGACCTTGCCGCCCATTGCATCAGCCAGAAGCTGGTGACCGAGGCAGAGGCCGAGATAGGGGCGGGCGCGTTCACCGACCCATTCGCGGATTGCCTGTTTCTCATCGACGAGCCAGGGATGCTCCTGCTCCTGCCAGACATCCATGGCGCCGCCCAGAACGAGAAGCACGTCGTAGGGCTCGAGGTCCGGGATGGTTTCGCCGTCCCACAGCCGCACGGTATCCGGGTGGACGCCATCCTCGGCGAAGAAGTCCAAGAACCGGCCGGCATTGTCGTGGAGCATGTGCTGAAGGATGAGGGCGCGTTTCATGAGGCCCTCTCCCGGGCAAGGTTCAGTGTTTGCGCGGCGGTGCCGGCGCGAGGATCGCGAGTTGGGCAGGCGTCAGTTGCAGGCGCGCTTCCGGGCAGCTCGGCGCGATGATCTTCCAACTCGAATTGTTGAGGTTCATTTCGCAACGCGCCAACTGGCCGCGTATGCAAAGTATCTGACCCTGCTCGTAATTGTGACCGTTGGCGCGGCATGTGCAATTGTGTGCTGACGCGAAATTGGGAAGCGGCATCAGCGCGACCGAAACCGCGAGTGTGAGCAACCTGCAAGCTACCCCATGGCCCTAAGCCCGAAATAAGACGACGCGCAGTCAAACCTTATCCGGCAAGTTGCAGATCAACCGCCTGCGGTCCGCGACCGCGCTTGTCGGGCTGCACTTCAAAACTGATCCGCATGCCTTCGTTGAGGTCCGGTATTCCTGATCTCTGTACGGCGGTGATATGGACGAATACATCCTTACCGCCGCCTTCTGGTGAAATAAATCCATAGCCCTTGGCCTGGTTGAAAAATTTCACCGTGCCGTTCTGGCGCATTGCAAGCCCGCTCCCTCTTCCGCGTCATGCTGCCCGCCAGCCTGGACCCTCAAACCAGGCTTGCGAGACGGTCATGCCACCGAAATCCGATGCGGCAGGAACGCCATTGTCCGGTCGCCACCCAACCGCATTGCTATCAATAGTCATGCCCGCGGGGCGCGTTGCCGCGCTCCGGCTGCGCAATAATGCTCTAACCCCTTAATCACGGCAAGATGTTTTGCCGTGCCCTTGCCGGGCAGCGCGATTTGCGCATAATCCTGCAATCGAGGATCGTAGTGAGTGGGGGCTGGAATGCGCGCATTGGGCGCAATTACTATAGCTGTGGCTTTGGTCGCGGGCGGCAGCGTGGCGGTGATGGCGAAACCGAATGCGACGACGCAGTACAAGTACTATCCGGTGTCGGGTGACTCGGCGGTCGAGCTCTATATCGCGATGATGAAGCGCGGCCCGCATGTGAATGGCGACCAGGCCTATGCCTCAACCACCGCGACGCAGACGCTCGACGGACGTTTCGTCCGCGCCAGCAGCTGCAGGTTGCACGACATGAATCTCAGCTTCCAGTTCACGATCCGGTTGCCGAAGCTTTCGAGCACCAAGGGCCTATCGCAGACGACGCGCGACCGCTGGCAGGCGTTCTCGCAGTTCCTGCGCAAGCATGAGGAAACGCATCGCGCGATCTGGCTCGCCTGTGCTGCCGATTTCGAGAAGCGCGCGATGGCGGTGAAGGCCTCGACCTGCGAGCAGGCCGATGCGGAGATCGCGCGGCTGGCGGATCAGACGCGGATTGCCTGCAACAAGAAGCACGATGCCTTTGATGCCGCCGAACAGAAGCGGGTGGCGAAGCATCCCTTCGTGAAGCTGGTGCTGGCGCCGCCGAAGCAGACGGCGGCACTCTCCTCGCAGAAAACGGGAAAGAAAAAGCGCAAGAGCGTTTTCTGATTCGGCGCTATTCGACCTTCATCTCGATCAGCCGGCCGCTCTTGCCGATCTGATAGGCATCGCCGGTACTCTTGAACTCGGCACACTCCTCGCCGCCCGATCCGAATTTCTGGCAGATCTGGCCGTTATCGATACGCCAGGTGCCGGTGCCTTCGCCCTTCGCGTCATCCTGGAACGAGAACTTGCCGCCTGCCGCGTAAGAGATAATGCCGTCGCCGGTGGGCAGCGTGTATTGGAAGGTGTGACCGGTGAGCGCTTGTTCGATCTCGGGCTTGGAGAGAGTCCGGATCGGCTGCGGCTGCGGACGCGTCGAGGATCCGCCCTGGCCGCTGACGATCGAGACGTCCTTGGTGTTGGGCCCGGAACAGGCCGCCATCGCAAGCAGGAGAGCCGCCAGAGCCAGCGGCCCAGTCAATCGCAAAGCCATCCCCAAGCGTCCCCTTCCTGCCGGGCTTCTTTCACAATGAGCGTGTTTCCGCAAGAATGTGGGTGATTTGCGGCAGGAGAAATGAACGATGAATGCCTACGACTTTACGTTCGAAGCCCTGGACGGCAGTGCGCTGCCACTATCCGGCTTCAAGAGCCGCGTGCTCCTTATCGTCAATACGGCGTCGGAATGCGGCTTCACGCCGCAATATGCGAGCCTCGAAGAACTCTGGCAGCGCGATCGCGAACGTGGATTGACCGTGATCGGCGTGCCCTGCAACCAGTTCGGCAAGCAGGAGCCCGGAACCGCGCAGGAGATCGGTGCATTCTGTGAGAAGAATTACGGTGTGACGTTTCCGATGACCACCAAGGTCGATGTGAAGGGTAGGGGAGCGCATCCCTTTTATGTCTGGGCGGGCGGCAAAGCCGGCGCGATCGGCCAGCCGGTATGGAACTTCCACAAGTACCTGATCGGCCGCGACGGCGAATTTGTCGATTGGTTCTCGAGTGCCACGAGGCCTACAGGACCGAAGATCACCCGTGCCGTTGCGGCGGCGCTGGGGTGATGTTGTCAGTGTGCGGATGAATCGAAGGCCCCGCCCGTGGCGCCTGCGCGCGACACCCTCCCCGGAGTCGGGGAGGGAAGTCCCCGTTACTTATAGCGGACCTTGACGATCTCGTAGCTCTTGCCGCCGCCGGGCGTGTTCACTTCGACCGAATCGCCCTTGCGCTTGCCGATGATGGCGCGGGCGATCGGCGAGCTAACCGAGATTTTGCCCTTCTTCACGTCGGCTTCGAATTCGCCGACGATCTGATAGGCGGACTCATCTTCGGTGTCCTCATCGACGAGCGTGACCTTGGCGCCGAATTTCACGGTATCGCCGGAGAGTTTCGTAATATCGATGATGTCGGCACGGCTCAATTTATCCTCGAGCTCGGCGACGCGCGCCTCGATCCAACCCTGCTGCTCCTTGGCGGCATGGTATTCGGCATTCTCGGAGAGATCGCCATGCGAGCGCGCTTCCTCGATCGCCTTAATAATGCGCGGGCGCTCCACAGACTTCAGATGCTTGACCTCATCCATCATGGCGGTGTGTCCATCCGCCGTCATCGGCACTTTTTCCATCGTTCGTCCAATATCCGTCAGTTAAAATCTGTCCGCGCAGCCAGCGGGCGGCGCGGCATTCGGCGACCTTCCGTTCAAGCGAAGAGCCGTCCCGGAGCAGCGGCTTCAAGGTTCCCCAACGGAGCCTCAGACGGGACAGTCATTAATGATGGCCGAAAGGGGGGGAAATTTCAAGGGCGACGGCGGATTTTAGCCGTTACTATCCTATCGTAAGATTTCAATGATAGTCCTGAAGGGGCCGGACATCGAGTGTCCCGGCACGCTGGGCGGCGATTGCCTTGGTGACCGCGAGAATGCCAGGGAGCGTTGTGTAATAGGGCACTTTTTGCAGAAGCGCTGCCTGGCGCAGTGACTTTGAATCCGATTCGGACGACTTGCCATCGGTCGTGTTCAGGACCAATTGGACCTCGCCATTCTTGATCGAGTCGACCACATGCGGGCGGCCTTCGAGAACCTTGTTGATCTTGGTCGAGGGAACGCCATGCTGCTCGAAATAGCGCTGCGTGCCGCCAGTGGCGACAATCGTGAAGCCAAGCTCAATGAGGCGCTTCACGGCAGGGAGAACTCGCGGCTTATCCTGGTCCTTGACTGAAATGAAAACCGTTCCCGCAACGGGAATGCGCATGCCGGCGCCGAGCTGGCTCTTGGCGAAGGCCATGTCGTAGCGCTGGTCGAGGCCCATGACCTCGCCGGTCGAGCGCATTTCGGGGCCCAGAAGGATATCGACTCCCGGGAAGCGATTGAAGGGGAAGACCGCTTCCTTGACGCCGGTATGCTTGAGCTTTGCCGGTTTCAGGCCGAAGGAGGCGAGCTTTTCGCCTGCCATGACGCGCGCGGCGATCTTGGCGACCGGCTTGCCGATGACCTTGGCGACGAAGGGTACGGTGCGCGAGGCGCGCGGATTCACTTCGAGGATGTAAACAGTGTCGTCCTTGATCGCGAATTGCACGTTCATCAATCCGACGACGCCCAGCGCCAGCGCCAATTCGCGGGTCTGGCGATGCAGTTCCGCAATGATCGGCTCTTTCAGCGAATAGGGCGGAAGAGCGCAGGCGCTGTCGCCGGAATGAATGCCGGCTTCCTCGATATGCTCCATGACGCCGGCGACGAACACATCCTTGCCGTCACAGATCGCATCGACATCAACCTCGATGGCATTGGCGAGATAACTGTCGATGAGCACCGGGCTGGTGCCGGAAACAACGACCGCCTGGGTGATGTAGCGACCGAGTTGCTCTTCGTTGCGCACGATTTCCATGGCGCGGCCGCCCAGCACGTATGAGGGACGGATGACGATCGGATAGCCGATCTTGGCGGCAATCTTCTTCGCCTCGGCGGCGGAGCGCGCGACGCCGTTTTCGGGCTGGCGAAGGTCGAGCTTCTTGATGAGCTTGGCGAAGCGGTCGCGGTCCTCGGCGAGATCGATCGCATCGGGTGTGGTGCCGAGAATGGGCACGCCGGCCGCTTCCAATGATTTGGCGAGGTTAAGCGGCGTCTGGCCGCCGAACTGGACGATCACGCCGGCCAGCGTGCCGTTTTTCTGCTCGGCGTGAATGATTTCGAGGACGTCCTCTGCCGTGAGCGGCTCGAAATAGAGCCGATCGGAGGTGTCGTAGTCGGTCGACACCGTTTCCGGATTGCAGTTGACCATGATCGATTCATAGCCCGCATCATGCAGCGCGAAGCAGGCATGGCAGCAGCAATAGTCGAACTCGATGCCCTGGCCGATGCGGTTGGGGCCGCCACCCAGGATGATGATCTTTTTGCGATCGGAAACGCGCGCCTCGTTGCCGTCATCGCCCGGAATGCCGGTCTCGTAGGTCGAGTACATATAGGCGGTCGGAGCCGAGAACTCGGCTGCGCAGGTATCGATCCGCTTGAAGACAGGGCGCACGTCGAGCTTGACGCGATAGGCGCGGACCTTGTCCTCGGAGAGCCCCGTCAGCTTCGCGAGACGGCGGTCGGAGAAGCCCATCGCCTTGAGACGCCTGAGATTGACCGCATCCTTCGGCAAGCCGCGCGAACGGATCAGGCCCTCGGTTTCAACGATCTCGGCGATCTGGCTGATGAACCAAGGATCGTAGCGGCAGGAGGAGTGAACATCCTTGACGCTGGCGCCAAGCCGCAAGGCCTGGGCGACTTTCAGGATGCGATCGGGGGTCGGTGTACCGAGTGCGGCGCGCACCGCATTCTTGTCATCGCCTTCGCCCGCACCCTCAATGACGATCTCGTCCAGCCCCGAGAGCCCGGTCTCAAGACCGCGCAATGCTTTTTGAAGTGATTCCTGAAAGGTGCGGCCTATCGCCATGACTTCGCCCACGGATTTCATTGCCGTAGTCAATGTCGGATCGGCGCCGGGGAACTTTTCGAAGGCAAAGCGCGGGATCTTGGTCACCACGTAATCGATGGTCGGCTCAAAAGCGGCAGGCGTGGCGCCGCCAGTGATGTCGTTGGCCAGTTCATCGAGCGTGTAGCCGACGGCGAGGCGTGCCGCGACCTTGGCGATCGGAAAGCCGGTCGCCTTGGAGGCAAGTGCCGAGGAGCGCGAGACCCGTGGGTTCATCTCGATGACGACGAGGCGCCCGGTCTGCGGATTGACGGCGAACTGCACATTCGATCCGCCGGTCTCGACCCCGATCTCGCGCAACACCGCGATCGAGGCGTTGCGCATGATCTGGTATTCCTTGTCGGTCAGCGTCAGCGCCGGGGCGACGGTGATCGAATCGCCGGTATGGACGCCCATCGCGTCGACATTCTCGATCGAACAGATGATGATGCAGTTGTCGTCCTTGTCGCGGACGACCTCCATCTCATATTCCTTCCAGCCGAGTACTGACTCCTCGATCAGCACTTCGGCTGTCGGCGAAGCATCGAGGCCGCGCTCGACAATGTCGAAGAACTCCTCGCGATTATAGGCAATGCCGCCGCCGGTGCCGCCGAGGGTGAAGGACGGTCGGATGATGCAGGGGAGACCGATTTCCAGCATCGCCTCGAAGGCTTCGACCAGCGCGCGGTTTCGGTATTTCTTGAGCCGTTCCGGCTCGGCGGCGGCCCATTCGGCCTCGAATTTGGCGACATCGCCGCCTTGCGTCTTGAGGCGGGCAAGTTCGGCGGCATAGGCGTCGCGATCGGCTTCCTTGGCGGCCGAGGCATTGGCCAGCATCGAGCGCGGCGTCTCAAGCCCGATGGTCTTCATAGCATCGCGGAAGAGCTCACGGTCCTCCGCCTTGTCGATGACATCGGCCTTGGCGCCGATCATCTCAACACCGAACCTTTCGAGCACGCCCATGCGGTTCAAGGTCAGCGCGGTATTGAGCGCGGTCTGGCCACCCATGGTCGGGAGCAGCGCGTCGGGGCGCTCCTTTTCAATGATGCGGGCGACGATCTCAGGGGTGATCGGTTCGATATAGGTGGCATCGGCCAAATCGGGATCGGTCATGATCGTGGCCGGGTTGGAATTGACCAGGATGATTCGATAGCCCTCGGCCTTGAGCGCCTTGCAGGCCTGGGTTCCGGAATAATCGAATTCGCAGGCCTGGCCGATGATGATCGGTCCCGCCCCGATGATGAGGATGGATTTTATATCAGTCCGTTTGGGCATTTGCGGCAGGGATACTCGCGGATTTCGGGTTCCCTACACGATTGACGCCGATCAAGCCAAGCGATTCTGCCCGGCGCCATTCAGCCGTGCAAAAGCCCAAAACCGCCACCTTAGCTAGGGCAGCGGTCGTTTCTTTGGGTCAATCTCGCTTCAAATGTCGAAGCAGGCGTTGAGCTTGCAGGTCTCGACGGTCAGCTGTCCGCGGACGGGCCAGTTCTGGTTCTTCGACATGACGGTCATGTTGACCGTCTTCATGATAGACGAGCCGGCAGTCAGGTCACGAGCACCGGCGAACGCGCCAGCGCTCAGAAAAGCGACCGCAAGCGTAAGCGTAGCGATCTTGGTGAACATTTGGTTACGCAGTCCCTGTGGTGGTCTTTTTTATTCAACGTTCCCCACACTCTGGACGATAGGCTGCTAATAAGTGCTGAATGGGCCGTTCATCCGGCGTTTAAGTGGCGAAGTCTTGAAAGAAAAAGGGCCCCTGAAGCGGGGCCCTTGGAGTTAGAGTGACCTTGAGGGGATCGGGGGGTAGGTCACTCGCGGGAACGAGAAGTAGAAGAAGAGGAGGTCCGGGAAGCCGCCGTCTCGTCTGCGAGAGGGGGCGGGATGATCAGAGCGAAATCAGCCGCTTCCCGGATTTAGTAGGCTTCCTGCAGGGGGTGGAAGCCTCAATTCAGTGTCTGGCCTGGTCTCCAGTTGCGATGTTGGGAGGACATTACATCCGCCCCACCGAACCTTGCCTGAATGGGCCGTTCATAATCCGTTTAGCTTCCGGTAATGTTTGGGAGAGCGGCCGGGGAGGGATTCAGCCTCCTAAGTGCCTTTCCGGGCACCCAATTCCTTGATTTCTACGCCAGCCTATTCACGCCAGCGTTTGCAGCCCATAAAGTCGGCCCGAACCGGCGCCTGGAACGGAAAATCACCCCTGCATGCATCACGAGCCTACTTTAATCGCGACCCTATCGGCGGCTTTTGTGATTGCCTGCGCCTTTGGTCTCCTGGCCGACCGGCTCAGATTGCCGCCGTTACTCGGCTATCTGGTCGCAGGGATCATAATCGGGCCGTATACAGCCGGCTTCGTTGCCGATTCGGAGATGTCCGGCCAATTGGCCGAAATCGGCGTCATTCTCCTTATGTTCGGTGTCGGACTTCACTTTTCCTTTTCAGACTTGGTGGCCGTGCAGTGGGTGGCCGTCCCCGGCGCACTTGCGCAAATTATCGTCGCCACCCTGATGGCCGCGGGCCTCGGGCATCTTTGGGGGTGGAGTTTCGGCTCCAGCCTCGTCTTTGGCATCTGCTTATCGGTTGCGAGTACCGTGGTGCTGTTGCGTGCACTCGAACACCGCAACGAGATCGACACGCCCTACGGGCGAATCGCGGTTGGCTGGCTGATCGTCGAGGACATTGCGATGGTCGGCGTATTGGTGCTCTTGCCCGCACTCGCCGAGATGCTCGGTCCGCAGCAGGCGGCTGGCCAAGCGGATGGCAACCTCGCGCTCACTCTCGCCTTTACCATCGCCAAGGTTGTGGGCTTCATCGCGATTGCGGTATTCCTCGGCCCGCGCGTCGTGCCGTGGTTCCTGACCCAGGTCGCCCGCACCGGATCGCGCGAACTCTTCACGCTGGCGGTGCTCGCGCTCGCGCTTGGCATCGCTTACGGTTCGGCGATGGGCTTTGGCGTTTCCTTCGCGCTCGGCGCCTTCTTCGCCGGCGTGATCTTAAGCGAATCGCGCTTCAGCCACCGCGCCGCCGCCGATTCGCTGCCGCTCCAGGATGCCTTCGCGGTGCTGTTTTTCGTCTCCGTCGGCATGCTGTTCGATCCATCGATCCTGTGGCGCGAGCCGATCCATGTCATCATGACCGTCATCCTGATCATTGTCGGGAAGTCGCTCGCGGCGTTCGCCATCGTATTGCTCCTGCGCTTTCCCTTCGCGACGGCGGTCAGAGTTTCGGCGAGCCTCTCCCAGATCGGGGAGTTTTCCTTCATTCTTGCCGCGCTGGCGATGTCGCTCGGACTGTTCGAGAAGCATGTCAGCGATCTCATTCTTGCCGGCGCCCTATTGTCGATCACGATCAATCCCGCCGCCCTCGGTTTTGCGGAGTGGGCGTGTTCGCGTTTCTCCCATTCTCTTAAGCTTCCGCAGTGGATGAAGGAGTATGGGCAGGAGAAGCTGGAAAGGCTGACCTCGCGCCTGGATGTCTTGCGCAAGCGCAACGAGGCGCGCCAGCAGCAGCGCGCTCTGGAAGAGAAGGAACTTCTCGACCGGTTCCCGATCTTTGCCGCGATCGAGCCCGACAAGCGCGAGGAATTCCTGCTGCTGTTCCGGCCGCGCAGTGCCGCGCCCGGCACAAGGATTATCCGCAAGGGCGATCGCGCCGACGGCATTTACTTCATATCGTCGGGCAGCGTCGAAGTGTCGGTCAATGATCACAAGATCAAGCTCGGCCCCGGCGAATTCATCGGCGAAATGGCCTTGCTCACGGGCGCGCGGCGTTCCGCCGACGTGACGGCGATCGACTATTGCCAGTTTCTCGTCATGAGCGCACGTGACTTCCAGATTTTCGTACGACGCAATCCGGTGCTCATCGCCGAGATCGACAGGCTTGCGCATGAGCGTTCGGAAATGAACCGGCGGCTGTCGAGCGTTACCGAAGCCGCAAAATAGTATCTCGGGGGAGACAGCATGGCAGACGAACTCAACTGGCTGAGTGCCGCGCAACTCGGCAAGGGCTATCGCAAGAAGAAGTTCTCGCCTGTCGATGTCATGAAGGCCTGTCTCAAACAGATCGCCAAGCTCGAACCCAAACTCAATGCGATGTGCCTCGTCGATGAAGCGGCGGCGCTCAAGCAGGCGAAGGCAAGCGAGAAGCGTTGGGCCAAGGGCAAGGCGCTCGGCCCACTCGACGGTGTGCCGGTGCTCATCAAGGACCTGCTGCTGGTGAAGGGCTGGCCCACCTTGCGCGGCTCGAAGACGATCGACCGCAATCAGAACTGGAACCAGGACGCACCTTCGGTGGCGCGCTTGCGCGAGGCGGGTGCGGTGTTTCTCGGCCTCAGCACAACGCCCGAATTCGGCTGGAAGGGCGTGACTGACTCGCCCTTGACCGGCATCACGCGCAATCCGTGGGATGTAACGAAGACACCGGGCGGATCTTCCGGCGGCTCGTCGGCCGGTGCCGCTGCGGGCTACGCGCCCTTGACGCTCGGTACCGATGGCGGCGGCTCGATCCGTATCCCTGCGGGTTTCGCCGGCATATTCGGTCACAAGCCGTCCTTCGGCCGCGTGCCGGCCTATCCCTTGTCGCCTTTCGGAACGGTGGCGCATGTGGGGCCGATGACGCGCACGGTCGAGGACGCGGCCCTGATGATGAATGCCATCACGCAGTTCGATGCGCGCGATTGGTATGCGTTGCCGCCGGACGGCACTGACTATGTGAAGAAGCTCGGCAAGGGCGTGAAGGGGCTCAGGATCGCCTATAGCCCGACGCTCGGCTATGTCGACGTCGATCCCGAGATCGCTGCCGCCGTCGACAAGGCGGTTTCGGTCCTCGCCGATCTCGGCGCCAAAATCGAGCGCGTCGATCCGGGCTTCGAGGATCCGGGCCCAACCATCTTCCGCACGCTGTGGTGGTCGGGCGCGCGATTGCTTCTCAATAAATTGCCGAAAGCCAAGCGTTCTCTGCTCGATCCGGGCCTCAATGATGTTGTCGAGCAGTCGAAATCGATGACGATCGATGATTATCTCGAAGCGCAGCGGTTGCGCGGCCTGCTCGGCTCGCAGATGCGCCAGTTCATGGAGAAGTATGATTTGCTTGTCACGCCGACCTTGCCGATACCAGCCTTCGAAGTGGGCAAGCTGTCGCCCATCGATGACGGCACCGGCAAATGGGTGAATTGGACGCCTTACAGCTACCCCTTCAATCTCACGCAGCAGCCGGCGGCAAGCGTGCCTTGCGGCTTCACCAAGGCGGGTTTGCCGGCAGGATTGCATATCGTCGGGCGCATGTTCGACGATGTGACGGTATTGCGCGCCTCACATGCCTATGAACAGGCAACCGACTGGCACAAGACGCGGCCGAAGCTCGCGACAGCCTGACGATCAGTTTCGGCCGATGATTTTCACCGCGATCAACACGCCAAGGGATGACAAGATGCAAAGGCCAAAGCCGATCCAAAAGCCATAAGGCAAGTCGGCCCAGGGCAGCCAAGTGAAGTTCATGCCGAAGAGACCCGCAACAAGAGCTGGTGGCAGGAAGGCGGCGGTCAGTGCCGAGAGCGCATAGAGCTGCCGGTTGGTTTCGGCGGTGAGCTTGGCGTCGATCTCGTCATGGAAGAAGCGAGCGCGCGATTCAAGCATCTCGAAATCCTGATCAAGATTGTGAAGCCGCGATGTCAGGCCGTGGAAGCCTTCCGGGAAATCGGGGATGGTGCGGTCGGCAAGCAGGAGCGCACGGCGCATGGCGCGCATATGCCGGTGCAGCATCGCGGCCTTGCGGCGCAATAGCATGAGCCGGCGGCGCTCGCCGCGGTGGCGTTCGTCAAGAATGTGATCCTCGATGATTTCCATCTCATCGAGGAGCTCATGCATCGTCTGGTCGAGCTTGTCGGCAAATTGCGAGACGAGCGCGACAAGAAAATCGGCGGGCGATGCAAAGGTCGCGCCGCGGGCGATGAGGCGACGCAATTGCTCTGCCGACTGCACGGCGCGATTGCGGCCGGTGATGATGAAGCGGTGTCCGAGGATGAAGCTTAGCGAGGCCGGTTCCGAAGGATCAGTATCGAATTCGCGGCGGAAGTCCGCGAGGAAGCCGAGAAGCAAGCCGTCCTTGCTCACCACGAGCTGGCGTAGCGAAGGCTCGCTGAAATCGACAGCGAGCGCCGGAGCAATGCCGGCTACCTGCGCGAGCCAGCGCGGGCAGCGGCGATCGGCAAGATTGAGATGCAGCCAGATCCAGCCCTTTCCCGCGGCAAAGGCCTCAGCGAGTTCAATGTCGTGGAGGGAAGACGCCTTGCCTCCGTCGCCGAACAGATAGGCGCCGATGAAGCCCGGCACGGCGGAGTCGAGCCTTGGCGTGGGATTGAAGCTTTCGGTCGTTGAACCGGCGGTCTCGGCGAGCACAATCACCGCGGCCTATGGAGCCTGTGTAACGGTTTTATGACGGTGGTCGAAAGGCTTATCGCGCGGGCTTCGCCTTTTTCTTCGTCGTCTCCATCGTCTCGACAAAGCGGGCGAAGAGATAGTGGCTGTCCATCGGGCCGGGCGAGGCCTCCGGGTGATATTGCACTGAGAAGACCGGCCGGCCTTCGAGCGCCAGGCCGCAATTCGATCCATCGAAGAGCGAGACGTGGGTTTCGACCACGCCTTTCGGCAGGCTTCCGCGATCGACCGCGAAGCCGTGATTCATCGAAACGATCTCGACCTTGCCAGTGGTGAAATCCTTCACCGGATGATTGGCGCCGTGATGGCCCTGGTGCATCTTGAGCGTCCTGGCACCGAGCGCCAGCGCCAGCATCTGATGGCCCAGGCAAATGCCGAAGACCGGCGTGCCGGAGTCGACCAGGCGCTTGATCTGGGGCACCGCATACTCGCCTGTTGCCGCCGGATCGCCGGGGCCATTCGACAGGAACACGCCATCGGGTTTGAGTGCGAGAACGTCCTCGGCGCTTGCGGTCGCCGGCAGTACAGTGACGTCGCAACCGGCACTCGAAAGGCAGCGCAGGATATTGCGCTTCAAGCCGTAATCGATGGCAACGACCTTCCAGGCGGGCTTCGCCTGGCGCTGATAGCCTTCCGCCCAATCCCAAGTCTTTTCATCCCAGCCCATGCGTTGGGTGAGCGACACGTCCTTGGCGAGGTCCATGCCGAGGAGGCCTGGCCAGTCGCGCGCCATCGCCTTTAGCTTCGCAAGATCAAACTTGCCCTTCGCGTTGTGGGCGATGACGCCATTCGGCATGCCCTTGTCGCGGATGAGGTTTGTGAGCGCGCGAGTATCGATGCCGGCGAGGCCGATGATGTTGCGGGCTTTCAGCCACTGATCGAGACGGCGATGCGAGCGGTAATTGGCGGGCTCGGTGACCGGCGCCCGGACGATGCAGCCGCGCACGCCTGAGGCGGCGGCGAGGTTGACGGTTTCGATGTCATCCTCGTTGGTGCCGACATTGCCGATATGCGGGAAAGTGAAGGTGATGATCTGGCCGGCATAGGAAGGATCGGTGAGGATTTCCTGGTAGCCGGTCATCGCCGTATTGAAGCAGACTTCGCCCACCGCTTCGCCCTCGGCGCCGAAGCCCTGGCCCTCGATCACCATGCCGTCGGCGAGCACGAGCAGGCCGGTGGTGCGCGGAACGTCCCAATCGGAAAAGGCTTTCGGGGCGTGAGGCTTTGCGGCACGGGACCGGGCGGCCGGGGCCGGTGCTTTCGTCTTGGGCATAGGGGACTCCTTGACGCGGACACATATGGGCCGCGGGGATGGGCGTCAAGGTTGCGCATGGGCCCTCCAAGGACTATTTGGACGACTTCATCCCACTTTCCGACAAGGTATTGAGACCATGAGCGAAGGATTGCGTGCAAAAATATCTGACGAGCTGAAGACGGCGATGAAGGCCGGCGAGAAGCTCAAGGTCTCGACGCTCCGGCTCGTCGGCGCGGCGATCAAGGACCGCGATATCCAGAATCGTACCGCCGGCCCCGATTCGGGCGTGAGCGATGCGCAGATCGTCGAGGTGCTCGCAAAGATGGTGAAGCAGCGCCAGGAAAGCGTTGCGATCTATCAGCAGGGCGGGCGGCCGGAGCTTGCCAAACAAGAGAGCGATGAGATCGACATCATCCAGAGCTTCATGCCGAAGCAGCTTTCCGAAGCCGAGGTGACTTCGGTGATCGCAGCGATCATCAAGGAAACCGGCGCCCAGTCGGTCAAGGACATGGGCAAGGTGATGGCGGCGTTGAAGGCAAAATATGCCGGCCAAATGGACATGGCCAAGGCCGGCGGCGCGGTGAAGAGCCAGTTGGGCGGGTGAAATTGTCTTCTCCCGCCTGCGGGAGAAGAAGAGGACCCAAAGCGCGAAGCGGTTTGGGGTAGATGAGGGGGCCGTAGATGACCGCGCCCTCACCTTTCCCATTGCTTCGCATTGGGCCCCTGTCCTCTCCCGTTTCACGGGCGAGGACGTAAGCCGTTACACAACCTTCGTCGTTACCTCGACATTGCCCTTGATCGAGTGGCTGTACGGGCACACGACATGCGCCTTCTTGACGAGATCCTCGGCTTTCGCCTTGTCGACACCCGGCAGGCTCACTTCGAGAGCGACGACTAAACCGAAGCCCTGCTTGTCGTCGCGCTCGCCAATGCCGACATTGGCGGAGACCTTGGCATCGTCGGAAATCTTCACCTTCTCCTTGCCGGCGACATGCTTAAGCGCGCCTAGATAGCAAGCCGAATAGCCCACCGAGAAAAGCTGCTCTGGATTGGTTCCGGCGCCGTTGCCGCCCATTTCCTTCGGCAATGTCAATTTGACGTCGACCTTGCCATCATCGGTGCGGCCCTGGCCTTCGCGACCGCCAGTGGCGCTGCCATGCGCGGTGTAAACTGCTTTCATAGGACTCTCCTGTTTTTGGGATGATGGACTACTATCTCATGCCCGCATGCGGCTCGCAATCCACACACCCAATGCCGCCAGCGCCATGCCAGCCCACGCGAACGGCGGCATGTGCTCGCCGAGCAACGGCCAGGCCATCAAAGCGCTCAGCGGCGGCACCAGATAGAAGAGGGCGGAGACGCGCGACACTTCGCCGGCGCGGATCATGGCGATCAGAAGCGTCATCGCGATGAGCGAATTGCCAATGACGAGATAGGCCAGGGCAGCGATGAAATCCCAGGTCCAGTCGATCTTCAAAGTTTCGAGCGCCAGCGCAAACGGAAGGGTCGTTACCAGACCAGCGGCAAACTGAATGAGGTTTGAGACGACAGGGTGAAGCGAAGTACCGAAGCGCTTCTCCCACAAGGTGCCGCCGGTGATGCCGGCCAGCGCGCCGATGGCACAGATGATGCCGAAGACCGATTCCGCAGCGATAGTGGAGCGCGCGATGATCACTGTTGCGGCGCCGCCGAGCCCGAGTATCAGCCCGATCCAGCGCCGCAAGCCAACGCGTTCGCCGGCAAAATGCGGCGCAATCAGCCCGACAAGGATCGGCTGCAAGCAAACGATGATCGCGACACCGCCTGCGGAAACACCGGCTTTGAAGGCTACATAGCAGAGCCCGAAATAGACAGTCTGGATCAGGAAGCCGACGACCGCGACATGCATCCAGGCAGCGGGCGTCGGCGGCAGCGGCGGTCTCAGCACCGCATAAACGGGAAGCAAGACGGCGATGACGATCGCATAGCGCAATGCCAGAAAGGTCAAGGGCTCGGCATGCGCGACGCCGAATTTGGCGATGCTGAATCCGCCTGACCAAAGGACGAGGAAGATAACGGGCGCGGCGAGGAGCCAAACTGGCCTGGATTTGGGATTGGCTGGCATGCGAGGTCGCCGAGCCTATCGAATAACCTGCAATTTAGGCAGTGCGGGCGTATGATGGCCCAGTGTTGAAAACGCATGACGATGGCAGCCCACATTGCAACGCGATCGTCACAGAGGCGGACTAACTGTCTCCTTGTTTAGAGTCATTCAGGACAACAGACATGACCCCACGCTCATTCCTCATCGTATTAGGCGCCGCGACCGCGCTCATTCCAAGTTCAGTCCTCGCCCAGGGCGTCAAGCTAAGCCCGGTGCCCAACGGCATGCCCAGGATAGAGGGCGCCGTGATGCCAAGTGCCCTTTCCCCCGAACTGATCGAGATCATCGCCGCTCAAGGCGCAATGCCGCTGGAAAACCCGACCTCAATCCTGACCCATTATGGCTATGCCTCCGACGGCCCGATGCTGCCGGCCGCCAATTCCATTCAGGCCAAGGACAACAAGGTCGAAGCGACAAAGACCGAGCCCGACAAGAACACCTATCTGGTGCTGGAAGGCCAACATGGCCCTGACGCGAATTACAATTACGGCACGCACTTTCTATTCCAGGGCCATGAATATGGCGCCAATGCCGAGGACGGAAAGCCGCAAGGCGCGCTGACCCGGATCAACCTCGATGCCGATGCGGCGCATCGCGTGACGCTCATGGCCGATGATGTCAGCGACGGCTGGCCGGTGCCGTTCATCGACGGAAGTGCTTGGAATCCCTTCGCCAAGCGCCTGCTGCTGACCAGCGAAGAGGGCGACAAGGGTGGTCTCTGGCAGGCGACCGTCGATTTCCCCTCCACGGTCGACAACCTCACTGGCGTTTCCGGTAATGGCTCCTATGAAGGGGTGCAGGTCGATTCCAATGGCGCCATCTGGCTTGTCGAGGACGAAGACGATAAGAAGGGTACCGTCAACAAGAACGCCAAGCAGCCCAACAGCTTCGTCTATCGGCTCACGCCGAAGGATGCGACGGACCTCAGCAAAGGCGGCAAGCTTGAGGCTCTCCAGATCATGGACTCGACCGGTCAGCCGATCACCTTCCATGACGGCGAGGCCGATGCCGACATCCTGTCACAAGGCATGAAGGATCTTCACACTTACGGCACGACACTCAAGACCAAGTGGGTGTTGGTGCACGATACCGACACGGACGGCATCAAACCGTTCCCGGCTAATGCCGTCGCCAAGGCGAAGGGTGCCACGCCATTGAAGCGTCCCGAGAACGGCTTATTCCGGCCCGGTTCGAACTTCACCGAGTTCGTCTTTACCGAGACGGGCGACACCAACGCCAAGACGGAAGCCGGTGCCGAATATGGCGGTTTCGGTGCGGTGCTGAAACTCAAGCAGGCGGCGCCCGCGGCTTCCGAGGGCGAGATCACCATGGTGTTTCGCGGTTCGCCGGAAATCACCGGGCTCGACAACATGGCGTTCTGGTCTGGCGACGAAGGATTGTTCGTCGAAGACGCCGGCGACAAGCTGCATGGCCAGCGCAACGCTCTCGATTCAGGCTATGTGATCGACCTCACCGCCGATTACTCCAAGCCCGACGCCACGCCGGTGCGCTTCCTCGCCGAAGGCCGCGATCCCTCCGCGACCATCGACGCAGGTCTGAGCGGACTGGAAGATACCGACTACCAGAATGAAGGCGACAACGAGATCACCGGCATTCACGTCTCCGACGGCGATGCCAGCATCGAGGGTCTGCTCGGCACCAAGGTGCCGACGCCGTTCGAGGGTGGCTGGCGGGTGTTCTATACCCAGCAGCATGGCGACAATGTCACGTGGGAAATCTTGAAGAAGCCCATGATGATGAAGACGGCTGGTCAATAAGATCGCGTCATCTTTAGAGGCGGGCGTCCCGATCGGGACGCTCGTTCTTTTTTTGTCCAAGAGAAATGGCGAGGGGCCTCACAGAAGTAGCCAGTTCTTGAAATGTTCTGAAATATGTTGTAGATGTTCTTGTTGGTTGCGTTTGATCTGATTCGGTGGGAGACGGTTTTGCCCCGAGAATGGTGAGGGGGCTGCTGCAAATGAAATTTTCGCCGACTTTCTTAGATGAGATTCGCGCGCGCGTGTCGATCTCGTCCGTGGTCGGCCGCCGCGTCGCCTGGGATCGCCGCAAGTCCAATCCGGGGCGCGGGGATCTGTGGGGTTGCTGCCCCTTTCACAATGAGAAGACGCCGTCCTTCCATGTCGAGGATCGCAAGGGCCGTTACCATTGCTTCGGCTGCAAAGCGTCGGGCGACATCTTCACCTTCCTCGTCGAGAAGGATGGATTGAGCTTCCCGGAAGCGGTCGAGCGCCTGGCGGCCGAGGCCGGACTGCCGATGCCCGTTTCGACGCCCGAAGACGCAGCACGCGAGAAGCAGCGGGCGTCGCTCTATGACGTGATGGAAATGGCGACCGCCTTCTTCGAGGCTGAATTGCAGGCGGCGCGCGGTGCCAAGGCACGTGGCTATCTTTCCGATCGCGGGTTGCCGGGTGCGGTGCAGCGCGAATTCCGCATCGGCTATGCGCCCGACGACAAGTCGGCCTTGCGCAGCCATCTTGCCGCCAAGAACGTAACGCTCGAGCAGATGGTCGACGCCGGCCTCGTCATCACCGGCGACGACATTCCGGTCGCCTATGACCGCTTCCGCGACCGCATCATCTTTCCCATCCGCGACGGGCGTGGGCGCGTCGTCGCCTTTGGCGGCCGGGCGCTTTCCAAGGAAGCACTCGCCAAATATCTGAACTCGCCGGAGACGCCGCTCTTCCAGAAGGGCCGCATGCTCTACAATATGGACAAGGCGCGAGGGCCTGCACACGAGGCCGGTCAAATCATCGCGGTCGAAGGCTATATGGACGTGATTGCCATGCATCGCGCCGGTCTTCGCTACAGCGTGGCGCCGCTTGGCACCGCGCTCACCGCCGATCAGCTTGGCCTGCTATGGCGAACCGCGCCCGAGCCCTTGCTCTGTTTCGATGGCGATGAGGCCGGGATCAAGGCCGCGCACCGGGCGATCGATCTTGCACTCCCCATGCTGACTCCGGGTCATTCGCTCGCCTTCGTGCTCCTGCCGGAAGGCCAGGATCCCGATGACCTTCTCAAGAGCGAAGGCGCGGATGCCTTGCGCGATGCTGTCGCGCGATCGCGGCCAATGGCCGACCTTCTGTGGTCCCGCGAATTCGCGCAAGGGCGGATCGATACGCCAGACGGCCGCGCCTTGCTCGAAACGCGTTTGTCTTCGCTCATCGCGCAGATCGGCGATGAGACTGTGCGGAAATATTATGCGGAGGACTTCAAGCGCCGGCTTGCCCAGCAATTGGCCCCGGCCGGGGCGCAGGTCCGCAGCTTCGTGCCGGGAGCGCGGCCGGGGAGGGCGATTTCCCGGCCCGTCACCCAAGCTCGCCGCAAGCTGGGCAGCCGACCTTTGCCACATGATTTCATCGCACGCCCGGGCGAAGCGCTCCGGGGCTCTGCCCTGGCTCAACCCGGCCAAGGGCGGAAGGCCGATCACGAGCGGCGGGAAAGACTTCTTATCCATGGTGTCATCAATCATCCCGAGCTTTTGGACGAGTTTTTCGAGGATTTTGCCACGGCCGAGTTCGCTTCCCGCGCGCTTGACTCGCTTAGGCGGGAAATTCTAGATATCGCCGCCTTGCAGGCGGGCCTTGACGGGTCAGCCTTGCGGGGCCATTTGCGTGAACGGGGACATGAGTCCATGTTGGACCGCCTCGAAAACCAGGCTATGCGTCTGAATGAGTGGTTCCTTGGGACCGGTGCAGCGTCTGCGGACGCCCGGACAGGACTGCGACAGATCATCGCCCTGCACAGGAAATGCGTCACTCTGGAACGCGAGCTCAAGGCGGCTGAATCCGCGTGGGCGGACGATCCAAGCGAGGAGAACCTAGCCCGGCTCAATGAAATCCGCGAACAGCTCCAAGCCCATGCGGGTGCGGAAGCCCAGATCGAGGGTTTTGGCGCGGCATCGGGGCGGGCTGTCGATCCGGTTTCCTGAGCGGCAGGTTTTATGATTAAGGGCGAGTTAAGCGCCCGCAGGTTAGCTGCGGCACGGATGACCGCCGATTCGCCCGATCGAGCAGGGGTGAAGCGGCCGCCGCGAGAAGGCAAAGGAACGAGTTAATGGCACGAGCCCAGTTGCGCGAACCGCAGTCGGAAGAACCGCAGGCCCAGGACGCCGCCGAAGAGCAGGATGCGCCCGAGACCCCGGCAGACGGCCAGGATTCGCCCGTCCTTGATCTTACCGATGCCGCCGTCAAGCGGCTGATCAAGCAGGCAAAGGCGCGCGGCTATGTGACGCTCGACGAACTCAATGCCGTCATGCCGTCGGAGGAAGTCACCTCCGACCAGATCGAGGACATCTACGCGATGCTCGCCGATATGGGCATCACGGTGGTCGAAAGCGAAGAGGAAACCGAGACCGTCGCCAAGACCGAGGAAGTGGTCGAGAGCACCGAGACCGCCGTCATCAAGGTCGAGGCCGAGAAGGCGCCGTCGGATCGCACCGATGATCCGGTGCGCATGTACTTACGCGAAATGGGCCAGGTCGAGCTTCTGTCGCGCGAAGGCGAAATCGCCATTGCCAAGCGCATCGAGGCCGGCCGCGAGGCGATGATCCAGGGCTTGTGCGAAAGCCCATTGACCTTCCAGGCGATCATTATCTGGCGCGACGAACTGAACGAAGCCAAAATTCTGCTGCGCGACATTATCGATCTCGAGGCCACTTATGCCGGGCCCGAGGCGAAGTCTGCTGCTTCGGCGCCGCCGATGTCGGTGTTGACCGAACCGAAGAAGCCTGAATCGCGCAAGATCGAGCCGCGCCGCGAAGAGCGCCGGCCGCCGATGCGCCGTCCCGGCGACGACGAGTATGGCGACGTTCTCTCTCCTGAGGATTTCGACAAGCCGCAGGTCGAGGAAGAGGATGACGACGAGGGCGATGATCCGGGCGTTTCGCTCTCGGCGATGGAAGCTGAGCTCAAGCCGAAAGTGCTCGAGACCTTCGACCGTATCGCCAAGACCTACAAGTCGCTGCGCAAGCTGCAGGACCAGGAAGTCGGCGACAAGACCGCGCTGTCGCCCTCGCAGGAGCGGCGTTACAAGAAGCTGCGCGACGAGATCATTACCGACGTGAAGTCGCTGTCGCTCAACAATGCGCGAATCGAGGCGCTGGTCGAGCAGCTCTACGACATCAACAAGCGGCTCAATTCGCTTGAAGGCCGGCTGATGCGCCTGGCCGAAACCTACAAGATTCCGCGCGATGTGTTCCTGAAGGAATATCAGGGCGAAGAACTGAACCAGGAATGGCTGCGTCGCGTGTCGCGCCTTGCCAAGCATGGTTGGAAGAAATTCGCCAATGACGAGCGCGATTCGATCAAGGTGATCCGCGACGAGATCCACGAACTCGCTTCGCTCACCGGTCTTCAGATCCCCGAATATCGCCGCATCGTCGCCATGGTGCAGAAGGGCGAGCGCGAAGCAAGGCAAGCCAAGAAGGAAATGGTCGAGGCCAACCTGCGCCTCGTGATTTCGATCGCCAAAAAATACACCAATCGCGGCCTGCAGTTCCTGGATCTCATCCAGGAAGGCAATATCGGCCTGATGAAAGCGGTCGATAAGTTCGAATATCGCCGCGGCTACAAGTTCTCGACCTACGCGACATGGTGGATCAGGCAGGCAATCACGCGCTCGATCGCCGATCAGGCGCGCACCATCCGCATTCCGGTGCACATGATCGAGACGATCAACAAAATCGTGCGCTCGTCGCGCCAGATGATGCACGAGATCGGCCGCGAGCCGACGCCGGAAGAACTGGCCGAGAAGCTCTCCATGCCGCTCGAAAAAGTGCGCAAGGTCATGAAGATCGCCAAGGAGCCGATCTCGCTCGAAACGCCGGTCGGCGATGAAGAGGATTCGCATCTCGGCGATTTCATCGAGGACAAGAACGCGATCCTCCCCATCGATGCGGCGATTCAGGCGAATTTGCGCGAGACCACGACGCGGGTGCTCGCTTCGCTGACGCCGCGCGAGGAGCGCGTATTACGCATGCGCTTCGGCATCGGCATGAACACCGATCACACGCTCGAAGAAGTCGGCCAGCAGTTCTCGGTGACCCGCGAACGCATCCGCCAGATCGAGGCGAAGGCCTTGCGCAAGCTCAAGCATCCCAGCCGCTCGCGGAAGCTCCGGAGCTTCTTGGATAATTAGGCGTTTCGATGCCGTTGGTTTGACCTCACCCTGAGGCGCATCGCGCAGCGATGCCTCGAAGGGTGTGATGCGGACTTCGCTTGTTGCCCATGGTTCGAGGCTTCGCCTTTGGCGAAGCTCCTCACCATGAGGGTTTTCGGGAAGCCAGTTTATCCAGGCGAGAGTTCTTATGCCGACACGGCGCGTCGTAACTGGTGAAGTCGGCGGCAAGGCCGTCTTCACCATCGACGAGACGGTTGATGACATCCATGTCGGCTTGATGCCGGGTGCTGAGATCGCGCGCGTCTATGGCAATAATCATCTGGCGCTGCCGACCGATGGCCGCGAGAACGACACGCACAATTACTTTCCCGAACCAGGCGGCGCGGCGGTCTATATCATCACCTTGCCGCCTGACCCCAAATCGCCGCCGGCGAAGCCTGAAGCCATGGCCCCGCTCATCGCTGAAGTGAATGCCAAGCTGCCAGGCCTGCTCGAAGCCATGTCGGATGATGGCTCCTTCACGCATCGCACCGATACGGTCGATATCGTGACGATCCTTTCAGGCCGGATCGTGATCGAACTTGCGGGCGGCGCCAGTAAGGACCTCAATCCCGGCGATGTCGTCATCCAGAACGGCACGCGGCATCGCTGGCGCAACCCTTACGATGCGCCATGCACGCTTCACACGGTTTCCATCGGCGTGGCGCGGAGCAGCGCTGGCGACGCGAATTAACCTAAAGTTTGCTTGCCTGTACTTTCGCGGAGAGTCGCGTTATCCTCATCCCGACGGCGCAGATGCTTCGATAGGTACGCGATGCTGAAATTCGCCCTTATCCTCGTGATCGCATCTCAATTTGCGACTGCCGAAACCAAAGGCGGGCGCGACAAGCAGCAATTGGCGCAAGCGCTCGGATTTCGCTGTCAGACGCAATTTGGCATCTGTCCTATTCCGCCAGCGCCGGTCGGCGCCACCTGCTTCTGCGGCAACACGCCGGGCCAGGTCGTTCCGTAGGTTCGATCGCTAACAACCGGCTGCGGTCGTGAGTTCGACGGGCTGTTGGTTTTCCGACATTCCGTCGCTTGTCCAGACCCGTAATTTTCCCTTGATGGTAATCGGGCCGGGATGGGGCGGCGCCGTTTCGCCGTTCAGCGGCGGCACGTTGCTTGTCCGAAATTTGGCGATAATGCCTTCCATATTCGGCAGTACTTCGATCTCGTCGGCTTTGGCGCTGCCGATGGTCACCGCCGTATTGCGCCAGAGCCTTGAGCCGGTCACCAATACCGATAACTCCTCGCAGCCGTTTTTCGCGCTTGCGGCGCTTGTGTCGACTCCCACGATGACGGGCTGCCGGCCCTCGCTGCCGAAGAGCAGGGTGTCGAGCATTTCCGGCCGGTTGGGAAGCTTGACCGAATAGGTGACGGGCCTTTCGTCATGAAGCGACTGGTCCCGGAAGCTGTCGGAATTGAGCCAGCCGCGATCGATCTTCACAACCAGTTCCGGCCACCAGGCCGGGACGGAAACGATCGCGACGACGGATTCGTTGACCGTCATCGGCGACATCATTCGCCGGTTATCCGTCGCTTGTGCAGAGAGATCGATCACCCATCCGACCACGGGTTCCGTCTCGGGCGCGACGGCGTCATCAGGTTCGCTTGGCTGGCCCGGCGTATCCTCGATGCGAACGGTGTCTCCAAAGGTCGAGAGCACCGGGCGCAATTCCCAATTCGAACTTTCCGTCTCCTGCGTCCTGCCAACGCGGGCATTCTCGATGCTCGCCGCCGCCTTGGTCGTCAGCGCGATCTCGTTATAGACGCTGATCGGGCTTTCGCGTGGCAGAACCGAATAGCTGTAAGTATTGAACCGACCGATCTTGCGCGCGAAATTGATCAACCCCGATTCGTAGGTTATTCCCATGGCGATTCTGCATCCGGGAAACATGTCCGGCGTCGGCGTCAATTGCAATATGCTCGACGTGACACCATTCGCGGGCATTTGCTTGAGCGCCGCCGCAACGACGGCTGCGCGAGATTCGGTATCTCCCGGTATCTGCAGCCGATAGTGCTGCCACAAGACCGCCTCGCCAAAGGACTGCTGGAAATAATCAGGGAAGTCGGCTTCCCGCTTTTGCTCCCAATTGCATTTGTCGTCGGTGATGAACGCATTGGACGTGAGGGGCGCGATGTCGATCAGGGAGTCGAGCGTTCCCAGGTTGTATTGAAGGGTGATGCGGAAATAGTCGCGCGACAAGGGCGTGGTGATCACCAGGCTTTTCTGCGATGAGCTCACTTCGATGTCGATATCGAGCGTGTCGTCGGTCGTTACGCTGGAGACGGCTGCCGTCGCGAAATAGGTTATCAGCTCCGTCAAGATCCGAGTGAGTTTATCATCGGCGATGGCGGGCTTCGTGCCTCTGGCGACGTCCCCCAGCACGGCTTCCAGGTCGACGCCCTCCAGCACCTCCGGGGGCAGCGAATGGCTTAGTCTGTCTAGCATACGGGTTCGTCCCGGATACTGGGCAAAGTCGGTTGTCTTGAAGTCCCGCAAGCTCATACTGAGAATCGTATTCATGCGGGTGGCCAGCGATTCCTTCCAATTATTGTAGTTCGCCTGCGTATAGCTCAGGATTTCCGGATGAGAATTGACCGCGCCGAGGATGGTCTCGGCATCCCTTGCGGTGAGACGCGTCAGTTCCGTCGGCGGAAGGATGCGAACCTGAATGACCGCCCGCTCATTGAGGGACGGAACGCCCAGGACCGTTGAATCGAATTTCAGGATATAGAGCGAATTGCCCTCGAGATCGTGCCTGTCGTCCAGGCGATTCTCGATCATCCGCTGGCGGATCAAGTTGCGATAGGCGCTGAGCAGTTTGAAGTTCTGATCGAACGTCAGCGAATGGACGGTATTTGCGGATGATGCCTCTTCCGATGACGCTGTGCCTGCCGTGGGCGCCGGGGGTTCGGCCTGGTCGCCTTCGCCGGCTTCCTTCGCCTCAGCCGGGCCGGCGGTGATGTTCGTGCTGTCGGTCAGCTTGTTGATGACATTGGCGCGCGACACATAGCGGTCGACAAGCTTGAGCTGATCGTTCAGCCACGCCTCTTCGGTTGATCTCTCGTTGATCAGGCGCTCGCGCGTATAGACTTCGGGGCTTTCGACATAGATCGCCGAGGCCGGCGGGGAGAGCATCCACCACAGGCGGGTCGAGACGATCTTGGTGGTGTCCCAGAAGCCGGTTGCCCAGGCGATGACGAAGATCGTCACGGCAGCGGCGATCGCTTTTGCCCACATGGGGATCGTTCGCCACAAATTGCGCAGGCTGCGGCTTTTGAAAATGGAGGTCGCCGTCGATCGATTGCGCGGCGGAGGAGGCGTCGATGGCGGCACAGGCGGGGTGGCGGGCGCCTCGTTTGCTGCAACTGGCTCGGTCATGGGCTGGGGAGGCTCAGCAAGGGCCGGAAACGCAGCTGGGAGATCCCTTGATCACGCCGTCGCATTTCTTGAAAGCCTGGCACTTGGAGGTGCAGGTGCTGGCGCTCACATCGACGACGACCATCAGGCATTTGGGCGGTTTTGTCGTCGTCGTGGTGGTGGTCGTCGGCGTCGTGGTTGGCGTGGTTCCGGTATCCGTGCCTGTGCCGGCGCCGGTTTCCTCGGACCCGTAATCAGTATCTTGCGCAAGCGAGATGCTTGGGAGAATTGCTGCGGCCAGCGTGACGACAATAAGAATGCGCAGCGGGAAATTACGCCAACCTGGCGCCGCTCGACCGGCCGCCGCCCCCTGTCGATGCCAACGTTTTTCCACTTAGCTATCCCAAGTGGTCCAATAACCTAAGGTGGCAGTATAGCTGCGCGCAGAGTTCGTGCAACTGATCTACGCAGTATAGATAATTTAGGGGCGCAATTGACGAAAAGTTGAACGACTGCCGCTTCGGTTCTCGGCTTCGCCGGCGCGGCGGCGTTCAGGCAGCCTCGAGCCGCTTGATTTCCAATTCAAATTCAAGCCGAAGCTGCGTGGCCTCGTCCTCGGGCAGCCACAGGCTCATTTGCGGCACGACGGTCAGGTAGTGTCTGAGGCGCTGAGCATCCCAGGGCACGGTCGAAGCGGCACGGGCCTCGGCGATGATGCGATGCAGCTTGGCGCGCACCTTGTCCGGCTCGGCGCTATAGGTTCTCGGCGGCGCGTCTTCGCCCAGAAGGTCTGGCTGATGGTCTGTTTCGAAGAAGTCGGCTTGCTTCATGTGATGCGATTGTGATTCCCGGATGCGATTTTAAGGAATCAGCGGGCGAATGAGTAGCGGATATCGCCGGCCATTCAGAGCCCCGCCGATCCCGAAGCCTCATTCGGGCTCGAATCTATCTTACGTTGTGGCCGTCCCGGGGCCTCTCGTTTGTTCGCGTGTATCGCGCTAAATTCCAGTGATTCTTCTTTTTTGTTCCCAAACGAAGTGCCCCTTACACCGTGCAAACATCCTACAGCGACCTAATTCGTATTGCTGATGTCTCGACTACGCCGGACCAAAGAGCGATGGCGATGAGGAGCTTTGCGCAGGAACTTGACTGGGTGCCCAGCTATGAGGTTCAGGGCACGTTCGGGGTGAATTCGGTTGCAGGCCACCTGATTGTTGAGCATGGGTTGGAGAATGCGGCTGCGATTTCTT
>JAXMCQ010000024.1:0-89571 GCA_046349315.1 Hyphomicrobiales bacterium | reverse complement strand
AGTCCTTGAGGATCTGGTCGACCTCGTGGATGTTCCGCTGGCGGTATCCTGGTGGACGACCGGAGCGCAACGGGCCGGAGCGCTCAGGCCGGCGCTCGTCGAAGGGTTTGGCGTCCCAGCGGGCAAGCCGCATGGCGTGGCGCGGGATGTCCTGAACCGCGTCCAGAACGGCGAGGAGCCGGCGGACCAGGTGCCTGGCACTGACCATGCCGTCATCGACTTTCGCCTCGACAACGGGTGCAGCGGGTGCGGGGGTCATGAAGTGAGCCCTGAGGAATTCAGGGATGCGGGGATCGTAATCAATGACGGTGATGCGGGGCTCGGGGCCATGGCGCTTCTTCTTCCTGAACCGCCGGCCCTGGCACCTAAGCGCGTCGAAGAGGTTGAACAAGGGCCGGCGCTTGCGCTCAGGCTTGGCTTCAGCTTCGGCCTTGGTCTTGTCTGCGCTGGACATCTTTGGCTTCCCTGAAGCCGGACGCCGGGGCTTATGCTCGAGCACGATGTCACGCGCCGCGGCGACGATGAGCCGTCTCACCGCTGATTCCGCCGACCGCAGGATCTGGAGCACGGAACGGTGCAGCGGCTTCGATATCCTCTCGATCGAAACGCCTTCGGCGAGCCCGATCTCGGCAAACAGCGCCAAGACGACGCCCAAGAGCGGTACGCGCTTGCTTTCGATGGCCAATTCCCAGTTCATTCCCGCCCAATAGAACAGAAATGGAACTTCATCAATCCTAAAAAGTCGGGGGATTTCAGATTTTATGGTGCCTCTCTTTTTCGTCATCCCGGCGAAAGCCGGGACCCAACTATCCGCGTGAAGGCTGTTGGCGACCCATAACGGTGAAAGATGGGTCCCGGCTTACGCCGAGATGACGGTAGTTGGTGGTTCTACCCCTCACCCGGCGCTTCGCGCCACCCTCTCCCGCAAGGGGAAAGGGGAAATCGAATATGTGTACGGATCGATTCCGGCTACGCCGTCGCGTCTCAACCCACGGAGGGGATAGGGGAGGTGATCTGTATACGGAGTATAGTATTGCTCCTACAATGCTCAGTTGGAGTCACGACGGGGCTCCCAAAAAACTCTCCATGGCAGGCCTTGAGCCTGCCATCCAGCCTGGATCGGCCGGTCAGCCCGCCGATGGAGGATGAGTTAGGGTTGCGCAAGCGTCATCGCTTGCCGGAGGCGACAGCGACGTCGAAGTTCACTGCAGGTGGAAAGCGACCAACGTCTACCTTCGCCGCCAAGCCTGGGCGCGGCGCAGGAACGAGCCCGTGGCGATCGTATAGACGATGCGCACCAGGGCCGACGTCGCGAAGATCATCATCGCCATGGCTGCCGCCGGCGCGACGTCGCCGGCATCGTCCATGTTCAACACCGCGAGCGAGGCGAGCGTCGTCTTCGGCGAATAGAGAAAGACGACGGCAGAAACCGTGGTCATCGCATTGACGAAGAGATACATGGCGATTTCGAGCACCGCCGGCAGGCACACCGGCAATGTCACGAACAGGAACGTCTTGTAGATCGGAACTTTGAGGCTCGACGACACCGTCTCGAATTCGGGATCAATCTGCTTGAGCGCCGTTGTCGCGGTCAGATGCGCAACCGAATAGAAATGCCCGATTGTGCACAGGACCAGGATCGCCATGGTCCCATAGATGAAATTGAGCGGATTGTGCTTGTCGTTGAAAAAGAAGATGAAGCCGAGGCCGAGCACCAATCCCGGCACGGCGAGCGGCAAGAGCGTCAGGAACCGCACGATCGAGCGCGGCACGGCGAAGCGCGTCGTCTTTTCGAGAAGATAGGCGCCGGTGAAGATGATCGCCGTGCCGAGGACTGCGGTTAGCGTCGACATGGTCAAGCTGTTGCGATAGCTCTCCCAGCCGCCGCCATCCATCATGTCGAAATTGTAGTTCTTGAGCGACGGCGTCAGGTCATAGGGCCAGAATTTGGCGATCGAGGCGATGAAGGCAACGCCCAATACGATGAGGATCATCGCTGCGATGACGGAACAGATCGCAAAGAAGGCCCAGTCGACCATGGGATTGGGTTTCGGGATGAGCGGCACGGCACGCGCCGACAACAGGGCGGTCTGGCGGCGCTGCGCGATGCGATCGATGAAGAAGGCGATCACCGCCGGCGTCAGCAGGACGAGGCCGACCACCGCGCCCATCTGGAAATTCTGCTGGCCGATCACCTGCTTGTAGATGTCGGTCGCCAGCACGTTGTACTGCTCGCCGATGACCTTCGGCACGCCGAAATCGGTGATGACGAGGACGAAGACCACGAAAATAGCACTGATCAATCCGTAGCGGATACCCGGTAGTGTCACCGTGCAGAAAATGCGCCATTCGCCGGCTTTCAGAGATTGCGCCGCCTCGTAATGCCGGGCATCCGCAATGGCGAGCGCCGTCGTCACGATGATCAAGGCATGCGGGAAGGTCCAGAACACCTCGCCGATGACGATGCCGATCGGCCCGTAGATCGAATATCCGAATAGCAGCCACTTGGCGAAGCCCTGATTGCCGAAGAGATAGACGAGGCTGATCGCCGGCAAGAGCGACGGCGCCAGTAATGGGATCTGCGAAACGATGCGGAAGAAACCGCGCCCGCGAAGGCACGTGCGCGTCAGACCATAGGCATAGACGAAGGCAAGGCCGACACACAGCACCGTGCTGATGACGGCAATGAAGATGCTGTTGAACGTCGAAGTCGCAAGCGACGGCGTGGTGAAGAACTGTGCAATATTGGCAATGCCGACAAAGGCGCCGCTCTTGTCCTCGAAGGCCTTCTTCAAGAGTGCCGAGATCGGCAGCACCACGGCGAGCAACAGGAAGCAGCCGAGGATGACGACGCCGACACGCATGACGAGTTCGTCAT
Source organism: Hyphomicrobiales bacterium (assembly GCA_046349315.1). Lineage (GTDB taxonomy): Bacteria > Pseudomonadota > Alphaproteobacteria > Rhizobiales > Aestuariivirgaceae > JAEUMG01. Next base: position 86,693 of record JAXMCQ010000024.1, on the reverse strand, counting down.
GACTGATCTTCTGGCGCACCGGTGCCAGGACCGTCGGCGAAACGGCGGTCATCGGATCACGCCGCGGCCGGCGGATTGGGGAAGACGCGCAGGCGGTCGGGCGGCAGGCGGATCGGCACCGTCTTTCCCGAGGCAAGCCCGAATTCGCGCACGTCATTCATCGAGAAATCGGCCGAGATGTTGAGATTGGTGTTCTCGGCATGGAGCACGGTCGAGAAATGATTGCCGACGAACTCCATCACTCCGATCTGCGCATCGAGCCGATTGGGATCGCCGCCATTGCCGCGATGCAGTACCACGTCTTCCGGCCGGATGCAGACGGTCACCGCCGAGCCCTGCCCGAGCCCGACCGGCTCGGTGAAATCGAGCCGTGCGCCTTTCGCGTCGACCAGGCGGTCGGTCAGCAGATTGCCGGGAATGAAATTCATCCGCCCTACGAAATCGGCGACGAAAGCACTGGCCGGGCGTCCGTAGATTTCATCCGGCGTGCCGATCTGTTCGATCCGGCCCTTGCTCATGACCACCACGCGGTCGGACATGGTGAGCGCCTCCTCCTGGTCATGCGTCACCATGACCGTCGTAATGCCGAGGCGGCGCTGCAGGTCGCGGATTTCGCCGCGCAACCGTGCCCGAACGCGCGCATCGAGCGCCGATAAGGGTTCATCGAGGAGCAACAGGCCCGGCGACAAGGCGAGCGCCCGCGCCAAGGCCACGCGCTGCTGCTGGCCGCCGGAAAGCTGTGCGGGATATTTCTTCGCCTGGTCGGAAAGCCCGACGAGACTCAAGAGTTCGGTGACGCGCTTGTCGATCTCATGGCTCTTGTAGCCCGAACTTCTGAGCCCATAGCCGACATTGGCCGCAATCGTGAGATTGGGAAACAGCGCATAGGACTGGAACACGATGCCGAAATCGCGCCCGCTCACCGGCAGGTTGGAAATGTCCCGCCCTGCCTGGTGCACTGTGCCCGAGGTCTGGACGTCGAGCCCGGCGACGGCGCGCAGCAAAGTTGTTTTGCCGCATCCCGAAGGCCCGAGGATGGATACGAACTCTCCCTCGGCAATGTCGAGATCGACAGTGTCGAGCGCTGTGAATTTGTCGAACCGCTTGGTGAGATTGCGGATGGAAAGGTAAGGCTGCTGCGGCTTGGGCTTTGCCTCTTCGGCACGGGCTCGAGACAAGGCGACCTCCGCTGCGGATGATGGGCGATGAAGGGCGGGTGGCGGAGATACGCACCGCCACCCAGGCTTACTGACGCTTACGACTTGGGTTCCGACTTGCCGTCATAGCGCTTGGACCATTCGGCAAGGATGCGTTCGCGATTGGCGGCCGCCCAGGCGAAGTCGTTCTTGATCAGGCGCTGTTCGATATCGGCGGGCACGAATTCGAGCGGCTTGGCGATGCCCGGAATGGCGACAATCGCGTAGGACTTGGCGTAGAGCTCATTGGCTTCCTTGCTCGCCGCCCAGTCCATCAGCTTCTTGGCGTCATCGGGATTCTTGGTCGTGGCCAGGATCGAGCCGGCTTCCATGTCCCAGCCCACGCCCTCAGACGGCAGGATCACGTCGAGCGGTGCACCTTCCTTCTTGCTCTTGTTGGCGCGGTATTCGAAGGAAAGGCCCATCGTATATTCGCCGGCCGCCGCCTGCTTGCAGGGCTTGGAGCCGGAATGCGTATATGCCGCGATGTTCTTGTGGAGGGCGTCCATATAGGCCCAGCCCTTTTCCTCGCCCATCATCTGCAGCCAGGCCGAGACCATGAGATAGCCGGTGCCCGAAGAAGCCGGGTTCGGCATGGTGATCTGGCCGGCATATTCCGGCTTGATCAGATCGGCCCAGGATTGCGGCGCGGTCAGTCCCTTCTTCCCGCCTTCAACCGTGTTGAAGCAGAGTGCGGAGGACCACACGTCCATGCCGACCCACTTCGGCGGATTGGCGGGATCGCGATAGGTGGCGGTTAAGGCTTCGATGCCCTTGGGCTCATAGCCCATCAGCATGCCTTCCTTGTCGAGCAGCATCAGCGACGTTGCGGCAAGCCCGAGCACAACGTCGGCCTGCGGATTGTCCTTCTCGGCGAGAAGCTTGGCGGTCACGATGCCGGTCGAGTCGCGGACCCAGTTGATCGTGATGCCGGGATTGGCGGTTTCGAAGGCTTCCTTGTAATCCTTGAGCTGGTCGGCTTCCAACGCCGTGTAGACGGTAAGCTCGCCGGCGGCGGCCGGAATGGCGCAGGCGAGCGCGAGGCCGAATAGGGTTGCAGCAGTGCTGAAGCGTCGCATGGATCCTCCCGATCTGACGAATGTCGGTGCGAGGCCTAGCAATGGCGTATGACAGTACCATTGCGGCGCTTTTGTTGTGCACAATGGGCGTGCAGCCCTTGCGCGGGAGGCATGACGGCGCTCCGCCGGCCCGTGATATAAGCCCCTGCAATTGGCTTAGAATTGGTTTCCTTACCCCGTGGAGAACTGTGCGTGACGACAACGTTGATCCGGTCCAGCGACCCCTTGCTGCAGCCTTACCGGCTCAAGCATCTGACATTACGCAACCGGATCATGTCCACTGCGCACGAGCCGAACTATCACGAAGACGGCATGCCGAAGGACCAGTACCGCCTCTATCACGTCGAAAAGGCGAAGGGTGGCATCGCCATGACGATGACGGCGGGCTCGGCCATCGTCTCGCAGGATTCGCCACCCGCCTTCGGCAATCTCCTTGCCTACAAGGACGAGATCAGTCCCTGGCTGAAACGCCTGACCGACGAATGCCACGACTACGGCACCGCGGTGATGATCCAGCTTACCCATCTTGGCCGCCGTACCAACTGGAACAAGGCCGACTGGCTGCCCATCCTTGCTCCCTCGCAGGTGCGCGAGCCGGCGCATCGCGCCTTCCCGAAGGAGATGGAAGACTGGGATATCGAGCGCATCGTCAAGGATTATGCCGCCGCCGCCGAGCGCATGAAGGCGGCCGGCCTCGATGGCTTCGAATTCGAATGCTACGGCCATCTTCCCGACCAGTTCTGGTCGCCCGCCACCAACAAGCGCACCGATGAGTATAACGGCTCATTGGAAAACCGCCTGCGTTTCACCATGCGCGTGCTCGAAGCCGTGCGGAAGGCGGTCGGGCCGGACTACATCGTCGGTCTTAGACTCGTTGCCGACGAGGATTGGGAAAAGGGCATCAGCAAGGACGAAGGCTTGGCGATCTGCCGGAAGCTGAAAGATTCAGGCCTCATCGACTTCCTCAACATCATCCGCGGCCATATCGAACATGACACGCCGCTTTCCCGCGTCATCCCGGTCATGGGCATGAAGGCCTCGCCGCATTTGGATTTCGCCGGCGAAGTGCGCGCCCAGACCAAGTTCCCGGTCTTCCATGCCGCGCGCATCAATGATGTCGCGACCGCCCGCCACGCGATTGCCGAAGGCAAGCTCGACATGGTCGGCATGACCCGCGCTCACATTGCCGATCCGCATATCGTGAGAAAGATCGAGGAAGGCCGCGAGCACGACATCCGCCCCTGTGTCGGTGCCACCTATTGCCTTGACCGCATCTATGAAGGCCATGGCGCGCTATGCATCCACAATCCGGCGACATCGCGCGAAGCGACCATGCCGCATGTGATCGCCAAGACGGACGGCAAGAAGAAGAAGATCGCCGTCGTCGGCGCCGGCCCCGCAGGTCTTGAGGCAGCGCGCGTCTCGGCCTCGCGCGGCCATGATGTCATTCTCTTCGAAGCCGCGAGCAATCCCGGCGGCCAGATCCGCGTTGCGACGCAAGTAAAGCGCCGCAAGGAGCTGATCGGGATTGCCGACTGGCGCGCCGATCAATGCGAGCGGCTTGGCGTCGAGACCCGCTACAACACCTATGTCGAGGCCGATGAATTGCGCGGCCTCGATGCCGACATCGTTCTGGTCGCGACCGGCGGCTTGCCGCAGAATCTGGCGATCGAGGAAGGCGCCGACCTTGCGGTGTCGAGCTGGGATATTCTGAGCGGCGATGTGAAACCGGCCGAGGATGTCCTCATGTTCGACGACAATGGCGCACATCCCGGCATGGCGGCGACGGAATTCATCGCCGACTCCGGCGCACAACTCGAACTCGTCAGCCCCGAACGCTTCTTCGCGCCTGAGATGGGTGGCCTCAATCTCGTTCCCTATATGCAGAACTTCGTCTCCAAGGGCGTGAAGATAACGACCATGATGCGTGTCCGCGCCTTGAAGCGCCAGGGCAACAAGATCAAGGCCGTGCTGTGGAGCGTCTATACCGAGAAGGATGCCGGCGAGCGTCTTGTCGACCAGGTCGTCGTCGAGAATGCGACGAGCCCGCTCGCCGATCTCTATTTCGATCTGAAAGAGGAATCGGTCAATCGCGGCGAGGTCGACTACCCTGCCCTCATCGCCGGCCATCCCCAGGCGATCCGCACCAATCCCGATGGCAAGTTCCAGCTCTTCCGGATCGGCGATGCGGTCGCCTCGCGCAACATCCATGCGGCGATCTACGACGCGCTGCGACTGTGTAAGGATTTCTAGCCTGACACCGTGATAATCAACGACCGTCACCCCAGCGCAAGCTGGGGTCCCCTGAATCATCCTCAACAACGGCATCGCGTCAGGGGATGCCAGCTTTCGCTGGCATGACGGCATGAGAAGCAACTATGCTGAGGTGGTACATCATCAAGGGCGTTGCCTCAATGCGTGATTGCGAGCGGAGCTGTCGATGGATGAGCGAGCAAGGGAAGTGCCAGGCTCAAGTTCAACCCACAGAGATCTGTTTCCAACCAATCGATTTCAGAAAATTCTGATCCTGATTGCGGCGGGCCTCCTGGTCGCTTTCATGCTGTTTGTCGCCTATATGCGCATCGGTCCGCATCTCGAGCACTACCTCTCAAGCGTTTCGTTTGACGGCCAGGTTTGGAAGCAGGCGGAGAATACGAACGATCCGGTCAGGATCTTTATGGTCGATGACCTACTTGCCACTCACGATCTCATCGGGATGTCTCGCTCCGAGATAGATGCCTTGCTGGGCACTCCGCCCAAGACGCCGTTCTTCTCGGACTATCAATATGTCTATTGGCTCGGACTAGAGCGCAGCTACATCAAGATCGACTCCGAGTGGCTGTTTATCAAATTCGACCAGGATCGTGTCGTCGAAACAAAGTTGTTGAACGACTAAGTGCGAACCGCAGGGGTGAGGGTATGGTCAAGCTACGCTGTTACACCTTAGTTATGCTTGCTCCGTTCGACCGCGCTACTTGAGCGGCTCGTCGCAACGATTCCCCTTGTAGTCCCACCGGTATCCAGCATCGAGACATGGTAACACGCGAACAAAATCCCAGACAAAATAGGTAATGGCCGCGCCCGCCGCGATAGCAAGATCCAGTAGTATTTTCTCCTTGGTACTCATCGCGAACGAAAATACCGAACGACCACGAAGGCCACCTACCCCTTCCCCATCCGTCTCCCGAGTTCGGCCAATGCTCGCGCGACGGCTTTTGACAATTCCGACTGACGCCTAAATCCAGTCCGCGCGAAGGCTGTCTTCAGATGATATTTCACCGCATTGATGCTGATGCCGCGCCGCTGGGCAAATTCATTGGGCGCCTCACCCTGTGATAGCGCCAGGACGAGTTCGGCCGTTCGCAGCGGAAGGTCGAAAGCCGTCGCTATGATGTCGAGCGGCGATTCGACGTTTGCCTCGGGATCATGAATGATCATGAGCGTATAGGGCACGTCCAGGTGCCTCAATCCCGGGACGCTGCGGGAATAGAGTGGCAGGACATGGACTGCGTAGGGCTGTCCGCCCTCCCGCCGCTCGAGGCGAGCCACGCCGCCGGCGCCGCCTCCGCGCACCGAAGCGCATAGGCGTTCGATCTCGCGTCGCCCGGCTGCCGAACGCCCGAACGGCACGCCCTGGCGATTAAGTGACAGGCCATCGGCTCGCGCCGCTATCTCGCGCAGCGCCCGATTGCTGTGCAGTGTGCGGCCGCTGGAGTCGAGGATGACGACGCCAGCCGTCAAGCGATCGATGAATGCGACGAAAAGCGATGACTTGATTGAGAGTTCGGCGAGATCGCGCCGCAGATGCAAGGCGCGCGCGAGATGCGGCAAGTACGCATTGAGTGCGCGGATGTCATCCTCGCCATAGGGAGCGCAATCGCTGCCGCGTTGGATCCCGATGAGGCCGGTATGCCCATCGCGGAAGGAGAGATTCGCCCCGAGGCATTCCTCGAGACCTATCGGCCGGAAGAACTCGTTGAGGAAAACGCGAGTCCCGCGATCCTCCACATCGATCCTCCCCTCCGCGATCAACCGCCCTGTCGTCGTCGCCAAGAGCGCAGGCGACTGGGCGAAGGCGCGCGGCGCCGGGTCGAAAACACCGAATTCTGTCTGATAGGCCGCGAGCGCCTTTGAGTCGGCCAGCGCGCCGCTCGTAGCCCAGGTATTGGCGGTGGGCAGGTGCGTGTCGAGGGAAAGGAGCGCGATCGATGAACTGTCGAAGTGCCGCGCAAGCTGTGCCAACGAATTCTGCAGGCGCGCGTCATCGAGGGCGCCCTCGTAAAGCGCGGCAACTATATCGTGGTTGGCGGCAGCCATCGCTCCTCCAAACGCGGATATCTCTCTGGTGAAATGCAAAAAGCCGTCCGCGGCGCCAAGCCGCGCCGTGACGTCCAGAGTGGATCAGATCGCGGCGTTTGGCAAATGGCCCTCAAAGCTCTTCCCATAAAGTACTATTCACGCCATTTCTGTGGACAGCATGTGGATAAGCTCATCGCGGTCCACGACAGCCAACAACTCGCGACGCATACTCTCACTTGCAAGGTTCGCAAGGACCTCGGAACAGACCTCCGAAGAGGTTGGTTCCTCGCCGCAAAGCTCCGGTGGCGGACGAAAGTCCGGCATCGCTTGTGGACCGCGAGGGACAGGACGATCGGAAAGAAGTTTCGCCCGGATTGCTACGGCTTCATCCCCGCGGCGATCCCGGTGTGCCACTTGGGCCGGGTCCAGGCCTGCTGCCGTGCCGCGAGGTGCTGTGCGCGGTTTTGGACCCGATCAAGCGCAAGCGCGGGGCTGCCTCGGCAGTCCCGCGTTTTCGCTTATGCGGGGGGTGAGCCACCGGCCATAAGCGATTCAATCCGCTCGACAATTTCGCGTTCGGACAGCGCATCCTGCGGGACCTTCACGAGATCGGGGTTGCGCGGCGGCGTCAGCAAGCCGTTGCGCGCGAGAAATGCGCCAAGGCCGGTCTTCGCCTGCCAAGTGATGCCCCAGGGCGAACGATCGAGCTGAAACCTCTCGACCGGCTTGCCGCTCCGCCACGCCTCGGCGAGCATCGAGATGCTGTCGGAAGTCACGACGAAGCGATCGGCAAGCGCCAAAATCGCCTGGTGCGGGTTCTCTCCGCCGCGCACCCAGCGATGCAGGTAGTGCGGCCCGGTGAGTCCCCTCGCCAGCGCATCAATCTCGGCTGGTGCGGTGCGCGGTGATGTCGAAATAAGCGCACTGCCAGTCACCGCCGAGACTTTATCTGCGAGGCCGGCTGCCCCCTTCTCGCCGATGACTGCCGGAAACCGCGAGCCTCCCACCAGGACGCCGGTCCAGGGACGCGGGAGCGCGGCGAAGCGCTTCTCCCACACCGCGATTTCGTCCGCGGAAATCGGCTTCTCGGACGTCAAAGGAAGCGGCAATTCGACCACATTCGGTCCACCGGGAAGTCCATATTGTGGTGTCGTGATGAGGAGATCGAACCAGGCCGAAGGCGCGCGCGGGCGGCCCATCTGCACGAGTTTCGTGCGGCCTCCCGATTGCTTCTTGATCCACAGCGCAGCGGGCACGCTGCGCCGTCCGACGCCAATAACAATGTCGGGAAATGGCTGTTCAAGGGATGCACTTTTGGTGCGATCGATGCTGGCGAGACTATCGCGCAAAAGCACGTTCGGAACGTGCCGAAAATGCGTGAAAACGAGCTGCTTCAGCGTGAAATCAGCGCCTAAGAGATGCGCCAAGGCACGCGCTTGCGCGTTGTCGCCGGCATGTGCCCCCTGCAGCACCCAAACCGACCATCTCTGTCGCATCGCCATAGCACCTCACATAGCCTAACATCCTCGGCGCTGCTATGTTGCCGCGCATCACGAGGCCCGCCACATGACGCAACATCCTGACGTTAAAGGCTTTTTCGACGAGGCGACGAACACGGTCAGCTACATCGTGCGCGATCCCGAGTCCCAAGCCTGCGCCATCGTCGATTCCGTCCTCGATTACGACATCGCCTCGGGCCACACCGCGACCGCATCCGCCGACAAGCTCGTAGCCGTCGTTCAGGAACAGCAACTCAAGGTCGAATGGATTCTCGAAACACACGTTCACGCCGACCATCTCTCCGCAGCCCCTTATTTGCAGGAAAAACTCGGTGGCAAGATCGGGATCGGCGAGAACATCACCGTCGTTCAGAACATATTCGGCAAGGTTTTCAATGCCGGAACCGAGTTCCAGCGCGATGGCAGCCAGTTCGATCAGTTGTTCAAGGACGGCGACACGTTCAAGATCGGCAAGCTCGATGCCCGCGTCATGCACACGCCCGGCCACACGCCGGCCTGCATGACCTATGTTGTCGGTGACGCGGCTTTCGTCGGCGACACATTGTTCATGCCGGATTACGGGACGGCACGCGCCGATTTTCCCGGCGGCGATGCGCGTGCGCTCTATCGCTCCATTCGCAAGGTCTTGTCACTGCCGCCGAAGACACGGCTCTTCCTCTGCCATGACTACAAGGCGCCGGGCCGTGATCATTTCGCCTGGGAAACGACCGTCGAGGCCGAGCGCGCCGGCAATGTGCATGTGAAAGACGGCGTCACCGAAGATGAGTTCGTCGAGATGCGTACCGCGCGCGACAAGAAACTCGGAACGCCGAAGCTCATCATTCCCTCGATCCAGGTGAATATGAACGCCGGGAATTTCCCAGCACCCGACGCCGAGGGCAATGTCTATCTGAAGGTGCCGGTCAATCGCATCTAGAGCCGGCCGTATTTGCGCATGACATCAAGCAACTGCGCTTGCGGCAGCGCGATTGACGTGTTGCCGTCGCGCCCCACCATGGTCTGATTGGCAATCATGGAATCGAGGATCGCTTCCTCCGTCGTCTCGATCGTCGCTTCGAAGAGGCCGTTGAGATCGGCATTTGCGAGCGCCCGCATATCGCGCATTTCGCCGCGCGGTTTCGTCAATTCAGCGGCATTTGCGGTTGAAAATGCGAGAAAAATATCGCCCGAACTGTCATGTCCGATGGCCCCCGTGCGCGCCATGCCGAGCGGCACGCGCCGCGCCAATCTTTTCAATTGGTGCGCCATCAGCGGTGCGTCGGTTGCGATGATCACGATGATCGACCCGGCGGGCTTGCCGCGCAATTCGCCACCCGAAAGATGCTTGCCGACCGGCACGCCGAGTACCGAAAATTGCGGTCTCAAGCCGAAATTCGATTGCACGAAGGCGCCGACCGTCCAGGTCTCGCCCGCAATCGTTACACGGCGCGAGGCCGTGCCATTCCCGCCTTTGAAATCATAACAGATCATGCCGGTGCCGCCGCCGACACTTCCGAGCGCGACCGGACCGCTCGCAGCCTTGTCGAAGGCTTCCAAAACATGTTCAGCCTTCAGGTGGAAGCCATTGATATCGTTGAGGTCGCCGTCATACGTCTCCGCCGCGACCGGCAATCCCCAATCCTGCACCGAGCCCATCTGCTGTTTCACCATCCACTGCAATGTCGCGTCGCGCGCGACACCGCAGGAATGCGTGTTGGTGATGGTGATCGGCGTCTGCAATTCGCCCGATTCTTCGATCCAGATCGTGCCCGTCATCTCGCCGTTGCCATTGAGAGCGTAGAATCCGGCCGCACACGGCACGTTCAGCGCTTTCCGGCCGCGCGGCAGGATGGCGGTCACGCCGGTCCTTACCGGCCCCTTGCCCACAACAAGCTTGCCCTCGCCTGAAATCAGCGTCGTCACGCCGACTTCCACTCCGGCAACGTCGGTGATCGCATTGAAGGGACAGGGCATGCCCGGCATCGGCAATCCGAGACTCCGCGCCCGAGTTGGTTGAGCGTTCGCTGACATAGTTCCCTCGCAAATTCTCTTTGACGTATGGGTGCCATGGCACACACTGCGGTGAGCGGGCAAGCAGCGAGGAATCGTGGAAGGTTCTGTCGACCTCAGTTCATACAAAGAAATCCTCGTGATCCTGGTTGCGGCGGGCGTCATCATCCCGGTGTTCCGCAAGCTCGGGATCAGCTCCGTCCTCGGCTTTTTGATCGTCGGGATCCTGATCGGCCCAAGCGTGCTGGGCCAGCTTGCGCAAACTTATCCCTGGCTCAACTACCTCACTCTCACCCAGCGCGATGAGATCAACGCGCTCGCCGAATTGGGCGTCGTCTTTCTGCTGTTCATGATCGGAATTGAGCTTTCCTTCGAACGGCTTGTCACGTTGAGGCGCTATGTTTTCGGCCTTGGCGCCCTGCAGGTGGTGCTATCGAGCATCGCGCTGGGCGGTATTCTCTACGCCCTTGGCCTCGCCCCGGCGGAATCCGCGGTGATCGGCGCCGCACTGTCGCTTTCCTCGACCGCCATCATCATCCAGATTTTATCGGACGATAAGCGTTTGGGGAGCTCGACCGGCCGCAAGGCCTTTTCAATCCTGCTGTTCCAGGATCTGGCCGTCGTGCCGATCTTGATGATGGTCAGCGTCCTGAGCGCGCGCCAGAACGGGGCGGTCGTTACCGGAGTTTTTCAGGCGATTATCCAAGCCGCAGCCGCTCTGGCGATCATCGTCGTGGTCGGACGTTATGCGATGCGTCCTCTCCTGCGCATGGTGGCCCAGGCAAGAAGCCCCGACCTCTTCCTCGCGGCCACCTTGCTGATCGCCGTCGGGACCGGTTTTGTCGCCAGCCTCGCAGGTCTGTCGATGGCGCTCGGCGCCTTCATCGCCGGCCTGCTCCTCGCTGAAACGGAATTCCGCCGCGAGGTCGAAGCGATCATCGAACCCTTCAAGGGACTGATGCTCGGCGCCTTCTTCATGCTGGTCGGCATGGGTATCGATCTGGCCGAGGTTATCGCCAACCCCCTTATCATCGTTAGTCTCGCGGTCTGCCTCATCCTGGTGAAGTCGGTCATCATGATCGCCTCCGGCGCCGTTATGGGTATTTCTCCCAGCGCGATGCTGGAGACCGCACTGCTCCTTGGCCCGGGCGGGGAATTTGCCTTTGCGATCCTCGCCGCGGCGCAGGCTTCTGGTCTGCTCACCCCGATCGCCAACGAGACGGCCCTGATCGTGGTGTCGATCTCCATGATGGCGATTCCTATTTTTGCCCGCGTCGGCAAGCGCATGACGCGCCGATTGGTCGGCAAGGGCGTTTTGCCGGCGGCTGCACTCGAGCCTCCGCCGGGCGACGGCAAGGACCGCGTGATCATCGTTGGATATGGCAGGGTCGGCAAACTCATCGGCTCCATGCTCCAGGAAAGCCAGATTCGTTTTATCGCCGTTGAATCCGACGCCGATATCGTCGCGGCGGAGCTGAAGCATGGCACGCCGATCTATTTTGGCGATGCTTCGCGGCCGGAATTCTTGCGGCGCTGCGGCATTGCCGAAGCCAAGGCACTGGCCATTACCGTCAATGCGCCGTCAAAGGCCGACGCCATCCTGCAAACCGCGAGACGCGAACGCGCCGATCTCAAGATCATCGCGCGTGCCCGCGACGAGAAGCATGCGATGCATCTCTATCAATTAGGCGTCACCGAAGCTGTTCCCGAAACCATCGAGGCAGCACTGCAATTGGGCGAAGCGGTACTCGTTGAATCCGGCATCGCGATGGGCCTGGCGATCGCATCGGTTCATGAACGCCGCGACGGCTTCAGGAAGCTGCTCGGCCGTCCCAACCGGCGCGAGGAACTGCGCAAGCAATTGCGTTCACGCCGCTCGCGCTCGGTAAAGGCGACGGAGTAGGTGGCAGGCGATACGAGTAAGGGCGCGGCGTTCAACACTTTGTCATCGCCGGACTTGTTCCGGCAATCCACCGGAGAAAAAGCTCCGCCTTCAGAGGATCGGCACAACGGATCCCCGGAACAAGTCCGGGGATGACAAGTGGGGGAGAACTACGCAACCCCAAGCTTTTTCTGCAGGCTCGAGCTCGATGTTGTGTACTGAAACAGCAATCGCTCGCCCGGGTGGATGTGGTGGAACGCTTCCTGCGCCATCAGTGCGGCCTCGTGGAAGCCTGACAGGATGAGCTTGAGCTTCCCCGGGTAGGTGTTGATGTCGCCGATCGCGAAAATTCCGGGGGCGGATGTTTCGAACTTCGCCGTATCGACGGGGATCAGGTTCTCGTGGAGATTGAGCCCCCAATCGGCGACCGGTCCGAGCTTCATCGTCAAACCAAAGAACGGCAGCAAGGCATTGCAGCCGATTTCATAGGCAGCACCGTCATTGCCCTTCACGACAGCCGCTTCGAGCGCACCGTCAGCGCCTTTAAGTCCGGTGACCTGGCCGAGCTTGAACTGCATCTGGCCCGCCGAGACCAACTCACGCATCTTCTTGACACTATCCGGCGCGGCGCGGAAATCATCGCGCCGATGCAGCAGCGTCATGCTGCGGGCCAAGGGCTGGAGATTGAGCGTCCAGTCGAGCGCTGAATCGCCACCGCCGACGATGAGAATGTCGCGGTCGCGGAAGGCTTCCATCTTCTTCACCGAATAGTAGACCGACTTGCCCTCATAGGCATCGATACCCGGGATCGGCGGTTTCTTGGGCTGGAACGATCCGCCGCCCGCAGCGATCACCACGACCTTCGCGTTAAAGACGAGGCCGCCATCGGTCTTGAGTTCGAACAACCCGTCTTCGACCTTTCGAAGCTCAGTGACCATCTGGTTGAAATGATACTGCGGATTGAACGGCTTCACCTGCTCGAGCAGGCGCTGTGTCAGTTCATGCCCGGTGACGATCGGCAGGGCCGGAATGTCATAGATCGGCTTTTCCGGATAAAGCTCGGCGCACTGGCCGCCCGGGCGGTCGAGAATGTCGATGACGTGCGATTTGATGTCGAGCAGACCAAGTTCGAAGACCGCGAAGAGACCGCACGGCCCTGCGCCAATGATTACCGCGTCGGTGGAAATCACCTTCTCGCTCATCGCAAATCGCTCCTGAAGTCTTAAAACTGCTTTTCGGGGACCTTGACCCGCAACCCGTCCAATGCGTTGGTCAGTTTAATCTGACAGGACAATCGGCTCGAATCCTGAACGTCGAAGGCAAAATCGAGCATGTCCTCTTCCATGGGATTGCGGGCACCCACCTTGTCGCGCCACTCCGGCTCCACATAGACGTGGCACGTGGCGCAGGCGCAGGCGCCGCCACAATCAGCATCGATGCCGGGGACCAGGTTCTTGACCGCCGTCTCCATGACCGACATGCCGGGCGTACCCTCGGCCGTCTGTTCGGTTCCATCATGCTGAATATAGGTGACTTTAACCATGCGCCCGCCGATCCGTTCGGAATTCCGAACGGCTTTTAGGCGATCATTTCGGCAAACACAACCGCCTCAAAGTCAGCGGTAAAATCTCTGAACCGCACGCTCAAACGCCTCAACGGCAACCTTAACCCTTGCGGCGAGTTCGGCTCTTTGGGGGGCTTCCTGATACCCGATCTTTTCCAGTTCCAAGGCGAGTTCGGCCAAAACGGGCGCGCCGACCGAGCGAGCCGAGCCTTTGAGGGTATGAGCGGCGAGCCGCCAGGCATCCTGGCCCTTCGCGTCTGCGAGCTGGGTGACGAGGATCGGCAGCTGGCCACGGAAAAGGCCCAGCAATTCGCGTTCGAGCGCCTCGTCCTCGAACGTATACCGGCGGAGAACCTCAATATCGAATTCTTTCAAGCTCTTACGGCCTGATTTCGGTGGCGTCTTGGGCTCACGCGCGGGCTTCGGCATCTGGGGATTCTCACCTTCGCGGCGCAACAATAGGACCGAGGTGCTAGGCGATCGTAAATAAAGATGGTGGAGGAAACCCTCCCATAACTGATTCAATCCGCTTCACAATTTTAACCAAAACTTTAATAATTAAGCTTGTCGGGTACAGGGGCGGTTCAAGCGGCGGAACCATTCGGATAAGGTTGACGACAGCGGCCGGAAACCGCGGATTGGGCATGCCCTGAGGGGTCTTGGTGGAGGCTCCGGCGTTGTGCCGGACACCGGACTCGGCGTCAGGGCAGGTTTGTCCGTGGATGTTTGACGCCGCCGCGTCCATAATGCCGGACGTGCAAACGATATAATAATGCGGTGAGTAACAGGCATGGCGAATAACACGGGTGAGACGAGGCGGTCGCAGCGGCGGGCCGCTGCGCGTGAGGGCGAGCAACCCGAGGCGGCAATCCGCAGAGAGCCTGAAGTGGCACGCCGGCCGGAGGGCCCGGTACGCACCCGTCCTGCCAATGAAAACGACCCGGTTGCCAGCTCGCTCGTCGCCGGCCTGCGCAAACACCCGTCCTATACGCCCTATTATGTCGCCTTCGTCATTTCCTGCATCTGGGTAACGGCCTGGTTCTATGGCTCGGGCGCCGAGATGGTGACGCAGGCGGATTCCGTCTCTCCGGCCTTCATGCAGCGTACTTTGATGAGCATTGCGGTGCTCCTGCTGCCGATCGCCTTGGTGTGGACGACGGCCTATTTCCTGTGGCGCGCCCAGCAGCTTCGCAATGCCTCGGAAGCGCTGGTGCAATCGGCCATGCGCCTATTGAAGCCGCAAGAGATCGCCGCCGACGGACTATCGACGATCGCGCAGGCAGTGCGCTCCGAAATCGAGCTTCTGGTCGGCGGTGTCGAACATGCCGTTCACCGCGCCGGCGAACTTGAAGGCATCGTTCATAAGGAAATCTCGGCGATCGAGCGCGCCTTCGGCGGCAATGAAGATCGCATCCGTACGCTTTTGGCCGGCCTTGAGAACCAGCGCGCCGCCTTGCAGCAGGCGGGCGTCATCCTCGGCAACGAGGCAAGCCCCCTCCTCACGCGGCTTGAGACCAATACTGAGTCGCTCAGCAGCGTCGTCGGCCATGCCGAGGCGACGCTCGGCCAGCTCGAGCAAGGCCTCAAGAATTCGGCCGTCGAGCTTGCCCGCACCATCGACGAGATCGCGTCCCATGCTTCGGGCGTCAACAACGAGATCATCGGCCAGACGACGCAAATGGAGCGCCTGTCGAGCGCGCTCGTCAATGAATTGCGCACCTTCTCGCAACATCTCGCCGATCAGATCGAAAGCCTCGCGGAAGCGACCGGGAGCCTCAACACCGAAACCCAGAGCTTCGGGCGCAATATCGAGGGGATGGAAAGCAGCATCGTTCAATTGCTCAAATCGAGCGTGAACGAGTTGAGCACTCTGAACGTCGATCTGACGCGCACCATCGACCGCGTCACTGCCTCATCGATGGAGCAGTTGAAGTCGACCAACGTCCAGTTGACCGAAGTCCTGCAGTCGACCAGCGGCGAAGTCGCCTATCACCTGAAGAGCGC
This sequence comes from Hyphomicrobiales bacterium, assembly GCA_046349315.1. Taxonomy (GTDB): domain Bacteria; phylum Pseudomonadota; class Alphaproteobacteria; order Rhizobiales; family Aestuariivirgaceae; genus JAEUMG01. The sequence continues at coordinate 71,160 of JAXMCQ010000024.1, read as the reverse complement.
GACCGAAGAAGTGACATCGCAGCTCGACAAGTCGGGCTCCGAAGTATCCGAGCGCCTGGAAGCCTCGCGCGCCTTTGTGCTCGAGGGCCTGAGCAACGTCGCGACCGATTATTTCGACAAGGTTTCCCGCGCCCGCGCCGAACTCGTCAACTATATCGACCAGGCCGGAACCCAGATGGCGAGCCGTGTCGATGAAACGACCAATCGGCTCTACTCCAAGCTCGACGATACCGCGAAGGCCATTCACACCAATCTCGATGAATCCGCAGGCCTCCTGGCCAGCCATCTGACCGAGGCATCAGCCTCGGCCGCCGAGCGCATTGAGGCCGCCGAGAGCAAGATCACCGGCCACCTCCATATCGCTGCGGAACGGATCAGCGATCATTTGAGCGAGATGGGCGGCCACCTCGCCACGACGATCGACAGTTCGTTGCAGGAGGTCGATGGCATTGCCGAGCGCATCGTCCAGCGCTTCACCGACACCGGCACGCAGGTCGTGACCGGTCTCGAACAGTCCGTCAGCCAGGTCGATGTCGCTGCCATGCGCATCATCGAACGGCTCGGCGACAGCGGCAGCCAGGTCACCTCGGGCCTCGCCCAGTCGGTTGAGCAGATGGATGCCGCCGCCGAGCGCATCATCGATCGTTTCAGCACCACCGGCATTCAGTTCATCGAAGGCATGGAACAATCCGTCGGCCAGATGGACCAGGCGGCCATCCGTGTCATCGAGCGCCTCAACACCACGGGCACGCAGATCGTCGAGGGCATGGACAAGTCGGTCGAACAGATCGATCAGACCGCCAGCGCCATCGTCGACCGTTTCAGCACGACCGGTATGCAGTTCATCGACGGCATGGAACAGTCGGTCGGCCAGATGGATGCGGCCGCCGGGCGCGTCATCGAAAGGCTCAACGCCACCGGCAGCCAGATCGCCGACGGCATGCAGAAGTCGCTCGAACGTCTCGACGAGACGAGCGAGCATGTGCTCGACCGCATGGATACCAGCACCGCGCGGCTTCTGTCCGGTGTCGAGACCTCCGCCGGCCATATGGACGGCGCGGCGCATCGCTTCGTCGCAACCGTCGATACCGCCTCGGGCCGCATGGCCACAGGCATCGAGGAAACCGCCAACCGCCTCTCCGCCTTGCTCGACCAGACCGGCGGCGATCTCATCGGCAATATCGATGCAACCGGCCAGCGCGTGCTCGGCGAGTTCAGCGCCACAGGATCCGACATCACCGGCAAGGTCGAGGACGTCGCCGGGCGCTTGTTCGGCGTCATCAACGACCAGGCCTCGCTCGTCACCGTCAAGCTCGATGAGACGGCGGGGCGGTTCAGCGCGGTGCTGGGAGATGTTTCGACCCAGATGGTCGGGCGCATCGACGAGGCGGCCACCCGCCTCTTCGGCCATATGAACGCATCGACCAGCGCCATCACCGGCAAAGTCGAGGACGCAACGACCGCGGTATTCTCGAGGCTCCAGGAAACGGCGTCGGGTGTCGCGGTTCAGCTCAACAATACCGGATCTGACCTCAACGATCTCCTGGTCAACACCAGCGGCACCATCGCCGCGCATCTGAAGGAAACGTCGGAGATCGTCACCCGCCAGATGGCGGATTCGGGTCTGGCACTTTCAGGCAATATCGAGGGCTCCGGAGGCCTGGTGACCGAGCGATTGATCTCGGTTTCCGCCGAGTTCATCGAGAACGTGAATCGCGCCCGCGACGACCTTTTCACGCTCCTCGACCGCTCGTCCACCGAGATGACCGGCAAGATGGAGCAGACCACGCACCAGCTCTATGGCCGCCTCGAACAGACAAGCGACAAGGTCACGAACGACCTCGACGAGACGGCGCGGCGGCTGTTCTCGCGGCTCGAAGAGACCTCGAATGGAGTGGCCAGCGAGCTCCAATCGGCAACGCTGCGGATTTCCAACCATATCGATGGAACCGCCGGCGAAGTGACCGACCGGGTCAACACCGCGACCGACAACCTGACTCAACAGCTGCAGAGCGCGACGCACACTTTGCACTCGCTGCTCCATGACACGACCGACAAATTGTCGACCGGCCTCGAAGGCGCAACCGCAGAATTGTCGACATTGTTCAGCGACGGCACGCACGAACTCGCAAGCAAGCTCGATTCGACCGCGAGCCGCATGACATCGCAGTTTGCAGATACCGCCTCGCGCATGACCGAGCAGATCGACCGCTCGGCCACCCAGATCACGACACAACTCGAGGAAACCGGAACACGCCTCTTCGACACGCTCGACCAGTCCAATACGTCCATGACCGAGCGTCTCGATGCAACGGCGGCCGAAGTCGCCGACCGTCTCGACAAGGCTGGCAACACCATGTTCGGTCGCATCGACACGACGGCCCGCGACCTCGGCCAGCGTTTCGACCTTGCGACCGATCTTCTCGAGCGTGTCACCGGTGAAATTTCGGGCCGTCTTGAGACGACGGGGGCGAATTTCTCCAAGGTGCTCGACAACGCCAGCTCCTCGATCCTGGGCGACCTGGGGCGTGCGAGCGAGGCCTTCTCGGAAGGTCTCACCGATGTCCGCATGCAAATTACCGGCCGCTTCGAGCAGCAGACGGCGTCGCTGGCTGAGACCATCGACCATGCCGTGCGCAGTCTCGATACGACCGCCGACAGCACGGCAAGCCGCATCGTCGAACATCTCGAGCAGGCGGCGGGTACGATCGAATCCGCCTCGCTCTCATCGAGCAACCAATTGCTTTCGCAGGCGAGCCAGGTCGCCAAGGATCTTGTCGCCGCGGCGAACCATTCTTCGACAACGGTTTCGGATCGGATCGGCGAGGCTGTAACCAGCATCGAGGCAGCGACCAACGCGGCCGCCAATCTCGTCCTCGAACAGTCGCGCCAGAGTGCGGCCTCAATTGAGGAGAGCACCAGAAACGCCAGCAGCCTGATTGCCGCCGACCTTCGCCAGGCTGCGGCGGAAATCCAGACCGTCACCGCCGGTTCCGCGGAAATCATATCGGCGCGCGCCGTCGAGGCATCGGAGGAAATCGATAAGGCTGCCCGCTCCGCCGGCGGTCTCGTCTCGGGGCGTCTCGACAAGGCGGCACGCGATATCGAAACCACCGCTTCGAACTCGTCCAACATTCTGGTCGGCCGCGTCGAAAAGATCGCCAAGGATTTCGAATCCTCAGCTTCCGGCACGGCGAGCGCCATTATAGGCCGCATCGAACGCACCAGCCGGGAATTCGAATCTGCAACGCTCGGCACCGGCAAGCGCTTTGACGATGCGACCCAGAAATTCTCCAAGCATGTCGAGACGGCCAGCGCCTTTCTCGCCGATCAATTGGGCTCGACGGCGACCTCGCTCGACGACAAGCTCGAAAGCGTCAGCATGCAGTTGACCGGGCGCCTGGAGACGACCGGGGCCCGCATCAATGAGCGCCTCGAGGATGTCAGCGGTCTCGTCGAAAAGACCATCGACAGGTTTAATGTCGACATGGATCGCATGCTGCATTCGCGCGAGGACATGCTGAGCGGCCTCGTCACGTCCCTCGGCAAGAAGGCCCAGGAAGTCGATTCGATGATGCGCAATTACATGGGCATGATCGAGGATTCGCTTGCCGCCGCCGAGACCCGATCCAAGGATGTCGGACGCCACATCGCCTCGCAATATTCAACCATTGCCAGCGGTTTGGAGCAGGAACTCAGCAAGGTCGAGAAGACGTCGGGCGCGCAGGTTACCGAAATTACCCGCATGCTGCGCGAGCAGCACGACCGCACCATCGCCACCATGAACCAGATGCTGGCGGAGGCGGCGACGGGATTCCAGCAGACCGCCCAGGATATGCGTGTGACGGCCCAGCAAGTGGTGAAGGATGTCGATTATGTTCGCGCCGAACTGAAGCGCGCGATCCTCGACCTCCCCGACGAAACACGCGCCAATGCCGATGCCATGCGCCGTGTCGTCGCCGACCAGATCACGGCATTGAACGCGCTGGCCGACGTCGTCAAACGGCAAACCGGCGTTCTCGACGTATCGGGACCACCTCAGCACGGTTATGCATCGCGGGACTTCAGCCCGGGAAAATCTGAGGGCACCGGATCCGCCGCTCAACCAAGCTGGACAGCCGGTGCCCTCAGAGACTTCGAAGAGCGGACTGCACGGCCTGCAACTCCGCGTTTCGAAAGCCTTGCCGGAAATGCCGGAAGCTCGGACTTGCGAGGGCCGCCGCGCGAGCTGCCGCGCAATTTGCCGCCCGCACCATCCGCGACGGCAAAGTCGATCGGGCTGCGCGACGACACGCTCGTCCGTAACGTACCGCGTGAAACCGAATCGCTTGTCCAGAAGCTCAATGCCGCCGCGCGCGAACTCGTCGAGGCAATCGAGGGATCCCTGCCCTCCGATCTCGAAAATCGCTACGCCAATGGCGAGAACCACGTCTACATGCTGAACCTCTACGAGAACTTCTCGCGCCGGCTCGAGCCGAGCGTGCGGCAGCGCTATCGCACCGAACGACTGGTGCGCGGCCGGGTCGATTCCTACATCCGCCTGTTCGAGCGCCTGCTCGACACGGTTTCGGAAGCGCCCCGCGGCGACCAGCTCGCCGATGCCTGCCTCGCATCGGAATCGGGGAAGCTCTATGTAGCGCTCGCCAAGACGACTGGCCGCATCAACTGAGACTCAAAAAAGCTGAATGGATATTGCAAAACCCTACCTGTTGTTCCTGGGCGATGTTCGGGACCAGCTCGCAGCCAAGACTGCGTCCGGCATCGTCGACTGGCGGCCCGAATGGTGCGTCGGCCAATTGCGGCTCCCCAACTGCCAAGCGAATTGCGGCCTGCCCGACCTGACGATTGCCGAGGCCCGCGCGCAAGGTGCTCGGACCATGGTGGTCGGCGCTGTCAATGCCGGCGGCGTGTTGCCCGATCATTGGATAGCCAGCATCGTCGAGGCGCTCAAAGCCGGCCTCGATGTCGCAACAGGGTTGCATGTGCGCCTTGCCTCGATCCCGGCGATTGCAGAGGCCGCTAAGGTCAATGGGCGTAAGCTCCACGACGTGCGCTTCAGCGAGATGTCTTTCGCGACCGGCAAGGGCACCAAGCGCCCCGGCTTGAGAATTCTGACTGTCGGCACCGACTGCTCGGTCGGCAAGAAATATACGGCCCTCGCGCTGGAACGCGAAATGCGCAAAGCCGGGCTCGCCGCGGATTTCCGGGCGACCGGCCAGACCGGCGTGCTCATCTCCGGACGCGGCGTTGCCATCGATGCCGTCATCGCCGACTTTATCTCGGGAGCCGCCGAATGGCTGAGTCCCGCCAACGAGCCCGACCATTGGGATGTCGTCGAGGGTCAAGGCTCGCTGTTCCATCCCTCTTTCGCCGGCGTGACGCTAGGACTGCTTCACGGCGCGCAGCCCGATGCCTTCGTCGTGTGCCACGAACCGACCCGCAAGACCATGCGCGGGGTGCAACATCCCCTGCCCTCGATCGCGCAGGTCATCGAGCGCACGATCGCCGAAGGCAGCTTGACGAATCCGGCTATTCGCTGCGTCGGCATCGCCATCAACACGCAAAATCTCGATGATGAGGCTGCGCAGCGCTACCTCGAAGAAACAGGGGCGAGCCACGAAATGCCTTGTGTCGATCCGGTCCGGTACAGCGTGAAACCTATCGTCGATCGGATCGTCGCCGAATATCACGCGAAAAATGCCTAAGCTCACGCTTGCGCATGAGCGTTGGCCGATCGCCGGCAGCTTCACCATCTCGCGCGGCAGTAAGACTCACGCCGACGTCGTCACCGTCACACTCGAGGAAGCGGGACATGTCGGTCGCGGCGAATGCGTGCCGTATGGACGCTATGGCGAGACCGTCGAGGCGACATTGGCTGCGCTTGAGCAGGCGCGCCCGACGATCGAGGCCGGCCTGTCGCGCGCCGCGGTGGCCGCTCACGTCGCACCAATGTCGGGCCGCAACGCGCTCGACTGCGCCTTGTGGGATCTGGAGGCGAAACGCAAAGATACCACGGTATGGCAATTGGCAGGCCTCGCCAAACCGAAACCGATCATCACCGCTTACACACTAAGTCTCGATACTCCTGAGAAAATGGCGGAGGCGGCCGCTTCAGCTTCGGCGCGCCCTCTGCTGAAACTTAAGCTCGGCCGGGACGGCGATACGGAACGTCTGCGCCGCATTCGCGCCGCGACGCCAAGCAGCCGGCTCATCATCGATGCCAATGAGGGATGGTCGCCGGAAACCCTGCCGGAGATGCTCGCGGTCTGCGCCGAATGCGGTGTCGAGATGGTCGAACAGCCCTTGCCCGCCTCCGACGATGAGGCACTGAGGCGGATTACCCGGCCCGTCGCCGTCTGCGCCGATGAATCCGCCCATGACGGCAACGGACTGGAAGCGCTTCGTGGCAAGTATGATGCCGTCAACATCAAGCTCGACAAGACCGGTGGCCTGACCGGGGCATTGGAGATGCGCGAGGCCGCCCATGCGATGGGATTCAAGATCATGGTCGGCTGCATGCTGGCCACCTCGCTTGCCATGGCACCGGCCTTCCTAGTAGCGCAGGGTTGCGAGATCGCCGATCTCGACGGCCCCCTTCTGCTGCAGCGCGATCGTGAGCCGGGCATTGAATTCGAGGGCAGCCTGATGCACGCTCCGAAACCCGGATTATGGGGTTAGCGAAAGGAAAAATTCATCCTAAACCAATCGATAACCTGTTTCGGCGATAGTTAATTGCGGAGCTGCCCAGTCGGCAGCCTCTGGAGTGTGAGTAATGTCAGTGTCGCGTGAGTATGAGTCCTCCGACTGCGTTGGGGATTACGAAGAGATCGAGCGTGCCGTTATGGAATCGGCAAGAGGTCGCTGGTTCCTCGCAGAATATGCAAAACGGATACGTGCCCAGGACACGGCCTTGATCCTCGATGCCATTCACCGCCTTGAAGACTCACGCGTATCCGCATCGACGGGAAGCGAGGCGCTGGTGAAACCGCTCGTTTCTGAAGCCATCGACTCGCCCGACATTGCTGCGGAAGCTTTGCGCTATTATCGCCAGGACGAAGATATTTTCGCGCCGCTGCCAGGCTCGAAGCCCGACAAGCCGGTATTGCGTGTCGTCGAAGGCGCCAATCCGCGCATCACCATCAGGCGCATTGTGCCGGAAACCGAAGCAAAGAACGAAGAAGCTGCACCAGCACCGGTTATGGAACCGGCAAGGCCGCGCATCGTCCTGGTCCGCAAGCCGACCTCCGACTTGCTCGCCATCCCCCTTGCCGACGAAGTCCCCGAAAACGCGGTCGCCTAACTCGCGCCGCGGATAATTTCTGCAAACAGCGCCGGATCGACATTGCCGCCGGTTAGCACGACGCCGGTGTTGCGGCCTTTCGTGTCGATCTTGCCTGCCAAAACAGCCGCAAGCGACACAGCGCCACCCGGCTCGACCACAAGCTTGAGCTCGCTGAAGGCAAAAGCCACCGCGCGTCGCACCTCCGCCTCGGTGACCGTAATACCCCCGGCCAATCGCGACTGATTGATTGCGAATGTGAGCTGCCCTGGTTGCGGACTCAACAGCGCATCGCAGATCGACCCAGTGGCTTTCGGATTGCGCTCCCGCTGCCCGGAAAGAAGCGAGCGGCGGTGATCATCGAAACCTTCCGGCTCCACGACAGTGACGCGCGTCTCGGGCGAGAGCTTCTCAAGCGCAAGAGCGATCCCGGCGATCAGTCCGCCGCCTGACGCGCCACACAATACTGCGTCAAGCGGCGCACCTACTTCGCCCGCTTGCGCGGCCAGCTCCAGTCCGACTGTGCCCTGCCCGGCAATGATATGCGGGTGCTCGAAGGGCGGCACGATGACGGCACCGCGCTTACGCGCAATCCGCCCGGCAATCGCCTCGCGATCTTCGGTGGCGCGATCGTAGAGGACGACTTCTGCGCCAAGAGACTTGGTGCGTTCCTGTTTGATAAGAGGCGTGTCGCGCGGCATCACGATAAGTGCCGGCATGCCGCGCAAATGCGCCGCCGCAGCCACGCCTTGCGCATGATTTCCCGACGAGAACGCGACGACGCCTCCCTTCACCTGCTCGGGCGGCAATTGCGCGATACAGTTCCAGGCGCCGCGGAACTTGAACGAGCCGGTGCGCTGCAAGGTCTCAGGTTTGAGCAGGACGCGCCCGCCGGCGAGTTCGTTCAGCGCGGAATTCTCAAGGAGCGGGGTGCGGACGGCAAGGCCTTGGAGGCGCTCGGCCGCCACCTCGATATCGGCAAAGGCCGGAAGGTTCTGTTGCATGGCGCCCGGCATAGCCAAAAGCTGGCCTCAGGCCAAGTCGGGTTCTTGAAGCGGGAGGCGCCGCCCCCATATCAGCGAAAGTCTTCAGGGAGGACCGAACCGATGAACCAGGCAATTCGACGCAAGCGTTGGACGCCATTGGCGATTTTCGCAATGATCGTGGGCTTCATCCTGTGGTGGCCGCTCGGCCTCGCCGTAATCGGCTATATCCTCTGGGGTGGCAGCGTCGACCAGCTCGTCGATGATCTCACCGCCAAGGCCTCGGACGCCTGGCGCAGTTCGCGGGCCCCGGCGAGCGCCAGCCCGGCTTTCGACGCCTACCGCACCGAGACTCTTAAGCGCCTCGAAGATGAGCAGGCAGAGTTCGCCGATTTCGTCCGCAAATTGCGCGAGGCTCGCGACCGCGAGGAATTCGACCGCTTCATGAGCGAGCGCGGCAACCGCTAGATCATGGACCTCGTGGTTCGAGGGCGACTGCGTCGCCACCTCACCACGAGGTCCCCCATATCCTCATGCTGAGGAGCATCCCTACAGGCGATGCCTCTAAGCATGGACACTGGCCATGGTCCGTGCGGCTTGGTACATGCGGGCGAAAGCCAGCCCGGAATGAGCCAGCCGCATGCCCCGCGATCCGCGTTATGATATCCTTTTTGAACCTGTCCGCATCGGCCCGGTAATAGCGCGCAATCGCTTCTTTCAGGTGCCGCATTGCAACGGCATGGGCTACCGCGATCCGGCAGCGCTCGCCAAGATGCGCGCCACCAAGGCCGAAGGCGGATGGGCGGTCGTCTGCACAGAGATGACGGAGATCACTTATGGCGCCGATGTCGCGCCTTATGTGGAACTGCGGCTCTGGAACGATGAAGATATCCCGCAACTCGCCCTTATTGCCGAAGGCGTCCATGCGCACGGGAGCCTCGCTGGCATCGAGCTGTGTCATTCGGGCTACACCGCCTGCAATCTCTACTCGCGCGAAGCACCCATCGGCCCGACCGCCATGCCGGCCTCGAGCTATTACAACGATCCGATCCAGGCGCGCGCCATGGACAAGACCGATATCAAGAACTTGCGCCGCGCCCACCGCGCCGCCGCCTTGCGCGCCAAATCCGCAGGCTACGACCTGATCTATGTCTATGCCGGCCACGGACTCGGCATTTTCCAGCAATTCCTCTCGCGCGCTACTAATCAGCGCACCGATGAATATGGCGGATCGCTCGCAAATCGCGTGCGATTGCTGAAAGAAGTCATCGAGGAAACCAAGGAAGCGGTCGGCGATACCTGCGCCGTGCCGGTGCGCATCGCGATGAACGAATTCCGCGGCCCCGACGGTCTCGATACCCCCGAGGTAGAAGAAGCGATCTCGATGATCGCCGAATTGCCCGATCTGTGGGATCTGTCGCTTGCCAGTTGGTCCAAGGACTCTCAGACCTCACGCTTTTCCGAGGAAGGCTTCCAGGAACCCTACATCGCCAACGTCAAGAAACTCACGACCAAGCCGGTCGTCGGCGTCGGTCGCTATACTTCGCCCGATACCATGGTGCGGGTGATCCGCCAGGGCATCCTCGATATGATCGGTGCTGCGCGGCCCTCGATCGCCGATCCCTTCCTGCCGAAAAAGATCGAGGAAGGCCGCCTCGACGACATCCGCGAATGCATAGGGTGCAATATCTGCGTTACCGGCGATTACAGCATGACGCCGCTGCGCTGCACCCAAAACCCATCGATGGGCGAGGAATGGCGGCGCGGTTGGCATCCCGAACTGATCCGCCCGAGCCATGGCAAGGCCTCGATCCTCGTCATCGGCGCCGGCCCTGCCGGGCTCGAGGCGGGCCGGGCGTTGGGCCAGCGGGGCTACAAGGTCACGATTTCCGACGCCGCCAGCGAGGCCGGCGGGCGCGTGGCCCGCGAATGCCGCCTGCCCGGCCTCTCCGCCTGGGGTCGGGTGCGCGACTGGCGCCTCCTCCAGATCGGCAAGATGCCCAATGTCGACCTCTATCTCGAAAGCAGTTTGACGCTGGCGGACGCGCTGGAATTCGGCGCCGACGCGATTGCCGTGGCAACCGGTGCCACGTGGCGGCGCGATGGCGTCGGCCGCTACCACATCCATCCGATCGCGCTGACGGCAGATGCCGATGTCCTGACGCCCGACGACCTCATGTCCGGCAGGCGTCCGGCCAGCCGCAATGTCGTGATCTTCGACGACGACCACTACTACATGGGCGGCGTCCTCGCCGAACTCCTCGTCAAGGAAGCCCATGCCGTCACGCTGGTGACGCCTGCCTCGCTCGCCTCCTATTACACCCGCGCATCCCTGGAACAGGCGGCGATCCAGTCGCGCCTGCTCAATCTCGGCATCACGATCCGCGCCAATGAAGCGGTCAAGCGCGTAGTACCCGGGCAAGCGACCGTGGAATGCGTCTTCACCCAGAAGGAGACGGTTCTCGACGCCGATTGCGTCGTACTGATCACCTCGCGCACCTCAAACGACGCGCTTTTGCAGGAGCTCATAGGCAATCACCCAAATGTGATGGCGATCGGCGATGCCCGCGCGCCGGCAACGATCGCACACGCCGTCCATGCCGGCCGGCGCTATGCCGAAGAATTTGGCACGCCGCCCCGCGACGTGCTCGAGGTGCCGTTCAAGCGCGAATTGGTGCGTCTCACGCCGGCCTGATCTATGGCGCCGGCGCCACACATACCGAAATCTTCAATCCGTTAAGCGCGGATTTACCTAGTTCGCTCAATTTCAGGGCTTGGGATTAGTGAGTGCGGAACAAGCCCCGTGTCAGTACGCGTTTTAGTTGCCCGTTTAGGGCTCGCCACCGCTGTCGCCCTGGCCGGCGGTAGCGCGGCATTCGGCCAGTCCGACCAGACCAGCTCCATCACAGCTATCGTTCCGCAGACAGCACCGGCCGGCAAGCTCGCGACACGCACTGAGATTATCGCCGAGCGCGGCGAAGCAGCGATGATCTCGCTTGGCTCGCTGAAGGCGATCAACAATGCCATCGGCATGTATCGACAGATTGCGATCGATGGCGGCTGGCCCACGCTTAAGTCTGCGAAACTCAAGAAGGGTGCGCGAGGACCGGAAGTCGCCTCATTACGAGAGCGCCTTGCCATCGAAGGCTATCTGCCCCCGGAAGCCGCGGGGGGCAAGAATCGCGACAAGTTCGATCCGATGCTGGAAAAGGCCGTCAAAGCCTTCCAGGTCAATCACGGTCTCGCGCAAACCGGCAAAGTCGATCCACGGACGCTCGCCGAACTCAACGTACCCGTGGAATTGCGCCTCCAGGCACTTGAGATCAATGCGCCTCGCATCGAGGCTTATCTGAAGAAGCTTGGCGCCCGCTACATTCTCGTCAACATTCCCTCGGCACAGCTCGAGGCGGTGAGTTTCGGAACCGTCTATTCACGCCACAATGTCGTTGTCGGCAAGCGCGCGAGGCCATCGCCTGCCGTTGCCAGCACCATCACCGAAATCAACTTCAATCCTTATTGGAATGCGCCTGTCTCAATCGTCGAACGCGACCTGATCCCCAAGCTTCTCAAAAACCCCAATGCCATGAGCGAAATGCACATTCGGGTCTTCGACAAGCACGGTGGCCCCGAGGTCGACCCGAAAAAGATCGACTGGATGACGACGCGCGCCGATCGCTATTTCTTCCGTCAAGACCCGGGCGAAAACAACGCTATGGCGACGGTGAAGATCAATTTCAGCAACCCCTATTCAGTTTATCTGCATGACTCGCCGGCCAAGCAGTTGTTCGGCACCAATGCCCGCTATGAGAGTTCGGGCTGCGTGCGCGTCGATCGTGTGCAGGAACTGGTCAACTGGATTCTCGACGGCCAGGACGGCTTCAACCAGCAGAAAATCAGCGACATTGGGAAGTCGAGCGAGCGCATGGATGTGCGCGTGGCCAATGCGCCAGACTTGCGTATCATGTATCTGACTGCCTGGGCGAGCGAAGACGGTCGCATCCAGTTTCGACCGGACATCTATGACCTCGATGCAACGGGCTTCATTCTCGGCCAGCCACAGCCACAAGGCGGGACATAGCAGCAGCGACCCCATACTCTCTTCTCCCTCCCCGCGCTCGCGCGCGGTTGAGGGGGAATCTTGCATCTATCCTACTTCTCCAATTGCGCGAGTTCCTCAAGTACGGTGCGCGCATAGAAGGGCTTCTCGATGATCGGGCAGCCTTCAAGGTCTGCGACGGCGCGGCCGCGATCAAGGAGATCGCCTGTGACGAAGATCATCCGCTCGCGATAGATCGGATGCTGCGCCAGAAGCTGGCGGCGCAATCCGGGCCCATCGAGGCCGGGCATACGCAGGTCGCAGAATATCGCGTCATAGGTCGTCGACCCGACCCGCGCCAGCGCCTCAAGCCCATGCTCGGCCTCATCGACCTTGTGACCGGCCCGTTCCAGAATGTCGCGCAATAGCGAAACGATCTCGGGCTCGTCATCGACCACCAAGACACGCTTGGCCGCTGCAGGTTCATCGGCGTCGACAACCGCCGCCAAATCCAAGCTTTGCTCGAAGGTCGCCGGAATTTTGATGCGAAAACAGGCGCCCCGCTGGTCGTCTGGGGCGATGGCCTCGAGCACGCCGCCATGAGCCGCGACCATGCCGAAGCTCACGGCCAGGCCGAGCCCGGTACCAAGCCCCGCCGGCTTGGTGGTGAAGAACGGCTCGAAAATGCGCGGCAGGACCTCCGGCTTTATACCCGGACCGGAATCGCGCACTTCGGCGACAACCGTATCGCCACCCTCCTCGACGCCCGTCCGAACCGTCAGCACGCGCTCATCCACCGTACGCAGTGCATGCTCGGCATTGACGAACAGATTGACGAAAACCTGCACCATCTGATCGACGTCGGCCACGATTTTCGGCAGCGTATCGGCAAGATCGAGCCGCACGACCACGCCGCCCGAGCGCAATTGATAAGATACGAGGTCGAGTGCCGAGAGCACCGCTTTGTTGAGAACCATCGGCTCGCGCACCGACGGGCTCTGTCGCGCCATCGCCAGGAAGGTCTTTGACACCTTGGCGCACCGCTCGGCCGCTTCGCGCAATTTGCCCAGTCGCTCGCGCTGCCGTTCATCGACCGCTTCCTCTTCGAGCATGATGGCGCGGCCGATGACGACAGAGAGCGGATTGTTGATCTCATGTGCGACGCCGGCGAGCAGCGAGCCAAGCGCGGTCAGCTTCTCGCTCTGGTGCAAGGCCTCGCGCTGTTGCGCGACCTGCGCCTCGGTGCGCTTGCGCTCGGTAAGATCGCGCACATAGGCGACGAAGAGGCGCCGTCCCGTGTGACGGATTTCGGTAATGGCAAGTTCGACCGGCACGAGGCCGCCATCGGCGTGGAGTGCCAGCGCTTCGATATGCTGACCGAGCATGCGGGCGGCGCGGCCCTGCTGGAGCCGCCTCAGAAAATAGGCGAAACGCCGCTGGTCGCCCTCGGGCACGACGATATCGCTGATCCGCTTGCCGAAGACATCCTGCTGAGAGCGGCCGAAAATCCGCTCGGCCGCCGGATTGAATTCGAGAATGGCGCCGGCTTCATCGACGACGACGATGCCGTCAGGTGCGGTGACGAGCATCGCCATGCGCGTCGCCTCGCTCATGACAAGGCTCGACACCGAAAGCTCAACCGCATCGCCGATCAGATAGGCAATCGTGCGCAGGACCGACTTTTCCGACAGACTCCATTCGCGCTCGCGCCGCGTATCGTCGAAGCCGACATGCCCCCACCAGGATCCGTTCACCCAGATCGGAAAGGACATGAACGACTTGGTGCCCTGCGAATCGAAGAGTTCGCGCAGATGCCCCTGAAGGTTGCGCACATGGCCCTCGATCATTTCGCCGCGCCGGCGGGTCTGGGCCCAGAGCTGCATAGTTTCGTCATCGTCGAGGATGCGCTCGGGCGCCCCGCGCAACACGCTTCGGAGCGGCGTTTCGCCCGGCGCGAGCCACACTGCGCGATTGGACTGGCCCAACCCGCCATCCGGCAATTCATGAACCTGGAAGAGATAGGCGCGCGACAGGTCCAGTCCAACGCCGACCTGCATGAGCACGGTCGAAATATGGTCCGTCCAATCGCGGCTCGTGCGGAAGCGGCTCGCCGCATCGGCGATCAGAAAGGCGTGATTTTTCAGTTCTGCCGGCGCGGAGGACAAAAGCAGCTCCCCTTGGCTCGATCGCCAGTGAGGGTCCTCTAGCGCAGGCCTCGCATGGGTTCAACCATTGAGCGCATGGTGGACAAACTGGTTAATCCCACCAGAAATACCACCAGTCATTGGCCATGAGATCGGCGGCGAGCGCACTGAACGTCTCGACCCCCTGATCGATATTGTCGGCACAGTAGGCATATTGCTCGCGCGCCAATGCCAAAGCCTCCTCGCGGCTCGCGGGCGGGCGCCGGGCGAGAAGATTGAGTAAATCGTGGCTCATTCCGACCAGTTCAACGTCATAGCGATCGCGCCATGAGCGGAGCGCCGCCACATGAAATTCCGGCTGGGGGCACTCATTCCAGCCGCCCCAGCGCATATAGGCGGGCACTTCTGTCCAATCCTTGGTCGGGACGAGCGCGATGTAGACTTTTTCCAGCGGCCTACCACTTTGCCAATCCATTGCGACTGTGAGACCAGGCGATTGTCGTTTATCCGTTGGCCACTCGCCCACCGGCGGCTCCTCATCCTCCCTCAACATCATGTCCCTCACCTCGTCGGAGGTCAGTTCACGCGAATGCTGCTGCATGGCATCGAGCGGGGTATCGGAGCGCATTATTGCATCAAGGTCGCGCTCCACGACTTTTGGTAGTTTTGCATTCGGGTTGGAGAGGTACTGGTTGAGGAAGGCAGAAGCGCGAGCAGACTCTTCGGCGCGTTCCTTGAACAAGTCTTCGGGAAACCTGAGCTTCGACGCATCGTCCAATATCTTGTCGATCGAAGGCAGCGGATAGTCGGGACTGGAGGAAAAGCCATCGAAAACGCTTATGAGGGATTCAGCATCGCCGACCACGATCGGGACTTCACGCCGATCTCTCTTCAACCGCTTCCAGACGGCCTGCGCCTCCGCGCCGGAGACCTCAAGCAGTTCATAGGGTGCAGTGGCTTTGACCTCGGCCAGGATCTCGGCTCTCCTGCGCTCTTGCTCATCTTGATCCATGGCAGATGCTACCTCGTTATCCATCATGAAAAGCGTCGCCACCATTCCGGTCGATTGCAGAAATGTCCGGCGCCGCATTCTCTTGCTTCCGCTTTCCAAAGCTAGGTTTCCCCTCCGGCATAGTATAATGCGGCGTTACGTTCAACGGCGCCGCGGAGGGCCAAGAGAATGAAATTCATCGCAGGACGTTTTGCCGGGCGCCGTGCCATCGTCACCGGGGCCAGTTCGGGCATCGGACGCGCGACAGCGCTGCGCCTTGCAGCCGAGGGCGCTCGCGTCGGCCTGATTGCCCTTGATCACGAGCCGCTGGAAGCAACGGCCAGTGAGATCAGCGCCGCGGAAGGTGAAGCGCAGATCCTTCTGGCCGATGTAACGATCGAATCCGATATCCAGACGGCGATGGACAAGGCCGCGGCCGCATGGGGCGGTCTCGACATCATCATCGCCAATGCCGGCATCGAATTGCTCGGCCAGGACGATCGCGTCGATCGTCTCGATCAGGCCGTCTGGAACAGGCTTATCACCACCAACCTCACCGGCCAGTTCCTCACCTGCAAGCATGGCGCACGCCATTTGCTCGCCGCGGGCGGCGGGGCGATCGTCTGTCTCGGCTCCAACTGCGCTTATCTGGGCATGGCGACCAACGAGCCCGCCTATAGCGCGAGCAAGGGCGGCGTGCTCGCAATGATGAAGGTGATGGCGATTGATTATGCGCGCCTCGGCATCCGCGTGAACATGGTCGTGCCAGGCTTCATCGACACACCGATGAATGCGCCTGTGATGCGAGACGCAAAAGAGCTCGCCTATTGGAGCAACCAGATCCCGATCGGCCGTGCTGGGACGGCGGATGAATGTGCCGCGGCGATCTTGTGGCTGGCATCCGATGAGGCGAGCTATTGCATTGGCACGACGCTCGTCATCGACGGCGGCCAGGCTTCAATTTAAAGCCATGACCCGGGGAACTTGTATCGCCTGCCAGACTGCCGAAAGGCCGACCAGCACGTAGACGGCCCGAGCAAATCCCGATCCCGCGCCAAAAATAGCCGCGACGAGATCGAAACCGAACAGACCGACAAGCCCCCAATTGAGGCCGCCGACGATAAGCAGAATGAGCGTAATGAGGGTGAGCGCTTTCATGTCTGTCTCCGTGTGAGGGGGCTGGGCCGCCCTAGGGACGGCGGCCCAGCGCGCATGCGTCAGTTGGTCGGCGGAAGGATGACCTTGTCGATCACATGGATGACGCCGTTCGAGGCATCGACATCGGCTTTGATCACCGTCGCGTCGTTGATCATCACTGTGTCGCCATTGACCATGATCGCGACCGGCGCGCCGTTCACGGTCTTCGCCTCCTTGAGCTTCACGACATCGGCGGCCATCACCTTGCCCGGCACGACGTGGTAGGTGAGTACGGCGACGAGCTTGTCCTTGTTCTCGGGCTTGAGCAGCATCTCGACGGTCCCTGCCGGCAGCTTGGCAAAGGCCTCGTCAGTTGGGGCGAACACCGTGAACGGCCCTGCGCCCTTCAGCGTGTCGACGAGGCCGGCGGCTGTCACGGCGGCGGCCAGCGTCTTGAACTGCCCTGCACCGACGGCAGTGTCGATGATGTCGGCGGCGCGGACCGCGACACTCGTCAGGCCCATTGCCGTCAGCATCATAACACCGGCGGCGGCGGCACTCATGATCTGGAATTTCATTTGTTTGATCTCCTCGTTTCGACATTCAAGGCTCGCCAAGCAGTGGCGGCCCCAACAGCGACTGCTGGTGTGAATTTCATGTAGAGAGAATCCTTTTTCATAAGTGTCACGTTATCGTGAAATGAATGCATGTTTTCATGTAGAGAAAATGCATCTAGCCTTATTCGCACACCATGAAAGAAGCGAGGCGACGGATGCTCTCTGAGACGCTTACGGACGGGTTAAACCGCTACAAAGTCGGCCAGAAGATTCGGAATTTGCGGCTCGATAAGAAACTCGCCCTGACCGAACTCGGCGCGCATACCGGACTTTCGACGGCCATGCTCTCCAAGATCGAGCGCGGCCAGCTCTTCCCGACGCTCCCCACGCTCCTTCGCATTGCGCTCGTCTTCGGCGTCGGGCTCGACCATTTCTTCGTCGAACGGCCGACAAAGCGTCTTGTATCGGTTTCCCGCAAGGCAGAGCGGATCAGGCTGCCGGACCAGGTGAAGGAGTTTCCACCCTCCTACCTCTTCGAAAGTCTCGACTTCGCCGTCACCGACCGCAGGATGGACGCTTTCCTGGCCACCTTTCCGCCCCAGTCGAAGCGATCGAAACCCCACCATCATGACGGCGTCGAATTCATCTATGTCGTCAGCGGGCAGATCACCATTGAGATCGACGGCGAGGATTTTGGCTTGAGCGAAGGCGATTCGATCTATTTCGACTCAGGCGCGCCGCACAGCTACCGGCGTGAAGGCCGCGCGGTGAGTACTGCAATCGTGGTGATCGCCAAGCGCCAATAAAAGTGGCCACCGGCGCGGGTGGGGCGGGCGCCGGTGGCCTAGAACGCCAAGGAGTGAGGGGATCGGGGGGTACCTTGGCTTGAGGACGACCCTAGCGGGGGCGCCTGAAGAGCCCATGAAGCCGATCGTTAAACTTTTACCGATCTCGACGATTCTCAAGCCACTGTGGCTCTCGCGCCAGCACCGCGGCTTGACAAGCCAGCGCAAATCGATGAGCAGTGCCGCATGACCTGCCGCCTCGCAAAAATTCCGGTCTCGAAAAAAGCCTCGCACAGGGGCTGATGATTTTTGCGCGCAGTAACTAGCTAGCAGATAAATCAGATCACCCCGCCGGTTTGACGGGGTTTTCGCGCGCGCTTCGTCTCCGGCCCACATGGAGATGGACCAAAATGGATGTCAGTAACGCAACATTGCACGGCCTGTGGTTGCCGCTCGTCACGCCGTTCCGCGACGGTGCACTCGATGAAGCCTCGCTCAAGCGGCTCGCGGCACATTTCGCCGCAGAACCGGTCGACGGCCTCATTCTTGCGGCGACGACCGGCGAAGGCATGTGCCTCGATGAAGATGAAGTCGAGCGGCTTGTCTCGATCGTTGGCGGCACGCTCGACGCAGCGGGAAAGCGCTTGCCGCTCTATCTCGGGCTTTCGGGAAGCGATACGCGCAAAGTCGTCAAGGCACTCGCGCAGACGGCGTCCTGGCCGATCGACGGCTATCTGATCGCCTGCCCCTATTACACGCGGCCCTCGCAGCAAGGCCTATTCCAGCATTATGCGGCTTTGGCGGACGGAACCGAAAAGCCGATCGTCATCTACAACATCCCCTACCGGACCGGCGTCAATCTCGGCAACGAAACCATGCTGCGATTGGCGGAGCGCTCCAACATCGTCGGCGTCAAGGACTGCTGCGCCGATGCGGCGCAGTCATTCGATCTCCTGCGCCACAGGCCTGAGGGCTTTTCGGTGCTGGTCGGCGACGATCCGCTCTTCTACAGCGCGATTGCACAAGGCGCCGACGGCGGCATCACCGCTTCTGCCCATGTGCATACCCGCTCTTTTGCAGGTATCCGCAACAAGCTCGATACCGGCGACCGTGAGGGAGCACTGAAGGACTGGTACGCGCTGGCCGACGTGCCGCGCCTTCTCTTTGCCGAGCCGAGCCCTGCCCCGGTCAAGCACTGGCTGTGGCGTTCAGGCCTGATCGACAGTCCCGAGCTTCGCCTGCCCATGGTGCTGGTGACGCCTGCATTGGCACAACGGATCGATCGCGCGGTCAAAGAAATCAGCTGCCGCGCCGCCGATTGAGCAGCAGTGCCCAAAGGCCACAGCGCGCAATATAGGCTTCATATTCTCGATAGGCGGGATCGGCGCGAAGGTGCCGCTCCTCGGTCTTCGCACGCAGGTAATAGATGAGATTCACCGCGGCCATCATGATGCAGGACACAACCGCCGTTACCCAGCCCGCACCGGCAATGAAAGGAACCGAGATCATCCACCAGGAGAGATTCTTGCTGACATAGGCCGGATGCTTCAGCCAGCGATAGGGACCGTCGGTGATGATGCCGCGGTTCGTGAGATTCGAGAATCTGAGGCCGAAAGACGCCGTCGACCAGGCATAGATAAACACCAGGCCAAGGATCATGCTGCCCCAGATCACATAGAGCCAGGGATAGGGTGCGAAGACCGCACCCCAATAGAGATTGTCCTGCTCATATTGAATGTAGGGTGCCTGAACGTCCGTCAGCGGGCGATAGCAGATCACACAAATGATCCAGCCGCCAAGCGTCGGCTCCACGCTGCGGATGTGATTGTCGATGAGACGCAAGGTGATCGCGTATGTGACCGTCGCGATCAGCACATCCACCAAATAGAAGAGGTCGATGAGCCAACTGAAGAAATGCTCGAAATCCGTGGGGGCCGGAATGGATGCGTTCCAGAGCGCGCCCATGTCATTGTGCACATAGACGAACATCAAGGGCAGGAAGAACGCCTTCACCAGCCAGCCGAGAACATGGGTCTTGAGCGCGCCCCAGTCTTCCGGACGATTGCCGCCGATGAGCATCGCAACTTGCGCATAGGCATCGACCGGTTCACGCTGCCGGCAGTCCACATAGGCAATGTAAAACGGCGACGCTACCAGGAGTGCTGGGAGCAATCGGAAGGCGGCGGCGGTGAAGGGCTCATAGAAGTCGTTGTGATATTCGGGGATCAAGAAATAGAGCGCGGCGATGACCCCGATGGTCAGCCAGAGCCCAAGGAACTTCCGGGCGACGCGCGGCAGGTCGAGTGGCCTGAGCGGGGCGCGCGACAGCCCGGTCGTCGTGTTGTCCTGAACCCTATAGATGAGAACATCGACCGCAATCATGCCTGCTGCTGCGCAGCCAAGAACCGTCAGGACCTTGGTTATCGAGTCGGCGGACCAGTCTCGGAAAATGGCGGCGCTCGCCAGGGCCGCGATGACACCGGCCGCACCGGTTAAAACACCGCTGGCGGATACCGGGCGGCCCTTCGACGTCGCAGAATCGCTGACATTTTGCGCACGACGCAGACCGATTTCCACAAAACCCCCACAGCACTTGGCCCTCTAGAAGAGCCTGAACGAAGCTACCGAACTTGACCCTGAGCCGCAACCAATCAGGCAGGCATTCCTACAGTCCGCAAGCCAAACTGGCAGCGCGGTGGCGGTATTCAAATCTCAATAGGTGTTGATCGGCGGCCGGTCCCGCGTTGCGAGAATGCGCACGAACTGGTGCATGTGCCAGTGCACTGCGCATTTGAGCGCATATACGCGCGCCACAGCGGGCTCGGGCCGTGATCGCACGAAGGCCCAGAAGCGCTTGAGATAGATCCTGCGCAACTCCGCATCTGGAATCTTCGTTGCAAGCCGCGCCATCAGGCCGAAGGCCTCGAGCCATAATCGCGCCTCGTGACGGCGCCGAGCGACGGGATGAGACGCCGCATAACCGCGCCAGCCCTTGTCGATGACGATGCGGCCTTTGCCATAGAGATCGTCGACGCGGTCAAAATAGGCGCGCGAGTCGTAAAGCTCGCTCATCAACGCGATGAAACCGCGCGACAGCATCTCGCGGCTCATCTTCACGGGCAGGACATTCGTGCCGTATTCGGGCTCGTCCGCAAGATCGAGCCGGCCCGCCTTCTCTAGCCTGTCGAACAAGGGCGTGCGCGGAATGGCCGATAGCATGCCGATCATTGCAGTTGAAATCCGCGCTTCGGCGATGAAGCGCGCCTGCGCGTCGAAGATGCTCTCATCGTCATTGTCGAAGCCGAGGATCATTCCCGCCCACACTTCCATGCCGGCGGCTTGGATGCGCTTGATCTTCTCGATCATCGTCCCGCCGCGCCGCAGGTTCTGGAGCTTCTTTGTCTCTTTCAAAGCCTCCTCATTGGGGCTTTCGACGCCGACGAACACGGCAGCGATATTGGCGGCCACCATCAACTCCATCAACTCATCGTCATCGGCAAGGTCCATCGAGGCTTCCGTCGTGAACATGATCGGATAGCCGCGCTCCTTCTGCCAGGCGATGACGGCATGCAGCAGTTCCTTGATCGCCTTCTTGTTGCCGATGAGATTGTCGTCGACGATGAAGACGAGCGACATGTTCTGCGCGACGAGCCCATCGAGTTCCGTGGTGACCTGCGCCGGAGTCTTGAGCCGCGGCTTCCTGCCGAAGATCACGATGATGTCGCAGAACTCACACGTGAAGGGGCAGCCGCGCGTGAACTGCACCGAGCCGAAGGCGTAATTCTTCATCCTGAGGAGATCGAGGCGCGGCGCCGGGATGCGGCTTAAGTCCGTGCGCTCGGCCTGCTCATAGCGGGGTTTGACGTGCCCCTCCTCCCAGTCGTTGAGGAATTGCGGCCATGTCTCCTCCGCCTCGCCGATGAATATGGCGTCGGCCAAGTCGGCGAAATAATCTTCGCGCACCGAGATCCACGGCCCGCCGACCACCACATAGGCTTTGCGCCGCTTGAGTTCGGTGAGGATTTCCCGCATGCGTTTGCGCTGCACGATCATGCCGGTAAGGCCGACAATGTCGGCCTTGGCGCAGCGATCGAAATCGATCGCTTCGACATTCTCATCGATCAGCGTGACGCGATGCTTCGAAGGCGTAAGTGCGGCGAGCAAGGGCAATGCCGCGACCGGCATATTGGCGCGCTTGCCGAGCAATGGCAGCGCATATTCGAAGCCCCAGAACGAGACCTCGAATTTCGGGCTTATGAGGACGATATCGGCCATCCGAACCCCTGCCAGACCGCCACGCTCTGCTCAATTTACGGTGGCATTATGTCACTATGCTGCACGGTTGGCATTCATTCCCTGAGCCGGCCGGAGGGCTCGTGGGACTTGTCCTCGCCGTCGCGAGATACGGTATGCTACCCACTTCGCCAAATTTGGTGACGCCGGGAAATTTGAAATGGCTCGTAGACTTTGGACCATCGGATTTTCACTCGCCGCAATTGCGCTTCTTTCGCTGGTCGCCGTGGCGGCCACGGCCTTGCTCCCGCGCGACACGGTCGTTCCTTTGAGCGAGGTGACCAAATACTTCCCGGATGTGACAACTGAAGCCGGCACTGGACTGAACGAAACCCAGATCGGCTCACCCGCCGCTTCGCTCTCGGTGGTCTTCACCAGCGCCGATGGAACGAAAAAGGTGACGCTTTCAGTCGATCAATATGGCAGCGCCGATGAAGCGACCGCCGCCTTCAACACCGCGGTCGAGGGCAGCAAGGACGCGCCAGGCTTCAAGCCATCAGATGTGCCAAGCCTGGGCCAGGCGGCCTTCGCCGGCACCTCGCAGGTGGGCGACGAGAAGCATTTCGGACTGGGGGCGCTCGACGGCAGGCTCATCATCTCCGCAACCCATGCCGGCGCCATCCCCGTGACGCCGGAGAATGCGGAAAATCTCATCGCCCTCACCGCTACGGAACTTAGCCTCGCCAAGCAAGCGCTGGGCAATTAGCCGATCAAGCAGATTTTTTGCAGATTCATTGGTGGGCGCAGTAGGACTCGAACCTACGACCCGCTGATTAAGAGTCAGCTGCTCTACCACCTGAGCTATGCGCCCGTCCGACAAGGACGTGCCGCCCGCAACCGGGCCGGCGGCGGGCTCATTAGCAAAGGCCGCCAGCCAAGTCTACTCTTTCGGACCTGCACGCGCGGAGCGCCGTCCCAGCGCTGTTGAAAACCGCTTACCCACGGAACGTCCTCCCGAAATATTGGAACCTACAGTCAACAAGCCCTGCAATTTCTGTAGCCTAGCTATGATCTATGGGTATACTGGGCCAGCTGACATGTTAGTTAGGCATGCGGCTGCAGGAATGGGAGGAAGAAAACATGACGTTTCTCAAGATGATGGCTTGCGCCCTGGCGGCTGGCGTCGCGATGGCGGGCCTCGCGGCTCCGGCAGGGGCTGGCGAATATGACGGCGTGACCATCAATATTCTGACCAGGCCTGGTCCAGTGATCGCCGGGCGCCTGGTCGAGCGGGGCAAGGAATTCGAAGCTGCAACCGGCGCCAAGATCGTCGTCAACGAAGTGCCGTTTGCCGAAATCTTCCAGAAGATCCAGACCGACTGGACCACCGGCACAAACTCGATCGACATGGGCGTATTCGCCGCCGGCTGGGGCGTCGAACTGGCGGCCGCCGGCCTTCTCGAAGATCTCGACCCCTATGTCGCCAAGGATGCAAAGCTCGACATCAACGATATCGCGCCCTATTTCCGCGAATTCGGCCAGAAGATCGGCGGAAAGACCATGATGCTCATGGTCGATGGCGACTTCCAGATGGTCTACTACCGCACAGACGTTCTCAAGGACGCGGGCCTTGAACCGCCAAAGACATGGGAAGAATATGTCGACGTGGCGTCCAAGCTGAATGGCAAGGACATGAATGGCGACGGCGTTCCCGACTACGGCTCCTGCGCCTTCAAGAAGCGCAATGCCCAGTCCTACTTCGCCATCCAGACAGTCGCCGCACCGTTCGTTCAGACAAAGGGTACCGCCCAGGGTTTCCACTTTGACAATGCGACGATGAAGCCCATCGTCAACAACGAAGCTTGGAAAAAGGCCTTCGAACTCTACAAGGAAACCGGCAAATACGGCCCGCCGGAAGAGCTCAACATGGACATCGGCGATATTCGCGCCCTCTTCAAGGCCGGCCGCTGCGCATTGGTCATCGACTGGGGCGATCCGGGCCCATTGCAGATCGAGGCGGATGCGAAGGCAATCAACGGCAAGCTGTTTGCGCTTGCCGCCGTCGGCTCAAAGGAAGTGCTTGATCGAGAGACCGGCAAGCTCGTGCCGGTGACCAAGGACAACGCCCCCTACGCGATCGACGGCATCAACTACGCTCCGTTCGCCGCCTTCGGCGGTTGGGCCGGCGCTATCAACGCCAAGGCCGATCCCAAGAAGAAGCAGGCGGCCTATGATTTCCTCTCCTACATGAACCAGGCCGCGCAATCGAACACCGACGTGACGCTCGGCTGGACCGGCTACAATCCCTACCGGCTCTCGCAGCTCAAGGACACCGGGCCGTGGGAAAAGGCGGGCTTCTCGAAAGAGCTGGCCGAGAATTATCTTGGTGCGATCAATGGAGCCTTGAACAACCCGAACATGGCTTCGGACTTCAAGATTCCTGGCGCCCAGTCCTATTCCGGCGTCGTGCTTGATCGCGAACTCGCCCGCTATCTCGCCGGCGAGATCACCGTCGATGAGGCTCTCGCCAACATCGAATCCGGATGGGAAGAGATCACCGAAGACTTCGGCCGTGACAGCCAGATCAAGGCACAAGGCTTGGCGCTCGGCACCGGGAACTGACCAGCGGAGCGATGTCGACCGCTAGCGACATTAACGGCCAGCCGGGGATTTCCCCGGCTGGGTTTTACGGGGGTGAAAGCTGGGGAGAGTGGTTCGACCGCCACTCACGCACCTATTTCATCGCACCCGCGGTCGTGCTCATTCTCGTTTTCGCAATTTTTCCGACCTCTTATTCGATCGTCTTCGCGCTGAGCCGCGTGAAGTTCACACCCAATGGTCTGAGTTTCCGCTTTGTCTGGCTTCAGAACTTCGTGAAGCAATTCACGGGAACCGAGCAGGCCCATTTCCTCGGCAAGATCACCGGATTGAGCGTGCTTGGCTGGCTGTTCAGCCTTATCGTCGCCGGCATGGCGATCTGGTGGCTGTATCGCTCGCTCAGTCGGACAAGCTGGATTGGCATGGTCGGTCGCCTCATCAGCGCTTCTGTTGTCACTGGCTTGGCGTTCCTTCTCGGTGCCACGCTGCTCTCTGGCAATTATTGGGGAACGCTGCTCACCACGATGTTTTATGTCGTTGTTGGATGCATCCTGCAATTCGTTATCGGGACCGGGCTTGCCTTCCTGTGTTCACAACCAATCGCCGGCAAGAGCGTGTTCCGCGTGTTGTTCTTCATCCCGCTGATGATCACGCCGCTCGGTGTCGGCTACGCGTTCAAGATGATCCTCGACATCACCAAAGGGCCGTTCCAGCCGTTCTGGGATTTCATCGGCCTGCGCGACTGGGCATGGTCTGCCGACATCTGGGCGGCACGCTGGTTCGTCGTACTTGGCGACTCCTGGCAGTGGATTCCATTCATTTTCATTTGCATGCTGGCGGCGCTTGAAGCCGTGCCAAGAGATCATGTCGAAGCAGCACAAGTCGACGGCGCATCGAGCGTTCAGATCTTCCGGGAGATCACCTGGCCCCAGATCGTCCCTGTAGCGGTTACCGTCATTCTCATCCGCATGATCGAGGCGTTCAAAATTGTCGACCTGCCCAACATCATGACCGGCGGCGGCCCTGGCATTGCGACCGAATCGATGTCGCTGCACGCCTTCTATGTCTGGCGTGCCAATGACTACGGGCAATCCGCCGCCATCGCCTATCTGCTTCTGATCCTGACCGTGGTCATTTGCGCATCCTTCTTCAACTATGTCGTGCTCGGACAATTGCGGAAGGTGAGATGAGCGAGGCGAGATACAAATTCGATAAGGCCGATCGCTCGCTCATGCAGCGCCTGTTCGAGCCGCCTGGCATCGGCCAGATGTCATCGGCGGCAAAGATTGTTGCCTATGCCTTGCTGCTCTTTTGGTCGGCCTTCGTTCTCTTCCCGCTTTATTGGGTCGTCATCACGTCCTTCAAGTCGGCCCAGGCGGTGAATCAAGGCCCCTTCTATATTCCCTTCGTGGATTTTCAGCCGACTCTCGATGCCTGGCGCGCCCAGTTCACCTACGAGCCATTTTGCGATGCCTATGCCGTGGGGCGGCAATTCGTGCTCATGGCCTACAATTCGATCGCCTTCCTTCTATCGCCGTTCGTCACGCTTCAGCCAATGGAGCCGCAGATCTGCAAGGTGTTCCTCGCCTACACCAATTCCTTCGTGATCAGCATCGCCGCCACCGCGTTGTGCATGATCGCCGGCAGCATGGCTGCCTATGCACTCGCCCGCATCCAGTACAAGCCAAAGTTCGGCAGCATCGTCCTATTTGTGGTGTTGGCGCTTATGGCGGTCGTTGCGACCGCCTATGTCGGCGTTCACTGGTTCTTCACCGCAGCAATCGCGCTCGCGCTGTTTTTCCTCTTGGCGCGGACGATCGGCAAGCACTTCAAAGGCAGGCTCGGCAACGGCGACATCCTGTTCTGGATCATCTCCCAACGCATCCTGCCGCCGGTAGTCGTCGTCATTCCGGTCTATATGATGTTTCAGGCTGTGGGCCTCATCGACACGCATCTGGCGCTGATCCTTGTCTACTCCGTCGCCAACCTGCCCATCGTCGTGTGGCTGATGCACGATTTCTTTGCCGGGCTTCCGATTGAACTCGAGGAATCAGCCCAGCTCGACGGTGCAACGCGTTTTGCCATCTTCCGCGACATCGTGCTGCCGCTCACGCGACCAGGTCTTGCGGCAACGACATTGCTTGTCCTGATACTCAACTGGAACGAATATCTCTTCGCCGTCTTCCTATCGACTGCGAAAGCCCAGACGATGCCGATCATGATCGCCGCCAAGAATGCAGGCGAGAAAGGTATTCTGTGGTGGGAGATGTGTGCGATCATCGTGGTCATGATCATCCCTGTGATCATCATGGCCATCATCCTGCAGCGCTTCATTGCCAAGGGCGTGCTCCTTGGCGCGGTCAAAGGTTAGCGATGGCAAGCATCAATACGAAAGTGCCCGTTACTTTCGATCGCATCCAGAAGAGCTTCGGCGCCATACGCGTGCTCGAAGAACTCAATCTTGCCATCGAGCCCGGCGAATTCCTGGTGCTGCTCGGCGCCTCCGGCTCCGGCAAGACGACTGCCTTGCGCATCCTCTCCGGCCTTGAGACCGCGTCGGGTGGCAGGGTGCTGATTGGCGATCAGGACGTCACCAACATCCTGCCCAAATACCGCGACATCTCGATGGTATTCCAATCTTATGCGCTCTACCCGCACAAGACCGTCGCGGAGAATATCGGCTTTCCGCTCAAAGTGCGCAAAGTTCCATTGGCCGAAGCGACCGCCCAGGTCCGCGAGGTCGCGACCCAGGTGCAGCTAGAGGAGCTGCTGCATCGCTATCCGCGCGAACTATCCGGCGGTCAACGGCAGCGCGTAGCGCTGGCGCGCGCGATCATTCGCAGGCCATCGGTGTTTTTGATGGACGAGCCCCTGTCCAATCTTGACGCCAAATTGCGCGGCCATATGCGCGCCGAACTCAAACACATGCAGCAGACGCTCGGGATCACCACGATCTACGTGACGCATGACCAGATCGAGGCCATGACGCTTGCCCATCGCGTCGCGATTCTGGAGCGGGGTATTCTGCAGCAATTGGCAACGCCAGCCGAAATCTACAACAATCCGGCGAACCTCTTCGTTGCGCAGTTCATCGGCTCGCCGCCAATGAACGTCATCCGCGGCACCCTGGAAGGCAACCGGTTCAACACTGCCGGAGCGAGCATCGAGACACCGGTGAGCGGCCGAAGCGACAAGATGATTCTTGGTTTCAGGCCGGAGGACTGCAGCGTCGTCGCTCCCGGCAATGGCGCGATACAGGGCAGAATCTATACGACAGAGCTGATCGGCGATCACACATTGGTAACCGTTGAGTCCGGAGACGACAAGCTGACCGTCAAGGCACCAAAGGATTTTAGCGGCAAGCAGGGCGACGCCATCGGCGTCGCTCTGTCGAAGGATCATCTGTTCATCTTCGATGCGGCAAGCGGGCAGCGATTGCGGTAGAGCGGAGGTTCTGCATCGCTCTTAATTGTCATCCCCGCACGTGTTGCGGGGATCCATCATGCCGATACTCCGTAAGCCGACAAGTCGGAACAATGGATTGCCGGGACAAGCCCGGCAATGACAAGAAAGGAAATTTCGACAGCCTCTTTCACCAAGGGGAGGGAAAGCAGAAGATCACCCCGCTCTCAGCATCCTGTTGACGCTGGAAACCACCGCCTTCATCGAGGCCGTCGCCATGCTCTTGTCGATGCCGACGCCATAGGCCGTGCGGCCGCCGACCGTGAGCGCGACATAGGCCGCGACATCGGCATTGGCGCCGGTTCCGATGATATGCTCGCGATAATCGGCGAGTTCGAGATCGAGCCCCGTCTCCTTGGCCATCGCCGCGATGAAGGCATTGAGGGGTCCATTGCCCGTGCCACTGATCGAATTCGGCTTGCCTTGAACCGTAACCTTGGCCGTTACCGCCTGGCCACCGCCAGAGGTTTTCGCGACATGCTCGACATAGCCGTAGTGGCCGCCGTCGAGATATTCCTTCTCGAACAGCGTCCAGATGCGATCAGCGGTGGTCGCATCGGCAATCCGCCTGACAGTTTCAGCGAATTCGGCGGCAAAGCGCGGCGGCAATTCGAGGCCGCGCCGGGCCTTGAGCACTTGCTCGGGGTGTGTCCCTTCCGCATTCCCAGTCTGGAGTTCGATTTCGCGCACCCTGCCCTGTTTCTCGCGCGCATCGCCAGGTGCGATGTTCGCCCGCTTCATCATGCGATTGACGCCCGAGAGCACGGCCTTGAGCGAGGCGGTGACGATGTTTTTGTCGATGCCGACACCGAACAATGTCGAGCCATCGGGCAGGCGCAATTCGACATAAGCGATGGCCGTCGCATTGGCGCCGGTTCCCATCGCATGTTCGCGGTAATCGGCGAGGTCGAAGGCGATGCCGGTTTCCTTGCGCATCGCATCGACGAAACCGGCGACCGGGCCGTTGCCATGGCCGGAGATTGCCTTCTCCTTGCCATTAAGCGCGATCTTGGCTGAAAGCGTTTGCTCGCCGCTGTGATCGTGATCGGCCTTGCTGCGATGCTCGACGAAATCATAACGGCCATTGCCGTCGAGGTATTCCGCACCGAAGGCCTTCCACAGCCGGTCGGCCGGAAGCTCGACGCCTTCGCCATCGGCAATCGCCTGAACGACTTTCGAAAACTCGATTTGAAGGCGACGCGGCAATTCGATGCCGTGTTCCTTTTCGAGGATGTAGGCGATGCCGCCCTTGCCCGACTGCGAATTGATGCGGATCACCGCCTCATAGGTGCGGCCGAGATCCATGGGATCAATCGGGAGGTAAGGCACTTCCCACAAGGGATTGTTCGAGACCTCCATCGCCTTGAAGCCCTTGTTGATCGCATCCTGGTGCGAGCCGGAAAAGGCCGTGAAGACGAGATCGCCCGAATAGGGATGGCGCGGATGGACCGGAATCTGGTTGCAATACTCCGCCATGCGAACCAGTTCGTTGATGTTGGAAATGTCGAGACCGGGATCGACACCCTGGCTGAACATGTTCATCGCCATGGTGACGAGGCAGACATTGCCAGTGCGCTCGCCATTGCCGAAGAGCGTGCCCTCGACGCGATCCGCACCCGCCATGAGCCCGAGTTCGGCGGCGGCGACTGCAGAACCACGATCATTATGGGGATGCAGCGAGACTTCGACGCAATCGCGGTTCTTCACATGGCGCGAGAACCATTCGATCTGGTCGGCATGGATGTTGGGCGTTGCGACTTCGACCGTATTGGGGAGGTTGAGGATGAGCTTCTTCTTCGGTGTCGGCTCATAGACATCCATCACCGCCTCGCAGATCTCCTTCGAGAAGTCGAGTTCGGTGCCCATGAAGCTTTCCGGCGAATATTCATGCCGCAGCACGCTTTCCAGGCCGCGTTCGCGCTCGAGCTTGCGGATGAGCTTTGCACCTTTGACCGCAATGTCGGTGATGCCCGCCTTGTCGAGGCGGAAGACGACACGGCGCTGCAGTTCGGAAGTCGAGTTGTAGAGATGGACGATCGCGCTATGGACGCCTTCGAGGCTGTCGAAAGTGCGCCGGATCAGTTCTTCCCGCGCTTGGGTAAGCACCTGGATGCTGACGTCGGCGGGGATTTTGCGATTGTCGATGAGGTAACGGACGAAATCGAAATCTGTCTGCGAGGCTGAAGGGAATCCGACCTCGATCTGCTTGAAGCCCATGCCGACAAGGGCATTGAACATGCGGATCTTGCGATCCGGTCCCATCGGCTCGATCAGCGCCTGGTTGCCGTCTCTGAGATCGACGGAACACCAGATCGGTGCCTTGGTGATGGTTTTATTGGGCCACTGTCGATCGGGGAGATCGATTGGCGGGAATGAACGATATTTCTCGCGTGGATTGATCATCATGGAAGTCGTGCCTTCTGGCCTTGCTTAGGTCTGAGTGTAGTTTGGCTCAGTTGATCCCCGGAAGGCCCAGGCGACAACGCCCAGCCGGCCCTCAGGGGCTGCTAAGAAGCAGGCCAAGCAATGCGAGTCCGGCGGAGCCGGAACGAAAATCGACAGATTGGCGCATTGCGGACATGGCGCCCTCATAACCCATAGCGATAAATTCGCAAAGAGAACGGATCATGAACATATTTTTGCCATTATTGGGAATTAAATTCACCAGTCATGAGGTGGATTGGGGCTATGGACTGGCGATTGCAACTGAACCATCACGGAGTAGATTGGCGTCGGTTTCTTGAGACGGCGCGCATGCAACTCATAGTCGCACTATTCCTGGTGATGCTCGGGCTCCTGGCGGAGTTCGCGCCGGCAATGGCGGCCGACGACGTCCCGGTCCAGGGTCCGATGCTCCGGATCGAGGCCGGCATGCACACGGGGGTCGTGATGCGTGTCGATCTCAGCGCCGATGGCAAGCTCATGGTCACGGGTTCGAGCGACAAGACGATCCGCCTGTGGTCGCTGCCCGACGGCAAGCTACTCCGCACCCTGCGCGTGCCAATCTCACCCGACAATGGCGGCAAGGTCAACGCTGTCGCAATCTCGCCGGATGGAAGCCTCATCGCGGCCGGCGGCTGGGACGCTTACCCCACTGCCAATTATGTCCACATCTTCGACAGTGCGACCGGCCAACTCATACGCCGCCTCGGGCCGCTCGGTCCCTCGATCGGCGAACTCGCATTCTCGGCCGACGGCAGCCGGCTGGCGGTCGGCCTGATGAGTCGCGGCGGCGTCAAGGTCTGGACCGCCCCCTTCGATGGCGAGCCGCTCGCCGACGAGCGATATGTGCCGGAAGGCCAGGGAGCCGTCTATGCCCTTTCCTTCGACGCCAAAAATCGCCTGGTGACGACATCGGAGGATTTCAACATCAGGCTCTATGACGACCAATTGCACCTCATCGCCAAGGTGAAGGCGCCTGGCGACGCCGAGCCCAAAGGCATCGCCTTTAGCCCCGACGGCATGATGGTCGCCGTCGGCCACTACACCACCTCCAAGGTCGATATTCTCGATGGCAAGACGCTCGACCTCCTCTACGCAGCCGACACCGAGAAGGCCAATAACGGGTCGCTCGCGGCAATCGCCTGGTCGAGCGACGGCAACACGCTCTATGCCGGCGGAACCTTCGATATCGATGGAACAAGCCCGATCCTCGCCTGGGGCGATCGCGGCCGGGGCGCGATGCAGGTGCTTCCCGGCCCGCTCAATACGATCCTCGACCTGACGCCGGTACCGGGCGGCGGCGTTGCCTTCGCAGCAGCCGATCCGGCCTTCGGCATCGTCGAGCCGGATGGCAGCCTAATGCCACTGCAAAACGGCCAGGAAGGCTATCACGGGCCGATCACCGCCGACATGCGCACCAAGCGCGGCGGCCACTTCTGGAGCGCGCCTGATGCGACCGGCGTGTGGTTCGGCCTCAAGCTCGGCAGCGAACAGCCGTGGCGGTTCGATGTGAAGCGCCTTGCCTTCGAGGCGATGGCCGAGCGTCCCGCCGATTATATCGAGCCCAATATCGATCGCCTGCCGATCGAAAGCTGGATAAACGACTTTCCGACCCTCAATGCGCAAGTGCTGGCGCTTGAGACTTACGAGCGCGCGCGCAGCCTCGCCATTGCGCCAGATGGCCAGAGCTTCGTCCTCGGCGCCGAATGGGGCCTCTATCGCTTCGATGCGAAGGGGCAGAAAATGTGGCGCGTCCAGGTTCCGGGCACCACATGGGGCGTCAACCTTTCCGCCGACGGCCGCTTCATCGTTGCGGCCTTCGGCGACGGCACCATTCGCTGGTTCAGGGCGTCCGACGGCACCGAACTCCTCGCCTTCTTCATCCATGTGCCGGACAAGACCTGGATCGCCTGGACACCGAGCGGCTATTACGCCGCATCGCCCGGCGGCGAAGATCTCATCGGCTGGCATGTGAACGGCAAGAGTTGGGATGATACGCCCGACTTCTTCCCCGCTTCACGCTTTCGCCAGCGTTTCTACCGGCCCGATATCGTGCAGCTCGTGCTCGAGACCGGCGACGAGGCGAACGCGATCGCACAGGCCAACACCGCCGCCGACCGCAGGACCGAGGAAGGATCGATCG
Organism: Hyphomicrobiales bacterium; assembly: GCA_046349315.1. Taxonomy (GTDB): domain Bacteria; phylum Pseudomonadota; class Alphaproteobacteria; order Rhizobiales; family Aestuariivirgaceae; genus JAEUMG01. The sequence goes on along the minus strand of JAXMCQ010000024.1, from coordinate 38,370 downwards.
ACAGCTTGCTGCCGCCGGTGATCGAGGTGATCGCCGATCCGCGCGGCGTGGCGGTCGCCGATAATGAGCTTGTGCTCAAATATCGCCTGCGCTCGCCCTCCGGGCGCCCGATCACCCGCGTCGAGGCCCGCATCGACGGGCAGTTGTCGCAAGCCCGCAGCTTCACGCCGGCTGAAAGCGATTATCCGGTCGACCAGGACCTGACCATCGATATTCCCATTCCATCGCGCAACAGCACGATCTCACTCATCGCCTTCAGCGATGACCAGGCAAGCGTGCCCTCCTCCGTGCCGATCAAATGGACGGGCAATAGCACGCAAGGGCCCAAGCCCAAGCTCTTCGCCCTGCTCGTCGGGGTGAGCGATTATGACGACGATCAGCTCAAGCTCAGATACGCCGCCAAGGATGCCGCCGATCTCGAGGCGGCGCTCAAGGAACAGGAAGGGCGCTACTTCGACAGCGTCAACACGGTGCTGCTCCTCGACCACAGAGCTAGCGAGAACAAGATCGAGGTCGAACTCTCGCGCCTGCGCAAGAAGGCGAGTCCGACTGATTATGTCCTGGTGTTCATGGCCGGCCATGGCGTGACCGACGCGCAAGGCGGATTCCATTTCCTCCCCGCAGACGCGAGCCTCGAGGAAGATGAGCTGGCGGCGACATCCTTGAGCGGCATCGTCATCCGCGAAAGCCTGCGTACGATCCAGGCCAAGGTGCTGCTGTTCATGGACGCCTGCCACGCCGGCAATGGCATTGAGGGCGGCGGCCAGGGGCGCGCCGATATGACTGGCTTTGCCAACGACCTCTCGCAGGATTCGAATGGCATCGTGATGTTCGCCTCATCGACCGGACGCCAGGTGTCTTTCGAGGATTCGCGCTGGCAGAATGGCGCCTTCACCGATGCGTTGATCGCAACCCTCAAAGATCCGGAAGCCTATGGCAAAGACGGCCTTCTCTCGACATCGGAACTCGACGAGCAATTGTCGGAACGCGTCGCCACTCTCACCGAGAACCGGCAGAGCGCGGTGATGACCAAGCCCAACGCGATCCCAAGATTCTTTCTGGCGTCGGTGCATTGAGTGAGATTTCCCTCCCCCTTGTGGGGAGGGACGTCCGAGCGTCGCGAGGACAGGGTGGGGGTTACGCAATCTCCGAGATTGATCCTTGCGAAATCGTACGACCCCCACCCTTGATCCCTCCCCACAAGGGGGAGGGAAAATCATCCACATAAATTTGTAGTACAAATCCCTTTCGCCTGTGCTAGCCTCACTTGTCAAAATGGGAGAGACAGGGCCATGCCGACGGGCAAAGCGCGCGGCAAGAGCCTTCACGTCGCGGTGGCGCAAGATATCGGCGCGCGGATTCTGAAAGGCGAATTCGCGCCCGGCACACTTCTGCCGAACGAGGCTGAATGGTGCCGCGTATACAAGGTGAGCCGCACCGCGGTCCGTGAGGCGATCAAGACTTTGGCGGGCAAGGGCATGATCTTGTCGCGCCCCAAGATCGGTTCGCGCGTCGAGCCGCGCACGTCATGGAACCTGCTCGATCGCGACGTGTTGACCTGGTACAGCGCCAGCGTCAATTACGAACGCTTCGCGCGCGAAGTGCAGCAGATTCGCTTCATCATCGAGCCTGAGGCCGCAGCCCTTGCCGCGGCCAACCGTACGCCCGAGCAACTTGCCGAGATCGAGGCGGCATTGGCCGACATGATCTCCTCCCAGGACCCGGTCGCCTGGAACCTCGCCGATGTCCGCTTCCACCTCACCATCCTCAATGCCTCCGGCAATGAGCTGATCGTGCCCTTCGGCCGGGCGATCGAATCGATGCTGGCCAAGCTCTTCGAATTCACCGTGGCGCAGCGGCTGAACCCGCGCGATGCGCTTTCCCTGCATGAGGGGATTTTGAAGGCGATCCGCGCCAAGCGGCCGGAAGCCGCCCGCAAGGCGGCGCGCAATCTCATTGCCGACACCCAGAACACCATCAACCGCGCGGCGCGACGTGAGAAGCAGAAACGCCGGGTCTTGATCAAATGAATGATGATCGTCAGAGCGACGACTATCGCCATATTGTGCGACTTGAAAATGTCCAGAAGTACTTCGGCGCGATCCAGGCTTTGAAGAACATCAACCTGGCCATTGGCCGCAACGAAATCGTTGGTCTCATCGGCGACAATGGCGCGGGAAAATCGACGCTCATAAAGACATTGACCGGGGTCATGAAACCGACATCCGGTCGTATTTTCATCCGTGATCGCGAAATAGACCTGGATCACTATTCGGTCGGCATCGCCCACGATCTGGCCATCCAAACAGTCTACCAGGACAAATCGCTGGGCGAGAAACAGCCTTTGTGGCGCAATTTCTTCGTTGGTCGCCAGATCACCGACCGCTGGGGCTTCATCGACATCAAGGCTGAAAAGCGCATCGCCGAAGAGATATTGAAAAAGGCGATCGGCTTTCGTGGCAAGGGGATTACGGTCGACTCAACCGTCAAGCAACTATCGGGCGGCGAGCGACAGGGCATCGCCATTGGGCGCGCCATGCATTTCAAGGCCGATCTTATCGTGCTCGACGAACCGACAGTCGCGCTCGCCGTGAAAGAAGTCCGCAAGGTTCTCGACTTCGTCCGGCGCATCAAGGATCAAGGCCACGCCTGCATCTATATCGAGCATAATCTGGCCCATGTTCATGACGTTGCCGACCGGCTGGTGGTCATCGATCGCGGCGAAATCGTCTCCGATATCAATCCAAAGGACATGAATGTCGCCGATCTCACCGAATACATGATTGGGCTGCACCAGGAACGGTGAATAGATGTCATGTGGCTCGATCACCCTCATGCTAAGGCGCCCGCGTAGCGGGCGGCGAAGCACGCAGGGATTGCGCAACTTGCCATCCTTCGAGGCACCGCCCTTGGCGGTGCACCTCAGGATGAGGGTTTACGCGCCCTCACCCGGAGTGCCGGCACATTCCCCCCTATTCCACAAGAGGAGAGGGGTGAGCGGGGAGATGCCATGAACCGCTACGCGATCCCCCTCGCCCGGCGCATCGAGGCACTGCCCATCATCATTGTGTTTTTCCTGCTGCTGGCGCTGTTCATGTATCTTGCGCCGAACGTCTTCCTGCAGCCCTACCAGTACACGACCTTCCTCTCCACGCTTCCGCCTGTGATCCTGCTCGCCGCCGGTCTCACCTTCGTCATCGGGGCCGGCGAGATCGACCTTTGCTTTCCGGCGATACTCGGTTTCTCGGGTTTCGTTTTCGCGGTCCTGTTCAAAGAATACGATCTCGGCTGGATCGCCGTCATCGCCGCGGTGGCATCGGGCGTGATGGTCGGCTTCATCAACGGCTTGCTGGTGGCGAAAGTCGGCATCCCCTCTTTCATCGCGACGCTCGGCACGCAGTTCTTCTGGTACGGCATGGCGACGGTGCTTTCCGGCGGCAAGTCCTATGCATTGCGTGGAGCCGAAGAAAGTTCGGTATGGCAATGGCTGGTGGGGCGGCCGTTCGCCGGACTTGGAGTACCGGATTGGCTGCAACAAATTCCGCTTCAGGCTTTGTGGACGACGCTGATCGTCGTTTTTCTCTGGTTCATTCTCAACCGCCATCGCTTTGGCGAGCATGTACTTTTCATGGGGGATTCTAACGATGTGGCACGCGTCGTCGGGATCGATGTCGATCGCGAGAAAATCCGCTTGTTCACGCTCATGGGTGCACTGGCGGGGATCGCGGCAATCTTCCTTACTCTCGAGAACAAGAACTATTTCGGCAATCAGGGTCAAGGCTATCTGCTGATCGCCATTGCCTCGGTGCTGATTGGCGGCACATCGATCTTCGGCGGCCGCGCCACCCTTGTAGGAACCGTATTCGGCTGTTTCATCATCGCCATGGTTGAGCCCGGTCTGGTTGCGACGGGACTCACCGGCGCCTGGGTCAACACGGTCCGCGGGCTGATTTTCCTCTTATCGATCATCTTCTCCCTTTATTTCGACGAGCCGCACCGGCGCGCAGCACTTTTTGCTCGCCTGGGGGGCGTCAAGGAATTCGGCCGGCGGCGACCGACCGAGTGAAGGCGCCGGGACCTGCAACCCGGCAAGTGAACCAAATGGGAGTGATGAAAATGAACATGACTAGAGTGCTTCTCGCCGGGGCCGCAATCATGGCGCTCGCTGCCGGCTCCGCTTCGGCCCAGGACAAGATCGGTTCGGGCCTCACCATGTACATGCAGATGGGCGGCAATGCCGGCGACGGCGCGACGCTCGCCAGGCAAACGGGGGCGGCGCAGGCGGCGGCGGCCTTGGGCGTCGACTTGAAGGAACAGTTCTCGGCCTGGGCGCCCGAAACCATGATCAATCAATTCAAGGAAGCGGTCGCGGCCAAACCGACCTGCATCGAGATCATGGGGCATCCCGGCAGCACCGCGTTCCATGATCTGGTGAAAGGTGCCGTCGACCAGGGCATCATCGTGACTGTCGGCAATTCGCCGATGACCGATCTCCAGTCGGAATTTGGCACCAAGGGAATGGGCTATGCCGGCGTCGACCTCTATGCCGGTGGCAAACTCACGGCCGAATACATGCTGGCCCAGGGCCTCAAGTCAGGCGACGAGGCGATGGTCTATGGTGTGTTCAGCCAGGCCGAGCGCGGGCAATCCGAGAAAGGTCTTGCCGACACGCTCGAAGCCGCGGGGTTGAAGGTCGATCGCCTGGAGATTAGCCAAGAGGTCAACAGCGATACATCGCTCGCCACCAACGTGCTCACCGCCTACATCCAGGCGCATCCCAACCTCAAGGCAATCGGCACCCAGCATGGCGGCATTACCGGCCAACTCGCCGATATCCTCAAGAAGGCCGGCAAGAAGCCCGGTGAAATCATCGTCGGCGGCATCGACTTGGCGCCCGCGACCATCGACGGACTGAAGTCCGGCTATGTATCGGCAACGCTCGACCAATTGCTCTACTTGCAAGGGTTCATGCCAGTCCTGCAATGCGTGCTCACCGCGAAATACAAGATGCCCGGCCTCAACCTCAATACCGGCGCCGGGGCCGTCACCTCGCAGACGATCAATGATCTCGTCGATTTGATCGATGCTGGGATCAGATAGGTTACCCGTTCAAGGGCCGTTTCTGCCTGGCATGGGGAGGGGATTTCGGTTCGATCGAGAGCCGACCCCTCCCCTTCTCTTGAGTGGCCCACCGCTGGCCGCTAGGCTGGTCGACCAGAGTCATGCGTTTTCGAATTACCATCATCCTGATGATCGCGCTGGGCGGCTTGACGGCAATCGCCGTCGGCACCGTGCTCTTCGTGTCGGCCTCGGCGAGCATCAAAAATACGCTCGAATTGACCGATATGCGCGCGCGGCTGACCATATCGGCCGTGGAGCGCGGCGTGTTCGAGCACGTCAGGCCCGCCCGCGATCTTATCGCCGATCTAAGCCGCAGGGTTTCCGACGGCACTCTCGACATCAATGACCGCGAAAGCTTGATTGAAACTCTCTCCGGGGCATTGGCACCCGCGCCGCAGCTTGGCGGTGTCGTGGTATGGCGGCCGGACGGAAGCGGTTTGTGGGTGACGCGAGGAGCCAAGGGACGGATCAATGTCGAGGATACGCCCGCCTCGCCCGAGTTCGAGAAGTTTCTGGAGGATATTGCGAGGGTCCGGCAAATTCGCTGGGGAAAACCCTATTATCGCGATGGCGAGACCTTTATCACCATTACCGGCAATCTTTCGCGCGATGGCGTCCAGCTCGGCGCCATCGGCGCCGGCGTATCGCTGGTGGCGCTGTCGCAATATGTGAGCGCGCTCGCCAATCGCGATACGACGCCGTTCATCCTTTACGGCGATAACGACGTCCTGGCGCATCCGATACTGGCGGATGGGGATATTTCGGCGCGGCTTTCGGCCGAGAAGCCCCTGCTCAAGGTCGACGAGATAAACGATCCGGTGCTTGCCAATTTCGCCTCATTGCCGCGTCTCGAAGTGCCGGGCCTAAAGGACTACGACATTCGCGAAGGCGACGTCGACAAGAGCGATCATCTCATCCTCTCGCGGATCAGCCCCGGTTTCGGCGACGTGCCCTGGCGCATCGGCGTCCACGTTCCTGCCGAAGCCGTGAGCCAGCAGATCAGACGACTCGCAGGCTCAATTGCAATCAGTCTCGCCACGCTTGCGGCCGCAGTGATTGCTGCGCTGCTGCTTGCCCGCATGATAGCCCGCCCGGTCCGCGCCGTTTCCGCGGCCGCCGAAAAGATCGAACGGCTCGAACTCGATACCATTGCGCCCTTGCCACACTCGATCATCCGGGAGATCGACGATCAAGCGCGCTCCTTCAACCACATGGTCCAGGGGCTGCGATGGCTGCAGACCTATGTGCCGCGCAACCTCGTGCAGCGGTTGATCGGCTCGAGCGGCGAACCCGTTGCGCAGGCGCGCCAGGCGGACGTGACCGTCATGTTCACCGATATTGTCGGCTTCACCGCGCAATCCGAGCACATGCCGCCGGCGAAAGTCGCCGAGATGCTGAACGATCACTTCGAAATGGTGAATGGCTGCATCGAGGCGGAACTCGGTACGCTCGACAAATATATCGGCGATGCGGTGATGGCGTTCTGGGGAGCGCCGGAACCGATCCCTGATCACGCCGCCCGCGCCTGCCGGGCGGCCCTTGCAATTGCCGATGCCACGAAGGCACGCATCACCAACGAGCCTGCCTCTGCCCTTCACCTCAAGATCGCGATCCACACCGGGCCGTTGATCGTCGGCAATATCGGCGCGCGAACCCGCATGAACTACACGGTGATCGGCGATACGGTGAATGTCTGTTCGCGCATCGAAGAGATCGCGGGAACCGTCGCCAATCACGAGCCTGTCACGATCCTCGTCAGCAGCGCCGTCGTGAATGCCGTCGGAAACAGCTTCGTTTTCGAGCCACTCGGCGACCGCACCGTCAAGGGGCGCAAGCAGACAGTCTCGGTATGGCGGCTTGCCGGAGAGATGAGCCCCTTGAGCCCTGGCGAGCCGAAGCCCATATGAAAGCATCATGAGCCATATTGTTTGCCCCCATTGCAATGCCGTGAACCGCATTCCCGCCGACAAGCCGGCGGCACAGGGCAAATGCGGGCGTTGTCATAAGCCCTTGTTCGACGGTCACCCGGCGACAGCGTCGCTCGCAGGCTTCGATGCGCAGGTTCAAAAGAGCGACATTCCCGTGGTGGTCGACTTCTGGGCGGAATGGTGCGGGCCCTGCAAGGCGATGGCGCCGCATTTCGAGCGCGTCGCAGGCGAACTCGAGCCGCAGTTCCGGTTCCTGAAAGTCGATACCGAAGCCGAGCCCGAGCTCGCGGCGCGCTACCAGATCCGCAGCATCCCGACGCTCATGGTCTTCAAGAACGGGGGCATCATCGCACAGCAGGCAGGTGCGATGGACTCCTCGAGCCTGCGGGCCTGGCTGACACAGGTAGCGGGTTAGTCGCGTCCCTACGGCTTCCAATCATACTGCGGCTTGTAGCCGAGCACGCGCTGCGCTTTTTCGATTGAGATCAGTGACTCATTGGCCTCAAGCGGGCGCTTGCGCTTGGTGCCGGGAAACACTTCGTCCATCAGCGCGTCGTTGTGCTGCGTCATAACCGAATTGGTGTTGGCGATGCCGAAGACATGGGCGCCTTTGAGTTTCGATTCGAGCGACAAGCGGATCGCCTGGGCGGCATCGCGCGCATCGATATAGGTCCACAGGTTGAAATGCCGCGAGCGGGCGTCCTCCGCATATTCGGCAAAGTTTGCGTAGTCATGCGGCTCCTGCACGTTCGAGAAGCGCAGGCCGATGATCTTCGTCTCCTTGTCCCAGCGCGCGAACTGCTCGGCGAGCTTCTCGCCCATGAGTTTCGACAAGGAATAGGACCAGTGCGGCAGTTCGATCTCTTCATCGACCGGCACATATTGTGGGCCGCCGACATAGGGAATGCCGTAAACGGTCTCGCTCGACGCCCACACGACATTGCGGATGCCGAGGCGGCGCGCCGCCTCGAAGACATTGTAGGTCGAAACCGTATTGACCTCGAAGATCACGTGATCCGGCGCTTCGCCGGGCGAGGCGATGGCACCCAAATGCACGATGCCGGTGACCGGCTCCTCGACGCGCGCGTTGATGCCTGAAAAGGCGGCCATGACGTCGCCGAAGTCGGTAATGTCGGCGCGGGTGAAGTTCACGTCCGTCGGCTTGGGCGGATTCGACAATCCGGCAGGCCGCGCCAGGTCGATCGAGGCGACCTTGTAGCCATGCTCCATCAAATCCTTGACGCAGGCGCGCCCCACCTTGCCGCTGCCGCCGGTGACGATGATCATGCGATCTCTCCATTCCTGATGCCGCGGCTGGCTTAGGCCAAGGCCTCAAGCCGCGCAACGGCCTCATCACATTGCGGGCTTCGCCACCATCAGGATTTTCCGCATCCGCTCGCAGATCACGTCATAGGCGGCGAGCGCATCGCGATCGAAGTCGGTATGCGGCTCGGGATCATACTGGAAGTGCTTGTAGCGATCCTTACCCCGCACCAGCATGACGCTGTCTTCGGCACCTTTCGCCTGGCGCACTGACGGCGCGATATAGCGGATGGCAAAGCCCTGGCGCGGCCGCGCCGAGAGATTGGCGTTCGAGCCATGCACGATCTTGGTGTGGTGCAATGACATCTCGCCGGGCTTCAACACGATATCGACGACCTTCGCTTCATCGACCTCGACGGCGACTTCCTGGCCGCGGCTCAACATATTGTTGGCAGCAAATGTGTCGCGATGTGCGACGACATCGAGCTTGTGCGTACCCGGCACGACGCGCATGCAGCCATTGTCGGGCGAACTGTCGGTGAGCGCCACCCAGGCGGTGACGATCTCCGGCGGTTCGAGGCCCCAATAGGCGATATCTTGGTGCCAGGACACGAAATCGGGCGACATCGGCTTCTTGCTGAACATGCTGGATGTCCAGACAAGAATGTCAGGCCCGAGCACGCCTTCCACCGCATCGAGGACGGCCGGATGGCGCACAAGCTCGTTGAGGCAACCGAAGACCATGTGCGATTTGAGTTTGAGGATCGCTTGCGCCCGTTCGGGATCAACGGCCGTCGCGCGCTCCAGCCGCTGCCGATAGGTTTCGGCCTGCACCTCCGGCAACACACGGATCGGCGCGACATAGCCCTCGTCGCGGTATTTCGCGACGGCTTCACTGGAAAGCGACGTGGTCATCGAATACTCCTTATCGCCGCGCATACTGGGCGTCGCCGAAGAGAACCTCCTTGGCGCGCGCCGTCATGACGGTCGGTCCCAGATCCTTGAACATGCGCACGCCGCGCATGACGGCTGGTCGCTGTTTGATTGCTTCGAACCAGCGCACGACATGCGGGTAGTCCGCCGGGTCATGCCCCTGCTTCGCAATCGAATGCGTCCAGGGCCACGTCGCGATATCGGCGATCGTGTAATCATCGCCGGCAAGATAGGGCGATTGCGCCAATCGGCTGTCCAACACGCGATAGAGCCGGCGCGCCTCGTTGGTGAAGCGCTCGATCACCATGCCGATCTTCTCCGGCGCATCATTGCGATAATGGAAGGTCTGGCCGAAGATCGGGCCGATCGAACTCATCTGGAACATCAGCCATTGCAGCGCCGCATAGCGCACCGGTCCTTGGTTCGGCAGAAACTTGCCCGTCTTCTCGGCGAGATAGAGAAGGATCGCGCCGGATTCGAACACCGCAAGCGGTGCACCATCTGGGCCGTCGCGATCGATGATGGCGGGAATGCGATTGGCGGGACTGATCGAGAGAAAGGCCGGATCGAATTGGTCGCCGGCGCCGATGTCGACAGGATGCCGCTTATAGGCGAGGCCGCATTCCTCAAGCATGATATGGACCTTGTGCCCATTGGGCGTGCCCCAGCTATAAAGCTCGATCATGTGCGGCGCCTTCATGCATTCGGGTGCGACTGTGGCAAAGGCTTCGATCCTGTGTCAAACAGAAGCTTGGAGATGCCGCATCGCATGATCGATCCATTGACCGAAAATATCATCAGGCGCGTCAATGTCGGCGATCTTCTGACCCGTAGTGCCTCAAAGCAACCGAGCCGTCTGGCGATAGTCGATCGCGATCGACGCTTCACCTACCGGTCCGTCAATGACTGGGTGAATAGCTTTGCCAACGCGTTGACGGGTCTCGGGCTGAGGCACGGCGATTCTCTTGCCATCATGTCGCGCAATCGCGCTGAGTTTCTCGTAACCTACTTTGCCTGCGCCAAGATCGGTGTCGTTTGCGTGCCGGTGAACCTGCTGTGGCGGCCGAAAGAACTCACTTATGTGCTCAATCATTCGGGGGTTGCAGCCATCGTGCTCGAACCCGAATTCCGCGCGCATATCGAGGCGATCGCCGACAGACTGCCGAAGCTGAAGCATCAGATCGTCATGAGCGACGAGGATGCACATCTCTCTTTCGAGAAACTGGTTGCAGTTACCCCGGCACATGAGCCGCAGCATTTGATCGAAGACCGCGACCCCGTTTCTTATCTCTATACCAGCGGTACGACATCTGCTCCGAAGGGCGTCGCGAGCAGCCACCTCGCCATCTACGTCGCTGCCCTCTCTATGGCCCTCGAATCCAAGCTGTCTTACGGCGACCAGGTTTTGGCGATGCTACCGCTTTTCCATACGACGCCGCTCAATACGCTCTGCACGCCGGCGATCGCCGCCGGTGCCACGATTCACATTCGGCAAGGCTTTGACGCGGAGGCGGTGCTCGATCTTTTTGAGACAGAGCACATCAGCGTATTGGTCGCGCTGCCGATCATGTACCGCGCCCTGCTCGATCTGCAATTGCGTTCGCCCCGCAATGTCTCGCAATTGCGTCTCGCTCTCTATGGTATGGCGCCCATGCCGCGTCCCGAGCTCGAACGCCTGATCGAGACTTTCAATTGCGATTTCGCGCTCGTGTTCGGGCAGACCGAGATGAGCCCGGTGACAACGATGTTCCGCCCTGAGCATCAACTCACTCATTCCGGCGCGGCGGGCACACCCTTGGCCAATGTCGAGGTTGGTATCATGGACCCGCAAGGCCTGTTGCTACCGCAGGGCGCGGTCGGCGAGATCGTCTATCGCGGACCGCAGGTTTTGAACGGCTACCTCCACGACGAGGCGGCCACTGCGGAAGCTTTTCGTTTCGGCTGGTTCCATTCCGGTGATGCAGGCTACATCAATGCCGATGGGCTCTTGTGGTTTCAGGATCGCATCAAAGACGTGATCAAAAGCGGCGGCGAGAATGTCGCCTCCGTCGAAGTCGAGCAGGCGCTTTACAACGCCGAGCCGCGGCTCAAGGAGGTCGTGGTCATCGGTCTGCCGCACGAGCGGTGGGGCGAGGCCGTGACCGCGATTGCCGTGCAAAAGGATGGTGAGGCGCTCGACGAGCGAGACATCCTACTGAAACTGCGCGACCGGCTCGCGGCGCATAAATGCCCGAAGGCCATCATCTTCACGGACACTTTGCCGAAGACCGCAACCGCCAAGGTGCAGAAGGTGGAATTGCGCAAGCGCTTCCAGGATTACTATCGCGGTGCTGCCTCATGACCGAGTTTAGGCCAATCGAGGGCGGCTGCCTGTGCGGCGCCATCCGTTACCGGATCAACGGTGCCCCGCGGCTCGTGAGCGCCTGCCATTGCAGCATTTGCCGTAAGGCGAGCGGCGCGCCGATGGTCGTCTGGTTGACCGTCAAGAAGCTGCTTGTCGAATTCCTGTTGGGCACGCCGGCTTGGTACAAATCATCCGAACATGGCCGGCGTGGCTTCTGCCCGACCTGCGGCACGCAGATCGTTTCGACGCACGAAGGCTACGCGAACTATTATGAGCTGACCGCCGGCAGTCTCGACGATCCCGGCGCGATCAAACTCGAACGCCATGTCTTTGCGCCCGATCGTATCGCCTGGCTCAAGCTCTGCGATGGCCTACCTCGGCATATCGCCGACGCACGATCGCCGGTAATCGAGGACCTGCCCTAACCCGGCGCTGGAATTGCGCGCTGATTATAAAGCATCTTGCGGATGCGCGCCTGTTCTTCCGCAGGAAGCTTCGTTGTATCCGATGACAGGTCCTTGCCGACCGCCATGCCGCGGATCACCGCCGGACGCTTGCCGATCTCTTCAAACCAGCGCTTGAAATATTTGAACTCGCTGATGTCCTGGCCCTGCCCTTGCCAATTGACGGTCCACGGATAGGCGATCATGTCGGCGATCGTATACTCATCGCCGGCCAGATAGGGCCGGTCGTAAAGCCGGTTGTTAAGCACGCCATAGAGCCGGTTGGCTTCATCGGTGAAACGGCGGATCGCATAGGACTGATCGCCCTCGCGGCCTTCGAGCCTGCGGAAATGTCCGCATTCGCCAAGCTTCGGACCCTGATTGGCCATTTGCCACATGATCCATTCCGTCACTTCATACTTGCCGCGAACATCCTGGGGCCAGAAGCGTCCTTCTTTCTCGGCGAGATACATCATGATCGCGCCGGACTCGAAGACGCTGATCGGCGCACCACCACCCTTCGGCGCATGATCGACGATGACGGGCATACGGTGATTGGGATTGAGCTTGAGAAAGCTTTTCTCGAATTGATCGCCGCGTCCGATATTGATGGGGATGATCTTGTATTCGATGCCCAGCTCCTCGAGGAGGATGGTGATCTTCCTGCCGTTGGGCGTGGGCCAGAAATAAACATCGATCATGTCGTCGATCCTTGATGGTTCATGCGCTCGCCGTGAAATAGTAAGTAGTCCTGCTACAGTTTCACGCAAGCCCCGTCTTCTGAAGGAAATTACGCGTCAAACCATTGCCAGCCGAGTCAAAGCTGCTAACATGCTAGTTTGGAGCAAAAACAATCGGCTCCTTTTCACGCGATTTAATGGGAGGATTCAGATGCTTAAGAGGACACTCGCTTGCGCCGTTGCGCTCGCCGCGCTCATGGCCACCGGCCAAGCCATTGCCGACACCAAGGACAAGAAAATCGCGCTCTCCAACAATTATGCCGGGAATTCATGGCGCCAGGCCATGCTCAGGAGCTGGGACAAGGTCACGAAGCCTGCAGTCGAAGCCGGGATCGTTGCCGCTGCCGACCCCTTCACTACCGCCGAGAACCAGGTGACCGAGCAGGCCGCCCAGATCCAGAACCTGGTGCTGCAGGGTTACAACGCCATCGTGCTCAACGCCGCCTCGCCCGACGCGCTTAACGGCGCGGTCAAGGAAGCCTGCGATGCCGGTGTCACCGTTGTTTCCTTCGACGGCATCGTGACCGAACCTTGCGCCTGGCGCATCGCGGTCGACTTCAAGCAGATGGGCAAGGACGAGGTCCTCTATCTCAAGGATAAGATGGCAAAGGGCGGCAATCTCCTCGAGATCCGCGGCCTCGCCGGCGTCTTCGTCGATGACGAAATCTCCAAGGGCATCCATGAGGGCGTAGCCGAAAACCCGCAGTTCAAGATCGTCGGCTCCGTCCATGGTGACTGGGACCAGGCCAAGGCGCAGGCCGCTGTTGCGGGTATCCTGCCGAGCTTGCCGGAGATCGCCGCGGTCGTGACGCAAGGTGGCGACGGCTATGGCGCCGCGCAGGCCTTCAAGGCGGCCGGCCGTCCGACCCCGCTCATCATCATGGGCAACCGCGAAGATGAATTGAAGTGGTGGAAGGAACAGAAGGACGCCAATGGCTATGAGACCATGTCGGTCTCGATCGCGCCCGGCGTCTCGACGCTCGCCTTCTGGGTCGCGCAGATGATCCTCGACGGCAAGGATGTGCCGAAGGATCTCGTCGTGCCATTCCTGCGCATCGACCAGGGCAATCTCGAGCAGAACCTCGCAAACACCGAAAAGGGCGGCGTTGCCAACGTCGAATATTCGGCCGAGGACGCCCAGAAGGTCGTCGACGCGGCCAAGAAGTAGACTATCCTAAGCCTCGGAGACTGCGAGGGGCCATCTTCGGGGCGATGAAAGGCAAGACTGAAGCCATCGTTAGACTGGACGGCGTCGAAAAGAGTTTCGGCGCCGTCCATGCACTTGATGGTGTCGACCTCATCTGCCGTCCCGGCGAATGCGTCGGCCTCGTGGGGCACAATGGTGCCGGCAAATCCACCCTTATGCATGTTCTGGCCGGGACGCTGGCTCCCGATCGCGGTACCATCACCGTCGAGGGCGACAATCTCACCGGCTCCTACTCCGTGTCGCTGGCGCAGCAGCGCGGCATCCGCTGCGTCTTCCAGGAACTCTCCCTCTGCCCCAATCTGACGGTGGCCGAGAATGCCCATGTCTTCCATGGCAGCCTCAAGGGCTGGGGATGGCGCAAGCGCTCGGGCGAATTGATCATCCGCAAGCTCGACGAGATTTTCCCGGGCCACGGCATAAAGCCCGGCGACAATGTCGGCGATCTTTCGATCGCGCGCCGCCAGATGGTCGAGATCGCGCGCGCCTTCACGGTGACCACAGTCCCTGTCAAGCTGGTCATCCTCGACGAGCCCACTTCCTCGCTTGATGCGGTCGTCGCCGGCCAGTTGCTCGACTTCGTGCGCCGCTTCGTTTCGACCGGTGGATCTTGCATCCTGATCTCACATCTCTTAGGCGAGATACTTCGAGCCTCGGATCGGATCATCGTCATGCGCGACGGCAAGGTGGTCGCCGAACGCCCGGCCGAGGATTTCACCCGCGACAGCCTCGTCGCGGCAATGGGCAGCGTCGCAAAGGCGCTCTCTGCCGAGGATGCGGCAAAGCTCGCCTCGAAGCGCCATACCGGCGAGCCATTGGCGCGTGCCAGGAGCGGCAAGCAGGGCGACGAGAAGGAACTGCGCGCCTATCGCGGCGAAGTCGTGGGGCTTGCGGGGCTCGGCGGCCAGGGCCAGACCGAGATCCTGCGTGATCTCTTCTTCTCGGCGCAGCGCCGCAGCCGGCACGCCACCGTCTCGGCACCCGTCGCGCTCGTCGCTGGCGACCGCCAAAACGATGGCATCTTCCCACTCTGGTCGATCGGGCAGAATATCGGCATCGGTTCGATCCGCCGCATGCTGAGGGGCGTCCTCATTGATCCAAGCCGCGAAGACGACATGGCCGAGGACTGGCGCAAGCGCATCGCCATCCGCACGCCGGACATGAAGAACAACATCCTTTCGCTCTCCGGCGGCAACCAACAGAAGGCACTGTTTGCGCGCGCTTTGGGCTCGGATGCGAAGATCGTTCTCATGGACGATCCGATGCGCGGTGTTGATATCGGCACCAAGCAGGAAGTCTACGGCATGATCCGCGCGGAAGCGGAGAGCGGTCGCACCTTCATCTGGTACACGACCGAGATGGACGAGTTGAAGAACTGCGACCATGTCTATGTCTTCCGCAATGGCCGCATCGTCGCCGACCTCGCGCGCGATGAATTGACCGAGGAGAAGGTGCTACACTCCTCCTTCGCGGAAGCGCAATGACCGCCGTATCGCCGGCTCGCTTTCTGAGGGCGATCCTCCCTGCCCTGTCGCTCGCGATCCTGCTGATCGCCGTCTATTACCTCAATCCGCGTGCCATCAGCCCGCTCGGATTCCAATTGATGTTCAACCTGGCGATTCCGATCGCGCTCGCAACGATCGCCCAGATGTGCGTCATCACCGTCAACGATCTCGATTTGGGGATCGGCGCCTATGTCGGCTTCGTCGTTTGCGTCGCAGCCACGTGGCTGCATGAGACCCCATGGCTTGGGATGATGGCACTGGTCGGCGGCATTCTCGTCTACATGCTGCTCGGTGCGCTGATCCATCTGCGCAACCTGCCATCGATCGTCGTGACGCTTGGCATGTCCTTCGTCTGGCTTGGACTCGCGATCCTGGTCCTGCCGACACCCGGCGGACAATCGCCCGCCTGGCTTGCCTGGCTGATGAAACTCAAGTCGCCCTATGTGCCCTTTCCGATCCTCGCGGCCATCATCATTGCCGTGGTCGCGCATGTAGGCCTGATGAACACGTCCTATGGCTCGATCCTGCGCGGTTCGGGCGGCAACCCGAAAGCGATCGAGCGCGCCGGCTGGTCATTGCTCAAGACCAAGGTCACGATGTTCGGGCTTGCCGGTTTCTTCGGGATGCTGGCCGGCCTCGCGCTGATCGGGCTTACCACCTCGGCGCAGGCCAATGTTGCCGAGCGCTATACGCTTCTCTCCATTGCCGGTGTCATTCTCGGCGGCGGCAGCTTCGTCGGCGGCCGCGTCTCGCCGGTCGGCGCGGTGATCGGCGCGATGACCCTCACTCTTGCCGCCTCTTTCCTCGCCTTCATGCGCATCCCGCCCGACTGGCAGATCGGCGCGCAAGGCGCGATCCTGATCATCGTGCTCGCGCTGCGTGCGATTATCGACCGCATGGAGAAGCCGCTATGACAATGCTGCGCCGGATTGCGGATAAGCCGTGGCTTTGGTCCTACGTTGCCGCCATCGCGACGTGGCTGGCAACAATCGCCTTCACCGGCGGCCAGGGCGGCGAAGGGCTTCTGACGGCGGCCTTCACCTTCGCCACCTTCTTCGTGATCGTCGGCATCGGCCAGATGTTCGTGATCACGCTCGGCCCCGGAAATGTCGATCTCTCGATCCCGGCGACGATCACGCTGGCGGGGTCGGTCGCCATGAAGATCGCCGATACCCAGGATTCGCTCATCCTGCTCAGCCTCATCGCTGCACTCGCCTGCGGGCTTGCCGTCGGCATCTTCAATTACGCGCTGATCCTGATCCTGCGCATTCCGCCGATCATCGCGACGCTTTCATCGAGCTTCGTCGTTCTATCGACGGCCATTGCCTACGGTCGTGGGCTTCGCATCAAGCCGCCGCCGATGCTCGCCGATTTCACCACCGCACAGATCGCGGGCATTCCCATACTCGCCATCTGTGTTGTGCTGTTGGCCGCGATCATGGGTGTCATCCTTCATCGCACCGTCTATGGCCGGTCGGTGATTGCAATCGGCCAGAACCAGCGCGCCGCCGCCCTGGCGGGCATCAGGGTCGAGCGCATCCGCTTCATGACCTATGTGTTGAGTGCCCTTCTCGCAGCGCTGTGCGGCTATCTTTTCTCGGGTTTCTCGGGCGGCTCCTCGCTGTCGATGGGCGAACAATATCTCCTGGCCTCGATCGCGGTAGTAGTCATCGGCGGCACGTCGGTCGCCGGCGGCAATGCCAATCTGCCGGGGCTCTGGGGCGCCGCTCTCTTCCTTTTCCTCGTGCAATCAATGCTCAACACGTATCAGCTCTCCGCGGGACTTCGATACCTGGCGACCGGGCTCATCATTATCGCCGTCATCGTCCTCGCCGGTGGAGAAAAGGCGCGCCGCTGACTCGATTGCGGCCGGCACAGTTCGGTCAAAGTTTTCTGGCACTCGCGGGCCAAAGACGGGGGATAATGATGAAAAGCTTATTGGCCGCTTGTTGCGGACTCGCGATGCTGTCGGGTGCGGCCTATGCCGGACAGTGCGAAGACGATATCGCCAAGATCGAGGCGGCATTGGCCTCGATGGAGCTGTCGGGCGACGAACGCGCCCAGCTCGAGGATATGAAGGAACAGGCCCAGCAGCTCTGCGCCGAAGGCCACGAGACGGAGGGCCTCG
Source organism: Hyphomicrobiales bacterium (assembly GCA_046349315.1). GTDB lineage: Bacteria > Pseudomonadota > Alphaproteobacteria > Rhizobiales > Aestuariivirgaceae > JAEUMG01. The sequence goes on along the minus strand of JAXMCQ010000024.1, from coordinate 20,761 downwards.
ACGTTACGGGCGAAGCCAAGGCCATGCTCAATATCGATTGACGGGCGGAAGCGCCGCGATGCGCTCGGCAACCATTTCCTGCAATTCCCACAAATGCGGGTCGTGTATGCCCGCCGCCTCCAGCGCCGTAACCGTGTTAAAGAGATACTCGGCTCCGCTCCCCCAATGCCCGGCAGCGAGCGTCAGCGTGTCGGCCACTTCGTGTAGAGACAGACCGCAGACATAATTGTCCTTCGCGGGATTAGCGGTAAAGGCGATGGCGCGGATGGTTTCTCGCCCACTCGCGACATCGATCCATCGCGGCATGTTACCCGGCGGCTTGGCGGTGATTTCACGCCGCCAGAGGCCCCGCAGCTCCTCCCGTTCCGCACCCGGCGACAGGCGCATCAGCAGGCCCTCGCAAGAGCCGCCGCGGTCGAGTTGCATCATCAACCCCGGTTGCGCGCGAGTTCCGCGAAAGCGCGTGATCCTCAGGCAGAATGAGCGCTGCCAGCCTTCGGCGACACCGCGGCGGGTTTCGACATGCGCGACACCAGGCTTTCAGATCAGTGATCCATAGGCGAAGACCCAGACCGGATCGCCCGGCGAGAGGGGGTTTAGAAATTCGGCGAGATGCTCGTCGTAATCCGTCTCGCTGAAGACCTCGACATCCGCTTCATAGCCCTCGTCCGGTTCGATGCGCGCAACGCGATCGACGAGTTCCTGTGTCAACCGAAGACGCGGCGGCGTCACTTTGAGGCCTCTGACAGATGGCGGGCGACGAGACTTTCTATGCGAGACAGATGCTCATCCTTGATGCCAAGCTCTGCACATTTGGCGGCCGTCTCGAGGAGGTACTCCGCGCCCGGACCGACATGCCCACAGGCTCGAGCGATCGTTGAGGCAATCTCATCATCCGCAATCACCCCGGCATAGCGCGGGCCTTTTTGCCAGGCTACGAAGGCAAGAGCCGGGACCCATCCAGCATCGGTGCGTGCAGTCACCCAGCGCGCCTCATACCCATAGGCGATCATCTCGCGCTTCCAGATTGGCGCGAACCTCTCCCTAACGTCGCCTCCTTCGAGACGATAGGCCATGCCGGCACAGGATCTGCCTTCGACCAGGGCCAGCATCAGATTGGGTCGTTCTCTGCTGCCGCGATATCGCCGCTGCCACAGGCAAAAGCGGCGTTGCCAGCCCTCGACGACTGCGAGACGCGAGGCGTCGAAGGCAATCTCGGGCTTCCACATCAAGGAGCCATAGGCGAAAACCCACAATCCATTGGGCTCTGGCGAATTTGCCAGCTGGTCCGTAAGGAGCTTCGCGAGTTCGGCATCGTCGCGAACCGGGATAGTCCAACCGTCATCTGCGATCGGAGCGGGAAAGGCCGCCGCAATCAGCTCACGCGTGAGAGAGACCTGGTGCATGACACCTCAATCGAGCGTCAGTATACCTTCGCTCACCCGAACTGCCGAGCCCGCAACGCGAACGGCCGTCAGCCGTCCCGCGCTGACATCGGCCTCGAGGCGTAGATCGGATGGACGGCCCATCTCGTAGCCTTGTTCCAATTCCCAGGCGTGCTTGCCGTCCTTGAGGCTCTCAACGCGCAAGAGCTGTGCTGCGAGGAGCGCCGTGGCTGAACCGGTTGCTGGATCCTCCGGAATACCGGCTGCAGGAGCGAACATCCGCGCCCGGAAGGACGTCTTCTCACTGTCGCCACCGCGCGCATAGACATAGGCATTGTCGACGCCCATGGCCTCCGTGACCTCAGTCCACATCGGCTCGATCACCCGGCACTTGGCAAGCGTCTCGCGTGAGGCGACGGGCACATGGAAGAAGCGTGGGCCACCTTCGTGGAGACCCAGGCCATGGCGACCGAAACCAATCTCGGCGGCTTCGATACCAAGCGCCGCTGCGACCTTTGCCTTGGATGGAATCTGAACATCGACTGCGTATGGTACAACTGGTGCCGTGAACATCGCATGGATACGGTCCGCAATGCGCGTGATAGTAACCGGAACGAGCCCTGCCACTTCCTCGAGCCTGATTTCGGTCTGAAATGTGCAAGTCGCCTTGTTCTTGAGTTCGGCCAGAAGGACAGCGCAACCGACTGTCGGGTGGCCGGCAAAGGGCATCTCACCGGTCGGAAAGAAAATGCGCACCGACGCGCTATTCGCCTTGTCCTTCGGCCGGCGAACGAAGATCGTCTCGGAGAGATTGAACTCGCGCGCGATCTTGAGCATCTGCGTTTCGCTGAGTGCATCAGCATCGAGAACAACCGCCAATGGATTGCCGCCGAAGCGGCGCGTGGTGAAGACGTCAAGCGTATGGAACTTTACCTGCATCGCTCGACCGCGTGGCTACCAGCCGCCCCCGCCCCCACCGCCGCCGCCGCCGCCCGACGAGCCGCCGCCTGACGACCCCCCGCCACTATAGGAACTGCTGCCGGGCGCGACGGAGGCAGCGGCTGTCGAGGACGCGAGGCTGGAACCCAGGCTCGATGTGAAGCTGCCCGGCCGGCTCGCATCCCAATGATTGCCGGAATACCAAGCCGGCGCCGCCGCTCCAGCGGCGGCTGCCGCTGCCAACACTGTGGCGAACTTGGCGTTCCACTCATTCTCGCAATCGAGCGCCAGCGCATAGGGCAAAAATTTCTCGAAGAGCTCAGGCGTCTTATCGGGTGGATGCAGGACTTTGAGCCGCTCTTCCTCCGCCGTCGAAAGATACATGCGGAATCCCTCGATCTGGTCGAGGAGCTTGCGGCCGGCAACTGTCGGTGCCCGCAGCAGGTACTGGAAGAGCGCGTTGAGGATCACGAGAATGATAGCCGCGATCCCGAGAATGTAGAGACCGGGGGACTGGCCCGACGCCATCACCGCCACGGGCGCCGCAACACCGCCGAAGACAAAGGGAATGAGAAAGACAGCGCCGAAGAGCGAGCCGATCTTGCCGAGAAATCCACTGCTGTTGACAATGCCCTTGATGACGTTCCAGCCGATGACGATCAGCACCGACCACCAGATGCCGCCCCAGAGCGCCAGAAAAAGACCTGTTCCAGCGGCTTCTGCCGGCAGAAACAAGGCCGAGAGCAGCAGTGCCCCTGCCGACGCCGCGATGCCGATCCAGAACCACTTGGCATTGCGCACAAAAGCCGCGCCTTCGTTCTCTTTCTTGAGCGCGTCCTCAAGCGCCTGTCGCATGGCGCGGACTTTGACGTGGTTTTCCTTCTTGAGGTCCGTCGTGCCGGAGGGAATGGCCCGATAGAGCGCGGCTTCGGTCTGTGTCATCGGCTGACCTTTGTCGGTCAACTTGGTGATTGAAAAACCATCGTCGTCCCAAATCTTGAGCCAACCCTTGACCGCAAGGCCGACCAAAGCAGACGCGAAACCGCGATCGTCGAATCCCTGCTTGGTGACATAGCGAGCACCCGCCGGGCCCAATCCGGTCGGAGGCGAAAACAGCGGGATGATCACGCCCTTGGGCGGATCGCGGCCAACCTTGTTCCAGGCATAGAGGTAATAGCCCAGCACCGCGAGCACGCCGAGAATGACCGCGACGATCCCGGCATTGTCGGATATGAAGGCGCCCGTCTCTTCGGAAGTACTCGGCGGGGTCAATATCCCCTTCGGAAAGCCGACGGCGATCGTGAAGCCTTCGCCGGGCGAAAGCGTGCGGGTTGTCTCGGCTTCATAGAGACCCGGCCCTTCCGCAATGACGCGAAAATCCTTGCCCTGCGCGCCTTGCGGTCCGGTATAGGCAGCGCTCTGCAATATGCGCGTGCCGGACGGCAGATTGACTTTCGCGATCGCCTTGTCGATCGGGAACACCCAGTCATTCCCGGTCACATTCCAGTAGAGCTCGTCGTAGTTATCGAGAAACGCGATCTGCCGCGTCGTCTTGTAGGTGATCACATAGCGATGCGGCCCGAGTGAAACGAGGACGTCGGGATTCCCGATCCGAATGCGCTTGCCATTCGAGATGTCGAGCACGGTGTAGGGCTCATCAGTTCCGTCGCGCGTGACGCTCTCGACATCCAGCCTAACCCGGAAGCGCGTCCCATGCCCGTTATCGTAGGTGGTTGGGATGTCGCGAAAAATGCCACGCTTGATGACATCGCCCTCGGCATTGACATCGATGATCTCGCGGACAGTGAGCGAGGAATCTGGATTGACCGTCACCTCGCTCGAAAATTGCGTGATGCGCTCGTCGGCGACAGCCGGCAGGTTCGCCGCGAAGAGCAGCAGAAATGCCGACAGCAACCCCGCTATCAACGTGCGTGACTGTGGCGAAACGATCCGCAAGAGCGGCACCATTCAGGCCTTGTTGAACTCCACCTTCGGCACTTGGCGCGCCGCTTCATCGCCAAGTTCGAAGAACTCCGCCTTGGTGAACTTGAAGAAATTGGCGATGACATTGCCGGGGAAGGATTCGACCGCGGTATTGAGGTTGCGCACCGCGCCATTGTAATAGCGCCGCGACAGCTGGAGTTCGTCTTCTATCCCCGCAAGCTTGTCCTGCAGGTCGCGGAAATTAGCATCCGCCTTAAGTTCTGGATAGGCTTCGGCGATGGCGAATAAACGGCCGAGCGCCGCACTCATCGCCTGGGCAGCCGCGGAAGTCTCGGCAACACTGCCGCCCTGGATGCTCTTCGCCCGCAACTCAGCCAGATCGCGGAAGATCTTGTCCTCATGTGCGGCATAGCCCTTTACCGTCTCGACGAGATTGGGAACAAGATCGGCGCGGCGCCGCAACTGCACATCGATGCCGCTCCAGCCCTCGGCCACAAGGTTCTTGAGCGTGACGAAATTATTATAGGCATAGATGGCATAGATGATCGCCGCGGCAATCAGCGCAAGAACGATGTAGCCGATCGACATATGGCCCCTCCCCTTGAGTCGGGCGGGGAGTATCGGTCCCCTAGGCCGGGCAATCAAGCGAGGAAAGTTTACGGCCTCCCCACCACAGTTCGGTGGAGAGGCCAAGCTTCGACTAGTCTATCCGGGCAGTTGGAACAGCCGGTCTGAGAGGATCACGACGATCGCCCCGGCGATGAGCACCAGATACGGCAGCATACCCGCCTTGCGCTCACCCAGTTCCCCGTGCTTCACGCCCAATTCCGCAAGCGCGTCGGGCGGAAACCTGCCGCCATCCTGTCCATAATGCCGGAACGCGAAGACGGGGATGATCAGCGCGGCAAAGATAAACCCGCAGATCAGCGCGTTGTTATAGCCCCACACTTTCGCGCCGGCACCCAGGAACAAGACATTGACGAAGGCCAAGATGGTGTTGAGCCCGATCAACCACGTCGGTGCTCTGAATGGGCGCTCGATATGGCCGGAATCGACGCGATGCATCCAGCCGGCATTGAGGTTCAGGAAGTTGAAGATCATGTAGCCGACATTCGAGATCGCCAGCACCCAGAAATAGCCGGCAACGTCCGACGCGATACCCAGCAGGAACAGGTTGAACGCGAAGTCCGTCCACATTGCCCGTGTCGGCGCGCCATTCTCGTTCACATGGCTCAGATAGCGCGGCAGCCAACCGTCCTTCGAGCCCTGATAGAGGGTGCGCGACGAACCGGCCATTGCCGTCATGATGGCGAGGAACAAGGCGAGGATCATCAGGATGACGAGGATCTGCGTCACCACCCGGCCGCCACCGACCATGGAGGCAAGTGCTTCGCCGATCCCAGTTCCGTCGACGATACCGGGCGCAAGCATGCCGGCATGGCCGAGCACGCCCTGGAAGGTGAAGGGAATGACGAAATAGAAGAAGATGCAGAGGAGGCCCGAATAGAAGATGGCCTTGAACGTATCCGTCTTGGGATCGCGGAACTCGCGCGTGTAGCAGACCGCCGTCTCGAAGGCATAGGTCGACCACGCCGCGATGAACAGACCGCCGAGGAAGAGCGTCCATCCACCATTGTTCCAAACCCCGTCGACGCCTGAATAGGCAGCCGTGGGAGGCACCAGCCCCGTGACATTCATCATGTCGATCTTGCCGGTGAAGATCGGCCACAGGCCGATAAGGGCCAAGGGGACAAGCACGATGATGGCGAGCCATTTTTGCGCCGAAGCTGTCGAAGCGATGCCACGATGCTGGATCGCGAAAATGATCAGCATCAAAATCGCGCCGATGACGAAAGTCGCGTTGATATTGAACTGGGCCAAGCCAGGGATCGGGAAGCTCAACACGCTCCAGGCGCGGATCGCCGGCGTCAGCGCCGCGACACCATCGCCCGCCAACAGCGCTGCAATTGCATCCGGTGCCGCCTTGCCCGGATTGGCTGCGAGCCACTCCGCGATGCGCGGGGAATCCGGTGCAATCGATGCTGCGTTGGCCGCAACCCAATCGATCACCGCCTGGCTGTCAGCGGCGGGAATCGGGAACAGCGCATTGAGAATGTAGCCGGCCGCAATGGCGCAGCCGAGGGAGAGCACCGGCGACCAGGCGAACCAGTTGCACCACACCGACAAGGGCGCGATGAACTTGCTGTAGCGCAACCAGGCCGTTGCACCATAGACCGAGGCGCCGCCCGACTTCGTGCCGAACATGCCGGCGATCTCGGCATAGGTGAAGGATTGCAGGAAGCCCATCACCATCGAGATGATCCACACGAGAAAGGCGAGCTTTCCTGTGGTGCCGGCAATACCGCCGATCGAAAACAAAACCAGCGGCGGAACGCCCGCCGCTACCCAGAAAGCCCCTTTCCAACTGATCGCCCGGTGCAGTTCTCCCGGCCGATCAGCCCCGGCCGCAACACCTCGTGCGGCATCATTCACCGACATGGCAGTTCCTCCGATTGTATGATTTCGCTTATTTGCGCGCCAAAAGGGACTGGATCGCGGTTCTGTCGCGTCCATGCCGATCCGGATCTCCGCCCGGTCCAAGCCATGTCCCTATCCCCGTCGTGCTTCCCCGAGCACCGATAAAATCTGCGCCTGCCGCGTGAGTCGCGTCAAGTGGTCCGTAATTGGTTGTGAACGGTTCTATTTGGTCGGCAGAATTGGTCGCGTCCTCGGGCCAGGCTTGGCTTAAGATAAGAAAGGCGGGGACGGCGAAGATGAGCGAAGCTGAATATCGGGTCAGGCAGCATACCTTCGAGCAGGAGCGCCTGTGGCACGTCGGGCCTGACGGATTGTCTTGGGATGGAGGCGACAAGAAGGGCCACTTCCCCTTCTCGGAGATTGTCTCGATCCGCCTGAGTTTTACCCCAACTCGCTTCGATTTTGCCCGCTATCGCTGCATCGTCACCCGCTTCAACGGCTGGCAAGAGGCGATCGTGTCGACGAGCTATGCCGGCATCGGCAGTTTCGAGGATCGTGCGCCACAATATGCGCGCTTTGTTCGCAGCCTCGTGGCTGAGGCCGCCGGCGCCAATCCCAAGATTCGTTTCGAGGCGGGTGAATCGCAATTCAAGTATTGGGGCAGCATCGCCATCCTCATCGGCGCCTTTCTATTGCTGGCGCTTGTTATTTTCTCCATCGGCTTCAACACCACCTGGCTGATCGTCGCGAAATTGCTGGTCATCGCCTTTCTTCTGCCCATCTGCCTTAAATGGATTGCCAAGAACCGTCCGCACAGCTTCGCAGCCGACGCCATCCCAAGAGACGTCTTGCCCGCAGATATCTCAGAGCATCGGGAGTGATGACGGTCTGCGGCCAAGCGGAAATGCGCGGTCGATCTGCTCGAGCTCTTCGCGGTTGAGAATGAGGTCACCAGCCGCAGCATTCTGAACGACATGAGCGTCGCTTGCCGCCTTGGGGATAGCGAAGACCGACGGCCGGCGCGTGAGAAACGCAAGCGCCACTTGATAGGGCGTCGCGCCATGTTTCTTGCCGATCACCGCGAGAAGTTGGCCTTCCTGCGACTTGGGCGATGGGAAACCGTTGTGGCCGAAGGGGCTGTAGGCGACGACAGCAACATTGTTCTGCTCGCACCACGGGATCACATCATGCTCTATCGCGCGTTCGCGCAAATGATAGAGCACTTGGTTGCAGGCAATTCGCCCCGGCCCCGCAATCGATAGAGCCTCGTCAAGATCGTCGGCGTCGAAATTGCTGACACCCCAGGCACGAATCTTGTCAGCGCCAACCAGCTCCTCCATCGCGGCGATTGTCTCCGACAGCGGCACCGAACCGCGCCAGTGAAGCAGGTAGCAATCGAGGTGATCGGTCTTGAGGCGCTTGAGGGACGCTTCGCACGCCTTGATCGTCCCTTTGCGCGACGCATTGTGCGGCAGCACCTTCGAGACGATGTAGACGCCATCACGCCGGCCGGCAATTGCCCCGCCCACGATCTCCTCTGCCGCGCCGGAACCATACATTTCGGCCGTGTCGATATGGGTCATACCGAGATCGATGCCGCGCCTCAGCGCCGCAACCGCATCGGCGCGCCGCGATGCCTCGATATACCAGGTGCCCTGCCCGATGACGGGGACATCGCGACCGGTCGAACCAAACTTCTCAGCGCGCATGCGACCTCCATCGATGGGAATAGACAATAGTAGCACGGCCAATTGCTTGACGGGGCGTGGCCGGCGCCGCAACCTGCACAGTCAAATATTCGAAAGCAATGGGAGACGCCGATGACACGCAGTTCGATCTCGCGCCGCACAATGATTTCGCTCGCCGGTACAGGCGTCTTGCTCACGTCGCTTGGCGTTCCGGTCTATGCCGCAACGCGCTATCTCGTGATCGGCACCGGCGGAACAGGCGGCGTCTTCTATCCCTATGGCGGCGGCCTTGCTCAACTGCTCTCCAAGAAGCTTGCCGACACGCAAGCCACCGCCGAGGTGACGGGTGGCTCTGTCGACAATGTGAAACTATTGGGCGCAGGCGAATCCCAGATCGGTTTTTCGACCATGGATTCGGCCTTCGACGGGATGAAAGGCGAAGCTGCCTATAAGGATGCCGGACCGCAACCCATCGCCGCGCTCGCCATACTCTACCCCAGTGTTCTTCACGTGGTCGCGAGCAAGTCCAGCGGCATCAAGTCGATTGCCGACATCAAGGGCAAGCGAGCATCGGTCGGCTCGGCCGGCTCGTCGACGGAATCGATCGCCGATCGCGTGATGGCGGCTGCCGGTCTTGACCCGGCGAATGACGTCACACGCGACAATCTGGGCGTCGCCGAATCCGTCAATGCGCTCAAAGACGGCAAGATCGACGTCTTCTTTTGGATCGGCGGCGTCCCGACTCCGGCCGTCAAGGATCTCGTTTCGACCAATGCCGGCGATGTAGTGTTCCTCGACACCGGCGATCTGGCCGCCAAGCTCGATGCGACATATCCCAATGTCTATCTCCCGACGTCGATGAAGGCTGGCGCCTATGCCGGCGTCGAAGCCGATCTGCCGGTATTGGGGGTCGACAACGTGCTTCTCGTGCCGCAGTCGCTTGATGGTGCACTCGTCAAGGAAGTGCTGGCCGCAATCTTCGACAATCTTCCCGAGGTTCAGGCGATCCACCCGGTGGCCAAGCGGCTCAGCCTTGAAGGCGCATCGCGGCCATCGGCCGTTCCCTATCATCCTGCCGCTATCGAATTCTACGCGAGCCGTGGCGTGAAGATGAACTGACGCCACGACGTGAGCACGGCTGACGAGAAAGCGCCCGCGACGGCTGGACCAGACCCGGCCGAACTCATGTTCGACAGCGAGATGGGCCGACCGCGTGCTCTTGCCGGCTGGCAGGCCTGGCTTGCCGGTGCAATTTGCGCAAGCGTCTCGCTCTATGCGCTCTACTGGACGCAATTTTCGATCAATACCACGATCTATCGCGCAACCTTCCTGGGACTGATCCTCGCTGCATCGCTTGTCCTCTTTCCCTTCTCCCACGCCGATATCCGCCGCGCCCGCATCCATCTTCTCGACTGGCTATTGATCGCGATTGCAACGGCTGCCATCGTCTATCTCTGCACCAATCTCGACGCGACGAAGACGCGTGCCACGATGCCTCACGGCGTCGAAGTCTGGCTCGGTGGCGCGCTGATCCTCATTGTCCTTGAAGCGACGCGGCGCACGACGGGCTGGGTCTTACCGGCTGTCGCTGTCGCATTTGTGGTCTATGGCTACTTCGGTCCCTATATGCCGGCGCCGTTCAATCATCGCGGTTTTTCGATCTCGCGCATCGTCGGTCAGAACTACCTCACACTCGAAGGCCTGTTCTCGACGCCATTGGACGTCGCCGCCACGTTTATCATCATCTTCACATTATTTGGCGCGGTGCTCGACCGTGGCGGCGCGGGAAAATTCTTCATCGACTGGGCTTTCTCCCTCTTCGGCAAGAAGCCGGCTGCAGCGGCACCAGGCCGCGCCGTCGTCGCTTCCGGCTTTCTTCTCGGAACAGTCTCCGGTTCGGGGGTCGCAACCACCGTGACGCTTGCGTCTCTCGCCTGGCCGATGCTCAAGCGCTCGGGCTATCCCGCCGCCGCAGCAGGAGGCCTTACCTCGGCAGCAGGCATTGGCGCCACCCTGTCTCCGCCGACGCTTGGTGCCGCCGCCTTCATTATCGCGGAATATCTCGACATCGATTACTTCGACGTCCTGATCATGGCGACCATTCCGACAATTCTTTATTACCTATCGTGCTGGTTCATGGTCGAAGCCGACGCGCGCAAGCTCGCGATCAAACCGGTGCGCACCAGCGAGACGCCGGTCTGGCAGCTCACCCTCGCGCAAGGCTATCATTTCATCTCGCTCTTCGCGATCGCAGCGCTGCTCTTCACCGGCATGAGCGCCTTCCTGGCCGTCTTCTGGTCGATCGTCATCGCGATCATGCTGAGTCTGATCCGCTCCGATCAACGTCTTGTGAGCCTTGAAGGCGCGGCACTCAGCGCCATCATCGCGGGTCTGGCGCTCCTTCTCGGACACCGCGCCTCCGTTGCAGCCTTCTATGGGATCATCGCCGCCGGCTTGGTGACGCTTGGCCTGTGGTGGACGAACCGCGACAAGGACGGCACGACTGACCGCATGATCGCCTCGCTTGTCGAAGGCGGTAAAGGTTGCGTCGGCATCGCTGCCACTTGCGCCACGGCCGGCATCATCGTCTCGATCATCAATCTCACGGGTCTTGGCCTCAAGCTGTCAGGCCTCATTGTCGACCTCGGTGGCGGCAGCCTGCTGATCACCATCCTGCTTGCAGCGTTCGCGATGTGGCTGCTTGGAACCGCCGTTCCAGTGACCGCTTCCTATATCATTGCCGCCGTTGTGCTCGTGCCGGCGCTCACATCGCTCGGCGTGCCCGCTCCCGCCGCCCATATGTTCATGTTCTACTACGCGGTCCTCGCCGACGTCTCGCCACCGACCGCGCTCGCTCCCTTCGCGGCTTCCGCTATCTGCGGCGGCAAGCCGTTCGGAACCATGCTTCAGGCGTGGAAATACACCCTTCCCGCTTTCGTCGTGCCGGTGATGTTCTGCCTGTCGCCGCAAGGCGAAGGATTGCTCCTGCTTGGCGATTGGTGGTCGATCCTGGAGGTCTCCGTCACCTCGACCGTAGCACTTGTCGGTTTCGCATTGGCCGCGGCGGGCTGGATCATTACGGCCGCGACGCCGATCGAGCGCCTGCTTGCAGCGGCGGCGGGCTGCGCCCTCATGGTTCCCCATCCCATCTGGCAATGGGCTGGCGCGATCCTGCTTGCGGTGGTCCTCGCCATGCACTGGGCGCGACTGCGCATTCGCACCAAGCCTGGCTAGCTCACTCCGGCAGCAGATGCTGGGCCAATTCCTGCGCGAAGCCCGGCATGGTCGCATCGATCTGCGAGCGGCGTGAGATCATCTCCACGCCGGCAAGCTCCGGATTACGCTCGGCGGCAAGATAGTCGCGAACCTTGCGCGCGAGATGCGCAGACGAATGCGGATAGCGCAGGATCTGTGCGATCGACACGCGGCGCTGGCCGTCAAAGATGGCAAGGAATCCGCCCTGCTCTGCGTCCTTCACATCGAGCCCCGTCTCTTCGGCCAGTTCCCGTTCGATTGAACCGAGGACATCGACACGACCATCGGCCGCCACATCCGCCGGCTCGAGCGAGCCGCCCGGCGGATAAATGCGACCGGCGTTAAGCGTGTGTGACGCCATCCGCCCATAAAGCAACGCGCCGTCCCTCGACACGACCACCGCGGAACCGAAAACATTGAGCGCATCACTCGCCTCCAATCCCCAATCGCGCCACGCCACAAGGCTCGCAAAATCGCTGCGAATGAACCGCGCGGTGAGGCCGCCATCGGCGAGGCTGACATGGCTGCACATCAGCACCTCGCCATTCCACAAGCCCGGATTGGCGGCGATCAGCGCGGCCCAATGAGCATCGATGCGCTCCCGCTCGCCAAGCGCGAAATCCCAAGGATCGGGCGTGAGTTGCAGGTCGAGGCTAAGAATCGGATACACTGGCATTGAACGCGAGAAGCTATCAGCTGGGAGTTCGCCCGTCATGCGCGGCGTTTGTATATTGGCTTTGCTCTTTCTCGGTCTCGCCGGCAGCGCCCACGCCGACGGCGAGCTCGACGCCAAGATGACGGCAGCCGACAAGGCGCGCCTCGCCGCTTACGCCTCCACGCGTGCCGAAGCCATCACCGAGGCCGAGGCAGGCGGATCAGCCGCTGATGTGGCAGTGTTGAAAAAGATCCTCGGAGAATCGCACCTGACCTTCCGCGACGGTTTCGACCCGACAGGCAAATGGAAATGCCGCACCATCAAGCTCGGCGGCGTGTTGCCGCTCACCATCTATGATTGGTTCGATTGCCGCATCAGTGACGACGGATCGGGATGGTATCTGGTGAAGACAAGCGGCTCGCAGCGGACGTCGGGCCGCTTCTATGACGACGGCGACGACCGCCTCGTCTATCTCGGCGCGCTCCATTACAGCCGGGACAAGCCCATCGACTACGGCAGGGACGCCGAGCGCGACCAGGTCGCCTATGTCTTCCGCTCTGGCCCGCAGGAACTGCTCATGGAGTTTCCCGCACCAAAGTTCGAATCCAAGCTCGACATCCTCGAATTGAAACGATGACGGTCTGGAATCCCCTAAACTATCTGCGCGCCCATCCCGCCGAATGGCGCCAGGCATTGCGCGTCGTCATCGCCGTCGCCACCACGCTGATCGCCATCGCCCTCCTGGAGGTGCCGCAAGGCTATTGGGCAGTCATCACCGCGGTCATCGTCGTCCAGACGAGTATTGGCGGCTCGCTCAAGGCCGCCCTCGACCGGCTGTGGGGAACGCTTGCCGGTGCGGCGGTCGGCGCACTGGTGGCGATCCTGTTGCCGCATTCGAGTGCTCTCGAAATCGCCCTGGCGATCATCGTCGCCGTCGTTCCCCTCGCCTATCTCGCAGCCGTCAATCCTGCGTTCCGCGTGGCGCCGGTGACCGCCGTCATCATGCTGGTTCCGACCTATGGTCCGCATGCGGGCGCGCCTGTCGCAACCGCGCTGGACCGCGTCTTTGAGATCGCGCTCGGCAATGTCATAGCGCTAGCCGTTTCGATCTTCGTCTTTCCCGCCCGCGCGCAAGAACAGTTGCGCGCTGCCGCGGCCAAGGTCGTCGCCACGAATGCCGAATTGATGGATGTGTTGGTCGAGGGCCTCCTCGCCGGAACCGGGCGCCAGGGTGCGCAGCCGATCCACGCCCGCATCCGCGCCGGCATCAAGCAGGCTGAGGCCGCCGCCGAAGAAGCCTCGCGCGAAAAGCGCATGCGCTTTTCCGATACCAGCGATCCGGAGCCTGTCGTCCGCACGCTCTATCGCGTTCGCCATGATCTCGTGATGATCGGTCGCGCCGCGGCGAAGCCATTACCGCAAGCCCTGCTTCCGATGCTGAGTACTCCACTCGAAGATGTGAAGAAGGCCACGATTTCGACGCTCAACGCCATTGCCGCAACCTTGAGCGACGACACGCCACCGCCTGCGATCGACGCCTATCAAGCTGCGTTGCGAAGCTACGTTCTGGCGCTCGACCAATGTGCGCATGCCGGCATCCCAGAAGCGACGACGGAGGCGGAACGTCTCTTCACCTTGCGCTTCGCGCTCGAGCAGCTGGGCGACGACCTGCGCGATCTCGCCAAGCGCAGCGCCGAAGCAGTCCAACGCCCATCTCAATCCCCTCCCCCACTGTGGGGAGGGGTTAGGGTGGGGGCGCCGTACTCCGCTATGCGAGAACCTTCTCTATGCGCGGCAGCATGCGCCCCGGGATCGATCCCGACGGGGCCTCGCCGATCACCCGGCAGCCCATGCGTTCATAAAAGCCCACGGCATGCGGATCGGAATCGAGGACGATCCGTTTCGCCCCTGTTTCGCGTGCATGCGCTTCGAGTGCGGCCCACAGCAAACGCCCGATGCCTGCGCCCTGCTGTTCCGGCTCGACATAGAGCGGATCGACCTCTGACGCACCATCGGCTGCCGGCCAGAGGCCCGCAAATCCCACGACCTGCCCTTCAGATTCTGCCGCCCAGAACATGCGCTTGGCAAAGTCGGCTGGCGTGACAGTCAGTTCGGCCCGGCACGCCTCCATGAAGGCGGCGTCATAGCCGTGCGAGGCTTTGGCGCGGAAGGCAAGCCGGCTGAGGATTTCCGCCTCAGCCGCGATCGCGCGCCGGATGAGGAGCGGACTAGTTCCGAGCCTTGTCGACAAGCTTGTTCTTGGAGATCCACGGCATCATCGCGCGCAGTTTTTCACCCACGTCCTCGATGGGATGCGAGTCATTGACCCGCCGCGTCGCCTTGAACTTGGGCTGGCCGGCCTTGCATTCGCGAATCCATTCGGAGGTGAAGGCGCCGGTCTGAATATCCTTCAGAACCTTCTTCATCTCCTTGCGCGTCTCGTCCGTGATGATGCGCGGACCGGTATGATACTCGCCGAACTCGGCCGTATTGGAGATCGAATAGTTCATATTGGCGATGCCGCCTTCATAGATGAGGTCGACGATCAGCTTCACTTCGTGGAGACACTCGAAATAGGCCATCTCCGGTGCATAGCCCGCCTCGACCAGGGTCTCGAAGCCGGAGCGGATCAGCTCGACCAGGCCGCCGCACAGCACCACCTGCTCGCCGAAGAGATCGGTCTCGCATTCTTCCTTGAAGGTCGTCTCGATGATTCCCGAACGGCCGCCGCCGATCGCGCTGGCATAGGAGAGTGCGAGGTCATGCGCATTGCCAGAGGCATCCTGATGGATGGCGATGAGGCAGGGCACGCCGCCCCCCTTCTGATACTCGCCGCGCACCGTGTGGCCGGGGCCTTTCGGCGCGATCATGAGAACGTCGATCGTCTTCTTCGGCTCGATCAGGTTGAAATGGATGTTGAGGCCATGGGCGAAGGCGATTGCCGCGCCGTCGCGGATGTTGGGGGCGATCTCGTCGCGCCAGATATCGGCCTGCAATTCGTCCGGCGTCGCCATCATCATGAGGTCGGCCCACTTGGCCGCTTCCGGAACCGACATGACCTTGAGACCGTCGGCTTCCGCCTTCTTGGCCGTCGCCGAACCGGGGCGCAGCGCTACCGCGACATTCTTGGCGCCGGAATCATGCAGGTTGAGGGCATGCGCCCGCCCCTGGCTGCCATAGCCAATGATGCAGACTTTCTTGCCCTTGATCAGGTTAACGTCGGCATCCCGGTCGTAGTAAACGCGCATGTGCTCAAACCCCGTTGAAATCGTGGCCGGGCATAGCCGCCGCCTGCCTGGAAGGCAAGCCTAATGGCCAGATCGGGACCTATGCCCCGGACGCAGCTCTGAAGCTCCGCAGGCCTGAAAGCGGGTTCACAACGAGACCGGCAACAACCCCGGCCAGAAGCCTGGTTGCGCCCGGCATGCGGCTGACGGGCGACACCAGTTGGTCCCGTATCAAAGGCAAGATGCGGCTGTCCGACTGGTAGAATGGCGTGAACACGACCGACAGCGCCTGATAGAGCCGCACATGTAGGCGCCGCAACCGCCCATAGGCCGAAAGCGCCGTAGCCAGATCGTCGTCGTTCTCGAGAGCCTGCGCCAAGGCCGCCACATCGAGCAAGGCCATGTTCGCGCCCTGCCCGAGCTGCGGGCTCGTCGAATGCGCGCTGTCGCCGATGAACACGATCCGCTCGCCGAAGGGCAATGGCAAAGTGTGGTGACCATAGGAAGCGAGCGTGAGCTGCCCGGGATCGCGGATATGGTCGAGAAGCACCTCCGTATCCGGCCAGAACCCGCGAACGCGATCTTTCCAGCGCTCTAGGCCGTCCCGCTGCCAGGACGGATAGTCATCGGTCTTGAGGCTCCAGAAGAAAGCCGCCTGCGCCCCCTCTCCTTCCGCGAGCCGCCCGATCGGCAGTACGCCGATCATCACGGAAGCTTCGCGGTAGCGCTGCTCGAGCGCATGCGGATCGAAAGCGCCGGCCCACGGAAGACTTGCCCAGATGGCGCCGTAGTCGAGTCGCCGTCGCTGTACGGGAGCGGCCGCATGCTCGATCAGTGGCGATCGTGATCCCAACGCGTCGATCACCAGATCGAAGGGGCCAAACTGCGCGCCATCATGCGCTGAAAGTTTGGGACGGCCATCGCTTGCGCGATTGAGCGCGATGATCCGGCGCGAGCTGGCAATCGGCAGGCCGGCAGCAAGCACCGCTTCGTGAAGAACGTTGAAAAGTGCTGCGCGATGCACCCCAAGCCCGCGAAGGCTCGGCCCAAGTGCCTTGTACTTCACATCCAGAACGACGCGCCCTGAACCGATCGCTCGTCCATAGAGCCGGTCGAGCGGCTGGCCGAGCCGGCGTAATGACGGCCCTGGCCCGAGCCAGTCGAGAACCGCGAGACCCGGCGGTTGCAGGATGAGCCCTGACCCCAAGGGCCGCGGAATATCGAACTGATCGAAAAGCTGGATTGCATGTCCCTGCCGGGACAAGGCAAGCGCAGCCGCAAGTCCGGCAGGACCGCATCCGGCGATGGCGATGGAAAGGGGCTGCAAGCGATAACCGTCCGGCGTTGGGCCGGCAATCTACGAGGCGGATGGGGAAACAAAAAGACGTTTATTGCCCACACGCGTAGCGGAATTGCCGAACAGCCTCCGCCATGCCGAGCACCAATGCATCGGCGGTGATCGCGTGCCCAATCGAGACTTCGAGAAGATTGGGCAGCGCTCTCACCAGTGGCGGCAGGTTTTCGCGGGTCAGATCATGCCCGGCGTTGAGCCCGACCTTCGCCTCTGCGGCGGCCTTGCCCGTCGCCACAACGCGATCGAATTCACGCTCACGAAGCTTCGGCTCGAAGGCACCGCCATAGGGCCCGGTGAAGATTTCAACGCGATCAGCCCCAACCTCGGCGGCAAGGAACGGCAGATCGGGCTCGGCATCGATGAACAGCGATACGCGCATGCCGCCGGATTTGAGCCGGCCCACCACATCGCGCAGGAAGCCGCGGTGCGCCTGGATGTTCCAGCCGTGATCTGAAGTGGACTGGCGAATATCATCGGGTACCAGCGTGACCTGATCGGGCTTTGTCGCTTCGACCAGCGTCACGAAATTCGCATCCGGATTGCCTTCGATATTGTATTCGCGGCCCGGAAAATCCTTGCGGATCAGGTCGCGCAACAAAGGAACGTCGCTCTTGCGGATATGCCGTTCATCTGGTCGTGGATGAACCGTCAATCCGTGCGCACCCGCTTCGAGCGCAATCCGGCCAATGCCTTCGACGCTCGGCCATGGCAGGTTCCTCCGGTTGCGAAGAAACGCGATCGCATTCACGTTGACGGACAGATTAACGGGCACGGCACGCCATCCTTATTATCGATAGCCCCGTGACTACCGGTAATGTGGATCGCAAGAAACAGCCAGTCGGAGAGATTTCTAGCAGACCACTTTGGCCCGTACCGGCGGCCTGCCACCGATCTTGACACTGGACCATCCCGGCATCGTAACTAGGGGGAAGGAATACTTCGCAGGGACAGTGATTTCGGGGGAAACGGTCATGGCCAACAAGAACGACTTCACGCCGGAAGAATGGAGCAAAGTTCTGGAGAGCATCATAGCTGCCGGCATCGCCGTATCCGCCGTCGCGCCAAGCGGCTGGTGGGGCACTTTCAAGGAAGCTGCTGCAGGCCTCCCCGCGCTGGTTGCGGCCAAGCGCGACCCCAAATCCAACGAGTTCATCAAGGCCGCGATTGCTGATTTTGAAAAATCCAAGGATGGGAACATCCTTGCAATGCGCGATCGCTTTGCTCACGCAGAGGCCAAGGAATGCGTACAGCGCTCCTTGGCGAGCCTCAGGGAGGTCACCGTCATCGTCGATGCCAAGGCCCCCGGCGAGGCGGCAGCGTTCAAGACCTGGCTTCGCGAGATCAGCCAGAAGGTCGCGGAAGCAACCGTGGAAGGTTCGTTTCTTGGCGTAGGCGGTGTCCGGGTAAGCGATGCCGAGAAGGCGACGCTTCGCGACATCTCCACGGCCCTTGGCATGGCAACCTAGCGGGTCCGCGCAAGCTCGCATTTGAGTCGCTCGTCAGGCGAGGCTCGAGATAAACACTGAGAGGGCAGATTCGTCCTTTGCCTTTTTTGCTTGACGAGGTTCGCCCTATGTTAAGCGGTCATGGCGAGAAGTGCCCCTCATCCGCCCTGCGGACACCTTCTCCCCGCAAGCGGGGAGAAGGAGAACTGGCATGACGGTTCGTGTACGGATCAAATCTCACAAGCTGCTACATGGCCTGCTAGATCTTCATGCCTTCCGGACCGCGGCTGATCGCAGCGACTCCGGTCCGCGCGACCTCGACCAAGCCAAGCGGGATCATCAGCGAGATGAACTGTTCGATCTTGTCGGTCTTGCCCGTCAGTTCGAAGACGAAGCTCTCGGTCGTCGCATCGATGACGCGCGCCCGAAAGGCATCCGCAAGCCGCAAGGCTTCGACCCGCTTGTCGCCCTTGCCCGCCACCTTCACCATCGCCAGTTCACGCGAGATCGCATTACCCTGCACGGTGAGATCGGCCACCGAATGCACCGGCACCATGCGTTCGAGCTGATGCCGAATCTGCACGATCACTTCCGGGGTCGCGGTCGTCACGATCGTGATCCGCGAGACATGCGCATTGTGTTCGGTCTCCGACACCGTCAACGAGTCGATATTGTAGCCGCGGCCGGAAAACAGCCCGATGACCCGGGCCAGGACACCAGGTTCGTTGTCGACCACGACTGCGAGTGTGTGCGTCTCCGTCACCTGCTTGCGGTCATCGAGGAAATAGGCCGAGGCCGGCTGTTGCGCGCTCATGATGTTCATCTCCTTAACCTCGATCCTTACACCAGCACTTTGCCTTCTTCGCCGACTGCCGCCTCGATCTCGGAATCGGGCACGTCCTCGCCGAGCAGCATTTCATTATGCGCCTTGCCGGACGGGATCATCGGGAAGCAATTGGCAAGCGCCGCCACGCGACAGTCGAAGATCACCGGCCGCTTCACCGCGATCATCTCCTTGATCGCCGCATCGAGTTCGGCCGGCTTCTCGGCGCGCATGCCGACCGCACCATAGGCTTCCGCCAGCTTCACGAAATCAGGCAGCGAATCCATGTAGCTCTCGGACAGGCGATTGCCGTGGAGCAATTGCTGCCACTGGCGCACCATGCCCATATATTGGTTGTTGAGGATGAAGATCTTCACCGGCAACCGGTATTGAACCGCAGTTGAGATTTCCTGCATGGTCATCAGCACCGAGGCATCGCCCGCGATGTCGATGACAAGCGAATCGGGATGCGCCATTTGCACGCCGACCGTCGCCGGCAGGCCGTAGCCCATCGTGCCCAGGCCGCCTGACGTCATCCAGCGGTTCGGTTCGTCGAACTTGAAGAACTGCGCCGCCCACATCTGGTGCTGGCCGACTTCGGTGGTGATGTAGACATCCTTGTCGCGGGTCAGCGCGAACAGCCGCTCGATCGCATATTGCGGCATGATCACGTCCTTGCGCTGCTTGTAGCGAAGCGAATCGCGCGACCGCCACTTGTCGATCTTGGCCCACCAGTCCTTCATCGCCGCCTTGTCGAGATGGACCTGCTGCGCCTTCCACAAGCGGATCATGTCTTCGAGCGCATGCGCGCAATCGCCGACGATTGGAATATCGACGCGCACCGTCTTGTTGATCGACGAGGGATCGATATCGACATGGATCTTCCGCGATCCCGGTGAGAACGCATCGATCCTGCCGGTGATGCGGTCGTCGAAGCGCGCCCCGATATTGATCATCACGTCGCAATCATGCATCGCCATGTTGGCTTCGTAGGTGCCGTGCATGCCGAGCATGCCGAGCCAGTTCTTGCCGGATGCCGGATAGGCGCCGAGGCCCATCAGCGTTGAGGTCAGCGGAATGCCGGTCATAGACGCGAAGTCGCGCAGCAACTTCGACGCTGTCGGACCTGAATTGATGACACCGCCGCCAGTGTAGAGGATCGGCCGCTTTGCCCTGGCGATCAATTCGACCGCCGCCTTCACTGCATTCTGGTCAGGCTTCACGCGCGGACGATAGGTCTTGTGCTGGATGTTGTTCGGGCCAATGTACTTGCCCTTGGCGAACTGCACATCCTTCGGGATGTCGACAACGACCGGCCCCGGCCTTCCCGTCGTCGCCACATAGAAAGCCTCGTGCAGGATGCGCGCGAGATCGTTCACGTCCTTCACCAGGTAATTGTGCTTGGTGCAGGGCCGCGTGATGCCGACCGTGTCGCATTCCTGGAAGGCATCATTGCCGATGAGATGGGTCGGCACTTGGCCTGTCAGGCAGACCAACGGGATCGAATCCATGAGCGCGTCGGTGAGGCCGGTCACCGCATTGGTGGCGCCGGGTCCTGATGTCACCAG
>JAXMCQ010000023.1:0-91996 GCA_046349315.1 Hyphomicrobiales bacterium | reverse complement strand
AGGTGCCTGGCACTAACCATGCCGTCATCGACCTTCTCTTCGACAATCGGCGCCGGCGGCGGCGGAGCTTGCGGCCGACCGAATTCGCGCATCATCCGATCCCAGGGAGACAGAGGATCACCGAGAACGCGGATGCGCGGCTCAGGGCCACGGAGCTTCTTCTTGAACCGGCGGCCCTGGCGCCTGAGCGCATCGAAGAGGTTGAACAAGGGCCGGCGCTTGCGTTTAGGCTTGGCTTCGGCGTTATTTTCACGAGGGGTCTTGGGCTTCCTTGGCGCTGCCGGACGCCGGGGCTTATGCTCGAGCACGATGTCGCGCGCCGCGGCGACAATGAGCCGTCTGACGGCTGATTCCGCCGACCGCAATATCTGGAGCACGGAACGGTGCAGCGGCTTCGAGATCCTCTCGATCGAAACGCCTTCGCTAAGCCCGATTTTGGCAAAAAGCGCCAATACCACCGCCAACAGTGGCACGCGCTTGCTTTCGATGGCCAATTCCCAGTTCATTCCCGCTCAATAGAACGTAAAACGAACTTCGTCAAGCATTAATTGAGAGGACTGAACCTCTAGGGCGAGACCCAGAACCTCAGCTCACCTGATACCCGAACTCTTCCGACTCGGTGGTGAGCTGTGCTCTCGCGACTGTACCGACAGAAGCAGAGGGAGCCGTTATTCGCGAGGCCTAAGGCAGGAAGCTCCTAATCACCACGAAGGCTCGCTGATTTTGGCTTTCTCGGTTGATAAGGGACCCGTTGGAGAAGACGAAAGTCTTGTTGTTGATCTGCCCCGGTGCGGTTCCAACATTTCCGCCGATCGTGTGCACCCCATTGCCATCGACCGACACCACAATATCCGAATGGCTTTTATAGTCGCTGTGATGCGACGCCCAGTCATATTCAATCTGGGGTGCGCTAGCCCGGTTCATCCCCAAGACGTCTCCCGGAGCAATCTCCAACTCGCCAACCGGATATCCCCAGAATGACGATTTCTTGTTGATCAGCCGGTCATTGATTGTGCGGTAGAAATACTGTGAATGCTGCGTGCTATAGGGAAACTGAGTTCCCGCGCCAGCAAGATGGATCATGTAGGAGATGAACGCCGCCGACCACGGTACCGAATGGTCGGAGCCATCAAGATCGGGACGATTGAGAAACGCCCAATAGATTCCAATACGCTCCTTGAGCGGCGATTGATGTTCGAGAAGACCCGAATACTGGCTAAGTTCGGCGTTCGCCTTGTCGACCAGTTTGCGCGCGAAGTTGGCGCCGGCGGCCGCGCTGGCCAGCGCCACGGCTGCCTCGCTTGCCGCAGCCGCAACATTTGGCTCGGCTGCGGCCTCCTCAGGATTTTCGAAAGCGAAGTCGCCGGCATCTTCATACACCGTCTCGGCCAGCTCGAATGAATGACCCTGATATGCCTCGACCGCGACTGTCGCCCAAGCATCCCTGCTTTCATAGTGCTTGTATTTCGGATTTGCGCGCTCGAAATTACGTTCGAATAGGCGAACCGCCTGCTTGAGATTGTCGGTCTGCTTCACCGCGGTTATGCCTCCGCGCTCGTCATTCTGGAGCTCCCACACCAGATAACCGAAATTGGCCTTGTCACTGTCGACACTGAGGCCACGCTGCCTTGCATAGTTTTCATATTTGATCCGCCGCGGCCCCGTCCACTGGCACCAGCCATAGCCTCCACGGCCGCCGCCGATCGGGGCGCCCTCTTGCATCTGGTGGAAGCCGTTACACTCATGGCCAATATTGCCAAGGATGCCCGCTGCCTGATTGATGGTGAGGCCGAACTCACGCATCAAGCCCTTCATGATCCACGGTGCTTTTGAGCGAAAAAGTTGGGTGCGATCGGCCATGCTTGCCTCCCGGAAAGTGTCCGCCGTCACATTACTTAAAGTAAGCTACCTTGGGCACACTATCGCAGAATCAATTGCCGTCAACCCAGATTTGCCAAATAGGTCTTCCCCGGACACCACCGGGCCAGACCCGAGCAAGGTGTTTAGCCGACCTGATAACCGAACTCTTCCGACATGGTGGTGAGCCAGTCCCAGAAATTGGCCGAGAAGCCGCGGAACACCGAAAGCTCGAACGAGTCTTCGCCCGATCGCACGAGATGCACACCGACATGCGCCATTTGCGTCACGGCAGAATCGCCGATCGCAAACACGCTGTGATGGAGATCGACCGGCGTTCCCTTGGCGAGTACGGCACGCGCCTTGGCGCCTGCAACTCGGATGATCACCCGTCCATGGCTCTGCTCCGAGACGGAGGCGAGTCCGGCGAGCGTTTCCTTCAATGCGCGATAGAGTTCGCCTTCGCCGAAGCCGTCGGCGATCGCGTACCATTGATCGGCGCCGCACCAATGGAACGAGACGCCTTCCCCTGTGCTCGATTTTCCGGGGGCGGGAAGTCCTGCGCCGAAGCGCGCCGCAATGGCCTTGGAGGCGGCTTCGGCCTTGTCTTTCCGTGCGATGATGGTGACGATCGACGCCGGATGGCGGATCGAAAGAACGACGCCAGGCGCGCCGCGATCGGCGCCGAAGCGGCCCTGCCGCAACACATGCGCAAGCGGCGATGCGCGCTCGACGAGCTTAAGCATGGAGCTTCCTGTTCTCGGGATCGTACTGCATTGGCTCGCAGATCTCGGCATACATGTGGATGTTGCGTAACCCGTCGAAGACCTTGACGATCTCGGCATGGCGATTGCGCCCGTTCTTGAGCAGCGCCAAGCCGATCCACAGGTTCAGCATCGGCGAGAAGGCGACGCCCGTGATGTAGCCCTGGTCGTTGGTCATCGACGGCGCATCATTGCGCTTGAGGAGATGCGAGCCGGCGCGAATGCGATCGCCCGGATTGACCGGCCTGATGCCGACCACATGTTCGCGATCGGGATCGATGAGGCCCTCGCGCCCCGCCATCATGCGCCCGATATAATCCTTCTTCGTCGACATCATTTTGCTTAAGCCCAGATCGCCGGCCGTCGTCGTGCCGTTGAGTTCGCCGCCCGCCACATGGCCCTTCTCGATGCGCATGACGGAGAGCGCCTCGACGCCATAGGGCACGATGCCGAATTCGGCACCCGCCTGCATGATCGCGCGCGCCGCCATGTTCCCGAAATCCGCCGGCACCGACAGTTCATAGGCATGCTCGCCCGAGAACGAGATGCGGAAAAGCCGCGCCGGGATACCGCCGAGGATCGTGATTTCCTTTGCCGCCATATAGGGGAATGTCGTGTCGCTGAGTTCGACGTGATCGATGATCTTCTGCAAGGTCGCCCGCGCCTTGGGGCCGGCGACCGCCATTTGCGCCCATTGTTCGGTGACCGAGACATATTGGACATCGAGTTCGGGCCACAATGCCTGGTGGCAGAATTCCATATGCGACATGACGCGCGCCGCGTTCGCCGTCGTCGTCGTCATGAAGTAATGATTGTCCGAAAGCCTCGATGTCGTGCCGTCATCGAAGACGATGCCGTCTTCGCGCAGCATGAGGCCGTAGCGCGCCTTGCCGACTTGAAGCGTCGAAAACGTGTTGCAATAGAGCCGGTTGAGGAACTCACCCGCGTCCGGTCCCTGCACGTCGATCTTGCCGAGTGTGGAGACATCGCACAGCCCGACGCGTTCGCGCACTGCCTTCACTTCGCGTGTGACGCTTTCGAGCCAGTCCTTCTCATGCGCCAGCGGGAACCACGAAGAGCGCATCCACAAGCCCGTCTCGACGAAGACCGCGCCGAGCTCTTCGGCCCATTCATGCAAGGGCGTGCGGCGCACGGGCTGGAAGTGATGGCCGGTGAAGGGGCCAGCCAAGGCGCCGAACGAGACGGGCGTGTAATAGGGCCTAAACGTCGTGGTGCCGACCTGATCCATGCTCTGGCCGGTCGCCTCGGCGAGCACCGCGATGGCATTGACATTGCCGAGCTTGCCCTGGTCCGTCGCCATGCCGGTCGTCGTATAGCGCTTGGCAAGCTCGACATCGCGATAGCCTTCATGCGCGGCAAGCGGCAGGTCCTTGACCGTCACGTCGTTCTGGTAATCGATGAAGGCCTTGCCGGTCGACTGCTTCACCCACCACAGCGGCGTGATGCGATAGGTTTCGTCCTTGCACGGAGGAATTTCGATCCGATTCGAGTCGAAACCGAGGGCCCTTGCCTGCTCGCTGCCCTGCCTGGCGCCGTCGGCGAGGCATTCGGAAAGCTTCATGAGCCCACGCGCCGACCCAGCCGCCGTGAAAGCCGCGCCGACATCGGGTGGCACGAAAGCCGCGATGGTCTCGTTCCATTTGGGCTTCGCGCCCTTGTGGCAGGCAAGATTGACGATCGGGCTCCAGCCGCCCGACATGGCGAGCGCATCGCAGGTAATCGTCGTGTGATCTGCAAGCTCGATGCCCGAAACCCGCTTGCCGCCCTTCACATTGACGACGAGCCCGCCTTTGAGCACGGGGATGCTGCCGGCATCGGCCTTTGCATCTTTCCGCGAATCGATCACCACTTCGACATGCACGCCAAGCCGATCAAGATCGCGCGCCGTGCGATAGCCGGAATCATTATTGGTGAAGACGGCAATCGAACGACCCGCGGCGACGCCGTAATGATTGGCGAAGGTGCGCATGGCGGAGGCCGTCATGACGCCCGGCAAGTCATTGCCGCCGAAGGTGATCGGCCGCTCTTCGGCGCCGGTGGCGAGGATCGCGCGCTTGGCGATGAACCGCCAATAGCGCTGGCGCGGCTCATGCACCGGCGGCACGGCGACATGATCGTTCACGCGCTCGACAGCCCCGAAGATATTGTCGTCATACCAGCCGAAGATTGTGGTGCGGGGCATGAGCGTGACGTTCGGCAGCGAAGCAAGTTCGGCGATTGTACCCTTGGCCCAGTCGACGCCGGATTTGCCGTCGATCTCTTCCTGCTCATTGAGAAGCGATCCACCTAAAGCTGCATTCTCATCGGCGAGGATCACTCGCGCACCCGAACGCGCGGCGGCAAGCGCCGCCATGAGACCCGTGGGGCCCGCGCCGATGACCAGCACGTCGCAATGCGCATAGGCCTTTTCATACTTGTCGGGATCGGCTTCCTTCGAGGCGCGGCCAAGGCCTGCGGCACGGCGGATCAACGGCTCGTAGATCTTCTCCCAGAAGCTCTTCGGCCACATGAAGGTCTTGTAGTAGAAGCCGGCAACGAAGATTGATGACGCCAGCGCATTGACCGCGCCGAAATCGACTTCAAGCGACGGCCAGCGGTTCTGGCTCACGGCTTTGAGTCCGTCATAAAGCTCGATCATCGTCGCACGCGTATTGGCTTCGCGGCGCCCGCCATCGCGCAGTTCGACGAGCGCGTTGGGCTCAGCCGCACCAGCCGAGATGACGCCGCGCGGCCGGTGATACTTGAACGACCGGCCCATGAGGTGAACGTCGTTCGCAATCAGCGCCGAAGCCAGCGTATCGCCGGGATGGCCGGTGAAATGCTTGCCGTCAAAGGTGAAGTCGAGCGAGGTGGCACGATCGATGAGACCGCCCTTGTCGAGCCGGAAGCCGCTCATGATTTGGCTCCCTGGCGCTTGGCCCATTCGCGCGCCGTCATCGCGCCGAGGATCTCATGTGTCAGAGTATTGCGATCGACAACGAGCCACGAGCGGCAACCGCCGGTATGATGCCAGTATTCGTGCATGCGGCCCTTGGGATTGTCGCGCAAATATACATAGTCGAACCATTGATCCATGGTCGCAGGATCGGTGGAGTTCGGCCGCTTCACTGACGCATCGCCGAGATAGGTGAATTCCTCCGACGGCCGCGAACCGCAATGGGGACATTTGATCAGCATCGTTTCATTCCGTCATCCCGGCGAAAGCCGGGACCCAACTATCAGCGTTAAGACTCCCGACATTCGTCACCCTTTGACATGGGTCCCGGCTTTCGCCGGGATGACGAAGAGTGCATGAGCGGTCCATCCCCATCTCAATGCAAATTCGGCGTGGCGCCCTGGCCTTTTTCGTCGATCATGTAACCGCGGCGGAAGCGGTCGAGACGATAGGCGGCGTTGAGCTTGTGCGGTTCGTTCTTGGCGATCGTATGGGCGAAGCACCAGCCGGAGGCGGGCGTCGCCTTGAAGCCGCCATAGCACCAGCCGGTATTGAGATAGAACCCGTCAATATGGGTCTTGTCGATGATCGGCGAACCGTCCATCGACATGTCCATGATGCCGCCCCAGGAGCGCAAGACGCGCACCCGCGAGAGGCCGGGGATCATCGCAACGCCGGCTTCGATCACATGCTCGACCATCGGCAGATTGCCGCGCCGCGCGTAAGAGTTGTACCCGTCGAGATCGCCGCCGAAGACGAGGCCGCCCTTATCCGATTGCGAGACGTAGAAATGCCCGGCACCGAAGGTGACGACCTGGTCGATATAGGGTTTGAGGCCCTCCGACACGAAGGCCTGCAGCACGTGGCTCTCGATCGGCAGTTTCATGCCCGCCATGGCGGCCACTTCCGATGAATTGCCGGCGGCTGCCAGGCCGAGCTTCTTGCAGCCGATGAAGCCCTTGGTTGTGTCGACACCCTTGACTTGGCCGTTCTCGATTCGGATGCCGGTCACTTCGCAATTCTGGATGATGTCGACACCGCGGCTGTCGGCCCCCCGCGCATAACCCCAGGCGACCGCGTCATGGCGCACCGTGCCACCGCGCCGCTGCAACAGCCCACCTTTCACCGGAAAACGCGCATTGTCGAAATCAAGGAACGGCACCATCTCGCGCACCGCTTCGCGATCGAGGATCTCGGCATCGACGTCGTCGATCCGCATGGCATTGCCGCGCCGCGCAAAGGCGTCGCGCTGCGGATCGGTATGGAAGAGATTGAGCACGCCACGCTGCGACACCATGGCGTTGAAGTTGAAATCCTGCTCGAGCCCTTCCCAAAGCTTCATCGACCATTCGTAGAAGGGATTGTTGCCCGGCAGCATGTAGTTCGAGCGGATGATCGTCGTGTTGCGGCCGATATTGCCGGAGCCGAGCCAGCCTTTCTCGAGCACCGCGACATTGGTGAGACGGTGTTCCTTGGCAAGGTAATAGGCAGTCGACAGCCCATGACCGCCGCCGCCGACGATGATGATGTCGTAGTCCTTCTTCGGCTCCGGATTACGCCAGGCCGGCGTCCAGTGCTTGTGGCCCGAGAAGGAATTTTTCAGGAGGGAGAAGACGGAATATTTCATTGGGACGGTCTTGGAACCAATTCTAGGCCGATTTGAACCATTTCTAGACCAGTGGAGGGGGCCTGTGTAGGGGTGAATTTCCCTCGCTCTTTCGTCATCCCGGCGAAAGCCGGGACCCAACTATCAGCGCCAAGGCTGTCAGCAATCATTGCTCGGCAAGATGGGTCCCGGCTTTCGCCGGGATGACCAGTAAGCTTAGCAATCCAGCGTCGTATCCCGCTCCCATTGGGTAAGGTGCCGGCAATACTGGTTCCAGTCATTGGTCTTGAGCTTGATATAGGCATCCGACACATCCGCCCCGAGCCCGTCGCGCAGGTACTTGTCTTTCTCGAAATTGCGGATCGCATCGAGAAGGTTGAGCGGCAGTTTCTTCGCGCCCTTCACCTTGTGGCCCTCGGCATACATGTCGATGTCGAGCCGCTTTCCCGGGTCCATCTTTTCATCGAGCCCGTGCAGGCCGGCGACCAGGATCCCCGCCATCATGAGGTATGGATTGGCGGCACCATCCGGCAGGCGGAACTCGATGCGGCCCTCATCCGGCACGCGCACCATATGGGTGCGGTTATTGCCGCCGAAGGTGACGGTATTGGGCGACCAGGTCGCGCCCGAAAGCGTTCGCGGCGCATTGATGCGCTTATAGGAGTTGACTGTCGGATTGGTGATCGCGACCAGCGAATCGGCATGATGGATGAGGCCGCCCAAGAACTGATAGGCCATTGGCGAGAGACCAAGATCGCCCTTGGCATCATGGAACAGGTTCTTCTTTCCCGTACCGTCCCAGACGGACAAATGCACATGGCAGCCATTGCCGGTGAGGTTGATGAACGGCTTGGGCATGAAGGTAGCCCTAAGCCCGTGCTTCTCGGCGATCGACTTCACCATGAATTTGAAGAAGGCGAGCTGGTCGGCGGTGGTTAGTGCGTCGTTGAAATTCCAGTTGATCTCGAACTGGCCGTTCGCGTCTTCATGGTCGTTCTGATAGGGCCCCCAGCCGAGCTCGATCATCGTGCC
This sequence comes from Hyphomicrobiales bacterium, assembly GCA_046349315.1. Taxonomy (GTDB): domain Bacteria; phylum Pseudomonadota; class Alphaproteobacteria; order Rhizobiales; family Aestuariivirgaceae; genus JAEUMG01. Next base: position 83,781 of record JAXMCQ010000023.1, on the reverse strand, counting down.
GGTGATTTCGGCGATGACATCTAGGCGGCGCATGATCGCCGCCTGGTCGTAGCAGGGCTTCTCCTGCGTATCGCGCGGATCGGACACCGCACTGCCATCGGCGTTGGTGAGATGGAATTCGGGCTCAACGCCAGCCATGAGTTTGAGATTCCGCTTTTCAGCCTTGGCGACGAGCTCTTTGAGTGCGAGGCGCGGTGCCTGGGAGAGCGGCTTGCCATCCATCCACGGATCGCCCGCTACCCACGCAACCTCAGGCCGCCACGGCAAAGGGATGATAGAATTAGGATCGGGCATGACGAGAAGATCGGGATGCGCCGGCGTCTGGTCGAGCCAGGTCGCGAAGCCCGCAAATCCCGCGCCCGCCTTCTGCATCTTGGCCGCGGCCTGCGCCGGCACGAGCTTGGCGCGCTGCGTCCCGAACAGGTCGGTGAAATTGAACAGGAAGAACTTGATGTTCCTGTCCTTGGCATATTTGGCAAGTTCGCTCATTCCCGTCGTCTCCCTGAGTATCTCTTATTGAATTCTCTTCCCTCTCCCCTTGCGGGAGAGGGTGCCCCGGACTTGATCCGGGGCGGGTGAGGGGTACCTCATCCGGCTCGGGCTTTGCCCTCGCCACCTTCTCCCGCAAGGGGAGAAGGGGGTTTATCTCTGCGCTGATCATTTCGTCGCAATCGCGATCGCCGCACCGCCCATCGCCGTAGCACTCACGCGGTTGGCGATGCGCATGGCACGCGAGGATTTGAGCCAGCGGCGCGCCTGTGCGGCGGCGACTACCCACGCCAGATCGACGGTGATCAGCACCAGCATCATAACCGCAACGAGTTCGGCAATACCAAGCACGGTGATACCTGACAGATCGATCAGGGATGGGAGCAGCGCCAGGTAGAACACCATGATCTTTGGATTGCCAAGCGTGATCGCCATGCCTGTCAGGAACAATCGCCAGGGCGAATCTTCCGTCGGCAGATCGCCTTCCTTCACGACGGCCGGTGCCGTCCACATCTTCCACGCCAGATAAAGAAGATAGGCGACGCCCAGATATTTGAGGATCACGAAGATGGTATTGAAGCTTTGCGCGATATAGCTTGCACCGCTCGCAGCAAGGCAAAGCCAGATCGCTTCCCCGATCCACATGGCGGCAAGAAACGGCAAGACGCTGCGGTAACCGCGGCTGATCACACGGGCAACGAGAGCCGCAATGCTGGGACCGGGCGAACCCGCCGCCACCAGCAATGCTCCGGCGAAAATGAGAAGTGCTGAAAGCGTCACGACACCGGCTCAACTCTGACGTTCGTCGTCACCGAATTGGCGATGTAGCATTCCTCATGCGCCTGGTGGTGCAACTGATCGAGATCGGCGGCCGAGGGCTGCTTGTCGCCCGAAAAGGCGATCTTCGGATGCAGCACGACTTCAGTCATCGCCATTTTGCCTTTGGCATTCTTGGCGAGAGTCCCTTCGGCATCGTCGACATAGCTATCGATCGTGAAACCCTTGCGCGCCGCGAAGAACAGGAAGGTCAGCATGTGGCAGCTCGAGAGACTCGCGACGAACGCCTCTTCCGGATCGACGGCAGCGAGGTCGGTCATTGGCGGCGGCACGACATGCGGCGATGCGGTTCCCTTGACCTTGGTTCCGCCGTCGAACGCCCATTCGTGATCGCGCACGAACTTCATGTCGGTGAACTTCTGCGTTCCCCGTTGCCATGTTATCTTCGCATTATACTTCGCCACGAAATACCTCTTCGTCTTCTACACCGACCTCATGGTGAGGTGCCCGCGCAGCGGGCCTCGAACCATGGCAGCCTGCAATACCTTGCCGCAAGTCATCCTTCGAGGCTCGACGCTCCGCGCCGAGCACCTCAGGATGAGGGTTCTATCACCCACTGGCGTCACCCATTCTTTCCCGGGATCCAGCTTGTCCCGGCCAAAGGCACCTGTGCCATCGCAGCCGCCTCTACGGTGAGCGCCACCAGATCCTCGGGCTCGAGATTATGGACATGGCTCTTGCCGCAGGCACGCGCAATGGTTTGCGCTTCCAGTGTCATGACTTTGAGGTAGTTGGCAAGGCGCCTGCCGGCGAGCACCGGATCAAGCCGCTTGGCAAGCTCCGGGTCCTGCGTGGTGATGCCGGCGGGATCGCGGCCTTCATGCCAGTCGTCATAGGCACCCGCTGTCGAGCCGAGCTTCTCATATTCGGCCTCCCAGCGCGGATCATTGTCGCCGAGCGCCACCAAGGCTGCCGTGCCGATCGACACCGCATCTGCGCCAAGCGCCAGGGCTTTCGCGACATCGGCGCCATTGCGAATGCCGCCCGACACGATGAGCTGTACCTTGCGATGCATGCCGAGTTCCTGGAGTGCCGCAACGGCCGGACGGATACAGGCAAGCGTCGGCTGGCCGACATGTTCGATGAAGACCTCCTGCGTGGCCGCCGTACCGCCCTGCATGCCGTCGACGACCACCACATCAGCACCCGCCTTCACCGACAACGCCACGTCGTAAAACGGCCGGGCGCCGCCAACCTTGATGAAGATCGGCTTTTCCCAATTGGTGATCTCGCGCAGCTCCTGGATCTTGATTTCGAGATCGTCAGGGCCGGTCCAGTCGGGATGCCGGCAGGCCGAGCGCTGGTCGATGCCCTTGGGCAGACAGCGCATTTGCGCGACGCGATCGGAAATCTTCTGTCCGAGCAGCATGCCGCCGCCGCCGGGCTTCGCACCCTGGCCGACCACGACTTCGATCGCGTCCGCCTTGCGCAGATCGTCGGGGTTCATGCCGTAGCGCGACGGGAGATACTGATAGACGAGCGTCTTGGATTGCCCGCGCTCTTCCGGCGTCATGCCGCCGTCGCCGGTCGTGGTCGATGTGCCGGCGATCGAAGCGCCACGGCCCAGCGCCTCCTTGGCTTGCGCCGAGAGCGAGCCGAAGCTCATGCCGGCAATGGTGATGGGGATTTTGAGTTCGATCGGCTTTTTCGCAAAGCGCGTGCCGAGCACGACATTGGTGCCGCATTTCTCGCGGTAGCCTTCGAGCGGATAGCGCGACATCGACGCGCCGAGAAACAAGAGGTCGTCGAAATGCGGCAGCTTGCGCTTGGCGCCGGCGCCGCGAATGTCGTAGATGCCGGTCGATGCGGCGCGCCTGATTTCGGAAAGCGTGAAATCGTCGAAGGTCGCCGACTTGCGCGGAACCGTGCGGGGGATGTTTGTGTCCATGGGGCCTCTATCGAATCTTGTCCTCTCCCGCCTGCGGGAGAGGAAGGGACCCATTGCGAAGCAATGGGAAGGTGAGGGGAAATCGAAGGGTTCGGATAGTGGCCGCCCTCATCTCCCCCATCGCTAACGCGACGGGGCCCCTTCTTCTCCCGCACGCGGGAGAAGACACATCTACATCAATACGCATCGGCGTGATCGATGTTGAAATTGTAGAGCTTCCGCGCCGAGCCATAGCGCCTGAAATCCTTCGCCTTGGCCTTGATCTTGGCGCGCTCCAAAAATTTCTCGAGATCCTCGCGATGCTCGGCGCGCAGTTCCTTCTCGATGCAGTCGGCGCCGAGATTTTCGGCCCGCCCCTTCACATAGAGCCGCGCCTCATAAATCGAATCGCCGAGCGCCTCGCCGGCATCGCCGCACACCACGAGATTGCCACGCTGCGCCATGAAGGCCGACATATGCCCGACCGAACCGCCGACCACGATATCGATGCCTTTCATCGAAATTCCGCAGCGCGACGAGGCATCGCCTTCGATGACGAGCAAGCCGCCATTGCCGGTGGCGCCCGCCGATTCCGACGCATTGCCGGTGACGCGGATGAGGCCCGACATCATATTCTCGGCAACGCCGACGCCGGCATGGCCATGGACAATGATCTCGGCTTCCTTGTTCATGCCGCCACAGTAAAAGCCGACATGGCCCTTGATCTCGACCGTGAATGGCCCGTCGAGCCCGCAGGCGATCGCATGCTGGCCTTGTGGGTTTTTCAGAATCCAGTGGCGCTGATTGGTGGTCTTGGGCAAGGCATGCAGGCGCGAATTTACACCGCGCACGCCCTCGCTTTTCAAATCAAGCTCGATCATGCGTGGCCTTCCCACGTATAGATCGTTTGCGGCTCGGGTTCCCAAATGCGCGCATCATCGGAACCCGGCAGGTGCGAAATGGCGCGATACTCGGTCGCCATCGCCACCCAGTCGTCGGTCTCGGCGAGGACCGCATGCTTGCAGGCGATCGGATCGCGCACCACCGCAAAGCCGTCATGCGTGCCGATGCAGAATGTATAAAAACCGTCGAGATCCTTGATGCCGTCTTCGAGCGCCTGCCTGAGCGAACGGCCCTGCCTCAATTTCCACGTCATGTAGGCGGCAGCGACTTCGGTATCATTCTCGGTCTGGAATTCGAGGCCTTCGCGCTTGAGATTGTCGCGCAGGCGATTGTGGTTCGAGAGCGAACCGTTGTGGACGAGGCAGAGATCAGCGCCGGTCGCGAAAGGATGCGAGCCGGCCGTCGTCACCGCACTCTCGGTTGCCATGCGCGTATGGCCGATCGCATGGGTGCCCTTGGCATCGTCGAGATTGAATTTCTCATAAACGGCTTCCGGCAGGCCGACTTCCTTGAAGATCTCGATCATCTGGCCGGAGCCGACGACGCGCACTTCCGGGTGGTGCACCTTCAGCCAGTCGACGACCGACTTCTCCTTGGCATTGGTGACAAGCAGGCAGTGATTGCCGATCTTCTTGACCGTCGCATCGCATTTGAGTGCGCGCTCAAGCCCAAGATCGATCTTCTTCCAGTCATAGCTTGCATCGTCATGGGCGAGGGAAAACTTCACCTGGCCCTTCTTCACCGGGTTACGATAGATCGCGACACCCGCCGAATCCGGCCCGCGATTGGTCATTTCGATGATCATCGGCTTGAACATCTGTCCAAGCTTGGGCTGCAGCTTCTTGTTCTTTAGGTAAAGTCCGACTATTCCGCACATGGGAGACGCGCCTTTGAGAGCCGAGGAACTATCCTCTTAACAGCCGGATTTCGGGGGTTCAACTCTCAGGAATTATTTTTTCACTCCGGGAACTAGCTTGCTCGTCGCGGGCAAGGTATGTATAGGTAATACCTCACGCTATCGGAACATCTCATGGCCACCAAAGCCGTTTCAATTAAGCTCGACGAGACCGATCAGGCCCGGCTTGCGAGCCTGGCCCAGGCCCGCAAACGTTCGTCCCACTTCCTGATGCGCGAGGCAATCGCGGAATATCTCGAACGCGAGGAACACCGGGCTGCCTTCATCGCCGAAGCCGAGACCGCCTGGCAGCATTACCACACGACCGGCGAGCATGTGAACACCGGCCGCCGTCTCCATGTATTTCGCGCGGACCAGACCAGTGAGCTTTTCCTGCGCGGCTTCAAGGCTGGCAATCTCGCTGAGTGAGAATGTCGTGATGGCTGCGTCGATGAGCTTACGACAATCGCATGAGAGATCGCCCATCGATGCGAGCAGCTTACTGATCTCGCCACCTGCCATGGATGCGCGCAGGGCTTTCAACGTGACGCCATAGCCGGCAATGATCTCCTTCGCCTTCCCGCCAAGGAACTTCGAGTCGAGCGCGTCGATCTTTTGATCGATCTTAGCTTCGACATGATAGCGGATCGCGGTTTTCGCAGTCTGCCCTACAAAATGCGGATCAAGCAGGGACATCATGAAAGCCGCGCCGAACAACACCGCACCAGCGAAGCCGAGCCAAATCAGAAATGGGCGCAGCGCATTCGTCATGGATCAGGCAATACTGACGTATAGTCCGCTCGGGCCTTGATCGGCATTGATCGTCCAGCCGTCGACTTTGAGATCGAAGGGGCAGGCCGAAACGACACAGATCAGATCCATCAATGCTTCAAGCTCGACGAAGGCGCCGGGCGCTACCGGATTGGGCGGTGAAACGAAGCGGCCGTCGGCCTCGACATGCGTATTGGTGAAGAAATTGACGGGCTGCGGAATGACATCGACCTGGTGGCCCAGCCGGCGCATTGCGACGCAAAGATTCTCCGAACAGCTCGCATGCGGTCCCTTGAAGCCGAAATGCTCGTAGCGAAACTGGTCGCAAGCCGCGATCATCATGTCATGGACGCCATTGGCGCCATCCTCAACGAATTTCAGCATCGGCCGGCGGAAGCGCGAGATGAAGACATCGCCTTCGCGCGGTTTCACGCAGAAGGTCGTGACCCAGGTGTGATTGGCCGAGAGCCATTCGCTCAGGCTCTCCGCATTATAGGCGAAGAAATCGGCAGCCTGCGCGCCCTTCGGCGTCGAGATCCTGATCTTCTGGCCGCGCGCCACTCTCTCCGCGCGGCCTTCGCGTGCCGGCACCACAATTTCAGTCATTCGAAAGTTCCTCAAGAATTGCGACATATAGATCATGCGTCTGCCGGTCGAAGCAGCAGAAGAGCACACGCTCGATCGATGAAGTTTGCGTGAGCGTGTCGCTGACGGTATCGACGGCGATGCGCGCAGCGGCGTCGCGCGGATAGCCATAGACGCCGGTCGAGATTGCCGGAAAAGCGATCGATGCGAGCGCATGGCCCTGTGCAAGTTCGAGCGATCTGCGATAGCACGCGGCAAGCAGCGCCGCTTCGCCGGCTACGCCGCCCTGCCAGACCGGGCCGACCGTGTGGATCACATGCTTCGCTATTAGATTATAGCCGCGCGTGATCTTGGCATCGCCGGTCGCACAACCACCGAGTGTGCGGCACTCTTCCAAAAGCTTCGGCCCCGCCGCACGATGAATGGCACCGTCGACCCCGCCGCCGCCGAGCAATGAGCTATTCGCGGCATTGACGATCGCATCGACTTGGATGCACGTGATATCGCCGTGCATGACGCCGATCACCGCCATGCCAGGCGCTACTCCTCGCGGCGATAGCTGATCACGCAGATGAAACGGATCGGCAATTTGCGTAATTCTTCCGGCCCGTGCGGTGCTTCCGCATCGAAGAAGAGCGAATCCCCCGGCGCCATCGCATAGGTCTTGTCGCCGTGGCGATAGACCACTTCGCCTTCGAGGATGTGGATGAATTCGAGGCCGGCATGCTGGAAGATCGGGAAGACGTCGGATTCGGCGGTAAGAAGGACGATATAGGGCTCGACCATCACCGGCCCATGCGGGCTGTGGCCGAGCAACTGATATTGATGGCCGGCCCGTGTACCACGCCGTTCGATGGTGAGTCCCTGCCCCGCCTTGACGAAGGTCGCGTCGCGGATTTCCTCATAGGAACGGAAGAGCGCCGTCACCGGCACATGGAGCGCGCGCGACAAGGCTTGGAGCGTCGAAAGCGATGGTGACGTGGCGCCATTCTCGACCTTGGACAGCATGCCCGCCGACATGTCGGCCGCCTTGGCGAGCTCGGCAATGGTGAGCCCAAGCTTCTCGCGATACTGCTTGACCTGCCGGCCGATCGCCTCCTCAAGCAACTTGCCCTGCGCGGTCTGGGCCGCATGCGGCTCCTGGTAATGCATGACGGCCGGATCTGGGGCCTTCCGTTTGCGGTCTGTCGTTTCCACACCTGTTTCCTCTGGTGAAACAGAATTACTCCCAGAAGGCCGCTATCTCAATCGCAATTTCGGTTTGGCAGCGTCCCTGATAGGATTTTGCCTTTTTTGCGGTCGATTTATGGGGCATAATAGGATATTCCCTCTGGACAATGCCTTCTCAGGGCATTAATGGCCGCTCATGGACACCATTGCACAGACATTCCTCACCGACATCGAGGGCTTCCTTGCGGACTCCGATATCGACCCCACCACGTTCGGCAAGCAAGCGCTGGGCGATCCTTCCTTCGTCTTCGATCTGCGCAAAGGCCGCTCGCCCTCAGCCCGCACCATGGACAAGGTGCGCGCCTGGATGCGCAGCAACGCAACCGACGTGAAGCCGGCGCCCGCCCCGGCCCAACCCGAAAGCAGGCCCGCGGCAGCTCCCCGCGCCGCGCATCTGACCCATCTTGCCAAGCTCGAGGCTGAATCGATCCACATCATCCGCGAAGTCGCCGCCGAATGCGAAAAGCCGGTGATGCTCTATTCGATCGGCAAGGATTCGGCGGTGATGCTGCATCTCGCCATGAAGGCTTTCTTCCCGGCAAAGCCCCCCTTCCCGTTGATGCATGTCGATACGACCTGGAAGTTCCGCGACATGTATCAATTGCGCGACGAGACCGCGAAGAAATACGGCCTCGACCTCATCGTCTATTCCAATCCCGAGGGTCTCGCGAAAGGCGTCAATCCTTTCGACCACGGCTCGGCATTGCACACCCAGATCATGAAGACCGATGCCTTGAAGCAGGCGCTCGACAAGTATGGTTTCGATGCGGCCTTCGGCGGCGCGCGTCGCGATGAAGAGAAATCCCGCGCCAAGGAGCGCATCTTCTCGTTCCGCGATTCGCGCCATCGCTGGGATCCCAAGAACCAGCGCCCGGAATTGTGGAATCTCTACAATGCGAGGAAGAACAAGGGCGAATCGATCCGCGTCTTCCCCTTGTCGAACTGGACTGAGCTCGACATCTGGCAATATATTTATCTTGAGAACATCCCGATCGTGCCACTCTATTTCGCCGCCCGCCGCCCGGTGGTGATGCGCGACGGCCAGATGATCATGGTCGATGACGACCGCATGCGGCTCAATCCCGGCGAGAAGCCTGAGATGAAGATGATCCGCTTCCGCACGCTGGGCTGCTATCCCTTGACCGGTGCGATCGAATCCAATGCAACGAGCCTTCTTGACATTGTCGAGGAGATGCTGGTCGCCACATCCTCCGAACGCCAGGGCCGCGTCATCGACAAGGACCAGGCCGCCTCCATGGAGAAGAAGAAGCAGGAAGGATATTTCTGATGACCCGCTTCATCGAATTCACCGGCGGCGACGTCGCTGCCTATCTCCGCGCCCAGGAGAACAAGGATCTCCTGCGCTTCATCACCTGCGGCAGCGTCGATGACGGAAAGTCGACCTTGATCGGAAGGCTTCTCTATGAAGCCAAGATGCTGTTCGAGGACCAGCTTTCGGCACTTGAAGCCGATTCGAAAAAGGTCGGAACGCAGGGCGGCGCGCTCGATTTCGCACTTCTCGTCGACGGCCTTGCCGCCGAGCGCGAACAGGGCATCACAATTGACGTCGCCTATCGCGCCTTTACGACGGACAAGCGCAAGTTCATCGTCGCCGACACGCCCGGCCATGAGCAATACACCCGCAACATGGCGACCGGCGCCTCGACTGCCGATCTCGCGGTTATATTGATCGATGCGCGCAAGGGCGTGCTCACGCAGACGCGCCGCCATACTTATATCGTTTCGCTGCTCGGCATTCGCAACATCGTCGTTGCCGTCAACAAGATGGATCTCATCGGCTATTCGCGCGAAACCTTCGAAGAGATCGAGGCGGACTATCGCGCTTTTGCGCAAAGCCTTGGCCTCACCGACATCAAGGTAATTCCGGTTTCGGCGCTCGTCGGCGACAATGTGATCCTCAAGTCTGCCGCGATGCAGTGGTATCACGGGCCGACCTTGATGGCGCATCTCGAAACCGTGCCGGTCGGCGAGACGAACGACACCAAGCCATTCCGCCTGCCGGTGCAGTGGGTCAATCGCCCCGACCAGAGCTTCCGTGGCTTCTGCGGCACCATCGCCGCCGGCACCATCCGCAAGGGCGATGCGGTAAAGGTTATTCCCTCGGGCCGCACCAGCCGCGTCGCGCGCATTGTTACTTTCGATGGCGATCTCAACAATGCCGTGGTTGGCCAGTCGGTAACCGTGACGCTTGATGATGAGGTCGACATCAGCCGTGGTGACGTTCTCTGTGCCGCCAATGATCCAGTGAGCGCCGCCGACCAGTTCGAGGCGCGCATCTTGTGGATGGGCGATGAGCCGATGCTTCCCGGCCGACCCTATCTCATCAAAATAGGTACACGCACCGTCAATGGCGCGCTTGAGAGCCCCAAATACAAGGTCAATGTCAACACGCTGGAACATGTGGCGGCCAAGACCTTGACGCTGAACGAGATCGGCGTCTGCAACCTCGATCTCGGCGCGCCCGTCGCTTTCTCGCCCTATGATGAGAACCGCGACCTGGGCGGCTTCATCATCATCGACCGCTTCACCAACAACACGGTCGGCATGGGGCTCGTCAATTTTGCTTTGCGCCGTGCATCCAACGTGCATTGGCAGGCGCTCGACGTCACCAAGACGGCGCGCGGCCGCAAGGCCGGCCAGCGCCCGACAGTCCTGTGGTTCACCGGCCTTTCCGGCGCCGGCAAGTCGACGATCGCCAATCTCGTCGAGAAGAAGCTGCATGCGCAGGGCCACATCACCTATCTCCTCGACGGCGACAATATCCGTCACGGGCTCAACAAGGATTTGGGCTTCACCGATGCCGACCGCGTCGAGAATATCAGGCGCGTCGCCGAAGTGGCCAAGCTGATGGCCGATGCCGGCTTGATCGTGCTCGTCTCCTTCATTTCGCCCTTCCGCTCCGAACGGCTGATGGCGCGTGAAATGGTCGAGCCCGGCGAGTTCGTCGAGATCTTCGTCGATACGCCTTTAGCCGAAGCCGAGAAGCGCGATGTGAAGGGCCTCTATGCCAAGGCGCGGCGCGGCGAGATCAAGAACTTCACCGGCATCGACTCGGCCTATGAGCGGCCGGAAAATCCGGAGCTTCAGGTCGATACCACTGTCCGGCAGCCAAGCGAGGCTGCCGAGCAGATCGTCGACTATCTCGATCGCAACGGCCGTCTCGAGCCCGAGCGCAATGGAGATCAATGATCTAAAGGACTGGGGCGCGCGCATCGCCGCCTGGGGTGCGGATTATCTCTCTACAATCCGCAAGCGGCCGGTGCGCGCCCAGACCAATCCCGGCGACATCGCGCGTGCGATTGCGACGTCGCCACCAGAGCTGCCCGAATCCTTCGAGACGATCTTCGCCGATTTCGAACGCACCATCATGCCGGGCATCACCCACTGGCAGCATCCGCGCTTCTTCGCCTACTTCCCCGCCAATGCGAGCCCGCCCTCTGTCCTTGCCGAATATCTGACCGCGACGCTCGCCGCGCAATGCATGCTGTGGCAAACATCGCCCGCTGCCACAGAACTCGAAACCGTGATGATCGACTGGCTGCGCCAGATGATCGGGTTGCCGGACGGCTTCTCCGGCGTCATCCAGGACTCGGCCTCGAGCGCGACGCTCGCCGCCCTCCTCACTGCGCGTGAGCGCGCGCTCGATTGGACCGGCAACAGCAAGGGCTTGAGCGGTGCACCGCGCCTGCGCGTCTATGTCTCGGAACAATGTCATTCCTCGATCGACAAGGCCTGCTGGGCCGCCGGCATTGGTCAGGACAATCTCGTCAAGCTGCCGGCTTCGGGTCCCTTGATCAGCCTCGATACCGATGCACTCGAAGCGGCGATCAAAGCCGACATTGCTGCAGGTCACAAGCCGATCGCCATTGTTGCGCTCATTGGCGGCACTGGCGCCGGCGCAACCGACGACATCGCGGCGATCTGCGCAATTGCCCGGCGCTTCGATCTTTATGTGCATGTCGACGCCGCCTGGGCCGGCAGCGCGATGATTTGTCCTGAGCATCGCCATTTGATGAAAGGTGCCGAATTCGCCGACAGCTTCGTCTTCAATCCGCACAAATGGCTGCTCACCAATTTTGATTGCTCGGCGCATTTCATTCGCGACCCTGAAGCGCTGGTGAAGACGCTCGCCATCCGGCCGAGTTTCCTGCGCACGCACGGTCGCGACGGCATCGTCAACTTCAGCGAATGGTCACTGCCGCTTGGCCGCCGCTTCCGCGCGCTCAAATTGTGGTTTGTGATCCGCGCCTATGGCGTCGGGCAATTGCGTGCCATGATCCGCAATCACATTGCCTGGAGTAATGAACTCGCCGAACGCCTCGGCAGGGAGCCGGATTTCGAGATGACCAGCCCGCCCATCCTGTCGCTTTTCACGTTCCGCTATGTGCCGGCCGGCATCACCGACATTGATGCCGTGAATGAGCGTCTTGTCGCCTCGATCAATGATGACGGGCGCATCTATCTCACACCGACCGATTTTGCCGGCAAGCGTGTCATCCGCTTCCAGGTCGGCCAGACCTATACGACGCGCGAGGATGTGGCCTTGGCCTTCGATGTGATCACGGAGATGGCGCGGGCAATAGACGCCGGGGCCTAACCCGCGGGCCTGACGATCACCGGTGTCCCGACCTCGACCTTGTCATAGAGCAACACGATGTCCTCGTTCAACATGCGGATGCAGCCCGACGAGGCCGCCTTGCCGATCGATTCCGGCTCGATCGTTCCATGGATGCGGTAGAGCGTATCGGCATTGTTCGAGAAGAGATACATGGCGCGGGCCCCCAAGGGATTGCCCGGACCGCCCGGCATGCCGTTTGCCCATTTCTTGGCGAGCTTGTTGCGCGACACCATGTCATGCGGCGGCACCCAGCGCGGCCAGCGCCGCTTCATGCCGATGCTCGCACTGCCCGACCATTCAAAGCCCTGCTTGCCGACGCCGACGCCGTAGCGCGTGGCCCGGCCCGGTTCGATCACGTGATAAAGAAAGCGGTTGGCCGGATCGACGATGATGGTTCCGGGCTCGACCGGCTCGTCGAAGGGCACATCCTGGCGGCGGAATTCTTCCGGAATAATCTCGGGATTCACCGCTTCGATGACGAAATCTTCTTCCGACTCCTCGGGCGGCAGCTTGTCTGCGTCATAGCCGCCATCCTGCGCTTCGCCCGTCTCCGGCTGCTGTTTGGTAATGTCTTCTCCCGGCGAAACCGTCTCGGGCTCCGGAATGGTTAATTCGGGCTCGGCAAGCGGCTCTTCCTGCGCAAACGAGGGCAAGGTTGGCATCAAGACGGCGCAACCGGTCAACAGCAATTTACGGCGAGACAGTATCATGTCGCGGGTATAGTCCCTTGGGAGGATGCGGGCGGTTACATAAGCTAGATTGAAAAATCGGCAAGATTGCGCCGATGTCGCATCAACTTGACGTCAATCTGTGGTGAGCTTCTTGAGAATCTGGCTCCCCGGCCGCCCGGTGGTCTTCAGTCCCATCGCTTTTTCCGCAGATTTGATCGCCTCGGCGGTTTGCGGCCCAATCCGCCCGTCGGCCTCGCCCTTGTAATAACCCTTGGCTATCAGGGCCTGCTGCAGGCGGGTGCGCTGGGCCCTGCTCAAGCCTGGATCATCTGTCGGCCAGGGCGTCTGGAGTGTGCCCTTGCCTTTCAGGCGGTCCGACAAATAGGAGATCGCCAGCGCATAGGATTCAGCCGCGTTGTAGCTGTAAAGCGCGTCGAAATTCTTCGAAACGAGGAAGGCCGGCCCCGATTTTCCTGCCGGGCGGATAAGCCCGTAACTGCCGCTCTTGGGCAGAGCCGAGCCATCGGCGCGCACCACCCCGCGCTTGGCCCAGGCCGAAATCGGCGCCTTGGCCCGGCGCCCCACCGGACCTTTGTAATTCGCCGGCAGCTTCACTTCGAAGCCCCAGGGCAGGCCCGATTGCCAGCCGGCCTTGTCGAGGAAATTGGCCGAAGAGGCGAGCGCGTCGGGAACCGAGCGGATCGTGTCGCGATGACCGTCACCATCAAAATCGACCGCCAGCCTTCGATAGGTCGAGGGAATGAACTGCGTCTGCCCGAAGGCCCCGGCCCACGAGCCTGTCATGTCGGAAAGCTTGACATCTCCCGCCTGCACGATTCGCAAGGCCTGGATCAGTTCATTCTTGAAGACCGCCGGCTTCTTCCCCGCGCAGGCGACATTGACCAGCGCATGCGGCATGAAGAAATCACCCTTCTCCTGGCCGTAATCGCTCTCCACACCCCACAGGGCCGCGATCACATAGCGATCGATGCCATAGCGCTTTTCGACATCCCGCAGCGTCTCCTGATAGCGCTTCATCATGGCGGCGCCGTCGGCGATGCGCGCCTGATCGACGAGGAATGCCATGTAGTCCCAGATGGCGAGCCGGTATTCGGGCTGGCTCCTCGAAAAGCGCACCGCCTTCTCGTCGAACTTGATGCCCTTGAAGGCGGCATTGGCGATATCGGGCTTGATGCCGGCCTTGATGACCTGCGCCTTGATAGCGGCCGCACATTTGTCGAAGCTCGCTGCGGCCGGCGCCGCCATGAGTAAAGGGACCGCAACGATGGCGGCGAAGAACCCGGTAACCCGGTAAGTGATCGCTGTCATGGGCCGTCCCTGGTGTTCAGGCGCGCCTCTAGGCCGGCGCCGAATCGCAGCAATACTAATCCAAGGGCAGGAATATGGCAGGTGTATCAGTAGGCGCACCAGCCGCCATCGACGGCGAGCGTGACGCCGGTGACGAAGGACGCAGCATCGGAGGCAAGGAAGATCGCCGGACCCGCCATCTCGCTCACCTCCGCCATGCGCCGTAACGGCGTGCGGCCGGTGATCTCCGCGGCGCCGGTCTTCAAGTATTCCTGGCCCTCGTCCGTCATCGAATGGGTCGTATAGCCGGGATTGAAGGCATTGACCCTTATACCTTGCGGTCCCCATTCGGCGGCGAATGCCCGCACCAACCCGTCGATACCGGCCTTGGCCGCACAATAGGGCCCAAGCTCGTCGAAGGCGGCAAGCGAGGCATTGGACGAGTTCATGACGATCGCCCCGCCGCGTCCCTGCTTGATGAACTGCCGCGCCGCGGCTTGTGCGGTGAGGAAATAGGCGCGCAGATTCCCGTTGATGACAGTGTCGAATTCTACCGCCGCAAAATCGATGCTCGGCTTCTTGATATTGATCCCGGCGTTGAGCACCGCGATGTCGAGCCGGCCATAGCGCCTGACCGCACTGTCGATGAGGGCCTGACAGTCTTCAGGCTTGGTCACATCGGCAAGCACGCCCAGCGCTTCGCCGCCCTTGCCGCGAATCTGCTCGGCGGTTCGCTCGGCCGCCTCATAGGAGCGCGCGCAGCCGACCACAATGGCGCCAGCCTCGGCAAATCCATGGGCGAGTGCCCGCCCAATGCCGCGACTGATGCCGGTGATGACCGCAACGCGGCCCGATAGATCGAAGAGCGGAGATGTCATGGGGCGCGAAGCTGGCAGAAGCCCAAGCAAAGCGCAAATGCTTCGTGGGCGGCCGGTATGGGTGCCGACGCGCGAGCATCTCGCCGAATTTCCGAAACACGCCAGATACATTCATGGCATACCCGGTGGAAAGGGCAATCCGTTGGGTGCGCGCGCTCTCTAGCTCTACCAGGGCGAAGTCGACACGCAGATCCGCATCCATGGCGCGATCTTGGCCGAAATGATCGGCAAGCGGAGCACGGCGGGATGCATCAGCCTGCTCAATGTCGATGTGATCCATCTCTATGATCACGTGGAGATCGGAGCACGCGCGGTGATCCTGCCTCCCAATGCTTGAACAAATGTGTTGGCTCCTTCTGTGTCTTCCACCGGCATAGGTATTAGCGCGACGCTGGCTAGTAGAAACTGATGCAAGCGGCAAATACGTTGTGAGGACGTGACACGCGTGCCGAGTGGCACATCGCGCTGCTTGTGCGGCTGCCTTGTCAGGCCAATGATGAATAGTGAGGATCGCCATGGAGGCATCGGAAGAGCAGCGCGCACGAAGAGTTCATTCACATCGCGAAGTGCTTCCCTAGCCTGAATTTCCCCGATCAAGAAGGCTTTGCGTCAGCGGTGCTCTCTTGTTCGCGGCTAAGTTCAGGTATAATTTTTGTAGTCAAGCAAACCGTTGATTGGCCTGCTGAGTGTTCGCAGTTCGATCTTCGAGAGATTGTTTTTCCATGATGGAGGACGCCATGCGCAATTCAATGATTGCCGTCTTTTCAGCCGCGCTTTCTCTTGCGCTTTTTAGTCCGACGGCGCATGGGGCGTCCGCGCCAACGATGCAGCAGCTAAAAATCGCCAAGGAGTGCAAACAGTTCACGGGCGAGACGCCGAGTTTCTGCACCATTGTCGAATCAAATCTGGCGGCTATTCCTGTGGGAACCAAGATACTCTACTACGGGCCAGTCATAAGCAGCCCGTTGTTCACAAGCAGCTCCGCGGTCATTGCCGTTGGGCCGGGGGATTCGGCACTCGGCTATTGCGTTGTGTATGACACTGCCAGTCCACCACTCGGAACATGCGCGTTTCACGCGGGGAGTGGAACGCTTGCTGGCTTTCAGGCCATAGTCACTGTCACCGTCGATGACAAGCAGATCTGGCACTGGGATGGCGGCTATCTCCTTGGCGCCAAGTGATACGCAGACTTTAGAGTAAGACTGACTGCGGTATTCCTCATCCCGCAAACGCCTTCTGCATCATCTCCGTCATCCGCTTGCCGAAGGACGCCGGATCGCCGACCGGTTCGCCCTCGAGCACATAGGCCTGATCGAGCAGCAATCGCGCCGCATCCTCAAGCTCGGGGGAAGCGCCCTTCGCCTTGGCGGCCTTCGCCAGCGCCACGATCATCGGATGGCGCGGATTGATCTCAAGCACCGGCGCGCTCATCGAGACGCCTGTCGTCTTCTGGCGCGACAGCAAGCGTTCCATGCTGCGGTCGAAGCCCGCATCGGTAACGAGGCAGACGGCGCTGGTCGTGAGGCGTGCCGATTTCCGCACGTCCTTCACCTGATCGCCCAAGGTCTGCTTGACGAGCGCGATCAATGTGCCCGTCGCCGCATCGTCTGTTTCGCCCGCAGCGACATCTTCGACCAGCGGGATCTGGTCGAGATCGGCCGCGCCCTGCGTGATCGACTTGAACGGCTTGCCTTCGAAGCCGAGCGCCGTCCTCACCCAGAAACCATCGACCGGGTCGGTGAGCAAAAGCACTTCGACGTCGCGCGCCTTGTAGCCTTCAAGCTGCGGGCTCGCCACGGCCTTCGAGGCTTCCTCGGCGGTCAAGTAATAGATCGCCGTCTGGTTGGGCTTGAGGCCTTCGATATACTGCTTGAGCGTGACCGAATCGCGCTTGGTGCTGCGGAAGCGGGCGATCTCGAAGAGCTGGTCGCGCCGCTCCATGTCTTCATAGATACCTTCCTTGATCACCGGGCCAAAGGCTTCCCAGATCTTGGCGAAGCGTTCGGGATCGGTCTCGGCACATTTCTTGAGTTCGGAAAGGACCTTGTTGGTAACCGCCTTCCTGATCTGCGCAACTTGCGGATTGTTCTGCAACATCTCGCGCGACAGATTGAGCGGCATGTCTTCCGAATCAATGACGCCGCGAACGAAGCGCAAATAGGCGGGAAGCAATTCTGCGTCCGCCGTGATGAAGACACGCTTCACATAAAGCTTCTGATGCCCGCGCCGGTCTGGATCATAAAGATCGAAGGGCTTCTCGCCCGGCACGTAGAGTAGCACGGTATATTCATGCCGCCCCTCGGCGCGGTAATGCAGAGTGAGCGCCGGCGGCGAGGACAGGCCCGTCAGGGCCTCAAAAAATTCCTTGTGCTGGTCTTCCGTGACATGGGCCTTGGATCGCATCCAGATGGCGCTCGCGGCATTGATCTGGCGCGCCGTCTCCTTGCCGATTTTGAGCATGATCGGATGCGCAATATGGTCGGAATAGGCGCGCACCACCGATTCGATCTTCCAGTCGTCGAGGAATTCCGCGGCATCATCCTTCAAGTGCAGCACGATGCGGGTTCCGCGCGCCGGCGCATCCGCCAGATCGATCGTCTCGATGGTGAATGTGCCGCTGCCGTCGGACGACCAGCGATAGGCCTCATCGCTGCCGGCCCGGCGCGAAGTGACATCGACGCGCGTTGCCACGATGAAGGCTGAATAAAAGCCGACGCCGAATTGGCCAATGAGCTTGAGATCGCCGGCGCCCGATCTGATACTCTCGATGAAGGCTTGCGTGCCGGATTTGGCGATGGTGCCGAGATTGTCGATGAGCTCGGCCCGGCTCATGCCGATGCCATTGTCGCTGATCGTCAATGTCTTCGCCGCCTTGTCGGCGGCAAGTTCGATCTTGAGTTCGGGATTGTCGCCCAGCAAGGCCGGATTGGCGATCGCCTCGTAGCGCAGCTTGTCGCAGGCATCCGCGGCATTGGAGATGAGTTCGCGCAGGAACACATCGCGTTCGGAATAGACCGAATGCACCATGAGGTGCAGGAGCTTGGCGACCTCGGCCTGGAACTCGTGGGTTTGCGCCTGGGGTTGGGTTTGCGCTTCCGCCGCCTCGGACATTGGGATACCTCGTGCAAGAAGAATGAACTTGCCGCCGATATCGGTGCGGAACTTTGCCCGGTCAAGCCCCGCCACAAAATGAAACGGCCGGGCGCGATGACCCGGCCGTAAACTCAAACGACGCCTCACTCACAGAAATTGGGTGGAGGGGGGCCCGGCTGTCCGAAAGCTCCGGGGGGCTGGGGGGCTGAGATTTCCGATGCCTGCGACCAGCCGGGCTATAGAGGCAACGATGCCTTTATCGCCGCGCATCGGGGCGACAGCTTGATCGGAATGCGGCAAAAACAAGAAAAGATTGACCGCCCCGGAATGCCTGAGCCTTGCCAAAGCTGCGGCCCGGGTTCATCATGACGATCGAGTAACAGCCACCCGCAACACATAGCGAGGGGTGCGTGAGCGACGCGGAACCAATAGTTCCGTTCCGGCCTCGGGATCCTGGCGCCCGGCCGGAAACGACAGAAGCCAGAAACTGGGCAGCCCCTCAGCCGCCGCGCGTTGCTTTTGATCGCAAGGAATTGGGCCTGATTCTCGCCGCCTACGGTGCCAAGGTCGCGCAAGGCGAATGGCGCGACTACGCCCTCGATTTCGGTGCGGCCACCGCCATCTTCTCGATCTTCCGCAGAAGTTCGGAAGTCCCCCTCTACCAGATCATCAAGGACCCGCGGCTCGCTCGCCGCCAGGGCCAATATGCCGTTATCGCCCAGGGCGGATTGATCATGAAGCGCGGCCAGGATCTGGCGCAGGTCCTGCGTGTCTTTGCCGGCGGCCCAAAACTGGTCCAGCTTTAACCCGGCAATGGCGTTTCGCCGCGCCCCTTCCAGGGCGGATTCGCGATGAAACGCGCATGAAGCATATGGATTTCGACGATGTAGAGGATCGCCTGATTCGCGAAGCGATGAAGTTTTTTGAGGAACGAAACGCGGGCCCAGGCTGGAATGGTCGCCAGGAGGCGGATCACCCGATAAGTGCCGTATGAAAAGACCCGCGCGGCGTCGAAGACGTCCTTGCCCAGATAAGACCGCACGGTTTTTGTCAAAGTCCGGTCCGTTCCGAAGAAATCGAGCCCGGCACTGGTGTGCATGAACCCCTTTTTCTTCCGCAGCCGCAGATCATCTGGCAGGACGCCCCTGGCAGCCTCGCGCAGCACCGCCTTTTCGACCTTGTTTCTGACCTTGAAATCGACGGGGATAGAGCGCGCCACCTCGTAGAGCTTGTGATCGAGGAACGGCAACCGGACTTCCAGCGAATGCGCCATCTCCGATCGATCGCCCAGGTAGCAAAGGATGCGAAGCGGCATATCCGCGATCCGCGCCTCCTGCACGGCGTTGATCAATGGTTTGGACGTGGGTTCTTTCTTCTTAGGCCCAGCCCGTGCGCGAACCAGCGCCGATCGGCGACTCTTGTGAAACAGAAAAAGCGAAACCCACCGCAACAACCAGTCGGATAGTCCGCCAGGCGTCATCCCCGTCACTCTTGCAGTGAGATCCATCGGCGCAGCCTGACCGAGGCGCGTGTCGCGGACCGCCTCCATGAAGAACTTGCGATAGCCTAAGAACACCTCATCCGCGCCCTGCCCGTTCAAAACCACGGTTACATGCTTGCGGGCCTGTTCAGACAGAAGATAAAGCCCCACCGGCGAAAGCGTCAGGAATGGCAGTTCGGAAAACCAGACGCAGGCCCCGAGATGATCCCAAAGCATCTTTCTGCTGACGGCGAGGTCGTGGTGCTGCGTTCCCAGGAAATCCGCCGCCTTGCGCGCGGCCTCGCCTTCATCTGCGCCACTCCCCGGGAACGAGATCGAGAACGAATGGAAGGGTTGATTGGTATTTTTCTTCATCAGCGCCCCAACAAAGCAGGAATCGAGACCGCCGCTCAAATAGAGCCCGACGGGCACATCGGCGCGCAATCGCACCCGCACCGCTTCGTCCAGTTCTTGCCGCACCACCGCAGCGGCATCGCCGAATGCTCTTTCGGAGGGTTCGCCGACCGGCTCAGCGGTCTGCACGGGGATCTCATGCGACCAGTATTTACGGCAGTTGAACGCACCGCCATCCAATTCAATCAAGGCATAGGATGCAGGCGGGATATGTTCGATATTCTCGAAGGGAAACGGGATATTTTCGGGATCTTGATCGCGAAGAAGGTCGAGCGCCGAGATTCGAAATTCTGGAACCACGAGACCGCTTGCAAAAATGGCTTTCATTTCCGAGGCAAACACCCAGCCTGAAGCCAGCCGGGAGAAATAGAGCGGCTTCATGCCGAAGCGGTCGCGCCCGGCCAGGATATGCCGGCGTGCCTTGTCGTAGAGTATGAAGGCGAACTCGCCGCGAAGATGCTCGAAAAGCCCGAGACCGAATTCGCGATAGAGATAGAGGATAACTTCCGAATCGCTCTTGGTCTGGAACCGGTGACCCTTCGCCTCGAGCGAAGCCCGGATTTCTTCGAACTCATAAATCTCGCCATTGCAGGCGAGAACAATTTGACCGTCTTCGCTCTCGATCGGCTGCGCCCCAGTCAAGAGGTCGATGACCGCCAAGCGCGTGTGAGCAATGGTGACTTTGTTCGCCTCGTCACGATAGACGCCATGTCCGTCCGGACCGCGATGCGCGAGGATTTTCAGGACATTATCGAGCGCGGACTCGGAGAGCGGATAACCGATAGCGGCGAATAATCCACACATGCGGGCACATACCCTTCCATCCGGCCCAATAGCGAAGCGGGCGTTTGGCGATTTAGACCGGCGAAACTGACAAGGCGCTGAGAAACCTCACGGGCTTTCGGCCCATCATAGCCCAAAAAACACAAAAGCCCCGGCACGAGCCGGGGCTTCTTGTTCTATACGCTGGGGCGCTTAATTGCTGCGCATGATCCCCAAGATGTTGAGGATGTGCACGAACAGCGTGATGAAGCTGCCATAGAGCATAAAGGCGCCGAAGATCGACTTGCCCTTGGTCACGCCTGGCGCATCGCCTGCGTAATACATTTCCTTGATCTGCTGGGTTTCCCAAGCCGTGACGCCCGCGAAGAGCAGGACCACGATGACCGAGGTGATGAGGCTCATCATCGTGCTCTGGAAGAAGAACACGTTGACCAGCATGGCGATGATGATGCCGATCGACGCCATCATGAAGAAGGCGCCCAACCCGGAGAGATCACGCTTCGTGACATAGCCGGCGAGGCTTGTCGCACCGAAGGTGACCGCGGTGATGCCGAAAGCCTGCACCAGAATAGAGGTATCGACTTTCAGATAGTGCTGGATCAGCGGCGCGATACCGAGGCCCCACAAGGCGACATAGCCCCAATAGGCTGCATGGGCCATGGCGGTATTGCCGGAGAAGATCATGCGGGGCGCGAAGAAGCCCATGGCGAGAATGCCGAGAAAGAACACCCAGTAGAGTGAGCCGACGGCCGCCGTGGCAGCCGGGCTTGACGCCACTGCCAAGGAGATAATCGCCGTAACGGCAACACCAAGCGCCATGTAGTTGTAGACGCCCAGCATATAGGACCGGAGACCCTGGTCGATTTCGGCGCGGGTGCCGACCTGACCGGGGGCTTGGGTCTGGTAACGATAGTCAGCCATTCTTGCTCCCTCCAGAGACTTTAGAACTCGCCTGCCGATGTATGCACGAAATCGTAAATTTCAAGCTGTGCTCAAGGGAGTATCTCATGGGCCCGACCCTGCGTCCACTGTGGGCCGCGCAATCGAAATCACGCCCTAGAGCGACGCTCCCAGCGCATAGGCTTCTTCCACGGCATAAGGGCCGCCGCCGCGCGACGGGCGCGACGAAAACAGCACAAAGCGATCGACCTCGAAAAGCCGGCTTTTATAGAGACTGTGTGAGGCCAAATACCTGTGAACGCTCGATAAATCCGGATCGCGCAACCGCGCCAGAGTGACATGCGGCACGAATTTTCGCGGTTCGGCATCGAGCCCCAAAGCCTGGCAGATGCGCTCATGGATGGCCTGAAGACGCCGCAATTCGGGGCTTTCCTCGACGCCGGCGATGATGCTGTGCGGTTTGTTCCCGCCAAGCGTGTCGATTGTCTTGAGGCGCAACTGGAACGGGCGCGCTTCGACGCCTTCGAGTTCATAGGCAATCTCGCGCGCCAAACCGTCGTCGATATCGCCGATAAACCGCAGGGTAATATGGTAATTTTCGCGATCGAGCCAGCGGGCTCCGATGACCCCGCCCCGCATTAAATCGAGGTCCAGGGCAAGGTCGGGGGGAATTTCCACCCCGGTAAACAAGCGCGGCATGGCTGGCCTCCTGTAAGAAGGTCGTCGGGTCGCGACACAATTAAGCTAAGCCGATTCGCGTGAATGAAAAGGGCTATTTCGCCACAACCCTGGCGAGAAGTTGCTCAACTGAAGGTGTGATCCGCGTGACGATTTCATCGACGCCGGCTGGATTTGGGTGAAGACCATCGGCCTGGTTGAGGTCGGGCCGCGTCGCCACGCCATCGAGGAAGAACGGGTAGTAGAGCGCGCCATATTGGTTTGCGAGATCGGAAAAAATCGGGTCGTAGGCGGCCGAATAGTCGGGTCCGAGATTGCGCGGCGCAAGCATTCCGGCGACCAATACCGGCAGGTTGCGCTGCTTGAGCGCTTCGAGGATGGCGCTCAGCGCGGCGCGCGTTTCGGCGGGCGCAATCCCCCGCAAGGCATCATTGGCCCCCAATTCCAAGATCACCGCATCGACATCATCGGCGAGCACCCAGTCCAGGCGATCGCGGCCGGCGGAAGCCGTATCACCCGAAACGCCGGCATTGATCACCCGGACATCATGCCCGCGCGCCTTCAGTGCCGCTTCGAGCTTCGCCGGAAATGCGCTTTCGGGATCCACACCGAGCCCCGCCGTCAGGCTGTCGCCCAAAGCAACGATCGTGACCTCTGCGTGAGCGAAAGCGGACAAGGGGGCAACGAACAGGAAGAAGGTCAACACGATGCGGCGGATCATTCTGCCCAGTTAGGAAGGAAATGCGCGGATCGCAAGGCGCCGCGCTGGACAAGCCGGCTTCCCAGCCCCATCTACCCAACCCATGTCATTTCCCTTGATCTCGCTTGAAAATGTCCGCCTCACCTTGCCGAGCCGTGCCGGTGCCGTCGAAATCCTCCGCGGCGCCGATTTGAGCGTCAAAGCCGGTGATGCGATCGGCATTGTCGGGCCTTCCGGCTCGGGAAAGACGACGCTCCTCATGGTCATTGCCGGTCTCGAACGGGTAAGCGATGGCAAGATTTCGGTCGCCGGCACCCATCTCAACGGCCAGAGCGAAGATGCGCTGACCGCATTCAGGCGCGACACGATCGGCATCGTCTTCCAGTCGTTCCATTTGATT
The DNA here is from genome assembly GCA_046349315.1 of Hyphomicrobiales bacterium. GTDB lineage: Bacteria > Pseudomonadota > Alphaproteobacteria > Rhizobiales > Aestuariivirgaceae > JAEUMG01. Next base: position 60,260 of record JAXMCQ010000023.1, on the reverse strand, counting down.
CCCACCATGACGGCGCTCGAAAATGTCGCCGTACCGCTCGAATTCAAAGGCCGCAGCGACGCCATGGACACCGCCCGCCAGCAATTGCAGCGTGTCGGCTTGGGCCATCGTCTCGATCATTATCCGGGTCAGTTATCGGGCGGGGAGCAGCAGCGCGTTGCCATCGCCCGCGCCATGGCTTCCGGTGCCCGCATCCTCCTGGCCGATGAGCCGACCGGCAATCTCGACCAGGAGACCGGTCGCCAAATCATGGACCTTCTCTTCACGCTCAAAACCGAAGACGGCGTCACCTTGCTGCTCGTCACCCATGACCGCGCCTTGGCCGATCGCTGCGACCGCATCGCCGAAGTCCGCGACGGCCGCATCGTCGCGGGCAACGCATGAACCTGCCGCTTTTTTTCCGCTTCGCCTGGCGCGATCTGCGCTCAGGATTGCAAGGCTTCTGGATCTTCCTCACATGTCTTGCTCTCGGCACTGCCGCGATTGCCATGATCGGCAGTCTTTCAGCGGCGATCGAGCGCGGCATCGAGGAACAGGGCCAGCCTTTGCTTGGCGGCGATCTCGAATTTTCGCTCGTCCATAGACAGGCATCGCCCGCGGAACTCGCCTTTATCGGCAGCAAAGGCGAGGTCAGCCGCATCGCGACCTTGCGCGCGATGGCGGTCGCCGGCGATGCGACGACGCTGATCGAAGCCAAGGCGGTCGATGATCTTTATCCGCTCTATGGCACGCTCGCGATTGCCGGTGGCGGAGACCTCAACACGGCGCTCTCGAAGCAGGACGGATTTTACGGCGCCGTTGTTGACGAATTACTGCTGGGTCGTCTCGGCATCAAACCCGGCGACAAGATCAAGATCGGAACAAGCGAAGTCGTGCTGCGGGGCCTGATCGCCAATGAGCCCGATCGAATAGCCGACGGCATCATACTTGGCCCCCGCATTATTCTGAGTGACGCAGCCTTGCAGGAGACAGGCCTTGTCCAGCCCGGAAGTCTGATTACCTGGCGCTATCGCGTGAAAGTCGATGGCGGCGCGACACTCGATGACGTGCGCGCCGTCGCAACCGGGGCGGAGAAGCAGTTTCCCGATGCCGGCTGGCGCGTCCGCACCCGCGACAAGGCGGCGTCGGGTACAGAAGATTTCATCGAGCGGCTCGGCTACTTCATGACGCTCGTCGGCTTGACCGCATTGATCGTCGGCGGCGCCGGCATTGCCAATGCGGTCTCGGCCTTCGTCAATCGGCGCACATCGACCATCGCAACGCTCAAATGCTTGGGCGCGCCGTCGCGCACCGTTTTCGGAATCTATCTCACCGAAATTCTGATGGTGGCCGTACTGGCAATCGTCATTGGCGTGCTTGCCGGCGCGATGGTGCCGCCTCTGGCGCAGTCCTTCTTGCGCGACATCCTGCCCTTGCCGGTCTCTAATCGCATGGAACCCTTGCCACTGCTCACTGCGGCAGCCTATGGCTTCCTCGTAACGCTCGCCTTCGCATTGTGGCCGCTTGCGCGCACGCGTCGCGTACCGGCATCGGCCCTGTTTCGGCATCGCATTGCCCATGTCACCGGCTGGCCATCACTCATCGACATGGTCGCGATCATCGTCGCATTGGCTTTGATTGCGCTTCTTGTCTTCTTGAACTTCGACGACCGGCGCGTGACGCTCGGCTATCTCGCCGGTCTCGCCGGAAGCTTCATCGTGCTCTTGGGGTTGGCTCACGCGATCGTGCGTCTCGCGGCCATCATGCCCAAGCCGAAATCGGCGATCCTGCGCTATGCGATTTCCAATCTCTATCGACCGGGGGCAGCCGCACAATCGGTGATCCTGGCGCTTGGCCTCGGCTTGACGCTCTTCGTGACGTTGGCTTTGACCGATCGAACGATCGGCACGGAACTTCAGGCAGGCTTGCCCGAGCGCGCGCCGGCATTCTTTTTTCTCGATGTCCGCAATGACGAATTGCCGGCCTTCCTCGACAAGGTGAAATCTGAGCCGGGCGTCATCAAGATCGAGACCGCACCGATGCTGCGCGGTCGCATTGCCAAGTTGAACGACACCGAAGCCAGCAAGATCAAAGCGTCGCCAGACGCCGCCTGGGCATTGCGCGGCGACCGCGGTCTCACCTATGCCGATAGCCTTCCCGAGGGATCGAAGCTGATCGAAGGCGAATGGTGGCCCAAGGATTATGACGGGCCGCCGCTCGTTTCCTTCGTCGGCGAAGTGGCGCAAGGCTTGGGTCTGAAGATCGGTGACACTGTCACGGTCAATGTGCTGGGCCGCGACATCACCGCGAAGATCGCCAATTTCAGGAGCGTCAATTGGCGCTCCCTCGGCATCAACTTTCTGATGGTCTTCACGCCATCGACGCTCAAATCGGCGCCGCATCATTTTCTTGTGACGGTCGACATGGAAGGAGGCGATGAGGCGAAGCTCCTGAACCAGGTCGCCCGCGCCTTTCCATCCGTGACCGCGGTGCGCGTCAAGGATGCCATCGACACGGTCAGCGAGCTGTTGAGCAAGATGCTGGCGGCGATCCGCGGCGCCAATGCACTGACCCTCATCACCGGCGTCCTGGTTCTGGCCGGAGCGCTTGCTGCAGGCCTCTCGGGACGCATCTATGACGCCGTCGTGCTGAAAACCTATGGCGCGACGCGCCGCCAATTGATCCAGGCTTTCATCGCCGAATATGCGGTTCTTGGCATCGCCGCTGCCATTTTCGGTATCGCAGTCGGCTCGATCGCCGCCTGGTTCCTGGCCTATTGGATTTTGGAAATGCCGTGGCAGTTTTCGCCGGCAACCGCGATCCTGACCGCGCTTGTCGCAATGGCGCTCACCATCGCGGCAGGCCTTGCCGCCACCTGGCGGGCGCTCACCGCCAAACCGGCGCCATTGCTCAGAAACGAGTAGCGTTGGACCAGCCGAAGCGATAGACGAAAAAACGGTTTCTCAGTTTTCGTCATCCCGGCGAAAGCCGGGATCCATGGTTCAATCACAATGATCCTGAAAGTCTCGCGCGGCGGAGAGATGGATCCCGGCTTTCGCCGGGATGACGGGTTGGGCCGGCACGGGAGGACCTAGTCATGGTCGTTCTCAACCGCATCTACACGCGCACCGGTGATCGCGGCGACACCGCCTTGGGCTCGGGCGAGCGCGTTGCCAAGAATGATCTTCGTATCGAAGCTTACGGCACTGTCGATGAGACCAATGCCACCGTCGGCATCGCCCGGCTTCACACGACGACCGCCGATCTCGCCAAACTCGATTCCATGCTGGCCCGCATTCAGAACGATCTCTTCGACCTTGGCGCCGATCTTTGCGTGCCCGATACCGGCAAGGGCCTGGGCTATGAGCCCTTGCGCATCGTTCCGGCACAGACCACGCGTCTCGAAACCGAAATCGACGAACTCAATGCCGTGCTCGAACCCTTGCGTTCCTTCGTGCTGCCCGGCGGACATCCGGCGGCGGCGCACCTTCATTTATCGCGCACCGTTTCCCGCCGCGCCGAGCGCCTGATGGTCGCCTTGTCCCGCGAGCCAGGCCAGGTTGTTTCCGAGCCAGCGCTTACCTTTATCAATCGCTTGTCGGATTTCTTCTTCGTTGCCAGCCGCTGGGTGAATGCCCGGGGGCCAGGCGACGTGCTCTGGGTCAAAGGCGCCAACCGATAATGTTCGTGCCCTTGCATGACGACACGCCTTTGCGGGTCATCCGCTTTCAATACATGACGGCGGCCCTGATCATCGCCAATGTGGTCTTGTTTATCACCACCGATGTCTTTGAGAGCGATGCGACCTTTGCCATGATTGCTGCCGGCTATGGCCTCGTTCCGGCGGAGCTGACAAGTGGAGCGCTATTGCCGGGCTATCATCCCGTGCCCGAGCCCTTGACCCTCATCACCTACATGTTCCTGCATGCCGGCTGGCTGCATCTCATCTCGAACATGCTGTTTCTGTGGGTCTTCGCCGACAATGTCGAGGATGCCTTCGGTCCTTGGGGCTTCCTCGTCTTCTATCTGATCTGCGGTATCGCCGGCGCCCTGACCCACACGATATTGCAGCCTTCCTCGCACGCCCCCTTGATCGGCGCCTCCGCCGCAGTCTCGGGCGTCCTCGGCTCCTATGTCGTGCTGTTTCCCAAGGCGCGGGTGTGGGTCCTCCTCCTCATGCGAATACCTTTGCGGATTTCGGCACTCTGGGTTCTCCTCGGCTGGTTCGTCTTCCAGATCATCAATCTCTTCCTTGCCGGCCCGGGCGATACCGATGTTGCCTGGTGGGCGCATATTGGCGGCTTTCTCGTCGGCGTGACTCTGACCTATCTCCTGCGCTCGAGACTGCTGGTCACGCCGGCCCGCTGAGAACAAGACGTCGCAAGCGGCATAGCCATGCCGGTCTTGGAATTGACTCGAACGATCGCTGTCACTAGGTTCCGGCCACTTTTTGTGCACCGCCGCAAGAGCGCGCGGTCCTTGGGAGCTTTTTCATGAAAGTGCTGGTCGCCGTTAAGCGGGTGGTCGATTACAACGTCAAGATCAGGGTCAAGGCCGACGGTTCTGGCGTCGAACTGGCCAATGTCAAAATGTCGATGAACCCCTTCGACGAAATAGCCGTCGAAGAAGCGGTGCGCCTCAAGGAGGCCGGCAAGGCGACCGAAATCATCGCCGTTTCGATAGGCCCGCAGCAGGCCCAGGAGACTATCCGCACCGCCCTCGCCATGGGCGCCGACCGCGGCATCCTGGTCAAGAGCGATACCTATGTGGAGCCGCTCGGCGTCGCCAAGATCCTCAAAGGTGTCATCGCTGCCGAACAGCCGCAGATTGTCATTCTCGGCAAGCAGGCGATCGATGATGATTGCAACCAGACGGGGCAGATGCTGGCTGCACTCCTGGGCTGGGCCCAGGCGACCTTCGCCTCGAAGCTCGAGATCAATGGCGACAGCGCCAATGTGACGCGCGAGATCGACGGCGGCTTGCAGACGATCAAGGTGAAACTGCCTTTGATCATGACCACCGATCTGCGTCTCAACCAGCCGCGCTATGCTTCGCTGCCCAACATCATGAAGGCGAAAAAGAAGCCGCTCGAGGAGAAGACGCCTGCCGATTACGGCGTCGATGTCGCACCGCGTCTCAAAGTCGTTACCACCGTCGAGCCGCCCAAGCGCCAGGCCGGCGTCAAGGTGAAGTCGGTCGCAGAGCTCGTCGAGAAACTCAAGAATGAAGCGGGAGTGATCTGATCATGACGATCCTTCTCATTGCCGAACATGACAATGCGCATGTGAAAGATGCGACCCATAAGGCATTGACCGCCGCGGCGAAAATCGGTGCCGATATCCATGTGCTGGTCGCCGGCAACAAGGCCGATGGTGCCGCTGCCGAAGCGGCTAGGCTTTCAGGCGTGAAGAAAGTGCTGCATTGCGAGGCACCCTATCTCGACCGCCCGCTGGCCGAACCCATGGCGGCTTTGATCGTGGCCCAAGCCGGCCCTTATGAGCACATCGTTGCGCCCGCCACCACAAACGGCAAGAACTACATGCCGCGCGTTGCGGCACTTCTCGACGTCATGCAGATTTCCGATATTTCCGATGTCGTCTCGCCCGATAGTTTCGTGCGCCTCGTCTATGCCGGCAATGCCGTACAGACGGTCCAATCCACCGATGCCAAGAAGGTCATTACGGTTCGCACTGCCGCCTTCCAGGCGACGGGCGATGGCGGCTCGGCGCCGATCGAGAAAATCTCAGCCCCCGCCGATCCGGGCCTTTCGGTCTATGAGGGAGAAAATCTCTCGGTGTCTGATCGCCCGGAACTCACCTCCGCCAAGATCATCGTCTCGGGCGGCCGCGGCATGCAGAATGGCGAAAATTTCAAGCTTCTCGACACCCTCGCGAAGAAACTCGGCGCGGCGGTCGGTGCTTCCCGCGCCGCCGTCGATGCGGGCTATGTGCCGAATGACTACCAGGTCGGCCAGACCGGCAAGGTGGTCGCGCCCGATCTTTACATTGCGGTCGGCATTTCCGGCGCTATCCAGCATTTGGCCGGCATGAAGGACTCGAAGGTCATCGTCGCCATCAACAAGGACGAGGAAGCGCCGATCTTCCAGGTCGCCGATTACGGCCTTGTCGCCGATCTTTTCCAGGCGGTCCCGGAGCTCGAAGCCGAACTCGCCAAGCTTGGTAAATAATCCTTGAGACCTCTGACCGGCGCGGCAAAACCCGCGCCGGACGCGGGCTGCCTAATCTTTTCGCACATGCGAAATGCACTTGCCCAGCGATTATGCGCGATATAGGCTCCCTCGCCTTTATCAAGCAGGTACTAGACGAAATGCAAATCTCGAAAGTCGGCGTTATCGGCGCCGGTCAAATGGGCAACGGCATCGCCCATGTTTGCGCCCTTGCCGGTTATGACGTCGCGCTCACCGATGTTTCTCCCGAACGCATCGAGGCCGGTCTCGCCACCATCAACGGCAATCTTGCCCGCCGCGTGAAGTCCGGCAAATTGTCCGAAGCCGAACGCGACGCCGCCCTGGCGCGCATTCGCACTGCACTCTCCTACGAGGAACTGTCGGAGTGCGACCTCGTCATTGAATCCGCCGTCGAGGACGAAAGCGTCAAACGTAAGATCTATGCGGCCGTCTGCCCGCATTTGGCCGAACGGGCGATCCTCGGCACCAATACGTCATCGATTTCGATAACCCGCCTCGCCGCCACCACTGATCGTCCGGAAAAATTCATGGGCATACATTTCATGAATCCCGTGCCGGTGATGGAGCTGGTCGAGCTTATCCGCGGCATTGCCACCGATGATAAGACCTTCACGGCGATAAAGGAGTTCACCACCCATCTCGGAAAGACGATAGCGGTTTCGGAGGACTTCCCGGCCTTCATCGTCAACCGCATCCTGCTGCCGATGATCAACGAGGCGGTCTATACACTTTATGAGGGTGTCGGTACCGTCGAGGCGATCGACACGGCGATGAAGCTTGGCGCGCGTCATCCCATGGGCCCGCTCGAATTGGCCGACTTCATCGGTCTCGATACCTGTCTTTCGATCATGCAGGTGCTTTATGAGGGCTTGGCGGATTCGAAGTATCGCCCCTGTCCCTTGCTCGTGAAATACGTCGAGGCCGGCTGGCTTGGCCGCAAGACCAATCGCGGCTTCTATGACTATCGCGGCGAGAAACCGGTCCCGACGCGCTAAATCCAGAATAGGATCGCCGAGGCGGCCAAAAGCCCGCCCATGACGATGTTGAAGATCCGGCGGCGCCCCGGGTCGACCAGCATGCGCCGAATCAGCGATCCGAAGGCGAGCCACGGCATGCAGACGATGAGTGCGGTCACCGCGAAGGTCGCACCGAGCAAGAAACAATCCCACAGAAGGTGAAGACGCACAATTTTCATGCTGGCCGCAGCCGCACCGATGCCGGCCATCCACGCCTTGGGATTGAGCCACTGAAATCCCGCCGCCGCCCAGAACCCGACGGCACCGTCGTCCGAGGCTTGCGGCACGCCCTCCGAGGTCGCGACCTTCCAGGCGAGATAGAGAAGGAACAGCGTGCCCACCGCCTTCATTGCCTGAACGGCCATGGGGAAGCTTATGAGGACGCCGCCGAGCCCGAAGGCCGAGACGAAGATCAACGCGCCCATGCCCGCGGCGACGCCAAAAAGGCATGGCAGGCCGCGCCGCCAGCCGACCGAGGCGCCGACCGCCGTCAGCATGGCATTGCTGGGGCCGGGTGTTCCCGCAGCGACCGCGGCAAAAATGGCAAAGGCAATAATCTGATCGAGGCTCATGTCCGTTGACGCTCTGCCTAGCGCAACGCAGATTGCGCGTCTTGAAGCTTATTGCGGGATGAAGGCATCATGAGCATCGCGGCTTTTGGCAGCATCAATTGCGATGTCGTCGCCTATCTGGAGCACCTGCCGAAGCCCGGCGAGACGCTGCATGGCTCGGGCTACAAGATCGGCTTGGGCGGCAAGGGTGCCAACCAGGCTGTCGCCGCCCGCCGGCTCGGCAGCGCAGTTCATTTCATCGCGCGCACCGGCGGCGACATGTTCGGCGAAGCCTGTCTCAAGGAGATCGCCGCTTATGATGTCGCAACTGATCTCATCAAGCGCGACTCCGAAGCGGCGACCGGCATCGCCATCATCAATGTCGCGTCCAATGGCGAGAATACGATCTCATTGATCGGCGACGCCAATATGCGCATGGATGAAAGCGACATCGCGCGCGCCGGCGAGGCGCTCGACAAGGCGCGCGTAATCTTGCTCCAGCTCGAAGTACCATTCGCGGCCTCGCTGTCGGCGGCACGGCGCGTGCGTGCGCAGGGCGGCATCGTGATCCTCGATCCTGCGCCCGCTCCGGCAGCGCTCTTCTCCGCCGCCGAGCTCGAACATATCGATCTCTTGACTCCCAATGAGACGGAAACTGCGCGCCTTGTGGGTTGGCAGCCAGCAACGCCGGAAGAAGGATTGAAGGCGGCGCGCGAACTGCGCGCCAAGAGCGTGCGCGGCGCCATCGTCAAGCTCGGCGGCAAGGGCGTTGTGGTGAGCGCACCGGAATACGAAGGCTCGATACCGCCCTTCCGAGTGACGCCCATCGACACGGTTGCCGCCGGCGATTGCTTCAATGGCGGGCTCGCGCATGCATTGGCTTCGGGCCGCACCCTTGCCGATGCGGTGCGCTATGCCTCCGCCTGTGGCGCCCTGTCGACGACCAAGCGCGGTGCTGCCGCCGCCGCACCAACGGCTGCAGAGGTCGAGGCGTTCATCAAGAGCCAGTGATCAGCCGCCGTCGCGCGCAGCACGTCCTTCAAGTCCGGCCAGCGCTTCTTCATCCGGGATGATCATCTCGAACACGCTGTCGATCACCGCATAGTCGAAATAGCCCATGCGCGCGATCGGCCGGATCTTGGCGATATCGAGCTTGCCATTGGCGAGCACCACATCGTCGCGCACATGGATGCGCGCCACTTCGCCGAACACGATATCGACGGTACCGACCGTGCTCAAGCCGTGCAGACGCTGTGTCGAAAGATAGCGGCACTCGAAGTGACATGGCGATTCGGCAACCCGCGGTCCCGGCGCATCGACGCAGGTCGCCTTGCTGACACCGGCAGTCGCGAATTCATCAACGCCGTGCGGCAATGGCACCGCCGTGATATTCACGGCCTCGCGCAGATCCCATGTCGCCATGTTCCAAACGAACCAGCCGGTCTCCTCGGCGTTGACGACCGTATCTTTCCGCCTTCCATCAATGTGCTGATTGGCGGCGAACATCACCATCGGCGGATCGAAAGTGAGATTCTGCCACTGGCTGTAGGGCGCAAGATTGGCGATGCCTTTCGTCGAGATCGTCGACAGCCAGCCGATCGGCCGCGGCACGGTGCAGGATTTGAAGGGCGAGAAAGGCAACGGACAGGCATCGTTCCGCGGATCGTAATGCATGCGCTAAAGCCCGAGGCTCGGCAGTTTAAGGCCATTTTCTTTTGCGCACTCAATCGCGATGTTATAACCCGCATCAGCATGCCGCATGACGCCGCTCGCCGGATCGTTCCACAAGACACGCTCCAATCGCCGCGCCGCATCATCGCTGCCGTCGCAGACGATGACCATGCCGGCATGCTGCGAATAGCCGATGCCGACGCCGCCGCCATGATGGATCGATACCCAGGTGGCACCCGACGCCGTATTGAGTAACGCATTCAGCAAGGGCCAGTCGGAGACCGCGTCGGAGCCGTCGAGCATCGCTTCGGTCTCGCGATTGGGCGAGGCGACAGAGCCTGAATCGAGATGATCGCGGCCAATGACGATCGGCGCATCGACTTCGCCATTCTTCACCATCTCGTTGAAGGCAAGTCCGAGCCGATGCCGCTGGCCGAGACCGACCCAGCAGATGCGCGCCGGCAAGCCCTGGAAGGCGATCCGTTCGCGCGCCATATCGAGCCAGTTGTGGAGATGCGGATCGTCGGGGATCAGTTCCTTCACGCGCTGGTCGGTCTTGTAGATGTCTTGGGGATTGCCGGAGAGCGCCGCCCAGCGGAACGGCCCGATGCCCTGGCAGAACAGCGGACGAATATAGGCGGGCACGAATCCCGGAAACGCGAACGCGTCCTTCAGGCCCATGTCGAAAGCCATCTGGCGGATGTTGTTGCCGTAATCCAGCGTCGGAACCCCGGCCTTGAAGAGATCGAGCATCGCCTGGACATGGACCTTCATCGAAGCCATTGCGGCGGCTTCGACTGCCTTGGGATCGGAGACGCGCTTCGCCTCCCACTCCGCGAGCGTCCAGCCCGCTGGCAGATAGCCATTGACCGGATCATGCGCGGACGTTTGGTCGGTCAACGCATCGGGCCTGATGCCCTTGGCGACGATTTCAGGAAGCAGTTCAGCCGCATTGCCGAGCAACCCAACCGAGACCGGCTTTCCCGCCTTGTGTGATCGCTCGATAATTTCAAGCGCCTCGGCGATCGTTGCCGCCTTGGTGTCGAGATAGCGCGTCTTGAGCCGCATCTCGATGCGCGACGGCTGGCATTCAATGGCGATCATCGAAGCGCCGGCCATGGTCGCGGCGAGCGGCTGTGCGCCGCCCATGCCACCGAGCCCCGCCGTCAGGAACCATTTGCCCTTGAGATTGCCGCCATAATGCTTGCGGCCGACTTCCGCGAAAGTTTCGTAAGTCCCCTGCACGATCCCTTGCGTGCCGATATAGATCCATGAGCCCGCCGTCATTTGGCCGTACATCATCAGACCCTTGCGGTCGAGCTCGTGGAACTTCTCCCACGTGCCCCAATGCGGCACGAGATTGGAATTGGCGATGAGCACCCGCGGCGCATCCTTATGCGTGCGGAAAATGCCGACTGGCTTGCCCGACTGGACAAGGAGCGTCTCTTCCTCGCCGAGCGAGCGCAACGACGCGACGATTTGATCGAAAGCTTCCCAGTTGCGCGCCGCGCGCCCGATGCCACCATAGACGACGAGTTCTTCCGGCCGCTCTGCGACACCCGGGTCGAGATTGTTCATGAGCATGCGCAACGGCGCTTCGGTGAGCCAAGACTTGGCCGAGATCTCAGGACCCGTCGGCGCCTTGATGACCCGAGTATTGTCGCGTCGCGTCGTCATGAGAAATTCCTTTCAAGCGTGCCGGCGGGCGTCGTGCGATAGCGGCTGTAAAGCGCATAGCGGCTGGCCGGATAGGTGAAGGTGGCTACGGTTGCGACACGGCCGCGGCTCCAGCTGCGCCGATGCAGCGACAGGCACGGCTCGGCACCAGGGATGTCGAGCAGGCTGCGTTGCGCCGAAGTCGGGATGACCGCCTCGACAGTGTGCTCGAGTTCATCGACGGGCGCGATGGAGAGCAGATAGGCGGTGGGCGTCGTCGCGGTGAAATCCTGTTTGAGGAAATCGGGCGCGACTTCGAGATTCACATAGCGGTCTTCGAGCTGCACCGGCACGCCGTTCTCACTGTGAATGATCATGACATGCGCGAGGCGCAAATTCTGCCGGCTTTCGAATTCTTCCGACAGCGCCGGCGTGGCGGTGAGCGCTTCCTGCGACGCAATCTTGGTATCATGTCGATGCCCGCGCGCGGCGATTTCCTCGGCAATGCTGCGCAATTCGACGAGGCTCGAGCGTGCCGGTTCGACCTCGCGCACGAACGTGCCGACACCCGGAACACGCGCCAGGAACCCGTCGGCCGTCAATTCGCGTAAAGCCCGATTAGCAGTCATGCGGCTGATGCCGAAGCTTTCGACCAGATCATTTTCGGACGGAACCCGCGCGCCCGGCGCCCAGGCCCCCGAGCGGATATGCGAAAGGATGTGATCCTTGAGCTTGGCATAGAGTGGCTGCGGCTCGTTCATGTGAGGCGCCCCCGCACCACTTCGCCGTCGCGCACAACGCAAGCGCACGGATTGACGCCCAGCGGATAGGCGAGATCGCCGGGTCGCTCGACATCCCACAGTGCGAGGTCGGCGCGCAGGCCCGGCGCCAGTGTCCCGCGATCCTTGAGTCCGAGGGCCCGCGCCGCATTCGCCGTGACGCCGAGCAGTGCTTCCTCAGGCGTGAGACCGAACAGCACGCACGCCATGTTCATCGTCGTGAGCAGTGAATTTACCGGCGAGGAACCGGGATTGAGATCGGTCCCGATGGCGATCGGCACCCGATGCGCGCGCAATTGCGCAACCGGAGGAAGTTGCTTCTCGCGCAGGTAATAGAAGGCACCGGGCAGTAGCACCGCCACCGTGCCGGACTTGGCGATCGCCATAACGCCGGCTTCGTCGAGATATTCGATGTGATCGACGGAGAGCGCGCCGTAGCGCGCAGCGAGCGCTGCCCCGCCGAGATTGCAAAGCTGCTCGGCATGAAGCTTGACCGGCAGACCTAAGGCTTTCGCTGCCTTGAACACCTGCTCCATTTCTTCGACCGAAAAGGCGATGCCTTCGCAAAAGCCGTCGACAGCATCGACGAGCCCTGCTTCGCGGATCGCCGGCAGGGCCTGCTTCGCAACAAGCTTCACATAGCCCGCGCGGTTATCGCGGTATTCCGGCGGAAAGGCATGGGCGCCAAGAAAGGTCGTCGTGACCTCGACTGGCAGGCGCTTTCCGAGTTCGCGCGCCACTTTCAGCATCTTCATCTCGGTCTCGACATCGAGCCCATAGCCCGACTTGATCTCGACCGTGGTGACGCCCTCGGCGAGGAGGTTCTCTAGCCGTCGCGTGGCCGAGACGAGAAGCTCCGCCTCGCTCGCCGCGCGCGTCGCCTTCACCGTCGAGAGGATGCCGCCGCCCCCCTTGGCGATCTCGGCATAGGAAACGCCATTGAGCCGCATCTCGAATTCAGCCGCGCGGCTGCCGCCATAGACGAGGTGGGTATGGCAATCGATGAAACCCGGAGTCAGCAACCGGCCGCCGCAATCGATCTTCTTGCCCGCCGGCGCCTCATCCGAGCGCCCGAGCCAGGAGATCAGGCCATATTTGAGCTCGATGGCGCCATCCTCGATCAGGCCATGGCCGCCGAGCATGGTGGCGATCCGCAGATTGGTCAGGAGCATCTACAAACCACTTGTATAAGGTTGTATATACAGTATACTCGGGACCATGAGCGCACGCAAGTTGCATTTCGCGGAAGCCCTGTTGCCCTCTGGCTGGCACAGCGATGTGGCGGTCGAGATCGACGCCGCCGGCATGATCACCGGCGTCAAAGCCGGACAATCCGGACGCGCCACTGTTTCCGGCATCGCGCTCCCGGCCATGCCCAATATCCACTCCCATGCCCATCAGCGCCTGATGGCCGGCCTCGCCGAGCGAGCGGGCCCCGGTTCCGACAGTTTCTGGACCTGGCGCGAAGTGATGTACGGCTTCGCGCTTCGCCTCGGCCCTGAAGACTTGCAGGCGGTCGCCGCCCAGCTTTATGTCGAGATGCTCAAAAGCGGCTTTTCGATCGTCGGCGAGTTCCAGTATCTCCACAACCAGCCGGACGGTGAGCCCTATGCCGACCCGGCCGAACTGTCCTTGCGCTGCCTTGCCGCCGCCGACCAGGCCGGCATAGCCATCACCATGTTGCCTACGCTCTATGCCTATGGCGGCTTCGGCGGCCAATCGCCGGTGCCGGGCCAGCGCCGCTTCATCAACGACGCCGATCGCTATCTCCGCATTCTCGAAAAGCTCCATTCGGCCTGCCGCGACAATCCCCTGCGAAAGCTCGGTATCTCGCCGCACTCATTGCGCGCCGTCACCGCCGAGCTCCTCGGTGAGGTCATTGCGGAGCTGGATCGACTCGACACCAAATCTCCGATCCACATCCACATTGCCGAGCAGACAAAGGAAGTCGATGACTGCCTCGCCTGGTCGGGCAAGCGGCCTGTCGACTATCTGATGAGCAAGTTCGACCTGTCGCCACGCTGGTGCGCTATCCACGCCACCCACATGACCGAGACAGAGACGGAAGGCCTTGCCCGGTCCGGCATGATCGCCGGATTATGTCCCACCACCGAAGCCAATCTTGGCGACGGCATTTTCCCCGGCGACCGCTTTCTTGCCGCCAAGGGTGCGATCTCGATTGGCTCCGACAGCCACATCACGGTCAGTCCGGCCGAAGATCTGCGCCAGCTTGAATATTCGCAGCGCTTGCGCGATCGCGCCCGCAATGTGCTGGCCGACGGCCCTGGTGAATCGACCGGCCGCCGATTGTTCGACGCAGCCTTGAGCGGCGGCTCAAAAGCGATGGCGCAACCGGTCGGCGCGATTGCGCCGGGCCTTCGCGCGGATATTTGCATTCTCGATGCCGATCATCCTGCCCTCGTTGGTCGGACCGGCGATGCCGTCATCGATTCCTGGATCTTTTCCGGCGGTAATCCGTGCGTGAAGGACATGTTCATTGCCGGCCAGCACGTCGTTGTTGATCGCCGGCATGTCCGCGAGGATGAAATTGCCCAATCCTACCGCAAGGCGGTCGAGAAACTGCAATAGGAACGCGCCATGCCGCTCATCATTGGTGACCAGCCATTGACACTCGCCGATATCCGCACGGCGCTCGACGGACCCGTAACCGTCAAACTGTCGCCCGCCGCGTTGAAGGCGATCGCGCTCAGCCGCGAGACGATCATCGCCCTCATAGGGGAGGGCAATCCGATCTATGGTGTCAATACCGGTTTCGGCAAGCTGGCGACGACGCGCATCGCACCCGCCGATCTCTCTGCGCTTCAGGTCAATATCGTGCGCTCGCATGCGGCAGGCGTCGGCGCGCCGCTTCCCGCACCGATCGTGCGCCTCATCCTGCTACTTAAAATCGCAAGTCTCGCGCGCGGCGCATCCGGCATTTCGCTCGAAGCCGTCGATACGCTCGTCGCCCTCCTCAATGCCGACATTCTGCCGGTGATCCCCTGCCAGGGCTCGGTCGGCGCCTCGGGCGATCTGGCCCCGCTCTCGCATATGAGCCTCGTACTGATCGGCGAAGGCAGCGCCACCGTCAAAGGCAAGATTGTGAACGGCGCAGAAGCCCTCGCCCACCTCGACCGCAAGCAGGTCGCGCTTGGGCCTAAGGAAGGTCTCGCACTCCTCAACGGCACGCAGGTTTCGACCGCGCTTGCACTCTCAGGGCTGCTTGCCGCAGAGCGCAACGCCGCTGCCGCGATCCTGGCAGGTGCCATGTCGGTCGATGCGATCATGGGCTCGGATACGCCCTTCGATCCGCGCATTCACGAATTGCGCCCGCATGCCGGTCAGAAACTCGCCGCGGCGCATTACCGCCGACTGCTCGCCGGAAGCCAGATCCGCGCTTCGCATCTGACCGGCGATGACCGGGTACAGGATCCCTATTCCTTCCGCTGCCAGCCGCAGGTCATGGGCGCCTGCCTCGAACTACTGGGCAACGCCGCCCGCAGCCTGGTCGTCGAGGCCAATGCGGTGAGCGACAATCCGTTGGTCTTTCCCGAGCATCACGAAGTTCTTTCCGGCGGCAACTTCCATGCCGAGCCCGTCGCCTTCGCCGCCGACATGATCGCGATGGCAATCGCCGAGATCGGCTCGCTTTCCGAGCGCCGCATTGCTGCATTGATCGATTCTTCGATTTCGCTCCTGCCGCCTTTCCTCATCCGCAATCCCGGGCTCAATTCCGGTTTCATGGTGCCTCAATGCACCGCCGCCGCATTGATGAGCGAGAACAAGCAGCTCGCACATCCCGCCTCAATCGATTCGGCACCGACGTCTGCCAATCAGGAAGACCACGTCAGCATGGCGACGCATGGCGCGCGCCGGCTTGGCCTCATGAATGCCAATCTGTCGCGCATCATTGCCATCGAATTGATGGCGGCTGGCGAAGGCATTGACTTCCGGAGGCCACTGCGCTCCTCCGAACCGATCGAGGATGCTCACAACATCTTGCGCGCGCTCGCCGCGCCGCGCGATGAAGACCGTGAATTTTCAACCGACATCGAAGCCGTCGCCGGCCGCATCGAAGCGGGAAGCTTCGCCCATGCTGTACCACGTCTTCTTGCCGACCTTGCATAGCCGATAGGCCGCCGCGCATTTGAATCGTTTCTAAATCTCTGACAGAGTTCCGGCCCTCGACTTTTGGGGGGCTCCATGAAGACCGTTTATACCGATGACCATCGCCTGCATTTTCCGCAAGGCGAACTCTTTGGCGGCGAATTCGTAACGCCCTTCGAGCGCCCCTCGCGCGTCGAATATATCCTGCGCGAATTGAAGAAGCGGAAGATGGACGATTTCGTCGCGCCCGGCAAACTCGACATGGCCCCGGTGCGCAAGGTGCATGATCGCGATTTCTTAGTGTTCCTGGAAAATGCCTGGACGGAATGGTCCAAGGCCGGCTACCGCGGCGAGATCATCCCGACCGGCTATGCCGCGCGCGGCATGCAGCAGCGTTGCCCGAGGAGTATCGACGGCAAGGCCGGCTATTATTGTCTCTCGATGGAAACCGCCATTACCGCCGGCACCTGGGATGCCGCCCGCGCCTCTGCTGCAACCGCGCTTACCGCGCAGAAACTCATCGCCGATGGCGAGCGTTCCGCCTTCGCACTGTGCCGCCCGCCCGGCCATCATGCCCATCACGACATGTATGGCGGCTATTGCTTCCTCAACAATGCGGCGATCGCCGCCCAGGCCTTTCGCGATTCCGGAGCGGCGCGCGTGGCGATACTCGATGTCGATTTCCACCATGGCAATGGCACCCAGGATGTTTTCTACGCCCGCGACGACGTGCTGTTCTGTTCGCTGCACGGCCAGCCGGAAGACACGTTCCCATACTTTCTCGGCTTCAAGGACGAGAAGGGAAAAGGCAAGGGTGAAGGCTTCAACGTCAATTATCCGATGCCGCCGCTCACCGCTTACGATCTGTGGGGCAAGGCGCTTGAAGACGCCTGCAAGAAGATCAAGCGCTTCTCGCCTGATGCGCTGGTGGTCTCGCTCGGCGTCGATACCTATAAGGACGATCCGATCAGCACCTTCAAGCTCACTTCGCCCGACTTCAAGACTTATGGCGGACGCATCGCCAAGCTCAAGCTCCCGACCTTGTTCGTCATGGAAGGCGGCTATGCGGTCGAGGCCATCGGCATCAACACAGTGAACGTGCTCGAAGGCTTCCTCGATGCGTGATGCACGCTACGATATTTTGTTCGAGCCGGTGAAGATCGGGCCGGTCACCGCCAAGAATCGTTTCTACCAGGTGCCGCACTGCAACGGCGGCGGCTATCGCGATGCCTCCGCCGTCACCGAGATGCGCCGCGTAAAGGCGGAGGGCGGCTGGGGAGTCATCTTCACCGAACAGGCCGACGTCCACCCTTCGTCCGACATCACGCCCTATATCGAACTGCGCAATTGGAGCGATGCCGACATTCCGGTCCTCGCGAAAATGGCCGATGCTATCCACGATTATGGCGCGCTGGCCGGCATCGAACTCGTCCATGCCGGCGTCAACAGCCCCAATCTCTATACCAAGGAAGTGCCGCTCGCACCTTCGCCCTTGCCGATTCTCACCTTCTCGAGCGATCCGGTCCAGGCGCGCGCCATGGACAAGGACGACATCAGGCAATTGCGCCTCTGGCATCGCGCCGCCTTTCGCCGCGCCAGGGCCGCCGATTATGATCTCATCTGCCTTTATGCCGCCCATGGCTTCGGCATCATCCAGCACTTCTTGAGCCCCAGGACCAATCAGCGCACTGACGAATATGGCGGCTCCCTTGAGAACCGCGCGCGATTGATGCGCGAGATCCTTTCCGACGCCAAGGACGAAATCGGCGATCGCTGCGGCATCACCATCCGATTGGCGCTCGATGAAATGGCAGGCCCCGCGGGCTTCACCAATGCCGAACTGCGCGATCTTGTCGCCATGCATGCCGACCTGCCGGATCTTTGGGATTTCGCGCACGGCAATTGGGAGAATTGCTCGGGCACGTCGCGCTTCAAGCCGGAAGCCGCGCAGGAGGATCTCATCACCGGCTTGAAGACACTGACCCCCAAGCCTGTCGTCGGCGTCGGACGTTTCACCTCGCCCGATCTGATGGTGCGCCAGGTGAAGCAGGGCATTCTCGATTTCGTCGGCGCGGCGCGGCCCTCGATCGCCGATCCCTTCCTGCCGAAAAAGATCGAGGAAGGCCGCCTCGACGACATCCGCGAATGCATCGGCTGCAATATCTGCATTTCCGGCGATTTCACGCAGTCGCTGTCGCGCTGCACGCAGAATTCCTCGTTCATGGAGGAATGGCGCAAAGGCTGGCATCCCGAACGCATGAGGCCGCGCACATCGGAAAAGAAAGTATTGATCGTCGGCGCCGGTCCAGCAGGTCTGTCGGCGGCGCATCGCGCCGGCTTGCGCGGCTATGAAGTCGCACTCGCCGAGGCCAGCACTGATCTTGGCGGCCGTGTTACGCGTGAATCGCGCTTGCCCGGCCTTTCCGCCTGGGCGCGCGTGCGCGATTATCGCCAAGGGCAGATCGCCAAGATGCCGAACGTAACGGTCTATCGCGACTCGCAATTGACCGCCGCCGATATTCTCGAATTCGGCTTCGAACATATCGGCCTGGCAACAGGCGCGACCTGGCGGCGCGATGGCGTCGCCCGCTATCATTTGCTGCCGATTGCGATGGACCAGGCCATGCCGGTCTTCACGCCGGACCATATCATGAACGGCAAGCTCCCGACCGGCCATGTCGTCGTCTATGACGACGATCATTATTACCTGGCCGGGGTCATGGCCGAGCTTCTCGTCCGCAATGGCAATCGCGTCACCTTCTTGACGCCCGCCAACAAGGTGTCCGACTGGAGCACGATGACGCTCGACCAGCCATTCATCCAGGCGCGGGTTCTCGAACTCGGCGTCGATGTTCACGTGACGCGTGCATTGTCGCGCATCGGTGCGTCATCGGTGATCGAAGCCTGCACCTATACCGGTCGCGAGACAGAGATCGGCTGCGATGCCGTCCTCCTGGTCACCGCGCGCCTCCCCAATGACGAACTCCATCGCGGCCTCAAGGCCGTGGAAGACTCATGGATGGACCATGGCATTGAATCCGTGAAGGTCTTCGGCGATGCCCAGGCACCCGCGGCGATTGCCTGGGCGACTTATGCCGGGCACCGCTACGCCGAAGAACTCGAAACACCCCCGCCGGAGGACGGCGTGCCGTTCAAGCGCGTGCTGGCGGCAATGGAGACCTGACATGCGTGAATTGAACCTCGCCATCACCCAGATGGCCTCCGCCAATGACTGGGCGAAGAATTGCGACAAGGCCGAAGCGCTGGCGCGTGATGCCGCGAAGCAGGGCGCCGGTCTCGTGCTGCTTCAGGAGCTTTTTGACGGCGATTATTTCTGCATCGAGCAGCATACGCGCTTCTTCGCCAACGCGCATGAACTCGACCGCCATCCGACGGTCGCGCGCTTCACTGCGCTGGCCAAAGAGCTCGGTGTGGTGCTGCCCATCAGTGTCTTCGAGCGCGCCGGCAATGCCCATTACAACACCGTTGTGATGGTCGATGCAGATGGCAGCCAGCTTGGCATCTATAGGAAGTCCCATATTCCCGATGGCCGCGGCTATCAGGAGAAATTTTACTTCTCGCCCGGCGATACCGGCTTCAAGGTCTGGGACACGGCCGCGGGCCGTATCGGCCTTGGCATTTGCTGGGACCAATGGTTTCCCGAATGCGCCCGTGCCATGGCGCTCCAGGGTGCCGAACTCTTGCTCTATCCGACCGCGATTGGCTCCGAGCCGCCAAACCCCGATTATGATTCAAGCACGCATTGGCAGAACACGATGCGCGGCCACGCCGCGGCTAACATCATGCCGCTCGCCGCCTCGAACCGCGTCGGCAAGGAGACAGCACCCGACGGGCGTCACGATATTTTCTACGGTCGCTCCTTCATTGCCGATTACCAGGGCGAGAAACTCGTCGAAATGAGCCGCACCGAGGAAGGCGTCAGATTGCAGAGGTTCGATCTCGATGCGATCGGCGAATTGCGCCGGACCTGGGGCGTGTTCCGCGACCGCCGGCCTGAACTCTATGGCGCACTGATGACCATCGACGGCCGCACCCGTCACGCCGCGAGTTAAAGCTTCGGGCGCGTCGACGATTCCCGATACCAGCCGCCGACCGCCTTCTCATAGGCAAGTCCGGCGCGGAACACTGAAACATCATCCCAGGTTTTGCCGACGATCTGGATTCCGGTCGGAACGCCGGTTGATGCGAAGCCCGACGGCACCGCCAGGACCGGGCAATTATGCAGCATGTTGAACTGGTGCGTCATGACCCATCCATATTCGGGATCGACGCGCTCCCCATTAATGCGGAAATCTTGATCCCATGGATCGTGATCGGCCTTTACCGCCGGCAGGTTGAGTGTCGGTGAGATGAAGACATCGTGACGTGCGAGGACCGGCCCGAGCGTTTGATACATCTTGTGGATGATCTCCCAGGTCTTGTGCACGTCATCGATGCCCGTATTCCTTTCGATCGCCTCCGCCATCTTGAGCGCGTAGTCGGTCATCACATCGGCATGGGTTTTCTTCCACCACACGGTCTGGCGGCCGAAATTCATGGTGTTGTACCAATGCATGACGAGGTCATCGACCTCGCGCGTCCAGCCGAGTTCGACTTCTTCGACGTCGCAGCCGAGCGACTTGAAGACATCGAGTGCGGCAAGCAGATTGCGCCGCACATCCGCATCGACCGGCACATAGCCGAAATCCGTCGAATAGGCGATCTTCCACCCTTTGATTGTCTCCGCCGCGAATGGCAAGCGCACCCGTGCCCTGAGCGAATCGTGATCGAGCTCATGCGGGCCGGACGTCACATTCTGCATCAGTGCCGCATCGCCCACGCTGCGCGTCATCGGCCCGCAATGATTGAAGCGGTCGAAATTGGCCGGTGGCCCATCCGGGTTGCGCCCATGCGGCGGCTTGAAGCCGACAATGCCGCAGGCCGATGCCGGAATGCGGATCGACCCGCCAATATCGGTTCCCGTCGCAAGCGTTGCAGCACCTGCTGCGAGCGCCGCACCCGAACCGCCCGATGACCCGCCCGGCCCATATTCGCGGTTCCATGGATTGAGCGTATTGCCCCACAATCGCGTGCGGCACACGCCCGACAGGCAGAATTCCGGAGTCGTGGTACGCGCGAAAATGATGGCGCCGGCCTTGGTCAATCTTTCGATCATCGGATCGGAATGATCATCGACATTGTTCTCGAAGATGATCGAGCCATGCGTCGTGCGCTTGCCCTTGACCCGCTGCGCGTCCTTGATGGCCAATGGCAGGCCTTCGAGCGCGCGCGGCTTGCGGGTCCTGGCAAACCGGTCTTCGGCCTTCTTGGCCTGCTTCAAGGCCTCCTCGAAATAGCGGTCGGCAAAGCAATTGATCTCGCCTTGCACCTTTTCGGCCCGCGCGATCACCGCCTTCATGAGATCGACGGGCGAGACTTTCCGCTCCGAAAACAGCGCCAGCGCGTCGCGGGCATTGAGGTAACACAATTCATCATTGGTCATGGACAAGTCTCGGCGTGAGGCGCTAGGCAGGCGCCGGAAGATTGACTGACCGGGAGTGTGAAGTCCATGGCCGACAGGCTCAAAGGCAAGACCGCAATCGTGACATCGGCCGCGCAAGGTATCGGACGCGCGACCGCACTCGCCATGGCCAAGGAAGGTGCCAAAGTCTACGCCACCGATATCCGCGAAGATTTGCTCGGCGAACTGGCAAAAACCGACCCTAATATCGATGCCTTCAGGCTCGACGTTCTGAAGACTGACGATATCGCCGCCGCCCAACGCCGCACCGGCCCGCTCGATATCATTTTCAACTGCTCCGGCTTCGTTCATGCCGGCACGATCATGGATTGCGACGACAAGTCCTGGGATTTTTCCTTCGACCTCAACGTCAAGGCCCATTTCCACATGATCAAGGCCTATCTCCCGGCAATGCTCGAGGCAGGCAAGGGTTCGATCGTCAACATGTCATCCGCCGCCTCATCGATCAAAGGCGTGCCTAACCGCTTCGTCTATGGCGCCACCAAGGCAGCCGTCATCGGCATGACAAAGGCCTTGGCGGCTGATTTCACCACCAAGGGCGTGCGCTTCAATGCCGTCTGCCCCGGCACCGTCGATACCCCCTCGCTCACCGACCGCCTCAAGGCCCAGGGCGATTACGAGAAGGCCAAGGCCGCCTTCACCGCGCGCCAGCCGATGGGCCGCATGGCCCAACCTGAAGAGATCGCCCAGCTTGTCGTTTATCTCGCCAGCGACGAGGCCGCCTTTGTCACCGGCCAGACCTTCATCATCGATGGCGGCTGGTCACTGTGACGCAGTTTACGAGTCCGGTTGGCAAAACGCTTTTCTCCCCATAGGATATGTCTTTGAGCGTCCGCTAAAGAGACGTGTGGAGGGGTGGCTTGCCGGAAGTGGACAAGGCCGAGCGCCGTGCGGCGATCGAGGCCAAGAATGTTTCCAAGGTCTTTCAGGGCGCGGCACAGGACCGGGTAACCGCGCTCGACAATGTATCGGTCACGATCCGTGAAAACGAATTTTTCACGCTTCTCGGGCCATCGGGCTGCGGCAAGACCACATTGCTACGGCTGATAGCCGGCTTCGACTTCCCGACCGACGGCGAAATTCTCCTTTATGGTCAGGATATTGCGCCGTTGCCGCCGCATAAGCGCCCGGTCAATACGGTGTTCCAGAGCTATGCGCTTTTCCCCCATATGACGGTCGGCCAGAACATCGGCTTCGGCCTGGAAATGCTGGGAAAGAGCAAGGCCGAGACGGCCGCCCGCGTCGACCAGATGCTCAAGCTCGTGCAGATGCAGGAGCTGAAGAACAGGCGGACCAGCCAGATATCCGGCGGCCAGCAGCAGCGCGTCGCCCTTGCCCGCGCCTTGGCGCCACACCCCAAGGTCCTGCTTCTCGACGAGCCCTTATCCGCGCTCGACTATAAATTGCGCAAAGAGATGCAGATCGAGTTGAAGCGGCTGCAGCATGAGACCGGCATCACCTTCATCTTCGTGACGCATGACCAGGAAGAAGCCCTCACCATGTCGGACCGCATCGCCGTCATGTCGAAGGGCAAGATCCTGCAGATCGGAAGCCCGCGCGAAATCTATGATCGCCCGGCCGAGCGCTTCGTTGCCAATTTCATCGGCGAAACCAACTTCCTCGAGGGCGAGACCGTCTCCGTTTCGGGGGACAAGGCAACGATCCGCCTCTCGAGCGGGGCCACGGTGGATGCGGGCCTGCCGCAAGGCTTGAAGCCATCCGGAAAAGTCACCGTCGTGGTGCGCCCCGAACATGCCGATGTCGTCAAGCAGGGTGCTCCCGCAACGCTTGGCGGCGCGCTTTCCAACATCGTCTATTTCGGCACCGACACGCATTATCACGTCACCCTCGACAATGGTGCTGAATTCATCGTTCGCCATCAGAACAGTCGCGGCAGCGAATCCTTGTTCGCGGTCGGCGAAAAAGTCGGCATTGCGTTTGAGTCCGACGCGGTCCAGGTCCTGAGGGACTGATCCATGGCGACCGCCCAGGAAATCGCTAAAGCCGCTCAAGCCCGCGATGTACGCGACCGGTGGTTTCTTTCAGCTCCCGCGCTTCTCATCATCTTCTTCGCCGGCATCGGCCCCCTGCTCATCGTCCTCGTCTATTCCTTCATGGTGAAGGGCGACTATGGCGGCGTCAAATGGGCGTTCTCGTGGGATGCCTGGTTCAACGTCCTATTCGAGCGGGACATATTCGACGATACGGTGACCCTCGCCGATGCCCACGTCACCATTCTCTGGCGTTCGATCAAGCTATCCTTCGCCACGACCGTTATCGCGCTGATCTTTGGCTTTCCAACCGCCTATTTCATTGGGACGCGCCCGGAGCGCACCCGCGATCTCTGGCTCTTCCTCATCACCATTCCCTTCTGGACCAACCTGTTGATCCGCACCTTCGCGATCCAGGAAGTCATCCGCAATGAAGGCATCGTCAATACGATACTGATCAAGCTCGGCATTATCGAGCAGCCCCTGCAGATCATGTTCACCGACACTGCCATCATGATGGGCATGCTCTATGTCTATTTGCCCTTGATGGTATTGCCGCTCTACGCGAGCATCGAGAAGCTTGACTTCCGCCTGATCGAGGCGGGCTATGATCTCTATGCCAATCGTTTCCAGGTCTTGCGCCGCATCATCATTCCGCTCGTCAAGCCCGGTATCATTGCCGGTTCGATCCTCGTCTTCATTCCGTCCCTCGGCGCCTATGTGACGCCGCGCGTCCTGGGTGGCGGCAAGAACATGATGCTCGGCAATCTCATCGATCTGCAATTCGGCCAGGGCCGCAACTGGCCTTTGGGTGCGGCACTCTCGATCTCGTTGATGGCGATCGTGATGATCGCGCTCCTCGTCTATGTCAGGCAGGCTTCGAAATCGGATGTCCGCCATGGCTAGTGGCTTTTCCGTCAGGCGCCAGACCGGCTTCACCACCATCGCGATGGTCTGCTTCGTGATGCTCTACGCGCCGATCCTCACCCTCGTCTTCTACTCCTTCAATGCCGGCACGTCGGTGGCGATCTGGGAAGGCTTCTCCTGGCGCTGGTACTACCAGGCCTGGGGAAATGAGCAGGTGAAGGACGCCTCGATCCGCTCGCTGATCATTGCCGCCTTCGCGGCCGTGATCTCGACGATTTGCGCGACCATGGCAGCACTCGCCACCACCCGCACCCGCCCCTTCCGCGGTCTCACCGCCATCTATGCGGCAATCAACATGCCCTTGATGGTCCCGGAAATCGTGACTGCCATTGCGCTTTTGATCTTTTTCGCCTCGATCAAGACGGCGACCGGCTATACCGGACTTGGCTATCTGATCGCCGCCCATACCGCCTTCTGCATTCCTTTCGCCTACCTGCCGATCCGGGCGCGGCTTGAAGGCATGGACATGACGCTCGAGACCGCCGCGAGCGACCTTTACGCGACCCCCTGGAAAACCTTCACGCGGGTCACTTTTCCACTGTTGTGGCCTGGCATCATTGCCGGGCTGATGCTGGCTTTCGTGATTTCGCTGGATGACGTGGTCATCACCGAACTGGTCAAATCCGGCGGCCAGGACACCTTGCCGACCTATATGCTCGGCCAATTGCGACGTATCGTTACGCCGGAAATGAACGCAATTTCGACGGCTTTCTTAATCCTGTCGATCGTCATTGTCACTTTGTTCTTCTTTTTGAGCCGCAAGAGGCAGTAGAATTGAGCCACCACTAAGGTGAGTAACAAGGAGGAAACTTATGAAGTGGAAATTGATGGGCGCCGTCTTTGGCGCGAGCATGCTCGCTACCGCCGGCAGTGCCCTGGCGGACGGCGAATTGAATATCTTCAATTGGGGCAACTATACCAGCCCCGAACTCATCAAGAAGTTCGAAGATACCTACAAGGTCAAGGTCACGGTCACCGACTACGACTCGAATGATACGGCACTCGCCAAGATCCGCGCCGGCGGCCATGGCTTCGACATTGTGGTGCCATCGGCGAGCTTCGTTCCGATCTGGGTCAATGAAGGACTGCTCCTCGAGAGCCGCCCCGACCAGATGGAAAATTTCAAGAATATGGATCCGAAATGGGTCGATGTGCCCTTCGATCCGGGCCGCCATTACACCGTGCCCTGGCAGTGGGGAACTACCGGCGTTACTGTGAACAAGAGCGTCTATGCCGGCGATCCGAATACGTCGGCGATCTTTCTCGATCCGCCGCCTGAATTGGTCGGCAAGGTCAACGTCGTGCCGGAAATGGCCGACGTGATGCAGCTCACGATCCAGTACATGGGCGGCACGCCCTGCACCGGCGACAAGGAACTCCTCAAGAAGGTTCGCGACAAGCTGATCGAAGCCAAGCCTAAGTGGATTTCGATGGACTACGGCAATGTCGAGAAATACGCCAAGGGCGATCTCTCGGCCGGCGTGAACTGGAACGGCGCTTCGTTCCGGGCACGCCTGCAGAACGACAAGATCGTCTATGGCTATCCGAAGGAAGGCTTCCCCATCTGGATGGACAATGTCGCCATCCTGAAGGACGCCAAGAACGTCGACAATGCCAAGCTCTTCCAGAACTTCATCATGGCGCCTGAAAACGCCGCGATGATCTCGGCCTTCGCGCGCTATGCCAATGGCATCAAGGGTTCCGACGCCTTCATGCCGGAAGACATGAAGACCGCGCCGGAAATCGTCGTTCCGGCTGAATTTGCCGATAAGGGCGTGTTCTCATTGACCTGCCCGCCGGAAGTCCAGGAGCTTTATACCCGCATCTGGACCGACCTTCAGAAGTAAGATCTCAACGAGCCCCGGCAGGGAACTGCCGGGGCTTTTTGCTTATCCGACATGAATCGCGCTTCCCTTGTCGATCGCAATGACTCTTGTCTAGGCGTTATCGACGTTCAGGAGAATTTCCTCGCCAAATTGCCACTGCATGAGCGCTCAATCCTCGTGGCGCGCATCTTGTGGCTGGTGAAGGTTGCCGCGCGCCTTGACATCCCGATCCTTGCGACCGCCGAGGACATGAACCGCAACGGTCCCTTGGTTCCGGCGCTCGCCACCGCCTTGCCGCCTCAAACGCACATCCACAACAAGATGGTCTTCGGTCTCCACGGCCAGGACGATATCCGCGAGGCCGTGATCAAAACGGACCGCAAGAGCTTCATTTTGACTGGGCTCGAGACCGATGTCTGCATCGCGCAGTCGGCCCTTGGCCTCGCCGCCGCCGGCTTCGATGTAACCGTCATCGCAGACGCCTGCGGCTCGCCGCCGCCGCATCATCATGACGGCATCGAGCGTCTGCGCGATGCCGGGCTCCGCATCACCACCACCAAGGGCCTCTTCTACGAATGGGTCCGCGATCTCGCAACCTATCGTGACCGCGTCAGTGACCTTGTCGACGAGGCCCCCGCAGGACTGACACTTTGAGGACTTGAAATGCCGAGCTATCGCAATTCAGACACGCCAATCCCGATCATGCAGGGCTCGCCGCCGCGCCTCATCCCGCCGCGCATCGATTGGGATCGCGCCCCCTGGAACCGTTGGTCGTTCCAGCACGTCCGCGAACTCGTCCCAACCGCCGAAGTCTGGCGCGGTCGCGGGCCGGTGCGGCCGTTGCCGCGCGATGATCGCGATCTCCACACGCTTCCCATTGCCCTGAGCGATGGTTCGCCTTCAACGCTCTCGGGCTTCCTCGATGAGACCTATACCGACGGCTTCATCGTGCTCAAGGCGGGCCGCATCGTTTACGAGCGCTACTTCAACGGCATGGACGATCGCACCTTGCACCTCTCGCAATCGGTCGGAAAATCGATCACAGCGGGAACAGCCGGCGCGCTGATCGGCCGTGGGCTTCTCGATACCGCCGCGCCCGTCACCGACTATTTGCCCGATCTCGCCCACACCGGCTGGCGTGGCGCGACATTGCAGCAGGTCCTCGACATGACGACCGGCGTGCGCTTCAGCGAAGAATATACCAACCCCTATTCCGAGATCGGCATGCTCGATGTCGCCGATGGCTGGAAGCCGATCCCGCCCGATACCGATCCGCAATTCCGCTGGCCGCATCATATCTGGGAACTGATCGAGACATTGACGGAGACCAACCGGCCGCATGGCGCGCTTTTCGTCTATCGCTCGATTGAGACCGATGTCCTCGCTTTCGCCATGGAGCGCGTCACCGGCAAGCGCCTGCCGCAGCTCGTCTCGGAAGAGATCTGGCAGAAGATCGGCGTCGAGGAGAGCGCCAATCTCACCGTCGATCCGGCGGGCTATGCGCTTGCCGATGGCGGCTTCAATGCCGCCTTGCGCGATTATGCGCGCTTCGGCCAGCTCTATCTCGATCACGGCGCGGTCGATGGCGTCGAGGTCATTCCGGCCGCTTGGGTCGAGGCGACGCGCAATGGCAATCACGCGCTCTTCCGCGAGCCCTATACGCAATCCTTGCCGCACGGCGCCTATCACAATCAATTCTGGATCGAGGACCCGCAATCACGCTCGCTCATGGCGCGCGGCGTCTTCGGCCAGCTCATCTACATCAATTGGGATCATCAGCTCGTGGCGGTGAAGCTCTCGAGCTGGCCCGATTTTCTCAATGTGAGTTACAACATCGCGACGCTGAAGGCCCTTCACGCCATCGCCGCCGCGCTCTGACGGGGGAACCATCATGACCGATCTCGAGCTTTGCTATCTGCCCGCCGGCGAGGCCTTGCGGCGCTTCAAGGCGAAAAAACTATCGCCTGTTGACTTGATGAAGGCGGTCATCGCCCGCGCCGAGTCGACCAAGAAGAAGATCAACTGCTTCACCTACACGCATTTCGACGAAGCCATGGATTTGGCAAAGAAAGCTGAAAGCCGATACATGAAGACCGATGGCCGCACCCGCGCGCTCGAGGGGCTGCCGATCGGCATCAAGGATGAGAGCTATATCGAGGGCAAGCCGACATCGCAGGGCTCGCTCATCCTCAAGGATTATGTCGGCAAGCACACCTCGCCGATGAATGAGCGGATCCTGAAGGCGGGCGGCATCGTCCATGCGCGCACCGCAACACCGGAATTCTCCTGCGCCGGCTTCACCTGGTCGAGGCTGTGGGGCGTCACCCGCAATCCGTGGAATCCGCGCTATACGCCGGGCGGCTCGTCGGGCGGCGCTGCGGCATCGCTTTCCTCCGGCACATCGGCAATCTGCACGGGCTCGGACATTGGCGGCTCGATCCGCATTCCGGCCTCGACCTGCGGCCTCATCGGCTACAAGCCGCCCTATGGCCGCAACCCTGACGATCCGCCCTTCAATCTCGATTTCTACTGTCACACGGGCCCCCTCGCCCGCAATGTCGAGGATGCCATCATCCTCCAGAACATCATGTCGGGCCCGAGCCCGCTCGATATTTCAACGCTCCGTCCAAAGCTCACGCTTCCGACTTCCTTCAAGCCGATCAAGGATTGGAAGATCGCCTTCTCGATGACGCTCGGCGCCTTCGAGGTCGACAAGGAAGTCCAAAAGAATACGCTCGCCGCCCTCGATGTCTTTCGCTCGCTGGGCGCGACCGTCGAGGAAGTCGATCTCGGCTGGACGCCGGAAGTACTCGAAGCCGGCATGACCTATCTTGAGCATCTCTTCGGCGCCTCGCTGTCGCGCCTGCTCAAGACCCATGGCGAGCTCATGACGCCTTATGCGCGCGATTTCGCCAAGAAGGGCCAGAAGTCGAAGGCTGCGGACTTCGTCGGAACGCTTGATGTCGCCAACAAGATGTATTCGACATTGGGGCCGACGCTTGAGAAGTATAATGTTCTGGTCTGCCCGACCACCGCGATCCCGGCGGTGGTTGCCGATTTCGATCACACCAAGATGAAGGTCAAGATCAATGGCAAGGAGGTCGATCCCTTCCTTGGCTGGGTGATGACCACGCCCTTCAACACCATGAGCCGTTGCCCGGTGCTCTCGGTGCCTTCGGGCCGCGCCAAGAATGGCGTTCCGACCGGCATCCAGATCGTCGGGCGCACCTATTGCGACGGCGATGTTTTCCGCGCCGCCGCGGCCTATGAGAAAGCCGCCGGCCCGTGGTTCACGACCAAGGAGCGCCGGCCTAGTCTTTGAGCCAAACCGTCATCCCGACAAAAGCCGGGACTCCACTCTTCGAGTGAAGAATCTTGGAGCGGTTTTCAATCGCCCACGAATCCAGCTTCTCCGGCTTGACGTCTCCCCAATTGTCATCACCGGATTTATTCCGGCGATCCATTGTGCCGTTCCTCTGCTGTCAGTATGCACGGAGCGATGGATTGCCGGACCACGTCCGGGCAATGACAGCTTGGGTTGTTGTTACCGCCATCCCGGAGCGGTGCAGGCCGATGGCGCGCGCCGCAACTCACCCTAAGGGTTGAAGATTTTCCTCATGCTGAGGTGCCCGCGAAGCGGGCCTCGAAGCACGCAGACACCGCGCTATGAGTCCGTTCGTAAGCCCGATTCCGCCTGATTACATCCCGCTCTAGTGCTCCCCGGTGAGGCTTGTCTGGTTATCCGAGCCGACCGAGAAATTCCTGAAAGCGCGGATTGTCACGATACGGGTCGAAGTCGGTATCATTGCGAATCCATGTCCGCCAGGTCGCATTGGCACGCGGGCGCCAGCGCTCCAGTATATCGAGCGACAGGTTAAGTTCGCCCAAGAGCGCGTAACCACACGCGACATTGTAGAGCGTCAGTGGATCATCCGGAGCGATCGCCAGCGCCCGCGCGCACCATTCGAAAGCGCGCGTCCGTTCGCCGAGCCGGGCCAACGAGCCGGCACCCACGGCGAGTGGAAGCGAGACTTCCGGGTGATGGGCGCACATGCGCTCCGCTGCCTCAACGCCACGCTGCGCCATTTCAAGGGCTTCTTCGGTTCGCCCCAGATCGTCATAGACCTGCGCGAGATTGAAGTGAACGCGACAATCGTCAGGATCGATCTCACTGGCGCGCTTGTCCATCCTCGCGGAGGTTTCGAGATCGCCGGTTTCTCGCGCGGCATAAGCATAGAAGTAACAAGCTTCGAAGCAGTTGGGATCGATCGCCAGCGCCCGTTCGAATGCGACGACGGCTTCGGGATAGCGATCCAGGTGGTGAAGGGCTATTCCATGCGAGGCGTGCGCTTCGGCGAGCGTTGGATCAAGCTCAATCGCTTTGCTGCTCGCATCGAAGATGTCTGAGGCTGTCACGCCCTCATGGTCGTTGACATAGAGAAAAAAGGCGGCATTGGCGAGGCCGGCATAGGCGCGGGCATAGGCCGGATCGAGCTCCAGGCTCTTCATGAACATGCGCCGGGCGAGGAGCACATGTGATGTCGCATGCAAGTGAAAAAGATGGCGACCCTGAAGATAATAATTATAGGCCTCGATGTTCGAAGTGGGGATAGTCTCGATCGCCCTCTTCTCCCTGGGCAATAGTTTCACCTTCAATTGCTCGACGATCGCTTTGGTGATTTCATCCTGAACCACGAAAATGTCGACCAGGTCGCGATCATAGCGGTCGGCCCAAAGATGGGTACCGACGCGGGCGTCGATCAATTGCGCATTGATGCGGACACGATTGTCGGACTTGCGTACGCTTCCCTCAACAACCAAGGAAACATTGAGACGCCGGTAAATCTCCTGGATGTCGACTGGCTTGCCCTTGTAACCATAAGTCGTCTGGCGCGCGATCACCGAGAGGCCCGAGACTTTCGATAGGTCCGTGATGATATCCGCGGTGATGCCGTCCGCAAAGTATTCCTGTTCCGGGTCGCCGCTCATGTTTGTGAAGGGCAGCACGGCGACCGAGGGTTTCCCATTTTCAGATCCCATGCCGGTGCGGCCACTGACGCCGACAGCCGACTCAATGAGCTGATAGCCGACGCGCGGCACGGTCGCGATCCATTCTTCGCCATCGGCTCTCGGCCCCAGGCCCTTTCGCAAGGCCGCGATCTGAACCGAGAGATTGCTTTCTTCGACCTGTTGCGAGGGCCAGGCGACATCCATGAGTTCTGCTTTTGACACCGCGCGCCCGCCAGCCGCCAGGAGCGCCTCAAGCAGTGCCAGGCCCCTTTGCCCCATCGCAACCGGCGCTCCCTGCTTAAACAGCAGCTTGCGCTCCGCATCGAGCTCAAACGGACCGAATGTTAATCGTCGCGCGCCCATAGGGCAATTCTAGCCGAATTAGGAGTTTTTCGGAACAATTCGGGGATTGCTTCGATACTGCGAGGCTATCCCCAGGCATCCTTTCGACACGACGAGAACGTGGTCTGGAAATGGAAGGATCCTGAAATGCAACACAAGTTTGACCTTCGATCGGCAATACTCGCGCTCGCTTTGGTCTTCACGGGAAGCGACATGCTGCACGCTCGTCCGGAAATCGACCCTTGCGGCCGCTCCTATCCTCATTTGACGGAGAGATGCGACACGGCGGGCCTAACACTCGCTGTCGAGAGCACTGAAGCAACAAAAGCGATCCAAGTCGTGGCCTCGCCCGCACCCGTTCTGTCATCGAGCGACCTCGTTCGCATTCGCAACAACCGCGGCCGGGAATAAGTTGCCGGCCGGCTCGGATCACCTGAACCAAACCGTCATCCCGGCGAAAGCCGGGATGACGAAACTTGGACAGTGGCGCTGATCCTTACTTCAGCACCACCATCTCGACCTTGGCAGTCCCGGAGCGGTGGAGACCGACGGCGCGCGCAGCGCCATAGGCGAGGTCGATGATCCGCCCGCGAATGAACGGTCCGCGATCATTGATCCTGACCACGACCGACTGGCCGTTGCGGAGATTGGTGACCCTGACCCGCGTCCCGAATTTGAGGGTCCGGTGCGCGGCGGTGAATCCATTCGGATTGAAGCGCTCACCATTGGCGGTCCGCTTGCCGCTCTTGTAATAGGAGGCAACCCCTGACTGGGCTTCCGCCTCTCTTGTTGAACTCGCTGAAACAACGCCGACTGACAATAGGCACGCAATAGCGAAGGCGGTGAAACCCCTCATCTCGTCCTCAGTTCTTGTTTGGAATGAGGGCTGGGTAGGGTCCGGATGAGGCGAGAATGTGTCTCGGTATTACGTTGCGGCAGTCATCCCATCCAGCGGGATTTGCGGTTTCCGCCCGGCGACCAGATCGGCGGTGATCCGCGCCGTCGCATGACTCATCGTCCAGCCCATGTGACCCAAGCCGGTATTGAGCCAGAGCTTGCGCGAACGAGTAGCCCCCAGGATCGGCGTTCCTTCAGGCGTCATCGGGCGAAGCCCTGCCCAGTATTCGCAAGCCGACCAGTCGGCGCCTGAGGGGAAAAGCTCGCGCATGATTTTGAGCATATGCGCGAAGTCGGAGGGCTTGTGCGACGTCTCGTAGCCTGAGAATTCCGCGGTCGCGGTGGCGCGTACGCGATCCCCATAAGGCGCATAGGCGACGAGATTTTCCTCATCCACCCCGCCGATCGTCGGCGGATTATTGCGGCCTGAGACGGGTGCGGTGATTGAATAGCCCTTGACCGGATAGACCGGAAGATTGAGCCCGATCTGGCGTGCCAGGTGCGGCGTGTAGACACCAAGACACATCACGACGCCATCCGCTGCGATCTCGCCCTTGTCGGTGTCAACCGCGCCGACCTTGTCGCCATTCATTTTCAAGGCCGCTACCGACGTCCCGAAGCGGAAGGAAACACCCTGGTCCTTCAGCCACTGCGCCATGTTGCGCGCAAAAAGCCGGCAATCGCCGCTCTCGTCATTGGGCGCATAAAGAGCACCCGCGATGCGATCCTTGACGGGCGCCAGCGCCGGATCGGCCTTCGCTGCACCGTCGCGGTCAAGCGTTTGAATCTCACAGCCCTCCTCGCGCAGGATGCGGCTCTTGGCGGCGGCAGCTTCGAAGGCGGCGGGGCTCCGATAGAAATAGAGAAGCCCGCCCTTGTTGCCGTCATATTTGACCGGTGCACGGGCCAATGTCTCGTGGAAGACCGATTGCGAATAATTGCAGAGCCGCGCTTTCCGTTTGGTGTTGCGGGCCGCGTTTTCAACCGTACATTGCTGCCAGAACAGCCACATCCACCGCCAAAAGGCCGGATCGGCGCTCGGCTTGAAGCGCAGCGCCTGATCGTTGCGCCAGAGCGAGCGCAGCAGGATTTTTGGTGCCGCCGGCGATGACCAGGCATAGGCATGGGCCGGCGCGAAGAGGCCGGCATTGGCGTAAGAGGTGAACGCGGCGGGCTCGCTCTCCCGCTCGATCACGGTCACCTCATGGCCGTCGCGATTGAGTTCATAAGCGGTTGTAATTCCCGCAATTCCGGCACCCAAAACGGCAATTTTCATGTAATTCTCCGTCGTCTTGCCGATCCTGCCACGGGCTCATCGAACATGCCATCGACGACACATCCCGACGCCTTTCATTTCGACCGCACCGTCGAGAGCTATTGGGAGGCGAGTGCCGATCCCTTGAACCTCGATCTCGCGCCCTTGACGGGCGATGCGCGCTGCGACGTGGCAATCATTGGCGCGGGCTATACCGGGCTTTCGACGGCACTTACCTTGCGCGAAGCCTATGGCCTTGATGTCCGCGTCCTTGATGCGGCGATGCCGGGTTGGGGGGCTTCGGGGCGCAATGGCGGGTTCGCCTGCATCGGTTCGCACAAGCTTGGCTATGGCACCATGATCGCCCGCTATGGTCGCGACGAAACGGTGCGCTTTTTCAATACCATGCGCGATGCGGTCGATCTCGTCCGCGACAATTGCCAGCGCTACGGGATCGATGCGTCACTGACCGAAGGCGGCGAGATTGCGCTCGCCCACCGGCCCAACCGTGTCGCCGAACTGGCCGAAGAACAGACCTTCATGCGCGACACCTTCGGTGAGCAGATGGAGCTTCTCGACGAAGCCGCCCTGCGCGACCGCGGGCTCTGGAGCCCGCACTTCCACGGCGGTCTCGCATGCTCGGTCGGAGCCAGCATTCACCCGCTCAATTACGTGCGGGGGCTGGCCCGCGCGGCTCAATCCGCGGGTGCGCATATTCACCCGTTTTCGCGGGTCAGAAGCTGGTCAAATCACGCAAAAAAGCACGTTTTGACCACCGAAAAAGCGCGTCTTGAGGCCGATCACGTGGTCATCGCCACCAATGGCTACACCACCGAAAGCATCTTCCATCACCATCGCGATCGCCTCATGCCGGCGCTTTCCAACGTCATCGTGACGCGACCCCTCTCCGAAGA
The DNA here is from genome assembly GCA_046349315.1 of Hyphomicrobiales bacterium. GTDB lineage: Bacteria > Pseudomonadota > Alphaproteobacteria > Rhizobiales > Aestuariivirgaceae > JAEUMG01. Next base: position 25,589 of record JAXMCQ010000023.1, on the reverse strand, counting down.
TGAACGCGCCGAACAGGGCTGGACGTCGCGCGTCATGGCCTATGACACGCGCAATTTGCTCCATTATTTCAGGCTGTTGCCGGACGGACGATTCCTGTTCGGCGGCCGCGGCGGCACCGATCCTTCAGACGGCGGCGCGGCACCGATGAAGGCGCACATGATCGCGACTTTGAAGCACATGTTTCCGGTCTTCGGGCGCGCCGAGATCGACTATTTCTGGCGCGGATTCGTGTGCCTGGCGCGCGATCTGGTGCCCTATGTCGGCGCATTGGATGATCATCGCAGCGTGTGGACCTCGATCGCCTATCACGGCAATGGCGTCGCCATGGCGAGCTATTGCGGCCGCGCCTTGGCGCATCTGATTGCCGGCAAACCGGAGCGCGCCGATCTACCGGCGGTTGTGACTCGGAGGCTTGCACCCTTCCCGGCTGCAAGCCTACGGCCGCTCTATTTGAAAGGCGCCTATCTCTGGTACGGGGCCAGAGATGAATGGATGTGATGAACGCGCCATCAAGGAACGTCGAGACCCGCCTTCCGAAGTGACACGACGAATTTCTCTACATCCTCCGGGCGAGCAAACCGCGCGGCTGCCTCCTTACGGAGGTTCGGCACCAGACCAGGGATGTTTGTCAAAATCCATTCATGTTCGCGCTCGGCATCGGAAGCATAACCTCCCTCGCCATAAATTGCCGCCGCGATGAGGTGGTAATTGGGATTGGAACGCGCCGTTGTCTTCTTGATCCACATCGAGGCCTCTTGATAGTCGCCGCGAAAATAGGCGCAGAGCGCGAGAGCGGCTTCATAATAGGCCAAGGGTCCGGGATTTCGGTCTCTCGCCTGGGAAACCAAAGCGCAGCCACGATCCCAGTTTCCCGACATGGCAAGGCGAAAGCCGTATTCACCCATAAGCTCGGTATCGTTCGGATTGGTGGCCAGCGCTTGCTCACCAACCTTGAGCGCAGCCTCAATCTCTTTGCTGAATGAAAGGGCAAACATTTCCGCCTGGAGTGCGCGCACATTCTGCGGATCGAGCTCGACAGCGCGCCGCGCGGCGTCGAGCGCTCGCTCGATCGATGCCGGCGATGATGACGGTTCTACGGGATAGCGGAAGCGAATTTCATCGATATAGGTTTGCGACAGGAGCGCCCATGCGGTCGCATAATTCGGGAAACGCGCCACCGCATCCTCGAGACATTTGCGAATTGCAGGATGGGTTTTGGCGTCGAGATTGGCGCGATACTGATAATAGGCGAGTGTGCAGGAATAGGCCTTCCAGTCATCCGGCGGATTCTCGATATGACGGGATGCATCGGCTTGAAAGATCACCCCGTATGGCTGAGCGATCGTCGTCGCGACCTGGCGGGCGATATCGGCTTCCATTTTCACAAGATCGGTGACTTTCAGGTCGCCCTCATAGGTGTTTGCCCAAAGAATCGATCCGTCATTGCGATCAACGACCCGCGCTTGCAGTCTGAGCTGCTCGTCGCCGAGCTCGATGGACCCGGCCAGCGCGAAACGGACATGCTTCCCGGACGCCCCTGCCCCTACATTTGCCGCAACCTGTCCCTCAGTTTCCGGTTCGACAACAATGATGTCTCTGAATTTCGCGATCTGATTGACGACTTCTTGGGTCAGCCCCGCGGCAACGGCTGAATTCGGTTTTGCCGAGAGGTCCTCAAAGGGAGCCACCAGCAACCGGGGAACTGCCGGTTCCGTCTTGCGCGCGTTGTCGCTGAGGTGCGAGCCGAGCAGTGCTAAAATGGCGACAATGGCGCCGGCGACCAGTCCTATCGCCTGAAACCTCCCACTGTCCCACATGCGCGGCGCTGGCCCGGCAGCCTCTGGCGAGACGCCGGGTTCACCTCGCGGAGCCGACGCAGGCATCCTCGGGGTGAAAGTCGGAACGTATCGCCCTTTGGGGATGGATATGACGACCGGGTCTGATTGCCCATCTGTCAGGTAGTAACGCTCAAGGGCGCGTCGCAGGTTTCCAGCCTCGATCCGCACGATCGCGTCGGATTGTGGATCGAAACTATCGTCACGTCCGAAAACCTCGGTCGCGATCGAATAGGCTTTGATCCGATCCGACCTGCCCGCAAGCGTCTCTTCGACGATGTAGCTCAAGAACCGCCGCCCGCGATCACTGATGGTCGAGACCTGATTCTTCAGGACTCGGGCGAGTTGTTCGCGGCAGGCTTCCGCCGGAATTGAGTTCGCAATTGCCGTTTCGGGGGCGCCAACCGGCTCCGGGCCTTCAAGCAAACTCATTGATAAATCAATACTTTAGGGGGGTTAATAACATAGGCTGACACCTAAAATACTTCCCCAGCGGGGGTGAAATCAATCAGGTTCGGCCTCGACAGTTTGAGCAGGCATTTCATGGCCATCCGAACCGAGGAACAGCAAGCAGGGTTTTTGGCAACGATGCGCCGCTTTCCCGGAAAGCAAGCTCAGATCGAAATGCTGATGGCCAGCAGCGAAGTCTTCCAAGACATGTGTGAGGAGTTGGCCCTTGTCGAAGCCACGCTCGCAAAAATCGATCAGTTGCCTCCCTCGGTTCGCGATTCGCGGCTTAAGGAATGCAACGGCTGGATCGATAGACTGAACACGGAGATCGCCGAGGCTCTCTGTAATATTAACGTGATCCCCCTCAAGGAAGCTCGCAGGCCAGCGCGGTAATTCCACACACACACAACCAAAGATAGTAAGCAACTCTACGGAGCAATCAGATGTATTACACCGACGAGTCCATTCTACCCGAGAAGATGGCCCCCCTCATCATCACCGCAGCGCCGTATGGTCCCGCGTGGCTACCTGGCGATGCAAGCGACATAGCCCTCACTTGGGACGAACAAGTGCAGGCGGCGGTGGATTGCTACGAAGCCGGCGCCACCATGCTGCATTTCCACGTGCGCAACCCGGCCACCGGCATGGGGTCGACAAATTTCGACCACTATAACTACCTGCTGAAGCGGGTGAAGGAAGCCGTGCCGGACATGATCATCCAAGTCGGCGGCTCGATCTCGTTCGCGCCGCACACCGATGACGCCAAGGCGAAGTGGCTCGACTACGACACCCGCCACATGTTGACGGAGCTTGACCCCAAGCCGGAATATGTGACGGTCACGACCGGCACCACGCTGTGGGACATCGCTTCGATGTTCTCCAAGGAGGACATCAAGGGCACCCATATGGACGATCCCAAGGTGCTTGCGGCATGGGCCGGGATGGTCGTGGATTCGACTCCTGCCTTTTACGTCGAGCATCTTAAACGTCTTCGCAAGAATAACATTCAGCCTTACTTCGTTCCGGCTCATGTTCACCAGTGGGAACTCATCGAGCGGCTGATCCGGGCAGGCGTCTACATGGGACCGCTGAACATGGCGCTCTGCGCCTATGGCGGCGGTACACTGGGTCGCAACCCCTTCGACCTGATGCATTTCCTGGAACGCGTGCCGCAGGGTTCCGTCAACACCTTCTGGTCCAGCATGAGAGGGTTGATCTCCATCTCGGCGATGGCCCTGGTTCTCGGCCAGCATATTCGCGTTGGCAACGAGGACAATCTGTGGGGCGCTGACCGCAAGCGCAAGACGACGGTTGAGCAGGTCCAGGGCGTGGTGCGCCTCTGCAAGGAGTTCGGCCGCAAGGTGGCGACCGCCGAGGAAGCGCGCAAGATCATGAAAGTCGGCACCTGGTACAACAGCATCGAAGAGACATTGCAGAATAACGGCATGCCGCCCAATCCCACCGAGTTTAATCCCGGCTTTCTCACCTGGCCGACCGACGGGAAGATCAAGCCTGCCGTCTTGGGTGGCGACTCGCATCCGATCGCCGCATGCATGATCGCACCGCAGCCGGTCCGGGACGTGCAGGCCAAGTTGAAGATCGCGACAGCCTAACAGACAACGACCGTTTCACCACGTGTACGGGTGGGCTGCACTCCAGTGCAGCCCGCCATTCAAAGACAAGCACGGGAGAGAATGCGTGGCTGGCCGTATAACCCACTTTGAAATCTATGGCGACGAGCCAAGAAAACTCGCTGCCTTCTATGGCTCACTCTTCGGTTGGCGGATGGAAGAAGCGGAAGGGCTGGACTATTGGCGCATATATCTGGATCCGAACGATACAACCAGTGTCGCCGGTGGATTGACTTACCGCCCTCTCGCCGATCCCAAAGGCTGGCTGCAATTCGTCGAGGTCCAGTCAGTCGACGATTCGATAGCTTGCGCCGAGAAGATGGGCGCGAGGGTCATGCGGCCCAAGACCGCTGTTCCGCGAACTGCGTGGGTAGCCGTACTCGCCGATCCGTCGGGAAATATGTTTGCCGTCTGGGAGCCTGACAAACTCGCCTTTCCTCAACCAGAGCCGGACTGAGAGGTCATCCTCATGACGCTGCCAAGTGAAGGCGCGAGTGACGGGCCGTGGGACGCTGCTGCCCTGGCGCAGCTCAACCAGTTTGACGAAACCTGGGCGCTTGCATGTCGGGCGATGAGTACGAATCCGTGGAGCGGCAAAATTCTCTCCCAGAAATTCGCCGAACTGGTCGCGGTCGCGATCAACGTTGCTTGCACCAATCTGAACGGGGATGGTGCTCGCCGTCACATCCGGTCCGCGCTCGATGCAGGAGCCTCGCGCGATGAAATCCTGACCGTCATCAAGATGGCGTCGGTCATGGCCATCCATTCCTGCAGCCTTGCCGCACCCATCCTGATCGAGGAAGCCGCCGCCGCGGGCAAGTCGCCTGCCGCGAGAGCAACAGTAGCGACGCCCGCCTGCGACAAGATGAAAGCAATCGGCCAGTGGAACGCGGCCTGGGATCCGTTCTTTGCGCTCGATCCACAATGGACGGATCAGTTCATGGCGACCGGCGCCGGCATCTATGGGAGCGGCATCTTTGGACCCAAGGAAACAGAACTCCTCAGCATCGCCTTCGATGCTTCCTTCACGCACATGTATGCGCCGGGCACGCGGCGACATATCAAAGGAGCACTCGCCGCCGGAGCGAGCGTTGCCGAAATCATGGAAGTCCTGAAGCTCTGTGTCGCGCAGGGCGTGCAGGCGTGCAACCTCGCCATACCGATACTTCTCGAAGAACTCGAACCCGCCACCATGTAACCCAGGAAGGAAACTGACGATGACCATCAAGGCCACCATAAGTGCGGTTGCGTTAGCAGCAGCTCTCGCCATCGTGAACATGCCGACTGCCGGCGCGCAGGACGCAATCAAAGCGCCCGGCGTTAAGACAATCGGTGTTACCGAATCCTCCAAGACCAAAATGATACCGTCGCTTGCCGTACTCAATTCGGACGGCGCCACATTGAAAGACGGCGTGCTGACGATGACCGGGATGAGCCATAACTCCATTGTCTTCGCCGACCGGCCGTTCCGCGCGGCCGGCCATGTGCTGACGTCGGAGTTCATCAAGCAGTGGGGCGAAGGCAAGGACAGCTTTGCCGCCGATCCGCCGAATGCCACCATTTCAGTCTTGAGCGGTAAGGGCGATACAATCGAAGACGCCGTCGTCGTGCTCAAGATGCCGCATCTCAATGGCGATACATTGACCTTTGATGTTTCCGTGCTGGAAGGTAGCCTTGATACCGCTGATGGCCCAGCCTCGCTCTTCATCGACTGGTTCGCAGCGCGTGGCGGATATGGCGGTGGCGTTGCAGTCGGTGGCGTGGATCACGACGCCGTCTGGCATGGCGGTTGGTATGGCCATCCGGCAGATGTCGGCGGCTTTGCTGCTGGAGCCGTGGCAGGAGCTGCCGTTGGAACGGCGATCGGAGCCGCAGCCGCAGCACCTCCGCCACCCTGTGGCTATTATCCCTATCCCGCCTGCTACTAACAGTCAGTGCGCAAGCACGTGCCCAACGAGATAACACAGACAGATGGCTCCGGTGCCGGCGGGCACCGGACCATCAAGGAACGCGCAATAAGAGAGTTTATCCGCTTCTGGACCCTGGCGCTCTATTTGTGGCTCCTCTTCGGCCTCTTCGTGCTGAATCAAACGATTATCTACCGTCAGGAAGGTCTGGATCTCGCGTTCCACGGTTTCGCGCTTCTCAATGCGCTCGTGCTCGGCAAGGTGATGCTGGTGTTCGAAGACCTGGAACTTGCCCGCTGGCTCAGGGGACGGCCGCTCATATTGACGATACTGTTCGAAGCAGGCCTATGCACCGCGCTCTTCGTAGTCTTTCATATTGTCGAGCGCGTCCTCGTAGCAGCCTTTCGCGGTGAGCCAATCACGGCAAGCATGCCGTCATTCGGAGGCGGAGGATTGTTTGGCCTCGTCATTGTCGCTTTGATTATCTTCGTGTCCCTGTTGCCATTCTTCGCTTTCAAGAATGTCGCTCGCGCGATTGGCGTGAAACGGATGAAGGAAATACTTTTCCACCGCTCTGCGGCGAATGATGAGAAGATATAGTCCTCTCCCAACGCATCTGCGTTGAGAGAGGCAAGAGACGTTACTATATCGCGGCTTCCACCATGATCTCAACATCGAGGCCCGGCGCTGCAAGCTTCGATTCAACCGTCGCACGGGCGGGCGTCTGGCCCTTGACCACCCAGGCGTCCCAGGCTTCGTTCATCTGAGCCCAGGTCTTGATGTCGGTGAGCCAGATATTGGCCTTGACGATCTTGGTCTTGTCGCTGCCGGCCTGCTTCAGGATATCGTCGATCTGCGAGAGAATATCCTTGGTCTGCTCCTTGACCGACTTGCCGACCGTCGTCTCGGCGACCATGCCGGCGAGATAGATCATGCCATTGTGAATGACCGCTTCGCTCATCCGGTCGCCGGCACCAATACGCTTCAAGCTCATCGTCTTCTCCTTTGTTGAAATGTGAAACCGGGACGATTGCCTAACGCAGCCCGTCCTCGCCTTTGATCTCGTGTTTCTGCAAGCCGCCGATGCGCGGCAGGGGCCGCCCCGCATCGGTGACCGCTATCGCCACGACGATTTCGCCGGCGCGCGGTGCGTCCGGAACACGCGCTTCGATGGCATCGAAATGCGAGCGAACGTATGCCGCATCCTTATGGCCGAGCGGAATGTCGATCGCGGTTCCGGGGCCGCCCATCTTCTTCGCCGAAGGAATGAGCGCCGGTCCCTTCACCAGAACCCTGCGCACCGGCGTTCCCATTTTTGGATGCAGGATCGCCGCGGCATGTTCGAGTTCACCCTTCTCGCCGACGATGGCCGCCTTGCCAAAGCTTTCCACCTTGCCGCCTTCGATGCCGAGTGCTGCGACGCATTTCTCGGTAAGCAATCCACCGAGTTCTTCGCCGATCGCCATGAGATCGGAAAGATCCTCCTGATACTTGCCGGCAAAGGGATTTTCGATGACGGCGAGCGCCACGGCGCGGCGTGTCGGCGGCTCGACGGCGCGATCCATCTCGCGATAGACTTCATCGACGACGGTGAGAAGCTTGCGGATCTTGGCTTTCATCGCAGTCCATCCACTCCCTTGATCTCGTGCGCGGCAAGACCGCCGACGCGTGCATGAATGCGCGATCCCGTCGTCATTGCCAGGATAACGATGAGTTCATCGCCCTTGGGCCCGCCCGGCACACCTGTCTCGATCGCATCGAAATGCGAGCGCACATAGGATGCATTGATATGGGTGATCGGCACATCGAGGCGCGTGCCCGGCACGCCGACTTTCTTTGCCGACGGCACGATCGCCTTGGCATCGCCAAGGATGGCGCGCATCGCATAGCCGCCCGGCACATGCCAGAGCGCGCCGTGTTCGAGTTCGCCGTCGCTGCCGATGATCGCACCCTTGCCATAGCCCTGGATCGCCGTTGGTCCGCCCAGTGCATCGGCGAGACGCTTGGCGAGATCGACGCCCAAGGGCTCGAGCGCCTTCATCATCGGCATGATGTCTGCGACATAGCGACCGGCATAAGGATTGGTCAGAACCGCGGCGATCGTCCCGCGCAACAAGGGCTTCGCTGGCATAGGCCCGAATTCGTGGCGGATTTCTTCGGTTTCGAGATGGATGCGGCGGATTTCGATCAGGGACATGATTGCAGCACGCGCTGAGAGCGGTGTTCGGCCGTGCCAATGACACGGATTTGGCCTTGCAGCAACAGCACCGCGCCATGGATCGAGCCGGCCTGCAACAGCCGCATGGCTTCGGTCCCGCCGCCCTTGAGCGCCTGCGCGACGGCCTCGTCCGGCAACGGCCCGACCGCCACGGTAACGGGCCGGTCGCCCAGATCGCTGTCGTCCTTCACCTCACGCGCCGGAAGCCGTGCGATCGCCGGATGATCGATATTCACTGCATTGGCGATCATCGTCGCTGCAGCATCAGCGCTAGCGGCATTTTCGGCGAGGACAGTTACCGCATCGGCAATGCCGAGGCTCTGGCTGCGCCCGCGCCAGCCCGACGTCGCAACACCGCGCGTCGGATCGGCAGAGGAGAGCGTGATCGTACCGGCAATCTCGAGGTCTTCGGGCCGTGCCGCCAGACCGATCGTCACCGTCTCGCCCTCGCCCAAATAGAAAGCGATATCGCCGCCATTATTGATGAGCGCGCGGCGCAAAGGCGGCAACGGGCGCATGCTGGCAAGGATCTCATCGGCAACCGCACCGGCGACCGCCGCCATCGGCGTGATGAAGCGAGCGGCGAAAGGTTGACAGGCCCGTGCCATGGCGCGGGCAACATCACCTTTGAATACGGGTTCGTCTCGCCCTGAGAATCTCCCTCCCCCTTGTGGGGAGGGATTAAGGGCGGGGGTCGAGAGGATATCTCCGGTGGCTGCTCGGAGTAACAATGAGGGATCAGCGCAACCTCCACCCCGACCCTCCCCACAAGGGGGAGGGGGAAGATTGTTCGATGTCAGGTCACCATGAGGTGTGGAAAAAAACGCATCACCTCCTCGCCCTGAGAATTTCCCTCCCCCTTGTGGGGAGGGATTAAGGGTGGGGGTGTTGAGAAAATCTCTGGACACCGTTCGGAGTAACGATGAAGGATCAGCGCAACCCCCACCCCGACCCTCCCCACAAGGGGGAGGGTGATCGGGCTCTAGCGGCTGGCGCAGTATCTCAAGCTCGCTTGCGAGTTCACCAAGGATCGTCTGAAATCGTTCCCAGCCGCGCCGCGCCGCAACCTCGACGGCATCGGCAGGTCCATCGAGCGTGACGATGAGATCGATCGGCCCATGCTGGAAATGCAACCGCCCGTCTTCGAGACGGCGGCCGACCGGGCCTTCCATGTTCACGCCCGGCCGGCGAGCGGCCAGGGATTGTCGCTCACCGCGGCATCCATGCGCTTGTTCTCAAGCACGCGCAGTTCGGCAGCATCGCGCACATAGCCCATATGGCCGCCGAGTGCTGCATAATCCTCGCGCCGCATGGTGAATTCGATCGGCGCCACCAAGGCCGGCGTCGGCACATAGCCGAAAGCGTGTTTCGGCAGGCGTGAGACATCGACCATGAAGGTGATGCCGCCGCCAGGCCAGACATAGACGGGCGCCCCGCCGCAGGTGACGCGCGTCAAAGCCTGGCGCACCGAGCGCGTCAGGTTCACCGGGTTCTCCGTGACACCGGCGCGCAACGAGCCGCCGGCACCGCCCATGAACAACACGCTGCACAAAGCCGGCTCGCAGTTTTCGCCGATCCGCTCTACGACGCGGCGCACCGGCTCCGGCATCGATTTTTCCCGCGGCACAAGGTTGTCGTCGAGTTCGAGCCAGATGGAATGATCGCCCGTTGTCGACACCATCAATAGCTTCAAGCCCGGCCATGCCGTTTCCGCGTCGATCTTCTTGATGATGTCGCGCGGATCGGTGACATCGGTTCCACCCCAGCCCGAGCCTGGATTGGCCACCTGGAAGTAGCGCCCCGGCGTCGAGCGCCGCCCGCGCACGCGAATGCCGGCAGGTTTCATATTGAGGACGCGCCCGGCCTGGTGCTCGGTGAGGACGCCAGTGATGTGATCATCGACGACGATCACTTCATCGACATGCGACAACCATTGCTTGGCGAACATGCCGATCGTCGCCGAACCGCAGCCGACCCGCATGCGCGTTTCCTCAATGCCGTCGATGACCGGCGCGGCGGCGGCCTTGACGATCACCTCCGAGCCGCCATCGACGGCGAGCGTCACCGCCTCGCCATTGCACAAGGCGAGCATCGTGTCGCAAGTAACCGTGCCTTCCTTTTTTGACCCGCCGGTCAGATGCCTGACACCGCCGATCGCCAGCATTTGCGAGCCGTATTCGGCGGTCGTCACATGGCCGACCTGCTCACCCACGGCGCGCACCGCCGCCTGCTCAGGACCGATATAGCGATCGGTGTCGATCTTCACTTTCACACCGCAATAGCTGAAGATGCCTTCGGTCACGACTGTGATCATGTCGATGCCGTCGACCTTGCTCGACACGATGAAGGGCGCCGGCTTGTAATCGGGATAGGTAGTGCCGGCGCCGATGCCGGTGACAAAGACATCTTCGGCGCGCAGGGGATTGCCCGACCATTCCGCGCCCATGAAAGCGACAGCGTGATCGGCCTTCTGCAACAAGACCACCGGATCGACGCGCACCAGATTGCCCTCGACATTGGCGTAGCGATCACAGGCGCCGGACTTGCCCGGCCTGATGCGGCAGAGGACCGGGCAGGCGTCGCAGCGCACGATGCCGTCGCCCTCGCGCGCGCCGAAGACATCCGTCATGTCGCTCATGGCCGCACTCCTGCGCGCTTCAAGGCCGCATGAACCCGATCGGGCGTTGCCGGAGCGCGCGTGATGCGTACCCCCGTTGCATTCTCGATGCCTGCGAAGATAGCCGGCGCCGTCGGGATCAACGCCGGCTCGCCGATGCCCTTGGCGCCGAAGGGACCGAAGGGTGCGGCATCTTCGATGAGAATCGTCTTGATCTCCGGCATGTCGCCGAAAGTCGGGATCAGATAATCGTGCAGGTTCTCGGTGCGGCCCGGGAGATATTCTTCCATGAGTGCAAGGCCTAAGCCTTGCGCGATGCCGCCATGGATCTGGCCTTCGACCAAAGTCGGGTTGATGGCACGGCCGACATCATGGGCGGCCACCATGCGGATGACTTTGACGAGACCAAGTGCGACATCGACGCTGACTTCCGCCATCTGCGCGGCAAAACCATAACACGCATAGGGAATGCCCTGCCCCGCATCATCGAGCGGACTGGTCGGCGGATCGAAGCTTCCCTGGCCTGACAAAACATCGCCGCGCTTATCGGGGACAAGCGTTGCGAGTTCGAGCACATGCTCGCCCGCCGAATCGCGCAAAGTCACGCGGCCATCGGACAGGCTGATTGTCGAATCTTCCCAGGCATTGCTGAGTTTGAGGATTTCGGCGCGCAACGCCCGCGCCGCAAGCTCGACGGCGCGGCCCGAAACATAGGTCTGGCGCGACGCCGAAGTCTTGCCAGCATCTTCGGTCAAGTCGGTATCGCCCATCACATAATCGAAATGTTCAGCGCTGACGCCCAGGGCCTCGGCGGCGATCTGGATCATGATCGTATTGGAACCCTGGCCGATATCGGCAGCACCATTATAGAGCATGAGGCGGCCATCGGGCTTGAGGCCGACCCGCATGGTCGATGGGTTGGGCAGCGACGTATTGCCGATGCCATACCACATGCAGGCGATGCCGACGCCGCGCCGCAAGGGCCCTTCCGTCACGCGCTTCGACAAGGCTTCGCGCCAATCATCGCGCAAAGCCTCAAGACTCGCGGCAAGGCCGGCGCTCGATGTTAGTACTTGGCCCGTTGCAGTCGCCTCGCCGGCGCGGATCGCATTGAGCAATCGGAATTCGAGCCGGTCCATGCCGAGCTTGTCGGCCAGTTGATCCATCAATCCTTCATGCGCGATGGCGGCCTGCGGCACACCAAAGCCGCGAAACGCACCCGCTGGCGGATTGTTGGTGTGAAGCGCCCGGCTCGTCGCGCGCACATGCGGCACATGATAGGGCCCTGTCGCATGCACCGGCACGCGGTTGGCAACCGTCGGCCCCCAGGACGCATAGGCGCCGGTATCGAAATCAATGGCGAAATCGACGGCGAGCAGGCGGCCATTCTTGTCCGCCGCCGCACGGGCGCGGGTCTGCGAGGGATGGCGCTTGGTCGTCGCCATCATCGATTCGGGCCGCGAATAAATGCAGCGCACCGGCTTCTGCAGCATCCAGGCCGCGAGCGCAACGAGCGGCTGTACCGAGAGATCGAGCTTGCCGCCGAAGCCGCCGCCGGTCGCCGTCGGGATGACGCGCACCGCCGACTTCTCCATGCGCATGATATGGGCGATCTCGTCGCGATCCATGGTTGGGCACTGCGTGCAGGCAACGATTTCGAGGCGATCACCGATGCGCTGTGCGAAGCCCGCCTCGGGCTCGATATAGGCGTGTTCGACAAAACCGCTCTCGGTTGATACTTCCGCCGTGACGGTGGCATTGGCGAAGGCTTTTTCGACATCGCCCTTCACGACGCGACCGCGCACCAGCACATTGTCGGGCGCATGCTTGTGCAAGGCGAGTGCCGATTCGGTCTGCGCATGGGCGAAGGTCACCGGCGAGATCGGTTTCCAGCTGATTGGTAGGTCAGCCTCGGCGATCGATTCGACGATCTCGCGCGCACCGACCAGGCCCATCACCGCATCACCGCGATACTGCGCTTCCGAGATGGCGAGCACCGGCTGGTCCTTGCCGCTTGGATAGATGCCGAAATTATTGGTTGGCACGTCATCCGAAGTGAGAACAAGCGCGAGCTTGTGCTTGCGGCGGAAGGCTTCCGTGTCGCCGATCTCGAAGCGAGCCCGTGCATGAGGAGAACGGATGATGCGCAGCCACAAGGATCCGTCCGGCGCATGATCGGCACCGAATTTCTCATTGCCATTGAGTTTGGCGATGCCGTCGACGCGCTTCATCCGCGCACCGACCCAGCCATTGTCGGCCTCATCGGCTCGCGCTTCGGCGAAGGCCGCGACCGCATCGACGATCTTCACGTAGCCTGTGCAGCGACAGAGCACGCCGCCCATCGCGTCCTCGACCTGCGCGCGCGTCGGCTTCGGCGTGGCGGCGAGGAGTTCGGACGCGGCCATCAGCATGCCCGGCGTGCAGATGCCGCATTGCGCCGCGCCGTGATGGTGGAAGGCGCGCTGCAAGGCCGAGAGTTGGCCGTTTTCGGCGAGGCCTTCGACCGTGACTATATGGCAGCCCGCGGCCTGCCCGACCGGCACGAGGCATGAGCAAGCTTGCTTGCCGTCGATGAGCACCGTGCAGGCGCCGCAATCGCCGGCATTGCAGCCGATTTTCGTGCCAGTCAGCCCGAACTCATCGCGCAGGGCATCTGCGAGCCGTGTGACCGGCGGGATGTCGAGTGCAACCGCCTCGCCATTGACGGTGAAGCTAAGTCCCGTGCCGGCACGCTTCAGCATGGCGCGAAACTCCGCAAGGCGCGGCGAACCAGTTCGACTGCAGCATCTTGCCGATACTCTGCCGTTGCACGCACATCATTGATCGGCGCGAGCGCGCCAAGATGCTGCGGCGTGACGAATTCAGGCAACCGGCCAAGAGCGACGCCGACAAGCGCTTGTTCGAGCTCCGGCAGGCGCTGCGCGACAAGGCTGCAGGAGCCGACCGCGACGCCTGCGCGCGTGACGACGTTTCGATCGACTTCGATCACCGCGGCAACCATGGCGATCGAAATCACCAAATATTTGCGGGCGCCGAGCTTGACGAATGTCGAGCGCGCATCGCCCTTAGGCTTCGGAATCAAAAGTGCGGTGACAATCTCGTCGCTCGCCCGCGCAGTCTTGCGATTGCCGGTCACAAAGTCGGAAACCGGCATAGTTTTTTTTCCGCGCGGCGAGGCGAGTTCGACCAGGGCGTCGAGCGCGACGAGATGGGGCGTACCGTCCGCGGCGGGCGAGGCGTTGCAAAGATTGCCGGCCAAGGTACCGGTATTCTGGATCTGCCGTCCGCCGACCTCGCGCGCCGCGAGCTTATAGCCATCGAACAACGCGGGTAACGGCGTCGCGATCAATTCGCTCCAAGTCACGAGCGCGCCCATTCGCCAATGATCGGGTGTTTCCTGGATACCTTTCAGCGCCGCGATGCCGGTGACGTCGAGCACGTCTTCACTGACCGGCCGGGTGGCGCGCGCCGGATAGAAGTCGGTGCCGCCGGCCAGAATCGTGAATTGTCCGCCGCTCAGGAATTCGAGCGCTTCGGCAAGTTCGGGCGGGCGTTCATAGCGTCCCATGATCCTATTTGCGGCAAGCATTCATGAGCCGTCAATCGGCCTCGAATCTGGCCCGCGCTACCCGCTGTATCAGGCCCGGCAGGACATTGAAGGCAAAAGGCGCGTTGAGCCGTTCGAGCCAGTGATGATAATCGCGACCCCACGGGCCGATATTGACGATTGGGTAGGCGGGCGAGGGATCGAGCCTGAAACTGGTCGCCCAGATCGGCGTGTTCGCAGCGACGGTCTCGCGCGAGCCATTGCCACGACCGAGGAAGCTCATATCCGAAATGCCGGGGAAATAATCGATAGGGTTAACCTCGCTCGCCACGGCCGCGATAAGGCGCCGGCGCAAGGCGTAGTCGCCGAGGGTGACCGCCTGATAGGGAATGGAGCCAAAGCCGATAATGACGGCCGGCCCTGTGCGCCCTGAAAACCGCCAGGCTTCTTGTGTCAGCCGCAAGCAGCGCGTCGGCAGGTCGAGATCGCCGCGCGCGAGTTCGGCACCAAACGCATCGAATTTGGCCTTGTCGAGACCCCCCACCAGTTCGGCATAGGTGAGGATTGGAATTTGGCCCGCGAACGGCTGCTGCTTGAGTTGCTTTGCCCGTTGATCGAGTTGCGCGATAGCCGAAGCGACAGCCTCGCGAGCAAGCTGGACGGCGATCGCCAAAACCTCATCTGCCGAACGCTCGTGCTGCAGCGTGTTCCAATAGAGCCAAACCTGCGCCGGCGTCGTGACATTATAGCCCGATTTGAGGTCCTTGGCCTGAAGTGCAGTCGGCGGCGCAGCAATCTCGTTTCCGGTGAGTTCGGCAAGTTCCGGTGCACACTCAAAAGCCGTAAGAAGCGCACCCGCCAGGTAATTCGCATTGATGCCCTGGAACGGATAGCAGGCATGTGCCTCGCGCCCGACGATGAAGGCGGTGAGCAGCAATTTACCGATCGACCCGAAGGCAATGGAACGTCCGAAGCTGCCGTCGCCGTCATCGGCGATCGAATCGAGATTAATGGCAAGCGCGATTTCGAGCCCTTGCTCATTCGTGAGTGTTGCGATCTGCGATGCCGCGGCGCGCATGCCGGCGGAGCGATCTTCTTCATCGGGCGTGGCGACGAACAGCAGATTGCCGTCGCCCGCATGGCTCTCCAGCACCGCGATGCCCGCTGCCAATCCGGCCTTCATGTCGAGGAGACCACGGCCTGGAAGGTAATCGCCCGATTCGAGATCGGCGAGCGCAAGAGCATGTTCGCCGGTCTCGCGCAGGCGCGCGATCGTCTTCTCGAGCAAGCGCTCGGGATCAAAGGCATATGGTTTCAGCGCGCCATAATCATCCGCCGGCACCGTATCGAAATGCCCGGCGAGGAGAACGGTCTTGCGGCCCTTGCCGCGCTTCAACGCAAAGACATTGGCGCGCCCCAGAGGATCATCCGGGATCGCTTTGGTCCAAACCTCGAGGCCGTCAATTTCTTCGAGATAACGCGCGAGTTTTCCGGCGAAGGCAGCTTCATCGGCAGTGCCCGTAACCGAAGGCCAGCCGGCGAGCGTCAGCGCAATGGCGCGGACGCGTTCAGGCGCGGGCGTCATGCCAGGCGGCGGTCATATTCGAGCACCGCATTGAGCAGCACTTGCGAGCCAGCCGCGCATTCATCGAAGGTGGTCGATTCCGCCTCGTTGTGCGAGAGCCCGCCAAGGCAGGGCACAAAGATCATCGTCGTCGCCGCGACGCGCGCAATATAGGCGGCGTCGTGTCCCGCGCCAGACGCCATGTCGCGCGTCGAGAAGCCGGCCTGTTCGGCGCCGTGGCGCACGCAGGCGATGAGATCGGGATTGAACTTCACCGCCGGTGACTTCCAGATGCGCTTTTCGTCAAGCTCGAGCTTGAGCTCCTCGGCGATCTTCGGCAATGCCGCTTGATATTCCTCCTCCATTTGATCGAGCACGCTTTCGTCGGGATGCCGGAGATCGACGGTGAAGAAGACTTCGCCCGGAACGACATTGCGGCTATTCGGCCGGTTCTCAAGAAGCCCCACCGAGGCGACGCCTGGCAGATGCGCCATGCCCACCTGGTGGATGGCCTCGATCATCCGCGCCGCGCCAAGCAATGCATTCTTGCGCAATTTCATCGGCGTCGCACCGGTATGCGCCTCTTGTCCGCGCACCGTCACTTCATACCAGCGCATGCCTTGCACGCCGGTGACGACGCCGATCATCTTGTTCTCGGCTTCGAGGATCGGACCCTGTTCGATATGGAGTTCGAACATCGCCTGGAATTTCTGCTTACCCACAGGATCAGCACCGCGATAGCCGATGCGTGCGAGCTCGTCGCCGAATGTCATTCCATCGCGATCGGTGCGCTCATAGGCATAGTCGGGCGTGAAGACGCCGGCATAGACGCCGGAAGCGAGCATGGCGGGTGCGAATCGCGAGCCTTCCTCATTCGTCCAGTTGACGATCATCACCGGAGCGGTTGTTTCATAGCCGAGATCGACGATCGAGCGCATCGCTTCCAGAGCGCCGAGCACGCCGAGCACACCATCGAATTTGCCGCCGGTTGGCTGCGTGTCGAGATGCGAACCCATGGCGATCGGCAGCAATGCGTTATTCTTCCCCGGCCGCAGCGCAAACATGTTGCCGACCGCGTCAACGCTCACTGTGCAACCCAGCGCCTCGCATTGCGCCTTGAACCAGTCGCGCACCTTCTTGTCGTCATCGGAGAGCGTCAATCGCTTGATGCCGCCCTTCGGCGTCGCGCCATATTTGGCGGTCTCCATGATCGCGTCCCACAGACGCTGCGGATTGATGGTGATATTGGATTTGGAGGTCATGACAATGGCTCTTTCGACATTCGTCCTTCCCTATGGCCGAAATCGGCAATCTTGCACAAGTGTTTGAGGAATGGCGTAACTTGGAGCGGCCCCAAGGGAAACAAGGGACGGTGTGATGGCGTCACTACTGGCGAAATTGGCAGTGCGACTGGCGCTTATCATGGTGGCCATGCTCCTCGCCTTCGGTGCGGCGCATGGAGCAAGCAAGACCAAGAAGAAGCAGGCTGCGCCGCCACAGGTGCCGGTGATGAGCGTCGTTATCGTGCAAAGCAATCTCCCGAATTGCGCACCGCTCTGCCCGCAATGGATATCGGCCGAAGGCCAGATCACCGAAAAGACGCCCGCCCTCTTCAGGAAGGTTCTCGCCAAGACGGGTAAGCAGATGCTGCCGGTGATTGTCTCCTCGCCGGGTGGCGATGTCGAAGCCGCACTCGCTATCGGGGAAATATTGCGTGCCCGGCATGCCGAGGTAGTGATCGGCTGGACCTATTTCGCGGATTGTGCGCCCGCCGCCAAGGACTGCAAGCTGAAGAAGGAGGCCAAGGGAATTTATCGCGGCCTTGCCATGGGCTGGAACGCCTACTGCATGTCGGCATGTTCCTTCATCCTGGCCTCCGGTGAAAAGCGCGTGCTCCCGACCGGCGGGTACCTAGGCGTGCATCAGATCAGCCAGAGGGTGTCACAAGAAAAGGTCTACTATCGCGAGAACTACAAAATCGTGAACGGCAAGAAGAAGGTGATCAGCCGCAAGGTCGTCAGCCGCAAGCCCTACAAGAGCTACACGACCACAAGATTGGGCAAGGCGGATAACCGGAAAATCGCGAATTACCTAGACAAGATGGGGGTCAACCGAAAACAGGTGCTGGCGCTCTTCGAGATGGCATCGCCCAGCGAAATTCATCTTCTTTCGAACGACGAGGCAAAAGGCACGCGGCTTGTTACCGATTTTGTGACGGCGGTGGACCTGATGCCGCTGAGCCTGTGTAAGTCTAACCCGCCGGCGCCAAACTGCGTCGATGCCCAGTCCACTGTGGCGAAGCCTTAACCGTGACGCATGGCTCCACCTAAGATGACTTCGGCCAGCTGATGAAGAAGCTCCAGATGCCATAGATCAGCATGACGGTCGCAACCGAAATCCACAAACTGTCCTTGGTATAGATCACCTCGAAGCCGAGCCACCCCGCCACCAGCGCGACGATGACGATGCGCCGCCACAAGGGCTGGAAGAACGGATGTTTCTGATCGATCATCGCCAAGGCCGCTCGTCCCGCTTAATCGCCGTCGATGCGCTTGCCGATGATGGCAATCGCTTTCTGGTATACGGTCGCAGCGTTCCAGCCCTGGATCGCGCCGAAATTGGCCTGCCCCGGCTGATAGCCGGCACCGCGCTGCCAGCCATGGCCTTTCAGGAAATTCGCCGTCGAAGCGAGCGCAATGTCCTTGGAGTTGAGATTGCCGCCGGTCCCATAGAGGATGATGTTCTTGGGCAGGAACTGCGTCTGTCCGACCTCGCCATGCATGGCGCCCCGCGCCGAAGGCGAAAGCCAGCCGCGATCGATGAGCTTGAGCGCCGCATAGAGCTGTTCGGTGAAGAATTCCGGGCGCCGGCAGTCATAGGCAAGCGTCGCCACCGCCGAGATCGTGTTCTGGTTGCCCATGAAGCCGCCGAAACCGGTTTCCATGCCCCAGATCGCCAGCAGCGGTCCGGGAGGTACGCCAAAGCGCTTCTCGATCGAGGCAAAAAGCGCGGCATTGGATTTCTTGAGCTGCTTGCCGCGCGCAATGATTCCGGCTGCGCCGCGTTTCTGCATGAAGGCTTCGAGCGAAAGCTTGAAGCTCTTCTGGCTGCGATCCGCTTTGATGGTTGCGGTTGCGTATTTGGTGCCCATCAAGGCCGAGATCGCCTTGGGCTTGATGCCATTGGCCTTCGCTTCCGCCGCAAAGGCCTTCTTCCAGGATTCAAAACCCGCAGCATTGGTGCCGCAGCCTGCCGCCAGTGCCTGACCCGTTACGAAGGCCGTTAGGACCGCCGCTAGCGCGACCTTGATCAAGCTCCGTTTTGCCGCCATTCGCCCCGTCCGTCCTCTGATTCCATGATGCGCGAGATTGCCACCAAGAATTGCGCTTGTCATCGCAGGATTCCGCCGAACTTCCCGGCCACAGAAAGTCACTTGCCGTGGAGGCTGATCGCAACTTCAACCTCGCGCACCCTGCCAAATCACAGGTTAACGCGCAGCAATTTGACATTGCGGGAGATTCCATCCTAGGTTTACCGCGACGTCGTGTTACGATACGCGTGGAATTGACTTTGGACGGCGAGCCTAAGCCCGGAACGACAACGCAGGGAGCCTAAGCTCGTGATCAATCGAAAATTTTTCTTCGACCGCGTCCGGTCCAATCTCTTCACCGGCAAATTGTCGGCGGGCCAGGTGGACGGCCTGACCTTCATTCTCAATGTGTGGGAAACGGCCCATTCCAAGAAAGACGATCGCTGGCTGGCTTATGCGCTCGCGACGGCGTTTCACGAAACCGCTTTCACGATGCAGCCGATCCACGAATTTGGCGGCAAGAAGTACTTCTTCAAAATGTACGACAAGGGCGGCGCGCGGCCGAACTTCGCAATCAATCAACTCGGCAATACCGAAGACGGTGACGGTGTGTTGTTTCACGGCCGCGGCTATGTGCAGTTGACCGGCAGGAGAAATTACACCGCGATGGGCAAGGCCTTCAACGTCAACCTGACGAACAACGAGGACGCTGCGAACCGCGTCTTGAACGCAGAACTCGCCGCCAAGATCATGTTCAAGGGGATGGAGGAAGGAGTCTTCACCGGTAAGGATTTCGGCGATTATTTTAATAAGACCTCCGAAGACTGGAAGAATGCCCGACGGATCATCAACGGCTTGGATTGCGCAGAAAAGATCGCCGTCTACGGAAAGGAATTTTACGGCGCCATCAGCTACACAACCGGTCCTTGATCGCCAGATTAGGACTCTTCGGGGAGTTGAACGATGAGCAGATTCATTCTTCCAACTTTCGTGTTATCCGCAGCGCTCGTGATTCCTGCCGGAGCGCTTGAGGCGGCGACAAAAACCATCAAGGCGACAATCGACTTTTCGAAACCTGCGCAAATATCCGACCAGGTTCAGGAACTGGCGGGAGCGCTTGGTGGCGAGGAAACGACGATCTATCTCGACTTGACCGTCATTCCGGGCGGGGCGGATTCGGCCCCAGACTATCGCGTGACCCGGACCATCGCCGCGAGCGGCAAATCGGCGAAGGTCAAATGCGATGACGGGTGGCAGCGTTTCAGCGGCGCGACCTCCTCATTCTCCTTCGAATTCAATCCCGACTACAACCACCTCTTGCTTCAGATACTCCATTCGGGCCCGGCACAAGCACCGTTTACGACCGCCGCCTGCGAGTATAGAGGCGCGAGCGGAGACATCCCGGTCTTCACAATCCAGGGCTACTACGCCAAGAGCGCGATAGGCATCCCGACCGCCGACGATATCGAATTGCGGCCGGTCACTCCGACGATCTCGCCTTAAGCGCACCCTTGATCGCGCTGTGTTTCGAAGCCATGCTTTCGGCGCCCTTGCTGATTCCACAGACGGGCTTTGACGGGCGGCGCAATGGCGAAATCCCAAGGCCGAATCGAAACGCTCTATCCGACCCTTATTTACCGAGCGGATGCGGCCGGTTCCTCACGCCTCATCCGCGACCTCGGGGACGCCGCCTGGCATCTCTCCCGCGACGACAAGGAAGGGCAGCGCTGGTGCCTGCAGCATGGCTATGCCGGCTATACGTCCTATGCCTCGATCAGCAACCTTGCCGAACGCTTTGCCGTCTTCGCGCGGCTCGAAGCGGTGATCGGCCGGCACGCGGCCAGTTTCGCGAAATCGCTGCAATGGGACGTGCGCGGCGGAAAGCCGATTTGCGATTCATTGTGGGTGAACATTCTCCCCGAAGGGGGATCGCACACCTCGCATCTGCATACCAATTCCGTCATCAGCGGCACGTACTATGTCGCGGTGCCGGAAGGTTCGGGATCACTCGTTTTCGAGGACCCGCGCCACGCCATGCTGATGGCCGCGCCGCCGCGCAAGAAAACCGCCCCGCGCGCGATGCAGACCTATGTGAGCATGGAGCCCGAGCCCGGCACATTGCTCTTATGGGAAAGCTGGCTTCGGCATGAAGTGGCGCTCAATCGCGCCAGCGCCGCGCGTATTTCGGTGAGCTTCAACATGGTGATCGGCTGATGCGCGACCTGGTCGCCTTCGTGATGGGCAATTTCACGTTCACCTTCTTCGTCATCGGCCTGATCGCTTCGGCGATCTGCCTTGCTCGCGCGCCCAAACCCTTGAGCGGCCCCGTGATCGTCGAGGCGCTGCTCAAATGGTTCATCTTTTTCTCGATGGGCGTTTCCTACATTTACAACGGCATATTCCATGTCTTCTTCGGCGATCTCGCCGCATCCTATATCGGCTGGGCGAATTCGCCGTTCCAGCTCGAGGTCGGCTTTGCAAGCTTCGGCTTCGGTGCTATCGGCCTGCTTGCGCCATGGCGCAGTTTCGATATGCGCCTGGCCGCCATACTCGGACCGTCGTTCTTTCTCTTGGGCGCTGCCGGCGGTCATATCTACCAGATGATCACCGCGCATAATTTCGCGCCCGGCAATGCCGGCATCATTTTCTGGAGCGATGTGTTTCTGCCGGTTATCGGTTTTGTGCAGCTGTGGCTCCAGTATCGGTACAAACCGGATTAGCCTTACGCCACCGCGAGTAATGCCGGTTTCTGTGCGACTTGCCCCCGCAACCAATCGCGGAAATGCGCAACCTTCGGCAAATTGAGCTTGGCGCGGGGAGCGACGAGGTAATAGGAGAAATCGACCGGTTGCGAAGAGCGCAGCAACGGCACGAGGCGCCCGGCCTTGATGTCGGCCTCGGCCAGCGCGTATTTGGCGAGCGCCACGCCGCGGCCAAGAACGGCCGCTTCGATGACGAGGCTTGCCTGGTTGAAGCGGGGCCCTCGCGAGGCATCGATTTCGCTCGCACCCGCCGCCTTGAGCCACATGCTCCAATCGGGGCATGAAGGATCATTGTCCGGACTGTCGTCATGGAGAAGCGCGAAGCTTGAAAGATCGGCGGCGATGCGCGGCGTCCCCAATGATTGCAGGAGTGCCGGGCTGCAGACCGGCGTCACGGTCTCATCGAGCAGCTTCTCGCTGACGAGATCGGGATAGCGGCCGGGCCCGTAACGGATGGCAATGTCGATTCCATCCTTGGCGAAATCGGTGAGCTGCATCGAGGCCGAAACATGGACGTCGATATCGGCATGTTTCTCGTGGAAGGAATCGAGCCGCGGCAACAGCCACTTCGCCGCGAAGGACGGCGCCACGCTGACGCTCAGCACGCCGATCTCGCCGAGCGAATCGATCGCGTCCATCGCGGCGTTGAACTTCGCAAAGCCGTCGCGGATGAAGTCGAGCCCCGCCTGCCCCGCATCGGTCAGAACAAGACTGCGGCCGCTCCGTTCGAAGACCGGCAGGCCGATATGGTCTTCTAAAAGCCTGACCTGATGGCTGATCGCCGCCGGGGTGACGCACAATTCATTGGCCGCTTGCGAAATGCTCAAATGGCGCGCTGCGGCTTCGAAGGCCTTCAGCGCATTGAGGGGCGGCAATTGGCGTCGCATGGCATGGATCCCATAAGTTGATTATTTTGATCGACTTAATAGTTATTACCATCATGCTGCAGCGCAAGCAAGCCTCCCCTCCCCGTCCGCCTTACCCATTGTTTTATAAAGAAAAAGCGCCGCCCCGGGACAGGGACGGCGCAAGTTATGGGAGGTGTCCCGGTGCCATGACCACGATCAACGGGACATGAGTCTTCATACCATCAAGGATAGATCGGGCCCCGTGAGGAATATCTTGTCGTCGCAATAGTTTCGTTGCCGGCGCCTCTCAAGAAACGAAAAAGGCCCCGTCGCAGCGGGGCCTTTCGCGGCAGAAAGTGAGAAGCTCAGGCTGATTTGTACTTATCCGCATATTGCGTGCGCAGTTCGGCAAACCATGAAGGCTCAGGCGGCCGGTGCCACAGATTCTTGAGCGCATCGCCCGGATAGGCGTCCTGGAAATTCTTCTTCGCCGCATCCGAGAGCTTGGCATCGGCGCCCTTGACGACCGGATTATAGCCTGAGCCTTCCGCCAGGGCGGCTGATACTTCGGGCGTATAAAGATAGTCGATGAAGGCATAGACCTGATCGGCATTCTTCGCCGCCTTGGTCAATGACAAGCCGTCGACCCAGGTGATCGCCCCTTCGACGGGCGCCCGATAATTGATCGGCTTGCCGTCCTTCTTGAGGCTGAGCGCCGGGCCGTCCCAGGTCTGGCCGATGATCACATCATTTTCGAGGAAGCCCGACTTCGTATTATCGGCCGAATCCCAGAACTGCTTGATCCACGCCTTGTGCTCGAGCGCCACCGGAAGGATCTGGTCATAGATCTTCTTGAACGAGTCAGGATCCTTGAAAGCATCGAGTAAACGGTTTGACGGAACCTTGCCGGTTGCATCGAGCCACAGACCGATGCCGGCGAGCAGCGAATGCGGTCTTCCCTGCACATGGCCTTTGACGTCCTCGTTCCACAGATCGCCATAGGAGAGCTTCTCAGCATCGCCCTTCCACTTGTCGGTGCGCCATGAGATCGCTTCGGTACCCCACAAGTGCGGCAGGTGATAGAGCCCGCCATCCCAGGTCCAGATGCTCTGCGAGCTTTCGAGAAAGGCCGGCTGCAGCGCGCTCAGATTCTTGATCTTGTTGAGATCATAGGCCTGCAGCACGCCGAGTTCCTTAAACTGCGGAGCGCGATCGCGGGTCGGCTGTACGAGGTCGAAGCCGTCGCCTCCGGTCGCCTGCAATTTGTTGATCTGCTCTTCATTCTGCGAGAACGGCGTCGAATTGACCTTGATGCCGGTCGCCTTCTCGAAATTGGGGATGACATCGCCCGGAAACTCATCCGACCAGTTGAGAAGATTGAGTTCACCCGATGAACTCAAGGCCGAGCGGATATAAGTCGGGCCCGCGATCGCCACCGCGGCGCCGAAGGCCGATGTCTTTAAAAGTTTCCGTCGCGAGAAACGCTTGCCGTCAATCTTTGTCATGTCGCTCTCCATTCGCTTCATGCGATGGAGACTGCTGCGCCGGAAGTGCAGCGACAATTGAGTTTAGTTTGGGGAAGCCTTTAGGTGGATTGGCGAGACGCCTCTTTATTCTCCACGGCAGGCCTTGAGCCTTCCATCCAGACTGGATCGGCGGGTCAAGCCCGCCGATGGAGGATTCAATTGGGCTTTAGTTCCGCGCAAAACGCCTAGGCTACGTTTCTCCTGAGAAGGCCGTAGCGTACCCCCAGATACCGGCCGGGGCCATAGGCCGCTGCGAAAAGCAATCCCGCGAGGAACGTGAAATGATCGATGAAGAAACCGAACTCGGCCTGGTTGCCCTGCCAATGCGATGGGCCATGAAAGGCAAAGGCTAGGAAGATAACATAAACACCTGCAAGCAAGGCCGCCTCGCTGAAGAAAGCACCAGTGAGCAGACAGACGAAAAGCGCGAGTTCAAAGAATGCCGCGATCCAGGCGAGAAAAAGTGGAAACGGAAATCCCGCTGCGGCGATATAGGCGGCCGTCGCATTCATGTCCATGAACTTGAAACTCAGGGCCATCAGAAACAGTCCGGCAAAGACAATCCGGCCGATGAGGACTGCAAGGTCGGGCCAATGAAAGCCAGAACTCACGGCGTCACTTCCACGCGCTTGACTGGCTTGGGCTGTGTGATGCCCTTCCAGATCGCATTGGCGACATGGACCGGCGCATTGGCATCGCGCGCCACGAAATCTCCATCGCCGGCCTTGGCGCGCATGTCGCCTTGCTCCCAGGCGTTCTTGCCACGCGAGATCACCGTCTTCGGCGCGCCCGTGCATTCGAAGCCTTCGAACACATTGTATTCGATGCGGCTCACCTGGTTCTTGGCGGTGATCTTCTTCGTCGCCTTCGGATCCCAGATGACGAGATCGGCATCCGATCCCGCCATTACAGCACCCTTCTTCGGATACATGTTGAGGATGCGCGCGATATTGGCCGAAGTCGCGGCAACGAACTCCTCCTTGGTGAGACGGCCGGTATTGACGCCCGCCGTCCACAAGACCGGCATGCGGTCTTCAAGCCCGCCGGTGCCGTTGGGAATCTGCGTGAAATTCTTATGCCCCATCCGCTTCTGCTTGATCGTGAAGGAGCAGTGATCGGTGGCGACGACCGACAAAGTGCCCGACTGCAAACCTGCCCACAAAGTGTCCTGGTGCCTCTTGTTGCGGAAGGGCGGCGACATCACGCGGCCTGCTGCATAATCCCAGTCCCTGTGTTGATACTCGCTGTCGTCAAGCACGAGGTACTGAACAAGAGGCTCGCCCCAGACGCGCTGGCCGGCCTGCTTGGCGCGCCGGATCGCATCATGGGTCTGCTCGCAGGACACATGCACGATGTAGAGCGGGCAACCCGCC
>JAXMCQ010000022.1:0-99634 GCA_046349315.1 Hyphomicrobiales bacterium | reverse complement strand
CCAGTTCATTGCAGTTCTATGGAACAGAAAACGAACCGTGTCAATCATAAAATTCGGGTGGCCTCCAATTTTTTGGTACCTCCCTTCGTCATCCCGGCGAAAGCCGGGACCCAACTATCCGCGTGAAGGCTGTTGGCGACCCATCACGGTGAAAGATGGGTCCCGGCTTTCGCCGGGATGACGGGGTTGGTGGTTCTACCCCTCACCCGCCCGGGATCAAGTCCGGGGCACCCTCTCCCGCAAGGGGAGAGGGAAGATGCTCCGTAGCCGGAAAGATGGGTCCGAGCTTTTGCCGGGATGACGGTGGTTGGTGGTTCTGCCCCTCACCTGCCCCGGATTAAATCAGGGCAGGTGAGGAGCAAAACGTTCGTGTACGGACGACTTCAAGTATGGAGGGCGGACGATTCAACCAGATCGCAGCTTGACTAATGCCCTTCGTCGATCTCGTCGCGCAACTGGTCAATGATCTGGCGCTTAAGCGCGATGAATTCGGGCTCGAGCGTGATCTCCGGATCGCGCGGCCGCGGGATGGCAATCGGGATATCCGCCTTGATGCGCCCGGGCCGCGCGGTCATGACGAGCACGCGATCGCCAAGCAGGATCGCCTCGTCGATGTCGTGGGTGACGAAGGCGACCGTCTTGTGCGAATGCTCCCACACCCGCAGCAGCAATTTCTGCATGGTGCGCCTGGTCTGACTGTCGAGCGCGCCGAAAGGCTCATCCATCAACAGGATGTCGGGATTGTTGGCCAGTGCGCGCGCAATGGCCACGCGCTGCATCATGCCGCCTGAAAGCTGCTTCGGGTAATGATCGGCGAAGGCGGTGAGGCCGATCTCGCCCAAATAATGCTCGGAGATTTCGCGTCTCTTGGCGGCCTCGATGCCGGCCCGTCGCGGACCATATTCGACATTCTGGCGGACGGTAAGCCAGGGAAACAGCGTATAGGACTGGAACACCATGCCGCGATCCCGCCCCGGACCTTCGACACGCCGGTCATTGACCAGGATCTCGCCGCTCGTCACTTCCGCAAGCCCGGCCGCCAGATAAAGGAAGCTCGACTTGCCGCAACCCGAAGGCCCGACAATGACGGTGAATTCATTGGGCCGGATATCAAACGCGACTTTGTCGAGCGCCTGAACATCACCGCGCCTTCCATGATAGATGAGTGATACTTCACGTACCGAAAGGCTTCCCTGGCCGCCCGTCTCCACAGGCTTTGACGCGCTCAGCTCGCCCATGGCGCGACCCATCGCTTGAGCAGGCGGAAACCGAGATCGGTCAACAATCCGAGGATACCGATGAGCGCGATGGCGAGAAAAATTATATCGACCTGGAAGCCGCGCATCGCCTTGAGCGAGATAAATCCAAGCCCGCTATTGGCGGCGACCAGCTCGGCAACGACGAGATAGGTCCAGGCCCAGCCCATGGTGACGCGCAGCGTATCGAGGATGCCGGGCAAGGCGGCGGGGAAGATCACATGCCAGATCGCTTCGGTCCGCTTTGTCCCAAGCGTGTAGGAGGCATTGACGAGATCGCGCGAAACACCGCTCGCGACATCGGCGATCATCACGAGTTGCTGGAAGAAAGTGCCAAAGATGATGACGGTAACACGCTGCTCGATACCGATACCGATCCACAGGATGAAGAGCGGGACAAGCGAAGTGACGGGCAGATAGCGGATAAAATTGACGAGCGGCTCGAGCGCTGCCTGGACGATCCGGAAGGTGCCCATGTAAAGGCCAAGCGGCACCGAGACCGCCGCCGATATGATGAAACCCAGGAACACGACCTTGACGCTCGCCCAGACGTGAACCCACAGGCTGCCGTCGGCGGCAAGGGTGAAGAAGCGCGTAACGACCGCATCCGGCACCGGCAGGAACATGTCGGCGACATATTTGCCGTAGGAGGCGATTGCCCAGACACCGAGGACGATGATCCACACGGCGCAACCGGCCGCAATCGCCAACCCGGTCGGAATCTCGCCATAGGGAGTGGTGAGTCTATGCCAGAGAGAACGGCGCGACGGCATCCTGGACCGTGAAGAACGCCATGCGGAGCACAGTGTCTCCGCATGGCATGTGGCTATCCGATTATTACTTGGGCTGGATGAACTGGGTGTCGACCAGCGTGTTGTAATCGACCTTCATCTTGAGCTTCTGGAAGCTGCCCCAGATTTCATCGCCAAGCTTGATGAGATCGGCCGCTTCGCCCTTCTCCGGCGTCCCGAAGAATTCGATGTTGCGCGCCTGGTCGTAGAAGTTGACGCCTTTTGCGGCCGCGGCGAAATCTTCCGGCTTCTCAAGATAGCCGCCGACGCCCTTGGCCATGATGGCATAGGCTTCGTCCGGATTGGTCTTGATGAAGTCGACCGCCTTGTAGAGGCCCTTGACGAAGGCTTCGACATCCTTGGGGTTCTTGTCGATGTAGTCGCAGGTCAGCGACACGACATCGACGATCAGGCCGGGCGTCGACGATGAATCGATCAGCACCTTGCCCTGATCCTTGGTGCGCACCAAGGTCAAGTGCGGCTCCCAGGTGACGGCTGCAGGGATCTGACCGGCGATGAAGGCCGCCGCCGCATCGTCTGCCGTCATGTTGGTGATCTCAAGGTCCTTCTCCGTCATGCCCTCGCGCTTGAGCAGGATGTTGAACCAGAATTGCGAGACCGAACCCTCGTTCATGCCGACGGCCTTGCCCTTGAGATCCTTGAGGGAATTGACGTCCTTCTGGACGAGCACGCCGTCGCCGCCATGGCTGTCATCAAGCGCCACCACCGCCTTGAAGCAGAAATCGGGCGAGCGGTATTTCATGATCTCATCGATTGTCGAGGCATTGCCGTCGAGCTTGCCGGCGGCAACCGCTGCCATATAGAGGGCGGCGTCCTCGATGATCTGCAAATCGACATCGAGCCCGTTTTCCTTGAAGAAGCCCTTGTCGCGCGCCAGGAACATCGGCCCGTAGCCGACCCAGGTCGTCATGCCGAGCCGCAATTCGCCGGCATTGGCGGTCGCGGCATATGTGAGGCCGAAGACGACGGCCGTAGCCGCCATGAATTTCGTGATGAGTTTCCCGAACATGGGCGCTGCCCCTCCTCTGTCGATTGGGCCGTCGCGCCCGGACAAGCCCTGCAAAATGGGGCGCCGACCCGGACGGATACGGCCTTCTGTGTTGATACGCGCGGCATTTCAGCACTTTGTGCGCCGCAAAAGAAGAGGATTTTTGGGACCGGGCTTGCCGGCACTCAGCAGCTAAATGCGGAACCAGGTGCCGGTTTGGGCTGCATCGAGGTCGTCGAAATGCAACTTGAGCGGCAAATGCTCGTCCACAGCGGAGGCCTGGAAGGCCCGCTGTTTGGCGTGTTTGGGAACCACAAAGGCGGCCGCCCAGATGCCGATCAAAAAGCCGGTCTTGTCGCGTAAGGCGATCTGATGGCCGAGGAGATCGCTCATATCGAGGCCGCCAGCATCCTTGCTGAGTTCGGCGGCAAGGCTGATCAGTCCATTGCGATAGAAGCGCCATCGCACGTCCCTGACCCGGCAATCGGCGAGGCCGCATTCTCCGGGCCAGTCGAATTCAACCCACGACACGGGCTTGCCATCGAGTATCGCTTCCCCACGGCTCGGCAATTGCGACAGGGCATCGTTCGCCTCCGCAAAAGGCAGCGTGACCTGCTGGCGCGCCACCGCGATCCAGGCCTCGTCCGACTTGCCGGTCAATGCCTTGGCGAGCGACTTGAACTTGTCCTTCACGTCCGGATTGACCGGAATCGCCTTGAGAAAGGGCTTGGCGAGCAAGGCGGCAAATTGCGGAAACATTCGACGCTCTTGCGCCTTACGCGCCTTCGGCCATGACAATGACCCGCGACCCGATGGGCGCGCGCCGATAGAGATCGATCACATCCTGATTGACCATGCGGATGCAGCCGGAGGAGGCGAATTTGCCGATCGACATCGGCTCGTTGGTGCCGTGGATGCGATAAAGCGTGTCATTGCCGTTCTGGAAAAGATAAAGCGCGCGCGCCCCGAGCGGGTTCGCAGGACCGCCCGGCATGCCGTTTGCCCATTTCGCCTTTTCCGGATTGCGCGCGATCATCGATTTTGGCGGCGTCCAGCGCGGCCACATGACCTTGCGCCCGACATCGGCAAGCCCCGCCCAGCGAAAACCGTCGCGTCCCACCGCGCAGCCATAGCGGATCGCTTTCTTGTTATCGAGGACGAGGTAAAGCTGGCGCGCCTGGGTGTCGACGATGATCGTGCCGGGCCAGTGGCGTCCATTGTAAGGTACGACAGCACGGCGGAAATCCGGTGGCAATTTGTTTTCGTCGAAAGGCGGCAAGGTGAAGGGATCGTCGGACTGATCCGCAAGTGCCGGCGTAGCAAACACACCTGCCGCAGCACCCATGATCAGCGAGCGGCGCGAGAGCAGAAGCTTCGAAGGCAAGCCGTCAGTCATTCACGATGTCCCATGTCTTGTCTGGGTTGAAGCGCGCAATATCGCGCACGACCGCGTCTGTCTTGGGTCCCAAGTCCTTTTCATAGACAATGCCGGCCTGATTGACGACGAAGGTCTTGACGCCCGACTCGCCATATTTGGCCGGCCAGGCAATCAATCCGAAGCCTGCAATCATATTGCCGTTGATCACATAGTCGTAGCGGCCACCGGCAATATTCTCGCCTTGCGCACGCAAGATCCGGAAGTGATAGCCGAAATAGCCATCGCCCTTCTCCTTGGCCTTGCGCAATTGCTGCTCGCTGACAAAAGCGCCGGCCGGGCTGTCGCCATCGCCCTGCTCCATCGGCCAATAGAGCCCGTCGGTCTTTCCTTCGGAACTCACCAGCTTTTGTGCGTATTCAAGGACGCCGTCGGCATCGCGATCTTCCATCGCATAATCGCGTTGCGCTTCGACATAGGCACGCATCGTGTCGATGATTTCGGTCTCGTTCTCACCGATCCGACGGTTGACGATCTCTTCGAGTCCGGCCACGGTATCGAAGGCCCATTTCCCATCCTTGCCTTTCCGCAATGGGAAGGGGAATGGCCAGACCTCATTGCCGAGCAGCAGGATTCTCTGATCGCCGTCCTCTTCGACGCTGAAGAGCTTCGCGGCGCGCTGGCGAATCGCTTCGAAGTTCTCCTTGATGTTCTCGGCCGTGGCGAGCTTTACGGGATCAAGCCCGAGGAGCTTGGCAGTGCCGTCGAAATCATTGGCGGCAAGTTTGGCTTTGAATTCGGCGATTGCCGCCGCCGGATCGGCGAAGGCTTCCGGCTCCGCGCCGATATACTTCTCGAAGCCATACTCCGCTTCTGCCCATGCAGGGGACTGAGACAGAGGCGCAAACAGGATGCTGGCGCCGATGAGCATACTACCGATAATGTGATTGAGTTTCATCGTTGCCTCCCTATCGCCTGCCACCACGGCCGCCGCCGCCGCCACGGCCACCGCCGCCACCGCTGGGACGGCGATAGACTTTCGGAGCTCCGCCGCCGCCACGGTTCATTCCGCCACCCATGCTGTTGCCGCCGCGGTTGGAGTATTGCTTGGCCCTCTGGCCGCGGTCGATATCGCCCATCGGCGAAGGATTTTTCGGCCTTACATCTTGCCTGGCGGCGGGTTTCTTCGCGGCTGGCTTCTTGTTGCCTGCCGGACGGTTGGCCTGGCCCGTGGATGGACGCTGCGCGGGTTTGTTTCCGGCACCCTGTGCCGGGCGCATTGCATCCTTGCCGCCGGCCTTCGCCTGCTTGTCTTGTTTCTGCAAACCCTCGAGCGTGCTCTTGCGCACATCCTTGGTCTGCTTGTTGCCCTTCTGGCTGAAGGCCGGTTGATTCCGGTTCAGGTCGCCGGCCTTGTTCTTGAGGTTGTTGCGGTCATTGCCTTCGAGGCCGCGGCGAATGTCGTTATGATTGATCTTGTTGAACTGGTTCTTGTCGAAGGAGATCTTGTTGCGATCGACCTTGTTCCAATCGACATCGTTCCACTTGATGTTGCCGTTGAAATCCCTGTCGTTGAAGCAGTTGCGGCAATTGATATCGATATCATTGCCCCAATTTCCATTACCGCCCCAGATGCCCCAGTCGTTCCAATCGATCGCCGCACCCCAGATCGCGCCGGTGACGAAGCCGGCAAAGTACGGGGCGGTTGGGTAGTAGTAGGAGGGGTAATATTCCGGATAATAGGTGATGGGCACCGGAACGTAATCCGGCTCATAGAGCATTTGCGGTTCATAGACCGGGATATAGACTTTCTCGGCGACCGCAGGTTGGATCACGACATTGCCGCTCTCCTGGGTGACCGTCGTCTTCTCGTCGGACTTGAGCACGCCCTGCGCGACCGCCTTGTCGCGCAATTGCTGAATCGCTTCCAGCATGTCCTTCTGTTGATTGGCCGCGACCTCGCCCAGAGACTCGGTCCAATCGAGATCGTCGCTCATCATCTTGACGACCTCGGGATAGTTGAGGAGCGAGATGACGCTGCCGTCCCATTCGCTGTCCGGCTTGAGGTCGGGTTTGGTCTTGAGCTTGTCGAGATAGCGTTGCGCCTGGACGATCTCGACCGGATAGAGCGAGGCCGCGACAATGGCGGCAACAAGTTCGTCCGGATAGAGCGCGATGCGCGCCACCAGGATTTCCATGTCGTCGTCCGAGAGCGGCTCCGGCGCGGCTACCGCTTCGGTCGTCGCGGTGGCCGTGTCCTGTGTCTGAGCAAGAGCCTGTCCCGTCCAGCCCGGACCGTGGGCGACAACCATCAGGGCAGCGGCGAGGCCAGCAATGCCGACCAGCATATTTCTCTTCATGAGCTCGACTTCCCATTTCAACCGCTCATTGAGGGCGGCTCTTCAACCTGCATTCTGCGTAGTCTCAGTAATGCGGCGGTTTCATGGATGAATGCAGCCGCATCGGCTAATTTGAGCGTTAATACGAGAGGCTGGACAAGAACATTGTCACCCCATGGTCAATCTCGAAAAGTTCTCGAACCTAATCACCGGCTAGCGGCCATACTGGTTGCAGCCGACCCCGCGCCGGCAAAAGAGGTCATACTCCCTGGCGCAGAAATCCGACATGCCGACCGGAAGCGGCGGCGCCGGATAGCCGCAATAGCTCTTTTTCGGCGGCGCTTTTTTCTTCACGGGTTTTTTCGTGGAAGTTTTTTTCGTGGTCGTCTGAGCCGCTTCGGTCTGCCCGGTACTGCCGATCCATGCCGACTCTCCTGCCAGCATGAGCGCCGCGAGGGCCACAACCATCAAGCCAGAACTTCGCTTCATCGCCTTGAACCTCTGGGTATCAGACGAGTTCCGCCGCCACCTATTCCCTATAGCCGGGCGGCACCTTTTGCCAAGCCTTGCCGGCCAAGATCTCCTTATAGCCTTCCTTGTACAGCGCACGCATATAGACCGGGTCGAATGCGCTCTTGTTGGGTGCGTTGAAGTCAGGCGGGATCGATGCGACGTTGAAATCCGTGTGGTCACGCTCTGACTGCGCATACATGCGATAGATATCGCCGATGCCTTGGTTGAGGATCAGCGTATCGATCGAGCGCGCCGCGATGGCAAGCGTCGAGGCGTCCGTCTTCTTGTACTTTGGCGCGAAGGTTCCGTTGCGGATGATATAGACTGAACGCGTACGGGCATGGCCGAGCGCCTTGTCGACATCGCGCAATGAATTGCCGGTAGGCATGAGGAAGACTTGCGTGGCCGTTCCCCCGTCGACATGCATTTCCTCGAAAAGACGGCCTTCCGCCGTGACCTTGATCATCTCGGGCGGAAACACGCCCGGTATGGCCGCACTCGCCACCAGCACGTTGCGGAACAGCGCAAGCTTCTCGGGGTTTTCGCTCGCCGCGATCGCCGTCATGTCCCACACCACGGGGCGCTGTGCGTCGATGTTGGTGGTGCCAACGAAGAGCCGTCGCCCTTTTGCGCGCTCCGCCGCAATGGCATCAAGAAGCTGCGGCGTCACATAATGCGCAACCAGCTTCTTGAGCGGCGCATTGTCGGCCATCGACTCTCCGAACAGACCTTGCAATGGGCCCTTCTTTGTCAGGACGTCCTTGGTGTCGATGTCGGTATAGATCTTGGTGAGCTGCGCATCATAGGCGGGACCGAGGAAAGCGAAGGGGGCGCTCAGTGAGCCGGTGCTGATTCCAGTGACGACTTCAAAGCGTGGCCTGTTGCCCTTGGCCGTCCATCCCACGAGCAATCCCGCGCCATAGGCGCCATTGCTGCCGCCGCCAGAGATAGCGAGATAATCGGCATGTTTGAGATTGATAGTAGGGTCGGTCTTCGCCGCCTGGGCGAGTTGGTCGCGCCGCTCGGCAATAGCTTGGTCAAGTTTCTTGAGTTCGGAGTCGCCCCAATAGCGAATGCCTCTGAAGCCGACCGGCGTTGCATAGACATTGTCGGGCGCTGCATCCAATCTTGGCTGGTTACCGGCGCACCCCGTGGCCGTTATAACCAAAAGCAATGCCATCAAACCGGCAATTAAGCCGCCGGCACTGCGCCCCCGTAACACTGCTTCAGACATCACACCCTGCAAAGACTGCGTCCCCTAACGCGAAGCCACTGGGAAAGCAATCACCCTGATTCAGGTCAAGACTGTGACCGAAGTAAACTACTCTTCGGATCGCTCAGCATGCTCCTTGCGACATGGCGATCTGATTGTTCACATTATACTTGTTCATGGCCCCGGTCGCCGCATCAACGCCGAAGCCGACGACGCCGCCAGCCACGATATTGCCAGCCGTCATGCCTTCGAGATTTGAGGCAATTGTACCGGCGCCGCGGGCGCAGCCTTTCCGGCATTCGACCGCGATATCGTATTTCGATTTTGGCAATTCGAAATTAGCCGGCGTCACCACTTTCCGGGTGCCAAAATCCTTTGAACGCAAGGTGCATTCCGCACCGGGAAAACCCGGGGTATCGAGGGAAATCTGCTGGCTCGTCCCCTTGACCATCGTGGCGCAGCCCGCCAGCATCACCATGGTACCAAGCACAAGATTCTGTAAGCGCATCCCATTCCTCCCCACTCCCGGGCGAGGATGCTCCAACGTTAGCCATTAAACAAGACGCAACGTAAGGTTACAGGCGCAAAACTCGAGGTCGCTCAAAAGAATGGGCGCATTTGTCGCGCCGCCGCTAGTGCCACTGCGCTAATTCGACAGTAATGCCCTCAGGTCCTTCCAGAAAGACAAGCTTGCGCCTGTGGAAATCCATCATCCGGTTGCGCAACTTGATGCCCGCCGCGGTGAGCCGGGCGATCTCGGCCTCGAGATCGTCGGCCGAAAAGCAGATGTGATTGAAACCGATCTTGTTGAGCTTCCTGATATTCGGATCGCCGATCGCCTCCGGATGATGGTAGTGCAGCAGTTGCACTTCCGTATGCGGATTCTCGATCGCCAATGTCACGTGATCCGCCTCGAGTCCCGGCATGCCCATATAATTGTCCATCTCCGGTCCCGAGATAATCACAGCCATCTTTTCCGTGAATCCGAGCAGCGTGAAGAAGCGTCGCGCCGCCGCAAGATCGCTAACCACGATCGTGACATGGTCGAACTTCATGATCATTGATACGTCTCCATTGAGCGACCGCGACTTGCGGCGTCAGTCTTTGGCCTGGATCGATTTGAGATAGAGGACAAGCGCCTCGATGCGCTTGCGCGCCTCATCGCCCGCTTTCTTGGCTTCGGCGAGGGAAACGCTGTTGCCGACCGCCTCGCCAACGAAAACATCGCCCCAGACCGGCATTTCTCGCGTGCCGTGTGATGAGGGCATATTGAGGCCTTCGATTGTCTCGAAGATGAGGCTGTCGGGAAACTGTCCGCCGTGATTTCTCGTAATGTGAGTAAGGTCGGCCGGCTTGTGGGCCAGACCGGCTGCCGCGGGCCCGTCGCCAGTGGCGTTCTCGCCATGGCATGGCGAGCACAGCGCTGCGAAATCGGATTGTCCGGATGTTATGGCATCTCCGGTGGGGCTATCGGCTTCGGCCGCCATCGCCGTTGATAAGAAGATGACAACCGCCCATGCGGCCCTGGGAGCGCAACGCGGTCTCGCCACCTGCTGTTCCTCCACTCACTATCTTCAAGATGGAGCCGAAAGGCCCGGCCTGGCAAGCGGCCAATAGCGACTTCACCCATTCGGCAAGCTGCGCTCGCGCAGACCGAATCTTTCTTACCCTTCTGGCGAGGTGATCGCCCGGCTCACTTCACGGAGCCGGCAGTCAAGCCCTTGACGATATAGCGCTCGAGGAAAATCCCGATAAGGATCGAAGGAGCGATGGCCGCTGTGGACAGGGCCGCCATGGACCACCAGCTGATGCCTTGCGAGCCGGTTTGACTGGCAACCATGACGGGAAGCGTCTTCGCATTCGTGCTGGTGAGAAGTGCGGCGAAGAAATACTCGTTCCAGCACAGGATCACCGACAGGATGAAAGCCGCGACCATTCCCGGCAGAGCGATCGGCAACACGATCCGCAGGAATGCACCCCAGACCGAACAGCCATTGACCACATGAACCCGCGAACTTTGTCTTGAGCGGCGCTGAGGCAATTGTTCATGTGCAACATGTCAGCATGCTGGAGCTTCGTTACGTGTCAATCAATCCACTCCGCCGCGCTCGCAGCCAATTCGTGTTGCGGTGCGGGAGCCACGTCACGAGCGTGAGGGGAGATTTTGGCAGGGTCATTTCGGAGCTTGGTCGAAGGCGCACGGGAGGACCTGCAGGCACGTCACCGCAGGCCTCGGATGCACGAATTTAATTGAGACGGTTGCCGGAAGCCTGATCGAAAAGATGGACCGACCCGGGTGTCGGCGCGATCGGCAGCATTTCTCCCGGCTTGGTCGCGATCCGCTCGCGAAAGACGCCGACAATCTTCTCGCCGCCGAGCTTGGCAAAGACCTGCGTTTCCGATCCGGTCGGCTCGATCACCGATATTTCGGCCGCCAGACCATTATTGGCGAGCGTGAAATGCTCGGGCCTGATCCCGTAGATGGCGGGCTTGCCGTCGCTGTTGGCGGGCGCATCCACAAGCGGCAATGAAACCCCGCCATCCGTGACGAAGCTTGGCTTACCGTTCACGCTCACCTTTCCTTTGAGAAGATTCATGGCCGGCGAGCCGATGAAGCCTGCGACAAAGACATTTGCTGGCCGATCATAGAGATCGAGTGGGGAGCCCGCCTGCTCGACGATGCCGTCATTCATCACGACGATACGGTCGGCCATGGTCATCGCCTCGACCTGATCATGCGTGACATAGACAGTGGTGGTTTTGAGGCGCTGGTGCAGTTCCTTGATCTCGGCGCGCATGGCAACACGCAACTTCGCATCGAGATTGGACAATGGCTCGTCGAAGAGAAAGACCGCCGGATCGCGCACGATGGCCCGACCCATGGCGACGCGCTGGCGCTGGCCGCCCGAGAGCTGTCGCGGATAGCGAGAGAGATAGGGGACAAGATCAAGGATTTCCGCGGCGCGGCGAACCCGCGCCTCGATCTCGGTTTTCGGCGTGCGGCGGAGCTTCAAGGCGAAGCCCATGTTCTCCGCGACCGTCTTGTGCGGATAAAGCGCATAATTCTGGAAAACCATCGCGATATCGCGATCCTTAGGCGGCAGGTCGTTGACGATCTGCGTGCCGATCCGAATGTCTCCCACGGTGATTGGCTCAAGGCCCGCAACCATGCGCAGAAGCGTCGACTTCCCGCAGCCGGAAGGACCGACAAGAATGACAAATTCTCCGTCCGCAATGCCAATCGAGACGCCATGAATGACTTCATGAATCCCGTATGCCTTGCGAACGTCGATAACGTCGACTGACGCCATGTTGCGATCTCCCACCCAACGCCACAGAACTTATTGAACCAATTGCCGTTGGTCGAGACCCGTTCGACGCTCTCGCTTCGTCTCCGCCCGCGTGCGCCTTGCCATCCGCTGGCATATCCCTCACTACTTTCGGGACTTGGTTCCGAAAGTCCAGAGGGGAAAGGGGCGGAACTGCCATGGAGCATTTTGATGTCCTGATTGTCGGGGCGGGCGTCTCCGGTCTTGGCGCTGCCTGCCATCTGAGAACGCAATGCACCAACCGAAGCTTCGTCATTCTCGATGATCACGCCAGCTTCGGCGGCACGTGGCATACGCACAGGTTTCCCGGCATCCGTTCAGACAGCGACCTCTACACCTATGGCTATCGATTCAAACCGTGGATTGGGCCGCCGATCGCCACAGCTCCAAAGATCTTGGCCTATCTGGCAGAAGTCATCGACGAGAGTGGCCTGGCCGACAACATTCGGTATCAGCATCGGGTGAGCGATGCGAGTTGGTCCAGCGATCACAATCTCTGGACCATAACCGCAACAAACAGGGCGAATGGAACTCAACGGCAGTTCTCGGCTGGTTTTCTTTTCATGTGCCAGGGCTACTACCGCCACTCAGAGGGGTACACTCCCGCCTGGCCCGGAACGGATGATTTTGCGGGTCTTGTCGTGCATCCGCAATCGTGGCCGGAAAATCTCGATTGCTCTTCCAAGGACATTCTCGTCATCGGCTCGGGCGCGACGGCCGCGACCATCATCCCGGCGCTTGCAACGCAATGCCGTCACGTGACAATGCTCCAGCGTTCGCCGACCTACTACTTCTCGGGAACCAACACGCTGCCGATAGCCGATGAACTGCGACGCCTCGGTATCGACGAAACCTGGATTCACGAGATCGCACGACGCAAATTTCTTCGCGACGATGCCGATTTCATGGCCCGGATCAGGACCGAGCCCGACAAGGTTGCCGAAGAGCTGATCGCCGACATTCGTACGCGGCTCGGCGATGATTATGACGTTGATACCCACTTTAGGCCGAACTATCGCCCCTGGCAGCAGCGCCTCGCATTCATCCCGGATGGCGATCTGCTGGAGGCGATCCGCACAGGCAAAGCATCCGTCGCTACCGGCGAGATCGAGCGCTTCACGGCCGCTGGCATCCGGCTAAAATCGGGACAAGAATTGAAAGCCGATGTCATCGTCACGGCGACGGGACTCAATCTCTGCTCTTTTGGTGACATCTCCTTCGCAATCGACGGCAAGCTGGTCAAACTATCGGATACCGTCTCCTATCACGGCATGATGTTCGCCGGTGTCCCCAACCTCGCGTGGATATTCGGGTATATCCGCTCAAGCTGGACTTTGCGCGTCGATTTGGTTTCGGATGTCGTGTGCCGGGTCCTCAACCACATGGATCAACGGGGGCTCAAGCGCGTCGAGCCAAGGCTGCGGCCGGAAGACGAGGACATGCCGATCGGCCCTTGGGTCGAGCCGGATAATTTCAATCCGAATTATATCATGCGCGGAACGCACCTCTTGCCCAGGCGCGGCAGCAAGCCCGAATGGCAGCACAGCCATGATTATTGGATCGACAAGGATCGCTTGCCAGCAATAGCGCTCGACGACCCCGTATTGATTTTCTCCTAAGGTATCGCGGCGCTACAAGCGCTTGAGGTGTGATCCAAAGTTCCGTTGAGTGCGTCTCTAGGAAAAAGGATAAGCATGACAACCGACGGCAAATCGGCCCCGACACCAGCCTCTTCCGCCCGCAAGAAACGATCGTGGCCAATCAAGTTTTGGCCCTCTCTCTCGATAATCGGGATCCTGCTCGGAACGCTGTTCTTTGCCGCCTCTCTCACGCCGAGCCTGCTGCCGCGTACGATTGTCGTTCAGGGCGCGCTCTCGGGCCTCTCTTTTGCCATTGGCTATGCCATGGGTGCGGGGCTCGAATGGCTTTGGCAGTATGCCGAATTGCCGCAACTGCGCCGCGGCGCCTGGCGTGTCCTCAAAATCATCGCCGTCTTGATCTGCGCTATCACCGCCATGGTCTTCCTTTGGAAGGCGACAGAATGGCAGAACTCGATCCGTACCCTGATGAAGATGGAGCCGATCGACAGTGCCGGGCCGATCGAGGTCGGCTTGATTGCACTTGCAAGTTTCGCCGTACTTTTCCTCGTAGGCAAGCTGTTCCGGCTCACTATCCATGCCGCAAGTAATAGACTTCGCCACCTGATGCCGCGGCGGCTTGCCAATGTGCTCGGCATCACGATCGCGATCATCCTCTTCTGGTCGATCATCAACGGCTTCCTGCTCCGGTTCGCACTTCATTCAGCAGATGCTTCATTCGCCAAGTTCGACGCGCTCATCGAAGTGGATCGCGAAGAGCCGGCGGCGGGAAAGACCGGCAGCACCACGTCCTTGCTCAATTGGGAGGAACTGGGACGGGCGGGCCGCGAGTTCATTGCCGCGGGACCTTCACGTTCCGAGCTCGAGACCTTCCTTGGCGGCGTGGCAAAAGAACCGATCCGCGTTTATGTCGGCCTGCGCTCGGCAGAGAACCCCCAAGAGCGCGCGAGACTGGCGCTTGAGGAATTGAAGCGGGTCGGCGGCTTCGATCGCTCCATCCTCGTCATCATCACGCCAACCGGGACCGGTTGGGTCGATCCCGCTGCCATCAACAGCCTCGAATATCTGCAGCGCGGCGATGTGGCGAGCGTAGCGATGCAGTATTCCTATCTCTCAAGCCCGCTCACGCTGTTTGTCGATCCTCAATATGGTGCCGATTCGGCACGGGCCCTGTTTTCGGAAATCTATAGCTATTGGTCGGCCCTGCCGAAGGACAAGCGTCCCCGGCTCTATCTGCATGGCTTGAGTCTTGGCGCGATGAACTCAGAACAATCGACGGAATTGTTCGAAGTGCTGGGCGATCCTTATAATGGCGCGCTGTGGAGCGGGCCTCCCTATCCGAGCCGCTTGTGGCATTCCCTGACCGAAGGGCGAAATCCGGGTTCTCCCGCTTGGCTACCGACAGTTCGCGACGGCGCGTTCGTGCGCTTCATGAATCAGGACGGTACGAAACTCCCGGAAGGCACGCCATGGGGCCCGATGCGCGTTGTCTATCTTCAATATGCAAGCGATGCCATCACGTTTTTCGACTATCACGATTTCTATCGTCCCCCGCAATGGCTCAACCCGCGCGGTCCCGATGTTTCGCCGGAACTCACCTGGTATCCGATCGTCACAGCGCTGCAAATCGCCGTCGACACCGCTCTCGCAACCAGCGCGCCGGTCGGCTTCGGCCATGTCTTCGCCCCAGCGCATTACATCGATGCATGGATCGCGGTTGTTGATATTCGCGATTGGCCGCCTGAAGAAATCACCCGATTGAAGCAGCATCTGGCAACCGAGCGCTGACACAACTTGTCGTCGAAGCCGCGATTGGCTTCGCTTCTGGATTGGTATAGTGATGGCTTGACGTCGAACTGGCCGGGGGGAAATTGGTCTTGAGCGATATTACAGTTACGGCACTGATTATTGCCGCCGCCGTCGTGCTCTTCGTCTGGAATCGTCTCCCCGTCATCATCGTCGCAATGGCCGTCGCAATGGCGCTCTTCGCGACGGGCGTTTTGACCTTGCAACAGTCGCTCGCCGGCTTCGGCGACCCTGCCGTGATTTTCATTGCGACATTATTCATCGTCAGCGCAGCGCTTGAATCGACCGGCGTCACGGCCTGGGCGGGACAATTGCTCATCGCCAAGGCCGGCGAAGA
This sequence comes from Hyphomicrobiales bacterium, assembly GCA_046349315.1. Lineage (GTDB taxonomy): Bacteria > Pseudomonadota > Alphaproteobacteria > Rhizobiales > Aestuariivirgaceae > JAEUMG01. The sequence goes on along the minus strand of JAXMCQ010000022.1, from coordinate 84,068 downwards.
AAGCCGGACGCGCCTGCTTGTTCTCACCATGACGCTCGTCGCCCTTTTGACCGCGTTGATCAGCGTCAATGGTGCCGTCGCAGCGCTTCTGCCCGTCGTCGTCGTCATGGCGGTGCGCCTCAAGCGCTTTGCGTCCCAGCTTCTGATGCCGCTGGTCTTCGCGGCGCATGCGGGCTCGATGCTAGCCTTGACCGGCACGCCGGTGAACGTACTTGTCTCCGAAGCTTCCGCTGATGCAGGGCTCGCTCCTTTTGGATTTTTCGAGTTCGCGCTTGCCGGCATTCCACTTCTCCTCGGTACGATGGCGATCATCATCCTCTTCGGTCAGCGCCTTTTGCCCGATCGAAATGGCGCGACGATGCCGGCCGATCTCAGCAAGCACGCACAAGCCTTGGTCGAGCAATATGGCCTGGCGCGCGGTATCTTTCGCTTGCGGGTCAAGGCAACGTCGCCGCTCGTCGGCGGCGCACGTGACAAGGCGATCGACCTTGCCGCGCATCCGGGCCTTCAACTCGTCTCATTGCAAGAGGGCGCTTCGGGTTCGCCCTTGCGGCGCGACACGATCCAGGCCGGCGATTACGTGGTTCTTAAGGGTGACGCGGAAGAGGCTGCAACTTTTGCGGCCCGCACGCATCTTGCCTTCCGCGAGGAAGGGGAAGTCGCTGAAGGCCAGGACACACTCTTCAACCGCAGTTCAGGGCTTGCCGAGGTGGTCTTGCCGCCGCGCTCGGGAATGATTGGCAAAGAGGCCTTTCCCGGCATGGTAACGGAGAGCGGCGATCTCGTCGTACTTGCCGTGCAGCGCGCTGGCAATGATCTAGGCCCTGGCACTACGACCTTGCAGGCTGGCGACACGATGTTGTTGCAGGGCACCTGGAGGGCGCTTGACGTTCACCTCAATGATCCGAATGTGCTGGTGGTGAATTCACCGGAATTGATTCGCCGCCAGGCACTGCCCATGGGACCGGGCGCCAAGCAGGCGATCATTGTTCTACTCGTCATGGTCGTGCTGCTGGCGACTGGCATCGTGCCGCCAGCCATCGCGGGCCTCCTCGCAGCGGGCGCGATCATCTTGTCGGGCATCATGGACGTCGAGCAGTCCTATCGCGCCATCAATTGGACGACCGTCGTGATGGTCGCAGCGATGATGCCGCTTTCAACCGCCATGCAGGAAACCGGCGCCGCGGAATTGATGGCCAAAGGTCTGGTCAGCATCGTCGGTGACATGGGTCCCGTGGCGCTTCTTGCCGGGCTGTTCATACTCACCGCAGTTCTCGGGCAATTGATCAGCAATACCGCGACCGCTTTGATCGTCATTCCCATCGGCGTAGCGGCAGCAACGGCACTTGGCGTTTCGCCACGTCCGGTTCTCATGAGCACCGCAATCGCGGCCGCCGCATCCTTCCTCACTCCAATCGCGACTCCAACCAATCTGATGGTCATGGGTCCGGGCGGCTATGTGTTCAGCGACTATTGGAAGCTCGGCTTGCCCTTGTTGATCTGGTTCTTCATCGTCGCGACATTTTACGTGCCCTTGATCTGGCGTTTCTGAACGCGGCCGGCAATCGGGCTTGTGCGCGACGGACTGCGCGCGTAGGTTGAAATCAAAGTGCGGCACCGCAAATGCTGCACTTCACGGGGGCATATGATGATGACGACCGCAAGGCCGGCATGCGCGGTTTCAGATCTGCGCTGCATCTCTCATCGATCTGAATCGAATTTGGATCGAATCGCGTGATTCGGTCCCTCGGCATCGGACGCTCGGCGGCGGAATTACGCGCCAGCTGGGTCGGATATTTCGCGCTCGGCATAATACTGATCCTGACCGGTATCGCCGCGATCTTGCTGCCGGATCATTCGAACTTCGCGACCAGCACCATTCTTGGCGCCGTTCTCGTCATTGCCGGCGGCGCGACCGTCATTCACGCGATCACCATTCGCGGCGAGCACGGATATTATTGGGAATTGCTCAAAGGGGCCGCCGAAGCGGCCGGCGGCATCCTGATCTATCTCAGCCCGCTGAAGGGTGCGGCAGCCATGACGCTGGCCGTCGCGATTGTTCTTCTCGCGCAGGGCATCGGACAGATCGGCTGCGGCATCAAGATCAAGCCGCAGGGCGGCTGGCTCGTCTTGGCACTCGCAGGCGTCGCATCACTGGTGATCGGCGGCATGTTGATCTTCAAGTTTCCCTTCGAGCGGATCGAGGAACCGGGACCCATGGCGGGCCTGGCGCTCGCCTTTGCCGGCGTCGCCTACATCGTGATGGCGCTGGCCCGCCGCAATCTCGTGCCGGGATCGGCATCGTGACGACCGGCACGTGGCAGCGCTTCTTCGGACCGCTTGCGATCATCATGCTGCTTTCCGGCTGTTCGGAAGAAGCCGAAGTAGCGGCACCGGTCATTCGCCCTGTACGGGTTGCGACAGTCGAACAAGCACCGGCCCGCGCCGTTGTCTCGATGACCGGGCAGATCGAGGCCATGGACCAGGCGGCCATCAGCTTTCGCGTTGCCGGCCGCGTGCTCACCCGGCCTGTATCAGTTGGCGATCTCGTGCAGGACGGCCAGATCCTCGCAGAACTTGAACCTCAGGACGAGCAGAATGCCTTGCGCTCCGCCCGTGCCGATTTGAACGCGGCGCGCGGCCGGCTCACCCAAGCGCAAAATCATTATGATCGCCAGGCGCATCTCCTCGCGCGCAATCTCGTCTCGCGCGCCGATTTCGAAGCGGCACAACAGGCCCGCATCGCGGCACAGGCAGGCGTCGAAGCGGCCGAAGCCCAATTGCGGACGGCCGAAGACCGCCTCGGCTTCACGGTACTGAGCGCCGATGCGCCGGGTACCGTCACTGCAGTCGGGGCCGAGCCTGGAGAATTCGTCTCCGCAGGACAAATGGTGGTGCGGCTTGCCCGCCGCGAGGGGCGTGACGCCGTGTTTGATGTCCCGCTGACGCTTCTCGACGCCGTCTCGCCCGGCACGATCCTCACTGTTCGCCTCGCCAGTGACAATACCGCGACCGTATCGGCTCGCGTCCGCGAAGTCGCGCCACAGGCCGATATCGTGACCAGGACATTTCGCATTCGCGCCGGTCTCAAGGATCCGCCGGCCTCCTTCCGGCTTGGGGCGTCGGTCATTGGCAGCCTCAAGGAAGACATTTCCGGACTTCTCCAGATCCCAACGACTGCCATCGCCAGATCAAATGGTGGGGCAGCGGTTTGGCTCGTCGATCCCACAAGCTTGAAGGTCACGTTGCGCAAGATTGAAATCGAACGCAGCGATGCCGACACAACCTTCGTCGCGAGCGGACTGCAGGCCGGCGACATCGTAGTTTCCGCCGGAACCAACATGCTGAGCGAGGGACAAGAGGTTCGTCTGCCGGGAGGCGTGTCGTGAAGGGCTTCAACCTTTCCGACTGGGCGCTCAAACATCGCTCGCTTGTCGTTTACATGATGATCGTCGCGGTCGTTGCCGGGCTTGCCGCCTATTATCGCCTGGGTCGCAACGAAGATCCCTCCTTCGTCATCAAGACCATGGTCGTCTCCGCCGCCTGGCCCGGCGCCAGTGTCGAGGAAACGCTGAACCAACTCACCGAGCGGATCGAGAGAAAGCTCGAAGAAACGCCGCATCTCGATTTCCTGCGCAGCTATACCAAGCCCGGCGTCACGACGATCTTCGTCAATCTCACTGGCGACACGACGGCCGAACAGGTTCACGACACCTGGTATCAGGTGCGCAATGCGGTCAACGACATCCGCCTGACGTTGCCGCAGGGCGTCATCGGCCCCGTTTTCAACGACCGCTTTGGCGATACGTTCGGCATCATCTATGGTTTCACGGCCGATGGATTTACGCAGCGCGAATTGCGGGACTATGTCGAGCAGGTTCGCTCCCGCCTCTTGCTCGTGCCTGATGTCTCGAAAGTCGACATTATCGGCGCACAGGACGAGAGGATTTTCATCGAATTCTCGGTGAAGGACCTCGCCAATCTCGGGATCGATCGCGGAGCGCTGATCGCGGCGCTGCAAAGCCAGAATGTGGTGCGTCCGGCTGGGACTTTGCAGACTGACGAAGAGAAACTGTCATTGCGCGTGTCCGGCGCTTTCCAGACCGAGCAGGATATTCGCGAGATCAATTTCCCGATCAACGGGCGGATGATCCGGCTTGCCGATATTGCGACCGTCACCCGCGGCTTCGCCGATCCTCCGCAACCCCTGTTCCGCGTCAACGGAAAGGAAGCGATCGGTCTCGGCATTGCCATGCGCGACGGCGGCGACATCCTGGCGCTCGGCAAGAATATCAAGCAGGCCATGAAGACGGTGACTGCCGACTTGCCGCAGGGCATCGACGCGCGGCTCGTCGCCGACCAGTCGGTCACCGTCGATCTCGCCATCAACGATTTCATGACCTCGCTCTATCAATCGGTCGCCATCATTCTCGTCGTCAGCTTCATTAGCCTTGGCATTAGGCCGGGCCTTGTCGTGGCACTGTCCATACCGCTGACGCTCGCCGTAGTGTTCGCCTTGATGCAGATTGCTGCGATCGATATGCAGCGCGTCTCGCTCGGTGCCCTCATCATTGCACTCGCCCTTCTCGTCGATGATGCGATGACCACGACCGACGCCATGTTGACGCGGCTTGCGGCCGGCGACGACAAGGTGACCGCTGCGACCTACGCCTTCAAACGTTACGCCTTTGCCATGCTGGCCGGCACGCTGGTCACGATTGCGGGCTTCGTGCCGATCGGTTTTGCGGCATCTTCGGCTGGCGAATACACGTTCTCGCTCTTCGCCGTCGTCAGCATCGCCTTGATTGTTTCGTGGTTCGTTGCGCTGATCTTCTCGCCCTTGCTCGGTGTTTGGATTCTGGCGCAACCGCGCAAGTCCTCGAAGGATGAGAAGCCGGGTTTTGCCATTCGCATCTATCGTGGACTCTTATGGGGCGCGATGAAGGCCCGCTGGCTGACGCTTGCCGCAACCATTGCCCTCTTCGTGGCGGCGATCTTCGCCTTGCCGCTTGTACCACGACAATTCTTTCCCGCTTCTGATCGGCCGGAGCTGCTTGTCGATCTGCAATTGCCGCAAAACGCGTCCATCTATGCGAGCGAAACGGTGGCTAAGCGTTTCGACCAAGTGCTGACCGGCGATCCCGATGTCGAGCGCTGGAGCACCTATGTCGGGCGTGGCGCCATCCGATTCTATCTGCCGCTCAACGCGCAGCTTCCGAACGACTTCTTCAGCCAGGCGGTGATCGTCGCCAAGGATGTCGCGGCGCGCAATCGCTTGCAAGAAAAGCTGCAAAAAGTCCTGAGCGAGGAATTTCCCAATCTCATATCCCGCGTCTATCCGCTCGAACTCGGGCCACCGGTCGGCTGGCCCTTGCAATACCGTGTCAGCGGTCCCGATCTCGCCCAGGTGCGCAGCATCGCTTTTCGGCTCGCCGAGACTGTCGCCGGCAATCCGAATGCGCGCGATGTAAATTACGACTGGATCGAACCTTCGCGCGAATTGCGTCTCCAGGTCGATCAGGATGAAGCGCGCCGGCTCGGCCTCAGCTCGCAAGCGCTTGCCTCGGCGCTCAGTACGGTTATTTCCGGCGCTCCCATCACCCAGGTGCGCGACGACATCTATCTCGTCGATGTCATCGCGCGGGCGACCGACGAAGAACGCGTCTCGCTGGACACGCTTAGCACCATGCAGGTCGCCTTGCCGGGCGGCCGCACCGTACCTTTGTCGCAATTCGTCACGGTGACTTATGGCCAGGACCTTCCACTGGTCTGGCGGCGCGATCGTGTGCCGACATTGACCGTGCAAGCGGACGTGAAAGAAGGCGTCTTGCCCGAAACCGTCGTCGCTGCGCTCGAGCCCGCCTTGGCCGAGATCAAAGCGAGCCTGCCGCCTTCCTACGCAATCGCAACTGGCGGCACGGTCGAAGAGAGTGCGAAGTCGCAAGCCTCGGTCATTGCCGTCGTGCCCTTGATGCTGTTCATCATGCTGACCGCGCTGATGGTCCAGTTGCGCAGCTTCCAGCGGCTGGTGATGGTGCTGACCGTTGCACCGCTCGGACTCATCGGTGTGGTTGCCGCCTTGCTGATTTCCAGCAAGCCATTGGGCTTCGTCGCGCTGCTCGGCATTCTCGCCTTGATCGGCATCATCACAAAGAACGCTGTGATCCTGATCGGCGAAATCGATAGCGAGCGCGACCAGGGAAAGAGCGTCTGGGATGCCGCGATGGATGCGAGCTCTTCGCGCTTCCGCCCGATCATGCTCACCGCAGTCTCGACCGTCCTCGGCATGATTCCGATCGCGCCGACCGTGTTCTGGGGACCCATGGCCTTTGCGATCATGGGTGGGCTGCTGGTTGCAACCGTGCTGACGCTCATCTATCTCCCGACACTTTATGTGACCTGGTTCGGACGCGCTGATCGGGCCGAGGCAAAACCTCCTGCAGAGGCCGGGCTGTCTCCGGAGACCGCGTGATGAACAGGGTTCAAGCTCTGCTCCATCTCTTCAGCGGCGCCGCGCTGCTCACGCTGGTCACTGGCTGCGATCAGAACACCGAAGTTGCAGCACCGGCGCCGAGACCTGTGAGGACTGTCACCGTCGAACCGACAAAGCTCGGCGAGTCTGTCCGCATCTCCGGAGAAATCCGGTCGCAGAACGAAGTCGCAGTCGCATTCCGGATCGGCGGCAAGATCAAGGAGCGGCCGGTCAATGTCGGCGATGCGGTGAAGCCGGGCGACTTGCTTGCAAGCCTCGATGCGCAGACCGAAGAGAACGCGCTGCTTGCCGCCGAAGCCGCACTTAGCGCGGCGCGCGGCGATGTTGCAAAGACCCGCAATGCGTTTGAGCGCCAGGATGAACTCATGCGCCAGGGCTTCACCACGCGGCCGCGCTTCGAGCAGGCCGAACAGGCGTACAATACCGCGCTTGCAACGCTCGAGGATGCCGAGGCGCAAGCCGAGATGGCGCGTGATCGCGTCGCCTTCACCAGGCTCTATGCCGAATCGGCCGGCGTCGTGACTGCGCGCGGCGCCGAGCCCGGCGAAGTCGTGCAGGCCGGCCAGATGATCGTGTCGCTCGCCCGATCCGACGGTCGCGATGCCGTGTTCAAAGTGCCAGCCCGTCTCATCCAGGCAACACCGCAAGACGTCGTTGTCGAGATCACCATGCCCTCCGATCCGACCTTGAGCGTCACCGGCCGCGTGCGCGAGGTCGCACCGCAAGCCGACCCCGTGACCGGCACATTCGAAGTGAAGGTCGGGCTCGACAGCTCGCCAGCGTCATTGTCGCTGGGATCGACGGTGACTGGCAGTTTCGAACTTGAATCGGAGCGGGTCATTGCCGTTCCGGCTAGTGCTTTGACGAAGGTCGATACTGTGCCCGCCGTCTGGGTCGTCGATCCGAAGACCACGCGGGTGTCACTGCGTCCGGTCGATATCTTGCGCTTCGAGCCGCGCAAGGTCTTGGTCTCGCGGGGTCTCGAATTGGGCGACGTCGTCGTGACTGCCGGTATTCAGGCACTCCATCCCGGTCAGGAGGTCCGGCTCCTCACATCGTCAGCCGATACCTCAACCGGGCCTTGATCTGTGAAGCAGCCCGATGAAGAGTCCTCGTCTCACTGACTTCGGGCCCTTGAGCCCCGCCGAAGTGCGCATCCTTGCCGAATTGAAGCATGGCGATTTCGATAGGCTTGGCGATGGCCTCATCCCCGCCGAGCCTGTTCCAGAGCGTGTCATCCGCGCCGAGGTCCTGCGCTTCATCTTGCTCGGGGGCGATGACGAGAATCGGCCGCACGAAAAAGGCATCAGGGTCAGCGGCGGCTGGATCAAGGGAGCGCTCGACCTCGAAGGCTGTCGCGTGCCGCGCGACATTCGGCTCAAGGATTGCGTTCTCGACAGCGTTCCCAATCTTCGCTCGGCAATCATCGACAATCTTTTTTTCGATGGCTCCACGCTTCCCGGCCTGCAGGCCGATCGCATCGAAGCGCGCGGCGGCATCCATTTGAGATCGTCCGTCATCAAGGGTGAGATCAGCCTGAGCAATGGCCGGCTCGGCGGCAGCCTCGAATGCGACGGCGCGCGGATCGAGAATCCCGACCATTGGGCCATTGTCGCAGACGGGCTCTCCGCGCGCACTGTTCTCCTGCGCGGCGCTACGTTTCATGGCGGCATCGATCTGACCGGTGCCCGGCTCGGTGCCGATCTCGACGTGACCGGCGCCACGATTGAACGAGCCGAGAATACCGCGATCAATGGCGACGGTCTTGAGGCCGAGGGTGGCGTTATCCTGCGTGGCGCCACGATCAATGGTGCGACGAAGCTGGTCGGCGCGCGCATTGGCGGCGATCTCGATGCAACTGGTTCGCAACTGTCGCGGCCCGGCGAGATCGCCTTGCAGCTTAACCGGGCAGTCATTCGCGGCGGCTTCTTTCTCTGCGAAGGCGCCAAGGTGACGGGCGCTCTCGACTTGACCGCGGCATCGATCGACACGATCCACGACGAGGAAGCTTGCTGGCCTGCAAAAGGCGATCTTCTCCTCAACCGCTGTCTATACAATGCCTTCATAGGCGGCCCCGTCGAAGCAGATCGAAGGCTCGACTGGATCGCGCGGCAGGAGCCGCAGCGCTGGGGCGAGGATTTCTGGCCGCAGCCTTTCGAACAGCTCGCCCATGTCTTTCGCGAAATGGGCCATGACGAAGATGCGCGCGAAGTCCTGATCGAGAAGGAGCGTTTACAGCGCCAGGCAAGACGTGCGCGCGCGACCAACCTGCTTTGGCGCCGGCTCTTGGCGGTGAAGGACAGAATACTGGGCGTAACCGTTGGTTATGGCCGGCAACCATTGCGTTCCTTTGGCTGGCTGTTCATGTTCTGGCTGATCGGGGTGGCAGTTTTCGGCTTTGCCGAATCGCAATCGGCATTGAAGCCCAACAGCCCGGTTGTTCTGCGCTCCCCGGAATGGACGATGTGCGGTATCCCGCAGAGCGAGCAGCGGTTGATGCCGGCGACCGAACAACTCGCCCGTGGCCGCGCTGCGGACGGCCAGTCGCAACTCGATTGCTTCCGCAATCAGATCGAGGCGTCGAGCTTTCCGCCCTTCAATGCGTGGATGTATTCCCTCGACACGCTCTTCCCCGTCCTGGAGATCGGGCAGAAGGAAATGTGGCGCCCAGACCCCAACAAGCGATGGGGTTCGCTGGTGATGAGTTATTTCTATTTTCAGGCCGTGGTCGGCTGGGCCTTGAGCCTGCTCGCAATTGCTGGCTTCTCCGGCCTTGTTAAGTCCAAGTGAATTTACTCTCAGCGTTGATCGGATTGCATACCAAAACATGCAGATCAAGCCGATTCAACCTTCCGGTGTGATTCGAATGCGGCTATTGTGATCACACAAGTGACGGCGCGCGCAACAACCGGGGGCGGTTATCATGGGCGACAATTCGGCTACGCATCCGACGGTCATGCAGAGATTTCTGAATGGCATCGAGCGGGTGGGGAATATGGTGCCGCACCCGGTCATCATTTTTCTAATTCTGATCGCGATCGTGATCGTGCTTTCGGCGCTGTTCGGCGCCATGGGCGTGAGCGTGACGGTGGATCAGATCAATCCGCAGACTCAGCAGATCGAGCCGGTCACGACCGAGCTGCGCAGCCTCCTCAATGCCGACGGCATTCGCTTCCTCTATGGTTCGCTTATCCCGAATTTCATGAGTTTCACCGCGGTGGGATTGATGATTGGCGCCATGATTGGCGCCGGGGTCGCCGAGGAATCAGGCCTTATCAATGCGCTTATTCGCAAGCTGGTGCTGGTATCTCCGGCCTGGGCGCTGACTTATATCCTCGCCTTCTGCGGCATCCTGTCGAGCATCGCTGCGGATGCCGGTTATCTTGTGCTGCTGCCGCTTGCGGGCGTGGCTTACATGAGCGTCGGGCGCAATCCGTTGGCCGGTCTGGCGCTTGGATTTGCCGCCGTTGCGGGCGCTTTCACGGTGAACATGCTGATCAAGCCGCTCGATGCCGTGCTTGTCGAATTCACCAATGATGCCGCCCATCTCGTCGATCCGAACATCTCGATCGGCCTTGCGTCCAATGTGTTCTTCTCCATTGCGTCGGTGATCTTCCTCACGGTGCTGATCGCCTTCATTACCGATCGTGTCGTCGCGCCGCGGCTTGGCCCTTACACGCCGCCGGCAGGCGTCCACAAAGAGAAGACCGACAGCGCCCTGACGCCGTCAGAATCGCGCGGCCTCAAATTCGCGTTTTATGGTCTCATCGGCCTTGTCGTGGTTTTCATCCTGCTGACAGTGCCCTCGGGCGCGCCGCTGCGCAATCCGCAAACCGGCGAACTCATCGGCAATTCCCCCTTCATGAATGGCCTGATCGCGCTGATCATGCTGGCGTTCCTCGTGACCGGCTGGTGCTTCGGCATTGGTGCCGGTACTTTGCGGACGCTCACGGATGTCATCAAGGCAATGGAAAAGGCCGTCACGGGGCTCGGCGGTACCATCTTCCTGTTCTTCGTGCTGAGCCAGTTCGTGGCTTATTTCACCTACACGAACATGGGGACCGTGTTGGCGCTATCGCTCGCCTCCACGCTTCAGTCGATGAATGTCGGACCGCTCGCGCTCCTGATTGGCTTCATCATCGTGGTGGCCATCATCGATCTGCTGCTGACCGGTGCCATTGCCAAATGGGCAATATTTGCGCCGGTCTTCGTGCCATTGCTGATCAAACTGGGCGTCGAGCCGGAATCCGTGCTGGCCGCCTATCGTGTCGGCGATTCTCCGATGAATGCGATCACGCCGCTCAACGCCTACTTCGCGTTGATGGTGGGCTTCGTTCAGAAATACGACCCCAAATCCGGCGTCGGCACTGTCGTATCGCTGATGATCCCCTATGTCATATGGATGTTCATCCTGTGGACGGCGCTGTTTGCCCTCTGGCAAGTACTCGGACTGCCCTGGGGCCTGTAGGTCTTAACTTCGTCAATTGAAAGGTTCGTTCCATGAGTAAGCCTCAGATTCCACTCGATGTGGCATCGGCGGAGGCGCATTTGATGCGCTTCCTGGCAGTTGAAGGCGTAACCGGTAAGGAAGCCGCGATCGCCGCCGCCGTTTCGGATGAGCTCAAGAAGGTCGGCGTGCCGGCCTCGGCCATCCGCTTCGACGATGCGAACAAGCGCATTCCATTGCCGACCGAAACCGGGAACCTCATTGTCGATCTGCCGGGCACGGCGCCTGGACCGCATATGCTTTTCTCCACGCACCTCGACACCGTGCCTTTATGCGCCGGCGCCAAGCCCAGGAAGGATGGCGAGCGCATCGTCTCCGACGGCAAGACCGCGCTGGGCGGCGACAACCGCACAGGCTGCGGCGTGCTCGTCACGCTTGCCGAGACTTTGATCAAGAACAAACTGCCGCATCCGCCGATCACGTTGCTCTTCACTGTGCGCGAGGAAAGCGGCCTGCACGGTGCGCGCGAACTCAAACCCAAGGATTTGGGTGGCCCCGCCTTCTGCATTAATGTCGACAGCCAGCGCCCTGCCGATCTCATCGTCGGCGCGATTGGCCAGGAAAACTGGCAGGCCGAGATTCGCGGCAAGGCCGCGCATGCCGGGCTTGCGCCGGAGAAAGGCATTTCCGCGACGCTCGTCGGGGCAATCGCGCTTGCCGATGCGCGGCGCGAAGGCTGGTTCGGCCAAGTCAAAAAGAGCGACGGTTATGGCACCAGCAATGTCGGCATTTTCGGCGGCATGGATGGCAAGGCCGCCGGCGATGCCACCAATGTCGTGACCGACTATGCCTTCATAAAGGGTGAGGCACGCAGTCCCGAATCCGCTTTCGCAACCAAGATCGCCAAGGGTTTTGAGGCCTCGTTCAAGAAAGCGCAGTCAGAAGTCAAGGACACCGAAGGCGAGACTGCCGAATTGAAGTTCGAGCATGTGGCATCCTACCCGCCCTTCAAACTCGACGAGAAAAGCGAGGTCGTCGAGCGCACCGTCAAGGCTGCAAAAATGCTCGGTCTCGAGCCGAAGTTGATCTTCTCGCCGGGCGGCCTCGATGCCAACTGGCTGGACAAGCACGGTATCCCGACCGTGACCATCGGCGCCGGCCAGCGTGAAGTGCACACGATCAAGGAGTATGTGGTGTTGAGCGAGTATGCGGATGGCTGCCGGCTCGCCATCCTCGTCGCAACGACTCCGTAAGTCGCCTTCAGAGAGGAGGCTGGAAGATGGACACGCTTGGAAGTTCAACGCTTGGGGGCCGGCCTGATCTGCCACGATGGCTTTGCGTTCTGCTCGCCATCGTTTTCATTCTCGTCGGCCTCGTCGTTCTCGGCGATGTCGTTCTCGCTTCGGTAATCAGCACGATCGTTATCGGGATCTGCGCCATCATTGGCGGTGCCTTCGAGATCGTTCATGCGTTCTGGACGAAAGGATGGGGCGGCTTCATCGTCCAGATCATTCTGGGGCTGCTCTACATCGCCGGTGGAATTATCCTGGTCAACAATCCGATCGCCGGTTCGCTTGCCGTGACCTATGCCCTCGGATTGATCCTTCTCGCGACCGGCATGGTCAGGATATTCGTCGGCATTCGCGGATGGGCGGAAGGCGGCTGGCTGCTCTTCCTCTCGGGGATCTTCGGCATCCTCGCCGGCCTCGTCATCCTCGTCGGATGGCCCGTCTCAGGCCTTTGGGTGATTGGATTTCTGGTGGGCGTCGACCTTGTATTCCACGGTGTCGGCTGGTTTGCAGTCGCTTGGCGCCCCCGCCAGAGCGCTGCTTAAGCGCGGCGTCCATTCTGCACTCACTAAACGCACCTTCTCTTTTTCTATTGCAATTTTGATTGACACCGTTCCATCTTAGTTCTATACGGGCCGCATGCACCTGGATTTAGCCATCGAACGCTATCGCGTGCCACTCCTCGGCCACGTCATGGAGATGTTCGCCGAGATCGGTCTCACCGAGGGTGGCACCGTCGGGCGCGTGCCCAGGTCTCTCTATCTCCTCATGCTTGGCAAACTGCGCAAGGCGGAATCGGCCGTGCGGCGGCTCATCGTCGTTGCCGCCCGCAATATCGTGGTGGAGCCGCCGCCGCAGCGTGTGGCGCGGGCGAAGCCGGAAAGCGCGGTCAAAGATGAAGCCAAGGCCGAAACCCCCGTTAAAATCAGGCGCAAGCGCCGCCCGTCATTCAACCTGTTCGATCCGCGCAAGCGTCTCGAAAAGGGCTATCGGCGGCCGGCCAAACGCCCGCAGGTCGAGCCCCGTGCCTATTTCCTCGATGTTCCGCCTGGCCCCAATCCCATCTTCCTTCTGTTGCGCAAACCCGAGCCGCAAGCCCCGGTCGTCTCTTCTCCGGAAGAGGAGGAAGAGACCATCGACGACGACACTGTCGATGCGAGACATCTGGTCCGCCGCCTCCTCGCCGCCGCCTATGCGCTCCAGGACATCCCACGCCAGGCGATGCGTCTCGCCCGCTGGGAGGCCCGTCCCAAGGAAGAGCGCCGGCCTGAGCGCTGGAGCTCCTTGCGCTCCGGCCCGCCGCCCGGTTTCCGCCAGCGCAGCATCCACGCGCTCGACGACATCCTGAAAGAATGCCACTGGCTCGCTCGCAGCATATACCCACCGCTCGACGACACGTCGTGAGCAACACACGATATATTCGTCTGTAGACGGGCGTTACTCCGTTTCACTTCTACACTCCTCTCCATGGCAGGCCTTGAGCCTGCCATCCAGACTGGATGGCCGCCTCAAGGGCAGCCATGGAGTAGACATATTGCCCCTTATCCTTCGAGGCACGTCTTCGCGCGCGCCTCGGGACGAGGGGTATTTTTATGCGTCTTCAACCTCTCCCCTTGTGGGGAGGTCGAAATTTGCGGAGCAAATTTCGGGTGGGGGTAAATCCTGGCAACTCAGCACGACCCCGTTTTCCGGTTGGCCACTGTGTTCCTCTCAGATGCAAAACGCCTGATGTGCGAGTTTCGAGCATAGGGTGAAACCGCATGCGAAGGTAGTTATGCGTCAGAGATTTATCTCCATTCTGGCATCGGCTCCAATTTCCTCGGCGCGATCCGCTGCTCCTCTGAGCGCGCGCGGATCTTGGACGTCGCCGACATAGGTGGTAATCGGAAAGGGAATCCAATTGAGTTGGCGGTTCCAGGGCCAATCGTCGGAAAGGCAGCTGCCCATGAACCAACCCGCAAAAGGTGATCGCAGCAAACCGCGGATCGAACTCATCATTCGTAACGCCTATGTCATCACCATGGATGACGACAGCAGTATCATTGAGGATGGCGCGATAGCGATCGACCGGGGACGGATTGTCGAAGTGGGCGACAGTCACAGACTCGCCGGACGCTATGCCGCCCTCCGCATCATCGATGCGAAGGGCGCGCCCGTCCATCCCGGCTTCATCGAATGCCACATGCATGCCTCGTTCCAGAGTTTCCGTAGTGCGCTGCCCGACCAGTTGCCCGAGTCGGACGCCTTCAACACCTTCGAGAGCATCTTCTTCAATACCGTCAACGACGAGGAGGAGTATCTGGCCGTCCTCCTTGCTTCGATGGAGATGATCCGTAACGGTACGACCTGCTTTCTCGAAGCCGGCACCGTACTGACGCCTGAGGCTGCGGCGAAAGCCGCGCAGCGCATCGGCATAAGGGCGATCATCAGCGATGCTTTCATCTGGGACCAGCCGCAAGGGATGGCGCAGGGGATGCACGAAGAACATTGCGAAGGTTGCCAGGCGGCGGCGCGGGCGCGGCCGACATTGCGCCGGGCGCCGCAAACGCGCGCCGAGGCTCTCGCCAGCATGGGTCGTGAACTCCATCGCAACAGCGATCCGAATGCGCTTGTCACCGGGCACATCGCCATATTGGGTCTTGGCACAGCGAGCGAAACGTTGATGATGGAAGCCAAGCAGCGCGCCGACGCCGCTGGTGTCATCCTCAATCTTCATCAATCCTATAGCCCGGCCGATACCGAGGCTGACCGCAGCCGCTTCGGCGGGAAGGATCCGTTGGTTCATTTGGGGGAAGTCGGTTTTCTTTCACCGAACATCACATTCGGTCATGCCAACCACTTGACCGACGCCGAATGCGACATGGTCCTAAAGTATGGACCGAATCTCGCCTGGGCTCCGGCTGCCTCGATGATGTGGGGCCATGGCGGTTCACTGCATGGTCGCCATGCCGAGTTGTTTCGGCGCGGCGCCAATATCGCGCTCGGGTCGGACTCGGCAAACTGGTCGAACGATTTTGACTTGTGGCGCCAAGCGAGTCTCGCCGTGCTGACTGCGCGCGACGCCCATGGTGATCGCGGCTATCTTATTGCCGAGGACGGGCTCTATATGGCGACGCGCGGCGGCGCCAAGGCGTGCGGCATGGACCGCCAAATCGGCTCGATCGAGGCCGGCAAGCGCGCCGATATTGTGATCCATACGTTGAACCGGCCGGAAATGATCCCGACGACCAACATGATCCGGAATTTGTTCTATTCCTCGCGCGCCAAGTCGGTCCACACCGTGATTATCGACGGCAAGGTGGTGCTCGACGGTGGGAACTTTCCCGGATTGGACGAGCCGGAAACGCTCGCGCATATCAATGCGGCATCACTTGCCCTCATATCCCGGATGGGCAAGACCATCGAGCCGAACCGCGTCACGCGCCTGCCAAGGCGCGTCTAACCGGCAAAGCCCGGCCGGGGCAGGCCTGCAGCCGGCGCTTCAAAGGCAAAGAGACTACCCTGCTGCGGATAGAGCGCCGCCAGCTCCGGGCGCAGGCCGAACTTGGCCGTCGTCACATAGATCGTCTTGAGATCGGCACCGCCAAACGCGCAAGACGTCACCTGCACTGCGGGAATCGGAACCACCTGATCGACGGTTCCATCAGGCGCAAGCCTGGCGACGCAATGACCTTCCCAGCGCGCACTCCACAGATAGCCTTCGCTATCGACCGCCGCGCCATCCGGATAGCCCAGATCCTTGATGGCGCTGTGCACGCGGTGATTTGCAACCGTTGCCCGCTCAAGGTCGAAGTCATAGGCATGAATGATCTGGAGTGCCGAGTCGGCGATATAGAGAACGCTCGATTGCGGATTCCACACCACGCCATTGGTGATCTTGATATCGCCGATCACCTTCCTTGCCGATAGGTCAGGCTCGATGCACCATAAGGCACCGGTCGCGGCGGTGATCGGCAGATCTTCGCCCGCTGGCCCCAGATTGTTCATCATCGTCCCCATCCAGAAGCGCCCGCGGGCGTCGGGGGCGCCGTCATTGCTGCGGTTGCGGGGCTGATCGGCCTCGGGCGCCGACTTTCGGGTTAGCACGCCGGTCTTGGGATCGAAAAAGTTGAGACCGCCTTGCGACGCAACCAGGAGCGTACCATCGGCGCGCTTGGCCATCGCGGTGATCATTTCGGGCATTGGCCAGCGATCATGGCGCCCCGTTGAAGGCAAGAAGCGGTGCAACACCGAGGGCATCGGAACGTCAAGCCAGTAGACCGCTTGCTCTTCAGGGCACCAGAACGCCCCCTCCCCGATCTTATCGCGGGAATCGACGACGCACCGCACATCCTGTTTCACAATCCGGTAGTTTTTCATTTTCCGCTACTCACCCCATGGCCGAATAGAATTACCCAAGGCCCGGTGCCCGGCAAGAGCGGCCCCGATGCCGGAGTCATTTGCCGAGCGGCCGGATTCCTGTCTATGCTGAAAAGCCAAAGAATGACGGAAAATGCTTAGCCTTTCGCCGGATACGGATCGCCCGCATAAAGTGCCGCCCGATGATCGGCAACCCCCGCTGCTGCGCTTGCGCGGGCTGTCGAAAACCTACGGCCAGCTGACCGCCGTCCAGCCGCTTGATCTTGACATCCATGCCCGCGATTTCGTCGCCATGCTCGGCCCTTCCGGCTGCGGCAAGACCACGCTCTTGCGAATGATTGGCGGTTTCGTCGCCCCGACAACAGGAACGATCGAGATTGCCGATGTCGACGTAACCGCGCTCGGTCCCGAAAGACGCCCGACCAACATGGTGTTCCAGGGCTATGGGCTCTTTCCCCACATGAATGTGGCCCAGAATATTGGCTATGGATTGCGCCTCCAGAAAATGCCGAAGGGCGAAATCGATGCGCGCGTCGGCGAAACGATAGCCTTGGTGCAACTGGCCGACCTCGCAAATCGCGGGATCGATCAGCTCTCAGGCGGCCAACAGCAGCGTGTCGCCTTGGCACGGGCGCTTGTCATGCGGCCCAAGGTATTGTTGCTCGACGAGCCGCTGGCCGCGCTCGATCTCAAGCTCCGCCAGGCGATGCAGGAGGAACTGCGCCGCATCCACCATGAGATCGGCGGGACGTTTGTCTTCGTCACCCACGATCAGAGCGAGGCGCTGGGACTTGCCAACCGTATTGCGGTGATGCGCGACGGCCGTCTCGAACAAGTGGGAACCGCCCCTGAGATCTACGCCTCGCCAAAGAACCGCTTCGTCTCGACTTTCATTGGTGAGGCGAATTTGCTGCCCGGTCGGCGCAGCAGTGGGATCGTCACTCTCGCCGCGGGACCGAAGTTCTCGGAAATAGGACCTGATGGCGATATTTCGGTCGTCGTCCGCCCGGAAAACCTCGCGGCATTGGCGCCCGAAGAGACGGCTGAAGTGGTACTTGAGGGGAGGGTGAAGGACGTCGTCTATCTTGGCTCGCACGTGAAGTATAAAGTCGCCGTGGAGGGCGGCAGCGAGATGATCGTCCACGCCCGTCCGGAGGCCATGCGGGTGAGAGAAGTAGGCGAGATAATGCGGATCGGTTGGTTGAAGCGCAACCACCGGATAGTCGATGCATGACGATAAGTAATTGAGATCAAGAAACAGGAGAGGAAACGATGAATACCAATCATAGAAGCTCACCGTCGCTGACGCGGCGCTCTGCACTCAAGGCGGCGTTTGCTGCCGCTGCTGCTGGCACAGGCCTGGTCTCGGTCCGCGCCTTGGCCGCCACAACCGTCAATTTCCTTGGATGGCAGGGCTATGATGACCCCGTCATTTTCGACGACTATGCCAAGAACAAGGGGATCACCCTCAACACCACCTATATTGGCAATAATGATGAGATCATCACCAAGCTGCGCTCCGGCGGTCTCGGCCAGATCGACATCGTAACGCCTTACATGGGTTACATCCCGCTGCTCGCCAAACTCGATCTCATCCAGCCGATCGATCCAGCGCGCGTTCCCAATCTCGCGAAAATCATTCCGCTCTTCCGCAATGATCCCAATGTGAACCCGGGAGGTACGCTTTATTCCGTGCCGTTCACTTGGGGCTCCGGACCGATGATGTACGATCCGGCCGTCTATCCGACGCCGCCTGAATCATGGATTGATCTGCTCAAGCCCGAATATGCGGGCAAGGTCGGCATGATGGACGATCCCTTGGGCAACATGATGTTGGGGGCCCGGATCGCAACGGACGCCAAGCTTCCTACGCTTCTGACCCCCGAGCAGCTCGACAAGGTCATTGAACTCCTGATTGCCATGAAGAAGCAGTCGCGGGCAGTGACCGTGAGCTGGGGCGATCTCGCCGATGCGCTGGCGCGCGGCGATGTGTCGGTGACTTACAATGGTTGGGAGACGGTCCAGAAGTTTGCCGCCGACAAGGGCAAGAAGATCGCATACTCGTATCCCAAGGAAGGTACCTATGCGTGGCTCGACAATTACTGCATTGCCAAGGACGCCCCCAATCTCGATGCGGCTTATGATTTGGCCAATCGCTGTATCGATGTGGCCCCGCAGGTTCGGCTCGCCGAAAATGCTATCCAGGCGATCGTCAACATCGAGGCCATCAACCAATTGCCATCGGCGATCAAGTCGCTTTATCCCTACGACTCGATCGAAGATTTCGGCAAGAAAGCGGGTTTCTTCGCCTTCCCGCCGACCGAACCCGACGGCACCTATACGACCTTCAGCGATTGGCTGAAGGCCTATGAGCGCTTCAAGACCGCCTAAGTGAAAGCCGGCAGACCCGCCGGAAGCGGTGGGGAAGGTGAGGGGAATGCCTAAAGGCTCCAGAATTCCCCCTCACCTCCCCAACTCGCTGGCGCTCGTTGGGTCCCTTCCTCTCCCGTAAACGGGAGAGGACAAGAGTGGCATGCGCGATGACTCTCGAGATGATGCCCTACAATTCAACCGGCACGACTAGGCAAGTGACGACCTGGCCATGAATGCTCGCGCCTTGCCCTATGCTTTGACGCTGCCCTCGGCGATCATCTTTCTTGCAACCTTTGTTGCACCCTTCATCTACTTCTTTTTCATCAGCTTCTGGATCGTCGATTTCTTTGAGCTGACGCCGGCAGCGACACTGGCGAACTATCACGAGATCTATGTCAAATACGTTCCCATCGCGGCCTATACGGTTCTGTTGTCGTCAACCACCGCCATTCTGACGGTCATTGTCGGATTCCTCTATGCATTCATAGCCCGCTTCAAACTGCCCGGCTGGGCCGACGCGCTATTGTTGATCGTGCTCATCACCCTGTTCGGCGGCTATCTGATGAAGATCTATGCCTGGAAGACCATTCTCGGGAATGAGGGCGTGCTCAATTCCGCACTGATGGCCCTGGGCATCATCTCGACGCCGATCAGCGCGCTGCTCTACAGCCCGGGTGCCGTCGTCGTGACACTCTTGCATTTTGCCTTGCCGTTTGCGGTTCTTCCCATCTACGCCGCCATGCGTGGCATCAGGAATATCGAAATCGAAGTGGCGCGCGATCTCGGCGCCTCGCAGGCGAAGGCTTTCTCGACGATCATCATCCCACGCTGCCGCGCCGGCATCGTGACCGCCTTCAGCTTCTCGTTTCTGATTACCGCCGGCGATTATGTAACGCCAATGCTGGTCGGCGGTAAGCAGACGATGATCGGCAATCTCATCGCGCCGCAATTCGGATCGATGTTCAATTGGCCTTTGGGGTCTGCCATGTCGTTCGTCATGTTGGCAATCTCGATTCTGGTCATCTGGTTGTTCAGCCGCGCCATGTGGTGGTGGTGCCGCGTATGAGTGAGCAACCATCCATGCTCTGGCGGCTGGCCGCGATTCTGCTGGTCGTCTTCCTCCTGTCGCCGATCGTGCTCTTGGTGGTGTTCTCCTTCACATCGCGCGGCCTCACCAATTTTCCGATCGAAAGCCTGTCTTTGCGCTGGTGGACGGAAATGGTGACTTACGACCCGTTCTGGCCGGCCTTTCGCAACAGCATGGTCGTCGGGTTGAGTGTCGGGGTGATTTCGGCGATCGTCGGCACGATGGCAGCCATCGGGCTCGTATCGTTTCCGCCGCGGCGCGCCTCCCTTGCGATGGCGTTTCTGACCTTGCCGGTGATGCTGCCGCCCTTGGTATTGGCCGTAGCACTCCTGTCTTTCTTCGTCAGCCTCGGGCTGAAGCTTGGCCTGATCACGGTCATTGTGAGCCACGTGCTCTTCACGCAGCCTTTCGTGATCTTGATCGTCCACGCGCGGCTTGCCAATTTTGACTACCGGATCGTCGAGAGCGCGCGTGACCTGGGCGCAAGCCCGCTCGGCGCCTTCATCACGGTCACGTTGCCGATCATCCGGCCCATCGTGATCGGCGCAGCATTGATCGCCATGGCGTTATCGATCGACGATTTCGTCATCACTTTCTTCACCATCGGAAGCGGCAATACCTTGCCAACGCTCGTCTGGGGAATGATCCGCACGGGGTTGACGCCGATGGTCAATGCCATCGGCACCCTCATTCTTCTCCTCACTCTGGGATCGAGTCTGATCGCCTTGCGATTGACGCGCTATCGCGGCTGAAACAGAAGGGGCACTGTCATGGATCGACTGGTCGGAAAGGTGGGGCTCGTTACTGGCGGAGCTTCTGGAATCGGCAGAGCCGGCTGCGAACTGATGGCACGTGAAGGCGCGCGTATAATCGTCGCCGATCTCGACATCAACGGCGCCTCGACGGTCTCGTCGGGTTTGGAAGCAGCAGGGCACGTCGCTCGCCCTTGTCGCGTGGATGTCCGGGACAGCCAATCCGTGCGCGCCATGATTGACTTTGCGATTGCCGAGTTCGGCCATATCGATATTCTCTTTCACAACGCCGTTTCGGTGCCGCTGGTCAACAATCACGATCGGCGCATCACCGAACTGCCGGAGGAAACCTGGCACAAGATCATCGACCTTGTGCTCACCGGCACCTTCCTAACGAGCAAATACGTCGCCCAGCACATGCTCTCTCGGAAAACAGGATCGATCATCCTCACAGCGACCGTCGATGCGCTCATCGGGACTGCGGGGATCGATGCCTATACTGCTGCAAAGGGAGGGGTCATTTCGCTCACGCGCTCCATGGCGACAGGCCTTTCACCCGAAGGCGTGCGCGTCAACGCGATCTGTCCGGGTTTTGTGGCAACGCCGCATCAGAGTGTTTTCATGGACAACCCCGCCGAACGAGAAAAGATCGAACGCATGCATCTCATGGGCATCATGAGCCCCGAGGACATTGCCGCCTTCGCGGTTTTCCTCGCATCCGACGAGGCGCACCGCATCACCGGCGGCATCTACACGGCCGATTCCGGCTATACGGCGTTCAAGAGCCAGATCGACCTTGCCAGCGTCTTTCAGAGGTGATGCCTTGCCGCGCGATCCCCGCCATGACCCGCTCTTCGAACCGATCGCCATCGGCCCGAAGATTCTGAAGAACCGCTTCTTCCAGGTGCCGCAATGCACGGGTGCGGGCGTCGAGCGGCCCGGCGCCAATGCCATGCATCGCGAGGTGAAGGCCGAAGGTGGCTGGGCCGGCCTCTGTACCGAAGCCTGCATGATCCATCCCGAAACCGATCAGCCAGTTGCTATTGTGACCAGCCTGTTCGATGAGGGCGACGTCATCAATCACCGCCATATGATCGACGGCGTGCATAAATGGGGCGCATTGGTGGGGGTCGAATTGTGCCATGCCGGCGGCCTCTCCAACAATCTGGGCAGTCGCTATGTGTCGCCTGCTGCGCACCAGTTTGCGACGCCCTGGATTCCGCAGGTCAATACTTATGAGGCAGAAGACAGCGATCTCGCCCGCATTGTTCTGATGTTCGAGGAAGCCGCGAGGCGGGCGGTCGATGCCGGTTTTGATATTCTTTGTGTTCACGGCACCCACGGTGCGCTGCCCGTCCAGTTTCTGTCGCGCCATCACAATAGGCGCCGTGGCCGCTATGGTGGGGATTTCGCCGGTCGCGCTCGACTATGGGTTGAAATACTCGAAGCGCTGCGTCGCGCGGCTGACGGCCAGTGTGCGGTCGCCACGCGGATCTCGATCGACCAGCTCTCGGGTACTTCTGGCGTCGAGGCGGCAGACGACGGCATTCGTTTTGTCGACCATGTGACGCAGCTGGGGCTTGTTGACCTGTGGGACGTCAATATCAGCAGCCTCGAGGAGTGGGGCGAGGATGCGGGACCCTCGCGCTTCTACAAGTCGAACCACCAGGCGCCGTGGACACGGGAGGTCAAGCGCATTGCCAAGGTGCCGGTGGTCGGCGTCGGACGATTTACCGATCCTGACGAAATGGTGCGCGTATTGCGATCGGGCCAGCTTGATATCATCGGCTGCGCCAGGCCTTCGATCGCCGATCCGTGGCTCCCCCGGAAGATCGATGAAGGCCGCGCCGATGAAATTGCCGAGTGCATCGGCTGCAATCAGTGCATCGCGCGTTTCGAATATGGCGTGCCGATAGTCTGTACGCAGAATCCGACAGCCCTCGAGGAATACCGCCGTGGCTGGCATCCGGAGCGCTTCGCCGCCAAGAGCGATGATGGGGATATCTTGATTGTGGGTGCCGGGCCTGCCGGCCTCGAATGCGCTCGCGTGCTCGGGAGGCGCGGCTACCGCGCGCATCTGATCGAGGCGGAAGCTGATCTGGGCGGTCATTTGCGCAATATCGCGGCGCTACCGGGCCTTGCCGAGTGGCTTCGCGTCGTGAGCTTTCGCGAAGCCGAACTTCGTCGGCTTGCGACCATCGAGGTCCTGCGCGGGACCGGCCGGGCGACAGCGCAGGAGATTCTCGATTTTGGCTGCGCAAAGGTCGTGTTGGCCACCGGTGCGCGATGGAACGGCGACGGCCGCGGCGCCGCGGGTCCCGATCCCATCCAAGGGATAGATGCGAACCTTCCAGGCTTCGTCACGCCGGAACAGCTTTTCGCCGGCAAGGAGATCGGTCGGCGGGTGGCGATTCTCGACAGCGATGGTTATTTCATGGGCGTGAGCCTCGCCGAAATGCTGACCAATCGCGGCAAGGAAGTGACCCTGGTCACGCTGTTCGATCGCGTGGCGCCATATACGGATTTCACGCTTGAAGGCCCGAACCTGCGCCGGATGCTGCGCGAGAAGGGCGTTGTCTCGCGCGCCGGGACCTGGGTCGAGCGGGCGGAAAACGGATCGCAAGTGGTACTTCAGCTCTACGATATCCATCGCGATGGCTGGAAGCGAACCGATCACCCGCGTCTCGGCGTGCTTCCCCGCCGTGCCGGAAGGGAGACCGAGCCACTCTCCTTTGACACTGTCGTGCTCTGTACCGGCCGACAGTCCGACAATTCTCTCTATCGCGATATGGTTGCGCGCAAGGCGGAATGGGCGGAGAAGGGGATCGTCGGCGTTTATCGCGCGGGCGACTGCCTTGCGCCGCGCTACATCGCCGATGCCGTATTCGACGGTCACCGCATGGGGCGCGAAATCGACTCTGCAGATCCGCAACGCCCGCGCGCAATCATCCGCGAGCGCCGCATTTGGAGTAGTGAAACATGGCCGAAGCTCAATGACCCGGTTCTCTGAAATGAACCCGACAGGTGCTGAGTGGGCGTTGCGCTGGGACAAGGGAAGTCTCGCTGTCAGCGCGCTAGGCGGCACCATGCTGCCGCGCTTCGACCTTGACGACGGCCGCAGTATTTCACCGCTCGCGGTACCGCCGTGGGCCGAGGAGCGTCTGCCGACTGATATTCCGCCGACCCTTGCTCATATGCGCGGCGAATGGATTTGTGTGCCCTTTGGTGCTGCAGGACCTCTGAAAGAGGTCGCGCCGGACTGGCGCGGCGTCTCCGATGAAATTCCGGACGGACCATTGCACGGGCCGGCAGCGAATGGCGTATGGACGTTGGCCGATCGCGGTTCGAACTTCATCACCATCCGCTTTGACGATCCATCGGAGCACCCCGTTGCCTGGGTAGAGCGCCATTTCGCGGTAGAGCTGGGCACACCGGCTGTTATTTGCACCTTGCGCATCATGCCGCGCCACGATGCGGCGCTGCCACTCGGCATCCATCCGGTTCTGAAACTGCCCCGCAGAGACGGAGCGATGCGGATCAGGCCCGGGGAGTTTCGCTTTGGGATCACGTCTCCTTACCTCATGGGCGAGGGGAGGCCGCTCGCGGGTCTCGGCCGGCGCTTCAGTGATCTCGCCGCCGTGCCGGGCGAGGGAGGAAAATTTGTAGACTTCAGCCGGCCGCCCTTTGCCGGCCAGTATGAGGATGCGGTTCAATTGATCGGCGCGTCGGGGGAAGTCGCTGCCGACAACCTCGATGAGCAATACACGGTTCTGATCGAATGGGATCGTACAGCGCTGCCCTCTTGCATACTTTGGTACAGTAATGAGGGTCTGGCGCCGCCACCCTGGAACCGGCGCCATAGGGCGCTCGGTATAGAGCCGGCCTGTGCCGCCCTCGGCCTCGGGATTAAGGCCTCTGCCGGGCGCAATCCGATCAATGCCGAAGGCGAGCCTACGGCCATCGCATTCAAGGCTGGGCAAATCTGGCAGACGACATATCGCCTGTCAGTCGGCGCATCTCCAGTCGAAGGGACGGACTGATCTGAGGCGCTCCTTTTCAATTGAGCCGGCGGTTATCCACGGCCTGTAAGGGCTCCTTTCAAAGGCCTCTTGCGCGTTCATAGATGGGCGCGAAGGGAAGAGAAAAGGC
This sequence comes from Hyphomicrobiales bacterium, assembly GCA_046349315.1. Classification (GTDB taxonomy): domain Bacteria; phylum Pseudomonadota; class Alphaproteobacteria; order Rhizobiales; family Aestuariivirgaceae; genus JAEUMG01. Next base: position 59,119 of record JAXMCQ010000022.1, on the reverse strand, counting down.
AGGATGACCGCGGCAGTGCAATATTCCGAGCACAGGTTTTGTGTGGCGCCCATGATGGATGGGGACGACAGGGTAAAGAAATCAATATGTTAGAAGCGGTCGTGTGCGCTGTATGTGCAGTAGGTGATTGCGCATTGCGTGAAGTTGCCTGAGTCGGCTTGGGAAAGTTCGCGTAAGCATTTGCTTTGCAGCTTTCATGTCTTCTCCGAACGACATCGCCACGCCGAAGCGATCCTACCAATCGCCAAGCCCGCGCCGAAATGTTCGCTCGGTAGAGCATCAGAATGCGGATTTCTTGTCGTGGAGGTTTTACCCAAAGATCTGGATCGAGAAAGGACTCACACAAGCCCAGCAGCCTTTGATGGAATAGACCCCGTGGTAGGCTGTGGCGGCGCCGTAGGGCGATCTCAAGATCGGTCTTCTCCGTTTGGTTGTCACTGACGGTAATTCGCGCTTGCAGTAGTCCGGCGCTTCCGCCGCCAGCCGAACGCAGTGACGCCTTGTATTTTCCAGGAGCAAATGAGTCCAGCATCACAGGGCTAGCTATTGCCGTGACAAACTCCGCGTCCCGGACGAAAGATCGAATGTAAATGGCAGCGCCATAAGGCACCTCTACGTATGTCAGATGCACGACTGGCGGGCCACATTCTGATCAAGGGTATGCGGCGATGGGCGCGAACACGATGGGGTAGAACCGGTCACCTCTAAAAAGTAATAGGAAGGAGAAGAATTTTATATTTGGTGCCTAAAGTGTACCGCTATGGACGAGACTAGCGGTCGCTAGCGCCCCGCGCTGATAGAGAGAAGTCACGTACCGCAGGAGCAGGGTGCGGAATGTCTGATTGCTGGAAAGATCTCTGCCGAAGACTTCCGAAACGCGCAAAAGTCCCTCCACTAGCTCACTCGGCGATCCGTTTGCAGCATCGGCGGTTGCGCGCAGGCGTGGCGCTAGGGGATCTTTTACTTCAATCCGCTCGCCATTCTCACCTACACCGGTGACGAATCGCATCCATGCGGCAACTCCCAACGAGAGACGGGTGATGGGGAGTCCTGCGGCGAGCCGCTCTCGAATCGTGCCGAGCAGGCGTTGCGGAAGCTTCTGACTCCCATCCATCGCAATCTGCCAGGTTCGATGTTGAAGCGCCGGATTGCAGAAACGTTCGATCAGTGCATCCCGATAGCCGTCGAGGTCTCCCAAGCCTTTCGGCAGAGTGCCCATCACCTCTTCCGTCATGAGGTCATGGATAAGTGCTCGGAGCGCGGGATCGGCGATAGCCGTGTTCACATATTCGTAGCCGGCAAGATAGCCGAGATAGGCAAGAGTAGAGTGGCTTCCATTCAACATTCTGAGCTTCATTAGCTCGTACGGATGCACATCCCCTACCATCTGCACCTGAGCGCGCTCCAAAGGAGGCCGCTCGCCGCCAAATCGGTCTTCGACAACCCATTGGGTAAAGGGCTCGGTCACGACTGGCCATCTGTCGCGGAGTCCTGTCGCATCGGAAGCAAGGCGCCGGTCGTTGTCCGTGGTCGCGGGTACGATCCGATCGACCATCGTAGAAGGGAACGCGACAGACCGCTCGACATAGCTCGCCAGTTCGTCGCTTCGAAGCGCGGCAAAGGCTGTTATAATTCGGGCAACCGTCGCTCCGTTTGACGGAAGATTGTCGCAACACAGGACCGTGAATGGCGCTACCCCGGCCAGTCGACGCATCGCGATTGCTCTCACAATCAGGCCGGGTACGCTCGAGGGCGCGTTGGGATGCTCCAAATCATGACGTATCTCAGCATGACTCTCGTCAAGCTTGCCGGTCGCAGGGTCGTGGCAATAGCCCTTCTCGGTAACCGTGAGCGATACGATCCGGATCCGCGGATCGGCCATGATCGCGATGAGACCCTCCCGATGGTGCGTCGCAACATAGACATTAAGCAGGGATCCGATGATCCTGTCTTTCGTACCCGCCGCGCTACGCTCGATCAGACTGTAAAGGAAGTCCTGTGGTGCCAAGGCATCGCGCGTGTCCGGACGCTTGAGAGATGCGCCGACGATCCCCCATGACGGGTCGATCGGAAGGACGCTGTCGACATACATCGCCGTGTGGGCGCGGCAAAAGGCGCCAATTCCAAGATGCACGATTCCTGGAGTTACGGACGAGCGATCATAGGGCAATCGGCCTAATCCGGTTCTGGCCGAGAGCCAAGGACGCAAGCTGGCGTCAGTCAACTTCGATCATCGCTTTGATCAATCCGGACTTCTGGGTTGCCCAAAGAGGGATGTCCCGAACTGCTTCGGCAAGGGTCGTGCGATGGGTAATCAATCGATCTATCGGGACAGCCTTGTTTCGGATTGCCGTGATCACAGTCTCGAAATCTGCCGAGGTTGCATTGCGGCTCGCATAAAGCGTCATTTCCTTGCGATGGAAATCGGGATCCATGAACGTTATCGGAGCTTTCACAACACCGACCAGGACGTAACGACCGCCATTGCAGACATAGTCGAAGCTCTTTTCCATCGCCCGTTCGTTGCCGGTGGCGTCAAACACAATGTTGAAGCCCTCACCGCCTGTAGAGTCGGCGACAGCCCGCGCGGGATCGCCGTTGGACGAAATGGCGCTGACCCCAATGAGGGATTGTGCCACTGCAGCCCGTTCCGGGCTCGAATCCAGAACGGATACATTCCCACCCGAGAGCCGCGCAAAGAGCGCAGCGCCAAGGCCAATCGGTCCTGCCCCCACCACCAGAACTCTGTCTCCCCAGACAACAGTACCCCGCCGGACCGCGTGTGCACCAATGGCAAGGAACTCTACAGAGGCACATTCGTCGGCCGTCAGTCCCTGTGCTTCGATTAGGTTGCCGGCGGGCAGGGACATAAGACCAGTCATGCCTCCATCGCGATGAACCCCGAGTACCGACAGGCTTACGCAACAGTTTGGCTTGCCTGCGCGACAAGCGATACAGTGTCCGCACGCGATGTAGGGATTGACGCTGTAAAGGGACCCGGACTTGAGGCCAGATCCTACGGGCGCGTCGACCACTTCGACGGCGAGTTCATGCCCCATGATTCGAGGATACAGCAGGAAAGGATGCTTGCCCTCGAATATGTGATAGTCGGTTCCGCAGATCCCGACACGTCGTGGACGTACGAGAACCGCCTGGGGATCTGGACGCCCCACGGGTTGCTTGATCAGTTCCAGAATACCGGGTTTCGAGCAGATAAGAGCGTCAACGACTTCTTGCACTTTAATTTTCGCTTGCTTTGGGCAACACGGAGGTAGGGCCGGCACGTAGCCGGCCCTGCACTCCTATTGGAAATTAGCCATGTTGTCCTTGGTAACCAAGGCAGCGCCTGAGTCAATCAGCGATTCGACTTGTTCGCCTCTAATGGCTTTCACAAGTGCATCGACTCCGAGTTCCGACATCTTCGCCGGAAACTGCGCAACACTGGCGTCCTCGATGCCGGCAGTGAGAGCTTCCGCTTCACCGCAGCAGAAATCGAAACCGACGAGGACAATTTTGTCATTGGCAATATTGGCATTCTTTATCGCGCGTGCGGCTCCCGCTGCCGGCGGTCCACATGCGGCATAGATTGCCTTGAGATCGGGATTGGCCGTTAGAAGATCCTGGGCCACGTTGATTCCCAGCTCCTCCGTACAATTGGTAGCGCCGCGCCCGACAATCTTCACATCGACACCCTTGAGACCGTCGAGCATGCCATTTACCCGATCGTCAAGCGATGGCACACCTGGGACGCCTTCAAGAATCCCGAGTGTGTCGCCGCTCTTCAGCACGGACTTCAAATACTCGCCTGCGATCTTGCCGGCATTGTAGTTGTCGGTTGTCGCGAGTGCCGTCCTTCCCTTCCAATCGGGAATATTGTTGTCGAGAAGGACCACCTTGACGCCTTGGGCTATGGCCTTGTCGAGCGCTGCGGCGACGGTCGGATCGACGGGAGTGATGGCGATGCCCTGAACGCCTTTCGTCACCATCGATTCAATGTGAGCGATTTGTCCCTCGATATCGGTTGCGGAGGCGCCTTGCGCAAAGACGATTTCCACGCCGGGATTAGCGGCCGCATAGGCCTTGGCGGCGTTCTCCATGGTTGCGAAGAACGGCACCGGAAACTTGGTGATAAAGCCGATCTTCACATTGTCGGCAGCGGCAGCAGGCCCGCCCGTTGCCAAAACGAGAGCAAGCCCTCCTAACAATAATCGCAGTCTCATTTTCTCCTCCCATTCTGAACCATCTCACCGTGAGATGATCCTTCTGTTCGCGATCTACTTCAGATCTACGAATCCCTTCATCTGTCGGCGCCGACGATCATCGCCACGAGCTGCTGCTGGTTGGCGCGATCAGGTTTGAGCTCTCCGACTTTTCGGCCCTGTCTCAGGACGACAGCCCTGTCGGCGAGTTCGACGACGTGCTCCATATTGTGGGTAATCAGAATCACGGCGTTGCCCTCATCCCGAAGCTGCGCAATCAAGTCGAGAACCTTGCGGGACTCTCGCAACCCCAGAGCTGCGGTTGGTTCATCGAGAATGACCAGTTTGCGCGCAAACACCGTAGCTCGTGCGACTGCGATGGCTTGTCGTTGGCCGCCCGACATCAGCGCGACAGGGGCATCGAACCGGGGCAGATTGACTTTGAGTCTTTCGATGACACCCAGGGCCTCGCGATCCATCGCTTTGTGTTTGAGAAACCGAAGAGGCATCGGAAGCCAGGCCGGAGAGGCAAGCTCGCGCCCGCAGAAGAAGTTCTGCGCGGGCGTCAGATTCTGGAAGAGGGCAAGATCCTGATAGACGGTCTCTATGCCTGAACGGCGTGCAGCCGCCGGGGAGTGAACCGATACAGGGATGCCGTCGAGGACGATTTGGCCCGCATCGATCGTGTGAACGCCGCTGATGCATTTGATGAGCGTCGATTTGCCGGCGCCATTGTCGCCAAGCAGCGCCAAGACCTCGCCCCGACGCGCTTCAAGGCTCACATCCTTCAGTGCGTGTACTGCACCAAAGCGCTTATGCGCGTGGCGAACTGCGAGGACGGGCGCGGATACTGGCTCGATCATTCCGCCCTCGCTGACCGAAGGGTCCGCACCCGCGCCTCAAGGTGATTGCGGAGAACGTCAGCTTCGACTGCAAGGACAATGATGACGCCAATGGCGATCATCTGGAAAAAAATATCGACATCCAGCAGATTGAGCGCGTTCCGGATAACTCCGATCATCACTGCGCCGAGCAGAGCATGACCGAGATGACCGCGACCGCCGAGAAAGCTCGCGCCCCCGATGATGACGGCGGCGATGGTGTCCAACTCAAGCAGGTTTCCGTAAAGGGGAGAACTCGCTTCCGTGCGCCCTGCAAGGACGACAGCTCCAATGCCCGCGCAAAGTCCTGAGATTAGATAAGTCGAAACAAGTACGCCCCTAACCGGAATGCCCATCTCGCGGGCAGCCTCGGGATCGCCGCCGACCGCATAAGTCCAGCGGCCCCAGACCATGGCTTTCGTCAAGATCCACAGCGCAGCGGCGACGAGGCAGACAACGAAGAAGGAATTTGGGATACCGAGGGTCGATCCTCCGCCAATTGTCGCTACGGCCTGAGGCATCCCGCGCATAGTCGTGTGGCCGACAGCAAGTTCGAGCGCGAGGCCACGGCAGATGCCGAGTGTTGCAAGCGTAATGATGAAGGGATGTGGCAAGCGGCCGAATACATAGACGCACCCGTTTACGGCGCCGACGGCGAAACCGCTCAGAAGCATCGCCAAGATGACCAGAGAAGCGGAGTCGACCTGTCGAAAAACCAGGCCGCCGATCACCGTCGCGAGGGCGAGATTTGCACCGACCGACAGGTCGATGCCTCTAGTAAGGATAACAAGTTGCTGACCCATCGCCACGATGGCGATCACCGCCGTCTGGGCGATGATGTTGCCGATATTTACCGGCTTCAGAAAATTGGGGGTGAAGAGGCTGATAAGAGCGATCAGCAAGACAAGGATCAGAAGGGGACCGAAATTTAGAAGCCTCAAGCCGATTGAAATTGTCGGAAGGACACGATCGAAACCATTGTGCTGCGCCTCAGACGGAATTGGCTTGGTACCCATTATGTCAGTCACGGCCTAAGACGCCCGGTTTCTTATAGATAAAAACTAGGAGAATGGTCGTGGTCAATTTGTTTTTTATGTATTAAAAGACAGATTGGGGTGCAATATGAAGACCGACGCCGTCTACAAGCGCGCTTTCAACAATGCCTTGGACCTTGTGATCGGGCTTCCGGAGGGTGAGCGATTGCCCTCCGAAAACATCATGAGCAGACAATTGAATGTGAGCCGCACGACCCTTCGAAAGGTCCTTCGGAAACTATCGGATCAAGGACTGGTGGACGCCGGGCGGTGCAAGCGCGCTGGAGTGCCACGAGCAGATGCATTAATTCGCTTTCCCGAAGACGAGACAGTTCCGCCGTCAGCGCAGGTTGAAAAGCGCTTCATGGAATGGATGCTGAGGGATAATGCGCGCCCGGGAACAGCCATCAATGAACTAGAACTTGCGAGGCTCTTCGGTGTGGCGACGACGGGCATTCGCGAGTTTCTCAATCGCTTTCAACGCTTTGGGCTGATCGAGAAGCGACCGAATTCTGGATGGGTCTTCAAAGGGTTCACGCCTGCCTTCGCGCTGGAACTCTTCGAGATCCGTGAAATGTTCGAGTTGAGATCGGCAAAAGCCTTCGCCACTTTGCCGGACACTTCCTTTTTCTGGCAGCAAATCGACGTGCTGCGTCTCGAACACCTAAGTTTGCTCGACGAAATTGAAGCCCACTATCACGACTTCTCTGCGCTCGACAGCCGGTTCCATCAGCTTATCAATTCCGTGATACCGAACAGGTTCATCGACGACTTCTACGACATCATTACGCTGATCTTCCATTACCACTATCAGTGGAACAAGCAGGATGAGCGCCAGCGAAATGTAGTAGCGATACAGGAACACATCACCTATATCGACGCGCTCAAGAGCCGGAACGTGGCGATGATCGAGTTGGCCTGCCGTGCTCATCTTGGATCAGCGAAAGAAACGCTAATTCGGTCTACCTTTAGGTCCAAGAATACGGGCGAATAGGTCGCAGCTGCTTTCCAAGTACTTCTAAACGCGGGGTGTTCTTGGGGCCTCCTGCGGCATGCAGGATGGCCCGGTTATTGCCTTTGAACATCACTGCGGGCTTGCCGGCTGCGGTGGCCACAAATGCCTGAAATTAGACTGCGAAATTGCGACCCACGGCAAATATTTCTGGTGAATCCCGCACCTCCAGCGCTTTCCTCGGAATATAACCGAAGTCTGTGGGATGAGACGGATCGGTGCGGCAATTGTAGCCCGCGCTTCCGCAGGGCATCGCGCACGAGTTTGGCACCCGCAGCAGGTGTCGAACCCACATCCTCGGTTTTGGAGACCGATGCTCTGCCATTGAGCTATACGGGCCTTTGTGAGTGGGACCGGCTGAGAGAATCGAACTCCCGCTGATGGAGGTCCACATCCTCCCGCTCTGCCACTGAGCCAAGCCGGCACTGAAATTGGTAGCGGTAGGTGGGATCGAACCACCGGCTGACACGCCTTATGAGGGCGCCGCTCTACCTTCTGAGCTATACCGCTGTGGCTAGGGGTGAACGATTCGAACGTTCTTCCTTCCATCTTCAAAGGATGGCGGCCGGACCGAAGGACGACCGGCACCGCACTCGTGTCCGCGAGACGATTTGATACTTGCATCGCGACTTCATACGAAGCCGGTGTCTAATTCTGGACATTAACAATTTCAATCAGCGTGGCCCTTGCGAGCCGGAAAGCACTGCACGGTTCAGATGGTGACCGCGGTACGGTCGCCGAAATCAGTTGGTTCGTCGGGCACTTCCAAGCTCGATGATCAGTCTGGCGCGCTCTTCGCGCGGCAGCTTGGCAGCCGAGAGCGTCCATGCAATTCGCAGATCTCTGTGGCCAGCGCGCACGCCTATTCTTAGCCGGGCGCGCAATCGCGCCTCCTGCGGCCCGATCGGGGTCCCAGCGGAGACAATTGTGCCGACAAGCGCGCCGACTCACGAAAAGCGCCGGACGGCAGGAAATAGTTGGGTTTTCGGTAGTTTTGTGGGCCATTTAACGGTCCCTTCTGCCTGCTTGGCGAAGGGATTGGCCCTGTCGCCGGTTTAGTCTGGTAGCCCTGTTCCGGGGTTCTCTTGCTTCGAATAATCCCGTTCGAACATCGACAAACACCTGCAATCGCTCTGCCGATTTGATGGCAGCGCGGTGGCGGCGCTCAGCGCGTTCGATATATGTGATGCTTTGCAGCGCATCGGGGTTACTCGGTTGCTCCAGGCAAATGTGAGGTGTGCGACGTACTCCCAGTGTTTAGAAACTTCAAGTACGATTTTGTTTCACTCGATCACGAATCGCAAAGTCGCGTGCAAAGAGCTCGCGCAAACTCTCACTTCTATCCGAGACGTTCCGACTCCCCTCGCAGAGAAATCTCACTCCCTAACCCTGCAAGTAATTGCGCGGCGCCTGCCGTTCGTCGGCAAAAACCTGCCAAGGCACACGCCTAACGAAACCGTCTTGTTTCCGTAAACGATTGATATGGCGCCCATTTATCGCTCTAGATATTCCGCGCGAGAATGGCAGCAAGGTTGCAGCGGGTCCTCCGGGTCGATGTTAGGATCGGAGGATGCGATGGAGGTCGTGGCCGTAGACGGAATGGTCACCCGCGTTGCTCGGGCAATCGCTGCAAGTCAGGGAAGCGAGGATTGGCGCAACTATTTGAGTTCTGCGCGGGCAGCCATTGCTGAAATGCGCGAGCCGACAATCGAGATGCTTGAGGCCGCGGCATTCGGACTGCCTGATTGGGAACTCTTGTCTGAGGATTGGCGGAAGATGATAGACTGCGCGTTGGAGGAACGGCGTGGCCGGCCACGATAAGCTGCTCGACAGGTCACCTGGAGGTGAATCGCAATGAGACTTGCCCTTTTTGCTCTCTTCGCGACCTTGATTTTTGCTGGATCGTCCGCAGCGAAAGCAGAGCCGCTAAAGGTCGGCATTTCTTTGGGCCTTACCGGCCAGTATGAGGGGCCCGCCCTGATGCAAAAGCGGGCTCTTGAACTTTGGAAAGACGAGATCAACCTGCGTGGCGGGGTCGTGGGGCGCCAGGTGGATCTCATCATAGCTGACGACAAGGGCGATGCAGCGCAGGCGCGGGATATCTATAGAAATCTTACCATGCCGGGTCGCGTTGACGCGATCCTTGCACCATACTCAAGTCAGCTGACAGCAGCCGTCGCCCCAATTGTGGAGGAGGCAGGGATTCCGATGCTGGCGGCAGGCGCCGCCGCCGACAGCCTTTGGCGCCAAGGGTATCAAAATGTCATCGGAGTCCTGACGCCGGCCAGCCGCTACACGCAAGGGATGTTGCGATTGGCTAAGGACGCCGGGCTCGCCTCTGTCGCCATCATTCACACGCAGGACGAGTTTTCGCGCGAGATTGCCGCCGGCACGCGCAAATGGGCGCCCTTCCTCAAACTCCGCATCGTGGTCGACATGGAGATCGACAAATCTCCGATCAGCATGAGCAACGCAGTAAGCGCGGCACGGGCTGCGCACGCCGATCTTTTGATCGTTGCGGGTTACTTTGATGAAGCACTCGGCGCGCGCAATGCGTTGACTGCCGTTAATTGGGTGCCGCCGGCGTTCTTTGCGACCATCGGACCTTCCTTGCCGGGTTGGAAGGAGACGCTTGGAAGTGCTGCCAATCTCGTCTTTTCGACTTCCATCTGGGAGCCCAATGCTTCGACGGAATACTCCCGCTCACGCGAGTTTGCCGATGCGTTCCGTGTTCGCTTCGGTATTGAGCCATCCTGCCAGGCCGCCGCCGCCTATGCCGCGTGTCAGATCCTCGCTGCGGCGATCGAAGAGGCGCATTCAACGGAGCGTGGCGATGTTCGCAAGGCTCTTTTCGAACTCGATACCTATACCGTGCTCGGTCGTTTTGCGGTGAATAGAAAGGGAATGCAGGTCAAGCGGCTTGATATGGTCATACAGTGGCAGAATGGGAGGAAACAAATCGTTTGGCCGGATGAGTTGCGTACCACTAATCCCATCTTCGGCAGAGGCAACCCATGATTGCTCGCTCCGCGCGGCTCTCGTTCATACTGCAGCACAGCCTCATCGTTCTCGTTCTGCTTGTGATGGGCTCGACGATGCCGATGGAGAAATCATCGGCCGTGACATCTGATCCAATCCAGATAGGGCTCTCCCTCTGCCTCACCGGAAGACACGAACAACCTGCCTTGATGCAGAAGCGCGCCTATGAATTATGGCGCGATGAGGTGAATGGCAAAGGCGGCATCCTCGGGCGGCGTATTGAATTGAACATCATCGATGATCGCTGCGACCTCGAACGAGCGCGGAGGGCCTATCGCGGTTTTGTGGCGGCGGGATTGATCGATCATGTCATCGGGCCCTATTCCAGCGAAATCACGGCCGCGATCGCGCCGATCATCGATGCGGGCGGCTTTCCAATGCTGGCTGCCGGCGCATCGTCGGATGAAATCTGGCAGAAGGGCTATGGCGGCATTTTCGGAATGTGGACACCGGCGAGCCGCTATACGCAGGGAATGTTGCGGCTCGCCAGCGAGGCTGGCCTTTCCTCCGTCGCGATCTTGCACGCGGATGACACATTCTCGGAAGGAGTGGCGAGTGGAGTCAGGAAATGGGCTCCATTCCTGAAACTGAAGATCGAACTTGACGTCCGGCTGGCTCAAGATCCCACGGGTTTGGAAGATGATATTCGGCGTGCCAAAGATGCGCGGATCGATCTCATTATCGTAGCCGGCCACCTGAATGAAGCGCTTCGCTCCCGACAGGCGATTGCGCAGGTGGGATGGGCGCCGCGAGCCTTTTATGCAACGGTCGGCCCCGCGCTTCCCGAATGGCCGGTGCTTGTCGGAGATTCGGATGACCGGACTTTCTCGACCTCAATCTGGGAACCGAATGATTCATTTCCCCATTCGCGTGATTTCGCCGCGGCGTTCAAGGAGCGCTTCGGCGTCGATCCCAGTTATCATGCCGCGACGGCTTATGCGGCAGGGGAGATATTGCAAGGAGCCATACTTGCTGCAGGTTCTGTCGAACGCGAAAAAGTCCGCCAAGCTCTCTATTCCTTGGATACTTATACGGTCCTCGGTCGCTTTGCGGTCGACCGCAAAGGCATGCAGGTCAAGCGTCTTGAAATGATCATTCAATGGCAGAACGGTCGCAAAGCGGTCGTCTGGCCGGAAGAAATCCGCACCGCGGCGCCGGTTTTCGGGTCTGGTTTGCCATGACCCGTTACCGGCCCACGCTGCAATTCATCATCGTCGTTCCCTCGCTGCTGCTGCTATCCATCGCCGGCGTCGCACTCTATTTCATGGTGCTTAAAGCTGTCGGGAATTATGCGGAAGACAGCATTCGCAATACACTCGATGCGCTACTGCGAAGCGCCGTCACGATTGCGGACTCCGAAGTCGATCGTCAGAATCGTGAAAGTCGAATCTCCGATGAAAATGCCGCTTTGTCGTTCCAGCTCAATACACGAATCCGCTTTGAGGATTTTGCCCGCGACCAGGATGTCGGCGTCGTGGTTCTCGCAGATGGTCGAGTCGATTTCGATACCGGCCTCCCGGATGGCGCAGCCGCGACCGCTGCGATGCGATCGGCGGCTGGTGCGGAGGAGATCGAGCTAGATACGGGCGAGCGCCTCTACATTGCTTCCGCCAGGTTCACGCCCTGGAAGTGGACCATCCTGGTTGCTAAAAACGCCAACGATTTTGAATCGCTGATCCGCCGCGTTCGCTGGATCTATGTGGGTTCTGCGCTGGTTCTGCTCGCTTTCGCATGCCTGCTCGTTTTCGGCTTGCGCCATTTGCTCGTCAGGCCGATCTATCAAATCGCCGACGAATTTGGTGCGGGCCGACAGCCGACCTACCGGGGCATTGCGGAACTGGAGCATCTTTCGGATCGAATCGGAGCGATGCTCAATACGCTCAGCGGCAAGACGCAGCAGTTACAGACCATCCTGGAAAGCATGTCTGATGCCATCGCGGTCTACGATGCCGATATGCGATTGGTCGCTTGGAATCCGCAATATACTAAACTCTATCGCTATCCGGACATGTTGCTTCGCGAGGGCCGTTCCTTTGCCGACATCATGCGATACAATGTCGACCGAGGCGACTACGGGCCCGTCGATCCTGATGAACAACTCCAGCATATCATAAGTCGCGCTAGAAACCTTGACCCTCCGCGATTCGAAATCGACCGGGCCGATGGTACAAGTGTGGAGGTTCGTCGGGCGCCGATGCCTGATGGCGGATTCGTCACCACCTATACCGACATAACCTATCGCAAGCAGACGGCTCGCCTCGAGGCTGCAAACGAGGCAAAGTCGCGTTTTCTCGAGAATATGAGCCATGATCTGCGGAAGCCTATCGCCGCAGTAATTGAAGATTGTCGTTTGTTTCTGAGCAACCGCAATGGAGATCATCGCGAAACGGACCGCGCGGCGATTCAAAACGCCAATGAGAACGCCGTCCACCTGCTCGGGATGGTAGACGAACTTCTTGAGATGTCCCGCATCGAGGCCGATCAGATTCGCGTCAACGTCAAGGCCTTGGACCTTGATCTCACCATTAACCAGGCCCTGCGTGTGACGGAGCCACCGGCGAAGGCGAAAGGCCTTTCGCTAATGGCGGAAGTCGGAATAGACCAGCCGCTCAAGACCGATGGACACCTCCTGTCCCGCATTCTCATCAACCTTCTTTCCAATGCGGTGGAAAACACCGGCAGCGGAATGATCGCCATCAAGGCGAAGCGAGACGGCGAAGTTGTTGAAATTCGCGTTTCGGACACCGGACGCGGGATTCCGCCGGACAAGCTCAGCACGATATTTGAAAAATTTCAGAGGATCGATTCGACTGCGGGAATAACCCGTCCGGGTATAGGACTAGGTCTAGGATTGGCGATTAGCCGCGAGTTTGCACATCTCCTCGGCGGCAATCTGCGCGTGGAGAGCAAACTCGGCGTGGGCTCATGCTTCATATTGATAATACCTCTTCATCATAGCGAGGCGACGTCGTGACGAGAGAGCAATGCATACTGATTGTCGATGACGACGCGGCCAATGTTCAGCGAATGGGTCAAGTGCTCGAGTCGCTGGACGTTGCCACCGTGAGCGCGTCGAATGGCAATGAGGCGCTCATGCTTCTAGAGCGCCTTTCCGATACTCACGGCTTTCCCGGTATCATCATTACTGACCTGAAGATGCCGGGTATGGATGGGATGGACCTTCTGCGCCGCGCGGCGAAGATCGACAGCGATCTTCCGGTGATCCTCATCTCGGCCTATGGCCAGATCGCAACCGCCGTCGAGTCGATCAAGTCCGGAGCCTACGATTTCATCGAGCGCCCATTCGATATTGATGACCTCTTGCCCAAGGTTCGACGTGCTCTTGAGAAACGCAACCTGATTCTCGACAATCGCCGTTTGCGGACCGAACTGGCGAGCCGGGCGGGCATTGCATTGCGGCTTGTCGGCAATTCCCCGGCGATCCAGACGCTTCGTGACGAGATCGCGAATGTCGGAAGTACCGAGGCCTCTGTCCTCATTCATGGTGAAACCGGTACAGGTAAAGAAGTTGTGGCTCGCGCCTTGCATGACTGCAGCCGCAGAAACAAGGCACGCTTTGTGGCAATCAATTGCGGCGCGCTCGCGGAAAATTTGATCGACAGTGAATTGTTCGGACATGAGCCCGGGGCATTTACGGACGCCAAGCAGCGGCGCATCGGCCTTATCGAGTATGCAAAGGGCGGTACGCTGTTCCTCGACGAGATCGAAAGCATGGCCGTTTCCCTTCAGGTGAAGCTGCTACGGATGCTACAAGAACGGGTCATCAATCGGCTTGGCAGCAATGAGGAGATCAAAGTGGACATCCGGCTGATTGCCGCAACTAAGATAGATCTGCTGGACGCCGCGAAAGGCGGGAAGTTTCGCGAAGATCTGTATTTCCGTCTCGGCGTCGCCGAACTTTTTATCCCTGCGCTACGCCAGCGCAGAGACGATATTCCGTTGCTTTTCGAGCATTTCATTGCGGAGCTCAAAACTCAGTATCAGCGCGAGGTCGCGCCCCTCTCGCGTGAGGATCTGCAGCGGCTCATGTCGCATAACTGGCGAGGCAACGTCCGGGAATTGCGGAATATCGCCGAACGGTATGTGTTGGGACTTGGTAGTCGTCGCGTCGGTATCGCAGGTGTCCTGGACAGTGTCGGCGGCCAATCAAAGTCGTTGCCTGAGCAGATGGATACTGTGGAAGGAATTTTGATCGGCACGGCATTGCGCGAATGTGGGGGCAACATTCAGACCGCCGCCGACGCTTTGGGAATCCCGCGACGGACGCTCAACGAGAAAATGCGCCGGTATCACCTGGAGCGGAAGGACTATCAGTAGCCTTCCCATTTCAGACCTGACGCCTTTCTGCCTAGTAGTTTCGCGGTCCTGGCAAATACTTGCCGATGCGACTGACGCAGTCCCGCTGGCGAAGAAAAAAGCCTAAGAAAATCAACTAAATAGGGATTTCCCTCGGGAGCCCGCATCTGGCCGGTGTGTTGCAATGCTGCGGACGGCATTGCGCAAAGGAGCTCTCAACATGCGACTTTTCATTCGCGCCTGGAAGGTGGCGCTCGGTCTGTCAAGCCGGCTCATCTCGTTGTTCGAACGGAAGAATCCCGAGGCATTGCTCGAGTTCGAACGCGAGAACTTCCGGAAGATCGTCGGCCGGTTCAATGAGGGCCTGGTCGCTCACGCGACCCTCGTCGAGCGCCTGAAAGGCCAGACTTCGAGCGACGAAGCCAAGGTTGCAGAGCTGGGCGGGAAGATGAGAGCGCTGGTGCGGGCCGGGGAGACGGCGTCGGCGGCGCGCTATGCCCTTCAGCTGAAGCAGCTCACGACGACGCTCGCCGCTGACACCGGCAAACTGGAAGCGGCGGAGGCGAAGTATCAGCAACTGGTGCTCGCCCGCGACAAGGCCGTCGCGGATACACGCGGCAAGCTCGACCAGCTGCGCTGGCAGATAGGCGACCTGAAGGTCAATCGTGCCATGGCCGATCTTGAAAGCATGGCCGCGGCGATGGTGGGCGGCATTTCCGAGCCTGGCGATGGGATCAACAGGCTGACCGAAATGGTTGCTGAAGAGAATGAACGAGCCAAGGCGCGGTCGCGCGTGGCGGCTACCGATGGCGGGACGGTCGACTTCGCCAGGAGTCAAGTCGAGGAAGAAGCGCTCGCCGCGCAGGCGCTGGAGGAATTTTTGGCGAACGAGCCGCAAGCGCCGCGGCTCGCGATACCCAATTTCTCCGAGCGCATCGACTTCAATCTGGCTCCGAAGAAGCACTGATCAAAAGGAGTATGCCCCATGACACGCACGCGTAAGGCTTTTGCCACGATGGCGGCGTTCACTTCTGCCGGCCTTGCTATCCTCGTTGCGTTGCAAATCGGAGTAGGCATTCCACGGAACATTGCGCCAGTTCCCGAGGCGCCCCCGACGGTCCATGTCACCATTGCATCATCGGTTACCAAGCAACGATGGCTGGAAGCCGCCGCGGTTCTATTCAAGGCCGCCAATATCAGGACATCCACCGGCCGGTCAGTGTCCTTGAGCATCAAAGGGGTTCTGTCGGGTGATTCAATGGAGCAGATTCTATCAGGGGAATTGAAACCCGTGGTCTGGAGCCCCGGCGAAGGCTCATGGGTTTCGCAACTGAACCGATTGTGGGCGAGCGATCACAATAGGCCCTTGTTCAGCCAAGTCTGCAAGCCGACCATCTATACGCCAAGCGGGGTAGGAATTTGGCAGCCCATGGCGGAGGCCCTGGGCTGGCCGAAGAAGAAGATCGGGTGGAAGACAATCATCGAACTCGCGGCCGACCCGCAAGGATGGGGCCGTTACGGCCATCCGGAATGGGGAAAGCTCAAGCTCGGCTATACCCATCCCAAATATTCCAGTGCCGGATTGCTGTTCTTGGCGTCCGTCGTTTATGGACTGACCGGAAAGACGAGTGGGCTCTCACCGGACGAGGTCTACCTCCCGGCAGTCGAGCAAGCGATGAGCACGCTCGCCGGCAATACAACCAAATACGGAATGGTGACAACCGGCCTTCTCGATATGATGGCCAAGCAGGGGCCCGACTTTCTGCATGTCATATCGGCATTCGAGGAGGGTGTCGTTCGCTTCAACCTTGAACATGGCAAGGAACTCAGATGGCCATTGGTCTTTGTGTTTCCGACCGAAGGCACGTTCTGGAGCGATCATCCCTATTGCATTCTTGATGGCGCCGATTGGGTCGATCCTGAACAGGCCGAGGCGGCGCGGCTGTTTGTGGAATTCCTGGCTCGCCCCGAGCAGCAACGGCTTGCCGGCGACTACTTGTTGCGTCCACTGAGTGCGACATCGCCGGTTGGAACACGCCTCTCGATTGAGAACGGCACCGATCCCAGCTCGCGACCGGAGACCGTTCCACCCTATGAGGTTCCCGATGGAGAAACCGCAGCGGCAATCATAGACCAGTTCCAGTCCACCAAGCGCAAAGCGACGATCATGCTTGTTCTGGATGTTTCCGGGAGCATGAGCGGAGAGCCGATCCGAGCCGCGACTGACGCCACAATCGCCTTTCTCCGTCGGCTCGATCCGCGAGACGAAATCGGCCTCATGGTGTTCAACGACGCGATCACGACAGTCGCGGAAATAAGACCTTCGGGAGTCGTGTCCGAGGAATTGGCACGCCGCGTATCGCAGCTGCTCTCGGGAGGAGGAACCAATCTCAACGGGGCGATCTGCAAGGCGGTCGAGAAAGTCGATACGCTGAAGAAATCCTCCGGCGCTGCCGGATCAAAGAGGCTCTACGGCATCGTCGTCCTTTCCGACGGCGCCGATACCCAAGCCGAAATCTCCGAGAATCGGATGTTCCAAAGCTGCTTGCCCATCAATAGCGAGGGTGACGGAACAAAGATCTTCACGATTGGTTTTGGCGACAATGCAAATCTCAACCTCCTGGGGAGGATCGCGCATGTAACCGGCGGGGCAATGTTCAAAGCCGATGGTCGCACCATCGACCAAGCCTATCTGAAGATCTCCGCGGAACAATGACATGCGCGCGGATGAGAAGGTCGCTGTTGATGATCTAGGCGCGGAATGGGGTCCGACAGAGCTCGCCGCACCGCCGGAGATGCGCGCTCGGTCCCGATTCCGGCCGGCATTACGACGCGCCCGACTTATTCACGCTATTGCTCAGCTTGAAACTCTGGCGACCATCAGCGTCACGATCCTGGCGACCGCGTTTCTGTGGCTTTACGAGGAGTACCTCCCAGCCTGGCATTGGGCGCCGGTGATCGCGCTCCTGCTCGGAGCGGGCTTGTCTCTATTGTTGATCTGGATCGCCATGCACGACCCGGAATTGACCGATCCGTCGATTGCGATGGCTCTCGAAAGTCAATTGCATGTCGATAATTTCAAGACCGCGCACATCCGGCATCAGATGGGTCTGGTAGTCGCCCATCGAACCAGCATAGAGGGACTCTCAATTCGCGGGGGCCGCAATCGCCAAAGCGTCATCGCCGGGACCTTGACGACAATCGACAACTGGATCGGCGTCATCCGGCAGCTCGCGCTGATGCTGGAACCTATCGAGGTCAAATCCGCTTCCCTGTCCGCTCAAGCGCTAGACCTCAGGCAACGGATCGAAGAATTAGAAGGGCGAGCCCGCAACGCCTCGAGCGTGACGACACAAACGCAACTTCGGGAGACACTTGCCAGTCGCAAGGCACAATTGCGGGCAATCGAACAACTAGAAAGCGTTACCGAACGAGGTCTGCTCCGCTTGGAGCATGCCGTCTCCGCCTTGGGAACAATGGACGCCAAACTGACCATCGCCTCCGCGAGTGCCCAAGACGAATTTGTCATCGCAGGTATCAAGGACGATATCAAACGCGAGATCGGCGAGATCGATCTCGTCATCGCTGCCGTGCAGCGCGTCTACACGATCGCGCACTAGGTCTGTCCGAGTCAGCCCACGTCCTCCCGGCGAAGCGGTAGCGCGATCTCGTGCCAGCCCTCGCTACTTTCGATAGTCAGCGGAACATCAAGGGAGCACCGGCTAAATTCCGCTTCGAAATCGAGGCGGCGCGGCAATGTCTTGCCTGCGTCGCGAAGGTGCGCAGTCAAAGGTCTCGCTGAAATCCTTGTATTCGCTGCATTTCCAGCTTTTTCGGCAATGGAGCCCGAGTTGGCAAGAGTAATGCAATGGGTCGGTATGAAAACAAGGGGAGCATTTCATGTCGGCTTCAAATCATGCGATCATTACGGCGGCCTTATAGCGATGTCGGCCCGGGTTTACTGGAGCGCGGCAGGGAGCAACGTTCGCAGGACACGATGCTCGAGTCTGCCCATTTGCAGCCGCCCGCGACTGCCTTTGCGGGCCATGCTCCAGCTGGCGCGCATAAATGCCGCGCTGAACGCAGCCGGCCCGATCCTGACGTTTCTGTCTGCGGGGCTCGCATCAATCCTCGTCCGGCAAAATGTCGGCAATGCTTCGGCTGTCATTGTCTTGCTTGCCGGCGCAGCGACGGCAGGAGCGATGGCGACGTTCCGCATGCGCGACGCAATGTTGAGATCGCACAGCATTGCGGCCGCTCTGCGCGATTACTTCAGGCCGAGCGTGCTCAGCAACGCTCGGCTTCGGGCGAACGTGATGGCCGCCCTGGACCACCGCGCGCGATTGGAGGAGTTCATTACCACTCGGCGCGGAGGTTCGCGCCGAGCCGCGCTCGCGTGTCGTCCGGCCGTTGATGGCTTGCTCCTTCGTATGAATTGCCTCGCGAGAGCGCTCGCATGGCTGGAGACGAATCGTCAGGACGACGCGCCTTTGTCATCCGAAGCCCTCGAAGGCCATTTCGAACGTGGTTTCCAAAGGTTCGAAGCATCAGTCGACGAGTTGGGAAAGTTGATAACCCGTCTCGCCGCGACTGGCGAACAGGAAATACGGACGCCGCCCGATATGATGACCGCGTGCATCGAAAACGAAATCCGCGAGATCGTCATCTGGCTCATCCTGTTTGAGCGCCTCCATGCGGCGCTCGATACGCAGCAGATTTTATCGAGCGATGAAGTCATCCATGAAAGGAGTGACCGACAATGACGAGTACATCTGTTTCCCTGAAATACGCGATCTTCATGCTGGGTATCCTGGCTATGGGAGTTGGGGGATTTTCGGATGCTGTGCATGGCGAAAGCATCGGCTTCTGGAATCGGCCGTGCAAGAAGGCATATGCCGACTGGCAGAAGCGGCCCGGGCACAAAGCATTCGTTATTTCGGGCGACACCCAATTGCGCGGCGGCCAAACCTGCGGATGGAACTTCGGCGCTTCCAGCAAGTCGATCGCCGAGACGAGTGCATTGGCGGCATGCCGCAAGGCTCAGTATGGCGGCGGCACGTGCAAGGTTCTCTCCTCGCAATGACGGCTTGGAACATGGCATGGGATCCACGTGCCCGAGGTCGAGTAACGCGGTAGCATTCATCCCCCATGAGCAGATAGGCGTCGGAGCCAAGTAGCGGGATGCCGCTGGCCGTGGCGATCGACCGCTTCGTCAAAGCTTCCTCCTATTTGATGACTAGCACCTTGGTGCGGTCCATAGTGACGGCTACGGCGGCGACCAGGATGACGCCGAAGACGATCTGCTGGGCGAAGACGGAGATGCCCATGAAGGTCATGCCAATTCGCACGACCTGCACGATGAGTGCGCCCACGAAGGTGCGCCAAACGGAGCCGACGCCGCCGGTGATCGCGGTGCCGCCGACCACGATGGAGGCGATGGCGGGCAGCAGGAACTCATTGGCGAGCGTCGGCGACCCGGAGCCGAGCCGCGCGGCCATGACAATGCCGGCGATGCCGGCCATGGTGCCCGAAAGCGTGTAGGCGGCGATTTTCACGCGGTCGACGTCGATCCCTGAAGCGATAACCGCGCGCTCCTGCGCGCCGATGCCGCGCACGATGCGGCCGAAGGGTGCGAGACCCAGCACCGCGCTTAGCAGAATGAGAAAGAAGACGCCGACCCAGATCTCATTCGGAACACCCAGAAAGTCGCCGACCGCCCAGAACAGATACTGCTGGCTGAGCTCACCCGGAATGTTGACGGAGCGCGTTTCGGAGAACCAGTAGCCCGCACTCAGCACCACGCCGCTGACGGCGAGTGTCGCGATGAAGGAGGGGATGCGGAGACGCGCCGAGACATAGCCGCCCGCGAAACCCGCCACGCCGCCGCCCAGCAGGGCAAAGGGAATGGCGAAGAAGCCGAACTTCGGAAGATAGACGGCGAGGATACAACTCGTCATCGAGGCAACGGCCTGCACCGAGAGATCGATTCCACCCATCATGATGACCAGCGTGACGCCCGAAGCCATGAGGAACAGCGTCATGCTGTCGGCGATCACCTCCAGGACATTGCCGAGCGAGAAGAAGCTGCGGTCATATGCGCCCACGGCGAGTACAAGTACGGCCAGCACGATGAGGGGAAGCCATGTATCGAGTTTCTGGCGCATTGCATTCACACCATGTGCCTAAGGAGGTCGACTTGCGTGGGCTTGGCCCCGGGGGGCGCGTCGAGCCGGGCCGTGATGGCGCCGTCGCGCATGACGAGGATGCGGTTCGATAGTCCGATCACCTCTTCCAGCGTGTCGCCCAGCAGGATGACAGCGAGGCCTTCGGAGGTCATGTCGCGGATCAGGTCGTAGACATCCTCCTTGGCGCCAACGTCGATGCCGCGCGTCGGGTGGTCGAGGATCAGAACCTTGACGCCAGCGATCCGCCACTTAGCGAGCACCACCTTTTGCTGGTTGCCGCCGGAGAGCGAGCCGACCATGGTGTCAGGCGACGGCGTCTTGATCTTGAGGCGATCAATCCAGTCGCGCGAAACGCCGAGTTCGGCGGCAAAGCGGATGGCGCCATTGGACACGAAGCGCGGCAATGCGGCGAGCGTCATGTTCTCGGCGACGCTGAAGGGGGCGACGAGGCCCTCGGTCTTGCGTTCAGCCGGAACGAGGCCGACGCTGGCACGGGTCGCGTCGTAGGGGGCCGCGAAGCGGGCGGCCTGTCCTGCGACCGTGAGCGAGCCTGAGTCGGGCCTCACATGACCGGCGAGGCAACGAGCAAGCTCTTCGCGACCGGAACCGACGACGCCCGCGATACCCAGAACCTCCCCAACATGGAGATCGAAGCTCACGTCATGGAAGGCGCCAGCGCGGCCCAGGCCCTCGGCGGCGATCATGACTGTTGCGGCGGGCGAGGACTGGCGGGCCTCGCGGTAATACTCGTGGTGGAGCTGGCGGCCGACCATGAGCTGGTGCAGGTCTTTCACCGAGGCACCCGCTGAGGGCAGATCCTTCACCACCTTGCCGTCACGCATCACATAGACTCGGTTCGAAATCTCCAAGACCTCTTCGAGACGGTGGGAGATGAAGACGAAGCTGGCGCGGTCCCTGAGATCGCGAATGATGCCGAATAGGAGGTCCGCTTCTTTCTTTTCCAGAACCGAGGTCGGCTCATCGAGCAGAATCGTCACATGGCCCTTTGTGCGGCTGTTCAAGGAGAGGGCCTTGGCAATTTCCACCATCTGCCGCGCGGCGAAGGAAAGATCCGCACAGCGCATGCTGGGGTCGATGTCGAGATGGACCTTCTTCAATTCCTCCTTTGCGGCCGCCTTCATGCGCGACTTGGAGATTAGGCCAAAACGGATGAACTCCTCCTCGCGGCCCAAGAAGATGTTCTCCGCGACCGTCAGGGTCGGAAGAATCGACTGCTCCTGGAACACCATGGCAATCCCCGAGTCGAAGGCTTGGCGTGGCGAGGCGATATGGACCTCCCCGCCATCGACGAAGATGCCGCCAGAGTCGGGCTGATAGACACCATTGAGAATTTTGAGGAGCGTCGACTTGCCGGCGCCATTCTCGCCTATCAGGCCCACCACCTCGCCACGGCTGATGGCAAAGCTGACATTGTCCAGCGCCTTCACGCCCGGGAACGACTTTGACACGCCGCGGATTTCGAGGGCTGGCACGCTCATTTGACGACGTCCAGCCGGGAGCGATCCAGCGCCAGCGCCACGGCGGCGATAATGAGGAGGCCCTGCACACCCTTCTGCACATAAGGCTCGATCCCCATCAGCACCATACCGTTGGCGAGTACGATGACGATGAAGACGCCGATGACCGAGTTGAGCACGGAGCCGACGCCGCCCGACAACGCCGTGCCGCCGACGACCACCGCCGTGATGGCGGTGAACAGCCGGTCCTGCGCGATCAGGGCATGCCCGCGGCCGATCTGCGCGGCGGAGAGGGCGCCCGCCAGCCCGTAGAAGAGCCCGGCGATGCCAAAGATCAGGATGCGCGTGCGTTCGATGGGAATGCCGGAGTTACGCGCGGTTTGCTCGTCGGTCCCGATAGCATAGAGCCAGCGGCCGATGCGCGTCCGCTCCTGGATGACCCAGGCGACGAAGACGGCGGCGCCTGCGATCCACACCGCGGCGGGAAGGCCGAGGAAGCGGCCAAGCGAGAGCCAGTTGCGGAAGTCATTGTCGCCGATCCGCACCATGACGCCGCCGAGGATCGCCGTGGCGATGCCGATCCCAGCGAATCCGATTCCAAGCGTGGCCATGAAGGAGGGGATCTTGAGCTTCACATGGACGAGGCCGTTGAGGAGTCCCAGCGTGCCGCCTATGAGGATGGCGACGGGAACGGACCAGAGGCCGATCGCCGCTCCCGTCAGATCATTGGCCACCAGCATGCTGGAGGCCACTGCACAGAGCGCGATGGTGCCTTCGACGGAAAGATCGATCGAGCCCATGAGTATAATGAAGGTGGCGCCCATGCAGACGACAAGCGGGATCGCCGCCGTGTTGAGCATCCGCACTGCATTGCCGGTCGTTAAGAACGAGGGGTTAATCAGCCCCACCACGAGGCAAAGGCCGAGGAGCACGGCGACGGGCGCCCAGCGACGCCAGTGGCTGAGCATCTGCCCACGCGCGATGGCGACAGTGGCCATGATTCACCTCCAAGAGGGAATGTCAGTGTAAAAAATAGCCGGGTGCAGTGCACCCGGCTAGTCGCTTGCTGGGAGGACCCGCCTCAGCTGCGGTACTGAATCTGGCCGGTGGACTTGCCCCAAAGATCGTTGAAGTCGACCTTGGGCGGGTTGGCCTTGTAGTCGGCCACCGTATCCTTGGTCACGATGATACCTGTGCCGTAGAATTCGCGGTGTTCCTTGGGTTCCTTGGTAATGTCGATCTTGCCGGTAACATGGGCATAGGGAATGGCGAGGCCCATACCGCCGGTCCACAGTGGATCCCAAGCCACTGTGCCCGCGAACTCACCCGCCTCGATGGCGGCGAGTGCCGCGTCGATGCCGTCGATGCCAACGACCGGCACCTTGCCCGCAAGGCCGTTTTGGCGAAGCGCCTCGAGCGCGCCCATCCCCATGCCGTCATTGGCGGCGAAGACGCCCTTGATCTGGTCGCCGAAGCGGGTGATCCAAGCTTGGGTGATCTCGAAGGCCTTCTGTTCGTTCCAGTCCGCGGGCTGGAAGTCGAGGAGCGTCACCTTGCCGTTGGTCTTGGCGATTGCATTGTCGAGGCCGAGTTTGCGCTCGATCGCCGGCACGTTGGACAGGATGCCGCCAAGCGCCACGATGCCGCCTTCGCCACCGAAGGCCTTGAACAGCTCATTGGCAATGGCTTCCGACGTCGGCACGCCGTCGAAAGACATGTGTGCCACGTAGTTGGGGTTGTGATCCCAGGGGTGGAGGTCGTCCGGCTTGTTCCACTGGGTGACGACGAAGCCGCCGGCCTTCTGCACCTCTTCCACGATGACCCGGGCATCAGGCGAATCATTGGGGTCGACGTTGAGGATGAGCTTGCCGCCGGTGCGCTGCAGCAGCGCCTTGATGTCGGCAATGCCCTTCTCGGAGTTGCCCTCTGTCACCAACACCTCGTACTTGGCGCCGATTGACTTGGCGAAGTCCTCGCCACCCTTGGCGAAGGTGGCGTGATAGGGATTGGCCACCGAGCGGAGCGAGTTGGCGAGCGTCCAAGTCGTCTCCTCTGCGATGGCGGGCAGGGAAAATGCGCTGCCTAGGGTCCCGACGACTGCTGCGCCGGTTGCCCCATTGAGCACGGAACGGCGGCTCAGTTTTGAGGTCGAAAGCAGGTCATTCACGATCTTAGTCATGTGGTCCTCCCATAATCTTTTTGACCTTTACTGCACTAACTAGTTACTGCATTCTAGGAGACTGTCAAGCCCCGGATGTATGCCTTCGAAAGGGCAGAGAGGTTGCAATAGGTGATGCGAAGCGAACAGGCCGCGTATGCGACGGAACAGGGAACGCTGAAGAAGAAACGCGCGAGCATGCCGCGCGACGCCCATCAGACTCGCAAGCGCATCCTAGCGGGCGCTTTGGTCGAATTCGCACGCAAGGGCCTGGGCGGCGCGAGGGTCGACGAGATCGCGGTGCGTTCCAGGGCCAACAAGCGCATGATCTACCATTACTTCGGCAGCAAGGAGCAGTTGTTTACGGCCGTCCTTGAGGATGCCTATCTGGGCATCCGCTCGGCCGAGCAGACGCTGCACCTCGACGAGCTGCCGCCCGACGAGGCGATTGCGAAACTTGTACGATTCACGTGGGACTATTACCTCGCGCACCCCGAGTTCCTGACGCTGGTCAACAGCGAGAACCTGCACCGCGCCAAGCATCTTAAGACCTCCGAGGCGATCCGCCAGACCGGCAGCAAGCTCGTCGCCATGGTGAAGAACATCCTCGACCGCGGTGTCGCGGCGGGGGTCTTCCGCGGTGGGGTTGATCCTGTGCAACTCAACATCACCATCGCCGCCATAGGCTATTACTACCTCACCAACCGTTTCACCGGATCCATCGTCTATGAGCGGGACCTAATGGCGAAGGAGAACCTCGAGGCGCGCCTCGCCTTCAACCTCGACACCATCCTGAGACTTCTGAAGAAAGACCGTTGATGCCGCCATCCTCCGCCATTCCGTTTCCGAAGCTCCCGGCCGAGATCTACACCCAGATCGGCGACACGGCGCGGCGCTTCGCCGAAACCCGCGTCAAGCCTGTCGCGCGCGATCTCGACGAGACTGAGAGCTTTCCCGCCGAAATCTATGCCGAGATGGCGGAGCTGGGCCTCTTCGGCATCACGGTGCCGGAGGAGTTCGGAGGGGCGGGGCTTGACGCGCTCTCCTATGCAATCGTGATGGAGGAGCTGTCGCGCAGCTATGCCTCGGTTGCCGACCAGTGCGGCCTAGTCGAGCTGATCGGTACGCTGCTGTCCGTCCACGGCAGCGCGGCGCAGCGCGAGGCGCATCTAGCCGACGTGCTGGCGACGCGAAAGCGCGTCTGCTATTGCATCACCGAGGCTGAGGCGGGGACCGACGTGTCGGGCGTGAAGACCACGGCCACGCGTGACGGTGACGGGTTTCGTCTATCGGGCTCCAAGATTTGGATCCACAATGCACCCGTGGCGGACATCGGCTTCGTGTTGGCGCGCACCGATCCCGAGGCCGGCCATCGCGGCATGTCGATCTTCATCGTCGATCTCAATGCCAAGGGCGTTTCGCGCGGCAAGAAGGAGCACAAGATGGGTCAGCGCGCCTCGCCCGTATGCGCGCTTCATTTCGACAATGTGGCGCTTGGGCCCGATGCGCTGCTGGGGCCTCTGAACCGCGGCTTCCACATCATGATGAGCGTGCTCGACAAGGGCCGCATCGGCATCGGGGCACTGGCGGTCGGCATCGCACAGGCGGGGCTCGAGGCGGCGCTCGACTATGCGAAGACGCGCCGGCAGTTTGGCAAAGCGATTGCCGAGAACCAGGGCCTGCAGTGGATCCTGGCCGACATGCAGAAGGATATCGTTGCGGCCCGCGCCCTCGTCCACCGCGCGGCGATGGTGATGGACGCTGGCCTTCCCGCCACTATGGACTGCTCGATCGCAAAGTGCTTCGCCGGCGATGTGGCCGTTGAGCACACGGCCAATGCAGTGCAGGTGTTCGGTGGCTCCGGCTATATCCGGGGCTTCGAAGTGGAAAGGCTCTACCGCGACGCCAAGATCACGCAGATCTATGAGGGCACCAACCAGATCCAGCGCACGATCATCGCTCGCGAATTGTTGAAAGGCTGAGATGGACCCGTTTAAGGCAACGATCGGCGCAAGCGTCACCTGTTCCAAGACGGTGGGGGAAAGCGACGTCTATCTCTTCGCTGGAATCACCGGCGACCTTTCTTCCAATCACGTGGACGAGGTCGCCATGGCGAGCACACGTTTTGGCGGGCGAATCGCACACGGCGCGCTGCTCGTGGGCTACATGTCGCGCGCCTCCACCATGATCACCGACAGGTGCGAGGCGCTGATGCGGGAGCACTATCCGGTCTCGCTCGGCTATGACCGGGTGCGCTTCCTTGAAGCGGTGAAGGTCGGCGACACGATCACCGTCACCTACCGCATCGTGAGCGCAGATCCTGAAAGGATGCGGACGGTGGCCGACGTCAGCCTCGCCAACCAGTCGGGTACCGTCTGCGCCGTCGCCGGCCACATCACGCGCTGGCTGAAGCGCGAAACATAAAGAACCTGGAGGACCGAGATGAACGCCACCAACGTTCGCAAATTCGGCCGCGTGGGCTTCGACATCACCGACATGGGCTTCGGTGCGGCGCCCATCGGCAATTTCCTGCGGCCCATCCCGGAAGAGGAGGCGGGCGCCATGATAGAGCGCGCTTGGGACGCGGGCATGCATTATTTCGACACTGCGCCCTACTACGGCCACGGCCTCTCCGAACTCCGTCTTGGCCATTACCTCCGCTGGAAGCCGCGCGAGCAATTCGTGGTATCGAGCAAGGTGGGCCGCGTGCTCAAAGCGGCGCGGCGCGAGACGATCGACTTCAAGCCATGGGTCGATGCCGCACCCTTTAAAAGCCGCTTCGACTATTCCTATGACGGCACGATGCGGAGCTTCGAGGATTCGCTGCAGCGACTGGGGCTTGGCTATATCGACATCCTGTTCATCCATGACGCGGATGTGTTCACTCATGGGCCCGAGATGCAGAAGGTCCATTTCAAGCAGGCGATGGACGGCTGTTACCGGGCCCTGATCGAGCTGCGTGAACAGGGTCTCGTTAAGGCGATCGGCGTCGGTGTCAACAACTGGGAGGTCATGCTCGACTTCATGAAGGCCGGCGACTTCGACACACTGCTGGTGGCCGGCCGCTACACGCTTTTGGAGCAGGAGGCGCTGAACGAGCTGCTGCCGCTGTGCGAGCGGCGCGGCACGGCGATCGTGATCGGCGGCGGCTTCAACGGCGGAATTCTAGCCACCGGTGCGGTTCCCGGCGCCAAGTGGAACTATGCGCCGGCCCCGGCCCCCATCATGGAGAAGGTGAAGAAGATCGAGGCCGTCTGCGCGCGCCACAACGTGCCGCTCCCTGCGGCTGCTCTGCAGTTCCTGCTCGCCCACCCCGCGGTTGCCTCGCATGTGCCCGGCACGCGGAACTTGGCGCAGATGAACCAGAATCTGGAACTCATGGCACATCCGATCCCGAAGGCATTCTGGCAGGAGCTCAAGGCGGAAGGCCTCATCCGCCAGGATGCGCCCACTCCTGCATAAGCCAGGAGCATGGCAGCGGTGGTCGATGATGCCGGGTTATCCCATAATCGCCGCCGTCACTGCGGCTGTGCGTCGGCATCGGATTACTGCCCTCATGGACCGGTGGCAATTCGGTCACAGGGCTTCGGCGCGATTCGAACCTCGCGACAGATATCGGCATGAGCTTCCACGTACTCTCATGGCTCATGAGCACTGGCCGCGGTGACGATTTCATCTCCAATACGGTGCTGGTGACGGAGGAAGGCGCGGAGGTGTTGAATTCTGCAGTGTGAGGACCAGGCAGGATCGTCGATGGATGGAAATGTTCTGGCAGACCCGAAGACAGCCGATCGCAGGCAAGCCCCGGGCTTTTCACTGCTTTTCCAATTGTGCCTATCGCGATTGACGACCTATAACAGCGGTGTGCAAGAGACCACCGCCAGTGCGCGAGGACTGTTCGAGAGCAAGAGATAGGATGACCGCGGCAGCGCAAAACTCCGTGCACAGATTTTGTGTCGCGCCCATGATGGATGAGAACGAATGTTCAAGGAATTCAATACATTAGAAGTCGCCGGGTGCGCTGTGTGTGCAGCGGAACATAGCGCGCTCAGTGCTTGCCAATGCAACTCAAGCAGCCATGCCTCCGTATTAACCGTTAACAACGGTCGCGAGTTGTCTTCTCGCTTGCAGGATATAGCGAGGGCGGCAGCAGGCGCGATCTTTGGTGAAAGTGCAAATTAGCTGTGGCATACAACGACGGCCTAAGTGCGAGTGAAGAAGTAACAAGGGCTACCAGCGAGCAGCCCAGCGAGGCAATGGAACGCACAATGGCGCGCCACTGGAAGAGCCTTATATGCCGGCCACCTCGACACCGAGCACTTCTGATATTGTGGACGCTGTCATGATCCTGTCGGGTGTGCCCTGCGCGAAGACCTGTCCACTCTTCAGGATCACGATCTGGTCGGCATAGCGGGCGGCTTGGCTGCTATCGTGAAGTACGGCGACAACAATTCAAACCTATTAGAGGTTTACAGTGCTTGGTTTGGAGTTGCGCACTGGTTGCAAACGCGCAGCGGCATGATCACTGTAGCATCGACTTTGTTCATCCTGCAGGATCGCGGTCTATAGAGTCTCCGGAGTTTGAATGAATCTCAGGCAAGTCGAAGTCTTCCGTGTTGTTATGACCAATGGAACCACGGCGCGCGCCGCCGAGGTGTTGCATGTGTCGCAGCCAGCGGTCAGCAAGATGATCCAAGAACTTGAGCGCTCGCTGGGCTTCGCTTTGTTCCAGCGCGTCAAGGGACGATTGCATCCCACGCCGGAAGGTCAGCTTTTCTTTCGGGAAGTCGAACATGCCTTTCTCGGCTTGGCCCATTTGCGCGGCGCGGCGGCTCGCATTCGCGATTTCGGCTCCGGTGAACTCAGGATCGCCAGCCTTTCGGCGCTATCCACCAATGTGCTGCCGCGCGCCTTGAAAACGTTCATGTCGCGCAATCCGAATGTGGCGGTCACGTTTCAAGCGCGCATGTCAGCGACCGTGCGCGATCTCGTGGCTTCCGGACAGTTCGATCTCGGAATTGTCGCCGATGAAATCGACCAGACAGGCGTCGTGGTCTCGGAATTTGCTCGATTCCAGGTAGCAGTAGCAGTGCCGGACGGCCACCCCTTGGAAGGGTGCGCGACAGTTCGCCCGCAAGATCTGGCAGGGCATGCCTTTATCGCCCTGGCGCCGGAAGACACAACCCGTGGCGAAGCCGAGGCGGTCTTTCAGAATGCCGGCGTAAAGATCAGAACGGTGATGGAAACGCCCTATTCGACGACGATTTGCGCCATGGTCGCGGCGGGCATTGGAATAGGGCTTGTCGATCCGCTGACGGCCGAGCCCTATATTGAGCGTGGCTTGACGCTCAAACCTTTCGAGCCGGCATTGCACTTCCGTACGCTTCTCATCACGCCGCCCAACCGGATGGCTTCCCGGCTTCTGCAAGAGTTTATCGCCGACCTGCGTCAGGCGATCTGAGAGGCCACAGGACCGGAAACCAATCTTCCCTCAATCGATCTCCCGCCTTCATGCCATGGCCGGGGAAGGGCGGAGAGGTCCGCCCCGGGCGTTCGACATATCTTGCATCATCGCCAATGAGCCGCAGCGAGAAGGCACGACGCCGCATTGCGCTCTCATTGCCGCGGGCGCCGTGCAGAAC
The DNA here is from genome assembly GCA_046349315.1 of Hyphomicrobiales bacterium. GTDB lineage: Bacteria > Pseudomonadota > Alphaproteobacteria > Rhizobiales > Aestuariivirgaceae > JAEUMG01. Next base: position 29,174 of record JAXMCQ010000022.1, on the reverse strand, counting down.
ATAATAACTAAACGCAACCGCATCGCCCGGCTCCATTTCCCATTCGCGAACGGGCATTCCTTCCGCGTCCGGGTCGGGCACCGGCATATAAAGATCGTCGTCGGGATAGAAGTTTTCCTCTGAAAGCCATCGCGTTGGCAGGACCGGTTTTTTCCAGAGATGCGAACCCGCGACGCACCGCAAAGATGCTTCGCGAACTGGGTCGAGCGGCGACCAGAAACTGACCGTCTGCTTCCCTTCGACGAAGTAATAAGGGGCATCCTGATGCCATGGCGTCGGCTTGGATGTGCCGGGCTCCTTGACCAGGATGTGTTCGTGGAACAACTGAACCGTCTTCGAGGCCATCAGATCCGCCGCGACTTCGGCTACGGGCGACTCGTGGATGACTTCGACGAATTCGGGGATGCGCTCCCAATTGCAGTAGTCGTCGAAGAACCGGCCTTTGTCGCCGGCTTTGAGGTTTTCGGCGGCATAAGGTCCGGGTCGCGCCATGTTGGCCTCGACACCGCGGCGGAGCGTTTCGACGTGGTTCTTGAACAGCCCCCTGATCAGGACGACTCCATCCACCTGGAAGCTGTCGATATGAGCCTTGGTGATGAGTGAATTTGGCATGACGCCCTCTCGCTAAATCGTCGCTTGAATGCTCAAGGGGACGGGGCTTAATTTCAAATAATATCTTGCGAACAGGGTTATAAGAAAATGCTTTACGTTTCTCTGCGGCAGCTTGAATAAAGCCTGGCGATACCATTCGGTCCCGAGATCGTCTCCGTCGAAACGAAATACATCGTGACGCCGGCGATCGCCGCGATCTTCGGGCTTGGACTCAACGAGTCTGCCTATCTGACGGAAATCTTCCGTGCCGGATTCAATTCGATCGACCGTGGACAGGCGGAGGCGGCGCAAGCGCTCGGCATGCGGCCGGCAAAGATCTGGTGGCGAATCCTCATGCCCCAGGCGATGCGGGTGATCATCCCGCCGACGGGCAATGAATCGATTGGCATGCTGAAGGCGACATCCCTGGTTTTGGCCATTCCCTTTACGCTGGACCTGATGTTCGCAACCAATGCGATTGCCAACAGGTTATACTTGCCAATACCGCTATTGATGGTGGCCGCCACCTGGTACCTGGCCATTACCTCCGTGCTGATGGTTGGGCAACATTACCTCGAACGCCACTTTGGAAGAGGCGTCTCGGTTCATCCCGTACGGGTGGACTAGCCATGATATCGGAAAACTCGGAATTCTGCGTTGAGATGCAGAACATTCACAAGTTCTATGGCCCGGTGCAGGCTCTCAAGGGCGTGAATCTGCGTGTGCGGCGCGGCGAAGTCTGCGTGGCGATCGGTCCTTCCGGATCCGGCAAGTCGACGCTGCTTCGCTGTATCAACCAGTTGGAGACCATTTCTGCCGGGCGCATCTTCCTGAAGGGCAAACTTCAGGGATTCGTCGAACAGGATGGCCGTTTCCATCCCTTGGCGCCTGCTCAGATCGCTGCGCAGCGACGGTTTACCGGCATGGTTTTCCAGCGCTTCAACCTGTTCCCTCACATGACCGCATTGGAAAACGTGATGGAGGGACCTTCACACGTAAAGGGATGGTCAAAGCAAAGAGCGCGCGCCAAGGCCCAGGAACTCTTCGATCGCGTTGGACTCGGCGGTCTTGGAAACCGCTATCCGAGCCAGCTTTCCGGAGGACAGCAGCAGCGTGTGGCGATCGCCCGCGCGCTCGCCATGGAGCCTGAGGTCATGTTGTTTGACGAGCCGACGTCTGCGCTCGACCCTGAACTGGTCGGAGAGGTTCTTGACGTTATCAAGAACCTGGCGACAAGCGGCATCACCATGGTGGTTGTCACGCATGAAATCGGTTTCGCCCGCGAAGTCGGAAACCACCTCGTCTTCATGGATGAAGGGCAGGTCATCGAGGAAGGAGATCCGCGCACCATACTTTCCAATCCTCGCAATCCGCGCACTGCGACGTTTCTGTCGAAGGTGTTGTGAGGCTGGCATGACCGTAAATGATCTGACGCGCTGCGTCCTTACGCCTGAAGTATCATCCGAAGGGTTTGCGCCGCTCGGCGTCGGCGTGCATCGCGCCTCGACGATCGTGTTCCAGGACGCGGCGGCCTATGCGTCTCGGCTGGAGCGCGGCTATCAAGGCTATTCCTATGGTCTTTATGGCACGCCCACCACGCGTACGCTTGAAGCGAAGATCACCGAACTTGAAGGTGGGTTCTGGACTTTCCTCACACCGTCCGGGCAGGCTGCCAATGCCCTCGCGGTTCTGCCGTTTCTGGCTTTCGGCGATCACATCCTCATTGCCGATACAGCCTATCCTCCGATGCGGGATTTTGCCGAGACCGATCTGCGGCGAATGGGTGTCGAGGTTGACTTCTTCGACCCCTTGTCGCCGGACGATGTCGCGTCGAAAATGCGAGAGAAAACCCGCATCGTGTGGTGCGAGAGTCCCGGCTCGACCTCGATGGAAATCCTTGATCTGCCGCGAATCATCGCGATCGCACATGAGCGGGGCGCGCTTGTCGGGGTCGACAACACTTGGGCGACGCCGCTCAACTTCAAACCCATCACCCATGGTGCCGACATCGTCACCGAGGCACTCACAAAATTCGTCTCCGGCCATTCCGATGTGCTGATGGGCTCGATCACAGTCAGTGACGAAGCCCTCGTAGGGGCGATTCGCGCGTTCATCGGGCGAATGGGCATCGGTGTTTCACCAGATGATGCATCACTCGTGCTTAGGGGATTCGAGACACTCGGCGTGCGGTTGCGTCACTCCGAACGGGTTGCGCTCGTCTTCGCCAGAAAGATCGCAGATCATCCGCTTGTCGCGCAAGTTCTGCATCCCGCGCTCGAAGCCTTCCCCGGACACGCGATCTGGAAGAGGGACTTCCTCGGATCGAGCGGCGTCTTCAGCGTCGTATTCAAGCGCTCTGCATCTCCTCATGTCGCGGGAGCCCTCGACGCCCTCAGGCTCTTCGCCATCGGTGCGTCCTGGGGCGGTACGCGCAGCCTTGCCGCCCCCATGTCCGTCGCCGGCTTTCGCAGCGCGACATCCTGGTCCGGACCAGATGTCGTATTGCGCCTGAGCATCGGCCTCGAGGATGAGAAGGAACTATGGGCCGATATCGAACGTCTCCTTGCGAGAATCGAGACATGCATGAAGGCAGCCTGAAATGAGTGACGCGCGTGCCCGATATTGACAGCGTGCTGCGTGAGATCGACAGGAACCTGGACGTAGCGGTTGGCAAGCTGCTGGATCTCATCTCAATCCCTTCGGTTTCGAGCGAGCCCTCCAGGGGACCGGATATCGCGCGCGCGGCCCAATGGTTGTCACAGGAGCTATCGTCGATCGGCTTCGCGACCGAGATCGTCCAAACGAAGGGCCATCCGGTGGTGCTTGCGCACTCACACTCCAACCCCGGAGGTGAGCAGAAACGCTTGCTTTTCTATGGACATTACGACGTCCAGCCCATTGGCGCCCTCGACCAGTGGGCGCATCCGCCATTTGAGCCCAAGCTGATCGAAGAAGACGGTCTCAATCGATTCTACGGCCGCGGCGCTGCCGACAGCAAAAGCCAGCTTTGGACCTTCATCGAGGCGTTGCGCGCCTGGAAAAGCGTCAAGGGCGACTTTCCCACGGAGATTATCGTCATGTTGGAGGGGGAGGAAGAGTGTGGTTCGCCGAGCCTGCCCGAATTCATTGAGCGGCGACGCCAGGATCTCGCATGCGATGTCGCGTTCATCTGCGACGCGGAAATGTGGTCGCCCACGCAGCCGGCGATCACGACTCAACTCAAAGGCCTCGTCCACGAGCGGGTGACGATATCCGCTCCCAATCCTGACCTCCACTCGGGGCTTTACGGGGCGGTCGCGGCAAATCCCATTCGTATTCTGAGCGCCATCCTCGCCGCTCTTCACGATGACAAGGGGCGGGTGACGATCGACGGCTTCTATGATGACGTGCGCGAAATTCCCGAGCCGCTCCGGAAACAATGGAATGAACTCTCCCGTCATCCCGGCCTATTCGACAGCGTTGAACTGAAGGGCGGCGTGATAGAGGAGGGGTACGCGCCGCTCGAAGCCATGTGGGGGCGCCCGACGGTCGATATTAACGGCATCACCGGCGGCAATCAGGGGCCGGGCGAGCGCTCGGTGCTGCCCGGTACGGCAACGGCGCGCCTGTCCTTCAGGCTGGTTGCGGGGCAGGAGCCCGGAGAAAGTCCGTCTACGCTTCCGCAAACACGTCGAGTCGCGGATCCCGAAGGGGTGTTCAGTTGAATTTGCTCGGCTCCGGTGGAAGCTCGGCCGTCGTACTCTCGCAGGACAATCCGTTCCTGGCCGCATCGGCGCGGGGGCTCGAGGCGGAATGGGGTAAGCCGGCAGTGCTCATGGGCACCGGCGGCGCAATACCGTTGGTCCAGCAGCTCAGCGAAGTTCTGGGCGCTGAATGTGTCGTCATCGGCTTCATGCTTTCAACCGATGCCGTACATGCGCCCGACGAGAACTATGATACCGAGAGGCTAAGGAAAGGCGCTCGGAGCTGGGTGCGAATACTGGACGGGATCCAGCGGATGCAGCCTGCCCCCGCTGAACAATGCTCGTCCTTAGATCGCCGCAAATCCCGGCGCAGCGAGAAAGGCGATGAGGTCATGGATGGAAGACATATTAGCGCTGTAGAATCGAAGGGCTTGTACGCGACGCCGTCGGGATGGAATGCCCTGCTTGGCAGCCGCGTTCCGATGCCCCCCTTGGTCGGCTCGCAGCAGTTTGATTATGCGGTCGTTGGCGCGGGCTATTGCGGACTGGCGGTAGCCCGGCAGCTTGCAATCCGTGACCCGCTCAAGCGCATCGCGCTGATTGAATCCGGTGTCGTTGCCGATGGTTCGTCGGGCCGAAATTCTGGATTCATGTCGGCGTCGCGAGGTTCGTCCCAGCAGCGAGCATGGGATGCTTTGGCTGAGTTCACGAAGGCCGCTATCGACGAGGTGTGCAGGCTCGTGGAGGAACTCGAGATCGATTGCGAACTAACCAAATCCGGGGCCTATCGCTGCAGCGCCACGGAGAATGGCCGAAAGGAGCTCAACAACAACATTCGTTACCTCAATGATCAGGGAACCAGATACACGGTACTGGATGCAAAAACGCTGCGGGAACGTGTTGGAACGTCATACTATGATTTTGGCCTGTTCATACCGGATACCTATGTGTTGCAACCCGCTTCTCTCGTGCGGGGGTTGGTAGCCAATCTCCCCGCCCAGGTCACACTCTTCGAAAACTCGCGAGTGAGCCAGATTCGGCGAACCGACAAGTGGCTGCTGATCACGAGGATGGGAGAAATCAAGGCGGACACGGTGATACTCGCCGCCAACACAAATATCCGTGATCTGGGATACTTGAGCACTTATATGATGGCTGTCTACACATATGCTGGACTCACGCCTCCGCTAAGTGAGGCGGACCTGCGAAACATGGGCTCGGATTCCATCTGGGGCATATCGCCGACATTTAAGTACGGCACCACGATGCGTCGCATGGCCAATGATCGTATTTTGGTTCGCAGCTTGTACTCTTACGAAAAGGAGGTAGATCGCGAGACCGCGCGAATTGGTCTCGAAAAGTCGCTGCACAAGCACTTCCCTCAGCTATCGCACTTCCACCTCGAACACGTCTGGGGTGGCATCTTGGGCATGACCTTGGGCGGAGCTCCCGTCGTGCAGGAGGTGGATGCGAATCTCTATGCAATTGGTGGCTGCAATGGTGCCGGCATTGCAAAGTTTGCTTTGCTGGGTAAGGAGCTGGCCAGTAAAGTGATCAGCGATGGTGAAAGCCGAAGGACTTTTGCAGCCTTCGGAAAGGCGCGTTGGATGGCGCCAGGACCGATCAGGAAAGTCGGTTTTGATATAGCTGAGGCCGTGGGCAAGCGAATGGCAGGCAAGGATGCTTAAGAGTTGCTTTTCGACTGCCATGACGATCGATACGGCTCGGTGGCTCGGCGTTGGACTGAGGTGAGGTTGTGCAGTACCGACTAGAGCGGGGTTTTCGAAGGATGGATGCCATGGCAGAGCGCCGAGAAAAAGGTGCTCGGCTCACCTCGTCGAATTGCCGGCGATCTAAACTCGGCTTCCTTCCCTTGTAGCGCTCGCCAGCGCCTGCCGATGCCTCGGCAAATCGCTGTCATGCTCCACGATCCGTCCATGCGCGCGATCGGCGCAGCATTCTCATCCTTCAATCCTCGGCGGTCTCGGAGTTCTTCAGCTCTGTCGCCACACCTTGGCCCGATTTTGTCATGTTCGCATGTCGATCCAATGTTGAGGTGCGCAGAGCTGGGGAGCTGTCGCATTTCGCAAAGAAGGTAGGTCTCAGACAGCGCCGCCCTTCAGTCCCCTTCGGAAATCCTCGGGCGCAAGCCCGGTTGCCTTGCGGAAAGCGCGTGCGAAATTCGCCGGCGCCGAATAGCCGAGTTCGGCCGAGATATCGGTGACGGATGCATTGGTTCCGCGGAGCAACTCGGCGGCCCGCTTGGCGCGGATCGCGTTTCCAAGGCTGCGGAAATCGGTGCCATATTCTTGCAGCGACCGCTGCAGCGTCCGCGTGCTGATATCGAGCGCATGCGCCGCGCCGTCGAGGGAAACGGCCCCGGCCAGTACCTGCGTCCAGATCTGCGCGGAGACGACTCCAATCAGATCGCCGCGGCTCGCGGGATCGAGCCGCGCGCGCGCAAGGTCTTCGACGGTCATCAGCCGCCGCCCCGCCCCCAGCTGACGCGCCGCCCCAAGCAGGGGCGCGCGAAACCAAACCGAGACCGCGGGCGCCTCGAAGATGACGGGGCAGCCAAAAGTCTCCTCGAAAAGGCTGGCATCGCGGGGCCGCGCGATATCCAGCTCGATGCGCAGGGGCCGCCAGTTCGGCCCCGCGTAAGACCGGCAGAGGCTTGACATCACGGCGGCGGCGCCGGAGGCGATATGGGGATAGGCCGGGCTGCCGCGCGCCGCGCTGAAATAGGCAAAGCGCGCCATGTCCTCGAAGACCGTCAAGGTGATGGCCTCGCCGCAGCTGTGATAGCCGATCGTAGATGCGGCCCGGCTGATGGCCGCCCCGAGGGTGTCGCCCGCGAGCACATAGTCGCCCCAGCAGCCATAGCCATCGAACGACAGGTATGGCGCGACCAGCAGGCCGATGTGCCGTTCCTTCGTCCGCCTTTCGATCTCGGCGAGGAAGTCGGTCATCGTCACATGCGGAATGAAGCAGTCGCGGTCCTCGATCAACTCAATGTCCAACATGGCCGCGCGGTTGGCATGCTGCAGCACCGATTCCCCGAAGGCCTGGCGCACCATCGCCGGAACACGCGCAAGCGCGGTGACCGATATCATCGTTGGCATGCCGACCTCTCCCGTCTGGGGAAGCCTGCGCGGGACTGGCGCAAAATGAGTGGTGAAGCTCTCCAAGAGTGCCCATTCTTTCGCGGCTAGGGCGAGCCACGCTCGCCCGGAACACACGGGATATTGGCATGCCGGCCGCCGGAGTGCGAGCCGGCATGCGGCAGCAAGAAAGGGACCGCTTATGCGAAAGATTTCAAGCCTGCTGCTTGCCGCAGGCATGGTTGCGTACACCGGGACGGCGCAGGCTGTGACGGTCGACGAGGCGAAGAAGATCGCCATGGACGCCTATGTCTACGGCTACTCGCTGATCACCACCGAGGTGACACGGGTGCAGATGACCAATGTCGAAAAGCCCGAGGGCCTGCACGCACCGATGGGCCAGTTCTTCAACGTCAAGCGCTACCCGCCGGCCGACTATCGCGGCGTCTCGGCGCCGAACGCCGACACGCTCTAGTCGCTGGCCTGGATGGACCTGGATAAGGAACCTTGGGTCTTCTCGCACCCCGACATGGGCAACCGCTACTATCTCTTCCCGACCTACAGCCTCTGGGTGCCGGTGATCGCCTCGCCGGGTGCGCGAACGGCAGGCGGCAAGGCGGCGAGCTATCTGCTGGCCGGACCGGGCTGGACGGGCGAGGTTCCTGCCGGGGTCACGAAGATCGACGTTCCGACCCGCTATGTCCTCATCCTCGGCCGCACCTTCGCCGATGGCACCGAGAAGGACTATGAGGTGGTGAACACGCTGCAGGACCAGTATGACGTCCGCCCGCTGTCGGCCTATGGCAAGACGGACTATGTCTACAAGGCGCCGCCGGTCGATCAGAACCCCGGCTATTCGATGACCGACAAGCCGCAGGAAGTCATCCTCGGCATGAGCACCGAAGAGTATTTCAACCGGATGGCCACGCTGATGTGCCATGACGCGCCACCCGCGGCGGAGGATGCGCCGATCATGGCCGAGATGGCGAAGATTGGACTCGAACCCTGTAAGTCGTTCAGCCTTTCCGCGCTTGGTGACGACACAGCCGCGGCGCTGAAGGACCTCCCGCAGCAGGCGCTCGACTATCTCGGCAAGAACGAATCCACGATGGGAGTCGTGAAGAACGGCTGGGTCTTTTCGATGGTCGGCACCTATGGCACCGACTATCTGAAGCGTGCGGTGCTTGCAGCCTTCGGCTGGCCCGCCAACCTGCCGCAGGACGCCGTCTATCCTTATACGCTGACGGACAAGGACGGACAGCCGCTGACCGGTGCCCACAAATACACGCTGACCTTTGCAAAGGGTCAGGAGCCGCCGGTCGATGGTTTCTGGTCGATCACCATGTACGAGATCGACAAGGGTTGGTGGTTCGTGCCGAACCAGCTGAACAAGTTCACCGTCAGCCCGCGCAACAACCTCGTGCCGAACGAGGACGGCTCGGTCACGCTGTACTTCCAGAATGAATCGCCCGGCAAGGACAAGGAAGCCAACTGGCTGCCGGCCCCCAAGGGCGCCTTCCTGCCGATGCTTCGGATGTACTGGCCGAAGGAGAAGAACCCGTCCATCCTCGATGGCAGCTGGACGCCGCCCCAGATCGTCAAGGTGAACTGACGGGACTGCCGACGAGACCGATCGTCCAAACACTGGACCCTGTAAAGCCCGGCTAGGGCTTTGCAGGGTTCGTCTTATTCCCTTGCGCTCGCCACCTGCATGGGCGCCCAGCGCGACGGCATACTCCTCAGCCTGCTCGGTAGCCGCTCCGGAAAGGTTGGCGTTCTGAACGCAACCGTCTCTGCGCCTGGTGCGGGGATTTGATAGATGGACAAGCAGCACATCCAGACAATCTGCAATGGGTTGAACAGACGTATTCAGATTGCAGCCGGGTCTCTTAGGTATGCAGTGACCTGCCACTGAAGTTTCATCCGGTGGCGATTAGAGCCTCGGCTGGTTTTATGCCCTCTCGGGCGGGTTGAGCAACAGGCCGAAACGCGGAGCCGTCAGATAGCGCAGCGTGGAGGCCTGTTGCGGTGAGCTTGGCAGCAAAGGCTGCCGGCGTCTGGTAGTTCAAAGCTGAGTGTGGTCTTGATGTATTGTAATCTGCGACCCATGCGGCGATCACCTTGCGAGCCTGATCCAGATCGAAGAAGAGCGTCTCGTTCAAGAGTTCGTCGCGCATCTTGCCATTGAAGCTCTCGACATAGCCGTTCTGCATGGGCTTGCCGGGAGTGAACAGCCGTCGATAACCGAACCTGCGCCGCTCATTGGCCAAGTCGCGCAGCCTTGCCCCCAGCGCCCTCTCCGGCGGCCGTCGTGACTGATACCGGATCATCTTGCGGTCGGCGGCGATGACAGCACAGGCCCGGCGCTCGCTCATCTGCAATCGTTCCCGCAGATGGGCGACAGCCTCGCGCTTGGCGGCAGGCCCTACCATTTTTTGCAAGAAGCTCTTTCAATGCGGTGTTGTCGAGCATGGTATCCGCCAGCAACTTCTTCAGCTTGCTGTTCTCGTCTTCCAAAGCCTTCAACCGCCGCGCATCGGAAACGTCCATGCCGCCGAACTTCGCCTTCCAGTTATACAGCGTAGCTTCCGAGATGCCCTGCTTGCGCGCCAGATCGCCCGCCTTCGCACCCGGCTCATGCTCACGCAGAAAATCCCAATGATCTGCTCTTCCGTGAACCGCTTGCGCTTGATCGTCCGTCTCCCTGCTGAGGCCGGACTCTAACTCCAGGTGGAGGAAATCTCAGTGGCAGGTCACCATAAGAAAACTATATTTTGTGATGGGTCTCAATGAAAGAGCCGATATCTTCACTGCTGCATGTTGTTTTCGGACCACATGTGGCGTGAGAAATACAGATATGATGGGAGCCAAGACGTAGTAGGGCGGCGCAGACATCGAAGTTCGTGGAGGCGCCGCACGTGTGCACTCTGCGTTAGGCAGCGGATAGAGCGGTTGCCGTGCTAGTTGCGTGGCTGCTGGGCTTGAGCATATGGCCAGCAAGATGCTGAAAGACTGGAGGATCGGCTCTGTCTTGGTCAATGCCGTCATCGACTAGGCGGCGTTGTTTGCATTTGCTGTTCCGATTCTGGATCGGATCGATTTGATCGCTTCAGCCCGCAGGAGTTAGATGATCAGAGGTTCTCTGATTTTCACTCCTTTTCCAATTGAGCAGGCGGTTCCCGACGGCCTATAAGGGCTCCTTTCAAAAGGCCGCTCGCTCGCGCATGAAACGCGTACCGAGTGGATGGAAATGGACAGGATGACCGCGGCAGCGCAAAACTCCGCGCACAGATTTTGTGTCGCGCCCATGATGGACTGGACGGATCGGCATTGCCGTTTCTTCCACCGTCAGTTGACGGCGCGCGCCCTGCTTTATACCGAGATGGTTACCGCCCAGGCGGTGCGCCATGGCGATCGCGTGCGGCTCTTGGGCTTCGATCCGCGCGAGGCGCCGGTAGCCTTGCAGCTTGGCGGCTGCGATCCGGCTTTGCTTGCGGATGCGGCGCGCTGGGGCGAGGATTTCGGCTATGCCGAGATCAATCTCAATGTCGGCTGTCCCTCCGACCGGGTCCAAGAGGGCCGGTTCGGCGCCTGCCTCATGGCCGAGCCTTCCCTCGTTGCCGATTGCGTCGCGGCCATGCAGGCGGCGGTGCGCGTGCCGGTGACGGTCAAGTGCCGCATCGGCATCGACGACCAGGATAGCGAGGCCGCTCTCGACCGCTTTGTGGCGACGGTCGCCGCCGCCGGTTGCCGCACCTTTATCGTCCACGCCCGCAAGGCCTGGCTTAAAGGCCTGTCCCCAAAGGAGAATCGCGAGATTCCACCCTTGGATTATGATCGTGTATATCGCTTGAAGTCTATTCATCATGGCCTGAATATAATTATCAATGGTGGGATTTCAAGTAACGATAACGTGAAAGAACACCTAGAATCGCTGGATGGCGTAATGCTAGGCCGCGCCGCCTACCAGCAGCCTTGGCTGCTTGCTTCTGTTGATCAGGGATTCTTCGGAGATCAGCCCCGGGTCGTAAGCCGGGCCGAGGCGGTCGCCCGCATGCGCCCCTATATTGCCGAGGAACTGGCGCGCGGCACTTGGCTGTCGCGCATCACCCGCCACATGCTCGGCCTCTACCATGGCGAGCCCGGCGGCCGCCTGTGGCGCCGCGTTCTCTCGGAAGGATCGCCGCGCAAGGGTGCCGGACTCGACGTCATCGACCAGGCGCTGGCCTGTGTTGAACGGCCGGCGCTGGCGCTTGCCGCTGAATGAACGCGCCGCGTTTCCTCTGTACGCTGATGTTTTTGTTCGGCCTCATGGCCGCGCCGGCGCACGCACAAACTGTCGACTGCGTCGGAGATGATTGGGCGACCGACCGCATCTGCGCCGATCCTGAGCTAAAGGAACTCGATCAGCGCTTGGCGGCAAGGCTGGGCCAGGTGCTCGAGGCGACGCGCAAGAAGACTTTGCGCAGCTTAATCGGGACCGCGCAGGAGGACTGGGCCGCGACGCTCGACACGTGCCGCAGCGCCGGTGATCCCAAGCCCTGTCTCACCCGTCGCATGGTCCGCCGGCTCGATGCATTGACATTGCTCTGGCGCTTGCTGGCAGGACCGTCTTTGCCCCCCGATCCCGCGCGCACTTGCGCATCGGGCGATCGTGCCAAGCGCACCGAAGCCTGTCTCGATTCCTTCCTCGCCGCCGCGGATGTCGGCTATTCCCTGATTTCCGATGCCTTCGAACTCTCCCTCGCCACCGTCAACATCCAGGCGACCGGTCCCGACGGCGGCGCTTCGGCCAACAAGGCGGCGGAGGCGTTTCGAGATTATCGCACGGCCGCCTGCGCGGTGCGCGCGCTCTCGCCAATGGTCGTCGCCGGCAAGGGCAGCGTCGTCGCCTGCGAAGCCGCACTCACCTTGCGCGAGACCGCCGATCTCATCGCGCTCATGGGCCGCGATCGACACTGGTCTGAAAATCTCATCGACCATGCCCCGGCAATCCGCTCATGCCTGGACCGCTTGCGCGATCAGGACGTCGAATTGCGAGTCATCGACATTCGCCCGCGCGAGGAGGGCGAATTTGCCGTTCGTGTACTTGGTTCTCGCGGTGGCTATGATTGTGTGGCGATCGGCGAGACGGTGAGCGATATCGAAGCCGTGTCGTTGAAAGACGGCCGCGCCGGCTCCGGCGATGCGATCTTTGTGCCGGTTGCCGGCACGCGCGCGCCTCAGGACCTCCTTGCAGCGCCGCTCGGCAGCGAGGCAGCCTGCTACGATATCGATGCGGCAATCGTCGCCCCGGCGCGGCTCTCGGGCTGGATTGCGACCTCGCGCTGTGCCGACGGTTTTTAGGGCGATTGCACCGAGCGCGGAAACAGCGCTTCGTGCCGCGCCACGATCTTCGGCCATAGCCTGTCCGTTTCCGCAACACGGAGCGCGAAGATAGTACGCAACGTTTCCTCATACGCGTCGAGATCGCTCAACAGACGCTGCTCGAACACGCCACCGCGCAAGGTCTTGAGCACGCGCCCGCGCAATGTGTAATGCGCATCCGGCTGGTAGCGCTGGCACACCGCGTTCAACACGAAACCCGATTGTGGATCGGTTTGAAGCTCGTGGCACTTCCGGTCGAGCAAAGCCTGATCTGCGATCTCTTCACGAAAATCGAAATTGGCGGCGGCGCCATGCGCATGATTGTGGAAACGCCACCAGCCATCCGCGGTCTTGGAAAGTGCAAAGCCGAGCCCGCGCTGGGCATATTGGCCGACAGCAAGCGGCAACGGCTCGATGATCCCATCGCCGAAGCCGCAATCGGCGAGATAGCGCTGGTCGAGATCAACGATGAGCACCAGGTGATTGCCGACCGACGCTTGGCCATTAATATCGCGCGTCACGCCGCCGGCGTGTTGAGTGACGCGGAATCCGATCTCCGATAGTGCCCATCCGAGTAATTCATTCTGCTCGTAACACCAGCCGCCGCGGCCTTTGGTGACGATCTTATCGAAGATGGGCGCAATGGCGCGCCCAACCGGTCTGCCGAGCTGCACATCGAGATTCTCATAGGTGATCGCATCATTCTGGAGCTGATGCACTGCACGCAGGGTTTCGTAGTCGACTTTGGGCGAGCCGTCATAGCCGATCCGCCGGAGATAGTGCTTGAGTTCGAGTGATTGCTTCATGCCGGCGAGCTTAGCCTGCGCAAGCCCGCGCTGTCAGCGTATCTCAGGGGGTCGGCAGTTCCTGCGAAGACGCCGGATCGATCGAGTAGGGGTAGGTTTCGGCCAAAGGCCCACCATTCGCTGCGAAGCGTTGCAGCCAGGCGCGAAAATTCTTGAGCGACGTCGTGTCGAGCCCGGCCGCCTCTGCCATGTGGCCATAGGCATAGAGCGCGATATCGGCGACCGACAGATCGCCGGCAACAAATTCAAGATCGCCAAGCCCGCGATCGAGCGCCGCGAGGGCACCCATCGCCCGGTCGCGCTGGAATGCCACGAGTACGGGATCGCGTCGCGCGATCTTGCCGGTGCGTACCCAATGCTGGAGCGCGCCGAGCGACGGCTCGAGATAGTTCTGCTCGAAGAAGAGCCATTGCATGGCTTTGCCGCGCAAAGGCATGTCTTGCGGCATGAGTGCAGTTCCTTCCGCGCAGATGGCGAGGATGGCATTCGATTCGGCGACCGTGCTGCCGTCGGGCATCACCATGACCGGCACGGCGCCCGTCGGGTTCATCTTCAGGAATCCCGGCCTTTGTCCCTCACCGGTGAAGATTGAAACCGGAATGAGCTCCAAGGGTTGGTTCAACCGGCGGAAGAGTTCACGGATTTTCCAGCAATTGAGCGATGGCGCGTAGTCATAGAGGCGATGCATGACGAGAGCTCCTGCGAGACGTGCTCATCTGATCGATCGCCGCCCCGCAATCCACCCGTTTCTTGCGCTGTTACTCGCCGAGCCGACCGCGGCGGCCGCCTTTGCGGCGCTTGCGCTGGGTAAGGGTGGCGACCCGATTGGGGAGCGTCAGCATGATTTGGTGCCGCTCGTTCGGGCGATAACCGAGCCAGCCAGCGATCTCATCGCGGGTGCGTCCGCAGCCGATGCAAAATCCGGTTTCCGGGTCGACCACGCAAACCTTGATGCACGGCGTTTCGATTTCGAGCGGAATCACGGCATTCATAGCTCAAAGATAGAAACGCTTGAGGCCCTGCTGCAGGCCTCAAACGGCATGCTGCGGTCGCAAAGCGGCATTAATCTTCAAGCCGCAAGACGCCGTCTTCGACCCGAAAGCTGCGCAAATGCGACAGGAAGCTCATGCCGAGCAGCGATCCTCTCATGCTACCGGCCGGCAACACCATTCCGTCGACGTCGCGTACTCGAACCCCGTCGATTTCGACCCGCCGCAGCGTCACGCGCGCCGCCTTGATCTGGCCATTGGCGGTCATGACCGGCGTGTCATAGGTCAGCGATGCCGGCCTCAGCCCGATCTCGTCGGCATCCTCATAGGAAAGCGCGACGACCGAGGCGCCGGTATCGACCATCACGGTAATGTCGGATCCCTCGATTTCGGCCTTTGTGACGAAATGGCCGCGGTCATCGGCCTTGAGCTCGGTCACGCCCGCAAACCCCTCTTGCGGTAGCATCGCAAGCAGGAACGGCAGCATCATCGTGACGGTCCTCATCGGCCCCTCCGCATGGTCCCCTTTAGCAATCGCCAGCAAAGTTTAAGGAAGGCTTGCGGTTATGGCGGCAAGCATGGCGATCTCGCTTGCCACCTGGACCGCGCCGCACACATCCCCGGTCTGGCCGCCGATCTGGCGCAAAGCGAGCCTTTGAACAGCAAGCGTCGCGGCAGCACCGGCGAGGAGGGCGAAGACCGTACCCGCGAAACCGACCGCCCAGAGGAGCAGGAGAAAGGCGGTTATCAAACCGACAGCGAGCGTCCATTTGAGCGTCTCGTTGTCTGGTTGGCCGGCCGAGGCCGACAGCCCGTCACTGCGTGCCGGGGGCGTTTTCGCCATAAGCCACACGATCGCGGCGCGGGAAGCCGCACCCGTTGCGGCCAGGACGAGCAGGCTGCACCAACCAAGTGAAGGGACAATGGCAGCGATTGCCGCCACCTTGGCGATCGCCATCACGATAAGCGCCAGCGTCCCGTAGGTTCCAATATGGCTGTCGCGCATGATTTCGAGCCGGCGCTCGCGCGTTATGCCGCCGCCGAAGCCGTCCGCGGTATCGGCAAGCCCGTCCTCATGCAGCGCGCCGGTCAGGCAAAGAGTGGCCGCACAGGCAAGGCAGGCTGCGAGCAGGGGGGCTATGCCGCTATCGGCGAGGAAGGCAACTACGGCGCCGGTGAAAGCCCCGATCAGAGCCCCGGCCACCGGAAACAGTGGCATGGCCACGACCAGCGGCATAGGCCGCTGTGCCGAAGAAATAGGCAGGCGAGTCAGAAAAGCGAGGCTCGCAAGCAGTTTCGCCATTGGCTCGTGCCACGGCTGCGGTTCGCTTCGCTTCCACGCTTCGTCGCTCATGTCGCTTCTCCGTCCGTGCCGGCGCTCTAGAACTCAAGCCGATATATAGCTGGAATGACTTATGCAAAAATCACTGTCCGGAAGGCCCTTCGACGACATCCGTGCGCTCCTTGAGCGGATGCCGGAACCAGATCGCGCGGCCGCCGCCGCTATTCGCGCCCGGGATGCCCGCCTCACCAAACCGCCGGGCTCGCTCGGCCGCCTTGAAATGATAGCTGAATGGCTGGCCCTCTGGCAGGGGCGCCATCCGCCCCGCATCGAACGCCCGATCGTCGCTGTTTTTGCCGGCAATCATGGTGTCGTGAAGCAGGGAGTTGCAGCCTATCCCGCCGAGGTTACCGCCCAGATGGTTGCCAATTTCCAGTCGGGCGGGGCGGCGATCAATCAGATCTGCCGCACATTCGGGCTCGGCCTCAAGGTCTTCGAACTCGCTCTGGAAAAACCGACAGCCGACATCACCGAAGATGCAGCCCTGAGCGAGGCCGAATGTGCCGCGACCATGGCCTACGGCATGGAGGCAATTGCCGAAGGTGCCGATCTTTTGTGCATCGGTGAAATGGGGATCGGCAACACAACCATTGCCGCTGCGATGTGCCACGCGCTTTACGGTGGCAAGGCGGAGGACTGGGTTGGCCCCGGCACCGGCGTCGATGCCGAAGGTCTGAAGCGCAAGGCGGACGCAGTCGCGCGCGCCATCGGATTTCATAAAGCGCATCTCAACGATCCCCTGGAAGTCTTGCGGCGCGTCGGCGGTCGCGAACAGGCGGCGATGGCCGGTGCCATTCTCGCCGCTCGTTACAATCATGTGCCGGTGTTGCTCGACGGCTATGTTGCGACCGCTTCTGCGGCAATCCTGCATGCAGTGAACCCAGCCGCGCTCGATCATTGCTTGGCGGCGCATTGCTCCGCCGAGCCCGCACACCGCGCACTTCTGAAGCGCATCGACAAGCAACCCTTGCTCGATCTTGGCATGCGATTGGGGGAGGCCTCGGGTGCCGCCCTGGCTGCCAGCCTTGTGAAGGCTGCAGCCGAACTCCATGGCGGGATGGCGACATTTGAGAGCGCCGGTGTCAGCGACAAGGAAGCCTGATAGGCCAGCCATTGATCCCGAGTGGCGGTGCGATAAGATACTCCAGTCGAAAAAGACGGACCGGTAGGTTTGCCCGGTCGCCTCTCGGATGAGGTTCTGACTGGCGCTTGCGCCAAGTCCCACGACACATGCACCTGCCGCATCGGGCGTTAGGGCAAAGTGGAGACTTGTTCAGATGCAACAGCAAATTTCTGTCATCACATTGGGTATTGCCGATCTGGTGCGGTCGCGTCGCTTCTACATTGACGGCTTCGGCTGGAAACCTGTTTTCGAAAATCCCGAGATCGTCTTCTATCAGATGAACGGCCTCGTACTTGGGACATGGCTCGAAACGCAACTCGCCGGCGACATGCAGCGGTCAAAGCTCGCTCGTCCTGGCGCTTTCGCGCTCGCCCACAATGTTGCGACACGCGACCAGGTCCGCGACGTGATTGCTGTGTTGAGCCGCCATGGTGGGCGCGTGTTGCGGGAGGGCGATGAGCCGCCGCATGGCGGCTTCCGAGGCTATGTCGCCGATCCCGACGATCACGCTTGGGAAATCGCCTGGAATCCCGCCTGGTCGATCGATCCCAACGGCCTCGTGAAATTCAGTCTCTGATCGGTCAGCCGGTCAGCGAAATCAATTTCCGCTGGCTCGCGGTCTTGACGGTTGGCGCGGCGAGAATCTCGCCGCGCGGGCCGTCGAGTACGCGCTTCGGCGGGAAGGTCACGGTCACTTCCGTGCCCTTGCCATGCGAGCCTACGATCTTGAACTCGCCGCCATGGAGCTGGATCAGGCCATTGACGATCGGCAGGCCGAGCCCCGCGCCGTCGATGGCCTTCTTCGTCGCATAGGCTCCGCGCGAATAGGTGCGAAGTGCGATGTCGACCTCATGCGGCGGAATGCCGGGCCCCGTATCGATCACGCTGACGCTCAGGCTGCCGTTGCTGTTGTGGCGGGCATTGACTGCGATCTTCCCACCCCTGGGTGTGAACTTCACCGCATTGGAGAGGAGATTGAGCCAGATCTGCTGGAGTGCGCGCTTGTCGGCCAAGACCTTCGGGAGGTTGTCAGGCACGTCCATGCTGACCGTGAGCCCCTTGGCTTCGGCGCGATCGGCCAGCACATGGACGGCCTCAGCCACCGACTGCGCCAGGGCGACCGGCACATCTTCGAGATCGCGGCGTCCAGCCTCGATGCGCGACAGGTCGAGAATGTCGTTGATGAGATTGAGCAGGTAATTGCCGGAATTGTGGATGTCGGTCGCATAGTTCTTATAGGCCTCGACGCGATGCGGGCCGAACATTTCCTGGCCAAGTATCTCCGAGAAGCCGAGGATCGCATTGAGGGGTGTGCGCAATTCGTGGCTCATCGTAGCGAGGAATTGCGACTTGGCGCGGTTTGCATCCACCGCTTCGGCGCGTGCCTCCTCGGCTTTGTCCTTCTGCTTGGCGAGTTCCTCGATGAGCTTTTCCTTCTGCGCTTTGAACATCAGCATATCGCGCGCAACCGTCTGCAGTCGCACCGAAATCTGAATGAAGAAGATTTCAAGCGCGATCGCCATCGCGCCCAACGCGATATAGAGCGGCTGCGCCTCGATGGTGCAGCGGATCGCCACGTTGAAAGTGAGGAAGCCGGTGCCGGCGATGATCACGGGCATGAAATTGCCGGCGATCATGATCCTGACTGCAATCACCGCCATCAGCGTCGCGATGATGTAGATATGCTCGAAGGCGTTCGCACTATCCCACATGATGAAGACCGGCAAAGACCAGCAGGCCGCCATCAGGAATTCCGATGCCGACAGCATGCCGATCCAGTCGCTGTAGCGAATCTTGTTTGTGGGCGTGCGCAAATACTGCTTGCACAGATAGACCTGGATCATCTGGCAGCCGATTGCGGCTACGAGCCAGGTCCCCGCATGGAAATAGGTGGTCCAGGTCAGGCTTGCGAGCGCGAACAACACCGCGAGCAGCGGCAGCGCCAACGCTACCTTGATCTGATTATGGGCAAAGAGCGTAAGGAGTTCGCGCTCGCAGCCCAGTGAATCGCTGTCCTCCCAGATGGAACGTTCTTCCTTCTCTGGTTCGGCTGGGTCCTTTATGCCCAGCTTGATCTTGCTGGCCGTTGCCATGGTTCTGGCTTTTCCCGCGTTTATTTGGACGGAAAACTAGCAACGCGGTGTTAAGCGCATATTCCGCAAACCGCTAAAATTAGGGTCAAGATGACGACGCTCGATGAGCTTTCCAGAGCGATTGCCGCCTGCCGGATCTGCCGGGAAGCGCCCCTTGGCAAGCCGCTCCCGCATGAGCCGCGTCCGGTATTCCAGGCGGATCCTCGGGCGCGTTTGTTAATTGCCGGTCAGGCGCCGGGAACCCGCGTCCACGCATCGGGGCGCCCGTTTACGGATCCGTCCGGCGAAAGATTGCGCCAATGGCTCGGAATTGGGCCTGAAATCTTCTATGATCCGGCCAAGGTTGCGGTCATCCCGATGGGTTTCTGCTTCCCCGGCCAGGATCAGCGGGGCGGCGACTTGCCGCCACGGCGTGAATGTGCGCCTGCCTGGCGGGCATCCGTAATGGCCAGCCTGCAGCGCATCGAGCTGGTGGTCGCCGTCGGGGCTCATGCCCAGAAATGGCATATGGGAGAGAAGGCGGCGGGTAACCTTACCGACACGGTGAGAAACTGGCGCGAGGGTTTGACGCTCTCCCCCGCGGTGATCCCGATGCCGCATCCCTCCTGGCGCAACAATGCCTGGCTCAAGGCCAATCCGTGGTTCCTCGCTGAGGTCATACCTGAAGTGCAGCGACGGGTCCGTGAATTGACAGAATAGAAGCAGGGCCGGTACGCAGGGCTCATGACACAACTTGACAAGGACGCGGTGCTGGCGGCGCTCAAGCGCATCGCCGCACCCGATGGCCGCGGCAATCTCGTGTCGGCCGGCATCGTTTCAGACATTGCCATCAATGACGGCACCGTGATGTTCGCGCTCAATGTCGAGCCGGCCGAAGCGCCGAAGCTCGAACCCTTGCGCAAGGCGGCGGAGACGGCTGTTGCGCGATTGCCCGGGGTGGCCAAAGCCATTGTCGCGCTGACCGCCGAGCGGGCGCCGCAGCAGCGCCAGCCAGGTCCGCGGGCGCAACAGGCCGGCGAACTGCGCTCCGGCATTCCCGGCATCCGTCACATGATTGCAGTCGCCTCCGGCAAGGGTGGTGTCGGCAAATCGACGACCGCCGTCAATCTGGCACTTGGGCTCAGTGCACTCGGATTGAAGGTCGCAATGCTCGACGCCGACGTTTACGGGCCTTCGCTTCCCAAATTGCTCGGCATTTCCGGAAGGCCGCGCGCGCCCGAAGGCTCCGACAAGAAGATGCTGCCGCTTGAGAATTACGGACTGAAAGTCATGTCCATGGGCTTTCTGGTCGAGGAGGATACCGCCGTCATCTGGCGCGGCCCCATGGTCATGTCGGCCCTGATGCAGATGCTGCGCGATGTCGCCTGGGGCGATGTCGACGTCATGGTGATCGACATGCCGCCCGGCACCGGCGATGCGCAATTGACCCTCGCACAACAGACGCCGCTCTCCGGAGCCGTCATCGTCTCGACGCCGCAGGATCTCGCCCTCATCGATGCCCGCAAGGGCCTCAACATGTTTCGCAAAGTGAATGTTCCGGTCCTCGGCATCATCGAGAACATGAGCTATTTCATCTGCACGAAATGCGGTGAGCGCCATGAGATATTCGGTCACGGAGGCGCTGAGGAGGAAGCCCGGAGATTGACCGTGCCCTTCCTCGGGGCTGTGCCGCTCGACACCAATCTGCGTTTGCGCTCCGATGCTGGCGAGCCGGTGGTCGCGAGCGAGCCGGGGAGCGCCTTGGCCGGGATCTATCGCGACATCGCGAACCGCGTCTGGACGGCGCTGGCCGAGCCTGGGCGGGCCAAGCCGCCGCCGCGGATTGTCATTGGAGACTGACCGCTGGTAAGACCACAAGCCCCTTGATCTTGTGATAGCCTGACGCAACAGTCAGGCCGCCATTGGGCTGCGAGTCGGATCGGGGGTTTTGGGAGGGGGTCGGTATTATGTCGAAGCTGATGATCGTGCTGGGTATTCTGGCCGTGGCAATCGGTGTCGCGGTAGGAGTGCTCGGCTATGTCGCGCCCGGCCAGATGCAAGTCGCGGGGCTGACCGCGGAGGTGGCCGCCCTTTTCCTGATGGGTGGCATTCTCGCCGTTGGCCTCGGTGGCGTCATCGACGTACTCCACGACCAACGCAAGGCTTTCCGAGATTTGGCCGAGACCATGGTGGCGCGCACTGATCGGTCGACCGAGCGCTTTGGCCGCGCGACTCCGCCACCGCCCATGCCCGAACCACCCGCTCCGCCGCCCAAGCAGGTACCGCCAGCCAAGCCTGAAGCCCTCATCACGCCCGAGCCCGCGATCGCCGCCGAATCGGAGCCCGCCTCTGCGTCTGAAGAGAAACCGTTGATTTTCACCGGCACAGTGCGCAGCCTGGATCAGGCCCGCGAGCGCGCCGGTCTTAAGCCCGTTGACCAACCCGTCGCCGAGACGCGGATCACCACCCGCGAGACCATTGTCGCGATCGAGAAAGCCAAATCCGATCTCGAGACCGCCTTCGGATCACCGCCACCGCCGCCTCCGGACACGCCAGCGCCACCTGAACCGCCGGTCGCCAAGGAGACGGTCCTGGTCGCTGAAGTTGAAACAGAGTTCGATGTTGTGCCCTCGGAGGGCGAGGAAGAGCAGCTCTATGTAATGGAAGAGAAGCTTATCCGCGGGCGGCCTGCCCGCGTGCTCTCCGACGGCACGGTTGAGGCCGAGACAGACGAGGGCTGGATGCGTTTCGAAAACCTCGAGCATCTCGAGGAGTATCTCGACGCCATGTCGCCCGCAAAGGGGTGAAGACTAAGCTTTATTTTGTCATTGCCGGCCTTGTTCCGGCAATCCATTGCGCCGTGAGCTCCGAACGTCGTGCTTCGGCACAATGGATCCCCGCAACAAGTGCGGGGATGACAGGATAGAAGAAGGGGTTGAGTTTATGAGTCGGTCTTACCCTTCGGTCCTCGCGGCAGCAGATCATACGGATGCTTCCAGCCCGGCAGTGCCCGGATGCGATCGAGCCATTTGAGAATATTGGAATACTCCTCCAGCGGCAGCCCAAGCTCTTCACCGAAGAAGAGATAGCCGCACATTGAAATGTCGGCGATCGTGGCGCGTTTTCCAACGATGAACGGACTGCCCGACAGGTGCAGATCGACGATCTTCAGGGCGTTGAGCGCGCGCTGGCGCAGAAAATCCGTTACCGGAGTTTCGCCCGTCTTGGCGAGGCTGACGAGAAAGCGAAGTGTGGCGATGTAGCTCGTGAATTTGTGGTTGTCGAACAGGATCCAGCGCAGGATTTCACGCCGTTCGTCATCGCTCTTGGCCCCGAATTTGCGCGTCTTCTCCGCGAGATAATCGAGGATCACGCCAGATTGGGTGAGCTTGAGCGATCCGTGAACCAGGACCGGCACTTCGCCCAGTTCATTGACTTGCGATCTGTATTCCGGCGTGCGCGTCTCGCCGTTGAAATAGTCGACCCAGCGCGCTTCCCAGTCCTGCCGCGTCAGCTCGAGCATCAGGGCCGCCTTATAGGCGTTTCCCGATTCTGCGAAACAATAGAGCTGATATTCGGCCATTGCGCCCTCCCGACCATCTGCGGCGATCGGTGAATGGCTTAGGCGGCTTTATTGTTACGGGCAAGGCGGCGCGCAAACCCTATCTGACATCGAGAACGCTGGTTCGCGCGCGGCGCACGACCTCGATCGCGGTAGAGCCGCGGAAGATGCGCTGCAGCCGCGAGCGGCCTTCGTCCGTCACCACCACCAAACGGTGCATCGGGCTCGCTTCGATGATTTCCTCGGCGGGCTTGCCCACGGCGGTACGCGTATCGGCGACGTCTATTTTCATCGCTTTGAGGAGCGCGCGCGCATTGGCGACCGCTTCTTCGGCGGCCGGCCGCCCCGCTTCGGTCGTCGCCACCGAGAAAAGCGTGATCGGCTCGTGCGACATGTGGGCAAGCACCGCGGCGCGCCGCACCGCCTGCATGGAGCGCGAGGTCCCGTCGGTGCAGATGAAGAACCCCTTCTTGTCGAGGCTCTTGCGCGCCACCAGCACCGAACAGGGGGCCATCAATGTCACCTGCTGCACGACGCCGGCGTCGAACCAGGCC
The DNA here is from genome assembly GCA_046349315.1 of Hyphomicrobiales bacterium. Lineage (GTDB taxonomy): Bacteria > Pseudomonadota > Alphaproteobacteria > Rhizobiales > Aestuariivirgaceae > JAEUMG01. Next base: position 5,984 of record JAXMCQ010000022.1, on the reverse strand, counting down.
TGGAACTCGCCGCGCCAGCGCGACGGCTCGCCGAGGATCATCAGGTTGTAAGGACCGAGTTCATACTGGTCCAAAATGCCGTTCGCCGCGTCGGGCGCCGTCTTGAGCTTGAGCACCACGGTGCGGCCCTCGGGGCTCCTGTACTCGACCTTCGTATCGCCGGCGGGATCGCCCCAGGCATCCTGCTGGCTTGCCTCGCGCGGCCAGCTTTCGGCATCGATGCCTTCCTCCTTGAGGATCTCGAGCGCCTTCTTGAGGTCGCGCACGCCCGGCAATTCGAAGCCGGCATCCATCATATTCTGGCGCGCCAAGCGCAATTGCAGGCCGCCTGACCACAAGCCCTGGTCGACGGGCCGCACAAACAGAATGATGATGTCGCAATCATTATTGGGCGCCAGCCGGGCGGCCAAGCGCACGGTGATAAAGGAATCATCCGAGCCGTCAATGCAGGCGAGAATGCGGAAGCGGTTGCGGCGCTGGGCATGGAGATGCTTGAGCGTCTTTTGGACCGCGCGTTCCTGGCGGTCGCTCAATGTCGTGCGCTTGAACAAGCTTCGCAAGACTGCCTACCCCCTTTGCGCAGAGACTTAATGGTTGAGCAGGGGCCAGTAAAGGCTCGCAAGCAGCAGAAGAATGGCTACTGAGACCACCATCATCTTGATGCCGATTTTGAAGAAATCAGCACTTTTGAGGAAGCCAGAGGCATAGATGATGGTGAAGGCCGGTTGGGCCGCTGGCGTCAGGTAGCCGAAGGCCGAGGAGATAGCCGCGACAAAGCCGGCAATGATCGGATCGACCTTTGCAACGACGGCGGTCTTGAGGACGACCGGTCCCAGGACCGCGATCGCCGCACCGGCCGTCATGGTATTCGATACACCGATGGTCAAGAGGGAGAGAGCCAGATCGAAGGCGACACCCGTGCCGGCGCCCATCCAGGCAAGCGCGGAAAGGAAGCTCTGCGCGATCCATTCGGCGGCGCCTGTCGCCTTCATTTCAACGCCGAGGGAAATCGCTGCCGCGTAGAGAAGCACCACCCCCCAGTTGACGCCGGAATTGATGTCTTCCCAGCGCACGAGCCCCAATACCAGGAAGGCGCAGACGCCGACCAGCGCAACGACGCCCAGCCCGAGCTGCTCCGACAGGAACACCCAGCCGAGGATGGTCATGACGAAGATACCGATGGTCAGCCAACCCGCAGGTTTGAGCGGACCTTCCATCATAACTTGGGTGCGCAGGCGCGAGACGGCTCGCGCCATGTCCGTGGTCTCGGGCTTGAACGTCGCCATCAGCAGGACTGTGACAATCGGCAGCCGTAGCAGGAACATGGGGAAGGCGTAAATCATCCAGGTCACGTAATCCATGAGGAAGCGGTACGTGGACGGATCGAGCGGATTGTAAAAGAAATCCTTCCAGTAGCTGATGATGATCGCATTGCGCGCACCGCCTGACGGTGTCGCGACGCCGGCGATCGAGCAGCCATAGGAGATCGAGAACAGGATGATCGCCGCGAGGTTGCGGACGTTTTTCGGATCGTTGGAGACCAGCGTGATGATGGTGACGCCCACCGGCAGCATCATCGCCGCCACTGTGTGCTCGCCGATGAAGGCGGCAAGCGCCCCGCACATGGCGGTGATGCCGAAGCTGATCCAGTAGACATTCGTGCCGGTCATGCGCACGATCCACCAGGCGATCCGTTTGTCGAGTCTCTGCTTGACGATCGCCACGGCGAGCATCAGCGAGCCCATGATGAAGAGGACGGAATCCGTCATCAGGCTCTGTGCCACCTTGGTCGGATCGACGCCGAGGAGGACGACCTCGCCGATCACGATGAGCAGGGGGACGGTAGGCAATGGCACCGGCTCGGTAATGAAGAGGATGGTCGCCATGACTGACATGGCGAGCACGATCTGGCCTTCATGGCTAAGACCGGACGGGGTCGGCGCCAGGATGAGGATCGCTCCGACCAGGAGCGCAATGAAGAACCAGCGCTTCTCCCAAAGCGTGAAGAGGTCGATCTGCGAGCGCACATGCAGGTAGCGCTGATAGCCAAGACGGCGGAAGCGTGTGAGCTTTGCCGAAGGCTCATGTGCCTGCAGGCTGTCGCGCGCGAGTTCGAAATTGGGTGCCGTCGCCGGGCTCATGGACAGGCTCCGGCGGGAGGGTTGACCGGCGCACCCAAATTGGGCTTTGTCCCCGGACAACGACCATCCTCTTTCAGAGTGCCTTGATGTCCAATCTCGATGCCGTCTTGCGGCACATAGACGACGGTCTCGAGACGAGCCTTTCCCGTCTTTTCGATCTTATTCGTTTTGCCAGTGTGGGTACCGATCCGGCCTATCGTGAAGGCTGTGCGGGAGCGGCCCATTGGATACGCGATCAACTCAAGGCAATGGGATTTGAAGCTGTCTTGCGCCCTACTACGGGCCAGCCTGCCGTCGTCGCTCGCTATGCGCCAAAGAGGCTGCCGTCCCATGCGCCTCATATCCTATTCTACGGGCATTACGATGTGCAGCCGCCCGATCCGCTGGACCTGTGGGAGAGCCCGCCATTCGAGCCCCGGATCCGCGCAAACACTGACGGCAGAAAAAGCATATTCGCCCGTGGTGCCAGCGACGACAAGGGCCAATTGATGACCTTTCTGGAAGCCAGCCGGGCGTGGCTCTCCGTACACGGTCGATTGCCGATGCGGCTCACAGTTCTGATTGAGGGGGACGAGGAAGGGGACAATTCGCATTTGGATCGCTTCCTCGCCGACAATCGCGAAGAATTCAGGGCGGATGCGGCTTTTATCTGCGATACCGGCATGTGGGACAACCGCACGCCCTCGATCGTCACGCGCCTGCGCGGCTGCATCGCCGAAGAAATAACCATAACCGGCCCAAGCAAGGATCTGCATTCGGGCTACTATGGTGGCGCTGCGCGCAATCCCATCCACGTACTGACGGAGATACTCGCCGACCTACACGACCGGAATGGTCGGGTCACGATTCCCGGTTTCTATGACGAGGTCGACCCTGTTCCCGCCGCCACGCGCCGCCAGTGGAAAGCCCTAAAATTTCCAGAAAAGCGATTCTTGAAGGATGTCGGCCTTTCGATCCCCGCGGGCGAGAAGGGCTACCCGGTCTATGAGCAGATCTGGTCGCGGCCGACTGCCGAAATTAACGGTATCTGGGGTGGCTACACCGGCGAAGGTCGCAAGACGGTCCTTCCGTCGACCGCAAGCGCCAAACTCACCTTTCGCCTTGTCGGCCGGCAGAATCCGACAAAGATCAGGAGGGGCTTGCGGAAGTTCGTCAAAGAGCGCCTGCCAAAGGACTGCAAGGTCGTCTTCAATTCATCAGGCGGCGACAATGTTGCCGTCACCGTGCCGGAATCGAGCCCATGGGTTGCGCTTGCGAGCCGCGCGCTCAAGGACGAATGGGGCAGGGCGCCAATACTGCAGGCCGATGGCGGCTCGATACCCGTCGTCGCCACCTTCCAGAACGTGCTGGGACTGCAGACACTGCTCGTCGGCTTTGCACGCGAAGACGATGCCTTCCACAGCCCCAATGAGAAATATGATGTTGAATCGTATCACAAGGGCCAGCGGAGCTGGGCTCGCATCATTGCCGAACTCGAGCGCAGCAAGGAGTAACCCATGTCGGAACTGAATCGCGTTCTCGCTGCCGCCGATGCCGGCATGTCGGAGAGCCTCGAGCGGCTCTTTTCGCTCCTGCGCATTCCGAGCCTTTCAGGCGATCCGGCCTTCGACAAGGACTGCCGGCGCGCCGGCAAATGGCTCGTCGATGAACTGAACTCGCTGGGTTTCAAGGCGACTCTGCGTGAAACGGGCGGCAAGCCGATGGTCGTTGCACATTACGGCGACGGCTCGGGTCCGCATGCGCTGTTTTACGGCCACTACGACGTGCAGCCGGCCGACCCGCTCGAGAAGTGGGAGACGCCGCCATTCGAACCCGTTCTGCGCAAGGGCAAGGACGGCCGCGAGCGCATTTGTGGTCGAGGAACTGCCGACGACAAAGGCCAGTTGATGACTTTCGTCGAGGCGGCGCGCGCCTGGATCGCCACCACCGGCGGCTTGCCTTTTCACGCGACCTTCCTCATCGAAGGCGAAGAGGAATCAGGCTCGCCGAGCCTTCTGCCGTTTCTGAAGGCAAACAAGGCTGAACTCTCAGCCGACATTGCCTTCGTCTGCGATACCAATCTCTGGGACGCCAAGACCCCGGCCATCACCACGCGCCTGCGCGGTCTCGCCCATGACGAAGTGACGATCATTGGGCCATCGATCGACCTGCATTCCGGCATGTATGGCGGCCCGGCAATGAACCCAATCCGCGTCCTGTCGAAAATTATTGCTGCCCTTCACGACAAGAACGGCAAGGTCGCGATCCCGAACTTCTACGACGGCGTCGAGGAAGTATCGAAGGCCACCAAGGCGCAATGGAAGTCGCTCAATTTCTCGGACCGCAAGTTCCTGCGCGAAGTCGGCCTATCATTGCCGGCGGGCGAGACACGGCGTTCGGCTCTCGAACAGATCTGGGCACGGCCGACCGCCGAGGTAAATGGCATCCTCGGCGGTTACACCGGCGCGGGCGTCAAGACCGTTCTGCCGTCGCGCGCCAGCGCCAAGCTCACCTTCCGGCTCGTGGGCAAGCAGGACCCCAAGAAGATCCTCAAAGCCTTCCGTGCCTTCGTGAAGGAGCGGGTACCGAAGGACTGCAAGGTCGAGTTTGCGTCCGACGCTGGCGGCAGCCCGGCTTCCGTCGTGCCGGAGGACAATCCATTCATCGCGCTCACCGCCGCGGCACTGACCGAAGAGTTCCGCAGACCGGCGATGCTGATCGGTTCCGGCGGCTCGATCCCGATCGTGCGCGGCTTCAAGGATGTGCTCGGCATGGACAGCGTTCTCGTCGGCTTCGGCCTCAATGACGACGCCATCCACAGCCCCAATGAGAAATATGATCTCGCAAGCTTCACGCGTGGCATCAGAAGCTGGATCAGGATAATGGCGGCGCTTGCCGCCTGACAAATCGCCATGCTGCGGCAACTGTTCATTGGTTCCCTGGTGATTGCCGTAACGGTGGCGATTCAGGCGGAAATGTTCAACATCCTCCATCGCTATTTCGATCTGATGATGCAGGTCGCCCGCCGGCACCTGCGCCGCTTCGCCAATACTGGCGTCATAATCGTGTGCATGCTCTACATCATGTTTATCCACACGATTGAGGTGTGGCTGTGGGCGGGCGTCCTTCTGCTGGTCGGTGCGATCGATGCGCTTGAACCTGCCGTCTATTTCTCCCTCACCACCTATGCCACCATTGGCTTTGGTGACATCACCATCGGGCCCGAATGGCGCCTGCTTTCAGCCCTGATCGGCGCCAATGGCCTCATCCTTTTCGGCTGGTCGGTCGCCTATATGGTCGAACTTGTCCGTCGTACCGCATAAGAGTTGGAGCCAAGCCTCATGATAACCAAGGAATTCCGCTCCGGCGGCTATGCCTATCTCCCCGGCGTGTTCCAGTATTCCGCCGGGGTCGCGGCGCTTTCCGGCTTCGAGATTGTGCGAGTCGCATTTCGCAAACCGCCACCCTTGCACGAGGGATTTAATCGCGCGGAGGAGATCATCAAGGCGGTCGGCCGTCCCTTGACCGCCTTCTGCGCCTGCGAGTTGCGCTCGCCGGGGCAGTTCTCGGAGCCGGCCTTCCGCAGCTTCAATGAATCTTACGTCGAAACTCTCGATCGTTGGGGCCTGATCGTCGAGGGCGCCAATCCCGTGGCCCGCAGCAATGTCTGTCCGGAGATATCGCCGCCAGCCGAACCCGTGATGTATGCCTTCAGCTATGCTGTACCTGCTCAAGCCGTGACAACGCCGACATTCATCATCGCGGGCAGCGGCGAGGTGCCAGAAGGCAAGGCGAACTACCGCGATCACATTGTGAGTCCCGGCGACCTGAGCCCCGCCGGCATGCGCAGCAAGGTGCGCTTCG
>JAXMCQ010000021.1:0-107801 GCA_046349315.1 Hyphomicrobiales bacterium | reverse complement strand
ACTGCGCCAAATCTGCGTGGGATACGAGCCTGCCTAGCGCGCCTTTTCGGCGAGATGGACCAGCTCCAGGCGCAGCGAAACCGTATCAAGACAGGGTTTTTCGAACTCCAGACGCCTAAAAATCCCGTCTTTTTCCAGGTCCGCGCCGTCGGGATCGAGGGCTGCGATCGACCAGTCGCCATCGTCCGAACTCAGCAAGTTCACGGCATAATCGCGAATAGCCTTGCGGTGGTCGTCATTCATGTGCTGGCGCGCCGAAACCTCCAGTGCCGGCCATTCCTTCACCCTCTCGGCATCCAAAAGCACCTCTTCACTACCCATGGTTTCAATGCGGCCGAAGCCTGCAATCGCATGCGCGGCAGAAGGGGTTAGTCGCCAGAAGCTGAAATCGGCAAATTTGGCATAGCCCGCCGCATAGGGATGGATGCGGACATAGCGGTCGGCGAGGGTTTCATCCGCCACAATGGCAGCTTGGCCCAAAAAGGTAACCCGCGGGCCGGTCAAGGCATCGCCGTCGCTCGCCAGTTCGGAAGCCAGGAGACTTGCCCTCGGGTCGGCCAGCAGATTCTGGGTGTGCTTGGCGAGCTTGGAGATGAGGATGACCGGAGCGCCCTGCCAATCGGTCGCCACATTGACCGCCGACACGTAGGGGATGCCGGTGTCGCGATCGAGGGTGCCCAAGGCGGCACGGCGGGCGCGCCGCAGCAATTTGCGGGCTTCGTGTCCGGTAAAGCTACGGGCTTCGGGATTTGTCATTTGGGTTGGAATGGCCTATTGCGATAGGCCTCTCGCGTAGCACCAGTGCCACATTTTGCGCTAGTTCCGCCGTTAGATCACCCTAGGAAAACTTAACGGATTTGAAAAAAGATGCCGACGATTGCCCTTGTTGACGACGATCGCAACATCCTGACCTCCGTCGGCATGACGCTGGAGGCGGAAGGCTACCAGGTCCAGAAATATACCGACGGCGCAGCCGCGCTGCAGGGCCTGCAGGACACCCCGCCCGACATGGCCATCTTCGACATCAAGATGCCGCGCATGGACGGCATGGAACTCTTACGCCGCATCCGCCAGAAGACCGACATGCCGGTGATCTTTCTCACCTCGAAGGATGAGGAAATCGATGAATTGTTCGGCCTCAAGATGGGTGCCGATGATTTCATCAAGAAGCCTTTCTCGCAGCGCCTTTTGGTCGAGCGGGTCAAGGCGGTGATGCGCCGGGCCGGCGCCAAGGATGGAACGCCGGCGCCCACCGAAGCCGCCAAGGTGATCGAACGCGGCAAGCTCGTCATGGATCCCGACCGCCATGCCTGCACCTGGGAGGGCCAGCCGGTGACCCTCACCGTTACCGAATTCCTGATCCTGCAGTCGCTCGCCCAGCGGCCAGGCATCGTGAAGAGTCGCGATGCGCTCATGGATGCGGCCTATGACGATCAGGTCTATGTCGATGACCGCACCATCGACAGCCATATCAAGCGCCTGCGCAAGAAGTTCAAACAGGCCGACGACAATTTCGAAGCGATCGAGACACTCTACGGCGTCGGCTATCGCTTCAAGGAATCCTGAGGAACCCAAGGGACCGGGCGGGATGGTAAGCGGGGTAGAAACTCCCGACCGCATCGAATTCGAAGACAGCGTTCAGGTCGACGCGCCCGCGGCCGAGCGGCGAAGCCTGTTGTGGTGGATCCACCGATTGGCGCCGGCGCGGCTCACCAGCCGGATCGTCCTCCTCAATCTCGCCGGCCTCGTCGTCCTGGTCACCGGCATTCTCTATTTCAACCAGTTCCGCCAGGGCCTGATCGATGCGCGCGTCGAGAGCCTTCTGCCGCAAGCCCACATCATCGCGGCAGCGGTGGCCGGTTCGGCATCGGTCGACACCGGCTCGATCGTCATCGATCCGGACACATTGATGAACAGCGGCGATGATGCGGTGCCCGATGCGGACCAGCTGCGCGATCTCGATTTCCCGATCAATCCGGAGAATGCCGGTCCCCTCTTGCGCCGATTGCTTGCCAACACGACAATCCGTGCGCGGATCATCGATCCCGACGGCAATCTCATCGTCGACAGCCGCTATCTCTATGGCCGCGGCGAAATCCTGCGCTCGGACCTGCCGCCGCTCGACGGCGCCAGCGAAGGCTGGCTCGGCCAGACCTGGCAGCGCTTCATGGACTGGGTCTTCTCGAGCGATTATCCGCAGCAGAAGGATTACGGGCTCGACAATGGCAAGGAATTTCCCGAGGTCGCCGCGGCCTTGAACGGCGCTTCGGTGAGCGTCGTGCGCGTCAATGAACGCGGCGCGGTGATCGTCCTGGTGGCGGTGCCGATCCAGCGCTTCAAGGCGGTCCTCGGCACGCTCGTATTGTCGACGACGGGCGGCGAAATCGACAATGTCATCCGTGGCGAACGCCAGATCGTGCTCTATACCTTCGCTTTCGTGTCCCTGGTCACGATCCTGCTCTCGATTTTGTTAGCCGGCACCATCGCGGAGCCGATCCGCAGACTGGCGGCAGCCGCCGAGCGCGTGCGCCGCGGCATCAACAAGCGCGTCGAGATTCCCGATTTCACGCAGCGGCGCGACGAGATCGGCCATCTCTCGGGCGCGCTACGCGACATGACGACCGCGCTCTATAACCGCATCGATGCGATCGAGGCCTTCGCGGCAGACGTCTCGCATGAACTCAAGAATCCCTTGACCTCGCTGCGCAGCGCGGTCGAAACATTGTCTTTCGTCAAGACAGTCGACCAGCGCGAACATCTCGTCGAAATCGTCAAGGACGATGTCCGCCGCCTCGATCGCTTGATCACCGATATTGCCGATGCCTCACGTCTTGACGCCGAGCTGGCACGCGTCGAGGCCAAGCCCGTCGATGTCGGGATATTGCTTGAGACGATGGTCAACATCGCCAATGAAATCCGAAAACCCCATCAGGCCGAGATCAAGCTCGAAATTCAAACGCCGCCAGGCGATGTTCCACGCGACAAAGCCTTCATGGTGCTCGGCCATGACAATCGCCTTGGCCAGGTGATCCGCAATCTCATCGACAATGCGCGCTCCTTCACGAAGGAAGGCACGACGGTCCGGGTGCGTGTCAGGCGCATGCAGGATGAAGTCGAAGTGCGCGTCGAAGATGAAGGGCCCGGCATCCGCCCCGACAATCTCATCCGTATCTTCGAGCGCTTTTATACCGACCGGCCGGAAGGAAGCTTTGGGAAGAATTCGGGGCTTGGCCTTTCGATCTCGAAACAGATCGTCGAAGCGCATCGCGGCCGCATCTGGGCCGAGAACCGTTATGGCCGCGCACCGCAAGGCCAGACCGAGCGGCCGATTCTTGGCGCGCGTTTCATGGTGCGCATCCCGGCCCTTCCCGAAGACTGGACGGCGCCGGACGAAATGTGAGTTGTCGATCGGTCAGGATAAGGTGCCCGAGCATTCTATCGCGCCTTGGCCAAACCGGTTTCTAAGCAATGGCGGAAGCGTTTCGAATATTGCTTGTCTGTGTGAGCGCGATTCTGCTTTTGGTGACAGGATGCTTCGTCGCGATCGCATTGTTCCTGGCTGCGCTGCCATCTGCGCACGAAGCATTCTCTGGAGAAGAGTTGGTTGACTACGAAGTCGTCGAGACCATGGTCGATAAGAACGGTCTTGTCATCGAACTGGCTTCAGAGGCCGAGCAATTGGCGGGAAGCATCTATTACAGTGTCCATGTCTATGACGACATCAATCCCAAGCGTACCTACTCGCAGTCCAGTTCGTGGCCAGTCATGACCATATCGGGCGTATCCAGGGACCCGGCGCCGAAGCTCTCCTTTGACGGCCGATGCTACATTCTGTCGGCGGATTACCGGTCAAACTGGCCGGTAACACCCGTTTGGCATGAATGGCTCGGGCCCCGAAAGCTCTGTTTCGAGTTGCACAAGGTTGGAGAAGATGGCTCAGCGGTTACGCCCTAGAGCGCCAACATTTAGGTTGACCCAATCAGACCTCGCCCTGAGGTGGCCGCGCAGCGGCCCTCGAAGGGCGCCAACGGGCTGGCTTGCTGCACATGGTTTGAGGGCCACTTCGCGGGCGCCTCACCATGAGGCTAGCTTGCAGGATTGCGGAGTATGCAGCTTCGGCAATGATGAAATGTACAGTTGGGTTGCCAGTGCCAGTTTCGCAGCACACGCGACATCCTTCTGAGCATCGATGAATGAGCAGTCAGATCGTCCAAGAAGTGGTCCATGCCACCTGCATCGCGGTCGGTGGCAAGGGTATTTTACTCCTTGGCCCACCGGGCTCCGGCAAGTCCGATCTCGCCCTGCGGCTGATCGACACGCCGGGTCAGGGCATTGGCACGGCTGAATTCGAAGCGCAGCTCGTTGCCGATGACCAGGTGAAACTCACGCGAGTCGGAAACGAACTCCAAGCTGCGGCGCCGGACGCACTCGCAGGACTTCTCGAGGTCCGCGGGCTTGGACTCGTGCGCGTCAAAAATCTTGCATCAATTCGCGTCGATCTTTGTGTGAAGCTGCGCCCCCATTCCGAAATCGAGCGCCTGCCGGAACTCGCGGCCCAGCATTATTCGGCGCTCGGCCTTCGCCTGCCATTGATCGAAATCGACCCGACGGCGGCTTCGGCCCCAGCGCGCGTCAGGGCCGGCGTTCACCACCTGTTTTCGCCGTAAAATGAGCCGTCGATCAGGCTTGCGGCGCAACGCGGACGGCGGCAGAGTGCGCGCCCCGGGGTCCGGGGTAGACGAGTTAGCGAGGTTCAGGTTTAGATGATTGGCTTGGTTCTGGTGACCCACGGTCGTCTTGCCGAAGAATTCAAATTCGCCCTCGAGCACATCGTCGGAAAGCAGGACCGGATCGAGACCGTTTCGATCGGAGCCGACGACAATCTCGAAAAGCGCCGCACCGATATCCGGGCGGCCATCGCCAAGGTCGCCGGCCCGCAAGGCACGATCCTCCTGACCGACATGTTCGGCGGCACCCCCTCCAATCTGGCAATTTCGTTTCTCAAGGATGGCGAAGTCGAAGTCATCGCCGGGCTCAACCTGCCCATGCTCGTCAAGCTCGCGCGCGTGCGCAATGAGAGCCCATTGGGCAAGGCCGTGATTCAAGCGCAGGATGCGGGCCGCAAGTACATCAATATCGCGAGCCAGATCCTCGGCGAGTAGCAATGCCTGACGTCCTCGAAAGGGAACTCGACATCGTGAATGCGCGCGGCCTGCATGCGCGCGCCTCGGCGAAATTCGTGAAATGCGCCGAGAGCTTCGATGCGCAAGTGACGGTCAGCCGCGACGGCCAGAGCGTGCCCGGCACCTCGATCATGGGATTGATGATGCTCGCCGCGGCTCAAGGCACCTCGATCATCGTTTCGGTGCAAGGCCCGCAGGCGGAAGAGGCGATGTCAGCGCTTGCCCAATTGGTGGCCGACCGGTTCGGCGAGGAATGATATAAAGATTTCCTTATATCCTTATTGCCTTGGGCTTTGGCTGTTGCTATAGGCGGCTCCCGACAGTTCTCCCCCGCATCCAAGAGGTTCGCCAATGGCCAAGTCCCAGGATTATTTCGTCGCCGATATCAAGCTGGCCGAGTGGGGGCGGAAGGAAATCCAGCTTGCCGAAGCTGAGATGCCGGGGCTGATGGCGGTGCGCGAGGAATTCGGTGCGAAACAGCCGTTAAAGGGCGCGCGCATTACCGGCTCGCTGCACATGACAATCCAGACGGCGGTGCTGATCGAGACACTCGTTCACCTTGGCGCCGAAGTGCGCTGGGCCTCGTGCAACATCTTCTCGACGCAAGATCACGCGGCTGCGGCGATCGCCGCAAAGGGTATTCCGGTCTTCGCCTTCAAGGGCGAGAGTCTGAAAGAATATTGGGAGTTCACAGGGCGCATTTTCGACTGGCCGGGCGAGCCCGCCAACATGATCCTCGATGACGGCGGCGATGCGACGCTCTTCATCCTGCTCGGTTCCAAGGCCGAAAAGGATCCCTCGCTGATCGCCCATCCCACCAATGAAGAGGAAGAATGCCTCTATGCCGAGATCGCCAAGCGGCTCAAGGCGAGCCCGGGCTGGTTCTCGAAGATCAAGCAGTCGATCAAGGGCGTGTCGGAAGAGACGACCACCGGCGTGCACCGTCTCTATGAATTGCAGAAGAAGGGCGAATTGCCTTTCCCGGCGATCAACGTCAATGACAGCGTGACGAAATCGAAATTCGACAACAAGTATGGCTGCCGCGAATCGCTCGTCGATGCGATCCGGCGCGGCACCGATGTCATGATGGCCGGCAAGGTCGCACTGGTCTGCGGCTATGGCGATGTCGGCAAGGGCTCGGCGCAATCATTGCGCGGCGCCGGTGCTCGCGTGATGGTGACCGAAGTCGATCCGATCTGCGCGCTCCAGGCGGCGATGGACGGATTTGCGGTGAAGACGGTTGAGGACGCGCTTCCCGATGCCGACATCTATGTGACGGCGACCGGCAACAAGGACGTGATCACGGTCGAACAGATGCGGCGCATGAAGGATCTGGCGATCGTCTGCAATATCGGCCATTTCGACAATGAGATTCAGATCGCGGGGTTGCGTAACTACAAGTGGACCAACATCAAGGACCAGGTCGACCTGATCGAGTTTCCGGGCGGCAACCGCATCGTGCTTCTGTCGCAAGGCCGTCTTGTCAATCTCGGCAATGCCACCGGCCATCCGAGCTTCGTGATGTCGGCGTCCTTCACCAACCAGACGCTGGCGCAGATCGAATTGTGGACCAATCGTGCGACCGGCAAGTATAAGAACGAGGTCTATGTATTGCCCAAGCAGCTCGATGAGAAGGTGGCGCGGCTTCACCTTGCGAAGCTCGGCGTGAAATTGACCGAACTCACGGACGAGCAGGCCGCCTATATCGGCGTGACCAAGCAAGGGCCCTATAAGCCGGATTACTATCGCTACTAAAGATGAGCCTACACGGTCCTCATGGTGAGGTGCTGCGCCAAAGGCGCAGCCTCGAACCATGGCAATCCTTCGAGGCATCGCCTTCGGCGATGCACCTCAGGATGAGGGAGAGCGAACCCTCATGAAGATCACGGCGATCACGGTCTATTGGCTCAGAATCGATCTGCCGCCGACAGTCGCCGATGCAATGACGCAACTGCTCTATTGGGACGTCATCGCGCTCAGGGCCGATACCGACGCAGGCATTTCCGGCTGGGGCTATAATTGCACGCTCGGCGAAGGCAGCGGCGCATTGATCAATCTGCTCGAGCGCGATCTCGGTCCCCGCTTCATCGGCGAAGATCCCTTCATGGTGCGACGGCTCTGGCAGGAGCTTTATCTCGACCGGCATTTCACCGGCATCACCGGGATTGCCATGCAAGGTGTCGCGGCCATCGAGATTGCGCTGTGGGACATCATCGCCAAGGCGGCGCAGCAGCCGCTCTGGCGTCTCTTGGGCGGCTATCGCAATGATCGCATCGCGGCCTACAGCACCGATGGCGGCTGGCTCAATTATACGGAAGAGCAACTCATCGCCAATGCACGTGCCATCAAGGCGCAAGGCTTTGCCGGCTTCAAGATGAAGATCGGCAAGCCGGAGCCGGGCGAGGATGCAAGGCGCGTGGCGGCGGTCAGGGCCGCGGTCGGGCCGGGCTATCCGATCATGGTCGATGCCAATGGGCGGTTCGACCTGGTCGCGGCGCGCCGGGCGATTGCGGCGATCGAGCCATATGATATCACCTGGTTCGAGGAACCGGTGCATCCCTTCGATGTTTCGGCCCATGCGGCGCTGGCGCGCTCGACTTCCGTCCCGATCCTGGCGGGAGAGACGATGTATGACCCGCGCATGTTCCGCGATTTCATGGTGGCCGGCGCCTTGGGCATCGCGCAACCCGATGTCTTGAAGCTTGGCGGCATAGCGGGATGGATGGATGTTGCGGCGATGGCGCGGAGTTTCGGACTCAAGATCGTGCCGGCCGCCCATAATATGATGCAGCTTGATGCACATCTGATGGCGGCGACGCCCAACGGCTTGATGATGGAGCATATTCCCTGGCTTTCCGGCGTGTTCGAACGCCCCGTCCAGGTCGAGAACGGGTCCATACTGGTGCCGCGGGGCACTGGCGCCGGGACCGATATCAGCGATGCCGCCTTGCGGCGCTACGAGCACAGTTGAGGCTTAGTCACGCCGCTCGGATTCCGGCCCGCCGCGAATGCATGTATACCCGGGCTGACAGGGTGATCGGGTGATTCGCCGCCCGGTCCGCCGGCAGGGTGACAGGGCATGGCAGCGGGGCAATGGCGGAAAGAGTTTGCGCAGTTTGTGCGATAGGCGCGCGCGTCGGCGAATGATCGCCATGGGTCGCATGATTACGGCCGGTAGCGCCGGGCTGCTGGCAGGCCTTCCTGCGGCGCAGGCGCAGGGTGTGTGGCCGGATGTCGCCATCGACACCGACATGCTGGCGACCACTATCCTTGTCGCGGCCTTGCTCATCGTTTGCTGGGCGTTCTTTTCGACCAGGCGCGTGCTCCGGCGCGAGCGTGCGGTACGCCAGAGGGTCGGTGAGCTCGAGGTGCAGCTCAATGACGCCGAAGCCGCACTGACCGCCGAACCGCATGTGCTGGTGATCTGGCGCGAGCGCGAGGGCGACCCGGAACGCATCGTCGGCACCATGCGGGGCGCGGCCCAGGTTCCCGAAGAACCGGAAAGGCTGCTCGCCTTCGAAAGCTGGCTCGACCCCGAATCGGCCGACGCCCTGCAGGCGAGCATTGCCGACATGCGGCAGAACGGTGCGGCCTTCAATATCGGGGTGCGCACATTGGCGAATGATCTGGTCGAGGCCGATGGCCGTGTAGCGGGCGGCCTTGCCACCTTGCGGCTGCGACCTTTGGCCGGCGAGCGGAAGAAGACATCGGAACTGGCTTACGATACGCGCCGGCTCGGCAAGCAGGTCGAACGCTTGTCCGGGATGCTCGATGCCGCGCCGCTCCCCGTGTGGCTGCGCGATTCCGAAGGCAAGCTCATCTGGGCCAACCGGGCCTATATCAAGGCGGTCGAGGCGCCGGATGTCGGCGCGGTCGTATCGGGCGAGATCGAACTCATCCGGGCCCAGAAACTCGACGCGCCTTCGACGCCGCACGCGCCCGGGCTTCTCGGACGCGGCCATGTGGTGATTGCCGGCGCCAAGCGGGCGCTCGATATCCACGAGCTCAACCTTGCCGACGGGATTGCCGGATTCGCGGTCGATGCGACCGAACTCGAAGAGGCGGAAAAGGAACTCGACCGCCATACCAGGGCGCATGCCTCGACGCTGGACAAGCTCGATACGGCGATCGCCATTTTCGGGCCGGACCAGCGCCTGCGCTTCCACAATGCCGCCTATGCGGAATTGTGGACGCTCGATCCGGACTGGCTTGCGACCGGACCGGCCGAAGGCGAAATCCTCGACCGGTTGCGAGCCGAGCGGCGGCTTCCCGAACAGGCCAATTACCGCGACTGGCGAGCGCGGCATCTGCAAGCCTATACGACGATCGAAACGCGCGAATCCTGGTGGTACCTCCCCGACGGGCGCTCTCTGCACGTCGTGTGCGAGCAGCATCCGTTTGGCGGCGTTACCTATCTCTATGAGAACGCCACCAAGGAAATCCAGCTCGAGAGCCGCTACAATGAATTGATCGAGGTGCAGCGCGAAACCCTCGACAATCTGCGCGAGGGTCTGGCGCTGTTCGGCACCGACGGACGCCTGCGCCTCTACAATCCCGCCTTCGCCAAACTGTGGAAGCTCGATACGGCAAAGCTCGAGGCGCATCCGCATGTCGAGGAAATCGTAGCCTCGACGCGCCGGCTGCATGACGACGACGCCATGTGGGACGAGCTCAAATACGGCGTGACGGGGCTCGATAC
This sequence comes from Hyphomicrobiales bacterium, assembly GCA_046349315.1. Classification (GTDB taxonomy): domain Bacteria; phylum Pseudomonadota; class Alphaproteobacteria; order Rhizobiales; family Aestuariivirgaceae; genus JAEUMG01. The sequence continues at coordinate 97,919 of JAXMCQ010000021.1, read as the reverse complement.
CGGCCGCAAGCCCCTGCTCGGCCGCCTCAAGCGGACGGACGGCATGGTGCTCGAATTCGCCTCGGTGCCGCTTGGCGACGGCAATACGCTCCTCACCTATGTCGATGTCACCGATTCAGCGCGCATCGAGGAAGCATTACGCGAACGCGCCGAAGCGCTGGAAGCAGCCGACCGGCTCAAGACCGGTTTCATGTCGAATGTGTCTTACGAATTGCGCACACCGCTCACCAATATCCTCGGCTTCTCGGAGAGCCTCGCGCTCGGCATCGCCGGGGCGCTTGCGCCAAAACAGCAGGACTATGTCCGGCATATCCAGACATCCTCCCAGGAATTGCTCGCCATCATCGATGCCATTCTCGATCTCACGACGATCGATGCGGGAGCCATGGAATTGGCGCTCGACACGGTGGATGTCGCGCGCGCCATGGAAGAGACGGCAGAATCGCTCGCCGAATGGATTGCGAAACGCGACCTGACGCTGACCATCGAAGTGGCCGAGGATGCGACGAGTTTCCGTGGCGATCAAAAGCGCATCCGGCAGATCATCCACAATCTCCTCACCAATGCGATCGGCTTCTCGACCGAGGGCGGAAGCGTGCGCATGGGAACGCGACGCGACGGCCATGATGTCCTGCTCTGGGTTGCCGATACCGGCAAGGGAATCGATCCCGAATTCCAGAAGCGCGCCTTCGACCGCTTCCAGTCGGCGCCGGTTCTGGGCGGTCATCGGGGGCCAGGCCTCGGCCTTGCAATCGTCAAGAGTTTCGTCGAACTTCATGAGGGAAAAGTCTCGCTCCTGTCACAAGTCAACAAGGGAACCACCGTCGTTTGCCGTTTCCCCGCCGAAGGCCCGCGCAGCAAGTCGCCCTCCTCACAGGCCCGTTCAGGTCCGATGGCCGCGGCTTGAGTATCACGATCGATCTCCCAATATGACTGTCCTTCGCGACTTGCCGACAATCGAAGCGACCGAGCGCCTTGGGCATGAGATCGCCCTTGTGGCGCGGCCCGGTACCGCCATCCTGCTCGAAGGCGAGCTTGGCGCCGGAAAAACAACCCTTGCCCGCGCCATCATTCACAGCCTGTCGGGCGGGGTAAAAATCGAAGTACCGAGCCCGACCTTTACCCTCGTCCAGACCTATGAGACAGGCCGCATGCCGGCGGCCCATGTCGATCTCTACCGGGTCGCCGAGGCGAGCGAGGTTTCTGAACTCGGCCTGAGCGATCTAGGGCGCACCCATCTTGTCCTGATTGAATGGCCCGACCGGCTCATTTCGCCATTGGTAGACGATGTGCTCACCGTCCGCCTCGAAGGGGCGGGAACCGGCCGGCGCGCGGAACTGCGCGGTGTCGGGAGCTGGAAACAGGCGCTGGAGCGCCTCGAAGCAATCTCTGACTTCCTTCCCAAGGCCGGCTTCGGCAGCGCCTCACGCCGATTCTTCGAAGGCGATGCTTCGTTCCGACGCTATGAGCGCCTCGATCGCGCTGGCCAGTCCTACATCCTCATGGATATGGCGGCCCGACCGGATGGGCCGCCCGTCAAGCATGGCAAGCCCTATAGTGCGATTGCGCATCTTGCCGAGGACATTCGCGCCGTCCTGGCGGTAAACGCTCACTTGGAATCGCTTGGCTATAGTGCACCACATACCTACGCTCATGACGTGCAGCACGGCCTCGCGGTGATCGAGGATCTGGGATCGCGGGTCTATGGCCGCATGATGCTGGCCGGCGAGGACATGGACGAGCCGATGGCAAATGCCACGTTGCTGCTCGCCGACATGGCCGGGCGGAAATGGCCAAGTGAAATCCCAGTTCCAGGCGGCGGCCACCATACGATACCGCGATACGATACGGAGGCCCTTACCATCGAGACAGAATTGCTCCTCGACTGGTACTGGCCCTTCCTCACCGGCCGGGACGCCCCGCAGGAAGCCCGCGAGAGCTTCTCGGCTGCGTGGAGCGAATTCTTGCCGCTCACGCAACCCGCCAATCCGGTGTGGGCGTTGCGCGATTTCCATTCGCCCAATCTGCTCTGGATGCCCGAACGTTCCGGCTTGCGTCGCGTCGGCCTCATCGACACGCAGGACTGCCTGTTGGGGCACCCCGCCTATGATCTTGCCTCCATGCTGCGGGATGCGCGGGTTGATGTGCCCTTCGACGTCGCCGAGGACATGCTCGAATTTTACTGCGCGGCACGCGAAGACGATCCCGGTTTCGACAAGGCCGAGTTCAAACGCGTCTTCGCACTGCTCAGCGTTCAGCGTGCAACGAAGATTCTCGGCATATTCGCGCGACTGTCGCGACGCGACGGCAAGCACGGCTATATCCGTCACATGCCGCGGGTTTCACGCTACCTCGAGCGCGACCTTGCGCATCCCGACCTGGCGCGGCTGCGTGATTGGTATGACCGCCATCTCCCGGCAAACCTGCGGGCTTCTGCCGCATGAGCAAAATCGGCGGGCGCGCCATGGTACTTGCCGCAGGGCTCGGGCATCGCATGCGGCCGCTCACCTTGCAGACCCCCAAGCCGCTGGTCAAAGTGGCCGGCAAGCCCATCATAGATTATGGCTTCGATGCCCTGCGCGCCGCGAATGTCGAAACCGCGATCGTGAATGTCCACTACCTGCCCGATCAGGTCGAAGCCTGGGCTCATCGCCAGACACAGCCACCGCGCATTCTCATTAGCGACGAGCGCGCGGAATTGCTCGATACCGGCGGCGGCGTCGCCAAGGCGCTGGCGCTACTCGGCAACGCACCATTCTTCGTGCTCAACAGCGATTCCTTCTGGATCGAATCGGGCGAGCCGGCGCTATCACGCATGCGCCAAGCGTGGAACGATGCCATCATGGATTGCCTGTTGCTCGTGTGCCCGCTCGATCGCTGTGTCGGCTTCGACGGTCGCGGCGATTTTACAATCGATGCAAAAGGAGTACTTGTGCGGCGACAGGCGGGCGACGATAAGGCGGTCGTTTATATCGGCTGCTATCTGGTCCATCCGCGGATTTTTGCGCACGCCCATAGTGGTGCCTTCTCGATGAATGTCCTGTGGAACAATGCCATTGCCGCGCGCCGCCTCTACGGGATCGTCCATGAGGGTTTGTGGCTCCATGTCGGAACGCCCGAGGCCATTCCCTTGGCCGAAGCGGCGCTGAAACGACGCACTCCATGACGGCTGCGCGGCCGCGCCTCCTAAACATTCCGGCGGACGCCGATTTTCTCACCGCTCTTGCCGCCGCTGTCGATCGCGGCGATCTGCCCGTCCCGTGCGGGAAACCTCCGCTGCCGCACGAATTGCCGCATTGGACCATACTCGTACCAAACAGGCGCGCCGCGCGGGCTTTGAGCGAGGCTTTTCTTGCAACCTCCGCGAGCGGCGCGCGGCTGCTACCGCGAATCCGTCCGATCGGTGACATCGATGAGGATTTCCTTGGGCTCATCGAACAGCCCTCGCCCGATGACGCATTACTTGCGCCCGCAATCTCCCTGGCGGGGCGCGAATTCCTGCTGCTCTCGCTCATCGCCGATTGGGCGCGGGATAATTCGCACGAAGCGCTTTCACATGACCTCGCGCAGTCGCCGGCGCATCGCATTGGCTTTGCCGAAAGCCTCGCGCAGCTCATCGACAAGATCGAAACCGAGGGCAAGGATCTGCTCGATCTTGCGGCGCTCTATGACATCGATCTCGCCACGCATCGGCAAACGCTCATTGGGCTCCTGGGGACGATCCGGGACAACTACCCGCTGCGGCTCGCGGAACTGGGCCTGATGGATCCGACCGCGCGGCGCAATGCGCTCATCCGACATCAAGCGCGGACGTTGCTTGCAAATCCACCGACCTTCCCGGTCATCGCCGCGGGCTCGACCGGCTCCATTCCGGCAACCGCCGAACTCCTGCGGGTCATCGCCAGTCTCGATCGTGGCGCGGTGATCCTGCCGGGGCTTGATACTGAAATGGACAAGGCGAGCTGGGAGGCTCTCACACCGCAACAGGCGCAATATGGCTTGAAGACGCTGCTCGAGACACTCAAGGCCGATCGCGGCGAGGTCGAGCTCCTGCCGGGCGTGCGATCGAGCCCGCGCGGCGAAGCGAGACGCTGGCTGGCGAGCGAAATCATGCGACCGGCCGAGACGGCATCGGGCTGGCGAGACGTGGTTTCGCGGCATAGCGACAAGCTTCTATCCGCGCTCGATGGATTGACATTCTGTCCTATGCGAAGCCGGCGCGAAGAGGCCGCCGCCATCGCCCTCATCCTGCGCGGTGCAATTGAGGAGCAGGGCAAGACGGCCAGCCTCATCACGCCCGATCGCGAGTTGGCGCGGCGCGTCATCGCCGCATTGCGGCGCTGGAATATCGAAGCCCATGATTCGGCCGGCGAGCCTTTGAGCACCAGCCTGCCGGGTGGCCTCGTTCGTCTCCTCATCGATGCCGCGCTCAGCGGGTTCGATCCGGTATCGCTTGCCGCGCTCCTGCACCATCCATTGCTCCATCTCGGCGCGGATGGAGAGGAGGTGCATCGTCACCTGGAACTCGCGGTGTTGCGCAGTGCGATTTCCCCGAAGAGGATAGAAGACCTTTCGAAGGCGGCCCAAGCCGCTCGCAAGCAGGCGGAGACCGACAGCCACCTCCACTCGACGGTCAAGCGGCTGTCGGCGGAAGACTGGGACAAGGTCGAAGTACTTGCGCAGACGCTTGCGGCGATGCTGCTGCCGATCGCCCGACAGGCAGACCGAGATGGCTCCCTTCCGTTCAAGGAGCACGCGGAGGCGCTCTTGGAGGCGCTCGACCAGCTCACCGCCGCCGATGCCGTTTTGTGGAGCGGACGTGCCGGACAGGCGCTTGCCGAGCTCTTCGCAAGCCTGTTGCGCGACAGCGATCTGCATCCGCCCTGTCGCTTTGCCGAAGCGATGCTGATGCTGGCACGGCATCTTCGCACAACGGCCGTCGCTTCCCCCGTCTCCGGCACAGCGCGGATCACAATCCTCGGTCTCCTCGAAGCGCGCTTGCTGCGCAGCGATGTCACGGTGCTCGGGGGATTGAACGAAGGCAAATGGCCCGCCCAATCCGATCCGGGGCCGTGGGTTAATCGTCCGATGCGCAATGTGCTTGGCATGCAAATGCCCGAGCGCGATATCGGCATGACGGCCCATGATTTCGCGCAAGCGCTCGGGTCAGAACAGGTCTTCATCACCTGGTCGGAGCGAGTTGGCGGCGCGCCTGCAGTTCCCTCGCGCTGGGTCGTGACGGCGCAAATGCTCATGACCGCCGCGTTCGGCGCCAAGCCTTCGCCTCCCGAAACGGCGCGGTGGGCCGCAGAATTGGATGCACCCGTGCAGGTAATCCCGGTCGGGAAGCCAAAGGCCCTGCCGCCCGTCGCAACGCGGCCCACCCGCTTCAGCGTCACGGAGATCGAAAAGCTGATCCGCGATCCCTATGCGATCTACGCAAAGAAGATCCTGCGATTGGAGCCATTGCCCGATCTTCTGCTGCTGGAACGGCATGCCATGCGCGGGACCGTCATTCACGACGCGCTCGACCAGTATGCTCTGCTGCGCCGGGATAGCGGAGTTTCGGCGCTCGACGCCATGCGCGAGGCGGGACGGCGCGTCTTTGCAGCGCATCGCGACGATCCCGAGATCATGGGTTTCTGGCTGCCACGCTTCGAGCGCGTGGCCGAATGGTTCGCGCGCGAAGACGAGTTGCTGCGGCTGGGCGTAGCCAGTTCGCTCACCGAAAAGCGCGGCTCCACACTATTCACGATCGGCGCAAGGGAGTTCAGCCTAAGCGCGCGCGCCGACCGGATCGATCTGTTCGAAAGCGGCGCGGCACGGATCATCGATTACAAGACCGGCCAGGTGCCCAGCCGTCCGGCCGTCGAAGCTGGATTCAAGCCGCAGCTCACTCTCGAAGCGGCGATCCTTGCCCGTGACGGGTTCGGTCTTGGGCGAGGGATTGCGACGCAAGAACTCGTCTATGTTCGGCTAAGCGGCGGCGAACCGCCCGGCGAGATCAAAGATCTGGGCGACCTCGACGTCATGACCGTGGCCGAGAAGCACTTTGAAGAGCTCCAAGTGCTCCTCGCCGAATATGAGCAACCGCAACAGGCCTACCTACCGGCACTTGCGATGGAGCGGCAGGCCGACCGGGGCGACTATGATCACCTTGCCCGTTTCGACGAATGGGCGCTGTCAGGCGGGGATCCCCCGTGAGCAACGCCAGCGAACAACAGAGCCTCGCCTCCGATCCGCGTATCAATGCCTGGGTCGCCGCCAATGCTGGTTCCGGCAAGACGCGCGTGCTTGTCGACCGCGTCATTCGCCTGCTTCTCGACGGCGCAAAGCCGCAGCACATCTTGTGCCTCACCTTCACCAAGGCCGCCGCGGCCGAGATGGCCAACCGATTGTTCGAGAGGCTGGGCGCCTGGATCAGCCTCGACGACACGGTGCTTGGCACGGCCATCACGGGGCTGGGGGTCGAGTCGGTTGATACCGCACTTCTCAAGCGCGCACGCCAGCTTTTCACATTGACGCTCGAGACGCCGGGCGGGCTGAAGATCCAGACGATCCATGCCTTTGCCGAGCGCCTGCTGCAATTGTTCCCGATCGAGGCCGGTGTCGCGCCAGGCTTCGCGGTGATGGACGAGCGCCAGGCCAGTGACCTCCTCGAGGACGCGCGCCGCAGCGTATTGAGCGGATCGCAAGCCGTGAGCGAAAGCGCAGAAGCGCGGGCGCTGATTGAGATCATCCCCTTCGTCACCGAGGATAGTTTCGACGATCTCATCCAAGGCATCCTCGCAAAGCGCAACGACCTTACGGCCGTATTGAGCGAAGAAACCGGCGTTACTTCGGCGATCGCCGCTTTGCGGGCGGCGCTTGGGCGACCTGAAGGGCTGACGGAAGCTGATATTGCCGCAGACCTCGCGCTGGATGAGTCGCGTTACAGGGCCTTGGCGGAGGCATTGCGACGAGGAAGCGAGAAGGACAATGAGCGCGCTGATCTAATCCTTGCGGCGCTCGCGCGACCCGATGTGCGACTTGATGATATGCAGTCGCTGCTCCTTACGAAGGAGATTGAACCGAAGAAGCCAGGTTCGGTCGCAACCAAGGCAGTTGTTGCGATAGCCGACTGGATTCCAGATTTTATTGCCGAAGAACAGGAACGACTGATAGCCGCGGTTGCCGCGCGGGCGGATCTCAAGATGCTCGCGGCGACGGAAGCGCTCCTGACGCTCTCGGCTGCCATCGTGGCACGCTACGAAAGCGAGAAGCGAGAATCGGGGCAGTATGATTTCGACGACCTCATCGCCCGCACCCGAAATCTCCTGACCCAGTCGAACGCGGCACAATGGGTTCTTTACAAGCTCGATGGCGGTATCGATCACATCCTCATCGACGAAGCGCAGGATACGAGTCCCGCGCAATGGGAAATCGTCGAAGCACTTGCAGATGAGTTCTTCTCCGGCCAAGGGGCGCGGCCCGACGTCGAGCGGACCTTCTTTGCCGTCGGCGACCGCAAGCAATCGATCTTCAGCTTTCAGGGTGCCGATCCCGACGCCTTCGTCGCGGCAGCAACGCGGTTTGCGATTAAGATCGCCGCCGGCGGCAAAGTGTTCCGGCATATCCCACTCCACATCTCCTATCGCTCGACAAAAAGGGTCCTTGAGGCGGTCGATTGCGTTTTTGAGCAGGAGGCGGCGCGGCGCGGCATCGAGGCGCGTCTCGATGTGCGTGTCGAGCACAGCCCCTATCGGGGCGAGACGCATGGGCTTGTCGAAGTCTGGCCCTTGGTCGGGCCGGATGAAAAGATCGAGCCGGTGGCCTGGCGCGCGCCGGTCGATACCGCGCCCGAGAACCATCCGCGGCGCAAGCTAGCGATCAAGATCGCGCGCCGCGTGGCAAGCTGGATCGGACGGCGCTGGCTCGCCTCGCAAAACCGGACCGTGCGGCCTGGCGATATCCTCGTCCTGGTGCAGCGGCGCAATCCGTTCTTCGACGCCGTGATCCGCGAATTGCGCCAGCATGGCGTGCCAGTGGCTGGCGCCGATCGCCTGCAGCTCGGCGCGCATATCGCGATCCGCGATGTCCTGGCGCTGGCCCAGTTCACGCTTCTGCCGGAAGACGACTACACGCTCGCCTGCGTGCTCAAGAGTCCCTTGGTTTCGCGAGACGACGGAGCGCCGATCGATGATGCCGATCTCTTCACGCTCGCGCATGGCCGCGGTACCGCATCGCTCTGGCAGCGATTGCTCGTAAGCGATGACCCGCGCTTTTCAGCGGCGCTACGCTATCTCGAGAGCTGGCGCGCGGGGACTGGCGGGCTTTCGCCCTTCGCCTTCTTCTCGCGCCTCTTGGTCGAATCGCGCGCGGCATTGCTGAAGCGGCTCGGGCTTGAAGCCAATGATCCCCTCGACGCGCTGCTCGATATCGCGCTTGAGTTCGAGCGCGATCATGCGCCGACATTGTCCGCCTTCCTCGCCTGGTTTGCGGGCGCCGATATCGAGATCAAGCGTGACATGGACCAGGGCGGCGGCGAGGTGCGGGTGATGACCGTGCATGGTGCCAAGGGGCTCGAATCACATATCGTGATCCTGCCGGACACGGTCGATATTCCAGACGGCCGGCAAAGGCCGCCGGTGATCATGGTGAAGCCCAATCCGGATGGCCCCGATATCCCGTTCTGGGTGCTTTCCAAGACGCCGCGATCCGCGATGGTGCAAAGCTGGTGCGATGCCAGGCTCGACAGTGCCGGCGATGAATATCGCCGGCTCCTCTATGTCGCGATGACGCGGGCGCGCGATGAACTCTATGTGTGCGGCTGGTACAACCACATCAAATCCAAGCCCGAATGCTGGTACGAGCTGATGAAGGGGGCTATTTCAAAACGCGCATCCGAAATGCCCGACCCGGATGGCGGCACGGTGTGGCGCATGGGGAGTGCCGACAATTGGGCCGATACACCGTCGGTAACGGAGCCTGCCCCAGCCCGGCTACCTGAATGGCTCAAGAAGCCATTGCCGGTGGTGGCCACCTCTCCTGTCCCTCCCCGCTTCTCCGGGCCCCCACGAACGCCAATCTCGGGCCGGCGCGAGACGCGCATGGCGCGCGGCCGGTTTCTTCACACGCTGTTCCAGAGGCTGCCGGAGCTTCCTCCGGAGGCTCGCCCTGCGATGGCAGCACTCTTTGCCAAGCGGGCCGGTTTCAATGAGGAGATTGCGGCGTCCGCAGTCGAACTCATCAGCGATCCCCATTACTCGGCCTTTTTCGCGAGCGCGGGGCTTGCGGAGGTGCCGGTTGTCATGAGGGGGGCTGATGGACGGCCGATTTCGGGCCAGATCGACCGACTTGTCGTTACGGATGATGAGGTTCTCATCCTCGACTACAAGACCGACGCCAGACCACCTTCGCGCCCGGAAGCCGTTGACCAGCCCTATCTTTCGCAGCTTGCGGGCTATCGCGCGGCGGTGAGGCTGGTATTTCCGACCCACAAAATTCGGGCGGCACTGCTGTGGACGGAAATCCCAAGCCTGATGGAGCTTCCCGAGGGGCTAGTCGACAGGGCAGCCATGCAGGAAACGCCCCCATCAGTGCTCTCCTCCGAGCCTTGACCCGCCATCTGCGGCTGCCTACCTTCCATCAACTCCCTTGCGGATCCGGTGATTCCGCCTTTCCCTATGAGGTTTATGATGGCTACGCACAAAGTTTCCGACGCAACCTTTGCGGATGATGTCCTGAAATCTTCAGAACCTGTGGTTGTAGATTTTTGGGCCGAATGGTGCGGGCCTTGCAAGATGATCGCGCCTGCCCTTGAAGAAATTGCCACGGCGCTCGGGCCCAAGGCCAAGATCGTCAAGATCAATATCGACGAGAATCCGAAGACCCCGTCGCAATATGGCGTGCGCGGTATCCCGACCTTGATGGTGTTCAAGGGAGGCCAGGTCGCCGCGACCAAGGTCGGCGCATTGCCGAAGGGCCAATTGCAGTCCTGGATCGAACAGTCTCTCTAGGAAGACTTAGCGGCGGGCCGCTCCGCTGACCTGGGATGGCGTTTCGCCATCATGGGCGGCGAGGACGCGGCCTGCCAAATAGAGAGAACCGCAAATCAGGATGCGCGGAGCTGGTGCGCCGGTCGAGGCCTGCCGCAATGCAGAGTCGATAGAGGCTGCTGTTTCGGCTGACAAACCTTGCTCGCGCGCGACTGCGGCGAGCTGGTCGGCGGTGAGCGCATTGGGTTCATCGGGAATGGTGACCGTCACGACGCGATGAGCAAGTCCCGCAAAAGATGCGATGAACTTCCCCGCGTCCTTGGTATTGAGCATGCCCCAGACGATGACCAGGGGCCGCGACACCCGCTCATTCAGATCGGAAAAGGCCTGAGCCAAAGCGCGCCCGGCAGAGGGGTTGTGCCCGCCGTCAAGCCATAATTCCGCATCATGTGCGACGAGCTCGCGCAAGTGCCCCTGCCCCAAGCGCTGCATGCGCGCGGGCCAAGTTGCCTGCTTTATGCCTTGCGCAATATGTGATTCGGAAATGCGCTGATCATTGAGTGTTCGAAGCGTCGCTACGGCGGTTCCGGCATTGTCGATCTGATGGCGGCCGCGCAGTTGCGGCAAAGGCAGGTCAAGCAATCCGCGCTCATCCTGAAACACCAGACGTCCGTGCTGCTCATAGGACTGCCAGTCGCGATTGCCGATGGCGAGCGGGGCGCGAACCCGCTCGGCTATTCGCTCGACTTCGGCCAAGGCTTCGTCGCGCTGCGGGGCGACAATGCCGGGCACGCCGCGCTTCAGGATCCCCGCCTTTTCGAAAGCGATGCTGGTCAATGAGTCACCAAGATATTGCTGATGGTCATAATCGATCGCGGTGATGACACTCGCGGCCGGTTTCGCGATGACATTCGTGGCATCGAGGCGGCCGCCAAGGCCCACTTCAAGCAGGAGATAGTCGGCAGGTTTGCGAGAGAAAGCGAGGAAGGCGGCTGCGGTCGTTATCTCGAAGAAGGTGATCGGCTCGCCGGCATTGGCTTGTTCGCACTCCTCAAGCAGACGGCTTAGTTCTTCCTCTGCTATCAGCTCGCCGGCCACACGGATGCGCTCGTGAAACTTCACGAGATGCGGCGAAGTATAGCAATGGACTTTGAGTCCGGCGGCCTCGAGACAGAAGCGCAGATAGGCCAGCGTCGATCCCTTGCCATTCGTTCCAGCAATATGCACGACTGGGGGAAGGCGCGCCTCAGGATGATCCAAGCGATCCAGAATGCGCTCCATCCGCACCAGATCAAGGTCGATGATCTTGGGATGCAGCGAGAGCAGCCGCGTTAGTATGGCGTCACTCATCGCCATGCGAGTTTTGCTCAGTTCGGGTCAACGGGAACGAGAGCGACCGACGCTTCGCCGTTATTGCCGTTGTCTTCCGCCTTCTCCTTCGGCGGCAGAGGCGGCGCCTTCATCAACAGGCGAATGACGTTGCTCAGCGTGCCGCGCAATTGATGACGATGGACGACCATGTCGACCATGCCATGCTCTTCGAGATATTCGGAGCGCTGAAAGCCTTCCGGAAGCTTTACACCAAGCGTCTGTTCGATCACGCGCGGGCCGGCAAAGCCGATCAGCGCGCCGGGCTCGGCAATGTGAATATCGCCGAGCATGGCATAAGAGGCCGTGACACCGCCGGTGGTCGGATGCGTCAGCACGACGACATAGGGCAAGCGGGCGGCACGCAATTCGCGCACCGCCAGCGTCGTACGCGGCATCTGCATCAAGGAGAGAATGCCCTCCTGCATGCGGGCCCCGCCGGATGAGGCGAAGAGTATGAAAGGGCAGTGTTTCTGGACCGCGGTGCGCATCGAAACGATGATCGCTTCGCCCGCCGCCATGCCGAGGGAACCGCCCATGAAGGCGAAATCCTGGACCGCCATCACCACCTGCAAGCCGTCCAGCGTGCCGGAGCCGGCAAGCACGGCATCATCCTGCCCGGTCTTCTGCTTGCTCTCCTTGAGCCGGTCGAGATAGCGGCGCTCGTCACGGAATTTCAAAGGATCGAGCGCGACCTGAGGCAAAGTGATCGTGTTATACTCGCCATCGTCGAACATCGACCTAAGGCGAACATCAGGCGCCATCCGCATGTGATAGCCGGAGCCCGGCACCACGAACTGGTTCGCCTCAAGATCCCGATAGAAGACCATCTGGCCGGTCTCGGGATCCTTGATCCACATATTCTCGGGCAGCTCGCGCTTGGCGCCGAGGAGCCCACGAATCTTCGGGCGAACGAAGTTCTTGATCCAGTTCACGCCGCTCTACTCCCGACGCCACGCGAGATCTCACTAACCAATCCGTGTACGGCGGGCACAGTCTTTGCCGTTGGCTTGCCGTCGGCGTCGAGTGTGTCGCGCACCACATTGACCAAAGCCGACCCGACGACCACGCCATCGGCATCCTGGCCAATGATACGGGCTTGCTCCGGGGTTTTCACGCCAAACCCAACTGCGATCGGCAGGCTCGTATGTTTCTTGAGGCGTGTCACATTCGCCTTCACGCTTGCAAGATCCGGCGCCTTGGTACCGGTAATGCCGAGAACCGAAACATAATAGACGAAGCCCGACGTGTTCTTAAAGACAGTCGGGGCGCGCTTGTCATCGGTCGTCGGCGTTGCGAGCCGGATGAAATTGATGCCCGCCTTCATTGCCGGAATGCACAATTCCTCATCCTCCTCGGGCGGAAGATCGACAATGATCAGGCCATCGACACCCGCCGCCTTGGCATCGGCGAGGAACCGGTCGACGCCATAAATATAGATCGGATTATAATAGCCCATAAGCACGACAGGCGTTGCGTCATCCGCTTTGCGGAACTCGCGCACCATCTCAAGAGTTTTTTTCGTCGTCTGGCCGGCTTTGAGCGCGCGCAATCCCGCCGCCTGAACTGCGGGTCCGTCAGCCATGGGATCCGTAAACGGCATGCCGAACTCAATGAGATCGGCACCCGCCTTGGGGAGGCCCTTGATGATTTCGAGCGAGGTCGCGTAGTCGGGGTCGCCGGCAGTGACGAAGGTGACCAGTGCGGCGCGGCCCTTCTGCTTCAATTCGGCGAAGCGCTTTTCGATCCGCGTCGTCACAGCTTCACTCCGAGGTGAGCCGCTACCGTGAAGATGTCCTTGTCGCCGCGACCGCACATGTTCATGACCATCAAATGATCCTTTGGCTTCTTCGGCGCCAATTTTATGACCTGCGCCAAAGCGTGCGAGGGCTCCAATGCCGGAATGATGCCTTCAAGCTTGCAGCAGATCTGGAAGGCTTCGAGCGCCTCGGCATCGGTCGCCGAAACATAATTCACGCGCTTCATGTCATGCAGCCAGGAATGTTCCGGTCCAATGCCGGGATAGTCCAGTCCCGCCGAGATCGAATGCGCCTCGATGATCTGGCCGTCGTCATTCTGCAGAAGATAGGTGCGGTTGCCGTGCAATACACCGGGCTTGCCACCAGTGATCGATGCCGCGTGCTTGTCAGTGTTGAGGCCAAGGCCTGCCGCCTCGACGCCGTAAATCTCGACCTCCTTGTCATCAAGGAAAGGATGGAAGAGGCCCATCGCATTCGAACCGCCGCCGATCGCCGCAACCAGCGAATTCGGCAACCTGCCTTCGCGTGCCATCATCTGCTTCTTGGTTTCGACCCCAATGATCGATTGGAAATCGCGAACCATCGCGGGATAGGGATGCGGGCCGGCGACCGTACCGATGCAATAAAACGTATCCTCGACATTGGCGACCCAGTCGCGCAAGGCCTCGTTCAGTGCATCCTTCAGCGTCCGCGAACCCGACAGCGCTGGCACAACCTCGGCACCAAGGAGCTTCATGCGAAACACGTTTGGCTTCTGCCGCTCGATATCGACTTCGCCCATATAGACGATGCACTTCAAACCGAAGCGCGCACAAGCGGTCGCGGTCGCAACGCCATGCTGGCCGGCGCCGGTCTCGGCGATGATGCGGGTCTTGCCCATCCGCCGCGCCAGGAGGATCTGGCCCATGACATTGTTGATCTTGTGTGCGCCGGTGTGGTTGAGTTCGTCGCGCTTGAAGTAAATCTTGGCGCCGCCGAGGTGTTCGGTCAGCCGCTCGGCGAAATAAAGCGGACTCGGCCGGCCCACATAATGCTCGAGGAAACTGTCGAGTTCGGCTTGAAAGCCGGGATCGGCTTTCGCGTCCTTATAGGCCTGCTCCAGTTCGAGGATCAGCGGCATCAATGTTTCGGCGACGAAGCGGCCGCCATAAATGCCGAACAATCCCTTTTCGTCAGGGCCGGTGCGATAGGAATTGGGAACAGCAATGTTCATGAATAATACTCACTGATCGAGCGTTTTAGCGAGCCGCCTTGGCCGCCTCAATGAAATTCCGGATCAAGGCCGGATCCTTAACACCCGGCGCGCGCTCCACCCCGGACGAGACATCAACGATTGTAGCGCCCGTGGCGGCAATCGCCGCAGCGACATTTTCAGGATTGAGACCGCCGGAAAGGATAAATTGCCCGGCCGATTTACCATCGCCCAAGAGCGACCAGTCAAAGGAAAGCCCGTTTCCGCCAGGCAATGCACCGATCAATGTTTCGGGCGCCTTGGAATCGAACATGATCGCCGCCTTGCCGATATAGGCGCGGGCACTTGCGACATCGCTCTGATCCTTGACCTTGATCGCCTTGATGACGGGTTTTCCGGTCATGTGCGCAATGGCTTCGACACGCTCTGGCGATTCCGACCCATGACACTGGTAGAGATCGGGATGAACCTTTGCGGCGATTTCAACGATCAAAGGATCCGGCGCATCGACCATGACGGCGGCGATTCTTGCCCTGCCGCGTGCGCGTTTGGCGAGCTCGGCAGCCGTCTCGATCGTCACATAGCGCGGGCTCTTCGGATAGAAGTTGAGCCCGATCAGGTCGGCGCCCGCATCAAGCGCGGCATCGACGGTCGCAAGCGTCGAGAGCCCGCAGATTTTGACTTCAACCGGCATTGAGCGACTCGTGGATCTTGCGCGCCGCCAATGCGGGATCAGGCGCACCCACAATCGCGCGGCCGATCACCAGGATATCGGCGCCGGCAGCGAGCGCCGCCTCAGGTGTCGCAACGCGCTTCTGATCCTGAACGCCCGTCTCGGCAGGCCTGATACCTGGCACGACAGTCATGAAGCCCGGACGCGTCGCATGCCTGATGCCGACAATGTCATGCGGGCTGCAGACGACGCCGTCGAGACCGGCATCCATCGCAAGCTCGGCGAGCGTGCGAGCATGAGATTGGGCGTCACGCGTGGTCTCAAAGCCAATCGACCAGACATCGTCATCGGAGAGGCTGGTCAGGATGGTGACGGCAATGAGCTTCGAGCGGCCATCCACAGCCTCGGCCGCTGCTTTCATCATATCGCGCCCGCCTGCTGCGTGCACATTGATGATTGCCGGAACCGGATCGAGCGTCATCAGGCTGCGCAATCCGGAAGCGACCGTATTGGGAATGTCGTGCAATTTGAGATCGAGGAAGATCGGCAGGCCCGTCTCGGCCACGGCCTGGTAGCCGGCCCTCCCATGCGCGTAGAAGAACTCGAGCCCAATTTTCATGTATCCCGCATGCGGCTTGAGCGCCGCGGCAAGCGCTTTCGCATGGGCAAGATCGGGCGTGTCGAGGGCAACGCAGATGGGATTGGGGACGCTCATAAGGCGAGCGCTTAGCCGAGATCGCTCAGCTGCGCAAATAGACCAGTTCTGCCGCTGCCAGGTCTTCGATCGCTGTGCCGCAGGACTTGAAAAGGGTGATTTCTTCAGCGGTCTCGCGGCCCTTCACGCGGCCACGGCAAAGATCGAAGAGATCGGCTTCAATCCTGTCCATGGAGAAAAACCCCTCGGCCTCGGCCTGGATCAGGTCGCCTGCCTCGGCAATCGCACCTTCGCGCGTGTCGACAAAAACCCGCGCCCGGGCGATGGTTTCGCCATCGACCTCGCGCATGCTCGGCTTGAAGGCGCCGGCAAGATCGACATGGGTTCCGGGCCTGAGCCATGCCCCCTTGACGATCGCTGCGGTCGAAGACGTAACGCAAGATACGATATCAGCCTCTCGGGCAGCGGCCGCGAGATCCTCCGAAGCAGATGCGGCAAATCCCTCTTTCGCCAGATCGCGGGCGAGTGCGGCCGCCTTCTCCAGCGAGCGATTATAGTTGAGGATGCGCTTGATCGGCCTCACCGCCGCATGGGCGCGGGCAAAATGCGGTGCTAGCGCCCCTGCGCCAACGATCAGCAGCGTTTGGGAGTCCGGACGCGCCAGATAGGAAGCGGCAAGCGCCGAAGCGGCAGCGGTGCGGCGGCGCGTCAGTTCGGTGCCGTCGAGCATGGCAACGGTGGCGCCCGTGTCGTTGTCCATCAGGAGATAGCTCGCCGTAATGGTCGGCAATCCCTTGGCGGCATTGTCGAATTTGGCATAGACGGTCTTTAGGCCGGTAAACGCCTTTGACCAGGCTGGCATCAAGAGCAGGATCGAGACCGGGGAGAGATCATGCTGATGGCGCACCGGCGTCACAATTTCGCTGGCAAAGCCCCTCCGCAGGGCCTCGACCAGATCGCCATAGGGTGCGAGTTCCGCGACACGCTCGGCGGAAATGAACTTCATGGGTGTCAGACGGCTCCGGCGTGCGACGGCGGCAAGCTCTGCTGGGAAGCACTGTCGCGGCGCAGCTTTCTCAACTCGTCCTGGCCATGCTGCAATTCGGCGCGCGCCTCGCGCGCGGCACGGCGCCATTTCTTCTGCGCAATCCAGCAGGCGAGCCATCCGGCGATGAGTCCAACAAAGACCCCACAAAAGAACAGCGACCAGAGCGGCATGCTGATTACGGCGCGCGGCGCCTCGCGCGACAAGGGGTCGAAGGAAACCTCGATCCACTGCCGATTGGCGACCGCAAAGGCGGCGATGACCGCCACGATCGGCACGCCAATGATCCAGTTCAAGGCGCGGCGCAACCGCCTCAGGCCTTCGGGTTAAGCCGCTCGCGCAGCTCTTTGCCGGTCTTGAAGAAGGGCACGCGCTTGGCGCTGACATCGACGGCACTGCCGGTGCGCGGATTGCGGCCGGTGCGGGCCTGGCGGGACTTCACGGAGAAAGCCCCAAAGCCGCGCAATTCGACACGGTCGCCCTCGCCCATCGCCCGCACGATCTCATCGAGAACGGCATTGACGATACGCTCGACGTCACGATGGTAAAGATGCGGGTTCTTCTCCGCGATCTGGTCGACGAGTTCAGACTTTATCATAGGATCTGCGCCCCCAGCACAGTCTACTGGAGTGCAGGGTGCCAAAGCGCGAGTAGACCGTCAAGCTCGACGCCACTGGCCTGTCCAGCCAAGGACCCAAGCCCGAGCGCGCGGAGAACCAGCTTCACCGCACTGAAGCCGAGGCCGGTCGAGCTGTTGTCGTCCGACACCGCCCATTCGACGACCTCGAGATCAGCACTGATCTTCTTGTCCTTGACCAGCCAGTCGACGGCTTTTTCCTCGCCGCCTATGTCATCGACAAGCTTTTCAGCCAATGCCTGGCGGCCGGTATAGACGCGGCCATCCGAAAGCAGCAGGACCTTGTCCATCGGCAGGTTCCGACGCTCGGCCACAAGTCCGGTGAACCAGCGAAAGGAATCCTGGACCATCGCATTCGAAACTTCGCGGGCCTTTTCGGTGATCGGCTTGAAAGGCGAAGGCTCGGCCTTAAGGTCGCCGGATTTGATCTCATCCATGCGAACGCCAAGCGTATCCATCAATTTGGAGACCTCAGCCCACTGGAAGATAACGCCGATCGAGCCAGTGATGGTATTGCCGCGCGCCACGATATGATCGGCGGCAATCGCAGTGATATAGCCACCGGAGGCGGCCAAGGTGTCCATGACGGCAACCACAGGGCGCGTCTTGGCGATATCGCGAATTGCCTCATAAAGCGCTTCCGAACCGGCCGTCGTGCCACCTGGCGTGTTAAGTCTGATGATCAGCGCCTTCACCGAGTCTGAGTCACGAACCTCTTTGAGCAGATCAAGAGTCGCTTGGTCGCCCGTGATCATGCCAGAGACACGGATGCGGGCGATATGATCTTGGTGCTTCTTGAGGCTCTCGAAGCCGGTGGAGCCAAGTGCCAGGGCGAGCAAAGCAACAATGATGGCAAGGCAGCCGATGACGCGCCAAAGTACCAGACGGCGCCTGAGGCGCCGCCTGTCGACAATCAATTCTGCCTCGCCGGCCATGGTCATTCGCTGCTTTTGGCCTCAGCGTCCTTCTTGGCCTTGTTAAGGGCCGCGCCGAGGATGTCACCGAGCGAAGCGCCCGAGTCGGAGGAACCATACTGGGCCACCGCCGCCTTCTCTTCGGCAATTTCAAGCGCCTTGATCGACACCGACACCTTGCGGCTCTTGGGATCGACCTGCGAGACGCGTGCATCGACCTTTTCGCCGACCGCGAAGCGCTCAGGCCGCTGCTCGGAGCGGTCGCGGGCGAGATCGGCCCGCTTGATGAAGGTCGTGACATCGGTGCCGACGATCTTGACTTCGAGGCCGCCGTCCTGGACTGCGAGCACTTCGCAGGTCACCGCATCGCCCTTCTTGATGCCGGCGATCTGTTCCTTGGGATCGTTCGCCATCTGCTTGATACCAAGCGAGATGCGCTCCTTCTCGACATCGACGTCGAGCACCGCTGCTTTGACGCGATCGCCCTTCTTGTAATCCTTGATCGCCTCTTCGCCGGCCTTCTTCCAATCGATGTCGGAGAGATGGACCATGCCATCGACGTCGCCGTCGAGACCGACAAACAAGCCGAATTCGGTGATGTTCTTGATTTCGCCTTCGACAGCTGAACCCGCCGGATACTTGGCCTTGAACGTATCCCACGGATTGTTCTGGGTCTGCTTGAGACCGAGCGAGATGCGCCGCTTCGATGGATCGACTTCGAGCACCTGAACGGTGATCTCTTCCGAGGTCGACAGGATCTTGCCGGGATGGACGTTCTTCTTGGTCCAGCTCATCTCGGAGACATGGACGAGGCCTTCGATCCCATCTTCCAATTCGACGAATGCGCCGTAATCGGTAATGTTGGTAACGCGGCCCTTGACCTGTGCGCCGAGCGGATACTTGGCGCCGACACCGTCCCACGGATCCTTGTCGAGTTGCTTCATGCCAAGCGAGATGCGCTGGGTTTCGGGATTGATGCGGACGATCTGGACCTTCACGTGCTGGCCGACGGTCAAAACGTCATTCGGGTGATTGACGCGCTTCCAGGCAATGTCGGTCACATGCAAGAGACCGTCGATGCCGCCCAAATCAACGAACGCGCCGTAATCGGTGATATTCTTGACGACGCCGTCGACAACCTGGCCTTCGGCGAGATTCTGGACGAGTTCGGAGCGCTGTTCGGCGCGCGTCTCTTCCATGATGGCGCGGCGCGACACGACGATGTTGCCGCGGCGGCGATCCATCTTGAGGATCTGGAAGGGCTGGCTCACATGCATCAATGGACCGACATCGCGGATCGGCCGGATATCGACCTGGCTGCCGGGCAAGAAGGCAACGGCACCGCCGAGATCGACGGTGAAACCGCCCTTGACGCGGCCAAAGATCACGCCGTCGACACGCTCATTCTTGGCATTGTTCTGCTCGAGACGGGTCCACGCTTCCTCGCGGCGCGCCTTATCGCGCGATAACACCGCTTCGCCCAACGCATTCTCAATACGCTCGAGATAGACCTCGACCGTGTCGCCCTGGGCAATTTTGACGTCCTTGCCGGGCTGGGAAAATTCCTTGAGCGCAACGCGCCCTTCGGTCTTGAGACCGACATCGATGATGACAAAGTCGTTTTCTACGGCGACGACCTTGCCCTTGACTACGCTGCCTTCGGTTGCCGGATTGTCGCCATAGGACTCGGTCAGCAATGCTTCGAAGTCTTCGCGGGTAGGGGTAAGCGAGACGGCGGATTTCGCCATTGAACAGTTATCCTCGTACAAAAATCGGGGTTGGCCCACGGAAATATCCGCAGGACGTCCTGCATGCGCCCGTTTGAAGGTTAATGGGGCACAGCAGGCAAACCACGACCACGTTCCAAGACCGGCGCCAATGACGCCCAGGCAGCAATTCGAGGCCGATCCTGAAACAGTTAAGGGCGCGACAGAGCCTCATGCTCCCGCACCCCGGGTTCATCTCGCCCGGATGCATAGCCGGGCGACCTGGATTGGCGGCTCATATAGCGAAAGGGGTTGTCAAGGGCAAGCGACCAAACCGCGAAAAAGAGGCCTGATCCGGGCAACCATTCCCCGCTTCCGGCGCAGGAATCGCTGTGGCATAGTGGTGGTCGAGAAGGGGTCCAGGCGTCAGCCATTCGCGCGCCGAGAGGTTCCCTTGCGCGGAAGGAACCTGGGCCTATGCGGCGGTTAGAGCACGCACGCATTCTCATGTATAGCCACGATACTTTCGGGCTCGGCCATTTGCGCCGCTGCCGCACCATCGCTCATTCCCTGGTCGAGCAATATCGTGGCCTGACGGTTCTCATCATCTCAGGCTCGACGATTGCCGGCGCCTTCGACTATCGCGTCCGCGTCGATTTCGTCAAAATTCCTTCGATCATCAAACTGCACAACGGCGAGTATACCTCGATCGATCGCCACACCGATCTGCACGAGACCTTGCAGATGCGGCAGTCGATCATCCGCCACACGGCAGAGACCTTCCAGCCGGATATTTTTATCGTCGACAAGGAGCCGCTTGGGCTTCGCGGGGAATTGGAGGAGACACTCTCCTTCCTCAAAACCCACGGGACGACCCTGGTCCTGGGCTTGCGCGAAGTCATGGACGCTCCAGGCCTTCTCACCAAGGAATGGCGCGAGCGTGACGTGCTGCGCAAGATCGGCGCCTTCTACGACATGATCTGGGTTTACGGACCGGAAGGTTTCTATGATCCCCTGACGGGATTTGAAGTGCCGCCTTCGACACGCGCCCGCATGAGCTATGTCGGCTTCCTGCAGCGCAGCGTGCCGCATTCCGACATCCCCATGCGCATGCCGGAAGGCGACTATATCCTGGTTACCACCGGGGGTGGCGGAGACGGGGCCGAGCTCATCCATAACGTGCTGGACGCCTATCGATCCGACAACCGGCTACAACACAAGGCTCTGGTCGTCCTCGGGCCGTTCATGCCGGTCCGCAAGCGCAGAAAGCTCATCCGCAAGGCGCTAGGTGTTCCGCAGGTCAATATGATCGAATTCGACAACCGGCTCGAAACACTGATGGCCGGCTCCAGCGGCGTTGTCGGGATGGGCGGCTACAATACGTTTTGCGAGATTCTATCCTTCGACAAGCCGGCCATCATCGTGCCGCGCCTGCAGCCGCGAGAAGAACAGTTCATCAGGGCGCGGCGGGCTGCCGAATTGGGCATCATCGAGATGGTGCTGCCCGAACAGGCAGCCGACCCGACGATTTTCGCCGCAGCCCTGTCAGGGCTTCCAAAACGCCCTCCGCCCTCAAAATCCGGCGCGCCGGTTGCGCTAAACGGCCTTGAAAACATCACCAATCTCGTCGGCGACTGGCTTGAGCATAGCTCGCAGAAGCGGTTTGCCGTCGTCGAGGGCTAGGTTCCAGCCGCAGTCGCGATGGCGAAGACAATCGCAATCGTTTTGAAGGGCTACCCCCGCCTTTCCGAAAGCTTCATTGCGCAGGAAATCCTGAGCCTGGAGCGGGCCGGGCTTACGCTTATGCTGATTTCGATGCGCCACCCGACGGATGGCAAGGTGCATCCGGTTCATCGCGAAATCCGCTCGCCGGTGCGGTATCTGCCCGAATATCTCCATGACGAGCCGTGGCGGGTGTTCAAGGCATTCATCCGCGCCCAGGGCCTGGCAGGCTATTGGAGAACCCTGCCGACTTTCCTGAGAGACCTTTGGCGCGAGCCTGACCTGCATCGGCTGCGGCGCATTGGGCAGGCGCTGGTCCTGGTGACCGAAATCGATCCCAAGATCGCCTGGCTGCATGCGCATTTCATCCATACGCCGGCATCGGTGACCCAGTATGCAAGCCTCATGACGGGAATTGGCTGGAGCTGTTCGGCGCACGCCAAGGATATCTGGACAACGCGGGACGATGAACTCAAGCGGAAGCTCGATGCGATGGCATGGGCGGTGACATGCACACGCGCTGGCTATCTAAAATTGCAATCCCTGGCATCGAACCCGCAAAAGGTGCATCTCTCCTATCACGGGCTCGATTTGGACCGATTCGGACCTTTTTCGGGTTCGCATTCGAACCGGGACGGCAGCGACCCTAACGAGCCCGTGGTGATCCTCAGCGTCGGCAGGGCGGTCGCCAAAAAGGGCTATGACGTGCTCCTCGACGCGCTCGCAAAAATACCACCCGGATTGTCGTGGTGCTTCGTTCATGTGGGCGGAGGCGAGTTGCTGAAGCCTCTCAAGGAAAAGGCGAAGGCGCTCGGTATCGACACAAGGATCGAATGGCTCGGCTCGCAAGCTCAGGAAGAGGTCCTCGCGCGCTATCGATCCTCGGATCTTTTCGTACTCGCCTGCCGGATCGCCGATGACGGCGATCGAGACGGGTTACCCAATGTGCTGGTCGAGGCCTCGAGCCAGGCTCTTCCTTGCATCTCGACGCGGGTCTCAGGCGTGACCGAACTGCTTGAGAACGGGGTCACAGGTCTCGTCGTCGAACCGGATGATCCAGTGGCGCTTGCAAAGGAACTCACGCGCGCCATTACCCAGCCTGGGCTGCGGCGCCGCCTCGGCGTGGCTGCGGAAGCGTTGGTACGCAATCGCTTTGACCATCATGCGAGCGTTACCGAACTGGTTCAGCTCCTGGAAGCCAGTCTGAATGCAGAGGCGAAGCCGTGATGGCGCCGCGGGTCCTGCTGTACGTTCAGCATCTTTTGGGCATCGGCCATCTTGTCCGCGCCAGCCGCTTGGCGGAGGCCATAAAGGCAGCAGGATGCAATGTCGCCGTGATCAGCGGCGGCGTTCCAGTCCGAGGATTTCCAAGCCAAGGTATCGCGTCGATAGAAATACCCGCGATCAGGGCCGCAGACGAAGCGTTCAGCAAGCTCGTCGACAGCACCGGCGCGGTCGTTGGCGACACACTGTGGGATGCGCGACGCGTGCTGCTCCTAAGCCACATTGAAGAGCAGCGACCCGACATCCTCATTATCGAAGCCTTCCCCTTTGCGCGCCGGCAAATGCGCAAGGAGATACTGACCTTTGTCGAGGCGGCGCGGGCGCTCACCCCGCGGCCGGTCGTCATATCCTCAATCCGCGACATATTGCAGGAGAACCGCAAGCCAGGCCGGACAGAGGAGACGATCGAGACACTCAACAGCCTGTTCGATCATGTCCTCATCCATGGCGATGCAAAATTCGCAAGGCTCGAAGAAACCTTTCCGCGTGCGGGCGAGATCACTTGCGGCATCTCCTATACGGGTCTTGTCGCCGGGCCAGAACCTGGTCAGCCGGCGGAGCGCTTTGCGGTACTCGTCTCCGCCGGCGGCGGCGCGGCCGGTGGACGATTGATCGAGGCTGCGCTTGGCGCCGCTCAACACCGTGCCACCGCGCAATCGCCCTGGTGCATCATCACAGGTCCCAATTTCGCACATGAGGGGGCGATACCACCGCATGTAAAATTGGACCGATTTCGGCCGGACCTTCCGAACCTCCTCGCCGGCGCTGGAGTGTCAATCAGCCAGGCGGGATACAATACGGTCTGCGATATTCTGCGGGCGCGCTGTCGCAGTATTCTCGTGCCCTTCGCGGCAGGCGGCGAAACCGAGCAGAGTGTGCGGGCGGAAAAACTAGCACGCCTCAAACTCGCGCAAGTCGTTCCCGAATCCTCGCTCGATGCAGGGAAGCTGATTGCGGCCCTTGCCACGGCAAAGGGACAGGACCCAAGCATTTCGCATGGTCTCGATCTCGACGGCGCGCGGCATTCGGCCGAGATCCTACTTCGCCTTGCCGCGGTCAGACGCGGCCGATCAGCATGAAGCGCGTGTATTTGCGCAAATAGAGCGAGCCGGCAAAATCGACCTGGCTCAGACCGGCAACCGCGGCAAAATCATTGAGACTCACCTGCGAATTGACATGCTGGGATTCGGCAAAATAGTCGTTCGACTGAAGCAGAACACGCGTGCCGCGAGGGATCAGCGCGAGCCAGCCCGGCAGGTCGGCAATGTGCTCGCAACTCGTATTGATCACCAGATCGGGTCCGGCGGAAGCGACAGAATAATCAAGTGAGTACATGTCCGCGGTACGGGCGGCAAAACGGCCATCCGCAACCTGCGGTTCATTGAGCGATTCGGCTACTGCGGCCACCGCCGGGTCGATATCGAAGCTCTCGATGTTGCTGATCGAGAGGCGATCATCGGCAAAGAGCAGTGCCGACAAAACCCCGTACCACCCGCCGACGATCCAGATCCGCGCGCGCTCTGCTGGACCATGCCGCACGAGCTCGTCGCGCGCCCAGACTTTCGAAGCCACCTGGCGATGGTTGAAGGCGACGTGAAGTTCGGCGTCCGGAAAGCGCGAAACCGTGCGGGCAAGCCGTAAGAGCACATCATTTCCGGTCAGCACAGCAGCGCCGCGCAGGAGATCGAAGCAGCGCTCCGACCAGATTTCTCCGGGCTCTGAAGATAAGGTGTTGGCGGCAATCATGGCGACCTTGTATGCTGGCCACCCAGACGAGGCAACGAATCCCTGAGTTTCATGAACGGCGAGGCATCCCCCGCGATCGACGATATTCCCCACCTTTCGGGACCTGCCGCCGAAATACGCCAGGTTCTGGCGGCGCATTTTGTCCGCGATTGCCCGCATGTACTGGAGATCGGCGGCCATATCCGGCCGGTAACTCCCTATCTCCATCACCGCCCGCTGTCGGTCCTTTCGATCGATCCCAAGACCGCGCCCCTGGAGGCCGAAACGCTTAACGGCCATCCCTGCCGGGTTCGGCATGTGAACCGAAAATTTCAGGATTACGATTACGGCGCCTTTCAGCCCGGGAGCTACGGGCTGGTGCTTCTCGGCATGTCGCTCAAGCCCTTCGGGAAGCGTGAGGTTCAGGGGCCTCTGTTCTTCTCGCTGATCGACAATGCCCGCATCATCGTCCTCGACTACCCTCCAGCGCTCGAGCGCTCCATGGCGATTGCGCCCTCGATCTGTGAGCGTCCGGGCCTGCGCATGATCGTCAGCCTGGACCTGACTCTAAACGATACCCAGATCGGCGGGTTGCCCTTTGCACAGCGGCGGTTCATCGTGCTCGAGCCGATCCGCGAACCATCCAGGAGCTGACCGGCAGACGGGCTCGCATGGACAAAAATCTTTTCCGGTATATCTGGCGCAACACCCGCCGGCAGCAGATCTGGATCCTCTTTATCGTGCTGCTGTCGATGCCGACCTATTTCATGTCCTTTGACCTGCCGAAGCAGATCGTCAACGGGCCGATCCAGGGCGACGGTTTCGAGACGCCGGGCGCAACGGCGACCTTTCTCAAGATCGATTTCGATGTGCCGAGCTGGATTTCCTCCTCCGGCAACCTCGTCCTGTTCGAGGGCGTTCAACTCAACCGGTTTCAGATGCTGATGGCATTGAGCGGGCTCTTCCTGCTGCTGGTCATCATCAACGGCCTCTTCAAATTCTATATCAATACCTACAAGGGCCGTCTCGGCGAGCGGATGCTGCGGCGCATTCGCTATGAACTCGTCGATCGCGTGTTGCGATTCCCTCCCGGCCAATTCAAGCGCGTAAAGGCGCCCGAAGTCGCAACCATGATCAAGGATGAAGTTGAGCCGCTTGGCGGCTTCATCGGCGATGCATTCGTACAGCCGGCACTTTTGGGCGGGCAGGCGGTCACGGCGCTGGTCTTCATCATCGTCCAGAACTTCTGGCTCGGGATGCTTGCCGGCGGGACCGTCGCGGTTCAGGGCTTCATCATCCCCAAACTCAGGCGGCGCCTGATCCTTCTGGGGCGCGAGAGGCAACTCACCGCACGCGAACTTGCAGGGCGCGTCGGCGAGATCGTCGACGGCATTTCGGCCATTCACACAAACGACACGTCCAATTACGAACGTGCCGATATCGGCTCGCGACTGGGGCGGATCTTCAAGATCCGCTACGACATCTATCAGTGGAAGTTCTTCGTCAAATTCCTCAACAACTTCATCGCCCAGGTCACCCCGTTCCTGTTCTACGCGATCGGCGGCTACCTCGCCTTGCAGGGCCGGATGGACGTCGGTCAGCTCGTTGCGGTGATCGCCGCCTATAAGGACCTGCCCTCGCCAATCAAGGATCTGATCGACTGGGATCAGCAGCGCGTCGACGTACAGGTGAAGTATACGCAGGTGGTCGAGCAATTCACGGTCTCCGATCTGCTGAGCCCGCAATTGCAGAAAGTGTCCAAGGATCCGCTGCCTGATTTGCAAGGGAATCTCGCGGTCAACAATCTCTCCGCGGTAGACGAAAGCGGCGCCAAGCTGCTCGACAAGGCAACATTCACCCTCGCGCCAGGCGAACGTTTGGCGATAGCGGGTGCTGCGGGCAGTGGCGGCGATACATTGGCCGAGGCCGTAGTCAGCCTTGTCCATCCAGAGAATGGCCGCGTGACCCTGGAGGGCTCTGACATCGCCGAACTGCCGGAAGCGATCACCGGCCGGCGTTTCTCCTATGTGTCGTCGGACGCACATCTGATGCAGGGTTCGTTCGGCGACAATCTGATCTATGCGCTCAAGCATGCGCCCTTCGTTCCGGCCCATTATGAAGGCGCGGACGCGAAACACCGCGAGTGGGAGATCAGCGAGGCACAAGCCGCCGGCAATCCCATACTGGATATCAGGGATGATTGGGTCGACTATGCATCGGCCGGTGTCGCCAATGCCGAAGAGCTGACCGGCGAGATGCAACGCGTCCTGGAACTCGCGGGACTTCTCCAAGACGTCGTCGACCTCGGCTTGAGGACGACGATCGATCCAAAATTATACCCGGCGATTGCGGAGGGCATCGAGAATGCCCGCAAGGCGTTGCGCGCCGAGCTAGCAGCCGAAGGGATTTCCGACTTCGTTATATCGTTTGATCCCTCTACCTATAATTCAGAGGCGACCGTCGTCGAGAATTTGATTTTCGGTGCCGTTCAGGAGGGGCTTTCGGACGACGATAAGAAGGCCTACGACAAGTATATTCGATCGGTCATTGAAAAGTTCGGCTTGCAAGAGCGCCTGTATCGGATGGGTTACGAGATCGCCAAGACTGTCGTCGATCTCTTCCGGGACCTGCCGCCGGACCATCCGTTCTTCGAGCAACTGACCTTCATGCCGGCAGAGGAGATTCCGCGGTTTGAAGGGTACGTACAGCGCTATAAGGACAAATCGAGCGCTGACGTGCCGCAGGACGATCGCGACAAAATCATCGCCCTGAGCTTCGCTTATGTCGAGCCCCGGCACCGTTTCGGGTTGCTCGATGATGAGTTGCGCAAGCGCATCGTCGAAGCACGCGTGGAATTCCGGAACGGCCTGCCCGAGGCTTTACAGCGCCGGATCGCATTCTACGATCCGAAGGAATACAACCGCGCCAGCAACCTTCTCAATAACGTCCTGTTCGGCCGCATCACCTATGAGCGCACCGATTCAGCCGACCGCGTTCTCACCGTCGTCCGCAACGTGCTCGAAGAGCAAGGCCTCGGCGGCGAAGTGTTCCAGATCGGCCTTAATTTCAATGTCGGCTCGGCCGGAAAACGGCTGACGGTTGCCCAGAGGCAGAAACTGCACCTTGCGCGCGCGTTGCTCAAGCGGGCCGATTTCATGATTCTCAACCGGCCCTTGTCGGCGCTTGATCTCAAGAGTCAGGAGCGGACGATCGAGCGCGTTCTCGCCAGTTTCGACGCGGATGGCTACAAGCCGGGCATCATGTGGGTCGTCGGACATGCGAGCCTCGCCCGGCACTTCGACCGTGTCGCCGTTTTTGACGGGCCGACATTGGCGGAAACGGGCAGTTTTGACGAATTGGTTGCCCGGAAAGGATTATTGACCACTCTCCTGACCTGATATGAAATGTTCAGGCGAGCGGGTGCGTATTGGAGTATAGAGAAAGACCATGTTGCTCAATGACGAGGTTGAACTCCTGCGGCGCCTGCCTCTCTTCTCCGGAGTGGCCCCCGCCAAGCTGAAATTGCTTGCCTTCACCTCAGATCGCATCAAGTTCGATGCGGGGAAAGAGCTGTTCAAGCAGGGCGACACCGGCGATGCCGCCTATGTCGTGCTGTCGGGCAATGCCGACGTGCTGGTCCATACCAATGAGGGGGAAATCAAGGTCGCGACCGTCAATCCGAGCGAATTGGTCGGCGACATTGCCATACTCTGTGATGTGCCACGTACGGCGACGGTGCGCGCGGCGACGCCACTCCTGACGCTGCGCATCAAGAAGGAGAACTTTCTGAAGCTTCTGTCCGATTTCCCGGAAATGACAGTCGAAATCATGAGGGTTCTCGCCACGCGCTTGAGCCGGACGACCGCGGAACTGAGCGATGCGCGCAGCCAACTCGCCCATTCGCGACGTGTCCACTGACGATCCCGATCTTGTTCTGGCACCCTCGGATGGGCATAGAGGAGAGTAGAATGTTAATATCTCTGTGCCCCGAATAGGACTGGCTGGACAATCGGATGGCAGATTTCTCCGTATATTTCTGGGGTGTGCGCGGCAGCCTTCCGGCTTGCGGCCCGGAAGTGCGGCGCTCCGGCGGCCATACGTCCATGGTCGAGATGCGCTGTGGCGATCACGTCTTGATATTCGATGCCGGGACGGCGGCCAAGATTGCCGGCGACTCTCTGTATGAGCGCGGCGTAGACCAGGTCGACGTCTTCTTCTCGCATTTCCATTATGACCATATCATCGGTCTGCCGTTCATGCTCTTTGCCCTGGGCAAGAAAGTACGGATCGACCTGTGGGGAGGCCATCTGAACGGGCCGTGGACGACGCGCGAGTTAATCGGGCGCTTCATGGCGCCCCCCTTCTTCCCGGTTACGCCGAGCGACGTGCAATCGAAACTTGAGTATCATGACTTCGAGCCGGGCGACACCCTGACGCCGGCGCCGGGGATTTCCGTTCGCACGATGCGCCTCAATCATCCCGGCGGCGCCGTCGGTTATCGCGTCTATTTCAACGGGCGGAGTGCTGCCTATCTGACAGACGTCGAGCATGAGAGCAGCGAGGTCGATCCGCGACTGATCGAGTTCGTGAAGGGCGCAGACCTTGCCATCTACGACGCCGCCTACACCGATAGCGAGCTTCCTTCCTGCCGCGGTTACGGCCACTCGACCTGGCAACATGGCGTCAAGCTTGCGGAGGCGGCGCAGGTAAAGCGCTTTGCGCTCTTCCACCATTGCCTCGATCGCACCGACGATGAACTCGACGCCATCGAGCGTTCGGCCAAGGCGCAGTATGCCGGCATGTTTGCCGCGCGGGCCGGAGAGACGGTCACGCTCTAGCCTGGATCCGCGACCGCAAGAGTTGAGGGCCCGAAAACCATTTGCACGTGTCTCCGAGCGCCGTCATCTCCAACAATTGGTCGAGGAAATCCCAGGCTGTCTCATCATGCGCGAGATGATGGGTGAGGACCCCGACAGGATAACCGCCTGCTTCACGCGATTTTTGCAGTTCCCGCACGAACAGCTTCGCCAGTTCGGCAGGATCGCCGCCGCGACGTGTCGACCAGTCGATGATATCAAGTTGCGTGTTGATGACGGCGAGTTCAGGAGTCTGATGGTCGGCGAGCGCGTCGGCGAAACTCGACACGGCGCGGAAGCCGGCTCTTGAAATCGGCGATAAAAGCGCAGGAATCATGCGGTTCCAAGGAGGCACCAGCATGGGCAATGATTTCTCGCCGTGGAGCGCAAAAAGCTTGGAGAGCCCGCGTGAGAGTTCATCGACAATATCAGCTACGGGGCGATGCTTTCCCAATTCCTGTTTCTTCTCATCCGCAGCCGCGTAATTGGCATGGCGCCAGCCATGAACTGCGACGCTCGCCAGATCGACGTCATTAAGGCGGCGGCTCAATTCTTCGCCGGTCGGCTCTGGAATGACGGCCAAGACTGCCGGCACCTGATAGCGGTCGCAGAGCGCAAGCAATCGATCGAGCGCCTTGGATGGCGCGATAGCGTCGTCGTCGCGAAGCCACAAGCGCGGCGCAATGCCCGCGCTGGACCAGAAGTTGAGTTCCCGTGTGAGGAGCGACCAGTCAGCCTGCATGCGCCGGACTCGGTGTGTGAGTAACAATCTGATGTAGGATCGCGTCAAGGCGCAGCGATGCGATCTCCAACGTGCGCTCGTTCAGCACGAACTGTCGCGCCTGCCTGCCAAGCAGCCGAAGCCTGTCGCGATCGGCGGCCAAGGCCCTGATCGCATCGGCATAGGCGACGACATCGCCCGCGGGAGTGAGTATGCCCGTCTCGCCATTGCGCACGACCTCGGGCACGCCGGCGATATCCTGCGCGACGACGGGAACGCCTGCTGCTTGAGCTTCAAGATAGGCAAGTCCATAGGCCTCGCCGCAGCCCGGCCAGCAATAAAGATCGGCATTGCGCATTTCCGCGGCAATCTCGCCAGGCGCGCGTTCACCCGCCCAAGTCATGCGAGAGGCCGGAATCTTTGCAAAGAGCGCCTGCACCTCGCCTCGCAATGGGCCGTCGCCGACCACTCTCAAATGCCAGTCAATGTCAGTCAGCCGCTTGAGTGCCGCGGCCAGCATGCAATAGGAATCGAACTTGTCGCCCTTGCGCATCATCGCAACGGCAATGAGTCGCAACATGCCTGCACTTGCGGTGCGTTCACGATCGTAATCCGCGACATCGATGAAAGGTGCCACATAGGCGAGCCGGATCTCGGGGCCCAGCATGGCAAGACCGTCGCGGTCGCGCCTGGTGAAGCAGATATTGAGGGCTGCCTGTTCAATCGCGCTCGTCACGAACTTCTGGGCATTCGCCCAGTCATCGCGGTCGCGTTTCCTCGCATAAGATGCCTCAAGCGTGACGTAAGGAATTTTAGATTCCGCCGTGAGCAGAGGACCGAGCAGATCCGGAGCGCGATAATAAGGATGGTAGGTGAGCCAGATTTCAGGCCTTGTGCCGGCCGACCAGTCCCTCGCGATGCGTTCAACTTCGGCTCGCGCCCGATCACGCAAGTTTGTGAGCTCACTTTCGCTGTTGTCGCTTAGATAGGCGCGCAAATGCGATATGACCGTCACCGAATGACCTTTGAGCGCGAGCGCCTTGATGAGCATCCTCGCCATTTGCCGGTCGCCCGACGGCACGGGATGGTCCGGTGGCTTCAAGGGTGCGTAAAAAGCAATCTTCATGCAGAATGAGCTTATACACCGAACCGGCAAGCGCTCCAGCTCCTCCAAAACATGATCATGACCAATCCCAAGCCGTCGGGTTTCTTTGCCGATCTTCCGACCTTCGACCGTTTTGCCGGCGTCACCGATGGGGCGAATTACAGCCCCTTGCCCCAAGACTGGTCGCTTGCCGTCGCCGACATTGTCGGGTCGACCAAGGCGATCAAGGCCGGGCGCTACAAGGCGGTCAACATGGCCGGGGCGAGTGTGATCTCGGCAATCCACAATGCGCTCGGCCATCGCGATCTGCCCTTCGTTTTCGGCGG
Organism: Hyphomicrobiales bacterium; assembly: GCA_046349315.1. Taxonomy (GTDB): domain Bacteria; phylum Pseudomonadota; class Alphaproteobacteria; order Rhizobiales; family Aestuariivirgaceae; genus JAEUMG01. The sequence continues at coordinate 66,253 of JAXMCQ010000021.1, read as the reverse complement.
CGATGGCGCGCTGGTGGCCGTGCCGGCCGAGTCGGTAGCCGAGACGCGAACGGCACTCTCGACAGTTCAGGTCTGGGTCAAGGAAGAACTCGATCTGGGGCTCAGGGCGGCGATCGTGCCGATGGCGGCTGTTCGCGATAGCGGACATGATGTGCGGGTCGCCCGCTACCGCGTCTCGCCCGAGATCACCTATGGCATGTTCATGGGCGGCGGGGCGAGTTGGGCCGAACAGCAGATGAAGGCGGGACAGTTTGCTGTCGAACCTGCTGCGCCGGGCAGCCGGCCCGATCTTTCGGGGCTCTCCTGCCGTTGGAATCCGATCCAATCGCGCCACGGCGTCATCGCCTCGATCATCATCGTGCCGGTCGAGAGTGCTGCGCCGGAGCGCTTCTCGGCGTTAGTCGACGAGATCGTCGCAATCGCCGGCGAACAGGAGCGCGGCGGCCATCCGGTTCCTGCCGAGGGCTTGCATTTTCCCTGGCCGCCCAAAGGGCTCGATTACGAAGCGCGCGCTTCGGCACCGAGGCATTTGCGCTTGTTGCGCAAACTGCGCATCCTGTTCGAGGCGACCGTCTCGGTCATCCTCGAGCGTGCGAACAGGCCCTTTATGGGCCTCGATGTACAGCTCTACCGGGCTGATTCGGCGCAGCGCTCCGATTTTCGAAAGTTCGACGACGGTCTCAAGATGACCGTCGATCTCAATGCGGCACAGCTTGCCCGCATCGAATCGATACTTCAGGCGGCGGCGAAGTCCGGCATCTGCCGCTATGGGCTGCATCGTCAGAGTGAAGCATTGATGACCTGCCTGGTGCCGTCGCCCTTCCAGCGCGACCACATGCATTTCATCGACGGTGCGGATGGCGGCTATGCGATGGCCGCAGCGCAGCTCAAATCCACCTGAAACTCAATAGGTGCAAGTGAAGCCGCCATCGACAACCAGGACCTGGCCGGTCATATAGCGGCTGTCGTCGCTCGCCAGAAACAGGATCGGCCCCGCGACATCCTCGGGTTTGCCGGCGCGGCGCAAAGGCATGCGTCCATGTTTCACATAGATGTCCTGATACCATTCCGTCTGGTGTTCATGCGTGCCGTCCTGCTTCTGCAATGCCATGCGCGTGTCGATATAGCCCGGTGCCACGGCATTGGCGCGAATGCCCTCCGGCCCGAAATCAACCGCCATGCAGCGCGTCAGATTGACGACGCCGCCCTTTGCCGTCGCGTAGGCCATGGCATGCGGCTGGCCTCGAATACCTTGTGTCGAGGCGATATTGATGATGCTGGCACAGGGACTCTTGCGCAGTGATGGCAAGGCGGCACGCGTGCAGTGAAGCACGCTGTCGAGATTGACGGCGAGGACCTGGCGCCAGCGCTCGTCGGTGAGGTCATCGATCGGGGTGTCGTCCGAAATCGCGGCATTATTGACCAGGATATCGATGCGGCCCCAGCGCGTATTGGCGGCATCAACCATTGCCGCGACACTCGCCGGATCGGCAACGTCGGATTTTACAGCGGCGACACTCAATCCCTCGGCAATAAGCTCTCGGGCAGCAATGGCGAGGACATCATCGTCGATGTCGCTCAACAGCGCATGTGCGCCTTCCATCGCCAAGCTCCGCGCCGCCGCAAGGCCGATGCCGCGCGCTGCCCCGGTGACGATCGCAACCCTTCCCTCAAGACGCATGGGAGAACCTCTTTACACAAATCGGCTTTCAAGCCGCTTGACGGTATTGATCCCGCCCGCCATGCATGGCCACATGAAGTTTGATATTATCGCGCTCGGCGAGCCGCTCTACGAACTCAATCAGCAGCCCGATGGACGCTTTCTTGCGGGCTTTGGCGGCGATACGTCGAATGTCGCAATCGCCGCCGCCCGGCTTGGAAGCCATTGCGCCTATATCGGCAAACTCGGCAATGACCCTTTTGGCGATGCCATTGCCGCCTTGTGGGAAAAGGAAGGCGTCGATTCGAGCCAGGTGGGACGCCATCAGACAGCGCAAACCGGTTTGTACCTCGTCACCCATGGCGAGCGCGGCCATCAATTCTCTTATTACCGCAAGGGCTCCGCAGCGAGCCTGATAACTCCCCAAGACATCCCGATCGACTTCATCGCGCGTGCCAAATTCCTGCATGTTTCGGGAATCAGCCAAGCGATCAGCGAGACCGCGCGCGCGGCGGTTCTCACGGCCATTGAAGCAGCTCGCGCCGCGAATGTCGCCGTCTCCTTTGACACAAATCTGCGCACGCGCCTGTGGCCGATCGAGACCGCGCGGCCGGCGATCGAGAACGCAGCCGCGCGTTCGAGCCTCACCAAAACCTCTATCGAAGATGCCGAAGCGCTGACCGGACTCACAGATCCTTCGGCGATCGCGGCGCATTTTCTCAGGCTCGGTGCCGGCGCTGTCATTGTGACGCTCGGCGCCAAGGGCGTCCATGTCGCAACGGCCAAACGCAGCGCGGAAATTGCCGGCTTCAACGTCGCGGCCATCGATGCGACCGGGGCGGGCGACGCCTTCACGGGCGCTCTTCTGTCGGAACTGTGCCGCGGCGCAGACCTTTTCGCGGCGGCGCGTTTTGCCAATGCGGCGGCGGCGCTCTCGACGCTTGGTTATGGTGCCGTCGAACCCTTGCCGCGCCGTTCCAAAGTCGAGGCGTTTCTCGCCAAGCATTAATCGGTTACTGCACGAGTCCACGCGCATCGACCTTGACGCGGCCAAGAACTTCATCACCGCGGATGAAGACTACGCGGTCGAAGAGATTGACGACCGGGCAGACGTGATTGGGAAGTACCCGGACCCGATCTCCGACCGATGGCTTGGTGGTGCTGCCGCTAAGATCGACATAGCCGTGTTCTTCATTGGCTTCGTAGATCTTGGCCTCGCCAAATTCCGGGATGATGCCGTAGCCCTGCAGGCCAAGAAGATCGCTGGTCAATGATTTGGTGCCGGCATCGATCATGGCGCGCTCAGCGGTCGGCCGGCTGACAACGGTTGCGAGCATCGTCAGGCCGCACTCTTCCCGCTTGCAAACGCCGCGCGTTACCAATGAACGGTCGAAGAAGACATAGGTGCCGGTGCGGTATTCGGTGATGTCCTGAAGCCCGTCATCGCTCCACATTTCCGGGGCGCCGCCGGTGGAGATGACCGGCGTTTCGAGCCCCGCCTTGGCGATCAGGTCACGGGCTTCTGCAATGTATGCCGCCACTTCCTGCCTGATGCCCGGTTTCGGATAGGTCATGAGGCCGCCGTAGCGCAGGCCCTTTGTCGCCGCGATCCTGCGCGCCAAACTTGCCGCTGCTTCAGGCGATTGCACGCCGTTGCGCTTCATGCCGGTATCGCATTCGACCAGCACATCGATCGGCCGGCCCGCGGCTTCGCCGGCGCGACCCAGGCCTTCGACCACGACCTCATTGTCGGCGACGACCTTAATCTCAGTTCGTTTCGCAAGCGCTGCGAGACGCTTCAATTTGTGGTCGCCGAGAATATTGAAGGTCAGAAAGATGTCGGAGATGCCGGCATCGGCCATGACTTCAGCTTCGCCAAGCTTCTGCACGGTGATCCCCTTGGCGCCCAATGCCAATTGCGCCTTGGCAAGCGGCACCATCTTGTGCGTCTTGATATGCGGGCGATTGCCCAAGCCCGCCTTGTAGCAGCGCGCCTGCCAGCGCGCGAGATTCTGCGCGACGACGTCGATGTCGATAACCGGCACCGGCGTCTCGAGATCCTCGAGCCGGCGCCCCACCTTTTCGAATTCGAAATGCCGCGTGATATCGGGTGCAGACATGATTTGCCTCGCTAGCTCGGGTTGAGGCGGAAGTCCTTGCCCTCGGGCAAGGTCTGTCCGCCATCGACGATGATCGTCGTGCCGGTGATATAGGCGGCATCGTCGGAAGCAAGAAACAGCACGGCGTTGGCGATGTCGCGCGGCGTGCCCAGCCGCCCCAATGGGACTGCCTCTTCCATCGTACGAATGAAGGCTTCGCTGCGATGCGCCTTCATGCCTTCGGTGAGAATATTGCCCGGCTCGACGCCATTCACGGTGATGCCATAGCCCGCAAATTCGAGCGCCGCGGCCTTGATGAAGCCGTTGATGCCGGCCTTGCTCGCAGAATAGTGACCATGACCGGGGCTCGTCACACGCGGACCGGTGATCGATGAAGTGAATATCATGCGACCGCTTCGCTGTGGCTTCATGACAGCCAGGGCCGCGCGCGCGGCAAGATAGACACCCTTGAGATTGACCGCGAGCACGCGGTCCCATTCATCAGGTTCGATATTCTCGATCAAGGTCCAGGGATAGATGCCGGCGTTCTGCACAAGAATGTCGAGACCGCCATGCTTCTCGACTGCGGCGCCCACCGCGCGCTCGGCATCTTCCTTGCGCGAAACATCGGTCTCGACATAGGAACCGCCCAATCTCTTTGCCGTCGCCCGTCCTGCATCGCCTTCAACGTCGGCTATCACGAGCTTGGCGCCCTCCTCGGCGAAGCGCGCCGCAATCGCCTCGCCGATCCCGCGCGCCGCGCCGATGACGAGCGCGCTCTTGCCTTCCAGTCTGTGGTTCATGCGAGTTTCTGCCTAATCGTGAGCTTAACCGTGTCGAGCAGGACGGCTGCTAGTACCAATGCGCCAAGGATCATCTGGGTGTAATGAACCGGCAGCGCCATGACGTTCATCGCCGTCTGGATGGTCGAAAGCAGCAGCACGCCGGCATAGACGCCGGGCAATTGCCCGATGCCGCCCTTGAGGCTGACGCCGCCGATCACCACGGCCGCGAAGGCGCGAAACAACATGCCGATGCCGAGATTGGCCGTCGCGCCCGACGTCCTGATCGCGAGGAGCCATCCGGCCAAGCCAGCGATCGCTCCGGAAAGAATGAAGGTGATGATGATCAACCGGTCGACTTTGATGCCGGCGCGAAATGAGGCGACAGGATTGCCACCGATCATGGTCACGTGGCGCCCGAACGGCGTCTTCACCATGATGAATGTGAAAACCACGAAGCAGAAGATCGCGACCCAGGCCATTAAGGGAATCCACAGCAACGTCTCGATCCCGATGATGCGCAAGGCAGGCGCCAGATCCTGTGCGGAACGGCCGCCCGAGATTGCGTCCACCATGCCGCGCACCCAAATGTAAGAGGCCAGCGTCACGATGAAGGCATTCATCTTGAGCTTTACGACCAGCCAGCCATTGATACTTCCGATCACCGAGCCGACCATCAGCGCGATGCACAAGGAGACCGGCAAGACGAGCCATTCGGGCGTCAGCGTCAGTCCCATGCCGATGCCGCGCGAACAGAACAGGATGCCGGTGATCATCGCGGTCAGGCCGGCGACGGATTCAACCGACAGGTCCATGTTTCCGGCGATGATGACGATGGCCAGCCCGATCGCCATGACGCCGACAAAGGTCGACTGCTCAATAATGTTGATGAATATGCCTGGTTGGCTGAAATTCGGGATGGTCAGCGAGAAAATCGCCAAGACGAAAGCGAGTATGAACCAGACAAGATTGTCGAGCACAAACTCGATCACCGCCCGCTGCCGGGGAGATATCATTTCATATCCTCGGGGATAGGGTCCCGGAGCCGACATACGGCTCCGGGACGAGTGCTGAGCGGTTGTTATTGGACCGGCGTGACCGGATCGGTCGGCGCCTTGAGATTGCCCCAGAAGCGCGGCTCGTCGATATTATCCTTGGTGATCGCGGCACCCGGGATCTTGATGTTCGGGCCCCACTTCTCGATCGTCATGGTCGAGTCGAGGCCAAGCACGGGATACTGACCGGCCTTGATCTCCTGCTTGTTGACGACCTTGTCGGCGAACATGGCGATGGCCGCGGCCTGCGCATAAAGCGGCTGCTCGACTTCGACCTGCTCCCAGCCTTTACGGATGAGATCGAGGCCGACCGGCGCACCATTGGACGAGACAAGGAGAACATCCCCCGGCTTCTTGCCCTTGGCTTCGAGCGAAGCAACGGCAGCAACCGCGAGATGCGCGGCATGGACGAAGATCAGGTCAATGTCGGGATTGGCGACAAGCTGGTCGGCGACAATGGTTCCGGCATTCGAGGCTTCCCACTGCATCGCCGGCAATGAGATGATCTGGGCGTCCGGAAACGGCTTCATCTTCTCTTCGAAGCCCTTCTGGATGTCGAGCGTATAGGGATCGGCCGGATCGCCCAGGACCTGGAGGATCTTGCCCTTCACGGCACCGTTCTTTTCCTTGAGCAGGCGCTGGATTTCGCCCGCCGCGACATAGCCGATCTCAACGGTTCCCGCGACAGAGGTCAGATCGGACGGCGTCGTGGTGATCTGCCGGTCGAAGATCATGACCGGGATGCCGGCGGCGCGCGCCTTTTCGATCGACGGCACGAGCGCGTTGAAGTCGACGGCAGCCAGGATGATCGCACTCGGCTTGAGGGCGATCACGTCGTTCATCTGGCTTTGCTGCAGGTCGGTCTTGTTATCGGCATTGAGGCTTACGGTCTCGTAGCCGACATCGCCAAGGAATTTCGTTAGTGCACTGACGGATTCGGTCTGGAATTCGTCGAGTAGCGTCGGAACCATGTAGTAAATCTTGCCCTTGGACTCAGCCATGGCGGAAGATGCGGAAAATGCCAAGGCCAGCATGGCCAAAGCGCCGCATAAGGCACTGAATAAGCGTTTCATCGTGACGTCTCCTTCTCCTTCAGGGTGAACGGCCGTTCAGCCGTGTTTCTTGGGCGGAGCTTTTGAGAGCCTCGCCGGTAATCATGCGCACGACTTCATCGGGGCTGGTCGCCTCGGCTTTGACATTTCCGGCCACCACGCCCTGGCGAATAACCACGATGCGATCGGCGACCTGGAAAGCCTGCGCCATGATATGGGTGATGATGACGACGCCAATGCCCTGATCGGCAATGCGGCGCACGGTGTCGAGGCCGCGTCGCGTCTGCTCGACACCAAGTGCGGCGAAGGGCTCATCGAGCAAGACGAGCTTGCCGCCCCAATGAACGAAGCGGTTGAGTTCGATTGCCTGGCGCTGGCCACCCGACAAGTGCTCGACATTGGTCCTGAGCGAGGGGATGCGCGTGCCGGCATTGGCCAGCGCTTTTTCGGCCGCGGAATACATTGCGGCTTCTTGGAGCACCGGGACACCGAACCACTTCTTCACAATCTCACGGCCCATGAAGAAATTGGCGACGACATCGACATTCGTGCACAATGAGAGGTCCTGATAGACGGTCTCGATTCCGGCTGCCTTGGCTTCGGCGGGCGAATTGAAGATCCGTTCCTCACCTTCGAACAACATACGGCCGGAACTTGGCTGCAGTCCGCCGGCAATGATCTTGACGAGCGTCGACTTGCCGGCGCCATTGTCGCCGAGCAGCGCTACGACCTCGCCGCGCCCGACTTCGAGATCGACACCGCGCAATGCCTGGATGGCGCCGAAATTGCGCGTGATGTTTTCGAGTTTGAGCAAGACCTCGGTCATGCGGCCGCCTCGTTCAGGCGTTGCGGTGTCAGCAGAGGGTCATGCGCCGGCAATGCGTCGTCATCGACGAACATTGCGCCGAAGCGCGGCGACAGCAGACCCGACACGGCCAGTGCGGCAGCGCCACGCAGGACCGAATCTTCGCCTTGCGCGGAAAGCATAAGACGCGGTGCCGTGCGATCGCGCCGCTCGCCTACCGAAGGATGCAAAGGTGCTGCCGCGGCGATCAGATCCTTGAGGACACTCTCGTGCGCGAGGCCGCCCAGAATGATGGTCTCGGGATCGAAGAGATTCTCGATCATGGTGATCGCAAGCCTCAGCAATGGCGCTGCCTCTGCGAACCAGGCTTCGCGACCAAACTGGGCAGAGCGGCGCTCGAAGGCATCAAGCGACAAATAGCGCTCGAGGCAGCCACAATTGCCGCAAGGGCAAGCATCGCCGTTCGGCACCAGCGGGATATGGCCGATCTCGCCGGCATTGCCGAAGGCGCCGCGCAATGGTTGTCCATCATGGACCATGCAACCGCCGAGCCCGACGCCGAAATAGAGGTAGTAAAAGTCGCGCAATTCGCGGCCCGCCCCATAAAGCCGCTCGCCAAGGGCAGCGGCAGCGAGGTCGACGCCGACAAAGGCCGCAAGTCCCGTTGCCTCGGTCAGTCGCTCGGCGATCGGGACGCCGGCCCAGCCTTGGAGGGTTGTGGGGCCGACAAAGCTCATGGAATCGACCCCAAATGGGCCGGGAATAGCCATCCCGACCCCCAGCATCCGGCCATTGGGGCGCAATTGGCGCATTTCGCGGGTCAGCTCGCCAATGGCGGCAAAGCTTGCTTCGGGTGTTGCAGACCGCATTTCGCGGCGCTTTTTGCTGATGACCGTACCCGCCAGGTCGATCAGCGCGGTATCGATGCTGACCGGCGTGACGTGGAGGCCGATGGCAAAACCGCCGGAAGGATTAACAGTCAGGGCTGTCGGAGGATAGCCGCGGCTTCTCGGCTGCTCGCGGGAACCAATGACGAAGCCCAATTGTTCCAGCTCGCGGACGATAGTTGAAACGGTTTGGACGGTCAGTCCGACACGTTTGGCGATCTCCCCCCGGGAGATTGGCGCATGCAATCGGACCGTCTCCAGAACGATCCGACGGTTATAGGGACGTCCAAACTCCTGGTTGGTCCCGCGCAAAACTACACCCGACCCTGTTTGGGTAATGAGGCTAACAGTGAAAAAGATTAAGTCAAATGGAATTCAGAAAACGCGCCGCCGAAATCGTGTCAACGGGGGAACTTTTGGAAGCCTGCTCAATTACAATTGGTTAGCCGTTATTTAGCCTGCAATCCCGGGTGTTATGGTCTCCATCTTAAAGCGTAACCGCCTGTTTCTGCTGGGTGGGATACTCCTCTCCGTCCTGCTGGCGGCCGTCACCGGCTATATCGAGTTTATCAAGGCCAACGACCGCACCCAGGAAGCACTCGAGCAAGAAGTAGGCCGCATCCAGGATCGCTTGTCGATCATCGACGCCAATATGCATGCGGTGGTGGCGTTGATTTCATCCGGAAACACGCTGCAACCGAATGAAACCGACCGTTTTCTGACGCTTTTACGGAGCCCGGTTAGCCAAAACCGCTGGCTTTTGGTCGAGCGCGTGGCAGCAAGCGAAGTGGCGCAGTTCGAGGCCGCCCAGCGCAGCCGGGGCCTCACTGATTTCACCATATTCGAACTGAGCGCGGCGGGCACGAAAGCGCCTGTCAGCGGGCGAGATGCCTATTACCCTATAATTTACGATTACGGGACCGGAGGTGCGGCCGCCGCGCCATCGCCTCTCATCGGCTTCGATGTTTCGTCTTTTGCCCCTGGCGGAGGCCTGCTGGCGGGAGACGGAATGCAGGTCTCGACACCCTTGTCGGCACCACAATCTCAGCTCTTCGGTGATCAGTTCCTCTTTGCCCAAACTGTTCCGAACAGCCGCAGGGCGGATGCGCCGCCGCGAGGTCTTGTGGTGAGGCCGCTCTCGGCAGCCGATTTCCTCGTCGCCGGCAACCGCCGGAACCCTGTGATCGCTCAGATTTCGGACATCACCAACGCCGATGATCCGCTGCATCTGTTTGGCGAAACCAGCGCCGACCGCGTGCTTGGCGCCAATGTATCGGTCGGCAATCGCACCTGGCGCGTCGCCATGATGCGCGAACCTTTTGGTTCGATCCTGCTCGCCCCGGCGACCGTCCTGACTCTCGGCCTGCTGCTAACGGCCTTGTTCCTCACGGTTACCGAAACAACCGGGTCACGAGCCCGTGCCCGCGACCTGCTTCAGCAGATTGACCGGCAGAGAAGCGACCTTCGCCACAGCGAAGACGTCTACCGTTCACTTTTCGACAATGCCGGCACGGCCAATTGCGAGACCGACCCCCTTACCGGGCGCATTCTCAAGGTGAACGACCGGATGTGCGAGATGTTCGGCTACTCCCGCGACGAACTCCTGAGCATGTCGCTCATAGACGTGACGCATCCCAATGATCGGCAAGCCAGCATCGACATGCTGGCGGCCATTGCCGCCGGCGGTCACGACACGCTGACCCTGGACAAGCGCTATATGCGCAAGGATGGCAGCTCTTTCTGGGCCTTGAAAACGACGCGCCTCAGCCGTGATGGTGACGGCAGGCCGACTGTTTGCACGACCGTCATCCAGGATATTTCGCAACGCAAGGCCGATGAACAGGCCAAGACGCGATTGCTGCGCGAGCTCGCGCATCGGGTGCGCAATACCGTTCAGCTCATGGCTAGCCTTGCCGACCAGACTGCCAAATCAGCGACGAGCGTCGAATCCTACCGGCGCAATTTCCAGAACCGCTTGCGTGCCTTGAAGACTGCACAAGATCTCCTCTTCGAAGCCGAATGGCGCAAAGTCGGGTTGGTCGAATTGGCGACAAGCACGCTCGCTCCATTTCAGACCGCCGAGCATGCCTCAGCTATCGATGTAGCGCTGCCCGCAATCGACCTGCCGACACAGCATGCGCAGACATTGGCGATCGCATTCCACGAATTGGCCAGCAATGCTATTCAATATGGATCCTTGTCGCGCCCCGCCGGGCGCATTTCCTTGACTGGCTTCGTCGAGAAGGGCTCACCAGACGATGCCGGAGAGGGCGTGCTGGTAATGACTTGGCAAGAAAAGGCAGGTCCGCAGGTCACAAAGCCGCAACGGCGCGGTTTTGGCCGCGTCATGCTCGAGCGTGTCCTTGCGACGCAGTTCGGCGGATCGACAGAAATTTCCTGGAAGGCCGAGGGTATAGAATTCAAGGCCCGCCTGCCTCTGGCGAACCTTGAATCAGACAGTTCGGCTGGCGAGCCGCTGGAAGCGGTCTAGCGCTTCAAATTGAATAATAGACGACCGGTTCAGCGGATTCTTCCCTCAACGCGAAGGGCCATGTGCCGTCGGGCGCGGTCTTGGAGACCAAGGTTTCATTGGCTGCATGAGGCTGAATCGTCGGTTCAGCTACGGGCTTAAGACCAGCAAGAACCGGAGCCGCGATCATCAGTGAAGCCGATAGAGCGACAGTTGCCAAAATTCGCATTTTGACGTCTCCCCGCGGGATTGAAATTGCGTTGGTGATTCAAGGGGATAACGCGGTTCATCGATTTTGGTTCCATGTCATGGTGCTCAAGCGCCGGCTTGGGCGCCATTGTCAAGCAAATCTATTGCCTTGCGCACATCTTCAATCCGCGAGGGTTCGCCTCCGGCCATGTTTTCGCCGGTCGCCGTCTGAAGCAGACGTGCTTCCTGCTCCCAGCTTTCAAGAATGGCGCGCCGCTCGGCATCGGTAAGCCCCGGCGTATTGATGACGTCCATGGGGGCGTTGAAGACTTTGGATGGATTGGCCACCGCCTCCTTCACACCAGCGCTCATATGCTGCAGTTCCATTTTTTGATCTCCCAAAATGCAGCGCGGCCGAACCTCATGAAGATTCGGCCGCGGTTCACATACCAAAGCCGTCAGTGACGATTGAGCCACGTATCGACTTCGACCTTGGCCTTGTCCTTGGCGTAGCCGTAATGCTTCTGGAGCTTGCCTTCGAGCTCTTCACGGCGACCGGCAATCTGATCAAGCTCATCGTCGCTGAGCTTTCCCCATTGCTGCTTGGCCTTGCCCTTGAACTCTCTCCAATTGCCTTCGATGCGATCCCAATTCATGGATAGCTCTCCGTTCAGCCGTCTCTGGCCGTAAAACGTGTGAGACAGACCGCGGTTCCGGAAGTTGGGGTAAGTCAAATTAGCGGGCGAGGGACGTCTTGTTCCTCGGCGAAGTGCGCAACCTCGCGCAAGGCATCCATGTCGAGAAATTCGAGGCGGCGATTCTTCCAGCGGATCAATTTGGACTGATACAATTTTTTCAAGGTCTTGTTGGTGTGCACGATCGACATGCCCAACGCGTCGGCCAGATGATACTGGGTTATCGGCGGGGAGAAGCCCTGCCTGTCGGCGAGACCGATCGTGTGAGCGCGGTGATGAAGATGGAGCAGAAGATAGGCCATGCGCTCCAAGGCGGTCCGCCGCCCGACGCTCAACAAATGACGATCGAGCATCTGTTCTTCGAGCGCGGCAAGCCAGGTAATGTCATAAGCGAGGCCCGGATGCCGCTGATAGAGATTCCAAAGCTCCTCACGCTGGAAAACGCAGAGCAGCATGCCCGTCAAAGCTTCGATGGAATGCTTCATTTCGCGGGCGACAGAGGCCTGCAGGCCGATCAGATCGCCCGGCAGGACGAAGTTCAAGATCTGGCGCCGTCCATCCGGCAGCAACGTGTAGCGAAAGCCCCAGCCTGAAAGCACCGTATACAAATGAGCACTGGATGCGCCTTCCTGAAGGATCATGGCGCGCGCCTCGGCGGCGAATTCGCCTTTCTTGAAGGCCGCGACGAAGGCGAGCTCCTCTTTATCGAAGGGGCGAAATGTATCCAGCCGCCGCAAGGGGCAGTTTTGGCACGAGACCTGGCGCGTTTCGGCTGTCGGCAGGTGCGGCCGGGACATAACTGATACTCCGCTTCGTTCCTGCAACTATGTCTTAGTTAAATGCGTATGACATCGAGAGCGCGCATGTCTCACCCGAGAACATGGACCTGACATTATGACTTTCCTGGATGGAAAAAAGATACTGATCGTCGAATATCAACCACTTGTCGCGGCTGATATCGAAGATCGGTTGCTTGACGCCGGTGTCGAAAGTGTCGCGATCGTCAGTAAGCCGGGGCAGGCGCTCCCGCCTCTGGCCGATCAAGATGCTATTATCATCAATGCAACCCAGGATCGCCCGCTCGCTCAGCAGGTTTTCGCGCAAGGGAACGGCAGTTGCGCTTTTATTGTGCTGCATGACGACCCATCGCGTGCGCGAGATCTGTTCCCAGGCACGGTGATTGTTGAAATTCCGTTCGACTCAGGGACGATACGCGACGCGTTGATCGAGGCACTGCGCCCCGAAGGGTGATCCGGCGACGCTATCTACGGGTGAGCATTCCGATCGCGAGACCCAAACCCAAAGCCACCATAAGGGCGGTGACCGGATTGCGCACAATTTGCGCTTCGACGCGACCTGCGGCGGCATTGGCTGAATTCGCCGCATAGGCTCCCGCCGCATTCAGCGCTTCACTGCCCGCATGCGCAGCCTCCTGAACGATCTGTTCGCCCAGACTCGCGGCTTCACGGGATGTCCGCTTCACTTTCTTGGTGAACTCAGTCCGCATCTCCGCGGTATCATCCGCAAGATCACCGAGCGTCTTGGTCAAAGCGTCGATCTGCGCCCTGATTTCCTTGATGCTCTCGCCCAGATCCTGAGCACTTGAATTCGATGCCATCACGCTCTCCCGAACAATGTTGTCTCCCCAAACGCACTGCGGTGGAAATCGTTCCGCATTATCATCCTCTTGCGGCGGCAGAACTCCTGACAATCGATTCAATGTCGGCGTCAGGCCCGTATTCGCTTTCGCCTTCGACTTCGAGGAGTTCAGCAAGCTTGCGGCGCGCGCGATTGACGCGGCTCTTGATGGTGCCGACGGCGACGCCGCAGATCTGCGCCGTTTCTTCATAGGAAAGGCCGGAGGCGCCCACCAGAAGCAAGGCTTCGCGCTGATCGGCTGGAAGTTTCGCCAAGGCAATCCGCATGTCGGCGAGATCGAGATGGCCCTGCTGCTCGGCATGAACGGCAAGCTGGCTCGAAAAATTGCCATCGACATCCTCGACCTCACGGCCCTTCTTGCGCATCTGCGAGTAGAACTCATTGCGCAGAATGGCATAGAGCCAGGCCTTCAGATTGGTGCCGGGCGTGAAGCTATCTTGGTGCTTCCAGGCCTTGGTCAATGTCTCTTGAACAAGGTCATCGGCGCGGTCGCGCTTGCCGGACAAAGAAATGGCAAAAGCGCGCAGGCTTGGAATAGTATTCAGCAAGTCTTCGTGAAAGGACACTGGCTCGCTCCGTGGCTAGCTCTTAACTTATTGAAATAACTCACTTTTTATCGTCGAGTTGCTTCAAGAGCTCAACAAAGCGATCGGGAACAGGCTCGCGGGCCACCTCGTCGTAAAGGGCGCGCAATTTCGCTCCGATCGCGCGGTCAATGACGGTTTCCTGTTCCTGCTTAACCTGCATTTTATTCTTTCCAACCGATCCGCCCGACGAGGGATTCTTTGCCATCCGTGCCACCAAATATGGTAAAAACCGCGATAGTTCCGCGATTTAGCATGAGAAAGCGCAGGCGACCAAAAAAGTTCCACGCCAGACGGATTTTTTTGGAACCGGTTTCCGGCTCCGGCGTTTTGAGATTTGATACGCATCATAGCGGGTCGTCCGGCATGATCCGGGTTTGAGGAGGATTGCATATGAGCTTAGCGACGGCGATCAAGCCGCACCTGCCTTATCTGAGGCGCTTTTCGCGCGCCCTGACAGGAGGACAGCAGAGCGGAGACGCCTATGTTGCCATGCTGTTGGAAACGCTGGTTGCGGATCCAAACACACTTCCGAGCGACAAGCCGGTGAAAGTGGCGCTTTATACGCTGCTTTGTAAATTGTGGGGCTCGCTCAAAGTCAATCAACGCGCGGATGCCCATAGTCCGCGGTGGGAGGCCACGGCTCAGAGCCGTCTCGCCGCCATCCCGCCCAAGCCCCGCCAGGCCTTCCTGCTGACCAGCGTCGAAGGTTTTTCGATCGATGAGGCCGCGGAAATTCTTGAGACCGATGCCGAGGGCGTGACCGAACTGCTCGAAGAGGCAAGTCGCGAAATCGGACAAATGATCGCGGCTGATGTGCTCGTCATCGAAGACGAACCCTTGATTGCCATGGACATCGAAGACATCGTGACCGGCCTCGGCCATCGCATTTGCGGGATAGCCCGCACCCGCGAGCAGGCAGTCCAGACCGCGATGCGCAATCGTCCAGGTCTTGTGCTTGCCGATATCCAGCTTGCCGATGGCAGCTCAGGCATCGATGCCGTCAATGACATGCTGCGCCAATTCGAGGTGCCGGTGATCTTCATCACGGCCTATCCGGAACGGTTGCTCACTGGCGAGCGGCCAGAACCCGCCTTCCTCATCACCAAGCCGTTCCTCCCTGAAATGGTGAAGGCGATGATCAGCCAGGCACTATTCTTTGATCTCAAATCTGCGCCGCGGCTGGAGCGCGCGGCAAACGGCTGATATCAGGCGATTGTACCTCAAAATGAGAAGCCCGCCTTCCTTGGAAGGCGGGCTTTTTGTTCAGACGACGTGGAAGAGATAAAGCAGAATAATAATGGGGATCGGGATGCCGATCAGCCAAAGCAAAACGCCACGCATGTTCTTCTCCGCTTGCTGCATTGATCGGCATCTCAACGGAATTATGACGATTCAGTTCCGAAAAGGCAGCGGGCTCTTGTTTTGTCACCAGCCTTCGCGGCGATAGACTTCGCGGCCGCCAAGCAAGGTCAGGAGCACTTTTGTGTCACCGATCTCATAAGGGTCGATCGCAAAAAGATCGCGATCGAGCACGATCAGATCGCCGAACTTTCCGACCGCGAGCGAGCCCGTGTCTTCGCTGCGCCATGCCGCTGCGGCGGCATTGAGGGTATAGCCGCGAAGGCAGTCGGCAAGGCCAATCCGTTCTTCAGGAATGAAGGGCGGGTATTTCGTCTCCTTGCCGGGCGGCTGGCGCGTGATCGCCGTCTCCATGATCTGGAACGGATTGAGGGTCGAAACGCCCCAGTCGCTGCTCAAGGTGAAGGGCGCCCCGGCATCCAGCAAGGATTTGAAGGCATATATCCAACGCGTGCGTTCGGGGCCAACCATGGGTATCGTTACATCGGTGACCGATGGTTCATTGCGGGCCCAAAGCGGTTGCATATTGGCGACCACGCCCAATTCGCGAAAGCGCGGGATGTCGGCAGGGTCGAGCGATTGGACATGGGCCAATTGATGGAGACTCGGCCAGGCGCCATTGATGTCGCGGGCCGCTTCCAGCGCATCGAGGCCGGCGCGCGCCGCCTTGTCGCCAATGACATGGGCATGGATCTGGAAGCGCGCGGCATCGAAGCGGATGAAGAGATCGCGCAGGTGGTTTTCGCCGAACATCACCGGCGCATTGCCGCCGATCTTGTCGGAGTAATCCTCTATCATTGCAGCGGTGCGGTTCTCGAAAATGCCGTCGAGAAAGAACTTCGCCGAATGCACGCGCAGCATCGGCGAATGATACATGCGGCGCAGTTCTTCGACGCGCGCCAGCGCACCGTCTGTCGTCTCATCAGGATCAACGCGCGCGGTAGCACAAATACGCACGGTCAGTTCGCCGGCTTTCTCCAGCGCATGATAGACGCGCATGTGCCGGTCATTGACGGATGCATCGAGCACGCCGGTGAGGCCATTTTCATTGCAGTGCCGCTGGCCCCAGCGCACGCCCTTCGCGTAATCCTCATCGCTCGGCACCGGCATCTTGCTGCGCGCCCAGTCGATCGCATCCTCATAGAGCATGCCAGTCGGCTTGCCCTTGGCGTCGCGCACGAAATGACCATTGGGCGGATCGGCCACCGTTTCGTCGAGGCCCAGCATTTCGCAAGCCTTGGTATTGATGACGGCGCTGTGATAGTTCGAATCGAAGAAGAAGGCAGGGCGGTCCGGCACAACGGCGTCGAGCGTGGTGCGATCGAGATTCTGTTCGCCGAAGATACCGGCATACCAGCCGCCGCCATTGATCCAGTCACGCTCGGGATGCGCCTTGGCGAAATCGCCGATGAGCTTCTGCAGTTCCGGAATCGTCCGCGCGGCATCAAGCTTGATGTTCAGCGCAAATTGCAGGCCGCTATCCTGCAAGTGGAGATGCGTATCCTGAAAGCCCGGAAAGACAACGCGACCGCTGACATCGATCACGCGTGTGGCGGGGCCGGCCAGGGCATTGATCGCAGCATTGTCGCCCAGGGCCGAGACGCGCTCATGCGTAACCGCAAGGGCGGAGGCGCGCGGCACCAACGGATCCATCGTGTGGATGTCGGCATTGACGAGGATAAGTTCGGGATGTGGCGCAGCCATGATTGATCAGCCTTGCGGAGTCTTCGGCGGGATCACGCCCTTCTTGAAAATGAAGCAGCCGTAAAAGCGCGTTTCGCCAGTCTGGATGACGCAATAGGCCTTCTTCGCCAGATCATAAAAGGCGTAACGCTCGATCGAGCCCATCGGCCATGAGCGGCCCTCGGCCGCGTCGATCTCGGCCTGCACCTCCTGCTGCACAGCGGGAATTTCCGTGGGCTTGCCGACGACTTCCATGCGGCCGGCGGGATGATCAACGAAGCTGTCGAGCGGCATGACGGAGAGAACGGCACGGGCGACGCGCGGTGCGTTCACGCCATCGATGCGGAGCAGCCTGCCGATGGCGGTCTGCCGGGCGACGGAATCGGCCGGAAAATTCGTGTCGCACAAAACGACATCATCGCCATGGCCCATGGCGCGCAAGGCCCACAAGACATCGGCATTCAGCAGATGATCGATCGACTTCAGCACGCCCACCTCCCAAAAAAGGCCGCCAAGGGCGGCCGCGTTCTTCACGCGCAAATCTGGACCATTGCTTTCACCGATGCAATGGCTGCGGCATTGGACTAAGAAGACGCGGTCACGCGCCGAGGAAATCAGCAATGCCGCAACAGTCATTCGAGATCGTGTCACCACGGCAGGGTGCCGTGGCGGTCATCATCATCGACAATCCGCCGGTCAATGCGATGAGTCCTGGCGTGGCGGGCGGCGTCATCGCTGCACTGGAGGAAGCCAATAGTGAGGCCACCGTGAAGGCCATCGTCCTGATGGGCGGCGGGCGCGGGATGATCGCCGGGGCTGATATCCGCTTCCAGGGCAAGCAATGGCCGGACGGCGAGAAACGGCTCATCGATCTCATCGATGTGCTCGATCGCAATCCGAAGCCAGTCGTGGCCGCGCTCGGCGGCGCAGTGCTCGGCGGCGGCCTCGAGATTGCGCAAGCCTGCAATTATCGTGTCGTCGGGCCTCATGCGAGCCTCGGCCAGCCGGAGGTCAAGCTCGGCATTCCGCCAGGGGCGGGCGGAACGCAGCGGCTGCCACGGCTTGTCGGTCTTGCGGTCGCGAGCGAGATGATTCTCTCGGGCCGCCCGGTCGGTGCAGCCGAGGCACTCAAAATCGGCCTCGCCGACCGCATCATCGACGGTGATCTCCTTGATGGCGCAGTCGCCTTCGCGAACGAGATCTCAAACAGACCGCAACACCCGAGGGCTGGCGATCGCGATGTCACGCTGCCCACTGCGGATTTTTTCTCCAAGTTGAAGGAGGAGACGGCGAAGAAGGCGCGCGGGCAGAAGGCGCCCTTCGCGGCGATCGAGTGCCTCGAAGCGGCGGTGAGCTTGCCATTTGCCGAGGGATTGACGCGCGAGCGTGAGATTTTCGAGCATTGTGCGGTCTCGCCGGAGGCGTGCGCACTGCGCCATGTGTTCTTTGCCGAGAAGGCCGCGTCGAAGATCGACGGATTGCCGGCGGACGCAAAGCCGAAACAGGTCACCCGTGTCGGTGTCATCGGCGCCGGTACAATGGGGCGTGGGATCACCATTGCGTTTCTCGACAGTGGTTTCGACGTGTTGCTCGCCGAGCGCAATGGGGATGCGCTTGCCGCAGGCGTTCAACGCATCAGGCAGCATTATGATGCGGCCGAAGAAAAGGGGCGTGTTTCGGCAACCGACAAGGCCGCGCGGCTTGGCCGGCTTCATGCCGTTCCAACACTCAAGGAATTGTCGGCAGCAGATCTCATCATCGAAGCGGTATTCGAGGAGATCGACGTCAAGCGCGGTGTCTTCGCTGAACTGGAAGGGATCGCGAAATCGGATGCAATACTCGCGACCAACACCTCCTATCTCGATGTGAATCGCATCGCCGCAGCCTCACCGCAACATCGCGACAATGTGCTCGGCATGCATTTCTTCAGCCCCGCCAACATCATGCGGTTGCTCGAGATCGTTCGTGCCGATCATTCCTCGCCGGAATCGCTGCTCACCGCGCTCGACATCGGCAAGCGCCTCGGCAAGATGGCAGTTGTTGCCGGGGTCTGTCATGGTTTCATCGGCAATCGGATGTTCGAATGCTATGTGCGCGAGGCGAATTTCCTGGTGGAGGAAGGTGCCAGTCCAGAACAGGTCGACAGGGTCCTGATCCAATTCGGCATGGCGATGGGACCATTCGCAGTCTGCGATCTGGCCGGTCTCGATATTGGCTGGGCGCGGCGGAAAGCATTGGCGCCGACGCGCAATCTCAGCGAGCGCTATTCGACGCTTGCCGATCGCCTGTGCGAGCGCGGCTGGTTTGGCCAGAAGACAGGCAAGGGTTTTTACGTGTACGAGGCCGGCCAGCGGAAGCCGTTCCCCAATCCCGACCTCGGCGATCTCATCAACAGTGCGGCACGCGAATCAGGTATTGCGCGCAGGACGGTCTCCGACGATGAGATCCTCGAACGCTGCCTCTATACGCTCGTCAATGAAGGCGCGCGCATCGTCGAGGAGAAGATCGCGCAGCGTTCATCCGATCTCGATGTCGTGTGGATTCATGGCTATGGTTTTCCGCGCTATCGGGGCGGGCCGATGTTCTGGGCGGATGAAGTCGGGCTCGAAAAAATCCTGGCGAAGATCGAGGAACTCGACCGGACGCATGATTTTTGGGAGCCGGCGCCGCTGCTCAAGCGGCTTGCCCAATCGGACGAGCGCTTCGGCGCAGTCTAAGCGTTCAGCTACATGCCCCAGCGCAGGCCGGCGGTGTGCACGGGTGCATCCCAATGCTTCGCGAGCGCATCATCGAGCATGGTGACGGTGAGCGAACAACCCGCCATGTCGAGCGATGTCACAAAGGAGCCGACCAGCGAGCGGGCGACCTTGATCCCTTGCTTCTCGAGCAAGAGCCGCGCGGCATTGTAGACCACATAGAGTTCCATGGCCGGCGTGCCGCCAAAGCCGTTGACGAAGAGCAGGCACGAGCCGGCCTTGGCGTTCGGAAGATCACTCACAATCGCCGTCACCATTTCATCGACGATGGCATTGGCGCTCTGCAATTTCACGCGCCGGCGCCCCGGCTCGCCGTGAATGCCAACACCCATTTCCATCTCATCATCGCCTATCGCGAAAGTGGGCTTGCCGGCAGCCGGAACGGTGCAGCTTGTCAACGCGACGCCCATCGAGCGGGTCTGCCGGTTGACCTTGTCGCCCAGTTCCTTGAGCGCCGAGAGATCGCCGCCTTGCTCGGCAGCGGCGCCAACGATCTTTTCGACTACCAATGTTCCCGCGACGCCACGGCGACCCGTCGTGTAGAGAGAATTTTCGACGGCGACGTCATCATCGGTCAGAACAGTCTGGATATCCCTCACGCTCATCTCGCGCGCCATGTCGAAATTCATGACGTCGCCTTCGTAGTTCTTGACGATGAAGAGGATGCCAGCACCGCCGTCGACGGCTTCGACCGCCTCAACCATCTGATCCGGCGTCGGCGATGTGAAGACTTGGCCCGGACAGGCCGCATCGAGCATGCCATGGCCGACGAAACCCGCATGCAAGGGCTCATGACCGGAACCGCCGCCCGAAACGAGGGCCACTTTGCCGGGCTTTAGCTTGGCGCGGCGCACAAATTTGCGGTCTTCGCCGAGAACGACGAGATCGGAATGCGCGGCTGCAAAACCATCGAGGCTCTCGCTCAAGACATTGCCGACGTCATTGATGAGTTTCTTCATGACCGTTTCCTCTTGGGGTTGCCGTTACCGATGATCCCGGCAATATCGCGCACGAATACATCAATCGCCGATTGCAATCGCATGTTCTTGTCGGGATCGCCCAAATCCGGAAGGTAGACCGTGTGCGCCCTGGTCTTATGCGCGTCATGAACAAGGGCGGGGCGGTTGGGATGGGCGCGCGTATAGGCTTCGATGAAGCGGCGCTTTTCCTCGGTCGAGAAGTGACAGATCTCGAAGAGCGTATCGAGATGCCGAGCCGGTATAGGGGTCAGGTAATTGGGATTGGTGATCTGCGAGATGAAGCTGCGGTTCTTGCCCAACGCCGCCGCAAGCCTCTGCCGCGTGCCGGATGGGCGGCGATCGATCACATCGGCAAGGAGGCGCTTGTAGAGAGCGACCGCTTCGGCACCTTGCTCGTCAAGCTTCGGCTCAAGCGGCGCCATCGTTACAATCCTACGCGGAGATCGGCAATGGTTGCCTTGACGCGGGCAAGGCCTGCCGGCGCAACCGACAGTGATCGCAGGCCCGCTTTCAACAACGCCCCGATATGCGCTGGATCACTCGCCATGTCGCCGCACAGGCTCACTGGAATGGCATTTTCGCGACCGAAGCGCGCAACGCGCGTGATCAAGCGGATGACGGCAGGATGACCCGGATCGTTCAATGCCGCGACGGCGGATGAATCGCGCGACGAGGCTGTCACATATTGCGTCAGGTCGTTGGAGCCGATCGAGAAGAAAGCGGCGCTTGCAAACATTTCCGGCACGATCGCGACAGCTGGTACTTCGACCATGATGCCAAGCGGCGGCATGGCGCAGGCAATGTCCTCGTCATTCAGGGAATCCACGACATTGCCGAATTCCTGGCCCGCTTCGGCCAATTCCACCGGGATCGTCACCATCGGCAGCATGACCTTGAGCTGGCCATGGGGCGCAGCGCGCGCCAAGGCCCGCAATTGCGTGCGAAAGACATCGCGGCGCGACAGCATCAAGCGAATGCCGCGCAAGCCGAGAAAGGGATTGGTTTCGCCGTCCGGCGTCAGACCCCGGATCGGCTTGTCGCCGCCAATATCCAATGTCCTGATGGTGACCGGCTTTCCCTTCGCCCATTCGAGGAAGCGCTTATAGGCGGCAAACTGCTCATCCTCGCCCGGCAGAGGCGCGCCATCACGAAACAGGAATTCGGTGCGCATCAAGCCAATGCCGTCGCATGTCTCGAGATCGATTTGATCGAGCTCATCGACACCGGCGACATTGACGAGAACTTCGATCTTGACCCCATCGGCGGTGACCGCGGGCCGATGCAAGAATTCGCGTTCGCGGGCCTGTTCGATCGCCAGGCTCGCTGCCCTGACCTTCCACATTTCTGTCGTGGCGCGTTCGGGGCTCAAAATCACGATACCGCTTTCGCCATCGACGATCGCTTCGTCGTGACCGTTAAGTTCGAACTGGCCGAGACCGACCACCATCGGCACGCCCCGCGCACGCGCCAGCATGGCGACATGGCTCGACGCACTGCCGGAGGTCAGCGCAATCGCCCCGCCGCGACTCCAATCGGTCTCGAGAAAAAGTGTCGGCGGCACGTCTTCGCCCGCCAGGATCATGCCGCCCGAATCCGATTGACCAGCGCCACCCAAAAGATGCTTCAAGACACGGTCGCGCAGGTCGCGAAGATCGGCGGCGCGTGCTCGGAAATATTCATCTTCGGAGGCATCGTAGCCCGCTATCTCGGCGGCAAGTGCATCCGACCATGCCGCATCGGCTGCGACGCCCGATTCGATCGCGACAAAGGCTGGAGCCTTGAGCGCGTCGTCTTCGAGCATGGCGATCTGAAATGCCAGCATATCGGCGCCCTCGCCGCCGATCTTCTCGGCAAGCATCGCCAATTCGGCCACCGCATCGGCAATGGCGGCATCGAGCGCGTCACGCTCTCCAGCCGTGGAACCGGAATGGATTCGTGCCGCTGCCTCTCGCGCAATGCGCAGCAATGGCCCGGCAAAGATACCGCGGGAGGCCGGCCTTCCCTTGATTTCAACTGGTGACCGCATTGGCGTGATCATCGTCAAAATCATGCTCGATGAGAGCCAGGAGCGCCGCAACGGCGTTCCGCGCATCGGACCCACGGGCGCGCACATGCATGATCGTGTCGCGCTTTGCCTTCAGCGCCATGACCTTGACGATGCTCTTGGCGTCAATCCACGGCCCCTCGGATGTCGCGGCGATTTCGATGTCGGACGCATAGCCCTTGGCGAGCTTGGTCAGCTTGACAGACGGGCGCGCGTGAAGCCCCACATCATGGGTCATCAGAATTGATCCGGTCTGCCATTCGTTCATTTCTTCAATCCTATTGCGGCGACAGCTCTTCAGCCGTGCGGCGCACATCCTCCAATGTGGCGCCGCCCCAGGCTTCGGTAGCCGCCATTACAGCGCCTTCGACGATCGGCGCATTGCAGATGACGACCTTGCCCTGCCGCTCGGGCGGCAGCATTTCGATCGCCATCTCGCTATTGGTCTCGGCGCCGCCAAGGTCGACCAGGATCGCGACACCGCGCTCCGACCAGGCCTCATCGATCGCCTTCATGATCTTTTCGACGCTCGTCCCGAGGCCACCCTCGGGATTGCCGCCGCAGAAGCCGAGGGGCACTTCATTGCCGACCATCTGGCGCACCATATCGGCAGCGCCACGCGCCACGTCGGGCGAATGCGACACGATCACGATGCCGACCTTGTCGCTCATGACTTGCCCTCCAACACGTCGCAGACCGCCTCGACGATCAATTCGCTCGAGCGCGCACCCGGATCCATATGGCCAATGGAACGATCGCCCAGGAAGGAGGCGCGGCCGCGAATGGCTTTCATGGGCACCGTCTTTTCGGCCGACTGCTTGGCGACGGCGCGCAGGTCATCGAAGCCGACAGGCGACTGGCCGAGACGATCGGTGATGGGGCCCAGGACATCGAGCATCGTCTTATTGCCGAAATCCGCCTTGCCGCGCTGCTTCAGTGCTTCGACCGATGCCTTCATGGCGCGTGCCAGTTCCGGCAGGCGCGGATCGGCGGGAAGTTCCTTGCCGAGCGTCATGAAGAGTGTTCCATAAAGCGGCCCCGAGGCGCCTCCGACCTTCATGACCAAGGCCATGCCAATCGCCCGCAAGGCTTCGGGCAAAGGCTTGGCCGCGATCGCCGCCTTATCGGCGAGAACCGCCTCGAAGCCGCGCTTCATATTGAGGCCGTGATCGGCATCGCCGATCGCCGAATCGAGTTCGGTCAGTTCCTCTGCATGCGCCGAGATGCGGGACGAAACCGTGTCGATCAATTTGGCGACATCGACGCTCATGCCTTGGCCCAGCCTTTGCGGATCTGCTTGATGCCGTCGCGATAGACGCTTTCCGGGCTCGGGAAGAAATCACGCCAGACGCGCGTCGCCGCAGCGATCGCCGGCAATGAGCGACCGAAAGCTTCGATCGTCAGCCAGCCATCATATTTCGCCTTCTTCAGCGCCTTATAGGTTGCATCCCAATCGACATGGCCCTTGCCCGGCGTGCCGCGATTATTCTCGGAAATATGCACATGGCTCATGTGGCGGCGAATGGTGCCAATCGCCGCCACCGGATCGGCTTCCTCGATATTGGCGTGGAAGGTGTCATACATGCCGGTGATGGCCGGGTGATCGACCTCGTCGAGGTAATCCGCCAATTGCCCCATCGTGGTAAGGAAGTAGCATTCGAAGCGGTTGAGCGCTTCGACCGCGATGCGCACATTCTTCTTCGCCGCGTAGTCGCCGGCCTTACGATGAAAGGCGATGCCGCGCTTGCGCTCCTGGGCGGTCGGGCCGCTGCCGGAGAAATGGCCGATGGTCGAGTGAACCGGCCCGGCGATGATCGGAGCGCCCAATGCCGCACTGCAGTCGATCGCCCATTTGGCATGCGCGAGTCCCGCATCGCGCGCCGCCTTATCGGCACTCAACGGGTTCTTGTCGACGCTCGGAATGATCGTCACAACCGTGCGTTCGAGGCCGATTTCATCCAGCATCGCGCCAAGTGCCGCATAGTGAGCGGGATCGCCCTCGAACATCGGGATTTCGACGCCGTCATAGCCGGTCTTCTTGATATCGACGAGCAAGGGACGGTGTTTTGCCGTCACATGCGGCGTCCACAAGAGAAGGTTGAAACCGATTTTCATCGTCTATGACCTGAGCCTGGCGCCATTCGAATCAAAATAGAGAGGATTCTTGAGCTTCATCGCGACGCGATCCCCTGCCACAAGTTCGGAGTCGGGATCAACCAATGTCGTCAGCTCATGAGGCCCTAACTTCACATGCAGGCGAATCTGGTCACCCAGATGCTCGACCCAGTCGACCTCGCCCTCGCCCGATGCACTCTTCGAAAGGTTGAGATGCTCGGTACGCGCGCCAACCGTCACCGCGCCATTGGGGATGCGGCCATTGGGCAAGGCGCCGGCCGGCAGGAGATTGATCTGCGGCTGGCCGAGACGCTGCGCGACATAGGCCGAATTCGGATCCTCGAACATTTCACGCGGCGTGCCGATCTGCAGCAATTTGCCCTTGTCGATAACGCCGATGCGATTGGCCATGGTCATCGCCTCGATCTGGTCATGCGTGACATAAAGGATCGTCGCGCCAAGCTCTTGCTGGATCCGCTTTAGTTCCAGACGCAGTTCGCCGCGCAATTTGGCGTCGAGCGAGGAGAGCGGCTCGTCCATGAGATAGATCGAGGGCTGCCGCACCAGGGCGCGACCGATAGCGACGCGCTGCATCTCGCCACCCGAAAGCTGCGTCGACTTATTCTGAAGCTTGTGCTGGATGCGCAGCATTTCGGCGACGCGCTTAACGCGCGCGTCGATCTCAGCTGCGGGCATCCGGCGTACCGGGCTCCTGAGCGGAAAGGCCAAGTTTTCGTAAACGCTCAAATGCGGATAGAGCGAATATTGCTGGAAGACGAATGTCACATCGCGCGCGGCGGGCTCGAACTGCGAGACGCTTTCGCCGCCAATATAGACCCCGCCCTCATCGGGCTTTTCGAGACCTGCCACCAATCGCAGGGTCGTGGTCTTGCCGGCACCGGTCGGACCTAAGAGAACGACGAACTCGCCATCGGCTAGGTCGAGGGAGAGGTGGTCGACCGCCGTGGTTGTGCCAAAGCGCTTGGTGATGTTGCGGAGCGAAATGTCAGACATGCGGGCGCTCCTCATAGAGCGCGGTCTTGATCGCCCGCCCCGAGGCTGCATCAAACAATGAAAGACGCTCGCCCGCGAGCGTGAGTCCCACCGTCTCGCCAGGCCTCACCGCTACCTGGGAGGGCATGCGCGCCTTGAGATGGCCTTGCGCTGTTGCAACGGTGACGATCTGCGTCGTGCCGAGATATTCGGTTCCGAAGACTTCGCCGCGGAACTTGGATGAATCGGCAAAGCGGATATGTTCCGGCCGAACTCCGAGTGTCAGCTTATCGCCCGGCGCATCCTCGCGCGCTTCAGGGATCGCAATCGGCGCACCCTGGACTTCGATCGCCTTCGCGCCCTTGGCAACACGGCCATTGACCGAGAGCAAGTTCATGGCCGGCGAGCCGATAAAGCTCGCAACGAAAACCGTCGCCGGCCGGTCGTAAATATCGCGCGGCGGCGCCAATTGCTCGACGACGCCGTGGTTCATCACCGCAATATGATCCGCCATGGACATGGCTTCGAGCTGGTCATGCGTCACGTAGACGGTGGTCGCCGAAATGCGATTGTGCAAATGCCGCAGTTCCTCGCACATGAGGTCGCGAAACTCGGTATCGAGCGTGCCCAACGGCTCGTCCATGAGAAAGGCCAGTGGCCTCCGCACAATGGCGCGGCCGAGAGCGACGCGCTGGCGGTCGCCGCCTGCCAAACCTGAGACTGCCTTGTCGAGGAGATGGTCGATCCGCAGAAGCTTTGCCGTCTCTTCAACCCGCTTGCGGATCTCCGATCGCGGCACATTCTGGCACAGCAGCGGGAAGCCGATATTCCGCCTGACATTCATGTGCGGATAGAGCGCGAAAAGCTGGAAGACGAAAGCGATGTCGCGCTCGGAGGCGCGTTTAAAGGCGACGTCCTCGCCGCCCAGAAAGATCTTGCCGGAGGTCGGCAATTCGAGCCCGGCAATCATCCTTAAAGTGGTCGTCTTGCCGCAACCCGACGGACCCAAGAGGCAGAAAAACGAACCATCCGGGATGGTGAAGGATGAATCCTTCACCGCGATGAAATCGCCGAACGCTTTCTTGAGATTCTCGACCCGGATTTCAGCCATGGCTTACTCCGGAAACTTCGAGACGACCATGAACATGGCCGTACCGGCGAGCATCGTTACGAATGAATAGGTATAGAGCACCATCGAGACCGGCTGCAGCAGCATGATGACGCCAAGCCCGATCACCAGGGATGCGAGATTCTCCCACGGGCCGCGGCGGAACCGGATAAGGCCACTGATCGTCTCGCTGATAAATTTGGCGATCATTTGCGCACCGCGCCGAAGGTGATGCCGCGCAGGAGATGCTTGCGAAGCAATACGGTGAAGACGAGAATCGGGATCAGGAACAAGGTCGTGCCAGCGCCCACCGCCGGCCAATCCATGCCACCTTCGCCGATAATGGTCGGGATGAAGGGTGGCGCCGTTTGCGCCTCGCCGGAGGTGAGCAGCACGGCAAAGGCATATTCGTTCCAAGCAAAAATCAGGCAGAAGATGGCGGTCGCGGCGATTCCGGTGGCGGCCTGTGGCAGCACGACCTTGAAGAAGGCATGAAGGCGCGTATAGCCGTCGATCATTGCCGCCTCTTCATACTCCTTGGGGATTTCATCGATGAACCCCTTGAGCAGCCAAACGGCGAGCGACACGTTCACGGCCGTGTAGAGCAGGATCATTCCCATCCATGTGTCGGAGAGGCCGAGCTGGCGATACATGAGATAGATCGGGATCGCGACGGCGATTGGCGGCATCATGCGCGTCGAGAGGATGAAGAAGAGCAGATCGTCCTTCAGCGGCACCTTGAAGCGCGAGAAGCCGTAGGCCGCGAGAACGCCGAGCACGACGGAACAGAAGGTCGAGCCGAAGGCGATAATCAATGAATTGAGG
The DNA here is from genome assembly GCA_046349315.1 of Hyphomicrobiales bacterium. Lineage (GTDB taxonomy): Bacteria > Pseudomonadota > Alphaproteobacteria > Rhizobiales > Aestuariivirgaceae > JAEUMG01. Next base: position 38,450 of record JAXMCQ010000021.1, on the reverse strand, counting down.
AAACGCGGCGCATAATTCGACGGGCCGGCAATCACCATGTCGCGCTCGCGGGTGATGCGATCGCAGATCGTCTTCGGTGGTCCAAGACCCAGAATGTAGTCCGCGGTCTGCCGGGTGCGTGTGGTAAAAAGGTTGCAATAGCCCTCGAGCGACGGGCCAAAGACAAGCTTCGGCGGATAAGAGATCGAATCGGGCGGCGTCTTCCACCCCGTTGCGAAGATCCAGAATAACGGGATCATCGATACAAGCGCATAGACGATGACGACCGCTCCGGCGATCCGCTTCGAGGTGGAGGACGGTTCGACAATGGAATGGGCGGTGGCGAGCGCGGTACTCATCTCTGCTTCACCCGGTTGAGCGCCTTCACATAGATATTGGCGAGGCCGAAGACGGCGACGAAGAGGATGATCGCGAAGGCAGACGAGTAGCCGGTGCGCCAACTCTCGAAGGCTTCTCGCTTCAGAGTAATGGAGGCAACCTCAGTGGTCGAACCAGGGCCGCCTCCGGTCAGGAGGTTGACCATGTCGAACATCTTGAAATTCTCGATGCCGCGGAACAGCACGGCCAGCATGATGAAGGGCATGGCCATCGGCAAGGTGATCGACCAGAACTGCCGCCATTTCGAAGCGCGATCGACCTCGGCGGCCTCGTAAATATAATCCGGGATGGAGCGCAAACCGGCGAGGCAGATCAACATCACATAGGGCGTCCACATCCAGGTATCGACGATGACGATCGCCCAGGGCGCCAGCGTCACCGAGCCCAGCATCTCGAAGGAGGACGGCGGAATGCCGGTGAAGAATGAGACAATATAGTTGAAGAGCCCGATCTGCGGTTGATAGAGGAACTTCCAGAAATTTCCGACGACTGCCGGCGACAGCATCATCGGCACCAGGATGATGGTCGTCCAGAAGGCATGTCCGCGAAACTTGCGGTCGATCAGGTAGGCCAGAGTAAAGCCGATAACCGTCTGAAGAATAATCGTCCAAAGCACGAAGTGCGCCGTCGCCTGCATCGCTGCCCAGACATCGGCGGATCCCAGAATATCCTGATACCACTTGGTGCCGACACTGGTGATCGGACGGTTCGGCCGGTTGGCTTGGTAATTCGTGAAGGACAGCCTGATCGTCCAGATCAGCGGGAAAATGTTGATCGCAAGAAGGAGAATGATGGTCGGTGCGATAAACAGCCAGGCAATGGCTGTATCAGACAAGCCGCGAACGCGCTTGCCCAGCGACCTCGGCGTCACCTGCGCCGCGCGATCGGCAAGTCGGTCGATGCTCGATTCTTTTGTCGAAGCCATGGCCATGTTGCGGGAACTCGAAGGCATTCCCCGCCTCGCTCATCGAGGCGGGGATGCTGCACTGTGTCAAGCCGAAAAGGCTAGTTGTTGATCTTGCCTTCTTCCTTGAAGGTCTCGGTCCAGTCGGCGATCAGCCCGTCAAGCGCTTCCTTGGCGGTGCCTTTGTCGGCAACCACATAGTCGTGCAGGCGCTTCTGCATGGCCTGCAGGAGCGCCGCATAGGCCGGCTCCTGCCAGAAGTCCTGAACATTCGCCATCGCTTCGAGGAACTGAGGCGCGAAGGGCTGCGAATCCTTGAATGAAGGATCGTTCAGCACCGCGTTGAGGCAGGAATAGCCGCCAAGCTGCCACCATTTCTTCTGGACGTCCGGCTGGGCGAACCATTTGATATAGGCGAGCGCACCATCGATGTTGTCGGTATTGGCGACAACCGAAATGCCCTGGCCGCCCAATGTCGAAGCCGGGACCTTCTCGGAAGGATTGACGAAGAAGCCTGTGACGGCGCCGACCTTTTCATCCTTCGCCATGCCGGGCATGAAAGCGAACCAGTTCATCATCATGGCCACCTGGCCCGATTTGAACGCGTCGAGACCTTCGCCCATATAGGCGTCGGTATAGCCCGGCGGTGTGCAGCACTTGTAGAGTGCCTTGTAAGCCTCAAGACCCTTGACGGAGTCTTCGGAGTTAACCGCACCCTCCATGTTGTAGCTTCCCGGCGTGGTTTCATACTTAAAACCATAGGGGTAGAGCGCCGAGGTTGCGCCCATGGTGATGCCTTCCGATCCGCGTTCCGTGAAGATCGCCGCGCCATAGACCTTCTGGCCGTCGATCTCGCGGCCCTGGAAGAACTCGGCCGTTTCCTTCAATTCGTCCCAGGTCTTGGGAGGAGCCAGGTCGCGATTATACTTGGCCTTGAATTCCGCCTGCAGTTCCGGCTTCGCAAACCAGTCCTTGCGATAGAACCAGCCATTGGCGTCGCCCATCGCCGGCAGTGCCCAGTAGTTCGGCGTTCCCTTCGGCCAGGTCGAATAGGCATAGACCGTTGCCGGAGCGAAGTCCGACATCTTGATGCCTTCCTTGTCGAAGAAATCGTTGAGCTTGACGTAATTGCCGTTCTCGGCGGAGCCGCCGATCCATTGCGAGTCGCCGATCAGCAGGTCGCATAATTTGCCGCCCGAATTGAGTTCGTTGAGCATGCGGTCGGCAAAGTTCGGCCACGGCACGAATTCATACTTCATGGTGATGCCGGACTGCTTCTCGAAATCCTTTGAGAGTTCGACAAGCGCGTTGGCCGGATCCCAGGCAGCCCAGCACAAGGTCAGTTCCGCTGCTTCCGCCTTGGTCTGGCCGGCAGCAGCGACAAAAGCCGCAAGCCCAAAGGCGGCGGCAGTCTTGAGGTAGGTCTTCATATGCTTCCTCCCATGGTGGAGCACAGCCTGGCCCTGAAGACGACCAAGCTTGCTGTTCAGCCGGCAAAGGCTGAAGCCCGTCGCGGCTTGCCGCCGCGTGTTTAGTGATTTGTTTAGTAGAACCAAAAATTACTAAACATGACAAGCCAAAATCGTCGCTGCAGCGCACCAAATCCGATTCCGGATTGTTCAGTCGGTGTTTAGTGAGTGTTTAGTGAGTGTTTAGTATTTTGTTTAGTGCGCTACAACGCAGACGCAGCATTAGCTGCGCTCCGGAAAGGCCTTGCGGATGGCCTCGCGGTTCGCCGCGATGACCCCGCGCTCGGTGATGAGGCCGGTCACCAGACGTGCCGGCGTGACGTCGAAAGCGTAATTCGCAACCGGCGAACCGTCCGGAATGATCGTCACGGTTTCGATCTCGCCGTTAGCGGTGCGGCCGGTCATCTTTGATACTTCATCGCCCGATCTCTGTTCGATCGGGATTTCGCGCACGCCGTCATGCAGTCCGAAATCAATGGTCGGCGATGGCAATGCCACATAGAAGGGCACGTTATTGTCATGCGCGGCGAGTGCCTTGAGATAGGTGCCGATCTTGTTGGCGACATCGCCATTGGCGGTGGTGCGGTCGGTACCGACGATCGCAAGGTCGACCATGCCGTGCTGCATCAGATGGCCGCCGGTATTGTCGGGAATGATGGTGTGCGCCACGCCATGCTGATGCAATTCCCAAGCGGTGAGCGAGGCACCCTGGTTGCGCGGGCGCGTTTCATCGACCCAGACGTGAATATCGATCCCGGCCTCATGCGCCATGTAGATCGGCGCCGTCGCCGTTCCCCAATCAACCGTCGCCAGCCAGCCGGCATTACAATGGGTGAGCACATTCACGCGCTCGCCCGCCTTGCGTTCTGCAATCTCGCGGATGATGCCGAGCCCGTGACGGCCGATCGATTTGTTGATCTCGACATCCTCATCGCAGATTTCAGAAGCACGCTTATAGGCGGCGGCGGCACGTGCCTGGGTGCCCAACGGCCGCAAGACCCGCATCATCTCATCCAACGCCCAGCGCAGATTCACCGCTGTGGGTCGCGTCGCATAGAGCTGGTCATAGGCTTTTTCCAAGCCCAGGTCCGATGGATCGGCACGCATGGCGAGCGCCATGCCATAGGCCGCAGTCGCACCGATCAAGGGGGCGCCGCGCACCAGCATGTCCTTGATCGCATGTGCCGCGTCATCGACAGTCTCGAGCCTGACGATTTCGAAGCGATGCGGAAACTTGGTCTGGTCGATGATCTCGACGCTCTGCCCATCAGGCCCAAGCCAGATCGTGCGATAGGGCTTGCCGTTCACTTTCATCGCAGTCTCCTAGTTCAACAGCCCTGCCGCATCAGCGATGCGCGCCAGGCCGACGACAGCTGCGTTTTCGGGTCCGGTCGTCGCTTCGACACCGCAGAGTACACAAGCCTCGGCATAGCGCGTCGCGAGCGCTGTTGAGGCGAGGATCGTTACGGACTCCTTTGGCTTGAGGTCGCGCGTTGCCGCGGCGATCTCATTGCCGATGAGCAGCCCCGAGAGATAGGACGGCAAGGCACTCGATTCCAGCTTGCCAAAGAGCCCAAGCGTTCGCGTGCCGAAAATCGTGTGCAGCAACAGCTCCGGCGCTGCAGCGCCTCGCTTGACGCCGATCCTAAAGGCCTCGGCATCATCGCTCTCACCGCTCATCAAGCGGCCGAGGATCGTATGGGTCTTGAGCACTGCGTAGACTTCACCCGTCATGAATGTCGCAAAATTGCCGATGCGCCCGTCCGTCACAGTCAGCCATTTGGAATGCGTGCCCGGCAAGAGATAAACACCATTGTTACTCGCGAGCGCACCCAGTACTTGGGTCTCCTCACCGCGAATGACGTCGGGAACACCATTTGCATCATTGCAGGATAAGCCCGGCACAAAGACGATCTTTCGTCCAGAGCCGATCGTGAGCGAGACCAATTGCCCCGCAATTTCCGCCAATCCTGCCGGACATGGGCAATAGGGCGCTTCCATCCAGCCCTGGCGGCTGCCGATCATGCCCGATGCAATCACCGGCAGATCGCTTGGCCAGGTTTCTACGCTTTTCGCGAACACCTCTTCGAATCGCCCCGCCGCGGCAAGAATGCCTTCCGGCGACTGGCGCATCTCCATCACGCTGCCGTCTTTCGCCGCGAGATAGGCCCGAAGCGTCGTGGTCCCCCAGTCAAGACCGATAAAGGCCGGTATCACAGCGCCTTCATTCCAGACGGCTTGTAGCGTTCGGCCACGATCTTCAGGCGATTGCGCAAGGGCTTGCCGAAGACCGGCACGTCGATCTCGAATTCATCGCCATTCTCGGTCTTGATGCCGTCGGCGATCGACAGCGTTCCCGTGCCGAAATAATGGACATGGATATCGCCCGGATGACGGAACGGCTCATACTTGAAATGATGGAATTCAAGATTGGCGAGCGTGTGCGACATGTTCGCCTCGCCGGTCAGAAACGGCTTCTCCCAGATCATCGCGCCCTTGCGATAGATGCGGCTCATGCCTTCGACATGGGCCGGCAAGGGGCCGATCAAGAGTTCCGGTCCGATGGCGCTCTGGCGCAGTTTCGAATGCGCAAGATAGAGATAATTCTGCCGCTCCATCACGTGATCGGAATATTCATTGCCGAGCGCATAGCCCAGGCGCCAGGGCTTGCCCTTTTCATCGATCATGTAGATGCCGGCGACTTCCGGCTCCTCGCCGCCATCAAGCGCATAGGCGGGCCGTTCGAGCGTATCGCCCGGTCCCTTCAGCCAGCGGCCATCGCCCTTGTAGAACCATTCGGGCTGAACACCGGCCTTGCCCTTCGCCGGTTTGCCGCCTTCAAGCCCCATCTTGAACATCTTGAGCGAGTCGGTGAGTTCGGTTTCCTTGGTCTCGAGCTTCTTGTGCATGCTGTCGCGGGCCGCGGCCGAGCCCAGATGGGTGAGGCCGGTTCCAGTGACCAGGCAATGCGCCGGATCGGGGTGATCCACGGGTGCGAGAATGCGCTTCTCTTTCAGCAGGGCCGCATAATCGAGGCTTTTCGAGCCGGCGAGTTTCTCCGCAATCGCGGCGAGCTTTTCGCCGGATTTGAGGGCGAGTTTTGCAAGGTCGACGGTGCGCGCAACCTTGCTTAGGGGAACGATCCGGTCCCCATCGACGATGCCGACCCGGCGCTTTCCGCCCTCGTCGCAAAATTGAACAATATGCATGCGCAAATCCTCCCCCTACCCCCGGTCGCCCGCCTGTTGTATCAGCGGGAAGAGCAATATGACGCCCCCGTGGAAAATGACAGAGGCAAGAATGAAAAGCCCACCCCACAGGGTATGCCGGCAAAATGGGCCATCCGCAGGAGCGAACCGACATGCCGCTTGACGATGCCCCGAAACCAGCCCCCCGCTCCACCGATGCGGGAACGCTCGCCGCCGAAATTCTGGAAAAACTCACCTATGCGGTCGGCAAGGACCCGATCGTTGCCCAGCCGCATGACTGGCTTGCCGCGGTTAGCCTTGCGGTGCGCGATCGCGTCATCGACCGCTGGATGGATTCAACCCGCGATGCCTATCACAAGAGTTCCAAGCGCGTTTATTATCTCTCGCTCGAATTCCTGATCGGCCGCCTCCTCGTCGATGCCATGTCCAATCTTGGCCTCGTCGATTCGATCAGGACTGCGCTGTCCGAGTTCAAAGTCGATTTCGACCAGATCGTCACGCTCGAGCCGGATGCCGCACTCGGCAATGGCGGCTTGGGAAGGCTCGCCGCCTGCTTCATGGAGAGCATGGCGAGCGTCGACATCCCGGCCTATGGCTATGGCATCCGCTATGTTCACGGGCTCTTCCGCCAGAAGATCAAGGACGGCAATCAGATCGAATTGCCGGAAGACTGGCTCTCGCATGGCAACCCGTGGGAGTTTGAGCGCCGCGAGAGCGCCTATGAAATCGGCTTCGGTGGCTCCGTCGAAAGTTCGGGTTCGGGCGAATCCGCCAAGCAGATGTGGCGGCCGCTGGAGAAGGTTCTCGCCATCGCCTATGACACGCCGATCTGCGGCTGGCGCGGCAAGCGCGTAAATACTCTGCGCTTGTGGTCGGCGCGCGCCGTCGACCAGATTCAGCTCGATGCCTTCAACCGCGGCGATCATATCGGCGCCCTTGCCGATCGCGACCGCGCCGAGGTCATCACCCGCGTCCTCTATCCCGCCGATTCAACGCCGGCCGGTCAGGAACTGCGCCTGCGCCAGGAGTATTTCTTCGTTTCAGCCTCGTTGCAGGATCTGGTGCGCCGGCATGTGCAGCAGTTCCACACGATCCTCAATCTGCCCGACAAGATCGCGATCCAACTCAATGACACGCATCCGGCGATCGCCGTCGCCGAGATGATGCGCCTTTTGGTCGATCATTATGGATTGCCCTGGGCGGATGCCTGGGAGATGACCCGCAAGGCGATCTCCTACACCAATCACACGCTCTTGCCCGAAGCGCTCGAGAGCTGGCCGGTTTCATTGTTCGAGCGGTTGCTGCCCAGGCACATGCAGATCATCTACGCGATCAATGCCAGGCTCCTCAAGGATGCGCGCGACCAGCAGAAGGCGACAGAAGGCCAGCTTTCCTCATTGTCTCTTATCGATGAACAGAATGGCCGGCGCGTACGCATGGGCCAGCTTGCCTTTGTCGGTTCGCACAAGGTCAATGGCGTCTCGGCACTTCATACTGAACTGATGAAGGAGACGGTGTTCCACGATCTCCACCAGCTCTTCCCTGATCGCATCTGCAACAAGACCAACGGCATCACGCCGCGCCGCTGGCTGATGCAGGCCAATCCGCGCCTCACCAAGCTGCTTCGCGATGCGATCGGCGACAAGGTCCTCGACAATATCGAGGATCTCAGCGAACTCAACAAGCTGGCGAGCGATGCCGAATTCCAGCGGCGCTTTGCCGAAGTGAAGCGCGCCAACAAGGGCGATCTGGCGCGATTGATCCATCGCGATCTCGGCATCCAGCTCAATCCTTCCGCCCTGTTCGACGTGCATGTGAAGCGCATTCACGAATACAAGCGGCAATTGCTCAATATCCTCGCGACGATTGCGACCTATGAGAGCATCCGCTCGCATCCCGAGAAAACCTGGGTGCCGCGGGTGAAGATTTTCGGCGGCAAGGCGGCGGCGTCCTATTGGCAGGCGAAGCTCATCATCAAGCTCGCCAATGATGTCGCCAAGGTCATCAACAATGATCCGGCCGTTCATGATCTGCTGAAGGTGGTGTTCGTTCCGAACTACAATGTGAGTCTTGCCGAGACGATCATTCCGGCGGCCGATCTCTCCGAACAGATTTCGACCGCCGGCATGGAAGCGTCGGGCACCGGCAACATGAAATTCGCGCTCAACGGCGCGCTCACCATCGGCACGCTCGACGGCGCCAATGTCGAGATCCGCGACCGGGTCGGTGCGGACAATATCGTGATCTTCGGTCTCACCGCGGATGAGGTCGAAGCCTGCCGCCGCAATGGCCATGACCCGCGCGCGATCATCGAAGCCAATGCCAATCTCCGCGAAGTCCTCGATGCGCTTGCGTCCGGTGTCTTCTCGCCCGACGAGCCCAGGCGCTATCAAGGGCTCGTCGATCTCCTCTACAACAGCGACTGGTTCATGGTGGTCGCCGATTTCGCCGCCTATCTCGAAGCGCAAGCCGAGGTGGACCGGTTATGGATGCGCCCCGCCAAGTGGCATTCGATGACGATCGCCAATACGGCGAGCATGGCGTGGTTCTCAGCCGACCGCACCATCCGCGACTATGCCTGGGAGATCTGGACGGTGCCGACGACGTAGGGCGGCGCTTTTTTACCTAAGGTCAGGATTGCTTGACCCCTACACCTACAAGCCCTCTCAGAACGAAGAAAGTACATTCTCCACTAGGATGCCTCTGGAGCGCGTTTAGAGGGCCGCTGGAGGCCTGGGACGGGCTGGCCGGTAGGGGGATAGCCGAAAGAACAAAAAGTGAAAACTGAACCGTTTAGGAGGGGGTCAGCGGCGATTTCTACCTTCGCACGCAGCCGACTAGAACTTCTCAACCCAAGGCCGCAATTCGATCTCCCAGCTCCAGGCCGAGCGCGGCTGATTGACGACGGCCAGATAGCTCTCGGCGATCGCTTCGGGATCGAGCATGCTATCAGGCACTTCGCCAGCTTTCTCGATGCGTCCGCGCGCGCCATCGCGCACCCCGCCATCGATGATGAAATGGGCGACATGCACGCCCTTGGGGTGGAGTTCGCGCGCCATGGACTGCGCCAGGCCGCGCAAAGCGAACTTGCCCATCGCAAAGGGGGCGGACTGCACATAGCCTTTGACACTCGCCGAAGCGCCGGTGAAGAGGATCGCGCCGCTGCCGCGCCTCAGCATGCGCCGCGCCGCCGCCTGGCCGACGAGGAAGCCGCCGAAGGCGCCGACCAGCAGCGATTTTCTCACCTCTTCCGCATCGAGCTCGGCGATCGGGCCGCGGGTTCGATAGCTCGCATTGTAAAGAACGACATCGAGATCGCCGAAATCGCGATCCACTGCTGCGAACAAGGCCTCGACGTCGCCCGTCGAGGTCGCATCGCAGGCGATCGCCTTTGCGTTTGTCTCGGCACACAATCCCGCCAGATCGTCGACACTGCGCGCGGCAAGTATCAAGCGATAGTCGTGATTGTGCAGCAATCGCGCGAAGGCGGCGCTGATGCCGCTGCCAGCGCCGACGATCAAGGCTGTCTTGGTCATAACGCACTCCTCAAAATGTCCATCCAGCGTGAATGAGAATGCCGGTCGCCATCACCGCATAGATCAATGCTCCGCATGCATTGCCGACCAGCACGGCAACTTGCTGGTTGATCACGCCATAGGCCGTCCACAGCATCGCAAGCAGCGTATAGACCGCCCAGGTCGTCAGCGACTGGCCTTCGGCAAGCTCGGTGTGAGTGGCATAAAGCTTGATGACTTGCGGGATGGTTGCCAGCGGGCTGATGAGGCCGGCAAAGATCATGAAGCGGTCGAAATCGAGTTTCCACGTGGCGTCGACATTCTCCTTCCACATGTCAGGACCCAGCCATGACGACTTCGCGGCGGCGCAAACTGTCGGCCGGCCAAAGCTTGCTGCGTTGATAGAATTCCGGGAAGGCCGGTATGGCCGGATCGAGACGCACCCATGGCTGCTTTGATGCGGTAAAGATATGGACGTCGGGCGGCATGGAATCAGGTTCAGCCAACGTGCCGACCCGGACGAAGCGGACCTTGTCGCCGGAACCCGCATAATTGCTCCACAACGCCACGCGGCAGGTCGGGCAGCGCGCGATCTTCTGACCCTTACCGCTTTCCGATGGCGTCATGACGAGTTCCGGCTCGCCCGCCATGAGAAGGACGCGATCGGCTTCGATCATCGCATTGAGCGCGAAGGCCGCCCCGCTTTCGCGTTGACACCAACGGCAGTGGCAGCAATGAACGAAAAGCGGTCGGCTCGTCATGCGATAGCGGACCGTCTTGCAGGTGCAGTAACCGTCATAATGCTGGGCGTCTGCGGCCATTTGCGATAATCCTTGCAGTGAAGCTCTTCATGCTATCAAGACCCGCAAGTTCCGAAAACCCGTCGCGTGACGGATCTTTTGCGCGTTGCTAGTCCATGTCCGGCATCACTGGCGATGTTGTCCTCGCACCGCGATAAGCGGGGGCGAAGACAAAAAGATAGCCCTATCCTTTCCGGGCCGATCGCGTCAGTTGCTGAAATTATCGCTAGGCTGATACCAGGCTCCGCCAAGGCGCGGATCGACATAGTAATCGCCAAAGGGATCACCACCATTGACGCTGTCGACCGTATAGCCCGAACCGAAATGATCGATGAAGAGCGCGGCTGCGCCCGTCGCGCCGTCAAGACTGCCTTCAAGAACCGTTACTTCGAATGTGAGCGTGTCGCCATTGAGCTTTGGCGAACGCAGGGTGACGACCGCATCGCTTACATCCGTGCCATTGGCGCCCAAAACCGAGATCGTCGCATTGGGTGGATCCTTGGCAAAGCTGCCCTTGCCCTCATCCCACTGCCCGATGAACCTTCCGGTATTGACGTGGCCGGCGGCGCGATAGGGCCGGTCGGCGAAGACGATCGAATTCGGCAGCACGCCGGTGAGTGTCAGCTTGCCGTCTTTCAGGGTCGCGCCCTTGGCATTGAGCACGGCGAGCGACGGTATTGGTCCTTGGGAAGTCGGCTGCCCGATAGTTTTTGCGCCCGGCACATGCGGCTGCTTGACGGCATCGGCAGTGGCAGGAAGCGCCAGAACAATGGCAAAGGCGGCAATCCAGGCAAGTTTGCGGGCAATCATGTCGGCATACTCCATTTTCTCACCGGTCATTCCCAGGACCAGAATTGAAAGGCTGATTACCATGGATCGTCAACGATCCATCGCGAGATTATTCTAAAGGCGCAAAGCATCCTTAATCGCCCTGGCACACTCCATCGGGCTTGCGGTGCTCGTATCCACCGTGAAATCGTAATCCTTGCCCTTATGGGCAAGATCGAATTGTCCGCGGGCCAATCCAGGCATGCGGTCGCGGCGCTCCCTCTCGCGCGCCTCAAGCACATCCAAATTCGCATAGACGCCGACCACCGAAACATCGAAGCCTGCCAGCAGGCGTCGGTAATCCTCAAGCTCATCTTCAAGCATCACGTCATCGACGATCAGATCATTGCCCTCGGCCGCCAGCGCCGCCACGGCCCGGCGCATGCCGCGTAACAACCGCGCCCCCACCGGCCCCGTCGTGATGTCGACACGAGGTTTTCCCTCCCGCATCACAGTTTCGAAGACCAGCCCGTCGGGATGGTCGAAATAGGCTTCGGGCAGCATGGCGAGAAAGGCATCCATCTCGACATGCAGAAAAGGCCGCGACGCGATCTCCTGCAAGGCCCTGGCGATCGAGCCTTTGCCGGCGCTGCCGACGCCGTTGAGGATCACGATGCGCGATCGCTTCTCCAAAGTCTCGCCCCCCTTCCCTTTTGCGCCATTTATAGCTTTCCACGCTTAAAGGAAATCGCTCTCGTGTCTCATTGGGAGCGATGCAGGGCTGCTCGCGAGAATCGGAGCGTTCAATGCCACTCACTCGAAGCGTTGCTCTGCCTGATCAAGGGTATCAAGGGCGTTGCGCAGGAGCTCATGGGCGTGCGTTACGCGCTTTTGGGCTTGTGTCAGGGCGAGAGACGTGCGCCACAAGTCCGAGACACTCGTATCCCAGGCATTGAGCGCCGACTGAAGCTCGGCCTGGGCCTGTTCCAGTTCACGTCTTGCCTGTTCGACCATCGGATTAGTCATGCATTTGCTTCCGGGCGCCAACAACGAGTTTACTCGAACGTGTCTCGCGGGCGTGTCGCCGTCAGTACCGCCGCATGAGCCAATTGGCGGCGACCCACCCGCGCATTCTTGTCACGATATCGAAATGCGTCGCGGCTTGGCGCTCTCCGTCTTGGGCAGCGTCAGGGTCATCACACCGTCAGCCAACTCGGCGCGAATGGCATCCTGATTTATCTTTCCTGACAGTTCAAAGCTCCGCGCATAGTTCCCAACATTATACTCCGTGTAGACGGGCTTCAGCCCTTGGTACTTGGCATAGTCGAGACGCGCTTCGAGCGTGAGAACATTGTTCTCAACCCTCACATCGACATTGTCACGCTGGATTCCAGGGATTTCCATAACGACAATGAGAGCATGGTCATCCTCGAATATGTCGGTGGGTGGAACGAATGACCGGGCCGCATTTATGCTTTCCTGGCGGCCTTCGACTTCGCGCTTCTGCTGTGTCTGAATCTCCTGCTGGTTCATGGTCTGCCTCTAGCTGATTTCTATATTCCGCGGCTTGGCGCTTTCTGCGGGAGGCAAGAATAGAGCCAAAATGCCTTCATTATACTCGGCCCGGATCGCGTCCGCGTTGACAGGGATCGGAAGTGAGATCGTACGATCAAAAGCACCAACGCTGCGTTCTCTGCGGTGCACGCTCACCTCTTTCGGAAATGTTACTTCTTTGCTCCCGTGAATTCGGATCGTGTTCTCCTTGGCCTCGATCTGGAGGTTCCTTCGTTCGACGCCGGGAAGTTCAACGATGGCGACCAGGTTTTCGCCTTGCTGGAAGATGTTGATCGGCGGGTATCCGCCCATCCCGCTGGGGCTACGCGCCAGCCAGCCGCTCGATATCCGGGAGTCGAGCGCCCGTTGAAGGGCGAGGAGCGCCGAGAAGGGATCGCTATAGGTCGCCATCAGACAACCCTCCCTTGGTTCAATTCCTGGCGCCAGTCCTCGATCCTTTGCCGCCTGATCTGGCGACTGGCCCAGGACTTGGCGGCGTCACCGCGAGCCTCCTTGTCCAGTTCCGAGAGCGCCTCAAAAATATCGTCGATCGGAACAGGCCCGGCGCCGCCCGGCGCGGATCGAAATGATGGAGCCGCCTCGACGGCGTAAGCGTCCGACGCCCATGCGGCCAGTATGGCCCGCTTCTCGCCGAGCGTCAGATCTGCGTCGCAGAGTACATCAGAGGGATGGCTGAAGGCATTGGCTGGATGGAGAAGGTTTGCAATGCCAAGAGGCGGAAAAGAATTTTCGGAGTGAAGACTATTCTTGTTTGTCATGACCACATCCTCGCTTGAGCAACATGGAAGACCGGAGGCGTCTGACCTCCGCACCGCCCATTTCTGGGTCGGCGAAAAAAATCTCGGTGCCTCATTGCGGAGTTTCAAGAGGGTCGATCGAAGAAAAAATCTCGGCCCCCATACCCCGAAGCCGGCGCTCAACCCACACCCGTTTGTCAGGGCTACCTTTACAATTTACGCGACGAAATCCTGTCGATAAATGGTGTGGTTGTCGGTCGGCTCCAGTGCCTGCATAAGCAATCCAGCTGCGCCCATTGGCGCCCGGGGGAATTCCATGCGCGGACTCAATCATCTCGTGTTTACCGGCCACGATCTCGATCGCATGCGCGATCACTACGAAGCGCTCGGCTTCACCCTGGCGCCGCGCGGGCGCCATCCCTTCGGCACCGACAACGCGGTGATTCAGCTTCACGGCTGCTACCTGGAATTGCTCGCCGTGGCGCGGCCCCAGGATGTGCCCGAGCATGGTGCCAATAGTTTCTCCTTCGCCGCCTTCAACCGCGATTATGTCGCGCGTCATGAAGGATTCGCGATGCTGGTCTTCGACACGACCGATGCCCGGGCCGACAGCGCCGCGTGGCAGAAGGCCGGGCTCAAGACCTATCAGCCCTTCGACTTCCAGCGGGCGGCGAAATTGCCGAGCGGCGAAGAGATCACGGTCGGCTTCTCGATCGCCTTTACGCGCGCGACGATCGCACCATGGATCGGCATCTTCGCCTGCCAGCATTACCGCCCGGACTATTACGAGCAGGAGCGCTATCTCGCCCACGCGAATACCGCGCAAGGCGTGCGCGAGGTATGGATCTCGGGCGATGGTGCACTGGGCATCGCCGATTTCATGGCCAGGCTCACCGGGCTGGAGGCGAAGCCGGAAGGTGCCGACAAGATCGTCTTTGCCACCCGCACCGGCGATCTCGTCCTCGCTCGCCCACAAGCCTTTGCGGCGGCGTTCGGCGAGGCGCCGCCCCATCCCCAAGATGGCCCGCATCTCGCGGGTCTGACGATCGATTGCCGCGATCTCGGGAGCCTTGCGGGCCGCAATCTTGAGACAATCGGCAATCGCCTGGTGCTGCCGGCACGCCGCAATTTCGGCACTGCGCTGGCTTTTTCGCTAAGCTGAGCCGCCGGAAGAACTCTTCGCGTAACACGGCGTTATGTAAGTCGCCACAAGCCCATAGGCACTTTCGACCTAATTCGCTAGGCTCTTGGGCAATATCCCGGGAAAACCATGGCGAAGCCTGTCGGACGGAGCGAATGGGAACTCGATGAAGCCGAGGCGGCCGCCCTGGTCGCCGGCACGCATGGCGATCCTTTCGCGCGGCTTGGCCTTCAGGAAAGCAACGGACAGTGGATCGCGCGCTGCGTGATCCCCGGCGCCGAGCAGGTCACGGTCGAGACCTTGAGTGGTAAGCCGATCGGCACGCTGAAGCGCCATCACGAGGGCGGCCTGTTCGAGGGACCCGTCAAAGCCTCGGGGCGCACCGCCTTGCGCTATCGCGCCCGGAACCAGACCGGCGAATGGTCATTGATCGATCCCTATTCCTTCGGCCCCGTCCTCGGACCGATGGACGACTATTATGTCGCCCAGGGCACGCATCTGAGGTTGTTCGACAAGCTTGGCGCGCATCCGATCCATCACGAGGGTGCGGACGGCGTTCACTTCGCGGTGTGGGCGCCCAATGCGGCGCGCGTCTCGGTGGTCGGCGACTTCAATCAGTGGGACGGGCGGCGCCATGTCATGCGCCTCAGGCGCGACACCGGAGTGTGGGAAATCTTCGTGCCCGATGTCGGTCCCGGCGTTGCCTATAAATTCGAAATCAAAGGCCAGGGCGGAACCCTCTTGCCGCTCAAGGCCGATCCCTTTGCCTTCGCTTCCGAAATGCGGCCCAAGACCGCTTCGCGCGTCGCCAACCCTGAGCCCTTCGTCTGGCATGATGAGGACTATATGCGCCGGCGCGGCATGGGCGATCCGCGGCGCAAAGCGATTTCGATCTATGAAGTCCATCTGGGCTCATGGCGGCGGCATGAGGACGGCTCGTTTCTCTCCTATGACGAACTCGCCGACCAGCTCGTGCCCTATGTGCGCGACATGGGCTTCACCCATATCGAACTCCTGCCGATCACCGAGCACCCGTTCGATGCCTCCTGGGGCTATCAGCCGACCGGGCTCTATGCGCCGACCGCCCGCTTCGGTGATCCTTCAGGCTTTGCGCGCTTCGTCGATCGCGCCCATCGCGAGAATATCGCCATCATCCTCGACTGGGTGCCGGCGCATTTCCCGACCGATGAGCATGGGCTTGCCCGCTTCGATGGCACGGCACTTTACGAGCATGAAGACCCGCGCCGCGGCTTCCATCCCGATTGGAACACGGCGATCTATAATTTCGGCCGCAACGAAGTATCGGCCTATCTTATCAACAATGCGCTCTACTGGTTCGAACGCTTTCATCTCGACGGACTTCGCGTCGATGCCGTCGCCTCGATGCTCTATCTCGACTATTCGCGCAAAGAGGGCGAGTGGCTCGCCAACCCGTCAGGGGGCCGCGAGAATCTCGAAGCCATCGCGTTCTTGAGGCGCATGAACGAGGAAGCCTATGGCAAGAATTCCGGCATCGTCACGGTGGCGGAAGAATCGACTGCCTTTCCCGGCGTGTCGCAGCCTGCCTATACCGGCGGCCTCGGCTTCGGCTTTAAGTGGAACATGGGTTTCATGCACGACACCTTGCAATACCTGTCGCGCGATCCCGTGCATCGCAAGCATCATCACAGCGACCTGACTTTCGGGCTTCTCTACGCGTTTTCGGAAAATTTCGTCTTGCCGCTGTCCCATGACGAAGTCGTGCATGGCAAAGGCACCTTGCTGCGCAAGATGGGCGGCGATGATTGGCAGAAATTTGCCGGCCTTCGCGCCTATTTCGCCTTCATGTGGGGCTATCCCGGCAAGAAGCTCCTGTTCATGGGCCAGGAATGGGCCCCATGGGAAGAATGGAGCGAAGCGCGCTCGCTCGACTGGCACTTGCTGCAATACAAGCCGCATGAAGGCATGCGCCGCCTCATCGGCGACCTCAACCATGCCTATCGCACCTATCCAGCGCTCCATGCCCGCGACTGCGAAGGCGAAGGCTTCGAATGGCTGATCGTCGATGATGCCGCGAATTCGGTCTTTGCCTGGCTGCGCAAATCGGGCGGCGGCGATCCGCCGGTTGCGGTCGTCAGCAATTTCACCCCGGTGCCGCGGCATGATTACGTCGTGCCCCTGCCGCGCGCCGGGCGCTGGCGCGAGGCGGTCAATAGCGATGCCGATCTCTATGGCGGCTCGGGGCAAGGCAATCTCGGCACAGTCCACGCCGGCAATCAGCCCTCGCACGGCCAGCCGGCGAGCGCGCGATTGACTTTGCCGCCCATGGCGACGCTGTTTCTGGTGCATGAGGGATAGGATATCGGAAGGGAGGAGAGATCGTGTCGACTCGAAAGATTGCCCCGCTCGCCCGTGACGCGATGGCCTATGTCCTCGCCGGCGGGCGTGGCTCGCGGCTCATGGAACTGACCGACAAGCGCGCCAAGCCCGCCGTCTATTTCGCCGGCAAGACCCGCATCATCGATTTCGCGCTGTCGAATGCGCTCAATTCCGGCATCCGGCGCATGGGGGTTGCGACCCAATACAAGGCGCACAGCCTCATCCGTCATTTGCAGCGCGGCTGGAACTTCCTGCGCGATGAACGCAATGAGAGTTTCGACATTCTACCCGCGAGCCAGCGCGTGTCCGAGGACCGCTGGTATATGGGCACGGCGGATGCCGTGTTCCAGAACATCGATATCATCGCCTCCTACGAGCCGCGCTACATGGTGATTCTGGCCGGCGATCATATCTACAAGATGGATTACGAGTTGATGCTGCAGCAGCATGTCGATACCGGCGCTGATGTCACCGTCGGCTGCCTCGAAGTGCCGCGCATGGAGGCAACGGGCTTCGGCGTCATGCATGTCGATGACTCGGATCGCATCGTCAAATTCGTGGAGAAGCCGAAAGATCCTCCCGGCATGCCGGACAAGCCCGACATGGCGCTCGCCTCGATGGGCATCTATGTGTTCGAGACGAAGTTCCTGTTCGAGCAACTACGCCGCGATGCCGCCGATCCCGAATCGAGTCGCGACTTCGGCAAGGACATCATCCCCTACATCGTCAAGCACGGCAAAGCCTGGGCGCACCGCTTCACGCGCTCCTGCGTGCGCTCCGAACATGAGCAACAATCCTATTGGCGCGATGTCGGAACGGTCGATGCCTATTGGGAAGCCAATATCGATTTGACCGACGTAGTCCCTGCCCTCGACCTTTACGATCACGACTGGCCGATCTGGACCTATGCGGAACTCACCCCGCCGGCGAAATTCGTCCACGACGAGGACGGGCGGCGTGGCCAAGCCGTGAGTTCACTAGTCTCCGGTGGCTGCATCATATCGGGCGCGGGCTTGCGGAGAACATTGCTGTTCACGGGCGTTAGGGTGAATTCCTACGCCAATCTCGAAGAGGCCGTCGTGCTTCCCTATGTGCAGGTCGGCCGCGGCGCGAGGATCAGGCGTGTCGTCATCGATCGCGGCGTCGAGATTCCCGAAGGCCTGGTGGTCGGCGAAGATCCAATACTCGATGCCGAGCGGTTTCGCCGCACGGAGTCGGGCATCTGCCTGATCACCCAGCCGATGATCGACCGGATCACCTCGACACTATGATCGACGTCCTCGCCGTCGCCTCAGAATACTATCCGCTGGTCAAGACCGGCGGCCTTGCCGATGTCACGGGGGCCCTTCCGGCAGCGCTCAAGCCGCATGGCATCGCGACCCGAACGCTTCTCCCCGGTTATCCAAAGGTGATGCAGCATCTCGCCTCGCCCGAGACTTTGCATGATTTTGCCGATCTCTTCGGCGGACCAGCACGATTGCTCGGCGCCGGCGATCTCATCGTTCTCGACGCGCCGCATCTCTATGGCCGCGAGGGCAATCCCTATCTCGGTCCCGACGGCAAGGACTGGCCGGATAATTGGCGCCGCTTCGCTGCCCTGGGTCTTGCGGCGGGCGAACTCGGCTGCGGCGGTATTGGGCAATTCAAGCCGCGCATCGTTCACGCGCATGACTGGCAAGCCGCCTTGGCGCCGGTCTATCTGCGTTACTGGCAAGGCACGGCAAAGAGCGTGCTCACCATTCACAATCTTGCCTTCCAAGGCCAGTTCCCCTCGAAAATCTTCGCCGAGCTGCGCTTGCCGCCGAGCGCCTTTGCGATCGATGGCGTCGAATATTACGGCGCCGTCGGCTTCCTCAAAGGTGGTCTTGCGTCAGCCGATGCGATCACCACGGTGAGTCCCACCTATGCCGCCGAGATTGCCACGCCACAGTTCGGCATGGGGCTCGACGGCATGATCCGGGCGCGCCGCTCCGCAGTCACCGGCATCGTCAACGGCATTGATGTCGATATCTGGAATCCGGCGACCGACATGGCCTTGACCGAGCGCTATACCGCGCAACGGCTGGCCCGCCGGCAAGCCAACAAGCAGGCGATCGAGCAGCGTTTCGGGCTTGATCGGGATGACGGGCCATTGTTCTGCGTCGTGTCGCGGCTCACCTGGCAGAAGGGCATGGATAGTCTCGCCGACACGCTGGACAGTCTTGTCGCGCATGGCGCAAGACTGGCGCTGCTCGGCTCTGGCGAGGCTTGGCTTGAACAGGCCTTTGCTGCGGCAGCGCAGCGCCATCAGGGCCGCATCGGCGTGATCGCGGCTTATGACGAAAATCTATCGCATCTCCTGCAAGGTGGCAGCGATGCCATCCTCATTCCGTCGCGCTTCGAGCCCTGCGGGCTCACGCAGCTTTATGGCCTGCGTTATGGCTGCGTTCCGGTGGTCGCGCAGACCGGGGGCCTCGCCGATACGATCATCGATGCCAATGATGCGGCGATCAGCGCCGGCGTCGCCAGCGGGCTCCATTTCGCGCCGGCGGACGCAGCGGCGCTGGATAACGCCATCGCCCGCGCGGTTGCGCTTTATCGCGAACCCGGGACCTGGGCGCAGATGCAGCGCATGGGCATGAAGATGGACGTGTCGTGGGAGAAGAGCGCTGCACGCTATGCCGCGCTTTACCGGAGACTGATCGGATAGCTCAAGGTTTCCGCGTATCCGCTGTCAACGTGACGCGGCCGCCAAGGATCGTCGCCACGACGCCGATATCCTTGATCTTCATGGCATCGACTTCCTGCGGATCGGCATCGAGCACGGTGAAATCGGCAAATTTGCCGGTTTCGATCGTGCCGAGACTGTCCTCCTGGCCCAAAGTATAAGCGGCATCGACGGTGACCATGCGCATGGCACGCGCCACATCGACGCGTTCGGCGGGAGCGCGCACCTTGCCTGAATCATAGCCGATGCGGTTCACCGCCACCCAGACCTCGAGCAAGGGGCTCGGTACCCCGACCGGCGTATCGGAATGGAGCGATACGGCAATATCCTGATCGACGAGCGACTTCATGCGCGAGGCCAGCGAGGCGCGATCGGTACCGATCTCGGGGATGGTGAGATCAGCACGCTCATAGACGTAATAGGGATTGGTCGACACGCTCGCCCCCAGCGCCTTGAGCCGGCGGCCCTGCGCCGTCGTCGAGATGCCGAAATGCTCAAACGTGAAGCGGTGATCGAAGCGCGGCTTTTCTTCTTGAAGATCGGCGAGCGCGTCGAGCGTCACCTGGTTGCCGCCCGAACCATTGGCATGGACGTGAATCTGGAAGCCGGCATACCACCAGGGCCGCATCGCCGCGACGAAATCATCCTTCGTCTCATACATGAAGAGGCCGTGATACTTCTCGGAATTGATGTAGCCCGGCCATTGCAGTTCCATGGCGAGACTCAGGAACGCATCATCGGCGTAGAATTTGACGCCGTTGAAGATCGTCCGATCGGTGCTTTGCTTGCGCATGTCGAGCGCCTTGTCGACGGCATCCTCGCCATAGAGTTCGCTCAAAGTATAGCCATCGACGACATGGACGATGCGCGCCCAGGCATTCTCATTGTCGTAGAAGCTCTTCGACAATGATTGCTCGAGCTCGAGATTGACGCCGCCATAGAAAAGATCGCCGACCGTCGTCACGCCCGCCTGCTGCATCAGCGCGCCGAAATAGGTGAGATTCTTCTTCGCCGCCTCGGGCTTCATCAACTCGGCGATGACTTCGGGAAGTATCAATCGCGCCGCATTGGTGCCGAGAAACTGGCCGTTGGAAGAACCGTCCGGATTGGTGCCGGCGCCGGTCACGCCTTTCAACTTGTCGGGCGTCGCGCCGTATTTGCTAATCGCTGCGCTATTGGCATAGGCGAAATGTTCGGATGCATCCCACACGATGATCGGCTGCGTGCGTGACACTTTGTCGAGTTCGTCGCGGTTGAAGCCCTCGCCCATGGCGACGACATCATAGCCCCAGGTGAGGACGGTTTCGTCCGGCGATTTGGTGTCGGCGACGAATTGCTTGAGCCGGGCAATCGCCTCCTCGCGGCTGCGTACGCCCGGAATGTCGGGGCCGTAAGGATTGCGCAAGGGGAAGTAGCTCAATGAAGGCCGACTGATGGCGAGCGAGCCCATGACCGGATGGCTGTGCGCCTCGATGAAGCCCGGATAGATCACCTTGTCCGTGAAGCGGTCATCGACCTCGAAAGGGTATTTGTCGAGCCAGGGTTTCAGATCCTCGAATGTTCCGACCGAGAGGATACGCCCATCCATGACGGCGACAGCGGTTCCCTCGGGCCAGCCCGGGTCCATGGTGACGATCTTCTTCGCGGTGAAGACGGTGATCTTGCCGGAGAGCGCCGGTTTGTTGCCAGGCGTGCGCTCGGCGGTCGGCATGTTAGCGGTCGCATCGACTTCGCCGGTCGAGCCCGCCGCGGCGGCGCTCGCATTGATCGCCACCGCCTCGCGGAACAGAGGTGCCAATTCGGTCACGCAATAGGTACCGGATTGTTCGGTCAAATTGAGCTGCGGGCGATGATGATAGATGCCGAGCAAGGGCCGCTGGGTCGGATGCGCGGAGGCGAGGGTCGTTGCGAGCAGAAGGCCAAGGGCTGTCGCGGCACAGAAACGGCTACGCATCACTACCTCCAATGCGAATCAGGTCAATCGATCCGATCATACACTCCTCGCCCTGAGGCGCAGCGCGAAGCGCTGCCTCGAAGGGCGCGAAGCGAGACGTGCTTCGAGGCCCGCTGTCGCGGGCACCTCAGCACGAGGATATATTTTGGTTCAAAACCCCGCGATCTTGGCCGGATCGCGCACCGCGCCCTTGGCCGCGCTCGTCGTCAGTGCCGCATAGGCCTTGAGCGCGGTCGACACCTTGCGCTTGCGCGCGCCCGGCTTCCAGGCCTTGTCGCCCTTGGCCTGCATCGCGGCGCGACGCTCGGCCAGGACTTCGTCGGCAACAGCCAGATGAATGCGGCGCGCCGGAATGTCGATCTCGATCTTGTCGCCCTCTTCGACGAGGCCAATCAAGCCGCCTTCTGCCGCCTCCGGCGAGACATGGCCGATCGATAACCCGGATGTGCCGCCCGAAAAGCGGCCGTCGGTGACCAGTGCGCAGGCTTTGCCCAAGCCCTTCGACTTGATGTAGCTCGTCGGATAGAGCATTTCCTGCATGCCGGGGCCGCCGCGCGGGCCTTCATAGCGGATCAAGACGACATCGCCCGCCGCGACCTTGCCATTGAGAATGCCGTCGACTGCCGCATCCTGGCTTTCGAAAATGCGCGCCGGCCCGGTGAAGCGCAGAATGCTTTCATCGACACCCGCCGTCTTCACGATGCAGCCATCCTCGGCGAGATTGCCGTAGAGCACCGCGAGGCCGCCGTCCTTCGAGAAGGCATGATCGAATTCGCGAATGGCGCCCGTCTTACGATCGGTATCGAGTTCCGCGTAACGCTTGTCCTGGCTGAAGGCAACCTGCGTCGGCACGCCGCCCGGTGCAGCGGAGTAAAACTTCTTCACACTTTCGCTCTGGGTGCGGCCGATATCCCAGCGCGACAAGGCTTCGGCCAATGTGCCGCTGTGAACCGAGCCGACCTTGGCATCGATGAGGCCGGCTTTGTCGAGTTCGCCCAAGATCGCCATGATGCCACCGGCGCGATGCACATCTTCGATATGCACATCCGATTTCGACGGCGCCACCTTGCACAACACCGGCACGCGCCGCGACAAGCGATCGATATCGGCCATGGTGAAATCAACCTCGCCTTCATGCGCGGCGGCGAGAAGATGCAGAACCGTATTGGTCGAACCGCCCATGGCAATATCGAGCGTCATGGCGTTTTCGAAAGCGGCAAAGCTTGCAATCGAGCGCGGCAGAACGGAAGCATCATCCTGTTCATACCAGCGGCGTGCGAGATCGACGGCAAGATGACCGGCCTCGACGAAGAGCCGCTTGCGGTCGGCATGCGTCGCCAGCACCGTGCCATTGCCGGGTAATGCCAATCCCAAGGCTTCGGTCAGGCAGTTCATCGAATTGGCTGTGAACATGCCCGAACACGATCCGCAGGTCGGGCAGGCCGAACGCTCGATGACCTTCACATCCTCTTCGCTCACCTTGTCGTCGGCGGCGGCGACCATGGCATCGACGAGATCGAGCGCCTTGACCTTGCCGCCGAGCGTCGCCTTGCCCGCTTCCATCGGGCCGCCCGAGACGAAGACGGTCGGAATGTTGAGGCGCAAGGTCGCCATCAGCATGCCGGGGGTGATCTTGTCGCAATTGGAAATGCACACCAAGGCATCGGCGCAATGGGCATTCACCATGTATTCGACAGAATCGGCAATGATCTCGCGCGACGGCAGGCTGTAGAGCATGCCGTCATGGCCCATGGCGATGCCGTCATCGACGGCGATGGTGTTGAACTCCTTGGCGACGCCGCCAGCGGCTTCGACCTCGCGGGCGACAAGCTGGCCGAGGTCCTTCAGATGCACATGGCCCGGCACGAATTGGGTAAAGGAATTGGCAATGGCGATGATCGGCTTGCCGAAGTCCGAATCCTTCATGCCGGTGGCGCGCCAAAGCCCGCGGGCGCCGGCCATGTTGCGGCCATGGGTGGTGGTGCGCGAACGATAGGCTGGCATCGGCAGGCTCCGGGTTGAAAGGGCTTTCCGCGATACACCAATTGGCGCGGGTTTGTCGAATGCCGCAAAGGCATGGCAGCGTTTCGGTTAAGATTTCTTCGCCTATTCGCGCCCGGAACACTGCCATTGGGCCGGCGCGGTAACGCCGGGCGGCAGTTTGGTTGCGGCATTGCCGCAGGTTGCCTCGACCTGCGCCGTCGTCAGGTTCACTGCGCCGCTCAAATCCGTGTCGCGCAGATCGGCAAACTGCAGTGTCGCGTTCTTGAGATTGGCGCCATCGAGCTTGGCGCCGCGCAGATCGGTGCGCGCCAGGAAGGCGCCGGTCAGATCCGCACGGGTCAGGTCCACGCCTTTGAGCAGCGCCCGGCCAAGTTCGGCCTTTTGCAAATTGCCGCCGGAAAGCTTGGCGCCGGTCAGGTCGGCGCGGTCGAAGCTTGCCCGGTCGAGATTGGCGTTGCCGAGGTCGGCATCGAGCAGGATCGCGCGGTCGAGCGTCGCATGATCGAGCGCGGCTCCGGCCAATATCGCTCCATTCAAAAGCGCCCGGCTCAGATCGATCTTGCTCATATTGGCGCCGGTGAAATTGGCGCCGGTCAGATCGCTGCGGCTGAAATCAGCGTTAACGAGATTGGCATTGCGAAAATCATAGCCCGCCATCAGGCGGTTGACTTTCGAGCAGCCCGACCAGTCGACGCCCTGTGCGGGGTAGTCGGAGCACGCGGCGAAACCGGGCCCCGCCGCGCAAGCCCAGATCGCCAGAACGGCAAACATCCCAATCGTCCAGCGCCGCATGTCAAGTCTCCCGTCGCCCTGTTCCATGGCCGCCGCAGCCAGAATGAGTGTTAGCAGCTCTTGCGGCCGCATCCAAACAGGCATATTCCCTCATTGATACTCCCTTTGCGAGAGACCGAAACCATTTTACTTGCTCACAGTGACAAGGCGCGCCCGGCAGTGCCGGTCCGTGCCGTTTACCGGTATGTCTGGCAGACAAGCCGCTCGGCACAAATGCTGATCTGCCTACTGACGATGATCATCGCGCCATTGCCGATGATTTATCTCGAATTGCAGCGCCGCATGGTCGACGAGGCGGTCACCAGCCGCAATCTCAGTCTTCTCGCCAAGCTCGCCGTCGCCTATCTGGTGGTCATCTGCATCAAGAGCGTGCTCAAATACGCGCTCAACGTGACCAAGGGCGTTGCCATCGAAATGGTGGCGCGCGACATCAGGCGCCGCGTCATGGTCAAGGCAACCGAGACCCACGACAGGACCAAATCGGCGCGCAACGTGGTTCCGGGCGCCACGCTGGTTTCCATTCTCGCTGCGGAAACCGAAGACATGAGCGGCTTTGCGGGCGATGCCTTCGCAGTTCCATTGCTCAGCGGCGGAACGGTTCTCTATGTTGTCGGCTATCTCATCTGGGTGCAGCCCGAAATCGCGCTCCTCGCGCTCGCCGTCTATTTTCCCCAGATGATTATCGTGCCCATGACACAGCACACGCTCAATCGCCTGGCGCGCATCAGGATCAGGCTTACCCGGTTTCTCGGTCACGTCGCCGAGCATGGTCGCGAACTGCATGCCGGCATTCTGCGCAATGCCGGGCGCACCCTCATCGAGCGGCTTTACCGCGTGCGCATCTGGATATACTTGCGCAAGTACTTCCTCTCCGAGCTTGGCAATTTCCTTGCGAGCCTGGGACCCCTCATCGTGCTTTCGGTCGGCGGCTATCTGGTCATCACGGGCCGGACCGAAGTCGGGACATTGGTGGTCTTCATCTCGGGCCTGCAGCGTATCGCCGACCCATGGGACGAAATGGTGAATTTCTACCGCGCGATATCCAATACTTCGGTTGTATTTTCCATGATCAACACCAAGCTCGGTTCCGCGTCGCCGGATGGTACTTAGCCATCATGCAGGCGATAGCCGGCATGCCCCGAGCCGAGGTTTCTGGAGCAAATCTCCGCCGTCCATTCCCCTCTCCCAACCGCTTGTGTTGGGAGAGGGTGGTGCCGGACTTGAACCGGGGGCACCTTCTCCCGCAAGCGGGAGAAGGAAAGCGCTCGGTTGCCTCTTCCGTCTCGCCTTTGGCGAGCGCGAAAATTGAGCGCATTTCCGACTTGCCTCGCCTTCTCGGTCGCGACTCACGCCTTACCACCGCTATGATGTGCGAATGGGCGTAAAGCGATCCAGAACGAAACGGCCGTCGCGAAAGGCGGGTGCGAAGAAGCGCGTGCCGCAAGTCGGCGCTCTGCCGTGGCGGGCGCGCAACGGCGCGATTGAAATCCTGCTCGTGACCTCGCGCGCCACCGGGCGCTGGGTGATCCCCAAGGGCGGGATCATGCCGCATCTCGTCGACATGAACGCCGCGCGGCAGGAGGCCTTCGAAGAGGCGGGCATTGTCGGGCACATGCGGCGCAAACGCATTGGGGCATACACCTACCGCAAGCTCGACCTCCGCGGCCCATCACAGCTTTGCAGGGTGAAGGTCTTCGCCTTGAAAGTGGAGCGCGAGCTGCAATATTGGCCGGAAATGGCGCAGCGAAGGCGGCGCTGGTTCACCGTCAAGGACGCGGTGAAAAGAGTCGGCGAACGCGACCTGCGCAAGATCATGCAAGCGTTTGCTGAAGCCGTCACGACAGGGAAAGCTGAGTGAAGAATTTTGCAGACGAAATGCCCTCGATCTGGATCCTTGAGGGCGGGGAAAGGCTCTCATTACCGTCACCTGGCCTTCGCCAGGACCGTCACCTGGCCTTCGCCAGGTGACGAGTGAAGCTTGTCTTTAGTAATTCTGAAAGATGCCCGATGAGGCGGGCGATCGCACGGATCGCAGTGCTAGCTCGACTGCGCCGAGGAGAGTTCGTCGCTCACAGCGTCTTTTCCTGCTTGGAAAGTCCGGCCCACCTTATCGGCAAGTTCTTCGATGCTTCCCTTTGCGGTGCCTACTATATCTTCTTCACCGGCTTTCGCGGCGACCCGGTCATAGACATTTTCGATCCCGGTTGCGACGCGCTCGGCCTTGTCGCCAGCCTCGGTGAGGAAGGCATCCTTCAGTGTGTCGCTGGACTTCCCCATGAACTGGTTCTCCATCCGGGTTCGCGGCAGCAACGCGGCCACTGCCGCGCCGACGATGACGCCGCCGGCCGCGACCACCAAGGGATAATCTTCAAAAAGCGAGGCCGCCTTGCCATGCAATTCCCGACCCAGGAGCGTCGCCTTGCGCTGCGCCGAAGCGGCCGTGTCACGGGCCATCTGCGAAGCCCCGTCGGCATAATCGCGCGCTGTTTCGCCAGCCGCCGAAACATATTCGCCGGCTTGGTTGGCCATCCCTGTAGCCCTATCTGCGACTCGTGTCCCTGCGTCGGACGCAGAAGCGGCAACACCGCTCGCGGCACTGCCGACCATATCCCCAACAACAGCCGCCGCACCGGACACTGCACTGGCTGCGCGCGCCGCAAAGCCCGGGCCTCCATCATGCGTAGGGCCTCGCACGGAGCGTGCAAATTCGCTCTGCGGCACCGAATATTCGCGCGGGCTGCGTTTTGCGCCGATGAAATCCAACCCGCCCTTTCCGGACAGGTACATTGCGCAGCCGGTACTGATGAGCAAAGTGGGAAGAGGATTCGCCGCCGCGGACTTGCCAAGACCCATGAGGAAATTGCCGCCGCCGCCCTTGGCGTAGCTCAATACCTCATCGAGAATTCGGCCCGGCTTCAAGCTCGCCGACAATTCGTCAAGCGTCGAGGCGAGTTTCTCCCGCTGCGCATAGGCTTCGCGCGCGACATCGCGCGCGGTGAATGACTCTGTCATGATACATGTTCCTTGATGATATTGAGGTCCTGGCGAACGCGGTGGAGCGAACGCTCCGGGACGAGTTCAGTCGATTTAATACTTTGCACGCCGCGCGCCGCAATCAGCGCGCCGATCGCCAGCGCCGCCATCGCAACCAGGGTAAGCGCCGCTTCCCGCGGGAGACCCACCACCACAAGCCATTCAGTCAGCGCTAGAAATGCGATCGTCAAGCCGGCTATCAAGCACACTGCTCCCGCACCGATCATCACGCCGCCACTGGCGAGCTTTCCGATTTTTTCGTTCAATTCGACGCGCACCAGGCGCAGTTCAGCCTGCATCAACCCCGTCACCTCGTTGATGATGTCCGTCAACAGATGAACGATGGGCCGCCTTGTTTCGGTTGCCATGGGATTATCCTTCATAGCGATTGTCGGTCGCCGCGTCGGCAGGAGCGCTACTGCGCACAAATCGCGAAACGGCAAAGCCCGCCATTATGGCGCCGGCGAGAAATACGGTTGGATTGCGTTTGGCGAGTTCGGCGGCGCTTGAGGCAAGCTCAGAGAGACTGCGCCCTCGGATCGTGTCGGCGAACGCTTCGACGTGGCCAGCAGCTTCGTCGATGCTGCTTGCAAGGCCCGGTGAGTCCACATTCACCTCGTTGCCGGCAGCGTGCATCGCGCGCACCAGGCTTCCCAAGGCATCGGCGCCACGATCGACACCGGCTTCCGCCGTCTCGCTCAACTGTTCGGTGACGCGGCCCATCATGGCGCGGGCCTCTTTGCCTACCACACCGCCCAAATTCTTCGACGCCTGCAGGACCTTGTCGACAAGTTCCGACGAGGTCACTGAATTTCGCTCGCTTGTCATTGGTTCGCCGAAAGCGGCTCCGGCCACTTCGTCATTGCTCATCATGATGTCGGTCCTCATTGCTGGGACCAGAAGTCCGAAGTTTCCCGGAAGTTCCAGCCTCGGTCGCGCCGATCGGCCGTTCCCGCAAATTTATTGTGCGCGTGTTCGGTGAGGAGCGCCTGCGGTGCGAGCCCGAGGGAGTGGGCGAATCCGCGACGCCTTCGCGTCGCAGCCCGCACCACCTCTCAGGCAGTCTTAATCCCGCGCGGCAAATGGACGGGGAGAACCAACCGTTACGTTCTTCGACCCGTCGCCTTTGTCAGGGAGGGTGGCGCGAAGCGCCGGGTGGGGTCGCTTCCCTTCGCAAGGCATTGCGGTCCTCCTAACTCCCCGGGCCATTATGCTCGCCCATGATGGGCGACTGCTGAGCGCCACCAACCCTTTCCTCACCCTGTCTTTCGACTTTGCTGGCCCCCCCGCGCAGGCGTGCTAGCTTCGTCGAATGCCAGATCCCCTGCCCTCTTCGCTCGGCGTGACCGTCCTGCCCGATGGCGTTCACGTCGCCGTCGTGTCGCGCCATGCGAGCCGTATCGATTTTTGCCTTTATGACGAGGCCGGCGCATTCGAGACATTACGGGTACCGCTCGAGAAGCGATTGGGCGATGTCCATTCGGGCTTCATTCCCGGCATCAAGCCCGGCGCGCGGTATGGCCTGCGTACCGAAGGCCCGTGGGATCCAGCGCAAGGCCATCGCTTCGATCCGAAAAAGCTCCTCGCCGATCCTTATGCCTTTGCCTTCGACCGTGCCTTTGAGCATCGCCCCGAGCTGCAGTTGCCGCCCGACCGCGCCGTCGATACCGCGCCCTTCATGCCGAAAAGCATTATCGGGGAACCGTCCCCCTCCCCTGCCCAGCGGCTCGGCCGCGCCGGCCCTTCCGGCTTCATTTACGAAATCGCCGTCAAGGCCTTCACCAAGCTTCATCCGGCCATACCGGAGGCGCAGCGCGGCACCGTCGCCGCACTTGCCCATCCCGCCATCATCGAGCACCTGACCAAGCTTCGAGTCGATACCATCGAATTGATGCCGCTGACTGCGGCAATCGATGAACGCCATTTGCCGGCGCTCGGCCTCCATAATGCGTGGTTCTACAATCCCGTCACCTTCATGGCGCCCGATCCGCGCCTGGCACCCGGCGGTTTTGCAGAAATTCGCGATACCATTGCCGCACTCCATGCGGCCGGCATCGCCGTCATCCTCGATATGGTGCTCAACCACACCGGCGAAAGCGATGTCGAAGGCACGACATTGTCGCTGCGCGGCCTTGATAATGCGCTTTATTTCCGCCATGCCCATGATGATCCCGGCCGGCTCATCAACGATACGGGCTGCGGCAATACCATGGCGCTGGACGTCGCGCCGGTCACGCGATTGGCACTCGACTCGCTCAGGCGCTGGGCGCACGAGACCGGCCTCGACGGTTTCCGCTTTGATCTGGCGACGGTGCTGGGGCGCACCGATCAAGGCTTCACGACCGACGCACCCTTGTTGGCGGCGATCGACGCCGATCCATTGCTCCGTGAACTGACGATGATCGCCGAGCCCTGGGATGTCGGACCGGGGGGCTACCGGCTGGGACAGTTTCCGGGGCGCTGGGGCGAGTGGAACGATCACTACCGCGATGATGTCCGCCGCTTCTGGCGCGGCGATCGCGGCATGCTCGGGGCGCTTGCGACGCGGCTCTCCGGCTCGTCCGACATCTTCCGCGGCACGCACCGGCTGCCGTCGGCGAGCGTCAACTACCTCGCCGCGCATGATGGATTCCCGCTGGCGGATGTCGTCGCCTATTCGGCCAAGCACAATGAGGCCAATGGCGAATACAACCGGGACGGGACCGACAACAACTTTTCATGGAATAACGGTGTGGAGGGCTGGCCGCCGGACATTCTGTCGTTCGGCAGAATGACAGAATGTCCGCCCGGAGCCTCTGCCGACAACGCGGCGCACGAACCAAACTTGGTTCGCGAAAACGTGGAAAATCACCGCGCAAATGACGTGAAATCGCTGCTCGCAACGCTGTTTTTGTCGCGCGGAACGGTGATGCTGACGGCGGGCGATGAGTTCGGGAGGACGCAAGGCGGCAACAACAACGCCTATGCCCAGGACAATGCCGTGACCTGGCTCGACTGGGCCGGCATGGACCGGGAACGCTTTGATTTTACGTGCAAATTGGCCGATTTCCGACGCCGACATGCGGGACTTTTCGCCGACCGCTGGCTGACCGGCGAGCCGATCGACGCCACAGGCCTACCGGATGTGGTATGGCTGCACCTGGATGGCCGCAAAATGGGCGATTCCGATTGGGCGAACGGCCAGACGCTCGGTTTTACGGTCTATGGCGGCGGCGACCGGCTGTGCGTCTGGATCAACGGATCTTCAGAAAACATAAGCATTTCAATGCCTTCGCCGCGCGCATCCTATCTTTGGGAGGACGCTCCAGTGGCCGTCCCTGCCCGCTCGGTGGCATTCTGTCTGGAGGTTCGCGCGACCGGCAAGACCGTTGGTACTCCCGACGAACTCCTTGAAAAGCTTGCAGAATCCGCCGGCATCCAACCGATTTGGTGGGATATTGACGGCAACAAGACGGATGTCCCGATCGACACCAAACGTGCCCTCCTCACCAGCATGGGCATCGATTATTCGAATGCCCGCGCTGCCTGGGACAGTCTCTATGCGCAAATCGCACGTAAATCTAAGCCATACCCGATCGCCGGCAATTATTTAACTTCGGAGCTGGAAGACAAAATAAAGCTCTTTGGCCTCGCCGCCCATCTTTATACGCTCAAGACAAAGGATGATACCGGCTGCGGTGACTTTGAGACGCTGCGCGAATACTGCAAGTTCACGACCTCCGTCGGTGCCTATACTGCCGGGATCAATCCGCTGCACCATCTCTTTCCGACCAATCGCGAGCGGATGAGCCCCTACCAGCCTTCCGACCGGCGGTTCATCGACCCAATCTACATCCATGTCGATGGGATGCCACAAGCAAGACCAGCAAAATACATCGATTACTCAAGCCTTTGGGCGGAAAAGGACCGGCGCCTCCGCGCGCTCTATAAGACGAGCACGCCAGAGCCTGCCGACGAGGCTCTGACCCAGCATGCGATTTTCGAGGCCATCGCCTTCAAGTTCGGTACCGTCGACGGCGCGAAGTGGCCAAAAGGCCTTGAAAATTCAAGGGCTTCGGGAGTAGGGGCCTTCGCTTCCGCCAATCGGGAAGAGGTTGGCTACCGCATTTTCCTGCAGCAGCTCGCCATGCGCCAGCTCGCCGAAGCGAGCCAGGAAGGGGCCCCCATCTATGCCGATCTGGCGCTTGGCGTCGCCGACGACGGCGGTGAAATCTGGGCGAATCCAGATATTTATGCCAAAGACGTGTCGATCGGTGCACCGCCCGACCCCTTTGCCGCGGACGGCCAGGTGTGGAATCTGACACCGTTTCGCCCGCAGGCTTTGATCGATCTCGATTTTCAGCCCTACCGCGCCATACTCGAGCCCAATCTGCGCCATGCGGGCTTCCTGCGTATCGATCATGTGCTTGGTTTTGCTCGGCAATTCTGGGTGCCGAAGGGCGCTACCGGGTCGCAAGGCGCGTATGTGACGTTCCCGCTCGAGGGTTTGATGTCCGCCGCAACGGCCGAAGCCCAGGCCGCAAAATGCGTGCTGATCGGCGAGGATCTGGGCACGGTTCCCGATGGTCTGCGGCAGCATCTTTCTGCTGCTAACATCCTGTCTTACAAGGTCCTATGGTTCGAACGGGATAACCAGCAACTAAAGGATCCGCGCGCCTGGCCCTACCTCGCCGTCGCGTGCCTCTCATCTCATGACCTGCCAACCTTGAAGGCCCGACTTGCGCAGGATGCGGTCGACCGCAACGCGCTGCTAGAAGCTCTCCAAAGATTTGGCGTTGACGTAAACGGCAATATTGAAGCGGACGCTTACCGTCTCCTGGCGCAGAGCGGGGCAGGGGTCGCGCTTGTACAAGCCGATGATTTGTCTGGTGAAACGGAGCCGATCAACGTGCCTGGCACGGATCGCGAGCGGCCCAATTGGCGCCGGCGCCTCTCGGTCGGGCTGGAAGACCTCGCCACCACCCCTGAAGCGCGCGCAATCCTGGCCGCCATGAAGGGCAGGGGTTTCGCGCAGGTGCCTGATTGCAAAAGCCAAATTGCGTGACCAAATAGGGCCGGCACATGGATTCGATCGACATCACGTATTTCGGCCGGACAGTCTCCTTCCCGGATCTGCCCCGTTACAGGAAATTCTACGCCCGCCTCAAGGCAGGCGCCTGGGAGCCTGCGACTTTCGAAACCCTGAAGGAATATGTCGACTCCTCAACGACTTATGTTGATATCGGAGGATGGATCGGAGCCACGCCATTCTGGGCGGCGGGGCTTGCCCGCCAGGTCATCGTGGTCGAACCGGATCCCGCCTGCCTCGAAATTCTGAAGACCTACGCGCCCCGTTATCCGAACCTCACCCTCTTCGAAGGTGCTCTGGCTCTCGACAGCGAAGTCGAACTTCATGAAGTCGATTGGTTCGGCAGTTCCGAATCGAGCCTGCTTGAAAGCGGCGGCGGAAAGGCGACCCGCGTCAGGGGCTGGCGTGTTGCCGATATCATGCGATCGGCAGAAGCAGGTCCGGTTTTCGTCAAGATCGATATCGAAGGCTATGAATATCCGGCTGCCTCGGAAATCGCCCGCTTCGCCGATTACGACCTTCGCGGCGTGCAACTCGCCGTTCACCCTCACTTGCTAGAAAAGACGCTGCGCGGCAATTTCCTTTCGCGCCGCCTGCGCACGGTGCTGGCCACCTGGCGGCTGGGACGATTGTTCAGCGACAAGCTCCATACCGCGCGGCCGCGCCATCACGGCTCGCTGCTTGGCTACTGCCTGTTCGGCGTGCTCTTGAAGCGCGTTCCGAAACATACCGATTTCGTATTTCTTGCCCGCAGAGGAACACCGCGATGACACCCGCTCTCGCACCGTCCAATATTCTCGTCGATCAGGTGGGCGACTGGCTGACGCGCGTTGCGTTCACCGGCGCCGAGCTCGACGAAATCGCACGCGGTTGTTTCGATCGGCTCACCGCGGCAGGCCTGCCGATCGCCCGCGCACAAGTCACTTTTTCGATCCTGCATCCGCTTTATCGCGCGGTCGGCTTCACCTGGCGCCGCATAGACGGCCTCAAGATCGAAGCCTATCGGCACGTCCGCAATAACCAGGTCGACCGCTTCCGCAAGAGCCCTTATTACGTCCTCCTCAGTAATAAGCTCGATTACTTGCGCCGCCGCATTACGCCGGAAGAAACGAGCGAGTTTCCGATCCTCGAAGAACTCAAGCAAGAAGGCATGACCGATTATCTTGCTTATGTGCATTCCTTCGAGCCTGTGGAGGATGATGGCCGGGCGCAAGGCATGATGGGCTCGTGGTCGACCGACCGTCCGGGCGGATTCATCGATGCCGATATCGCCGCACTCCTCAAAATTCAGAGCCAGCTCGCGCTGGCTTCAAAAATGGCAGTCTTGAAGCGCCTCGCCGGCAATGTGCTCACCACCTATCTCGGCGGCGATGCGGGCAGGCGGGTGATGAGTGGGCAGATCAAGCGCGGCGATGGCGAAACGATCAGGGCCGCACTCGTTATGGGCGACATGCGCAACTCCACGGAGTTTTCGGAGAAGCTCGGACGACAAGGCTATATCGACACGCTCGATGAGTTCTTCGATGCCATTGCAAAGCCATTTGCGATGGAGGGAGGGCAGATATTGAGCTTTCTCGGAGACGGGTTTCTCGCCGTCTATCCGTGCGAGCGAAATCGCGCCGAAAGCCAGGAGGCGTGCCGAAGGGCTCTCAAGGCCGCGGAAATCGCCACTTGGCGCATGGCGGATTTCAATCGTCATCGCCGGGAGGCCAATGATGATGAGATCGGCTTCGGAATTGGCTTGCATGTCGGGAATGTGATGTTCGGCAATGTCGGCTTGCAGGATCGTCTGACATTTTCCGCCTTCGGCCGTGCGGTGAACGAGGTGACACGGCTTGAGTCTCTGACGAAGAAATACCCGTCTTCGCTCATTGCGAGCGAGGCGTTCGTCGAATATTGTGGCGGCGCCTGGACGGAACTCGGTAGAGAGAAGCTGCGGGGCGTCGAGCAGGAGATGACGGTCTATTCCCCGCAACCCGGGCAAGTGATCACGGAGGAGATGTGCAAATTCGCCGATCGTCTGGAGGAAGACGGCTATTCCGACGCCGAGAATGTGGTGCTTCTGCATCGCGATTCGAAACGCCTGCCGCCGTCCGAAGCGCT
Source organism: Hyphomicrobiales bacterium (assembly GCA_046349315.1). GTDB lineage: Bacteria > Pseudomonadota > Alphaproteobacteria > Rhizobiales > Aestuariivirgaceae > JAEUMG01. The sequence goes on along the minus strand of JAXMCQ010000021.1, from coordinate 3,935 downwards.
CGCCTCCTAGGCGCCGCCTTTCTCATCTGCGCCGCGCTCGTACCAGCCTCCGCCCAGGAGAGCTGGGAAGCGCCGGTTCGCGACAATATGGACGGTCCGCAATTTTCGACCGAAGCGGGGCTTTGGTACAAGAAGAACTTCGAGCAGAGCGCCGGCAAGCTCGAATTCCAAAAGGATGTCGTCTATTCGCCGACGGGCGCGCTGAAACTATCCGTCGTCCCGCTTTGCGATCCGGCCGATGAAGATTGCAGCGAACGTGCCGAGATCTGGGACGACCCCAAGAACCGTGTTCCCTACGACCGAGGCGCTTGGTTCGGATTCGCAGTCAAGCTTGCCGATCCAATTCCGACCGACGACCATCGCTATCTGATCGCCCAGTGGAAGCGCGAGATCGGTCCCGATGCCAAGGGCGATTTCAGTCCGTTCCTGGCCCTGCGGTTGAAAAAGGGGAAGCTGTTCGCGACAGTCGAGACTAATCTCGTGCATGCCACGAAGCAATTTGCCGAGGGTGAGGCGGTGGTATGCCCGCCGGGACAGGCGCAGGTCTGGCTCAGGCCCGACACGAACCAAACGCGTGCGCTGGTCGCCACCAATTCTGACTGGCAGCCTGATGACGGCGCAAACTACAATGCCTGCACGGACGAAATTCGCATTTCGACCTATGGCAATCTGCCGGCACCGAACTCAGGGTGGATTGATTTCGCGATCTACACGAAGCCTGGACCGGACGGTTCCGGCCGGATCGAGATCTTCGCCAACAACAAGCGGGTAGCGAGCATAACCGGCCATATCGGCCATGGCGATGCCGGCCTCGGGAAGTATCAATACTTCAAGTTCGGCCCGTATAGGGCAGGGCATCCCGGCGTGTGGACCGTCTATTATGATGACTTCCGCCGCAGCGCCAAGTGTTCCGACGTGCTACGCTCTGGCGAGTGCCCCAGTATGCAAGCGGCAGGGGAGTCCAACCAATAACGGGATTTCGCCGAGACGCCGCTTGTTCATTCGCACCCTCGATGAGCTCGAAAGACTCGGCCGGATCAGATATCCACTGCATAATGATACTTTCCGTTCGGCGCGCTTCCTGACGGCTACAGATCGTGTGGGCTTTTCCTACAACGAGAACCGGGTCAGAAAGGGCGTGGATGCGACTATCTGGCTCAAGCACCACTGGGAGGCGAATTACATCATCTCCGGGAAGGGCGAAGTCAGCGACCTGACAAACGGTCACAAGTGGCTTCTCGAGGCCGGTGTCCTCTATATCGTCGGGCCCAATGACCGGCATCGGCTCCTCATAACGGAAGATAGCCACTATGTGAGCATCTTCTGCCCTCCGCTCAAAGGCGACGAGCGCTTCGACAGTGAGGGCGGCTATGAGGCAAGCGGTCCGATCGAGCCGACCGAACGGCGCATGTTCGTCAAAAGTGCCGACAGGATGCGCCGGGCCGGACAAGAAATAGCCCTCGGAGACGGCCATGCGCGCACGATCCGGATGCTGACAAAAACCGACGACATCGGTTTCGGATTTTCAGACGTTCATCTCGACGCAGGCGGCGAAGCCGTCCTCTGGTATAAACACCATTGGGAGGCGAACCATGTCATCTCCGGCCGCGGCGAGGTGACCGACCTCGCCAGCGGCGAGACCTGGAGACTCGAACAGAGCATGTCCTACACAGTGGGACCGAAGGACCGCCACCGCCTTCGCGCCAGCACGGACCTCCATCTCTTGAGCATTTTTTGCCCGCCACTCACGGGCAGCGAACGCCATGATGCAGATGGGGCGCTTGCCGCGAGCGGCCCAGTGCCGCTGGGACCTCCAGATCATTGAGGCGCGGGAGACAAGCCTCATGATTTTCCGGGCTGGTACTTCAACTTCCCCAGACGAGCCTCGATGACCTCGTAGACGGCGCGTTTTGCTCCGTCCCGGGTGACGACCGACGAATCGAGGCACCATTCGATCCACAGACCGTCCATGAGCGCGATGCAGGTCGTGGCAAGTGCTTTGGCATCGACGCGCTTTGATCTTTCCCGAGCAATGCCGGATATCGCATCGGTCAAGGCCTGGCGATAGGTGTCGTAGGATCGCCTGTGTGCGGCGCGTAACCGGCTGTTGGTGGCCACTTCGCCCCACAGCGCCAGCCAAGCTCTCAGACTCGTCTTGGAAAACATCGGCGGCGTGAACATCGCATCGAGCACGGTGTCGAGCTGATCGCGCGCACCGCCATCAACAAACAACGTGGCGCGCGCAGCCAATCCCATGGACTGGGTCATCACCTCATAGACCGCCTGGAGCAGGTCCTCGATGCCCTTGAAATGATGATTGATGAGACCGCGCGAGACCCCCGCCTCATGTGATATCTGATCGACCGTGAAAGCCGCGATTCCGCCGCGCGCCAGGCAACGTATTGCCGCTTCGATCAGCATCTGACGGCGGACATCGCGAGCCTGACGCGCAAAGCGCGGCACCGCTTTCTCCGCCGGCGCATGGCCACGGACTGTTGATTCAGTTGCTTCCTTGTTGACCGCCATGACCTAAGATTGGCTCGTCTCGGTTCGAAACCATCGATCTGGCATGATCGCTCGCCGCTAGGCAAGCATTCAAATTCACCTCGTCAAACCTCAGCAGAAGTCTCGCGGGATTTTCCGCGTTTCCTGCTTAGAGTGAATGATGCGGCCGCTTTCCAGCGCTTCGATGCGCCAGGTCAGATAGAAATTCTGGCGATCTGCTGAAAACTCGGTATGGCTGCGGGCTTCCGTATCAGCCTCGCCGCTCACCATCGACCAGCGGTACTCGCTCACCAACTTCGCCGACAAAGGGTCGGCGGGATGGATGGTGAATGTATCGCGCGACGAGGAGGCGGTGACGATGTCGCGATCGTCCAATCGCATAGTCCCTGCGTCGTTGAGAAGGCGAATGGTCCTCACTCCTGTGCCGAGATCGTCCTCGACATGCTTTTCGGCACGACCGGCGAAGAGTTCGGTTGACGGAACGGGCGGCGCAATCTCGGGCCGCTCAAAGCGGACCTTCCGGTCGAGAGGCGAGGGTGGGCGCACCGGCAAACGCAGGCGCGACGTGCCGCTTTGCACAGTCGCTGTTGCGAGATCGGGCTGCGGCCAGAGCACGAACCAGAATTGAGTCTGGATTGCCAAGCGAAGACGGTGGCCCTTCGGGATGGTGCGCGCGAAATCATGGAGCTTGATGGTCGCTTTGAAACTTTTGCCAACCGGGCAGTCTTTCGGGCTCTCGTGACTGTTGCGATGGCTGAGATTGAGCACGCCATAGGTCACCACCGCCGAAGTGCCATCGGGGTAGACGTCGCAAAGCCGCACCGCCAAATTCACCTTAGGCGAGTCGACCATAAGCTCGAGATTGAGTTCCGGCGCACCGAGCAGAGTCAGGTCGGCATCCAGAGGTGCCGTATCAAAACACAGGGATTGGCCGTCCTCGCGGCGCTGATCGATGGCGAGATCGGGCGATTCACCGCCGTAGCCGCCCCAACGGCCGTAATCCGTGCCGGCGGTTGCCGGCGAGCATACCGCCATATCGCGCCCGGCCTTGGCCGTGAGCTCAAGGCCGGATGCATTTAAATGATACTCCCGCCAATCGATGCGCGGGCTCGGCCAGGCTTCCTCAGCCGCCCACGAGCCGGCGTGATCTTTGTACCAGGGCCGTGGACGCTCCTCGCTATGGATCCAGACGCGATAGAGCGGCTCGTCCATGATGCCGGTGTCTTCGCCGGCCAGCCAATATTTCCACCAGCGCAAGGCCTCCTGCAAATAACCGATCCGCGGACCCGGATCGCCGCGGCACGGATAGGAGTGAGTCCACGGTCCCATGATCGCGCGCTTCGGTGCGGAAAGGCCGGCGAGCAGGCGGCCGACGGCCGAGGAATAACTGTCCTCCCAGCCGCATACGGCGAGGACCGCACATTCGATGC